>NZ_JBALTL010000004.1:0-439747 GCF_036964545.1 Hyphomonas oceanitis
ATCGCGCTTGCAGCAGCCGTCATCTGGTGGCTGTAATGAGTCCGGACCCTAGTCACTACAGCTTGTCTGGATCCAACTCCTTTACTCACGATAAGCTTCTTTGTCGCTTCCATTGCCCGGGTTGTGCCGTTTGACACGGGGTGTTTCTGGTGCCAGTTTTGCTAGCGCTAACAAAACAATAACACAGCGATTAGGGGAGGAAGGGATGAGACATTCCCAAAGAGCAACGCGCGGTAAATCCGCCCGGATGTCAGCCTATCGATATTCGGCCATCGCGTTGCTGCTGATTGCCGCGTCGGGCTGTGCATCATCGCAATCTTCTTCCCCAAACGTGGACCTTCGCGCCGAGGAAGGGGGCACCACGGTAGCTCAGGCGACGGCAAAGGGCCTCCGCGGCGCCGAGCGGGTGGGCTTCATTCTCGATAAGATGACGACCGCCGAGAAGCTTGGTCAACTGAACCAGATGGCAGGTGGGCGGCAAATCGCGCTCAATTCGCGCATCACAGATGCAGAGCGCGATCGGGTCCGGACCGGCGGCGTTGGTTCCTATCTGCATGTGGCCGGCGCGGAATTCCTGGGCGACCTACAGCATGTTGCGGTGGAAGACAGCCGCAATGGCATTCCGCTACTGTTCGCCATGGATGTCGTGCATGGCTACCGCACTATTTTCCCTGTCCCGCTTGGCATCGCGGCAACGTTTGACGTGGATGATGCGGAGCTAGCTGCTCGTGTGGCGGCCGTGGAGGCATCTGCTGCCGGATTGCATTGGACCTTCGCGCCGATGGTGGACATCGCGCGTGATGCGCGCTGGGGGCGGATCGTCGAAGGGGCGGGGGAAGAGCCCTTTCTCGGCTCGGCCATGGCCCGAGCGCAGGTACATGGATACCAGGTTGAAGACCTGAAGCGTCCAGATACGATCATCGCCACTGCAAAGCATTTTGGCGCCTATGGTGCAGGTACTGGCGGGCGCGATTATGACAGCGCGGACATTTCTGAACGCACGTTGATGGATGTCTACCTCCCGCCATTCCGTGCAGCAGCAGAGGAGGGGGCGGCAAGCTTCATGGTTGCCTTCAATGACATCGGGGGCGTGCCGACAACGGCCAACAAGGCGCTTGTAAACGGACTGCTCAGGGGACAGTGGGACTATGACGGGCTTATAGTGAGTGACTGGAATTCCGTTCCGGAGCTGCTCAACCATGGTGTAGCGGAAACGCGCTCTGAAGCGGGGGCACTGGCGCTTCTAGCGAGCGTCGACATGGAGATGACGAGCGGGATCTACGCGGCGGATATGCTCGAAGCTGTCGAGGCCTCGCCGGCTCTTGAGGCGGCACTGGATGCCGCGACGAAGCGAGTGCTGATGGCAAAAGATCGTCTCGGCTTGTTCGATGCGCCCTATGCCTATCATGACCCGGCGCGGGAGGCGGCAGCTATGCTGACGCCGGACCATCGCGCCGCGGCACGGCACGTGGCTGAGCGCTCGATGGTGTTGTTGCGCAATGATGCAGGCATGTTACCGCTCAAGCCACAGCCGGGGAAGGTCGCCGTAATCGGCGCGCTAGCGGGTGACGCGCGTTCAATGATTGGGTCTTGGAAGGCGCAAGGACGCGAAGAGGATGTCGTCACAGTCGTGGAAGCCCTGCGCAAACGGCTAGGCGAAGAATTTGTTGTCTATGAACCCGGTGCCGGTACGCGCGATGTGGCAGACCCAGCCGCAATCGCCAAGGCTGTTGCGGCGGCTGAAGCGGCGGATGTGGTGCTCCTCATAACGGGTGAAGACTATAATATGTCCGGCGAAGCGCGTTCCCGCTCCGATATCGGCCTGCCGGTGCCTCAGAAAGCGCTCGCCGAAGCCATTCTCGCAACCGGTAAACCGGTCGTAACTGTGCTGATGACCGGGCGGCCCCTCGACATTAGTCCACTGGACAGTGATGACGCCTCAATCCTGTTAGCTTGGTTTCCAGGTGTCGAGGCGGGGCCTGCTATAATCAATGTGCTGTTCGGAGATGCGGTTCCGGCCGGCCGGCTCCCGGCATCGTTCCCGCGCCGTTCAGGTCAATCGCCCTATTTTATTGGACACAATCCGACGGGGCGGCCTGCGGATGCGGACCTGTCGAAAGACTCTGCGCGCTACATGGATATACCCATTACGCCAGCTTATGCCTTCGGTCATGGGCTCAGCTATGCAACGTTCGAATATACCAATCTGCGGCTATCGAGCGACACGCTTGCCCCTGACGATACGGTTTCGATTGGCGTCGATATAACCAACACGTCAATGACAAATGCCGATGAGGTCGTGCAGCTCTACACGCGCGATCCGGTTGCACAGGTTGCGAGGCCGCAACAAGAATTACGTGGGTTTGCGCGCGTGCACATCGATGCTGGCAAGACGAAGCACGTGACCTTCACTCTGCGGCCGGAGCAGTTCGCTTATTTTGCGCCATCTGCTCGGTTTGAGGCAGATGCAGGTCGCATTGATTTTGCCATCGGCGCGGGGGCGGCCGACATTCGCCTGGCCGGGAGTTTTCAAGTTACGGGGCACGTCATCGCGGATGGACCTGCGGCCGCAATTGCAACACCGGTTTCGATTTCGGAGGAATAAATGCAGACTGTATGGAGTATATCGGGTGCCGTCTTACTTGCGGGCGCCTTGGCGATTGCAGGCTGCGAGTTAAAAGACAGCACAGCGGTGCCGTCACCGCTGCAAGCGACCGCCGTGTATGCAGAGCCCGAAGGCGCCGAGATTGTGGTTCTGGATTCTGCGCTCGCTGCCGAGGTGTTGGCTGAGAGCGCGGGAATCGAGAAACTTACGGAGGATCGGTTCGGATGGTCCGAAGGACCTGTCTGGATAAAGGAGGGCGCCTACCTTCTCTTTTCGGATGTTCCCGGCAATACGATCTACAGGTGGACCGAACAGGCTGGTCTCGAGTCTTTTCTCCAGCCTTCCGGCTATGACGGTGAGGACACGGCAGGCGTATTTCGCGAGCCAGGCGCGAATGGCCTTATACGTGGTGACCTTCCGGGGACCATTTTACTCGGCGACCATGGTAATCGGGCCATCGCGCGACTTGATTTGGAAACAAAGGACAAGACCCTTCTTGCGACGGATTTTGAGGGCAAGCGCTTCTCAAGCCCGAATGATCTCGTCCTCACTGAAGAGGGGGCGATCTATTTCACCGACCCACCCTACGGCCTCAAAGGAGAGGATGAATCTCCCTTCAAGGAAATCCCTTTGAATGGCGTGTACCTATGGCGACCGGATGAGGACGGCACTTCTGTTGTCGTTATCGATGACAGCCTGACGCGTCCGAACGGCGTCGCACTCTCGCCGGACGGTGGAACGCTATATGTGAGTGTGTCAGACCCTGAGGCTGCTCGGGTATATGCCTATTCTCTTGGACCAGACGGCATGGCCACCGACCGCAGGGTATTTGTGGACCTGACCGCGATGGTAGAGCAGGGATTTAGCGGGTTACCAGATGGGATGGCAGTGGATGTTGATGGTCGGGTCTATGTTGCCGGGCCGGGCGGTATCCATGTGCTCTTGTCTGATGGTACGCCCATTGCCAGAATTGCGACTGGAGCACCGGTCGCGAATTGTGCCTTTGGTGATGACGGGCGTACGCTTTACCTGACATCTGGCGCTTTCCTCGCGCGCGTTCGCCTCCAGGCAACCGGACTCGGTTTCGAGGGCTGACGGTGATGGGGGAGACAGCCTATGCGCTGGTGGTTGTCACCGCGAGCATCGCGGCGCTCCTTGGCTTGATCCTTCGCGCGAGAATGCCAGCATTTCTTGCGCTGCTTCTGGTTAGTGCCGGCTTTGGAATCGTTTACGGCATGGAGCCAGCGGCGATCATCCTTTCGATCCAGGCAGGCATGGGCGGCACGCTCGGCTTTGTTGCCGTCGTCGTAGGACTCGGTGCGATGTTGGGTGGGTTGCTGGAGGTTTCCGGGGGTGTCCAGGCCCTGTCCTCGGGCACGCTAAATGTCTTTGGCGAAAAGCGGGCTCCTCTGGCGCTTGGATTTGTCGGGTTTGTGGTAGCGATGCCCGTATTCCTCGATGTCGCGCTGATCATTCTCGCGCCGGTACTTTACGGTCTGACTCGGCGCACAGGTCGCCCGATTGTCGCATTCGCAATTCCCCTCCTGGCCGGTCTTGCTGTGTCGCATGCATACATCCCGCCAACCCCGGGGCCTATTGCCGTCGCTGACATTCTCAACGCCGACCTGGGACTAGTCATCGCTTTCGGAGCGATCACCGGGCTGCCGGCAATGTTGGTGGCAGGGCCGCTTTTTGCGCGCTGGCTGGAGCGGCAACCGGCGTTTCAGGGCGAAATCCCTGAGGGGCTCCAAGAAGTGTCGACCCGTGACAGTGTGGGCTTCGTGTCCGCCCTGAGTATCGTCTTGATACCGCTAGTGCTTATCCTGGCGGGCACAATCGTCAACACGCTCGGACAGGCTGGCTTACTGGAATTGCCCGTTCTGGTTTCAAGTTTCGTGATGTTTGCCGGGCACCCCTTCATCGCGCTCATGATTGCATGCCTATTGGCTTGGTTCGTCTTCGGACGATTGCGCGGGGTGCCATCAAAAGCGCTGACAGGAGCTATGGTAAAGGCGCTCGAGCCAGCAGGCGTCGTCGTGCTGATTACTGGGGCAGGAGGGGCTTTCAAGCAAATCCTTGTGGATTCTGAAGCAGGGGCGGAGCTTGCGGCGACTTTGACGGCGACAGGCATGTCTCCGCTTCTGTTTGGTTTTGCTGTGGCGGCGATCATCCGTGTTGCGCAGGGTTCAGCAACCGTTGCGATGTTAACAGCAGCAGGCATCGCTGCGCCTGTGGTTGAGCTTGCCGGACTTAGCGCAGGTGGTACGGCGCTGATGGTGATGGCGGTTGCTTCGGGAGCGACCGTGCTCAGTCACGTAAATGACAGCGGTTTTTGGCTTGTGAGCCGTTACTTGGGATTATCGGAATCTCAGACGCTTCGCAGTTGGACTGTGACGTCTACATTGGTTGGACTGATTGGTCTCGCTTCTACGCTTGTCTTGTCGCTGTTCGTCTAGAAAGCGGCGCCGTGGCGCTGAGCCTAAGATATTCTCAGATCATGTCTGCGTGAAGCAGAGTGACCGTTGAGGTTTTATGTAAATGGATTTTGACTGGCATCAGCGATCTTTTGCTGGCCCTGTTCGCTCAAGAGGGAGCGCACATTGATTGTAAAAATCTTGGCAACAAGATCCCTGTCTCCCAGCAGTGTCGGCGGAATATAGGCTGCCTGACTACCGAGATAGAGGTGAGCCAGGCCAAAGGCAGTCGCTTGCAATGACGCCATGGCGAGGTCTGTATCGATCTCAATGAAAAGCCCGGTATCAATGCACTCCTTGACCAGTGACCTAACGAGCGAGAGGCCCTCGTCACGCTCTTCCTGATATTTCTCGGAAGAGAGAATTTCATCAGTCTCTAGATTTTTCATCAGCAAATAAAAGCCAGGGCATTCCTTTGCGAAATGCACGTAGGCATATCCAATCGAGAGGAGGCGAGCCAAAGGCGACGTCGCGCACTGATCCAGCGCATGGGCGCGAAACGCTTTCTGGAATTTATATCCGGCCACAGCGGTTTCCACCAGAAGATCCTGCTTGCTGGCGAAATGGCGGTAGATCGCTGGCGTAGATGTTCCAACAAGTGAGGCGACATCCTTAAGTTGGAAATCAAGCGATTTTCGCTGATCGATAAGTTGAGATACCGCCTCGATAATCGAATTCCGCAGATCTCCGTGATGATAAGCCGATTTTTTCTGGATATCTCTCGCGGTCCCGATCTCGGTGCTCTGCATCTCATTTCTCCCCCAATTAATATCGTCGCGCACGCGCGAAGTGATCTGCGTCACCCTTCGCAATATAGGCTGATATTTTTACCAATCAGACAATCATTTTCGCTCGACTAATTGAGTGTCTTGCGTAATGGGTTATGTTGACATAATGATGTTAATTAAATTAACATTATGTGGCAACAATGTTCTGGGAATGCCGACTTTGATGCTTCGGGGAATATAAATGCCGGCAAGGTCACCGGCGAAATCGGAGATAAAATGAGATACAATTTACTACTCAGCGTCAGCTGTGCATCCTTTGCTATGCTCGCTGCCAGCGGCGCAGCTTCGGCCCAATCAGAAACGGAAGCACCGGAAGATTCGGTGCATGTTCTGCAGGAAGTCGTCGTCACGGCAACGCGCCGGGCCGAAAAGCTTTCCGAGGTTCCAATTTCCATGTCGGTCGTAGGTGCCGGAGATATTGAACAGACAAGCGTACGCGAACTGTCGGAGCTGACCGGCACCATTCCGAACGTTTCCATTTCTGGCCATAACGATTTCAGGTCGGTTATCACGATCCGCGGCGTCGGCTCCGCCTCGCGCAATATCGGTTTTGACAGCCGCGTTGGCGTCTATGTCGATGGCGTTTACATGGGGCAGTCGCCCGCTGTGAACCAGGAGCTGTTGGATCTCGAGCGTGTCGAAGTTCTGCGCGGTCCTCAGGGCATGCTGTTTGGTAAGAACACGGTCGCGGGGGCGATCAGCCTTGTTACCAAAAAGCCCACCAACGAATTCTCCGGCAAGCTCAGCGCCAGCCTCGGCAATTTCAACTCGCGTGAAATTCAAGGCATGGTGAACGTGCCTCTGGCTGAAAACCTAGCCGCCAAGGTCTCGGTTTCCAAGACGGACCGTGACGGTTACATCAAGAACATCATCACCGGCAGCGATCTCGACAGCAAGGACGTCCTCGCCTATCGCGCCCAGCTCCGCTACGATCCGACAGACAAATTTGAAGTCAATTTTGCCTATGACGGCCTGCAGGCGGATAATAAAATCCTGGTCGGCGAGCCCCTGACGGATATGCTTGGCACGCGCCCTGCGCCCATCGCTCCCAAGAAACGCGAAGTCGCTTTCGATTTCGATCCGCAGGAAGACCGTGACGTCTCTGGTGCGATGCTGAATACAAACTAGATAGTGGCTTCACGCTGAAATCAATCACGGGCTACCGCGATACGGATGCATTTTATATGAATGCGACTGACTATTCGCCAGTGTCGATCATCTATGTGGAGTACTCTGACAAGTTTGAGCAGCTTACCCAGGAGTTCCAGCTTATCTCTCCCGCAAACGAGCGCCTGACCTATATGGCGGGCCTCTATTACTACAAGCAGGATGCTGATACCGAGCGTAACGTCACGCTGGGTGACGACTTCAATGAAACGTTCATTGCGCAAGCCGTCGCGCCATCAGTTGCCCCGCTTCTGGGGCTTGATCCATCTAATCTGACAGAGGCCCAGCTTGCCCTCATCGCAGGCGCGGTCGGCTTTGGGCCTGAGGGCTCAGTTGTTTTCAATTCGGGCACAGTCGCGACGGAAAGCTACGCCGCTTATCTCAATGGCAGCTTCGACATCACTGATCGGTGGACCCTTGGGTTTGGTGGTCGTTATAGTGTTGAAGACAAGGACGTGAACTGGCTTTTCGACGGTCGTAATTCCGGTATCTTCAACCTTGGTTCCACCAACTACGATCCGGCTAATCCATCCGTTGCGCCAAGCCCTCTCATCAATAGTCGGCAAGACACATTCTTCTCGCCCGCTATCAGCGTGAGCTATGCCCTGAGCGGGGATGCAAATGTCTACGCCAAGTATTCTTCGGGTTACAAAAGCGGCGGATTCAACCTCGACTTCATCAACAAGGACGAGCTTGCTGCCAACTCCGGTCTTGAGTTCGGCAAGGAAACCGTCGACAGCTACGAAGCGGGCTTGAAAAGCACCCTTCTGGGCGGTCGTATGACGCTGAACCTTGCCGCTTTCCTTTCCGAATATGACGACTATCAGGTCAACCAGTTCGTTGACCTTGGGGGCGGACGTACATCGATCCGCATCACGAATGCGGCAAAAGTCATCACGAAGGGTATCGAAGCAGACTTCAACTTCCAAGCCACCGAGAACTTCGGCGTGCAAGGCACACTCGGTATTCTGAATGCGGAGTTTGACTCCTTCCCAGACGGCGGCACCTTCGGTGAAGACGCGTCAGGCAAGAAACTGCCAAACGCACCTGAAATTACTGCATCAATTTCGGGGACCTATATGCGCGACCTTCCGGCCCTAAGCAGCTCACTGCTGGCGCGCCTTGATGTTACGTACTCAGATGGATATTTCACGACGATCGATAATATCAAGTATGTTGACCTTCCAAGTGGCGACCGCGTTCCCTTCGGCTATATTGCCGAGTTGACACAGCTGAACGGTCGTATCGGCCTTCTCCGCAACAAGGGAGATTTTGAAGTCTATCTATGGGGCCGTAACCTCACGGATGAGGATGCCATCGTTGACGACTTCCGCGACTTCTTCGGCACCTTGGTGAACCACCCGAATATCGGTCGCACCTACGGCATCGAACTGGTTGCCAAATTCTAGAATCTGACAGTCCGATCTGTTGGATATTTGATAGCCGAATTTGAGGGGCGGCATCTTTGGATGCTGCCCCTTTTGTATTCCTGCTTCACGAAGTCATGCGTTGTGGCATGACTGGCAAGCGCTAAGCAATGTCATTGCGTGACGTGGAGACCAAGTTCACGGCCTGCCGTCTGGCAGGCTTCCACATATTGTGCGGGCGCTCCGGCCTGACTGTTCAGCGCTTTGAGGGAGGGCTCAAGATGGGCGCGTGCGGCAGTCCTGTCGCCGAGGCCCAGTCGCGCCATGCCGATACGGCAGCGGGCTACTTCCGTTGCGTAGTGGCCAGCAGGAAGGGTCTTTGACAGAATCTCATAGGCGCTCCGGGCGTTTTGTTCGGCCTCGCCATAGGTCTTCATATCAAGTAATATCGCGGAGCGCGTGAGTGCAGGAAAAGCCCGTCGCGGATTTCCTTCAGGCAAACGGGCATCAAATATTGCCTCGGCGCGCGCAAGCGAGGCAAGCGCATCGTCCGCGAGTCCTGCTTGAGACTGCGTCACGGCCAGGTTTTGGAGCAATTCCCCGGCATCAAGAGAATATGCCCCTTCCGTACGTATGCGAGACGCGAGATTCATTTCAAACAAGCTGATCGCTTCATCTGATCGTCCGGCACTCAGTAAAGCGAGCGCCAGGTTATTCTGGTGAGACAGCGTCGATGAATTGTCCGGACCGAAGGCTGCACTTGAAATTGTCAGTGCTCTGCGGTGAGTTGCAATAGATTCCTCGGGCCGTCCCATGTCATTTAGAATGCGACCCATATCTGAAAGCGGAAGGGCAAGTCGCGGATGGTCAGCGCCGTAAATCCTTTCGGTTAAAGCAATTGCCTGGCTTATCTGGGCTCGAGCTTCGCTCAGTTCACCCAGCTCACAGAGCGCGCGACCGAGACCTGAGCGCACTTCGATCTCCGCTTCGACAGAGCCTGTGGCCAAAGCGCGGGGAAGCGCTTCTTCAAACAAGGCCCTAAGTGAAATCCAGTCGCTGTCCTTTGACCAGGCTGCGCTCAGGTAAGTATCGAGCGCCTGTTCATCGGACGCAGGCGCAGATCTCGCTATGGTCAGCGCTTCGTTGATTGAGGCCTCGCCCTTTTCACGGTGATTCAGATCGATATCCCGGGCGCCGAGATACGCGAGCGCGGCAGCATAAGTTGTGGACGTTTGGTCTCCTGAAGATGCCAGAAGGTCTACCGCTTCACCCGCTAGTGCACGTGCTTCCTGCGTTTCATCCGTGCGGTCCTTGGCACGGGCAACCCAGCCGATTAATTCAGCCTGAAGAAGTGGATCATCGGTCAGGCGGTGGCGCACATCATTTATAGTGGGTTCTAGGAGGCTAACGGATGTTGCCACATTGGAGCTAATGCCATCTTGCTCGAGTGGGTCTAGTCGGCGAAAAATATCGAGCAAGACACTTTTGCCCCTGTCCGCCCTGTCTGCGGAAGCAATAGCGACGGCGCGCTGCTGTTCCAATTCTCGGGCATAGATCGAGAGGGTCAATCCCCAGCCTGCGAGGCCCATCAGCAGGACCATAGACAGGGCCGCCGCGATCTTGTTGCGTCGCACAAGCCGGAGGGTTGCCTCAAGACGTGTGTCAGGTTTCGCTAGAGGCGCTCTTCCCTCAATGACGCGTCGCACGTCATTCGCGAAACTCGCAGCTGAGGAATACCTCTCGGAAGCGACGCTCGCTGTCGCTTTTGCAATGACTGCCTTGACGTCTGTAGACAGTGAAAAGGGTTCGCAGAGTTCGGCGAGCACACGCCCAAGCTGGTAGATATCGCTCGCGGTAGATGTTTCTTCCAGCCGCCTTTGTTCTGGCGAAGCATACTCAGGCGTCATGGCGCTTGTGCCGCGTGGGTCATTCAGAACATTAGCAAAGCTGGATACGCCAAAATCCAGAAGGCGCGCGTGACCATCGTCCGACACGATAATATTGTCGGGTTTAATGTCGCGGTGGACAACTAGATTAGCGTGCGCCGATTGCGCGGCGTCAGCGACATCCGCAATGAGCCCCATGCGTTCGTCGATGCCGAGATCTGCCTCGCGGCAATAGGCGGTTATGGATCGTCCCGGCGCCATATCCATGACCAGCCAAGGCGCGCCAGTTGCCGTCTCGCCGCCATCGAGAATGCGCACGATGCCGGGATGGTCCAGCGTCGACAGGATCTGGCGCTCTCTCAAGAAATACCGGACGAGATCGGCGTTCTGCACGCCGCCGCGAATAACCTTCAGGGCAGCAGTCTGCTCATAACGGCCATCATCGCGCCTAGCCTCATAAACGACTGACAAGCCGCCCGAGCCTATCCGTTTGATTATGCGCCAATGTCCGTAACGGGCGCCGATCCGCGGGTCACCAGACGGGCCGTCCATGTCTGCAGCGAGGTCCGAAAGAGCCATGTCGCGGAAGGTACTCAGTTCATCAAAGCTTGCCTGGCTCTCTCGCTCTCGCCTCAGGAGTATCGTTGCCTGATGCAATACATCAGGAGCGTCCGACAGTTCACTTTGCAGCCAAGCATCGCGCGCGCTCTCGGGCATGTCCAGGGCTGCCGAGAATGCCGCGTCCAGCCGACTGAATTGTGCAAGCGCGTCAATGTCCAAAGCGTGCCTTTCTGATCAATACCGAGTGTCCCGCCGTCCTTCACTGATTTCAAGTTGCAGCACCATGAAATTTGGCCTGCGTGCGTCCTTGTCCCACAATCCCTTACGCAGCGCGACCGGAGTGTCCGCCTAAAAAAAGCATGTGCGAGTGAATGCGCTTTCCGATCAGGCGGGCTGGCTAGGTTCTGGGCCCCAGATAGTCTGCCAGGTATGCCCGTGCCCGCGCCCAATCGCGCTCGACAGTGCGCACGGACCGGCCAAGCGCGCGCGCTGTTTCATCAACTGTAAGACCAGCAAAGAAGCGGCACTCGACAATACGCTCCAGTTCAGGTGCCTTTTCAGCCAGCGCCGCCAAGGCAGTATCGATATCGACTAACTGCGTCTCAGGGGTACGATCGGGAACCGGGTGGTCGTCTATATTGAGGTGCGCTGCCCCGGCGCCGCGTTTCTCGGCAAGTTTTCGGCGCGCATGATCGACCAGAACCTGCCGCATGGCCCGCGAGGCGGTTGCGAAATAATGGTCCTGGTCGGCAAAGCGACGGTCACTGTCGTTGGATAGTTTCAACCATGCTTCATGCACGATCATGGTCGTGTTCAATGTTGCGCTTGGGCGCTGGCGGTTCATCTGCCGGGAGGCAATGCGGCGCAAAACATCGTACGTCTCTGCCAGCAATTCCTCGGAGAGGCTGAGTTCATACCCATTTCGGTCTTCAGAAGCCTGCTTATCGGGTGTACGTGCCAATTCGAGATCCCCGCAAAAAGGCTCTGAGCACAGTAAGAACCTTTCTACGAGTAGGCAAGAACTTGCCCCAATGCAACTACGGGAAGGTGTAGTCGCTATTCCGGTTCGGGCTCCATAATGAGGGATATCGTAAACGTGGTGGTGCCTTCGCCATACATGTCCATGATCAGGACGCTGGCATCGTCGAGTCCCGGAGCACCAAAACGGATAAGCGTGGCGTTTCCCTTTTCCACTTCGAGAATATCAAAGCCTTTTTTTGCCAGCATGCCTTCGTAGAATTCGATGACGCTTCCGACAGGCAGGTCAGTTTCGGCCGTCACGTTATAATTCCGGGTTTCATATTCCGGCGGCTGTCCGCCTGATGTCGCAATCAGGCGTGTCCCGGCCGGGAACATGATTGTCTCCGGATACCCTTCGGGTAGATAGATCGTGCCTATCTCATCCGATGCCGATTCGGGACTGCCTGGGTCGCCAGTCGGCGCCTCGGCCATCGCGCAGCCTATTGGGGTGCCCACCAGAAAGCCCAGCGCCATCATCTTGGTCATCCAATTGCGATTGGGAAGTAACTTCATCATTGCTCTTTCCTCACAAGTCGGTCGATGCCCGACCCGCTGAATCCAACGCAATACGAAGTTCAATCCCGCCAGACATCTTGCGTGGCAGTCGGCAGGCGCGATCGCTCGCAGTCGATTGAGTGGCTTGCAGAAGGGATATGGCCGTGTGCCTGCCGGAATTCTGACCATGGCTGCATTGCATGACGCGTCACTGGGCACAAAGTCACAACGATGGCCTGCTTTCATTAGAATGCTGTCGACACGCCCCATCAGAACGGCTCCGTTTCTGAAACATGCACGAAGGCAGAAGCCTGCGTGCACATTGCCTCAGGCTTCGCCAAAAGCTTGAATGCTGTGACCCCGCTTCAATTGGCGCTTCTGTATTGGAACTGAAACATGATCAAACACACAGGATTGGCGCTGTTCACACTCATGGTGTGTACAGAGGCCACATGGGCAGACCCGCTAGCGATTGTTGGCGCAAAGGTTTTCGATGCCACCGGTAGCGAGCCCTATATGGCCACGGTCGTTATCGATGATGGTGTTATCACAAGCATCGACAAGAAAGGCCGTGTGCCCAAGAAGACGAAGACAATTGATGCGAAAGGTCTGTCTCTTCTGCCTGGATTTTTCGATCTTCACATTCACTACACGCCTCGCGGGGAGCCCGGCACCTCACCTCAAATATCGCAAGCCTATATCGAAGCCGGTGTGACATCCGTCTATGACTTCGCTCAAGCGCCGGAGGCCTTTGCGCCCCGTCGTGAATGGCTCACCGAAATCCCAGGACCACATGTCAATTTTGCGGCCAGGATGAGCACGACCAATGGTCATGGCGCTGACTGGAGCGACACGAACACAACCAAATGGGTCAACACGCCCTATGCGGCCACGGAAGCGGTCAAGGAACTGCTTCCCTACAAGCCGGATGTCATCAAGGTCTTCACGGACGGCTGGCGGTATGGATCGGGCGTTGACAATACGAGCATGGATGAGCCGACCCTGACCGCGCTGGTCGCTGAAGCACACGCCAATAATCTCAAGGTCCTCACCCATACAGTCACCGTAGACCGCGCTGCCATCGCAGGCCGGGCTGGCGTCGATGTGCTGGCCCACAGCATGCTTGATGCGGATGTTGATCAGGAGACAATCGACATCCTCAAGGCCAGCGGCACGGCCTATGCTGGCACACTTGCCGTCTATGAGGCCGACAAGCCAGGCATGCCCTCGTTCGGTGAAAACACACCGGCTATTGAAAGCCGCCGTGCCCGTTTCGCCACAGGCCTGCGCAACGTGAAGGCGCTTCACGACAATGGCATCCTCATCGCCCTTGGCACCGATGCTGGCATGCCGCTCACGCCACATGGCAAATCAACGCTTCACGAAATGGAACTTATGGTGAAGGCGGGCTTGACCCCCACCGAGGCCCTTATGGCGGGCACGTCGAACAGTGCTACGGCTCTGGGCATCATTGGCTATCGTGGCACAATCGAAGTCGGCAAGGCGGCAGATATCGTCCTGATCAAAGGCGAACCGTGGAGTGATATCTCGGAGCTACACAATACCGCCTACACCTTCGTTGGAGGTGAACTCATGTTCGGCAAAGGCGCGCCAGAGCCAGTCGGCGAAACCTATATGACCGCGAGCAAGATCACCTCACCGCTGATCGCCGATTTTGATGGTAGCAACACGGAACGGACAACTCGCGATACGCTCGTTGTGGGTGATCCAGATGGCGGTAAGGAACGCAGCTGGCAGGTTTATGAAGTCATCCCTGAAACAGGCAAGGACGGCGTCCTCCACCTGACAGCTTCCTTGTCGCTGCGTGAAGAAGCACGTGCAGGCGTCGTGCTGCCGCTCAATCGTGGTGACGTACAGCCTGCGGATGCCAGTGACTACAAAGGCCTTAAATTCGATATCCGGGGCGATGGCGGTGACTATGTCCTGGTCGCAACGACGACAGCAGGGACTTGGACGAAGGCGCTGGTGGCAGGAGAGAAATGGTCCACTGTCGAGGTGCCGTTTGATACGCTGGAAGCCCCCGCCGAGGACGAGGTCTGGAGCGGAGACGACATGCTGGATGTCCGTTTCCTTATCAAGCGGCCGGGTGGCCATGATGTCTGGATGGAGGTCGACGATGTCAGCTTTTACTAAGACGCCAACGAGCAAACTCGCATCGACGGCTGACGGGCCCGACAGGCGCCAGTTCCTTTCAGTAGGAACGGTGGGTCTCGCGGCTGGGCTGGCGGGGGCTCTGTCGGCTCCCTCAGCTTTTGCGCAAAGCGGGCAGAAAGCGCCCGATGCGCCGGAATCCGGCGCAACGAAAGTCGAAGCCTATCGTGTTGAAACGCCGGGCCTCCACGGTGTCGTCAGCGCCGGTCATCCTCTGGCGGCGACGGCGGGCCTCCGTATTCTCATGCAGGGCGGTACGGCGGCCGACGCGGCCGTCGCCGTCATGGCCACGCTCAACGTGGTTGAACCATGGGCGTCCAGCATTGCCGGCAACGGCTTTGCCACTGTCCATGAGCGCGCAACGGGAAAGGTCAAGGCGCTCAAGTTTGGGGGCGCTGCGCCCTTTGCGCTCGACCCGGCGTCGGACCCGTCGAACTATGATTGGGGTGTCAACGCCGCCACGACGCCCGGCGCCTTCGGCGGCTGGATCGAGCTTGCCCGCAAGCATGGCAAGCTATCGCTGGCGCAATGCCTGGCTCCCGCTATCGACTATGCTCGCAATGGGCATCCAGTCGATCCTTCGATTGCTCGTATTATTGGCCTTATGCAGAAGAAGATCTCGCTGCATCCGACGACCGCAGCGATCTATCTGCCCGATGGCAAGCCTCCGGAACCGCGTCAGCTTCTCAAGAACGAGCACTTGGCCCAGACCTTCGAGTCTCTGGTCAAGGTAGAGCAGGGGGCATTGGCCTCGGGCGCTGACCGGGACACATCGCTACAAGCGGCGCGCGACTATTTCTATAAGGGCCCCATAGCGCGGGAGATCGACCGCTTCTTCAAGGAAGTCGGCGGCTGGCTGCGCTACAAGGACATGGCCGCTTACAAGGCCGAATGGGCAGAGCCGGTATCGACGAGCTATCGCGGCTACAATGTTTTTTCCTCCCCGCTCACATCGCGCGGCGGGCTGGAAGTCTGCATGCAGCTCAACCTGATCGAACGTTTCGACATGGCCGCGCTTGGTCGGCAGACCGCTTCTTCGGTTCACGTCATGGCTGAAGCGATCAAGCTCGCCAAGGCTGACATCTACGCTTATGCAGCCGACCCGGCCTTCGCGAATACACCCGTCAAAGCCATGCTGTCGGCCACCTATGCTGCGCAGCGAACGGCCATGATCAGTCCCACAAAGGCACGTTCTGTTTCCACTCCGACGGACTTCCGTGCCATTGATCCGTCTGCACCGCCGCCTCCGCCAGAACCTGTGCCGTTTAAAGGAGACACTGCGCGCTTCAGCGACACGGCAAGTTTCACCGTTGTCGACAGAACTGGCGACACGGTCGTGGTCACCGTCACACTCGGCGGAGGCTTTGGCACGGGTGTCGTTGCAGGCAATACGGGCTTCCTGCTGAATAACGGCATGCGCCTTGGCTCCACCTCGCCTTATCCCAATAGCGTGAACTTCGTGGAGCCCGGCAAGATACCTATCCTCAACAACTCACCTACCATCGTCATGAAGGGGCAGAATCTCGTTGCGGCCTTCGGTACGCCTGGAGGCGAGACGATCGGCCAAAGCGAGTTCCAGTTCCTCGTGAACGTATTGGACCATGGCATGGGCGTTCAGGAAGCGATCGAGGCGCCCCGCTTCGCCGTTAAGGCCGATCCGAGCTTCTATATGCCGGGGGCGTCCTGCGTGCTGCAGATGGAGTCACGTTACGACGAAGGCGTCGCCGACAAGCTCCGGTCATTGGGCCATGACGTCAAGCAGGTCGGACCCCTTGCAATTGGCAGCCTGCAAGGGGCCTGCATGACAGCAGACGGCATTCCGATGGCGGGCGCCGACCCTCGTCGAATGGCCATGGCAGCCGGCTGGTAGCAGGGCGGGGACGAAACGGGCGCGGATTGAGTATTCCGCGCCCATTCCCTGTCCGTTAAATGGCCAAAGCGAGACCGTCCTTGCGCATTTCGCTGGCCGCGCCATAGGCCTCCTCTGTCTTCATCGTGGCCTGGTAACCGCCAAAGCCACCGTCGGTGCCCCCAACAGTCCAGCCCATTGCTGCCAGTTCAGCCTTGGTTGCATCCGGGATGCCATTCTCCAGTCTAAGCTCGCCCACGCCCGGCTTGTAGACACCCGTAGGTTCGGACGAGCCATCATGTCTCCAGCGTGGGCAGTCGCCCGCCGCTTGCAGGCCGAGTCCATAGTCCACCATATTGGTGATGATTTGCGTTTGCCCTTGCGGCTGCATGCCTCCACCCATCACGCCAAAGCTAAGCCAAGGCGCGCCATCCTTCAGCGCGAAGCCCGGAATGATCGTATGGAAAGGACGCTTCTTGGGCGCGTAAATATTGGGCGAGCCGTCCTGGAGGCTGAAGCCGCTGCCGCGGTTCTGGAACGAGAAGCCCAGCCCGTCCGGCATCAGTCCGGAGCCCATGCCCGCATAGTTGGACTGGATAAGACTTACCATCATGCCATTGGCGTCGCTGACGGTGAGATAGGTCGTTCCCCCCTTGTGCGGTGCATCTCCGGGGAAAGCACGCTCCATCACTTTGCCGGGATTGATCAGCGCGGCGCGCTGCTGGCCATATTCATCCGAGAGGAGGTGTTCAATCGGAATTTCGGCAAAATCAGGATCGGCAAACCACTTCGCGCGATCTTCGAAGGCAAGCCGTTTGGCCTCAGCCTGCAGATGGATTGACTTCGCGGAGACAAGCCCAAGTTCTGCCATGTCAAAATTCTTCAGGATCGACAGCATCTGCAGCGTTGTCGGCCCTTGGCTGTTCGGCGGCAAACCATAAACGGAGACACCGGCGCGATAGTCTACATGATTTGGCTCGACCCATTTTGCGTGCTGTGCGGCGAGATCCGTCCGGGTCATCCAGCCGCCAATGCGTTTGAAGTACGCTTCAATCGTATCGGCGATAGGGCCATCATAGTAAGCGTCGCGACCACCTTCGCCAATCATGCGCAGCGTACGTGCCAGGTCGGGGTTGCGAACAACTTCGCCTTCATTCGGTGTCCGGCCGCGGGTCATGTAGACTTTGCGGATATTGTCGATTTCTTCGACATTGGATTCCGGCTTGACGATCCGCGCCATGTCACTGCGCATGCGGTCGGCAATCATCAACGGGATGGGCATGCCTTCTTCGGCGAGGGCCGCTGCAGGCTCCATCAGGTCCTTCCAGGGCAAGACCCCATACTTCTGATGAAGCGTCCACCAGGCATCGACGGCTCCCGGCACACTCACGGCAATGGCGCCGAGCGAGGGAATCCGTCCCTTGGGCGAACGCTCCCGCACCGTTTCCAGCGAAAGCGCCGCGGGTGATTTTCCGGATCCATTCAGCCCCATCACTTTTCCGGCCTTGGGGTCCCACAGCATACAGAATGCATCGCCACCTATTCCATTCGCGGTGGGTTCCAGAAACCCAAGTGAGGCATTGGCTGCGATGGCTGCGTCAACGGCGGACCCACCCTTCTTCAGTATTTCAATCGCCACCAGGGTGGCGCGAGGGTGTGATGTCGCTACGGCGCCCTTGGTACCCCACACCGTCGAGCGTGAGGCGAAAGACGCGCCAGCCAGACGGTCTCCCGAACGAATGTCTGG
This sequence comes from Hyphomonas oceanitis, assembly GCF_036964545.1. Classification (NCBI taxonomy): domain Bacteria; kingdom Pseudomonadati; phylum Pseudomonadota; class Alphaproteobacteria; order Hyphomonadales; family Hyphomonadaceae; genus Hyphomonas; species Hyphomonas oceanitis. The sequence continues at coordinate 18,132 of NZ_JBALTL010000004.1, forward strand.
CCGATCAACCAAAGGCGTAGCCGATGCGCGACCCGAGATCAGCGACGATGCGCCAAGGGCGAGAGGCCCCAGCGCAGAGAGGGAGGAAAGAAAAGTTCGGCGGCGCATTTGGCTGTCTCCATGTGTGGGAAGCGCAGAGACCTGATGCCTGCGCTTATGAATGAGTTGCCGGGACCGATGCGTTGTTCAAGCAGATCAGCGCACCGGCATGCGTGAATGTATTCAGCGCCAGAACATTTGTCGGAAATGGCCGCACGGGCTCAACAATTGGACATGGCGGATATGCTGCCCCACCATAATGCTGCTGTATCGACTGCACGTTTGCTTTCGAATGAGCCCACTTTCTGGGCATCTGACATATTTGTTTAAAAGAATAGCAAATTGTCATGTGCGGCGCGTCACGAGTTTGTCACTTGGGATGTGAGCGTTGAACAACGGTGTTCAGGCGATCTCGGGAATGTACCGTAATTATCGGAAGTTTGCGTATTGGCGGCCGCTTGATGGCGGTGGCTGATGACGGAAGAGATGTGCCCGAATTTGCCTGAAACTAATCTTTGGGATCGCTCGTTTTCATTGCGCAAGGGGCCAATTAAAATGAGTCAAATAAGTAAAAGCGATTTCGGTCGTCGTTGTAGGATTTCGGTTGCCACGTGCGCCTTGTTGACGGGTCTTCTTGCCCACTCGGCATTCGCTCAGGAGGCAGGTGCTCCGTCAGAGGATGAAGAGGCAAAGCTCAATACCGTTCTGGTTCTGGGCTCTCAAATTCAGGGGGCAAAGGTCTCCGGCGCGCTGCCGGTAACCGTCGTCTCGCCAGATGATATCGAGGCGACCGGAGCTGTGTCAGCGGAAGATCTCTTCCGTACGGTGCCATCCGCTGGCGACATCACTTTTAACGGCACATATCTCGGCGGCGGCAACTCGAACGCTGCACGGGGCGACATATCCACGGTCAGTCTGCGGGGACTGGCACAAGGTAACACGCTTGTCCTGATCAACGGCCGCCGTTCAGTGGTTCACCCCACCTCACAAACCGACAACCAGACGCCGGTCTTCGGGTATAACGTCAACGCTATTCCGGTTCAGGGTCTGGCAAGAGTCGAAGTTCTGAAAGACGGTGCGGCGGCCATCTATGGTTCGGACGCTGTTGCCGGTGTTGTGAACAACGTCATGCGGAACGACTTTGTCGGCCTCGACATGAACCTCCAATACGGCGTGGCCGAAGGCACGAATCTTGATGAACTCACCGGCGACATTCTCTACGGAACGGATTTTGACAACGGCAAGGGCAACATCTCCGTCTATCTCGGCGGCACGACGCGCTCTTCGCTTCTGAGATCGGATCAGGAGTACACCAGCCTCTCCGATATGCGGCCGTTGACAGATGGTACAAACTGGGAAGGTGTGGCTTGGGATAACCGCTCGACATCCAGCCCGTGGGGTTATTTTGCTCCCGTCGATACATCCATCGGAGCAATATCAGCGGACGGATCGACATTTACCGATGCGGCTGGAGCCTTTCATATTCAGGCGCCTCAGTTTGGCGCAGGTTGTCTGGTTCCTGGTAGCGACACTTGCTACGGCCCAGGAAGCCTCACGTCATCGACGTATCGCGACATGCGCTATGATGAATTGGCAGCCTTTGAAACGCTTACAATGCTGCCCGCCGTCGATCGCATCAACTTCTTCAGCTTCGCGAACTATGATGTTTCCGACAGTCTGAATGTTTACGGCGAAATCGGCATTTACACGGCTGAAACTGACGCGGTTATCGGCGCGCCAGCCAGCCTTGGATCGGGTCCGATTTATATCGCCGCGGACGCATATTATAACCCGCTGGGGCCGGTCGGTTCTGCAAATCGTATCGATGGCCTCAGTGCAAATGTGCCAGCTGAAGGTGTGCCACTTCGCATTGCTTCCTATCGCCTGGCTGATTTCGGCACGCGCGACGTGAACGTGAAAAACGACCAGTATCGCTTCCTTGTCGGTGCCAAGGGCGATGCCTTTGGATGGAACTGGGACTCGGCACTTCTATATAACGAAGCGAAGGTGAAAGACTCCGCTGATGGCGTTGATTCCCGTCTCTTCCAGGAAGCATTGAACCGCACGGACGCGACCGCCTACAATCCGTTCTGTGGCGGGGATCCCCTGAACCCAAGTCTGCCTGGTCCATCCTGCAATTCGCAGGAGACAATTGACAGCTTCCTGATCACGCAGGTTCGCGAAAACAAGACGACACTGTCTCTCGCAGACTTCAAGGTATCCAAACCTGACCTTATTTCGATGTGGGCGGGTGATATCGGCATCGCGGGCGGTCTCGAATTCCGCCGTGAGACTTATCACGATGACCGCGATTCTCATCAGGATGGATCGCTGCCTTACTATGATCAGATTACCGGGGATCTGGTATCCGACTCCAGCTTGATGGGCCATAGCCCATCACCGGACGTGAAGGGCAGCCGCAATGTCTCCTCAGCTTATCTTGAGCTTGCGGTGCCGCTGATCTCTGAAGAGATGAATATCCCTCTCGCGAAATCCATCGAGCTTCAGCTCGCTGCCCGCTACGAGAAATATTCGGATGTGGGCTCTGTGTCGAAACCGAAAGTTGCGGCTGCTTGGGACGTCATTGACGGCCTGCGCTTCCGGGCTTCATGGTCGGAAGGTTTCAAGGCGCCAAACCTTGAAGTGGTCAACACGCCGCTTCTGGAGCGTGTGAACGGCTATCCGGACTATATCCAGTGCGAAGCTGCTGACCGTCAGGGCCGGATCGCAGACTACTCCAACTGCTCTACGCTGTCCGTCACGGTGGCCAGCCTTCGCTCGGGTAACTCCGAGCTGGAGCCCGAAGAGTCGGAAAGCTCGTCCTACGGCGTGGTCTTCGAACCGCAATTTATTCCGGAAGCATTTGGCAACCTGACCTTTACGACGGACGTCTGGAGCATTGAGCAAGAGAACCCGATCGGCCTTCTGAACGACTCTGTGGCACTTACATATGACTACTTGCTGCGTCTGCAGGGCGGCTCAAACCCGAACGTGATCCGCATGGATCCAACGCCTCAGCAAATCGCTGAATTTGCGGGCACGGGCCTTGAGCCGGTCGGTGACGTCCTGAACGTCATCGCGAAGTTCACAAACCAATCCCCGCTCAAAGTAGAGGGCATCGACTATGGGGCATTCTGGGATGTGAAAGTTGGTCCGGGCGAACTATCCCTGAATGTCAATGCGACCTACCTCAACACCTACTACCAGAGCCCGACAGCCGAGGCGGCAGCCATCCAGGCTGCTCTCAACGATGGTACCCTGAATTCGTACGTGACCGTGACGGGTGGCGGCAGCCTCATCAAGGAAGGCGGTCGTCCGGAATGGAAGTATTCCATGTCGGCATCCTATGAATGGGCAAACTGGAAAGTCGGGGCGTTCTCGCAATATACCGGTGACGTATACAGCACGAGCGTCTCCAGCACGGACTATGGTCCATGGCCCATCGAGGACCAGACGACCTGGAACTTCTACGGCCAGTACACTGTGGAGAATGATGGGTGGACCAATGGGTCATCTATCCGGGTAGGCGTGCGGAACGCCTTCAACGAGGATCCACCACTGGCAGATACCTACGGCTACCTCTCGTCGCTCTACCAGCCGCTGCCACGCTACTGGTATGTGAACGTCAAGAAATCCTTCTAGAGGATGATTTCAATGCCCGCCGGCACTCTTGTCGGCGGGCATTTTTTCTTTAGTCACATTGGTGACGCCGCATCAATTTTTCATAATCCGGAGGTCCTGCCTTGGCCCACACTCGCTCTCTCAGAGCATCGCTGCTTTCCGCCATCTCAGCTGTTGCTCTTGCGGGGTGCGCGACGACGACGCAATCGCCCGCGCAGCTGGATACGTCAAAGCCCGATGAACCGGTTGTAGCCGATGCCCCCGAGGCGCGCGTCATCATCGACGTGACGATGACCGAAGGTACCAACATGGCCGCCGCCATGTCGCCCGACGGCAAGACGATCGTCCTGGCGCTTCAGGGTGTCCTCTGGTCGATCCCGGCGGAAGGGGGTGACGCCACAGCGCTCACCTCGCCTGCGCTCGATGCCCAGGAGCCTGTCTGGTCGCCAGACGGGTCCGAGATCGCCTTCTACGCATTCCCCGATAACACATTCTCAATCTGGACCATGAAGCCCGACGGATCAGAGCTGACGCAGCTCTCGGATATAGCCAGTGACGCGCGCTACCCGTCCTACACGCCTGACGGCTCGTCCATTCTCTATTCCAGCGATCAGGACGACGGCTATCAGGTCTGGTCGATCGATCGCGCAAGTGGCGCCACAAAAGAGCTCACCTCCGCTGACGAGACCGGCTACCAAACACCGCTCACACCGTATTTCCGCGGCGCCGGCAATGCGGTCTATCCGATTCTCTCGCCCGATGGCTCGCAGATCGCCATGGTCATTGATGGTGAGCGCGATGCACTCGTCATTCGGGATACGGCCGGCAGCGAGCCCCCCAAGGTCTTGTTTGCCGCCAATACGCTCGGCGCCCCCGTTTGGGCGCCGTCCGGCGACGTCCTCTATGTCGCTGGCATCATCGGCGACAATGGCCTTCTGGCCAGCGTGCCGGTCGACGGCAGCCCGGTGACGCGCCTCGTCGATGGTCCGGACGTCTTCCCGTTCCGCCCAAATGTCACGCCAGCCGGCGACGTGTTGTACACCGCTGATGGCGGTGTCCACACGATCTCCATTGATGGCACATCCACGACTTCCATTCCATTCGCAGCGCACGTCTCGCTGGACCGCACACCGTACAAGCGCCGCGTCTACGATTTGGCGTCTGAAGCGCCGCAACCCGCGCTTGGCGTCATCGATCCGATCCTCTCGCCGGACGGCAGCAAGGCCGCGTTCGCTGCCCTCGGCGATATCTGGATGGCCGACCTTGCCACAGGCGAAACAACGCAACTGACCGATGACGTGTTTGTCGACCTCTCGCCAAGCTGGTCGCCGGACGGCAGCAAGCTGGCCTTCTCGACGGATCGTGGCGGCAAGACCGACATCTGGCTGATGGATATCGCCAGCGGTGCGCTCACCCAACTCACCGATGATCCCAAGCCTGCGAACTCCGCGATCTGGTCCCCAGATGGAACGCGTATCGCTTATCTCGCCGACGCCCTCACAACCGTGTTCCTTGGCAGCACGGTCAACGTGATCGATGTGACGACGGGAGAAGAGACTGTCCTGTCCGATCCCATCTTCGGCCCGAGTGCGCCCGCTTGGTCGGCCGATGGAGAATCTATCATTGTGGTGGCACGCCGGCCGGTTACGAACCGGTTCCGCGAGGGATACAATGCCTTCTACATGATGCCGTCATCCGGTGAGGGCGAGAAGTCGTGGGTGCTTCCGGTTGGCGAGGTCAAATCGCTCGGACGTCGCCAGTGGAACAGGCCTGCCTGGGGCAGCGACGGTACGGTTGTCTACCGGCTCGATGGCGCGCTCTACATGATGCCGATGACGTCTGACGGTGTGTTTGGTCAAGCGGTAGAGGTCGCCAAAGCGGGTGAAAACCCGACATGGTCGGCCGATGCCAGCAAGCTGATCTATATCGATGGCAAGGACATCATGCTGTATGACCGCGCCAGCGGCGAAACCAGCACGCTCGACATAAAGCCCACCTGGGTGCGTGACATGCCGGACGAAAGCCTCACGATTCGGGCTGGCCACATGTTCGATGGACTCGGTGATGCCTATGTCGAGAATGTTGATATCATTGTCGAGAAAGGTATGATCACCGCTGTTCATCCGGCTGGGGAAAGCCCGGTCGAAGGCACGCTCATCGATGCGTCCGACAAATATGTCATCCCCGGCCTGATCGAGAGTCACACCCACCAGTCCACGAGCCAGGGCGTCCCGCTCGGCGATATCTGGTTCAGCCATGGCATCACCAGCGTTCGTGAAACGGGCGACGATCCCTATCATGCGGTTGAGCGCCGCGAGGCATCAGACTCCGGCAAGCGCCCTGCACCTCGCGTATTCACGGCAGGGCCGCTGAACGAGGGCGCTCGCGTCTCCTACGGCGTGTCGGAAACAGTGGGCACGGTTGAACGCGCAGCGGACTCGATGCGCCTGTCGACCGAACTCAAGCTAAACATGTACAAGAGCTACGTTCGCCAGAACTACACTGTGCAGAATCGCACGATCGAGCTGGCGCATGAAAGCGGCATCCCTGTCTCGTCGCATGAGCTTTATCCAGCGGTCGCCAACGGTATTGACCAGATGGAACATTTTGGCGCCACCAGCCGGCGTGGATACTCGCTGAAGATTTCGGCACTCAGCAACACCTATCAGGACGTCATCGCCCTGATCTCGGAATCCGGCCTCGTCGTCACGCCAACGCTCGCCCTGATGACGCGCTATGGCACGACCAATACCGAAAAGATGGAAGCCACGCTAAAACGTATTGTCGATAATGGTGGACGCATCGTTGCCGGAACAGACTCACCGTTCATTCCTTATGGCGCCTCCCTCCACAAGGAGCTGGAAATCTATGCCGAAGCCGGGCTGACACCGGCAAAGGTGTTGCGCACCGCCACCAGCGAGGCGGCTGTTGCAATCGGTGTGGGTGACTTCATCGGCTCCATCGAGCCCGGCCATCTCGCTGACATCGCCATCCTTGATGCAGACCCGTTGGCCAATATCTCCAACGTGTCCACGGTGGACACCGTGATCAAGAACGGCGAGGTCGTCTGGTCGGAAGACTAGGCGCGCGGGCATATGATGTCGCAGCTGGAGTGAGGTCGCCATCCTCTCCAGTTGCGATCGCGCCTCTGATTTTTAGGATAAATCAGGTTCGCGTATATATTGGTCAAGAAAGTCCTGGTGAAGTGGCATACGCGTAACGGCATTAGCGATGTTCGTGCGCAGGCCGTTAAGGGCCATCTTCATTTGATCTTCTGACATGAGACGACCGAGGTGGTGGCGTCCCTGTGGTTGCAGTCGCTGCCCCATCATGACCTGCAGCCAGGAGTCGACCTGGAACAGCTCGGCTTTCTCTTGATAGGCCAGTCCGGTGTCACGGAAGAGCTCTATCCGGTTCTGTAGCGACTCGGGGATATCCATTGTCCCCATCCTTTTCCAGAAATCACTGTCTGTGCGCTCGGTGAGTTTGTAGTGCAGGACAATGAAGTCGCGTATCCGCTCAAGTTCTATCCGCGCAAGATCATTGAACCGGGTTGCCAGTGCGTCGCTGAACCCGCTGAACGGGAACATTTGTACCAGACGTGAGGCGTAAATCTGGATCAGATGAATCGATGTCGACTCCAAGGGTTCTACGAAGCCGCTGGATAGACCAATCGATATGCAGTTTTTCACCCATACTTTTTCGCGGCGGCCGGTCCGATAGCGAATGACGCGGGGGTCAGTGAGCGGCTCGCCGTCTATCTCTGCAAGTAGGCGCGAGCGCGCCTCATCATCCGACAGGTGGGCGCTGGAATACACGAGACCATTTCCGACGCGGTGCTGAAGCGGAATTTTCCAACGCCAGCCGGCGTCATGCGCAATTGCGCGCGTGTAAGGCAAAGCCGGTCCTGTCGCCTTGGTTTGCACGGCGATGGCGCGATCTGTCGGCAGCCAGTGAGACCAATCTGTAAAGCCGGTCTTCAAAGTTTTATCTATCAGAAGTGCGCGGAAGCCCGTGCAGTCGATAAACAAGTCGCCTTCAATACGTTGACCGGATTTCAGTATGAGCTCTGTGATGAAACCTGTTTCCGGGTTCTGCTCTACGGCTTCAATCAGGCCCTCGACGCGGCGAGCGCCAAAGGACTCCGCAAATTGGCGCAGAAACCCCGCATAGAGGCTCGCATCGAGATGATAGGCATAATTGATCTGCGATGTGTCGGAGGTCGCGAACTTGTTGGCCTCTGCCGCTTTGAGTTCGAAACAATAGTCGCCAAGATCGCTTGCAAGCCCCATCTCGCGCGCCTGCATCCATATGTGATGGAAATCAGCCATCCATGTCGATTTACCGACCACGCCAAATGAGTGGATATAGCGGTCGCCTATTTGTCCCCAGTTTTCGAAGGCGATGCCAAGCTTGAAAGTCGCTTTCGTGGCGCGCATGAAGGCCCGCTCGTCGACGCCGAGCAGATGATGAAAGATGCGGTGCGTTGGAATTGTCGCTTCACCAACGCCTACGGTTCCTATCTCGTCTGACTCCACAAGCGTGATGTCGATGAGCGGGCCAAGCTGACGTGAAAGGGCCGCGGCCACGATCCAGCCTGCTGTGCCACCGCCTGCGATAACCACTCTCTTTACAGTCTGCCCGGCCACATGTGTCTCCCTGTCAGATCTGGTCAACGGTTTAGACGTTGAAGCAATTTTGCTCGCAGCCGACGCGCACGGGCCTCATCCATGGGGCCGAGGTCGCCCTTTGCATGGTCAGGTAGATGCGCGCCAGGAAGCTCGGCGGGGCCGAATACATAATAATCGAATAGGGCTTTCCACGCGCGCTTTTCCTGATCGGGTCGGTCCCGCAGGCTGAGCAAGCCGTGGAGAAGCGTGTTCTGAGGCGTATCGATATAGGCCGGAGATGTATTCCACCAATAGTTCACCAGTGTGTTGAAGTCGCTCAGCGCCTCGACATGGTGCCACCAGAGGGCAGGGTAGAAAAGCGCGTCACCCGGCTCTAGTTCAGCAACTTCCGCAGCCTCCAGGGCACCATTGAAGCGTGGATGCTTTTCAAAGTCCGGATTCTGAAAATCAACCATGCTGACAACCTGACCGCCGGGCGTAGGCTCCAATGGACCAGGATAGAGATTGGCGACCTGCTCTGGCGGAAAAAGCGTAAACCTTCTTTTGCCCACAATACAGCAAGCGATATTGTTGGACATGTCATAATGGGCTGTTGCGGTCGTGCGATTGCCTAACCAGAGACTCACGATGGGCGGATTTAGGTCAAACATCGGGTCATTGAGGATCAGGTCATTGTCCTTGCGGAAACCGGGAAAATAAAGGTCTGCGTCAGTCGATCCAATGTAATAGGATGGGGCGCCGGGGTGACCGAATTCGCTGCGTATCAGGTCAAGGAACTTATCAAGCTGAACGCGCTCCCGCTGGAAGTTCAGGCCGGAGATATCTTCATTATAGAAATATCTGCCATTCAGGCTTGGCGCGCATGTATACCCAACCACGGGGCGGCCTTGGTAGAAGCCTGAAATATAGTCCATGGCGGCCTCAGGCGATTCAATGCCCTTGCGGGTGAGTGGCCAGTCTCTGGCAACACCTTTGAGAATTGTAGGCCGCTCTTCACGCATGAGCCTTTCAAACGGAATAGCGTCCGCTGAAGTGCCTTCCAGTACGCGCGTCTTGCGTTCTATCTCGACCATGACATGTCACTGTGGCTCAACGAATGATCAGGAATCATGGGCGCGTTTCGCATTCTTCAGAGCAATCAGCCGGCTGACGTTTGGCAGGGAGGCCAGAACCAGGTAGGCTGCACGCAGGAAGCCCGACTTGTGCAAATTCTCCAAGGTCGCTCCTTCAAGTGCAGCAAGCTTCTGTTCGTTGATGGAATAGATATCTGGCACATTATAGACCGTGTGCTCATCCAGCCGGATCTCAAGAGACGCGGGCTCAATGAGGTCAGCGGCCTCAAATGCCGCGAACATGGGACGGGCAATTTCGGCGCCCTTGTTTATGACGCGAAGCACATGGCTGACATGCTGGAGATAGGGTGAATTGCCACCGTGCTTGAGAAACAGCGGATGTCCGTCAGAACGGCTCACGCGGCTGTCCTCAAGATCAACAAAGATCACAGGCTCTTGCCGGGTTTCGCCATCAATTTCCTGATTTTGGCGGCCAATAACAAAAGGGCCACGTTGATGGATAGCGGGAATATATCGGCCCTGCCAGCCTTCATTTGTTAGAAATAGATTTTCGCCCTTGTCCAGGCCGAGCAAAGCGACGGCACTATATTGGCCGTCCTCACCTTTCCGAAATAATATCGGATAGTCTCGCTGGGCTTCGGCGAACTCGGTGGGGAAGACGGGCGTCAGGTTGATGCTGTCGCCATATTCCGGGCCATGACCAGAGATAACTCTCAGGTCGTGATGTTCTATATTGTTGAGCAAAGCCATATTGGTCATGCTGCGCCTCTTGGTGAATGGTCCGGTCGGGCAAAAAAGGCCGCTGCAATGAGCGGCCTTTTCCAATTTATCCCGAACAGTGTCTGTCTGTCGACCGCTAGAACTTGTAGCGGGCGCCGATCAGATAGCGCGGAGACAGTTCGTAGGAGTAGTAGAACTGCTCCGGAACACGGTGGTAAACCCGCTGGTCTTCGCCCGTGATGTTGATCGCCTCGAAGGACACAGCGACATGTTCGTTGATGTCATAGCTGACGTTCAAATCGAACTGACCGAAGTCTTCCACATAAATACCGCTGCGGTCACCACCTTGGTTGGTGGCCTGCAGGAAGGTATCCCGCCAGTTGTAGGCCAGGCGTGCCGACAGCCCATTCTTCTCGTAGATCGCCGTGAAGTTGGCAGAGTCAGAGAGACCAACCAGCGCGAACTGATTTTCGTATGGAGAGGCCGTCGGATCAAGTTCCACGTCGCCATTGACCATCGTGTAGTTGGCCGCGAAGCCAAAGCCGGTCTCACCAAAGAAGTGCTGCCAGGCAAACTCGATGCCGTCGATATTGCCTTCCTTGTTATTGATCGGCTGGGACACTGCAAAAGTAAGCAGCGGGTCATTCGCATCTGCCACCACGTCGTACTGCCCGAGAATAGAGTCTACGTAGGCTTGCGGCAGGGCACCACCAACCAGGTTGGACTGGAATTCGGCCTGAGCAGCAGCCACGTCACCGCCGTTTGCGTCAATCAGGGCAACCATGGTGAAGAGGTTGGCCTCGGATTGGTCTGCGCCCAGAGTGTTGATGACATCCAGAGCATCGCCTGAACGCGTACCCGACAGGCCTGATGCAGGATCGCGAAGACCAAACAGGTTGCGCTCAACGACACCATTACCGATGAAGTTCTTAACGCGCTTGTCGAAATAGCCAATCGAGACGTAGCTCGTGTCCCCATAGTACCATTCAAGCGACACGTCGAAGTTGTCTGATTCCAGTGGTAGCAGGGCAGGGTTCTGCGAGTCGCCTGTCACTTGGCCGCCAAGGGCCGAAGGGCGGTTTGGTGCGTTCGCGGTGGTTGAGGCGAACAGGTTGCTGTAAGCTACGCGACCGATCGTTTTCGAATAGGATGCGCGTGCCACGATATCGTCTGTGACATCCAGCTGGAAGTCTACGTTAGGCAGAATATGATCATAGCTGCCTTCACCTGAAAGGTCCTGCTGTGTGCCGGATTGCTGAATGAGGAAGTCATTGTCAGACTGCCACAAAATTCCTGAAGGAATTGACTGCAGTGTTGTCGACTTCACTTTCGTATCTTCGTAGCGGATGCCTGCGCTCACGCGCGCAGGGCGGTTGAGCAATTCGGCTTCCATATCGAACTGGGCGAAAAGTGAAGTAATTTCTTCCGTCACCTGGTCCGCAGTTTCCGTGATGTTCGGAGCATTGCCAGGGTATGCCGCAGAAAGGGCTGTAAAGAGATCCGTTGCGCTTCCTTTGAAGGCCGTATCCGCCTTGCCGACTGGAAGGTCGTCAAAGACGCAGCTCAGGCAATAGGCCGACATGATGCCAGGAGCGAATTGCTCGACATCCCGCGGATTGCTGAAGCCCCAGCTTCCGAGATCCTGTTGGGTCGTGCGGGTGCTGCGGTTCATTTCCGTATCGCGGTAGTTGCCGCCGACGGTCAGACTGCTGGAATCAAAGTCCCAGACGAAGCGCATGTCGATTTCATCAACTTCGTGCTTCATGTTTGAGGCGGCTGAGCGGGCGACCTGCGAGGCAAGGTCACCTACGTCCAGGATGCCATTGTTGTTGCCGGCTGCGCTGTCGTCGATCGTGTACGACTGGATCGGATATCCGCCCTGGAAATCCACCGAGTGTTGCAGGTTCACGGGTGCGCCAATCGCCACGAATGTCGCAGAATGACCGAGCGGGTTGTCACCGCCTGAAGTCGACTCTGAACTGTGCGCGTCGAGTATGAAACGGGCGCGGTCATTGAATTCCCATTCCGCATTGAAGCCAAACGATTTCAATTCGTCCTTCGTTGCGCGATTGGTTTGTTCGAAACCAATATCCTTCGTGCCGTTATTGTTTTCCTGGAGGAAAACAGCCGTTGCCACAGGGCCATCATTGTCGAAGGTGATCTGGTCGAAAGGTGTCGCAAACCAGTTGGTCTGCTCAAACCGGTCTTCTTCCGATTTGTTCTGGGCGTAGGTGACGTCGCCTGTCAGGGTCAGGTTGTCCATCGGGCGGAATTGAAGGACCAATTGACCATTGATCCGCTCCCGCGAGATATCCGAGAAATCATACCGGCTGTCCTGAGGGATAGCATAGAGCTGGCCATCTTTTGGCGCGTTGGTGACGACTGTAGACCCGTCGCCACGCACATAGCTGCTGTCTCCGAACTCTCCGTCTACAGCGGGGTCGAACACGAGCCAGTCATTGACCTGCTGTGTAGGCGCGCCGGAATCGCGTTTCGAATAGGATCCGAAAACACCCACGCCAAAGCGTTCGCTATTATCGGTCCAGCTCGCGAGGCCTGTCAGTTCAGGCGTGTAATCGTCGCCGTTTTCGTTGCTTGTGTCATTCAGCACCTTGACGCCGGCGGATGCCTGGAAGCCTGGTGTGTCAAGCGGACGACGTGTCCGGATATTGATCGTTGCGCCGATACCGCCCGATGGCAGGATGGCCTGGCCGGTCTTGTAGACTTCCAGAGCGCTCACGCCTTCGGAGGCAAGATTGGAGAAGTCGAACGAGCGGTCGCCGCCGGCACCATAGTTGCCGCGCTCGCCGATCACGCCGATGTCGGCCGTGGGCAGCGTGCGACCATTCAGCGTTACGAGGTTGAAGTCCGGACCGAAGCCGCGGACCGTTATCTTGGAGCCCTCACCGTTCGAGCGGTCGATCGACACACCGGTGATACGCTGAAGCGATTCAGCGAGGTTGGTGTCAGGGAACTTGCCGATGTCTTCGGCCGAAATGGCGTCGAGAACGCCATTGGATTCACGCTTGAGATCCATCGCGCGCTCAAGAGAGCCGCGAATACCTTGAACCACCACAACTTCCTGGCGGGACTCTTCCTCTACTGCTTCCTGCGCCGATGCCGGCATGGCGCTGATGAGCGACACAGCGGAAACGCCGCAGAGCAGGGCGGTCCACTTGGGGGTGCGCTTATCGCGCACCACGACTTGTTCCTTGGTAAAGGTCATAGACTTCCTCCCTCTGAGCGTCGACGTCATCCCACGATGCGCCGAACTTGTTTAATTGGGTCATGGCCCGAAACGCCGGTCTTCATGCCTGAGTTGATGCGACCACGAAATGTTTGCGCTATCAATAGGCCGTAACGAAAATCTTAGCGAAGTCCAAAAAGTGTGTCGTATTGGCAACACCTCGCGCTAAGGGCGAAAACCAAGCGTTGCGGGATTTGCATTTTGTTGAAGCCGCTTTGGGTCTTGAAAAGACTTGGCGAACGCTATGTTAGCGTGCAACAAAGATGGCCAGACAAGTGGAGATGCGCACGATGCGACATCTCCCATATGCGGAGGAGTACACATGCGCACATCAGTCAGATCAAAGACTATTCGGTTTCGGGAAACGGTAGCAATCGCTGCTCTGATTGCAGGAGTCGCCGCATGCGCAGGCATATCTGAGCAAGCTGTAAATGCTGATGATGTAACGACAGAGCTCAGCGATAGCACGCCTACAGCACCCGTTTATGAGTATCCTTTTCAGGATCCGTCCCTAAGCGCCGAAGCACGTGCTGCCGACCTCGTGGGTCGACTGACTCTCAAGGAAAAATCTGAGCAAATGTATGACAAGGCAACGCCGATCGAGCGTCTTGGCATTCGCAAACACAATTGGTGGAACGAGGCGCTGCATGGAGTTGCGCGTGCAGGCGAAGCGACTGTTTTCCCGCAAGCGATAGGCCTTGCGGCGACATGGGATGAAGATCTCATGCTCAATGTTGCGACTGCGATCTCGGATGAAGGCCGCGCCAAGCATAATAATTTCGCCAGGCAAGGCGTATACGAGATGTATACGGACCTGACCTTCTGGTCGCCAAACATAAACATTTTCCGCGATCCGCGCTGGGGACGCGGGCAGGAGACTTATGGAGAGGATCCATTCCTCACCGGTAGGATGGCGACGAATTTCGTCAATGGCATTCAGGGTGACGACAAGAAATACCTGAAAGCCGTTGCAACCGTGAAACATTTCGCCGTCCACTCTGGTCCCGAAACGACCCGCCACTCTGACGACTATAATCCGACCGAAGCGGACCTCCACGAAACCTATCTCGGCGCGTTTAAGGCTGCATTCGATAACACCCAGGTTGCCTCTGTCATGTGCGCCTACAACGCCTTCCGCGGCGCACCAGCCTGCGGCAGCGAGGAGCTGATGGTCGACATCCTCCGCGGAGAACTGGGTTTCGATGGATATGTCGTGTCCGATTGTGGCGCGATCGGCGACTTCTATTATGATTACGCGCACAACTATGTCGCCACACGAGCTGAAGCCGCAGCGCTGTCAGTCAAAATGGGCACCGACCTGAATTGCGGCGACGGCGAAGGCAACAAGATGGATGCGCTTCCGGAAGCCGTCGCGCTTGGCCTGATTGATGAGGCAACAATCGACAAGGCCGTCACGCGGCTCTTCACAGCGCGATTCCGCCTCGGCGAGTTCGACAAGGAAGTTCCGTATTCCGAGATTCCCTTCAGCGTCGTTGCGAGCGAGAAGAACCTGTCCTTATCAGCGGAAGCGGCGCGTGATTCGCTCGTGCTCCTTAAAAATGATGGAATTCTTCCGCTCAAAGAGGGCACAAAGGTCGCCGTGATCGGCCCGAACGCCGATAATGAGCTGACATTGGTCGCGAACTATTTCGGTTATCCGACCGCACCTGTCACGGCCCTTGAGGGCGTGATCGCCAAGGCTGGCGCCGGGAATGTCGTCTATGCGCCCGGCTCCGCGCTGGCTGGCAACGTATTCGGCAACAGGAAGCCGGTCGAGGCGGGCGTTTTCAAGCACCTCGACGAGAACGGAGATCTGCAGCCCGGCCTGACGATGACGAGTTGGCACAACCGTACGGGTGAGGGCGATCCGGTGTCGGTGACAGTCGACGCGCAGATCGACCACCACTGGAAAACCTCGCCTATCAACGGCGAGGTGGCCGACGAATTTGTGATTGTCTGGACGGGCTTCATCGTTCCGGAAACCGATGGTGCCTACAGCTTTGGGGTCCCGAGAATGTCCGAGGCTACGGTTGACGGCAAGAATATCACGGATGGTCCAATCGAGATGAAGGCTGGCGAGGCCTACCCGGTCGAATATACGCTGAACGCGGTGCGGGACTGGCCGGTCAACACGATCGAACCCACAGCAAAGCTTTCATGGGTGAATACATCCCGTGACTGGGCCGGGGAGGCGCTAGAGGCTGCCAAGGACGCCGATGTAGTGTTGTTCTTCGGCGGGATTGATGCCGATCTTGAGGGCGAGGAGATGAGCGTCAAGATTGATGGTTTTCTCGGTGGAGACCGGACTGATCTCAAATTGCCTCAGGTCCAGGAAGACCTGCTGAAAAAGCTCCACGCTACCAGCAAGCCAGTCGTTCTGGTCAACTTCTCCGGTAGCGCTATGGCACTCAACTGGGAAGACGAGAATCTGCCGGCGATTGTCCAGGCCTTCTATCCTGGCGAAAAGGCAGGCGTGGCGATCGCTGACCTTCTCTGGGGCGAATACAGTCCTTCTGGCCGCTTGCCTGTCACCTTCTACAAATCGCTCGAAGGTATGCCTGCCTTTGACGATTACTCGATGAAGAACCGGACCTATAAGTATTACGAGGGCGAACCGCTCTATCCGTTCGGTTACGGCTTGAGCTACACAACGTTCAAGTATTCCGACATCTCAGTGCCTGAAAATCCTGATGGCGGTGATGCAATGCCTGTCTCTGTCATGGTGACGAATACAGGAGACCGTGCAGGGCGCGAAGTTGTGCAGGCCTACATCCAGCTCAACAGTCGTCCTAACGCTTCCACGCCGCGTGTAGAACTCGTTGCTTTTGATGTGGTTGATCTGGCCCCAGGTGAGAGCCAGCGCGTTACATTTGACCTGTCGCCTGAGCGGCTTGGTTATTTTGACGATGCCGGAAAACTGATCGCACCGGCTGGTATGTCAGCAACACTTTCCGTTGGTGGCGGGCAGCCAGGCTATATGACTGAAGATGGCGCAGTCTCAACCGAGGTCAACTTCGCACGGGAATAATGCGGGGCATATGGGGCACTCCCGCTCCCCAATGGGGCGGGAGACACCATGCTCAATCCACCGCGAGGCTAAAGGGCGCGACTGGCACATCCTTAGCCGAGAACAGGTTGCATAGAGGCGCATCACCCCAGCAGTAGCGAACCTCCACAGGCTCCATGTTGGCAGGAATGTTGATCGTGATTGTCTTGCCATTCAGCTTTGCCTCGGCCCATTTGCAACTGCCGGATGTATCGCAAGTCTGAAATGCTATTGGCCTGTCAGATCCGATAATCTTGAAACCGTCTGTTGGCATCTCCATCGTGATCGTCCCTTGGCGCCGCGTCGCGATAGACGGCGCAATGCCGTCTGCAAATCCGTTTTCGCTTCCATCGAGCACATTGAATACATCGGTCACCCGCTCCGCCACGAGCTGCTTGTTCGGGGGGTGAATATCCGTCCTGTCGCCGGCATCAATCGTTACGGCCAAGCCGGTGAGGGAATCCTTGAGTGCGACCCTGCGCTCTGCTTCCCGCACATCAGACCAACCCGACGGTCCTGCCTTGTCAGGCAGTGCTCCATAGCCTGGCAACTGCACGACTACGACAGGCAGTTCCGCGCCAAAGTCTTGCCGCCAGCGGGCGATCAATTGCGTGAGTAGGGCCTGGTATTGTCCGCCCCGGTCCGTATTGCTTTCCCCTTGATACCAGATCGCTCCGCCCATCGGGTAGCCAGCGAGCGGCGCGGTCATGGCATTGTGGATCGTCGTGTGCCCGCTCACCGATTCCCACGGCGGCTGCGGTCCGCCGGCTTTATCCTCGCTGATGACTTTGTATGACCAGTCCGTGCCAAGCGGGAGGGTCTCTCCAGAGTCCAGTTGCAGGCTGACCACATCAGCCGGCCCCATCATTCCGCCTGGCCCGTAGGTGTTGCGCACATTGACGATGATGGTGTTCTTCCCGGCCTTCAGGAAAGAGGCGGGCACTTCATAGGTTCTGTTGTCCGTCCAGCTGGAGGTCGAACCGAGGAAGCGGCCATTGATCCAGGTCGCATCCGTATCGTCGAACAGGCCAAGGGACAAGGCACCGGCCTTGCGCGCCTGTGTTTTTGAAAGTGTGAAAGACTTGGAGAACCAGACGCGGCCAAGATGACCCTTCATGTCCCGGTCTTCATAGGTCTGCCAGTCGGCCATTTCGGCTGGCGCAGGTTTCCATCCCGCGCCTTCGCCGGAATCAGTCCATGTCGCGCCGTCCTCATAAGCGGCCCGCCACCAGCGTTCCCATTCTTCGCCATAAGCCATCATCGCTGCGTGCTTGTCGCGGGCGTAGAGAGACAGTTGGTGGAGTTGCGCAGAAAATCCGCCGATCTTTTCGAGATCGGCCGCCGAGAGCCAAGACTCAATCTGCGAGCCACCCCAGGAGGCATCAATCAGGCCGACCGGGACTCCGCGATGCTCCTGCAAATCCGCGCCTGAAAGATAGCAAACAGCCGAAAAATCCCTGACGGTCTCCGGCGTTGTATTCTCCCAAATCGCGCCTTCCGGCAGCATCTCGAGAGGTGTGATGCTCGTGACCTGCGGAATTGTCATCAGCCGTAGGTTTGGGTTGTTTGCTTCGGCAATCACGCGGTCTGGATTGAGCGTCCTGTAAACCGGGAATTCCATGTTCGACTGGCCCGAGCACAGGATGACGTCGCCAACGAGTATGTTTTCGTACGTGGAAGTGCCTGAAGAGTCCCGAATCGACAATTTATAGGGTCCACCGGCCGCCATCTCTGGCAACTCGGCCTGCCACGCGCCACTCTGATCTGCCCGGGTCGATAGGCTCACGCCCGCGATCTCGATAGAGACTTGCGAGCCTGCTGCCGCAGATCCATGCAGTGGAATGACCCTCTCACGCTGGACGACAGCCGAATTCATCACAGGCCCGCTGAGCACTGGTTCGGAAAATGCCGGTTGATGCAGCCAGGGCAAGATCGCCGCAGAGCCCAACAAAACGCCAATAATCCGGGATCTGACGGTCATATCGTGCTCTCTCCGTTCTTTCAGGCAGAGGGTGTCGATTTTTCTAGATCGTGATCCCGGCCGTTTTGGCGTCGGCCAGAAATGTTTCCAGACCTTTTGCCGTCAGCACATGATCGGCCAGCGCGCTGATGACATTCGGCGGCGCCGTCATCACATCCGCGCCAATCAAGGCGCATTCCTTTACATGGAGTGGACCACGGATCGACGCGGCAAGTATCTGCGTGTCGAACATGTAGTTGTCATAGATCGTGCGGATTTCCCGAATAAGGTCCAGTCCATCGACATGGATGTCGTCGAGCCGCCCGATGAAAGGAGAGATATAGGTTGCGCCAGCCTTGGCCGCGAGAAGAGCCTGGTTCGCTGAAAAGCAGAGCGTCACATTGGTTTGCGTGCCCTCATCGGACAGCGTCTTGCACACCTGCAATCCGGCCAGGGTCAATGGCAGTTTGACAACCACATTATGCGCGATCGCCGCGAGCTTGCGGCCCTGCTGCAACATTCCTTCCGCATCAACTGCAATAACCTCTGCGCTGACGGGCCCGGATACGATGCCACAAATCTCGGCAATCGTTTCCTTGAAGTCCCGGCCTGATTTCTTGATGAGGCTGGGATTGGTAGTTACGCCATCCACGAGACCAAGCGCGTTGAGTTCCGCGATGGCATCAAGGTCAGCTGTATCGACAAAAAATTGCATGGGTAGACCCTATTTGATGCTGCGGGCGACAAGGTTTTCAAGGTACTCTTGCCGACCCGAGCTATGCTTCCCGTTAAGGCTATCGGAGGCGGCCTGATCCGCAATGGAGGCCAGCGAAGCGCCTTCGGCGAGCATCTTCTTGCCGAGTGACCCATTCCAGCCGCTGTAGCGCTTCTCTTTCAGATCGTTGATTTCGCCACGCTCGATCAGGTCCGCTGCAGCCAGCAGCGCCCGGGCGAGGGCATCTGCGCCACCGATATGGCCGTGGAACAGATCGGCAAGATCGTTGCTTTGGCGTCGCACCTTGGCATCAAAGTTGAAGCCGCCTGTGTCGAGTCCGCCCGATGGGAGGAGCTCCACCAGCGCCAGTGTGATGTCACGAACGTCCAGGTTGAACTGGTCCGTATCCCATCCATTCTGGTAGTTGCCAGAGTTGATATCGATAGAGCCCATCATGTCGAGCGAAACAGCCGTGGCAACTTCATGCGCGAAGCTGTGGCCAGACAGCGTCGCGTGGTTCGGCTCGATGTTGACGTGTACTTCGCCGAGCAGGCCAAACCGCGAAAGGAAACCGTAAATCGTGGCCGTATCGAAGTCGTACTGATGGTACATCGGCTCGTGCGGCTTGGGTTCGATCAGGATTTTACCCTTGAAGCCGATCTTGTGCTTGTGCTCGACAACCATCGACAGGAAGCGACCGAAATTCTCAAGCTCGCGCGTCAGGTCTGTATTCAGAAGCGTGTCATAGCCTTCACGGCCACCCCAGAGGACATAATTCTCGCCGCCCAGACGATGCGTCGCCTCAAGGCAATCACGTATCTGGCGCACGGCGCAGGCCGCCACTTCCGGATCAGGATTGGTCAGGCCACCAGCGGCGTAGCGCGGGTGGCTGAAAAGGTTCGCGGTGCCCCAGAGCAGTTTGACGCCGGTCTCTTCCTGGTAAGTGCCAAGTCGGTCGCTTGCGCGCTTGAAATTGCTCGAGAGTTCGTCCGGCGTAGCGGAGGCTTCGGTCACGTCCACATCATGGAAGCAGTAATAGGGAAGCCCCAGTTTCGTGAAGAATTCAAAAGCCGCTGCCATCTTCGCGTCAGCAGCGCTCCGGTCATTGGCGGAGTTCTGCCATGGGCGATCAAACGTGCCTGCGCCGAAAATGTCGAAGCCATCCCAGCAGAAGGTGTGCCAATAGCACACTGCCATACGCAGGTGGTCTTCCATACGCTTCCCAAGCACCATCTGGTCTTTATTATAGTAGCGATAAGCGAGCGTGTTCTCGCTGTCGGGGCCCTCAAACTTGATTGGGGCGATGTCACCGAAGACCGGATCCTTAAGCGTCATTCTATCTGTGTCAGCCATTCGAAGCTCCTGTAAATTCATCTGAGAGCGCCCCATAAAGGCGCGTAAATTTTTTGCGCTTGGTTTCGAGCCGATCCATGTCGGCGTCGTGTGGTTCGATGACGTTGGTCGTCGCAGGGGCGCCGAACGCATCCTCGTAGGACATCGGGTTTTGGGAATACCGGGCCAGCCGGGCTGCGCCGAGTGCAGGCCCGCTGGACGCGCCGTCGCGGTAGAACAGAGGCCGCTTCAGGACCGCTGCGAGAATGCGTCCCCAATAGACCGATTGCGAGCCGCCGCCGATGACGGAGATGGACTTGATATCGATTCCACATGCCAGCAACGCGTCCAGGCCATCGGCCATCCCGAAAGCCACACCCTCGAGCACAGCCTGGGCGATCTGGGCTGCGCCAGTGTCATGCGTGAGACCGAACAGGACGCCGCTCGCATAAGGATTGTTATGCGGGGTACGTTCACCTGACAGGTAGGGGAGGAAAACCTCCTGTCCGGCGATCGTGCCGTCCTGTTCGGCCTTTTCGATGAGTATTTCAGCGTTCTTTGTGCCTGTGGCGCGGCATGCCCAATCGAGACAGCTGGCGGCGCTCAACATGACCGACATAAGATGCCAGCGATCGGGCAGGGCATGACAAAAGGCATGTGCCGCAGAGCCGGGGTTTGAACGAAACTTGTTGCCGGCGACGAAGATCACTCCCGACGTTCCGAGGGAGAGCAAGGCATCGCCTTCGTCCACTACGCCGACGCCGACTGCGCCCGCCGCATTGTCACCGCCCCCTGCCACGACAGGCACGCGGTCCATGCCCCAGGCTTCAGCGGCCTCCTGTCGAAGGATGCCGGTTTCTTCAGGGCCTTCATACAGCGTCGGCATCTGGTCTTCCGACAGTCCGCAGGCCGCGAGCAAGGGGGCATGCCAGCGACGTTTCGCGACATCCATCCACAGCGTACCGGCTGAGTCAGACATGTCGGATGCAATTTCACCCGTCATGCGCAGACGGACATAATCCTTGGGCAGCAGAACTTTATGTATTTTGGCAAAGACATCCGGTTCGTGTTGACGAACCCATTCGAGCTTCGGCGCCGTGAAGCCGGGCATGACGATGTTGCCGCCCTTGGTAACGAAGTCAGGCTCGCGCGATTGCAGTTCAGCACTCTCAAGAATGCTTCGGCCGTCATTCCACAAAATAGCCGGCCTGAGTGGCGTCAGCGACTTGTCGAGCAGCGTCGCGCCATGCATCTGACCGGAGAGGCCAACTGCACGCACCTTGTGTCGCTTGTTCACATCAAGTCCGGCGACGGCCATGTTGGTCGCCGTCCACCAGTCGGATGGCTTCTGCTCTGACCAAAGGGGACGGGGGCGCGATATCGGTATTTCGGCGCTGCTTGTGCCGACAACGTTTCCTGCATCGTCAAGCAGGAGCGCCTTCACGCTCGATGTGCCGATATCAATTCCCAAATACACGAATACCGTTCCCTCTGGCCGTCCGTCTGTGCGGACAGGTGATTTTTATTATTATATGATACCGCTAACATCAGAGGTCGCGCCCGACAAGATGGGCCGGCATTTTTTCTTGAGTTCAGATGACAAAATGGCAGTTCGAGGGCACTCTACTCGTCGGGAGAGGGAAACTCCGATAGAGCTTTGGCGTGTTCATGCCGTCGCAAACACGACAGACCACGGCTTTTTTTAAATCGCTTTGCGGATTGCGCAGGCTGAGTTAGCGTTGATAATGGTAGCCCTAACATTATGGGGTTTTGATTCATCAAGACGATAAGACGGACTTGATTCCGCGGAATGCCAAGGGAGGCAAAATGACTGATACGACAATCACACCGGGAAAATTCGAAGGTGACTTCGCATTTGTACTGCTGATCAGTTGCGTGGCAACGATCGGGGGCTTCCTGTTCGGATTTGACAGCGGTGTCATCAACGGCACCGTCGATGGCCTACGCTCCGCCTTCAATTCAGAAGAGGTCGGCACGGGTTTCAATGTGGCCTCCATGCTGCTCGGCTGCGCTGCGGGCGCCGCCCTCGCGGGGCGCCTGTCTGACACGTTCGGGCGCCGTACCATGATGATCGTCGCATCGATCTTCTTCATCGTCAGCGCCTGGGGGTCAGGCTTTGCACACAGCTCGTTCGAATTCGTAATCTTCCGTATCATTGGCGGTCTTGCGGTGGGCGCCGCGAGTGTTATGTCGCCGGCCTATATTTCAGAGATCGCGCCGGCTCGGTTTCGCGGGCGTCTCTCATCCATCCAGCAGGTTGCCATCATCAGTGGCCTCTTCGTGGCGTTCCTCAGCAACTACCTGATCGCCGGTTCGGCCGGGTCGTCCCTCAACGAATGGCTTTTCGGTTTTGAAGCCTGGCGCTGGATGTTCTGGGTCGAACTCCTGCCGGCGACCTTCTTCCTTGTTGCGCTTCTGTTCATCCCGGAAAGCCCACGATTCCTCGTGGTCAAAGGTAGTTCGGAAAAGGCCGAGAGCGTACTCGCGCGTATCGGCGGTGCTCGCCGCGCGCCGCAGAAAGTCAGCGAGATCGAGCGGTCGCTCGCGGTTGATGATCACAAGCCGCGCATGTCTGACGTGCTGGCAAAGGGCACATTCCTGCGGCCCATCGTGTGGATCGGTATCGGTCTAGCCACCTTCCAGCAACTGGTCGGTATCAACGTCGTCTTCTATTATGGCGCTGTGCTCTGGCAGGCTGTCGGCTTCTCGGAAGGCGACGCGCTTCTGATCAACGTGATCTCCGGCGCCGTCTCTATTCTGGCCGTCATCGTAGCCCTCGCCCTGATCGACCGTATCGGGCGCAAGCCGTTGCTTTTCGTCGGCTCGATAGGCATGGCTGTTTCGCTTTCCGTGCTCGTCTTCTGCTTCTCGCAGGCGCGGCTGGTGGATGGCCAGGTCAGCTTGCCCGGCAGTATCGGCCTGATCGCGCTTCTGGCGGCAAATGCCTATGTGGCCTTCTTCAATGGCTCGTGGGGCCCCGTCATGTGGGTGTCGCTGGGTGAGATGTTCCCCAACCAGATCCGTGGTTCCGGCCTTGCGGTTGCGGGCTTCTTCCAGTGGGTGGCGAACTTCCTGATCACCTGGACCTTCCCGATGATGCTGGGAAGCGCGGCCATCGGCCTGACAGGCGCCTACGGTATCTACGCCATATTTGCGTTCATCTCGATCGGCTTCGTCGTCTGGGCCGTTCGCGAAACCAAGGGCAAGGAACTGGAAGACATGCAGAGCTAGGCAGCGCTGCAGCATTCATGAAAGGCAGGCGAGTTGAGGCTCGCCTGCCTTTTTCATGTCTGGGGAAAGTCAGGGCACCCGCTTGGGGCAAACGCTGCTATTTCGGCTCTGTCAGGCTTTCGCGCTCAACAATCTCAATTGCATCGATGGTCACGTGCAATTGCTCACCATTCCATGTCCGGCTGGTGATTTCCGAAATGATATCGACCGCATTCTGCGCCATTTCCGCGATGGGCTGGCGCACGGTGGTCAAGCGGGGCCAGATGGCAGCGGCAATCGCCGTGTCATCGAAGCCGACAATCGACAGTTCGGACGGGATTTTCAGTCCGCGACGTTGGGCGCCCGCGCTGATCCCTGCCGCCATATCGTCGTTGCTTGCGAACACGGCGGTCGGAGGCGAGGTGGTGTCCAGCATCTTGCTGGCCAGCTCAAGGCCCGACACGAACGTGAAGTCCCCCTGAAACATCAGGCTCTGATCCACGGGGATACCGTGCTTCTCCAATGCCTTCTCGAAACCGGCTTGACGCTGGAGGCTCGAAGGATGCTCAACAGGTCCACGAATGAATCCAATACGGCGGTGGCCCTTGGCGATCAGCAGTTCCGTCATCTCGAATGCTGCAGCGACGTCGTCGAAGGCGACACTGGAATGGACCGATTCCTCATCCCGAAAGCTGAGCGCTACGACAGGAATACCCATTTCCTTCAACAGGCCGAGGAGCGTCAGATTGTTGCTCAGCGGCGGCGCTAGGATCAGCCCATTGAGACGGATCGAGCTCAAGCGCTTCACAATGAGGGATGTGTCGAGATCACCCTCGATATCGGACAGGTCTTCAATGACAAGGTGGTGGCCCAGGTCGCGGCACCGTTTGAGGGCGCTGACCAGAAGGGCGCTGAGATAGCTGGGGCTCGGGTTGTAATAGGCGAGACCAATCAGCTTTGACTTACCGCCTGCCAGGCTCCGGGCCATCAAATTCGGGCGGTAGTTCAAGGCGGCGATGGCGGCCTCAACCTTCAAACGGGTCGATTCCTTGACCAGTTTTTGTTTGTTGAGAACGCGCGAAACCGTCATCTGCGAGACGCCGGCTTCCTCGGCAACTTCCTTGATCGTGATCGGCTGAGGCTTGTTCACTGCAATATTATCCATCCATTTCCCACTATGGGGGCCTCAGCCTCTAACTATCCGAAGACTGAGTTGGCAAGGTTATTCTCCTCGCAATTGATGAACTTTTGGATGCCAAACCTGCGAAAAATACAAGATTATACCTGTATTTTCAGTGCCGCGACCTATATCGGCTGCCTGTAAGGTGCAGCTGCGAAAGCAGAAGCCAAGGCGTTTCGAACGGCTTTTGGCTTGTAGTCCTTATCGTACAAGGTCGGGCGCTTGAGCACACCGTCGGAGCGCGGAAGGAAACCCTGAAGCCAGTTCTGGTCGTCCACCATCCCCCAGGCGAGCACCTCTTTGACCTGGGGATAGGACAGCATCAAGTCAAAATAGTCGCGTGTGTAGCTAGCGATCAACGCATCGCGATAGCCAATGTCGGGCTTCAGCTGCGTATCGTTCACGTCGAACTCCGTGATATACATTTCGAGCCCCATGCCTGCGACTTCGTCGCAAAAGGCAACCCATTCGCGCTGCTTCGCTGTCGTGTACTCATCCGGCATTTCGTAATTCGAATGGCTCTGAATCCCTAGGCCATCGAGCGGCACATCGCGAGACAGAAGGCGCTCAAGAAACCGCAGCACGCCCGCACGGTGGGCGGTGCTGGTCGTTTCCCAGCTCATGAAGTCATTATAGACGAGCCTCGCGTGAGGTGCGTGGGCCTTGGCAACGTGGAAGGCATGGTCGATCAGACCTTCGCCCATCTTGGCGCTCAGCGAGGTCTCCCGAAATACGCCCGTCTCGTCATCAATCGCCTCGTTTACGACGTCCCAGGCGTAGATGCCCTGACCGTAACGGTCGACGATGCGGGCGACCTTCTCTTCAACAAAGTCGGCTGTTTCCGATGCGCTCGAGAATTCCAGATCGTTGACCCATCGCGGTGAGTATTGCTCTCGGTGCCAGAGAAGGGTGTGGCCTCGCATTGTGAGCCCATTTTCGCCGGCAAAGGCAAAGAGGCGGTCGGCAGGTTCAAAATTCACAACATCCGGTGCTGGGTAGACAGAATACCATTTGAACTCATTCTCCGCGACCATCGTGGAGCACTCTCGCAACATGATTTCCCGGTAGCGGGCATCGTTCAACTGACCGGCGTTCATGGCAGATCCAAATCGCATGCCCTTTGCGGCGGCAAGCGTTTGAAGCGGTTGTGTTTCGGGGTGCGCGCTGGTCGTCGTCGCGCATCCACTCAATCCGACGGCGGATGAAGCCCCTGCCAATGCAAGCCACTCGCGGCGAGAGATTTTGGACATGCTGGTCCTCCCATGATTTTTCTTGAGACAGGCCGAGTTGACGCCGTGCCGGTCCACTTATTATGGTAACGCTATCATTCCCCGGATCGATACGTCCATAGGCGACCGGGACGAAAACAAAAAAAGATAGCGGAGGAAATCGGCGAATGGTTCGGGCAAAATCCATAGGGCATGCAGGGTGCGCTCTGGCGCTTGTGTTACTGGCCGGGTGCGACAGCGGACATAAAGACGCTGCGCAAGAAACGGCTCCGGCCTCCGAGGCGGCAATCTCGGCAGCGCGCTTCGAATGGTTCAAATATTCCGGGAATGACCCTGCCTTCGAAACATCGGGAGACCTGTCGACAGGCTATGTCAATCCAGTTCTCGCGGGCTTCTATCCGGACCCCAGCGTCACACGCGCGGGCGACGACTATTATCTCGTCACATCCACCTTCGGCTATTTTCCCGGTATACCGGTCATGCACAGTCGCGACTTGGTCAACTGGGAGCAGGTGGGCAATGTGATTGATCGCCCCGGCATGCTGGACTTTGACGGTCTCGGCCTGTCGCGCGGCGTGTTTGCCCCGACAATCGAATTTCATGACAGCACATTCTATGTCGGCAATACCTGCGTAGACTGCGGGGGCAATTTCATTGTCACAACTCAGGATCCAGCCGGACCCTGGTCGGATCCGATCTGGCTGCCCGAGGTCGGCGGCATCGATCCGTCCGTCTTCTTCGATGAGGACGGCAAGGTCTATGTCATCAACAATGACTCCCCTCCCGAAGAGGCTCTATACGAAGGCCACCGGGCAATCTGGATCCGCGAAGTCGATCCGAAAACATTCCAGTCCATTTCCGAACCCATTGTCCTGATCGATGGCGGCATACACCCGGAAGAAAAACCGATCTGGATTGAAGGCCCGCACATCTACCGGATTGGTGACTGGTATTACCTGAGCGCGGCCGAGGGCGGTACAGCGGTGGACCATTCCCAGGTCGTTCTCCGGTCGAAGACGGTGACTGGTCCGTATGTCGCGTATGAGGATAACCCGATCCTGACGCAGCGCGACCAGCCGGAGGACCGGAGCGATCCGATCACGTCAGTCGGTCATGCCGATCTCGTGCAGGATGGGGCAGGGCAATGGTGGGCCACATTCCTCGGCGTGCGGCCCTACGAAGACGACTATTACAATACCGGCCGCGAGACCTTCCTTCTGCCTGTAGACTGGTCCTCGGGTTGGCCGGTGATACTCCCAAAGGGCGAGCTTGTGCCTCACTTCGTGCCGCAGAGGCCGTCCGCACCGGCTGCAGAGGCGTCGTCCGTGCCGCTCACCGGAAACTTTGAATATGTCGAGGAATTCAATGCGGATCGCTTGCCCTTCAACTGGATGACTCTACGTGTTCCGACCTCGCAATGGTGGACGCTGCAGGATGGCGAACTGAGACTTGAGCCGCGTCCGGTCGATCTTGGTGCCGGCGCCCAACCATCCTTCTGGGGTAGGCGTCAGCAGCACCAAAACGCCAGCGCCGAAAGCTCCCTCATCTTCACGCCCGAAGCGGCCGGTGAGGAAGCTGGCCTCGCCGTGTTCCAGAACGATAACTATTTCTATGCCTTGGGCGTCACGCGAGACGAGGCAGGCAATGTCTTCATCAAACTACGCCGCAAGGCTGGGCCTGAAGCCGCCCTCGGCGGTGAGGAAGTCGCGGTGCAGGGGATTGAGCCATTACCCGGCACACCCATACAGCTGCGCATCACGGCGCGCGGCGATGTCTATGATTTCGCCTATCGCCTCGATGGAGACAGTGACTGGATCACGCTGGCCGACGGCCTTGATGGCAAGATCCTCAGCACGAATGTCGCAGGCGGTTTTGTCGGCGCCGTTTTTGGTCTCTATGCCCAGGCACCGGATGCCAATCCGTGAGCCTCTATTCGCCAGCCTGAACACTCGGCGGTGGTCCCAGATAGGAAGCGGGCAGGGGCCGCCGCGCGACAATGACATGCTGGAACACCACACCCGGATCAACCGCCCATAGCGTGATGCGCTGCAAACCCGGCGCTTCGATACTGTGCCGGGTTGCCTGAACATTGGCATAGTCAGCGACAGTCTTCTCCCACGCCGCCTGCGACGTGTCCGCATTGATGTTGACCACCTGCGGCGCCTCGTCATTCACGGAGACGGCATATCTCAGCCCCCCCTTGCCGCGAAAATCGAGGCTCGGCGCCAAGGTCGTGTAGACGCTGTAGTCGCCGGGTTCGGTGACATAGATATCGTAGGACAGGCTCGGCGAATTGACCGTTCCGGGCACCTGGCTATCCGCCGTCACCGGAAAGACAGTGATGCTGTCATCCGTCCGGCCAAGGTTCGGGATCACCTTCCAGCTCACGTCCTCGCCATTACGAACAGTCTGCGCCGCACTTGCTGCAAAGCTGACAATGCCGTCCGTCTCCACAAAAGCCTCTCTGCCGGTTGCCACGCCGAACTTGTGCGTCGGAACGCTCACTGGGATGCGCACGTCCCCACTCGTGATCCACACCGTCGCGTCGGCCCGTCCCTCAGGCGCAAGGCGCCAGTCGATCGACACGGTCACTTGGCTCTGTGTGGTCACCGCTTCACCAGATGCCGAAATCTCGACCCAATCGGCATCCGACGCGACCTCAAACATGAACGGCGTCTCTCCCCGATTGAACACGTCAAACGTCTGCACTGATCGCCCGTAAGGCTCGAACACGGGCATCGCCAATTTGGTATCGGACCCCGTTGAAATGGCCTCCGTACCCGCAACAGCGATACCCGGACCCCCCGCTTGCGGCACATCAATGCGCACAGTGTCCGGCTTGTTGTCCTGCTCCGGCTGTTGCCAGTAGGTGTAGCCGATATGGGTCTGGGCCATCATGTGGTTCCATTTCCCGTTAGCGATATCCTCGTGATAATGGCGCGTCAGCTCGTCATCCTTTTCGAACAGCGCATCGACCTTGTCTGCCATCGCGTTTGTCTCTGCCCGGCCCTGCTTCGCATAGAGCTGGTTCTTCGCCGCCGCTACATAGAGCGCATTCAGGTTTGCCGCCGCGTGGATGGGGAACCAGACCAATTGCTTGTAGGCGTCCTGATAGGCTTCCGGCAGCTGCTCGCCGATAGATGTCGCGCGTTCCGCCAGCGCTTCATAGTCGGCGACAATCCTGTCGGCTTCATCGTAATTGACCAAGCTATATGTGCCCGGCTCCAGCAGCTCCGGCTTCCGGCGCGCATTGAAGCGCGTATAGGCCGTCAGCATCTCGCCGATCTCTGCCGCGTGTTCCGGTCCGAACTGTTCCGCCGCCCATGTCTCCGGATAGTCCGCCAGCCGTTCCAGCGGCCAATCAGACGGGTCCCACGCCATGTTCATGAAGAAGCTGATCGGGAATTCCATCGGCTTCAGGTCGCCGACATTCACAATCCATATCTGCTTCGCGCCATATTCATCGGCGAGATTCATCTGTTCCCACACGCGCTCGATCTGCGTCGTGTTGATCCATTTATAGTTACGCGGATCGCCCACATAATCGAAATGGTAGTAGACGCCATAGCCGCCCGGCCGCTCACTCCCCAGCTCCGGCAGGCGCCGGATATTACCCCAATTATCATCTGCAAACAGCAGGGTCACATCGCCGGGCGCGTCCATGCCCTTGTCGTAATAATCCTGCACTTCCTTATAGAGCGCCCAAAGCTGCGGCGTCTCTTCCGCTGGAGCGCCGGTCACGTCTTCGATGATCTTGCGCTGGTCGGAGACGATCTCTTCAAGCAGGTCAATCGCCGTGCCTTCCGCCATCGCCTCATCGCCATCGCCGCGCATCCCGATTGTCACGATCGCCTCATGCTCGCCAATCCGCTCGACGCCATAACGCCAGAAATCCTGCAGCCTGTTCTTGTTGGCGGCATAGTTCCAGTCGCCCTCGCCATAGCGCTCCCATTCGATATGCGCGCGCCCAAGCGGCTCGTGATGGGAGGTGCCGATAACGATGCCATACTCATCAGCCAGCACTGCGTTCATCGGGTCGTCATCATAGAACGCCTTGCCCCACATGGCAGGCCACAGGTAATTCGCCTTCTGGCGCAGCATCAGTTCGAAAACGCGCTCGTAGAACGCGTGATTGAAGCCGCCGAAGGTCTCGTTTACCCAGTCAAGCAGGGCAGGGTTTTCATCGTTCAGGAAGATGCCGCGATACTTGACCTCTGGCTTCTCAACGCGCCGACCGGGCGCAACATAAAGCGCCTCCACCTGTGCAATCGGCACATCCGCCCACCAGTTCCACGGCGACACGCCGGCCCGGTCGAGCAGGTCATAAACGCCAAAGATCGTGCCGCGCTTGTCCGAACCAGTTATTACCAGCGCCCGCTCAATGCCGTCGAAAGGTCGCTCCACCACTTCCTGCGCAAACGCCTCCCATTCTCCGCTCAGGCCGGTGTCTGTCACATGCCCGCTGGCCATCAGGTCCGCGATCCAGCGCGAATTGGCGAGTGAGCCGACAATGATCAGGTTGCTGGCATGCTTCGGAACGGCCGTATTGATTTCAGGGCGGACAGACCCGCGCGCTTCGAGATCGGATTGCAGGTTGTGCACGGCGCGTAGAATGCCGGGATCTTCATCCGGATCGACCAGAATGGTTGTCGCGACTCCATCCTCGAAAAGCGGGAAGCCCTGCGCGACTCGTTCAGCGGAAATCTGCCCCGCCGGCGCAATCGGGGCAATCAGAGCAGGGGCAGGGGTCTGCGCGCAGGCGGAGGGAATCACAAAGGAAAACAGGGCGATGAGCCGGAGGAAAACACCCGGTATGAACGATCTTCGCGCCTGTTGAATCATGATGTTTTCTCCCCTGAGTTCGTTTCCCGTTGAACCGGGGCACATTTTCATTTAGCTAAAATGTTAACGCCATCATTTTTCGGCGCAACCCTTCTTCGGAAGGCGCTGCAAAATGGCCGGCGACCCATAATGCCCGCAAAGGGCAAATCATCCCGGGAGGAACAGGAATGGCAATGGACTCGCAAAAAGGGGCGCTGCTCGGCTTTTCAGCCTTGCTGCTGGCGGCCTGCAATACAGCGGCGCCCGCAAATCTCGAAAGCGCTGAGGCACAACAACCCGCACCGGAAGCCCAAGTGGTCCCGGAAGGTGACGTCGAACTCTGGCCTGCTGTCGAAAGCAACCTGATCGATCCTGCCATTGAAGCGCGCATCGATGAGCTGATGGCCAAGATGACGCTGGAGCAGAAGGTCGGCCAGGTCATTCAAGCGGATAACGGATCGGTCACACCGGAAGAGGTCAAGGAATACCGGCTCGGCTCTGTGCTGAGCGGCGGCAATTCCGGTCCGAACGGCAAGCAATACGGCACAGTCGATGAATGGCTCGCGGCCGTCGACGCTTACTACATGGCGTCTGTCGATCCTGAAGGTGTTGAAGTTGCCATCCCGATCCTCTGGGGTATCGACGCCGTCCACGGTCATAACAATGTGATCGGCGGAACGCTCTTCCCACACAATATCGGCCTCGGTGCCATGCGTGATCCGGATCTCATGGGCGAGATTGCGCGGGTAACGGCAACAGAGTTGCGCGTGACCGGTCATGACTGGACCTTTGCGCCAACGGTCGCGGTGCCGCGCGATAGCCGCTGGGGACGGTCCTATGAGGGCTTCGGTGAAGACCCGGAAATTGTCGCGGCCTATTCACCCCGCATCGTTGAGGGCCTGCAGGGCGTATTCGGCTCCGATGACTTCCTGAGCGACGCGCATATCATCTCCACCGCCAAGCACTTCCTCGGCGATGGCGGAACGGATGGTGGCAAGGACCAGGGCGATGCCATCTTGCCGGAAGCTGATCTTGTGCGCCTGCATGCCGCCGGCTATCCGCCTGCCATTGAGGCCGGTGCCCTGTCGGTCATGGCCTCGTTCTCAAGCTGGAACGGTTCCAAGATCCATGGCGACCATTACCTGCTCACCGATGTCCTGAAGGGGCGTATGGGCTTCAACGGATTTGTTGTGGGCGACTGGAATGCCCACGGACAGCTGGACGGCTGCACGAATGAAGACTGCGCCGCAGCTCTGCTCGCGGGGCT
Source organism: Hyphomonas oceanitis (assembly GCF_036964545.1). Classification (NCBI taxonomy): domain Bacteria; kingdom Pseudomonadati; phylum Pseudomonadota; class Alphaproteobacteria; order Hyphomonadales; family Hyphomonadaceae; genus Hyphomonas; species Hyphomonas oceanitis. The sequence goes on from NZ_JBALTL010000004.1 coordinate 50,244, forward strand.
CGACATGTATATGGCGCCTGACAGCTGGAAGGGCCTCTACAAGAACACGCTGGCCGAAGTGAAGTCCGGCGAGATTCCAATGGCGCGGCTTGATGATGCGGTCCGCCGCATCTTGCGCGCCAAGTTTTACTATAGAGTCTTCGACCAGGTCCGGCCCGCCGAGCGTCCGCTGTCCGGTCGGTCTGATCTTCTCGGTTCGCCTGAGCATCGCGCTATCGCCCGTCAGGCCGTCAGGGAGTCGCTCGTACTGCTCAAGAATGAAGGCTCTGTTCTTCCCATCCGCCCGGATGCAAAGATTCTTGTGGCTGGTAACGGTGCCGACAATATTTCCAAACAGGCCGGGGGTTGGACCCTGACGTGGCAGGGCGGCGGTCTGTCGAACAACCTGTTCCCGAATGCCGATTCCATACTGGATGGGCTCCAGGGCGCCGCCGCGAATGTCACGTATAGTTCTGATGGCAGCTACACGGCCAAGCCTGACGTCGCCATCATCGTCTTCGGTGAAGAGCCGTATGCGGAATTCCGCGGCGACGTCGACCATCTCGCCTATGACATTGACGGAACCAAAGAGCGCAACCTGCTGCAGAAGCTCAAAGCAGACGGCGTCCCGGTCGTAACGGTCTTCCTTTCCGGTCGCCCGATGTGGGTGAACCCGGAACTGAATGCCTCCGACGCCTTTGTCGCCGCATGGTGGCCGGGCAGCGAAGGTGCCGGTGTCGCTGACCTCCTGATTGCTGATGCAGATGGGCAGCCGCGAAATGACTTCACCGGTAAGCTTTCATTCTCCTGGCCGCGCGCCGCTGACCAGCAGCCACTGAACGTCGGCGATGCGGTCTACGATCCGCTCTTTGCCTATGGCTATGGCCTCTCCTATGCCGCGCCGGGCGCCGTTGCTTCTGATCTTGATGAAACGGTCAGTGCCGATCTCATGTCGGCACGCGCCAATAGCGTCTTCTTCGAGAATGGCAGCTTTGTCTCCGACTGGGCGGCCGAACTTGTCGGCGACGTCACGCAGTCGCGTGTCGATCACAATGCCCAGGAAAATGCGCTCCTGTTCACCTTTGGTGGGGCAGGGGGCAGCGTGGCCTTCAAGGACGGCAACGCCCGTAACTTTCTCCGGGAGTCCAATGGCGACATGGAACTGACGCTCATGCTCAAGTCCAGCGTCGCCGGCCAGGTCGAGATCGGCATGCAATGCGAAGCCGATGGCTGCGCCAGCTATGACACGCTCCCGGCCGAAGTCGCCAATGCGAATGAATGGACCGAAGTCCGCCTCTCGCTCAGCTGCCTGAAAGATCTGGACCTTGAGGCCGTGACATCACCCTTCACCCTGAAGGCCAACGGCGCTGGCACGGTGGCCGTCACCGACGTCCATTTCGCCGAAGACGAAGATGCGCAGGAAACCTGTCTGAGTGAGTAATACCGATCTTACGCGCACGACGGCTAGCACTCTGGCCGTCGTGCGCATTGCCGCACATGGATACGAAGTCGAGATCGACGCGGCCCGCGGCGGTCGCATCGTCTCAGCCTCGTTCGAAGACGTCGACGTCCTGCGGCGGGACGTGACATCAGGCGCCTCAAGTGCGCTTGAGTCCGCCTGCTTTCCGCTCGTGCCCTATTCAAACCGGATACGCCGGGGCCAATTTGTGTTCGAAGGTGAGATCCACCAGCTCGCGCTGAACTGGGATGGCGACGAACATGTCATCCATGGCGAAGGCTGGCAGCGCGCGTGGGACGTGGTGGAGCAAGACACTGCCCGCGCCGTGCTTCGCCTCACCGGCGCCGAGGGCTGGCCCTGGCCCTATGAATGCCTGCAGGAAATTACTGTCAGCAAGGCGGGCATAGGTCTCTCGCTCACACTCCGAAATACTGGCCAAATGCCGATGCCTGCAGGCCTCGGCTTCCATCCCTATTTCCCGCGCACAGCCTCCACGCGTCTCCAGTTCGACGCCAAACGCATCTGGCCGCCCCTCGGCGACACAGCTCCCACGCCGCAGGCTCCAGACAGCACCAACAGCTTCGCCACGCTCCGCCCCGTTTCGGATTGCGTGCTGGATCATTGCTTCGACGGCTGGTCCGGCACGGCTCGCATCACGCAAGCTGACACCGGCCTCGATCTCACTATCAAGGCAAATGGCGCTGCCACTCATTGCGTCGTCTACACACCCGCGAACGAGCCCTATTTCTGCTTCGAACCCGTCACCCACTGCACCGGGGCCTTCGAGGCCGACGACCAGCGCGAGGCAGGCCTGAAGGTCCTGCAGACCGGAGAAACGCTCCACCTCGCCATCACCATCGGCGCAAACCGCCTCTAACCCGCCCCATTCCCTTCCTCTGCGTCATAGCTTGTCAAATAATTAGAACGCGTTCTAATTATGGAAAATGACGGAGGAATACACATGCCGGTTGAACAGCTCTCACGCGTTCGCAAATCCATCCTGCCCCAAGTAGGGGACGACTGGAGCCATATCGCCAGTCGCGAACTGCCGGATCTTTCCGAAAAAGACGCCATTGCCAGCCTTCAAAGCTGGAACCTCCATGTCTACATGCGCGCCGCCGCTCGCATGGGCACGGGTAGCAACAACATCCTCCCAAGCGATGTGATCTTCGTTGAGCCGCCGCTCGCACACGGATGAGCGGCGCAGTCATCAGCCGGGTCGAGCTTGCAGCAGCCCATGACGGGGATGCCGAGCTCAACGTGACCCTGCAATACGAAAATGGCGGCCAGACCCTGGTCGCCCTTGATGAATACGCCGTGCGTGTCCTGATGGACAGCTGCGGCGCCAGCACGCCGGACGGTCTGATCGGGCAGGGCTGGCATCATGTGCGCGATGCCCTTGAGGCCGCGTCGAACAGATTTGTGAATTCGAATTCAACACAACAATAATAACGGAGGGACATCGACATGTATGATCTTGTCATCAGAAACGGAAAAGTGGTCGACGGCTCAGGCCTGCCGGCTTTCAAGGCCGACGTGGCCGTCATGGGCAATCGCATCGTCAAGATCGGGCAGGTGCCGGAAGCCGCGCGCGAAGAAATCAACGCAGAAGGCAAGATCGTCGCGCCGGGCTTCATTGATCCCCATACGCACTTCGATGCCCAGCTTCTCTGGGATGGCTGCGCCAAGCCTGCCCTCGCCCACGGCGTTACGACCATCGTGCCCGGCAACTGCTCGCTCTCCCTTGCGCCGCTCAAGGCCAAGCACCGCATGAAACTGGTTGGTATGTTCAACCAGATCGAAGAGATGCCGCTCAAGGCCTTCAAGGAAGGCGTCGTCTGGGACTGGGAAACCTTCTCCGAATACATCACGCGCATCCGCAAGGGCCTCGCCATCAATGTGGCGCCGCTCGTCGGCCATTCGGTCATCCGCCTCTGGGTCATGAATGAAGCGGCCACCGAGCGCACGGCAACCGATGCCGAGATCGCTGAGATGCAGAGCGTCCTGCGTGAATGCCTCGATGCCGGCGCTGCTGGTCTCTCGACCAGCTATGTCGACATGGACGAAAAACTGCTGCCCGTGCCAAGCCGCTACGCCGATGCCCGCGAAGTCGAAGCGCTCGCCAGCGTTCTCGGCGAATATGGCCGCGTTTTGCAGATCGTACCGGAATTCTACGATTCCGATCTCACCATCGCGCGTCTCGACCAGCTCGCCGAGCTGTCGCTGAAGTACAATATCCCGACCACGTTCTCGCCGCTCTTCATGAATGCCGACAATGTCGACGCAGTGAACCGCGTCATGGCCCGCGTCGACGAACAATTCGCCCGCGGCGCCCGTGTGTGGCCACAGGTCCAGACCCGTCCGATCGACATCAGCTTCAGCTTCTCGGTGCCGAGCCTCCTCTTCATGCGCTTCCCCACCTGGTACAAGATCATGCGCTTCGGCACGCCGGACGAGATCAGTGCGTTCTTCAGCGACAGCGAAAATCGCGTGAAGCTGATCGCGGAAGCGGCGCCCCTGCAAGGGCTGTGGCCCACGCTGGTCCTGCGTCATGTCGAGACCGATGCGAACCAGAAATACGTCGGCAAGACGCTCAAAGAGATCGCCGAGCTGCGCAATACAACGCCGGTTGAAGCCATGATGGACCTGTCGGTCGAAGAGGGGCTCGAAGCCCACTTCCTGTCGGCCGGCATGGGCCACAATGATGATGCAAAGGTCGCTGGCCTGCTCAACCATCCGCGCGTGCATATCGGCGCCAGCGATGGCGGCGCGCACATCCTCTCCTTCTCCACCTATGGCGATACGGGCTACCTCTTCTCGCACTTCGTGCGTGACCTGAACCTGATGACGGTCGAATCCGCCGTGAAGAAGATCACGTCAGACACAGCCGCCATCTGGGGCATCCCGGAACGTGGCATGCTGAAGGAAGGCATGATAGCCGACATTGCCGTCTTCGATCCCTCTACCATTGCGCGCGGCGAAGAGAAGTTCGTCAACGACGTTCCGGGCGACGGTCATCGCTATGTCCGTGACTCCCATGGCGTCGATACGGTTATCGTCGGTGGCGGCATCGCATGGTCTGAAGCCAAGGGCTATCAGGACGCGCGCGGCGAAGTGCTTCCGGGCGTGCGCGAAATGGTTGCGGCATGAGCTGGCCGGGTGTCACGCAGCGTCGCATTGCCACCAACGGAATTGAACTGAACATTGCCGAAGCCGGTGAGGGGCCATTGGTGCTCCTCGTTCATGGCTTCCCGGAATCCTGGTATTCCTGGCGACATCAGTTCAAGCCCTTGGCCGATGCTGGCTATCACGTCGTCGCGCCAGACATGCGCGGTTATGGCAAGAGCGACAAGCCGGAAGCCATTGAGGCCTATAACCAGGTCGAAGTGGTCAACGATATTGTCGACCTCATCCCGGCGCTCGGCTACGAAACAGCCGTCGTGATCGGGCATGACTGGGGCGCGCCAACAGCCTGGGCCACAGCGCTTCACCATCCGGACAAGGTTCGCGCGGTCGGGGCCATGTCGGTGCCTTTCCTGCCGCGTTCGCCGGTGCCCCCCATGGCGATGCTCCGGGAAATGTACAAAGGCCAGTTCTTCTACCAGCTCTATTTCTATGAGCCGGGCGTCGCAGAAGCCGAGTTCGAATCCGACATCCGCACCGCCTTGCGAAAGTTCCTTGTCATGGCCGGCGGAGAGACTGACCTGACCAAACTCGCCCCCAAGGCCGAAGACGATGACATGTTCTCCAGCCTGCCATATCCGGAAACCCTTCCGGACTGGATAAGCGAGCAAGATCTCGATTTCTATGAGGCCGAGTTCAAGCGCTCCGGCATGCGCGGCCCGCTCAACTATTATCGCAACCACGACCTTACATGGAAAATGACCGAAGGCGCGCCATCGACCATTTCCCAACCCGCCTTCTTCGTCGCGGGAACCAATGACGGCGTCATCATGATGGCGGAAGAAGCCCTCAAGATCATGCCCATGTTCGTGACCGACCTGCGCATCAACAAGCTGATCCCCGGTGCGGGTCACTGGACCCAGCAGGAAGCGCCCGAGGCCGTCAACGAAACCATTCTCGATTTCCTGAAGGAGCTGGATGGATGACCGAATCCGTTCTCATCATCGGCGCCGGCATTGGTGGGCTGTGCACAGCGCTGGCGCTCGCGCCAACGGGCAGGGAGATCACGCTCATCGAGCGCGATGCCCCGCCGCCCGGCGATGATCCGGACACCGTGTTCCATGAGTGGAAGCACACGGGCGTCGGCCACCTGCGCCAGAGCCACGCCTTCCTTGCGCGCCTCCGGTCCATCATCAAGCGGGACCATCCGCGACTGATGCAGGAATTGCTCGACCTGGGCGTGCGTGAACTCACCTTCGACGCCATGCTCAGTGACCTGCAGCGAGATGATTACAGTCCTGAGCCGAGTGATGCCGAACTCACCATCATTACCAGCCGCCGCACGACGCTTGAGCTGGCGATGCGCCGCTATGTCGGCAGCCTCGACAACGTTACCATCCGTTCGGGCTTCCTTGTGCGCCGCCTCATTACCGACAAGGGCGAAGATGGCGTCCTCAACGTGCGCGGCCTTATCGGCGACAGCGACGGTGAAGAGACCTCCGCGACCGCCGACATCATCGTCGACGCGTCGGGCAAGAATGGCTTCACCATCGACCAGCTGAAGGCCGACGGCGTCGACTTTCCGGAAGAGGCCGAATCCGCCGGCATCCTCTACTTCACGCGCCACTACCGCCTGAAGCCCGGCAAGGACGAGCCCTCCCGCATCGACAACCCGCCCCCCAGCGGCGATCTCGGCTTCCTCAAGTTCGGCGTCTTCCCGGGCGACAATGGCTGCTTCTCGATCACGATGGCCGTGCCTGAAGTCGAGATGGAATTGCGCAAGGCCATCCTGAACCCCGACGTGTTCCACGCAATGACCCTGCTGCTGCCCGGCCTTGCCCCATGGACGGAGTCCGAACGGTCCGACCCGGTCGGCCGCGTCCACGGCATGGGCGACCTGATCAGCCGCTGGCGCGATCTCGTCGTCGACGGCAAGCCGCTTACGCGCCATTACTTTGCCCTCGGCGACACGCTGATCCGCACGAATCCGCTCTATGGACGCGGCTGCTCCTTCGCTGCTGTCAGCGGTCAGGTCCTGCGCGAGATACTCGACGAGACGTCCGATCCCGACGCGCGCTCCGTTGCTTTCCACCAGCGCCTTCTCACCGAGCTGAAGCCCTATTACCTCAACCAGCGCGCCCAGGACCGCGCCGCCATCAAGCGTGCCCGCCAGGCCCTGACGCCGGACTACAAGCCCGGTCTGCGTGCCCGTCTCATGCAGGGCTTCTTCGACGACGGCGTCCGCATTGCCCTGCGCTATGACACGCGCCTCCTGCGCGATGCCATGCGCGGTTTCCACATGCTGGAGCATCCGAACAAGTGGCTCGGCAAGCCCGCCAATCTCGCCAAGGTCCTGTACTATTGGGCACGAGGCCCCAAGCGCAACGCGGCAGCCTATCCGCCCAAGGCCGGCCCGGAGCGCAACGAGATGATCAAGGCATTGTCCCTCGACTATCAGGCTGATATCGACCGCATCGCGCAAGGGGCCTGAGCCTGATGGGAGACGCAGTGATCGAAGAGACCGGCAAACGCGAACAGGCCAAAGCCGAACGGCGCTCGCGCATCGTGCAGGCCGCCCGCGATCTCATCCGCGAGACAGGCGACACCGACCTGTCCATGCGCATGATCGCCAAGCGCGCCGATGTCAGCCTCGCGACGCCCTACAACCTGTTCGGCTCCAAGCGCGCCGTCGTGCTCGCCGTGTTCGAGGACGAGCGCGACTTCGTCGTCCGCTTCGGCAGGATCAAGGCGGCCAATGCCATCGACCGCCTGTTCGCGGCGCAGGAACTCGCCTCCAGCTATTTCACCGACGATCCGGACTTCTACCAGACCATCTGGAAAGCCCTCCTCGACACGCGCGGCACCGATGAAACCGGTCTCGCCACCACAGAGCGCCTTGAGCGCAACAGTGCCGCCTGGCGCATGTTGATCGAGGCAGCGCAGGCCGAAGGTCTCATCAATGCCAGCTTCGCGTCCGAGGCGCTGGAGCGCACGCTCTCCTACCTCGCCAATGGCGTCATGCTCTCCTGGGTCATGGGCACGCTCGAGACGCGCCACCTGCGCGCCGCTGGCGCCCTCGGCTATGCCATTGCCCTGCGCGGTGTCGCCACCGGCAAGGGCATCGCCCTGCTGGATGAGCGCATCCGCACCTTTGAATCCCTCCTGCACGACAAAACCGCCCCCGAAGCCCCGATCAAACAGGCCGCCCGCGGCGCCTGAGCCCGCTTTCCGGTCGCCCCGCGCCTGCACAAGCCGAACACACGCATTTCGCTTCACGCCCGCCGCACCCATGCGCTAACGTCGCCCGAGGAAAACCGACCCGGGGGACGACCATGCCACACCGCTGCCGCAGCCTGCTGCTCCTGGCCTGCCTGCTGCTCGCCGCCTGCGTCACGCCCCTCCAGCGCGACCTCGATACCACGCTCAACCCGCCCGAGACCGCCGGCATCCGCTGGGGCCTCCTCGTCACGGATGCGCAGGGCCGCGAGATCGCCGCCATCAACCCCGACCAGCGCTTCCTCCCCGCCTCCAACACCAAGCTCTTCACCACAGCCGCCGCCTTCCGCTGGCAGGACGATCTCGCCGCCATGCTCCCGCGCCTCGCCACCTTCGTCGCCCTCGAGGATGTCGGCGAGACCGGCGCCCCCACGCTCGTCCTCCACGGCCGCGGCGACCCCCACCTCACCGACACGCCAGATTGCGAAACCCGCTGCCTCGCCACGCTGGCCGACGCCGTCGCCGCCATCGGCCTCACCAGCATCACCCATGTCGTCGGCGACGACACATGGTTCCCGGACGCGCGCTGGGGCCCCGGCTGGAGCTGGGATGACCTGCAAACCGCCTACGGCACCGCCACATCCGCCCTCACGATCAATAACAACACCGCCACGCTCACCGTCGCCCCCGCCAGCGAAGGCGCCCCGGCCACCGTCACATGGGCGCCCGGCGACGCGGCCTATACAATCATCAACGTCACCGTCACGGCACGGTGGCCGGGGCAGGGCGGTGAGGCGCCCGAAGACGATCTCATCGTCTCCCATCTGCCCGGTACCGCCATCGTGCACGTCGCCGGCCACGTCCCGCCCGGCAGCGCCCCGCGCGCTTTCCACCTCGGCCTCGACGATCCGGCCCTCGCCGCCGCCACGCGCCTCACCGCCCTGCTGCAGGCACGCGGCATCACAGTCGAAGGCCCGCCTATGGCCCGCCACCGTCCGCCCGGCACACCGCCCGAGGCCGCCTTCACCGGCCTTGACGATGGCGACCCGCCGCTCGCCGCGCTGGCCCCGCCCGCCTTTCCTGAGGCGCTGACCGACATCTCCAAGGACAGCCAGAATCTCTATGCCGAACTCATGCTGCGCCATCTCGGCCACATTGATGAAGACGGCGCCGCCGAGGCCGGCCTCGCCCGGGTCGACGCCCTGCTGGAAGAGGCCGGCGCCGCCCCGAACGGCCACGACCTCTTCGACGGCTCCGGCATGTCGGTCTACAACCGCGTCAGCCCACGGACCATCGTCACCCTGCTCACCTACGCCGCCGCGCAGGACTGGGGCAGGGCATGGAAAGACACATTCCCCATAGGCGGCGTCGACGGCTCACTGCAGCGACGCTTCCGCGGCACAATCCTGGAAGGGAAAATCTTCGCCAAGACCGGCACCCTCAAAGGCACCAACGCCCTCTCCGGCTACCTGACCGCCGCCAGCGGCCAGACCCTCACCTTCGCCATAATCGCCAACGAACGCCCGCTCGCCATCTCATCCGCCACGCCAATGATGGACGCCGCCCTCATCCGCATCGCCGAAACCAACTAGCGCCCCCGCACCGCAGTTCCGGCGAAAGCCGGGACCTCAGGCAATTGAAGAGGGGACCACCCGCATGAGACCCCGGCCTGCGCCGGGGATGCAGCCATGGCTGAACGCTCCGCTTCCAAAGCCACCGGGCCCCCGCAGACCCCTGCGAAGGCAGGGGTCCATGACCCGCCCCCTCCAAACAGCGCCTAGGCAGAGTTCCGTCCATGGATACCTGCCTCCGCAGGTATCCCCGGGAGGAAATCCAGATTCTCGGCAGGCCTCATCCCGAGCGCGCCTCACCCACCCCACATCCACAGTCCCGGCGAAAGCCGGGACCTCATGCAATAAAAGAAAGTCCCGTAGGGTGCATTAAGCGAAGCGCAATGCACCATCCGAACCCGGAATATTGGGAGCTCATGCTGAGCGAAGTCGAGGCGCGGGCGTGGGTGTTGTTGCGTTCATACTTCGACTTCGCTCAGGATGAGGACTGTTTGTGGGGCGAGGGCAAATGGTGGGTATCGCTCGGCGTGGACCCACCCTACGGTTTGCTGAAACGTCCATGCTACATGGGCTTTTTCCAGTACGGTCTGGAATATCTATACCGGCTTTCTTCTATGTCGAGCGCGGGAGTGCTGAATGTATCGTCTTTCCGAACCTCTGCGCGTAGCTGATGACGAACTCTACCTAGAGCTTGAAACGCGGCGATCTCGCTGGCGATACTTCGAAATGCCACGCGGAAGGCACGCCTACTGCTTGCACCCTGGCCAAAGTCAGGCAAGGAAAAGTCCTTCGATATGCTAACGCCGATACCCGCGGGGATGCTCGCAGAAGCTGATATCGAAAAGCGGCTGCCGGATGAGTCCCCAAACTTTGCCACAATACTTGCGCTTTCTTTTTGAAGTGCCGTTTTGAGTCGATTCACTTCTTTCTTTGCTTTGAGCGCGTCCCCTTCGGCGAACAGTGAGTGAATTTCATCGAACTTTTGGCGAATGGCGACAAAGTCGTTGTGTTGTCTACGTTCGTACAGAAGCTCCAATGCGCTCGACACTTTGCCCGTTTTCCCGACTGCCCATGCTGCGAAGGGAGGCAGTTCTAAGCCAATCTCTTGTGCGTCAATCTCGGAGTTAACTTCATTGACTACCTCTGCTAGCTTACCTGAGAAGTAGCGGCGCATCCCATTGGCCCATGTTTTAGATGGTTGAAATAATCCTTTTTGTCCCCCCCAAGCCGCCAAGAAATTGTGCCTGATTGGGTGAAGACAAAGCTGTGCATTCGCTTGACTTGCTACAAGCGCATAGAAGATTGCGCGCCGAGCTAGCCAGTTGATGGAGTTGGAGAACTCGAGAAGATCTTCGCTAACTGCTTCAATTTTACCGTTCCCCATATTCCGTGAGCTTGGGATCGGGTTTCCCTTCGAATCTATAAGAGTTGGGAGAGGCGCGTCTTGAGCATTTTCACGCCCTATGAGCTGTTGGAAGATTGCGGCTGTCAGGGGACTGTATTTATACTTTTCGTTTGAGGCGCCATCCTCTTCTCGTAGTATTTTCAATGTCAGAAAATAGTTGCTCGACTGCATATGCCATGCTGCGGTGAGCATGAGATTCATGTTTTCAAGAAACTCTTGGACAATGCCTTCGGGCATCTCTCCGCCACGAAGATCGAGAGCGAACTCTTTGGATAGTTCGATAGAGTCTACTTCAAGCGCATCATACTTACTGATTCCAATAAACCGTATTGGCGGAAAGGCTGCGGCTCGAGACGCTCTATATTCCGGTTTATAGTCGTCAAGAGCGTAAAATGCGTCGTTGAATAAGATGGTCTGTGCATAGCCTTCTAATGCACTGTAATCGCCTTCCATATCGTAAGAACGCGGCGCCGGCGCCTGTCCCGTCAATCTCTGCACCGATGTCAGAGTGGAATTATCTATTAGCGCAATCGGCATGGTCTTCTGCCCTCCGTGGAGCATTCCCGTTTAAATCGAATTTATCTTGATTGTGTAAACTTCCACAGCATGAGCACCCACCGCTCGCTGGCGGCCTCTCTCCCCCACCTTATCCAACCTGAATCCCGCCCGGCCTATACTGGCCGCCATGACCAATCCGTCCGCCTTCGTCACCCACGGCATCGCCCAGGCGCAACGCGCTTTGAGCGCCGTCGCCGCGATGACGAACGCGCACCTCAATCCCACCACACTGAAGCGAACCCTCGCCCAGCGCGCCCGCGCCGAACTCGCGCGCCTCGAAATCATTATCCGGCGGCTTCTCACTTTGATGGCCCTCGGACTCGTGCTGCCGCCGGTCCCTGTTCGGACATCGTCCGGGCATCATCCGGATACCGAGCGCGTCGAGACGAAAGCCTCGGGCCGCCTCACCGGCCTGTCGCCCCGCGTCTTGGGCCCGGACATGGACAGGGACGGGTTGGCGACGACGGCACGGCCTTCCGGCCCTGTTCAGGCCGCCCCAATCCTCGCCCGGCTCGCGGCGCTGCAAGAACTGCTAGCGGCCCCTGAAGCTCACGCCAAACGCCTCGCCCGCACGCTGGAACGCCAGCGCAAGGCCGGTGAAGCCGCACCCATCGCGCTTCCCATGCCACGCACCCACCGCATGCCGCCAGAGCTTGGCGCCATCGCGACCGCCCTGCCGGAACTCCTCCGCGACGCCTTCAAAAGCTGGGAAACATCCGGCTAAATCTCCACCACAATCAGACCCCCATGCCGGGCGCCCCAAAGGGCGTTTCCGGTCGCACGTGCAACAGGCTGTACAATCTCACCAGACTTTGACAGTCTGACCTTTCCTCCCGGGATTTGCCAGTCGCGACACATGCGACGCGCAGGAATCCAATTCGGCCGCTCGACCGGCCGGCAATCGCAAAGGGGCCTCGCGCCCTGATGCAGGCATAAGGACACGGCGCAGAGCGTCGTGCCAAAAGGGGGAAGAATGAGACAATCTGAGCGGCGCCAGCAGTCGTCGAACAAGCTGATCAATGCCTATCTCGAACTGGCCGCCGAAGAGGGCGTTTCGGCGCTGACCTTCGACAATATCGGCCTCAGGGCCGGCTATAGCCGCAACCTGGCCTTCCACAAGTTCGGCTCCAAGAGCGGCCTTCTGGATGCGGTCATCAACCATCTCCACGATTCGATGGAGGAAGTCCGCCACGAAGCCGACCTTGAGACCCTGACCGGCCTCGATGCGCTGCTGCTCTATTGCGCGATCCATTTCGAATCGCTGGAAGAGCAGGCCGAGATCCGCGCCTATTTCGTGCTGATGAGTGAAGCCATCGCCACGCTGTCGGATGTCCGGCCGCTCTTTGCCCAATCGCACGTCCGCTCGAACACCGAATTGCGCCGCCTTTTTACCCGCGGACTCGCCGATGGATCCCTGCGCAAGGACGTCGATATCGAGATGGCCGTGATGATGATAACGACCCAGCTGATCGGCATGTCGTGCCAGTATCTCATCGATCCCGCCTTTCCGCTGAAGGCGGCGGGCGCCGAATTGCAATCCCTCATCCGCAATGCCTATGGCACAAGCATGCGCATAGGAGTCCGCAATGAAGCGCCTCCCAGGGCTGGCGCAACGGCAACCCGGCTCCGACAAAGATAACACTATACAACTAGATTAATCGATACTAGCTTCCCAACGATGCTGCACCGGAGAGTGCGGTCGATAAAAATATTCTGGGAGGAATAATCGATGAGACAGTCTTTGCTGCTGGCCGCTGCCAGCGTCGTTGCCCTTACTGCCGCTGGGCATGCATGGGCGCAGGAAGCCGACGATACGACGGAAACCCGCCGGCTCGATCAGGTCACGGTAACCGCCGTGAAGCGCGAGCAGGATCTGAACGAAGTTCCGGTGTCCGTCACGGCTTTTACCGCCGATACGCGCCAGGAACTCGGCCTCAACAACTTGTCCGACTTCGCGCGCTTCACGCCAAGCTTGGCCTTCTCCGCCGGTGACGATCGCGTTTTCGTCCGCGGTGTCGGTCGCCAGACCAATACCAACGGTTCCGATCCGGGCGTCGCGACCTATTCAGACGGCATCTATGACGCCTCGACCTCCGCTGTTTCCAAGAGCGACTTCTTTGTCGACCGCGTGGAAGTCCTGCGCGGGCCCCAAGGGACACTTTATGGCCGTAACTCCATCGGCGGCGCGATCAACGTCGTTTCCAAGCGACCGACCGATGTCTTTTCGGCCGACAGCCGCCTGACAATTGGCAATTTCGAAACCACCGCCATCGAAGCGAGCGTTGCCGGTCCTCTGAGCGACAAGGTCCGCGCCAAGCTCGCGGGTTCATTCAGGAATCAGGACGAAGGCTATCTCGAAAACGTCGCCGGCGGCCCCAGCGAGGCTGGCAAGGGAGAGTCCAGTTATCTCGAACTCCAGCTCGAAGCAGACCCAACCGACAATCTCTCCCTCTGGTTCAAGGCGGATACATTCGGCGCAGATACATATAACCGTGCGACGAACTCTTCCGGTTCCTACGATTACTCGCCTTTCCCCACTGGAAACCTGACACCGGGCGCGGCCTTTGGCTATCTCCTGCCGACCTACAATCAGGAAGGCACAGCCACGGAAAACCCTGGCATCAACGATATCCGGAAGTTCAGCACCAACACACCGACCAGGTCCAAGCTCGACGACAGCCTGGGCCTCTCGACCGTGGCGACGTGGAGCCTGCCGACGGTCGATGTCAAATACATGGGCGGCTACCGTACGTATGTTTATGACTCCTACCGGGACGATGACGAGACCAGCATGGTCTCCTACACATACCCGCTTGATCCGGCGAATATTGCTGCAGGCGAAGTCTTCACAGGTGGACCAAACTGCCAGTGGTACTTGGAGAATGTCGGGCCGATCTGTAGCGCTGCCACGATATATCCGTCGCTTACGTTTGGATATATCGAGGACAAGTCCTTCTGGAGCCACGAGCTCAACGTCCAGTCCACGGAAGACTCGGATTTGTGGTGGATCGTCGGCGCCTATTATTTCGAAGAGGATTTCCATCAGGAATCCCACTTCGGCAACAGCGCTCAACCCGAAATCATGGAGCCTTTTGGTGAAGCGCCAAATCCAAGTGGCGACTACATCACAGCGCTTTCGGATTTGACCACCAAGTCCTACGCCCTCTTCGGCCAGGTTGACTATGATCTGACCGATACGCTCACCCTGACGGGTGGCCTGCGCTATTCGTCCGATGAAAAGGCAGGCTCCGAACAGATCCGGGTGATTGGCTATGGCATCGTCCCGGGTTTCACGCTCGGCGGTTCTGGAAATCTCGCGCCAGCGCTTGATTTGACGGCAGCTTCAATCTCGTTTGTTGATGCCCCCGGCGTTGCGAGCGGTGTTACAATCGACCCGGCCACAGGGCTCGCCAGACGTGAGCTCTCGAACGAGTGGAACGCCATTTCCGGTGTTGCCGGAATTCAGTGGCAGCCAAATGCGGATCAGAATTACTTCTTCCGCTATAGCCGTGGTTACAAGTCTGGCGGTTTCAATGCCGGCGGTATCAGCCAGTTCCCGCAGACCGACGAGGAATTGCTGGACTCGTTTGAATTCGGCGCCAAGCGCACGTTCGGCGACGAGCTTCAGCTGAACGCAACAGCCTATTATTATGCCTATGACGGTCTGCAAGTGCCGCTGGATTCCGTTGAAAATGGTCTGACCCTGACGCGCTTCTTCAACATTGAAGACTCACGGGCTATGGGTCTGGAACTGGAAGCCATGTGGACTCCTACGGACGACCTGCGCTTCATGTTCAGCTATGCCTATAATGACTCCGAAGTGCGTAGCGCTTGCTGCTTCGTAGATAATGTCGATCCAACGGCCAGCCAGCCGGGCGCTCAGCCGTCCGGTCCGGTCAATGCCAGCGGCAGCCAGCCCCAAAACCTCAAAGGCGAAATGCTTCCGCGCACCGTGCCTAACAAGGTTGGCCTCAATGTCAGCTATGATGTGCCCCTTGGCGAAAATGGCGACCTGACTCTTTCGGGTAACTATTCCTGGCAGGACGCGACCTATCACGGCATCTTCAACCGGCCATACACGCAGACGCCGACCTTCGATCAGGTTGACTTTATCGGCGTCTGGAGAAGCGCGGATGAGACCTATGTGGTGACGGCCTATGTCAAGAACGCATTTGACGAACAGGGCTATGATGGCGCCCGGGGCGGCTTGCTGTCATTCCCGCCGGGGATTGAGCAGACCTATTATCTGACACCGCCGCGCACAGTCGGCGTTCAGCTCGAACTACACTTCTAACCTGTGGAAAAGGCTGCCAAACTCCCTTGGTCCACGAAGGCCGTATACGGTCTCGGAACGGTCGCTTTCGGCATCAAGGATAACGGGTTCAACGCGCTGCTGATGATCTACTATAACCAGGTCATCGGCTTGCCGGCGGCCTGGGTCGGCGCCGCGATCATGATTGCCATGGTCGCGGATGCTGTACTCGATCCGGTCGTGGGGCAGTGGTCTGACAGTCTGCGGACGCGCTGGGGACGGAGGCATCCATTCATGTATGCTGCCGTGCTCCCGGTGGGTCTTTTCTATCTTCTGCTCTGGATGCCGCCGGCAGTGGAGTCGCATGCCCTGCTGTTCAGTTATCTATTGGTAATGACAAGCCTGACCCGCATAGCCATCGGCGTCTATGAGGTCCCGTCCACCGCTCTGCTTGCGGAGTTCACGCAGGACTATGACGAGCGGACGGAGCTTGTCGCCTATCGCTTTTTCTTTGGCGTGGTCGGCGGCATTCTTATGGGCATCTCTGTATTCGCGTTCATATTCGCGAACGACCCTGCTGCGCCGGGAGGGCTGCTCGATAAGGTTGGTTATATCAAGTACGCGTGGATTGCGGCGCCCTTAATGGCGCTGGCGATATTCATATCCAGCATAGGGACACATAGCCGTGTTTCGTCGCTGGTCCATTCCCCTCCGCCCCCACGGAGAGGTGCGCTGGCCGTGGCGAAGGAAATGTTCTCCACGCTGTTTCACAGGGTCAATGCACCCATCCTGTTCTCGAGCATGCTTGGCGCCATGTCGGGAGGTCTTTACGCGGCGCTGGGTGTTTATATCCAGACGTACTTCTGGGGCCTTTCCGCGAATAATATCGCCACGCTGACTGCGGGTAACCTTGTCGGCGTAATACTCTCCTTTGTCATTGTGCTGCCGCTATCCAAATCGTTTGGCAAGAAATGGACGACGCTCGTCCTCTACATGGTTACGTTGATCGCGATGGTTGCGCCGATACTGTTGAGCCTGGTGGGGCTATTTCCGGCGGTAGGGAATCCCTTGCTCATGCCACTGCTCTTCGTCTTTGCCATGATTGTTGCTGCCGCTGTGATTGCAGCCGCCATTCTGAATGTGTCTATGGTGGCGGATGTGATCGAGCAGATCGAGCTCTCGACAGGACGACAATCCGAAGGGCTGATCTTTTCAGCCACCTCAATGGTCAACAAGACAATTTCGGGTATGGGCGTGCTCGCGTCCGGTTTCCTGTTGGCCCTTGTCGGGTTTCCGGACGATGCCAAGCCGGGCGCTGTTGATATCGCGACGGTCAACCATCTGGCGCTCTATTTCGTTCTGACCATCATATTCTTCACGCTCGCTGCCCTCTTGAGTCTGACGTTCTATCCGGTCACGCGTAGCGACCACCAATCAGCGGTCGACGAACTCGCGCGACGTCGCGCCACGAACGAGTGAGCCATGTTATGAAGTATGCTTGTGAAGTACTCGTCACGCAGCTCGCTGCAAAAATAATATATGAATGGGGTGTGTCAGGCCCCAATCATGGCGAGAGAGGTGACCGCATTTCTTTGACTAGGCCCATGAGGGCCAATAAACGTTCATTTTAGATAAGAGGTCCCTTTTTTGAACGGGGCCGAGAGACTTGCAATGCCAAAACCTCCCCGGTTGGACGAAACATCGAAGTCAGGCGAAAGCCCGGACACTGTTGTTTCCGAAGAGATCAAATATCCAAGACGCACAGCGCGGCGTAAACTGACACGCGAGAAGATCATTCGCGCGGCTGCCCGGCTCTTCAATGATTCTGGATATGCTGCGACGACAATGCAAAATATCGCGGATGCCGCAGACGTTCACGTCACAACATTGTTCATGCATTTCAATTCCAAAGCCGATCTTGCGACTGAATTCGGCATCGCGGCGACGGATGAATTGCGCAAGCGCGCTTTTGCTGCGCGGGACAGTGTGTCTTTTCTGGAATTCTTCCGGGCCGAGCTCGAGAGGGCCGTCATCGTGTCCAAGAAGCAGTCGAGTCAGAGCTTGATGCTCTGGCACGGATTGCGGGAAGAGAAAGACCTCGCTTACGCGCTCGCGGCTTACGAGCAGGCGCTAAGGGATATTTACGCCGAATATGTCTCTCATGTGTACAGTCTTGATCGCGCCACTGATTTCCGTCCGGATATTGTTGCGGCCATTCTCGTTTCGAGCGTCAGTCTGGCCAATGACAAATGGGTTGAAGCGCCAACAGTGGTTGACTTAGGCGCAGAATTGTCCCGAGCGGTGTCGATCGCCGAGACCGCCGTTTTGGCGATTCTGGATAAGATGGACTAGCTCAGGTCTGCGGCGTGCTATCTGTGCAGCATTTCCAATCTATCAAGGGTCACGCGCATGGAAGGTTGCCGATTTCATGCTTTGCTTCATATATGAAACGCGTGATGAATTTTCCGGGGATGCGATGTGATGGCCGATAACACTTACAAGGCGCCAGCTCTGGAGAAGGGGCTCGACATACTTGAATGCCTTGCCAGCTTGAGAACGCCGCAGTCGGTCTCTGATATCGCGCGCAATCTCGGCCGGTCTCGTAGTGAGATTTACCGCATGGTGATCGTGCTCGAGATGCGGGGATATGTCGAACGCACGGATGACCCCGAAAAGCTGCAGCTTTCAAATCGGCTCTTTGAAGTCGGCATGCGGTCGCCGCCCAAGCGGGACCTGCACGAAGCGGCTTTGCCGGAGATGTCTGCCCTGGCGTCGACGATGAAACAGTCGATCCAGCTGGCCGTTGTCAGCTCCGACCAGATCGTTGTCATTGCGCGCACGGAGAGCCCCGATGATGTCGGTTTTAGTGTCAGGCTTGGTTATCGCCGGTCGATCATGAAATCAGCCTCGGGTCTTGTCCTATTTGCCTTTGCCTCGCCCATGCACAAGGCGAAGATGATCGAGGACCTTCACGCAGCTGACGTAGATGATGCCGCTATCGCGCTGCTTGAGACGGAAGCCGCCATTGTACGCGAGAACGGATTTGCGCGTATGCCGTCTCGTATCGTCGATGGCGTAACCGATATCGGCGCTCCGGTCTTTGACTCAACGAGTTCGGGCGCTGTGGCCAGTCTGACCGTCCCGTTTGTTGTTACGCGCGGCTCGCGTGTCTCCCTGGATGAGGCGCCTGGCATGGTTGCGGGCGCAGCCGGCCGCGTTTCATCCGTACTGGGGCACACGCTGCCGCTCGATAACTAGTCGTGATGGAAGACCTCTTCGAGGGGGACCCACCATTCTCCCGGCGCGGCTGATTCAAATGCGGCCTGGCAGGGATCAGTAAGCGCCCACCATTTCTGTGTTTCCGTGTCGTCTGCCATCAGTTTCATGTCAGCGTCGATATCGGTGCCGTGGTATTCATAGATGCCGAACAGGATATTCTCCGGTTCACGCAGGAAGATGCTGTAATTACGAATATTGCAGGCCGTGATCTGCTTCAGGATAGCGGGCCAGGCATTGGCGTGGAGTTCCTTGTATTCGTCTTTCTTTTCGGGCTTCAGATAAATAGCCCAGGCCTTGCGTTGCATTTGGATTTCCTCTCCGTTTTCATTTTCATTCGCCTATGACGCGGACGCTGCGTGCCGATGTCGCGGACTTTCCAGTCCAGATAAAACTGCCGAACCGCGCGCGATCATAGTGGTCGGCATTTGGTTCTGAATTCCGCGCGTCGACAACGATCATCAAAATAATGATGTTCATATGCAATCATAATGCTTGCATATGAAACGTCCATTATCTATCACTTTCTGAAAGCGGCCCATCCAGAGGCTGCGGATTCGGGAGGAAGTAGATGACCTTCAGCGTGAAGCGCTGGTGCGCCATCGTATGGACTGGTCACCAGTCATACGAGGTCTCCGTCAATGACTAAGCAAAAATCAGATTACGCCGCGACAGAGGCGAGCCTCAGCACGCACGCGGTTCCGGAGTGGTTCCGTGATTCCAAGTTCGGAATATTTATCCACTGGGGCCCTTACTCGATTCCCGCGTTCGCGCCGCTTCAGCAGGACAAGCCGGATGGCCCTGCGGACAACATCATGCAGGGATTCAAATACAATCCCTATGCAGAGTGGTATCTCAATACCATGAAGTTTGAGGATGGTCCGACAGCGCAGTTCCATCGCGAGACCTATGGCGAGGACTATTCGTATGATAATTTTGGCGAGGCCTTTAATGCCTCGCTGGAGAACTGGGATCCCGTCGCCTGGGCGAAACTCTTCAAGACGTCTGGCGCGCGTTATATCGTGCTGGTCAGCAAGCACCATGATGGCTTCCTGCTATGGCCGAGCAAAACACCTAATCCGCACAAGCCAAACTGGCAGACGGAGCGCGACGTTGTCGGTGAGCTGGCAGATGCGGTGCGCGCAGAGGGCCTCAAGTTCGGAATCTATTATTCAGGCGGCATCGACTGGACGTTCAAGAGCAAGTGCATTGAAACGATTCAGGATCTGATGGCCATGCCAGGAGAAGCCGAAGGCTATATTGAATATGCCAATGCGCATTATCATGAGTTGATCGAGCGTTATCAGCCCGATTATCTCTGGAACGATATCGGCTATCCGAGCCAACAGGCCTCGTTCGATATTCTCGCCGACTATTACAATACCGTGCCTGAAGGCCTGACCAATGATCGCTGGATATCGCCGGATGGCGACCTGAAGGCTGATGCCTTTGAGCGGCCGGAGGGGATGACGGGAGTCCTGCCTCCGAAGCCCCCAGTGTGGGATATCCGTACACCGGAATATGGCATGTTTGACCACATCCTGCCTTTTCTTTGGGAGACGACGCGCGGCATGGGGCATTCCTTTGCTTACAACCATCGCGAAGTCGATGCGGATTATCTTTCTCCCGGCGCCATCGCCACCATGCTGGCGAGCTCGGCCTGCTTTAATGGCAATGTCCTTCTGAATGTCGGCCCGCGCGGCGATGCGCAACTGGATCCAGCGCAGGCTGGTCGTCTGGAATCAACCGGCGGGTGGCTCAAAGCCAAGGGGCAGGCCATTCAGGATACCCGACCGGTAGCCCTGCCGGACAAAAGCGTCGACGGCATCAATATTGGCGCCACACGCAATGCGGACACGCTTTACCTTCACATATTCGGGAAACCCGGTCTGGGCACTTTGGAAGTACAGCTTCCAGCGGGGCTCGGAACCGTAATGTCCCTTGAGCAGCTTGGCGGAGAGGTGGGTGACTGGTCGATTGATCAGGCCACACTTCGCCTGACGATCAATGAGTGGGCCGATGAGGCCGTGCAAATCTTCAAACTTGGACTTTCTGTATGATAATCGACCGTATCGAGGCGCGTGATATCCGCTTTCCGACATCGCGACAAAAGCATGGTTCCGACGCCATGAATTCGGACCCGGATTATTCATGCGCCTATGCAACGCTGGTCATGAAGGACGGCGAACCGGGTGGTAACGGACTGACATTCACGATTGGACGCGGGAATGACCTCTGCGTCGCTGCAATCCAGGGCCTTGGCGCCCATCTTGTCGGCAGAAGCCTGGATGAATTCGAGGAGGATCTCGGTCTAGCTTCGCGCCTCTTGCTCAATGACAGCCAATACCGCTGGCTTGGGCCCGAGAAGGGCGTTGTGCATCTGGCGGCTGCGGCATTGATCAATGCCGTATGGGATGCCCTTGCAAAGCGGGCTGGCAAACCCCTGTGGAAATACGTGAGTGACATGTCACCAGAGCGTATTATCTCTGCGCTCGACTTCCGCCATATATCGGACTTCCTTTCCAAGGATGAAGCGCTTGCGCGCCTTAAGCAACAAGCTGACGGCAAGGCGAAGCGCATCGCGACGCTCCTTCAGGACGGCTACCCGGCCTACACGACATCGGCGGGCTGGCTGGGATATACCGACGAAGCGATCGTCAGCCTCTTGAAGCAGGCCTATGCGGATGGCTGGCGCCATTTCAAGATCAAGGTCGGTGGCGATATCGCGATGGATGTGCGCCGCTGTGCCCTGTTCCGTGATACACTGGGCAGCGATGTCCGCCTGAGCGTTGACGCCAATCAGGTCTGGAGCGTGGATGAGGCCGTTGCTGCCGTCAAAGCGATGGAGCCCTATGACATCTATTGGGTGGAAGAGCCGACCAGCCCTGATGATGTACTGGGCCATAAGGCAATTGCTGATCGCGTCGCGCCGGTTCTGCTGGCGACCGGCGAGCACGCGCACAACAAGGTCATGTTCAAACAATTCCTGCAGGCCGAGGCAATTGGATTCTGCCAAATCGACTCATGCCGTCTGGCCGGCGTCAATGAAGTCATCGCTGTGATGTTGATGGCGGACAAGGCTGGCATTCCTGTTTGTCCGCATGCGGGCGGTGTTGGCCTTTGCGAATATGTCCAGCATCTCTCGATGATCGACTATATATGCATTTCAGGGACAATGGAGGGCAGGGTGATTGAGCATGCTGCCCACCTTCATGAGCATTTCAAGAACCCGATCGAAATCCGCCAGGGCCGCTATATGGCGCCACTCGCACCTGGCTATTCCGTGGACATTCTACCGAAAAGCCTTGTGGATCACGAATTCCCGAATGGTAGCGTCTGGGCGGAAGAGCCTGTCGCATGATCTGGACCCTTAATCTCAAGCGGAGACCCCTATGACCGCAACTGAAAAAACATATCTTCCCACGCGCGCCAGCCTGAACGAGCACGAAGTGCCGGAATGGTTTCGTGATGCAAAATTCGGGATCTTTATCCACTGGGGGCCATACTCCATTCCGTCTTTTGCGCCGCACAGCAAACAGATTGACCAGCTGGCGGCAGAGTCGGAGGCGACTGCCTTTGCTCACACGCCCTACGCGGCCTGGTACCGGAATACGGTTCTCTTCGAGGATGGCCCGACGGCGCAGTTTCACCGCGAGACCTATGGGGAAGATTATTCCTACGATAATTTCGGCGAGGCCTTTAACGCATCGCTGGAGAACTGGGACCCTGTCGCTTGGGCGAAGCTATTCAAGAAGTCAGGTGCACGCTACGTGGTCCTCGTCAGTAAGCACCATGATGGCTTCCTGCTATGGCCAAGTGCGATACCCAACCCGCACAAGCCAAACTGGCAGACGACCCGCGATGTGGTTGGTGAACTCGCCGATGCTGTCCGTGCAGAAGGGCTCAAGTTCGGCATCTACTATTCAGGTGGCATCGACTGGACGTTCAAGCACGTTCGCATCGAGAGCCTTGGGCACCTCGGCCTGAACATTCCAGGCGAAGCCGAAAATTATACCGAATATGCCAACGCGCACTATTATGAGCTGATTGAGCGCTACAAGCCGGACTATCTCTGGAACGATATTGGTTATCCGAGTCAGCAGGCCACATTCGAAATCCTCGCCAAGTATTACAATTCCATTCCCGAAGGCCTGACCAATGACCGTTGGTTCCCGATCGATGGCGAACTTCTGGCTGACGCCCTGGAACGGCCGGAGGGTATGACAGGCGTACTGCCTCCTAAACCGCCAGTGTGGGATGTACGCACGCCGGAATACGGCATGTTCAATCATATTCTGCCGTTCATCTGGGAGACAACGCGTGGGATGGGGCATTCTTTCGCGTATAACAGGAATGAAACCGAGGCTGATTACATCACCAAAAACGGCATTGCGACCATGCTGGCCAGTTCAGCCTGTTTCAACGGCAACGTTCTCCTGAACGTCGGACCGCGTGGCGACGCGCAAATGCCGCCTGCTCAGGCTGAGCGCCTGGAAGCCGTCGGCGAATGGCTTGAGACGCGAGGCGAAGCGATTAAAGGCACGCGGCCTGTTGAATTGAATCAGAAGAGCGTCGATGGCGTCAGCATAGGCGCGACCCGCAATACGGAAGCACTCTACATTCACATGTTCGGCAAGCCTGCTGAAGGCGTACTGGAAGTCACCCTTCCATCCGAGCTGGAGCGTGTCACATCCGTCGAGCAGATTGGCGGACAGGTTGGAGACTGGTCAATTGAGCAGAACACGCTTCGTCTGACCGTCAATGAATGGGCCGATGAAGCCGTGCAGATATTCAAGCTCGGTCTGGCCAAGTAAGGTTCTGATGAATGACTGATCACGCTGCCCCTCAACTGCCAGAATACGGTCTTGGCGCCGCAGGGCTGGGTAATCTCTATACGGCTATAACCGACGACGAGGCCAGCGCTGTTCTCGCCGCAGCAAAGGATGCTGGCTTCGACTATTTCGATACCGCGCCTTATTACGGGCACGGCCTCAGCGAGCAGCGTATTGGTGCATTCCTTGCTGAGGCCGGATACCGGCCGGCGCTCTCCACCAAGGTCGGACGTCGGCTTGAGCCGGCGGGATCAAATCCTGTCCCGGATAATGGGTTCGCTTCGCCCGCACCCTTCATCCCGTATTTCGACTATTCGGCGCGCGGAATCAGGGAGGGCTTTGCAGGCAGTCAGGCTCGTCTCGGAGTCGACAGCGTTGACATGCTGCTTCTCCACGATGTCGGGGCTATGGTCCACGGCGACGCCCACCCCAAAATTCTCGCGCAAGCCGTTAATGAAGCACTCCCGCAAATGGCCACCTTGAAGGCCGAGGGTAAGACAAAGTGGATAGGGCTGGGCGTAAATGAGATCAGGGTGTGCGAAGAAATCCTCGCTCAGGTCGATCTCGATGTTCTCCTCCTCGCGGGGCGCTACACGCTACTCGAACACGAAGCTGCTTTGCCTTTCCTGAACGCATGCCACAGGCGCGGCGTATGCGTCGTCATCGGTGGCGCTTTCAATTCCGGGCTTCTGGCAGCGTCTGCGGGCGAGCCACTGCGCTATGATTATGATACCGCGCCGGAATGGGCCGTCGAACGGGCTGCCCAGCTCCGGAAAGTCTGCGCCGATTTCGACGTGCCGCTGCCTGCTGCCGCGCTCCAGTTCTGTAAAGCACATCCGACCGTTGTGTCTGTCATTCCGGGTGCCAAGTCAGCGGAACAGGTGCGCCAGATCAGCGAATGGACCCGCCATCCTATCGATAGCGGCCTGTGGGCCGCTCTCAAGGAGCGCCAACTTATTTCAGCCGACGCGCCGGTGTCATGATGGAGAAACTGGATTGCCACATGCATATCTGGCGCCTGCAGCGGGGCGATTATGATTGGCTGACGCCGGATCTCGGAAGCATTTATCGCGACTTTGATATCAAGGATGTGTGGGGCGAAGCGGAAACTTGCGGTGTTCGGCAGGTCATTCTCGTTCAGGCCGCCGCCAGTGCAGCAGAGACAGACTTTTTGCTTGATGTCGCCGACACGGACCCACGCGTTGCCGGTGTTGTTGGCTGGGTCGACTTCGAGGCAGGTGATGCGGCAGAACAAATCGCTCGCCGTGCAAAAAACCCACACTTGCTCGGTCTGAGACCCATGATCGCGGACCTGTCAGACCCGCTCTGGATATTGCAAGACGCCTGTGCGCCCGCCATGGAATCCATCCAGGCCAATGAACTTGTGTTTGATGCCCACGCCCACCCAGACCTTGTACCTGTCATGACGCGTCTGGCGGCCCGCTATCCAAATCTACCTATAGTGCTTAATCACGCAGGCAAGCCGCCCATCGCCTCAGCAGAGCTGGATGTATGGCGGGACGATATCTCAGAGCTTGCCCGGCACGAAAATGTTTCCTGCAAGCTGTCCGGTCTTCTGACGGAGGCTGGCGCACGCACTGATGATTCAGCGATCGGCGAAGTCGCCGAACATATTGGCGCATGCTTCGGTCCGGAGCGGTTGCTTTGGGGCAGCGACTGGCCGGTGCTGACGCTGGCGGGAAACTACAAGGGCTGGGCCGCGCAATGCGAGCGCTTGGTCGATCAATATTATCCTGATCATTCCGACGCGATCTTCAGCGGTAATGCCAAACGGATTTATTCCAGAAATGCAGGAGTTTGATATGGGCAGGCTGGCAGGCAAGACAGCATTGGTGACGGCGGCAGCTGCGGGTATCGGGCGAGCCGCCGTAGAGGCTTTCGCGCGAGAAGGGGCCACGGTCATTGCAACTGACATCGACAAGGCTGGCCTGGCGAACTTAGGCGGGCAGCCCGGCGTCGAAACGGCGGTTCTGGACGTGACCGACCGGGATGCAATTGCGGCCCTTATTGGAGATCATTCTGACCTCGATATCCTCTTCAATGTCGCCGGTTGGGTTCATCATGGCACAATCGAGGAGTGCGAGCGGGTGGACTGGGATCGGTCCCTGCTCATCAACCTGACTTCGATGTACGAACTTTCACGCGCTGCATTGCCGAATATGGTTGCGCGAGGTGGTGGCGTGATCCTGAACATGAGTTCGGTCGCATCAAGTGTCGTCGGCGCGCCCAATCGCTTCGCATATGGCGCCACCAAGGCTGGGATCATCGGGCTGACCAAGGCGATTGCCGCCGACTATGTCGGCAAAAACATCCGTTGCAACGCGATCTGCCCCGGGACAGTGGATACGCCATCACTTCACGGGCGCATGTCAGCTCAGGGAGACTATGAAGCTGCGCGCGAAATGTTCGTCGCACGCCAGCCGATGGGGCGCCTCGGCACGGCAGAAGAGATCGCAAATCTGGCACTCTATCTCGTATCTGACGAAGCAACATTCACCACTGGCGCGATACACGTCGTCGACGGCGGCTGGACAAATTAGGAGCTGAAGACATGAAACTTTTGCGGGTCGGCCCAAAGGGACGGGAAAAACCAGGCGTTCTGGATGCAAACGGTAACATTCGGGATGTAAGCGGGCTGGTTGATGACTGGGACGGTATGGCCCTGGCAGATTCCGTCCTGACGAGACTGAAAAAGACAGATCTCTCTGGCTTGCCCAAGCTTGATGGCAAGAGCCGCATTGGGCCCTGTGTTGCGGGCGTCGGAAAGTTCATTTGTATCGGCCTGAACTATGCGGACCATGCGGCAGAAACGGGCGCCGACGTACCAACCGAGCCTGTCATCTTCTTCAAGGCCACGAGTGCCATTTGCGGTCCAAACGACCATCTTGAGATTCCCCGGCGCTCAAAGAAGACGGATTGGGAAATCGAGCTTGGCGTCGTCATCGGCAAGGAAGCGAAATACGTTTCTGAAGAGGATGCTCTGGACCATGTCGCAGGCTATTGTGTGGTTCATGACGTGTCGGAGCGGGCCTTCCAGCTTGAAGGCACTGGGCAGTGGGTTAAGGGAAAAAGCGCCGACACATTCGGCCCAATCGGTCCCTGGCTTGTGACGCGCGATGAGGTGAGTGATCCGCAGGATCTTGCAATGTGGTTGGATGTGAATGGCGCTGCGAAGCAGCGTGGGTCAACGTCGACAATGGTTTTCGGGGTCGCTCATCTGGTCAGCTATCTCTCTCAATACATGAGCCTTCAGCCAGGTGACGTGATCTCGACCGGTACGCCGCCTGGCGTCGGCCTCTCCATGTCTCCTCAGCAATTCCTGCAAGCAGGAGATGTCGTGAC
This sequence comes from Hyphomonas oceanitis, assembly GCF_036964545.1. NCBI lineage: Bacteria > Pseudomonadati > Pseudomonadota > Alphaproteobacteria > Hyphomonadales > Hyphomonadaceae > Hyphomonas > Hyphomonas oceanitis. The sequence continues at coordinate 77,278 of NZ_JBALTL010000004.1, forward strand.
GCTCGGCATCGCTGGGCTTGGTGAGCAGAAACAGATCTGCGTTAACGCCTGATATCCAGCCGAGTCAGATAAGGACCAGATGATGCATGAGGATCGGTCGATTCTGCCGAATCTGTTCCTTTATCTGTCGACGATGCGGTTCGTTTTGCATCTGCGCTGAAGTCTTCTTGTCATCGGCGCGTCACATATCGACGGTATCGCGCCTAGGTAGTGCGAACGTGACGGTTTTACTTGACGCTTGTCCCTTAAATATCCCGTATCCTGTATGATTTGATGCAGGTTCGTGAGGTCGTAAAACATTCATTTGATGCGAATGTGTCCACCTCGTAACGACCCGCCAAGCGTCGAATTGTGCGACGCAGCAATAGGCGGGAAGTCAATGAAAACCAGTTTTCTCTGCGCGACAGCAGTCGCTGCACTCAGCATGTCCGGGCAACTTACAGCACACGCACAAACTGTCGATCAAGAGGACGCGCGCCGGCTTGATGTTGTGACGGTTACAACTCAAAAGCAGACGCAATCTCTTATCGATGTTCCGATCAACATTTCTGTTACCGATCAAACGACGATCGACAAACTCGGCGCTGACGATATCGAAGATCTCGCCAACTTCATTCCGGGCCTTCAGGTCCAGGCCCAAAGCTTGAACGCGCCTAGCTATTCGCTTCGGGGTGTTGTGTCTGATGGTGGTTCGCCACGCGTCGCGCTCTTCCAGAACGGTGTATCGATCGGTACGCCTGGCTACGCCACGAACGTGGCGATCTATGACATGGAGCGCGTGGAGGTGGTTAAAGGTCCACAGGCGACTCTATTCGGTCAGGGCGCTCTCGTTGGCGGTATCAATTTTATTCAGAACCGCGCATCGCTTGAGGGCAATTCAGGCCAAATCACGCTGGAAGGCGGTGACTACAGCTCCGTTCGCGCTGAGGGCTTCTACAACTTTGCCGTCAGCGACACGCTGGCTGTTCGCCTTGCTGGTCAGATAAAGAACATGGACGGCTATGTTCCCAACACGGCCAACTCGCCGGACCTGATGGGCCAGGACACGACGGCCCTGCGCAGCGCCATTCACTGGGAGCCTACTTCCCAGCTTACGGCTGATGTCTTCCTGAATTATCAAAACGATGACTCGACCGGCACGCAGTTCACGTCCGGCTTCTTTGAAGTGAATGGCAAGGTCGATCCCTACGGCGCGACGGCGATGAACATCAACGCCGATCAGGTCCGTGACAAACTTGGTAATGACCGCGAGATCTTCGACGCGACGGTCAACCTCGAATACAGGTTCAATGACGCCTGGACCCTCACATCGCTCACTGACTACCGCGATCTAAGCTCGAACGAAGCGTGGGACTCCGATGGCGCGGCCTTCAACCTGCTGCAATTCTATCAGGCGCGCGAAGGCGAGACCTTCAATCAGGAACTGCGCTTGAACTATGATGACGGTGGTCGCCTAACAGCCTTCTTCGGCGCGAACTATTTCGATTACGAGACGCGGGATTCGCTCATCTTCTCGACCGATGAGCGCTATGCGCAGACACTCTTCCTGCCGCAGATTGCTGCCGGGGCAGGTCTCACAGTAGCTCAGATCCGCGGCTTGCTGATGGCGCAAAACATTCCCGGTGCGGAGAACGTAGGAAGCTTTGACAATCCGTTCGACTACTCTGTGGTGGGTCTGCTGACCCAGGGGGCACTTATTCCTTTGAACCCTGCACACGCCGAACGGTCCAATACGACGGACGCGCGCACGAGCTACGATCTCTTCGGTGACGTTACGTATGATGTTACAGACCGCTTCACCCTTACAGGCGGTCTGCGCTATACGATCAACGAGTTGTCGGCCTCCAGTGAAGCTGAACTCATCAGAGGCAACCCAGCGCTGGGCGGTACCTTGAACGCGGTCACGTTCGCACCGGGCTTCCTGATCAACGCGGCACTTATCGGTAATAGAGCTAGCTACTCGGCTGATCCTGACGGCGCTTTCACGTGGCGTTTGAATGCTTCTTACCGCCTCACAGACAACATCAATACGTGGCTTGCCTATGGCCGTGGTCGTCGCCCGGAAGCACTCACTGCCTCTGGTACGACCTACACTGTGCTGGATTCCGAAAAGCTTGATAACGTGGAAGCTGGTATGTTCGGTCGGTTCTTCGATGATCGGGTCCAGATGACCACATCTGTCTATTACGGACAGTACAAGGACTTCCAGACATCGCGCTTCGATCCCATCAACGGTGTCTTCATTACCGAAAACTCGGGTAACGCAACGCAGTACGGGTTCGAGTTTGATGGTCAGGCGCTTGTGACGGATAACATTCGCCTTCTCGCGACGTATGGCTACAACTTCTCTGAATACGATGACGAGGACGATGACGGAAACGCACTCCAGTTTGCCGGCAATACGTTCCGACTGAGCCCGGAAAACAGCTTCTCGCTGGCAGCTGACATGACGGTGCCGCTTGGTGCGCGTGGCGATATCTCGATCGTGCCGAGCTATATCTGGAAGAGCGGGCACTTCTTCGAGGATGATAACGGTTACGACTATGCCGCTGACGGCAATGGTGGCTTTGTTCGCATCCCTGAAATGTATCCCAACGGCGAAGTCGTTGATGAGCACCAGGATGCTTATGGAGTCGCCAACCTGCGGGTGGCTTTTGATAGCGCGGACCAGCGTTGGGGCGTCTACGTCCTCGGCGAGAATGTGTTCGATGAGGAATACCTGATTGACGTTGGTAACACGGGCGGTGCGTTCGGCCTGCACACCATCATCCGCGGCAAACCGCAGATGCTGAAAGCTGGCCTGTACGTCAAGTTCTAGTTCGGCGTCACCTTCAACAAGGAATTTCTTGTAATGAAACATCTCGTTATCCTGGTGGCAGCCTGCCTTGCCGCCTGTGCGGCACCCAGCCAGAGCCAGTCAGCGAATACGCTGGCTGGTTCGGAAGGGGCACTGGAAGCTGCATCCGCCACTTCGCCGCGCGCACCCACGCTTCACGGAGACAAGCCTATCGTTATCGCCCACCGCGGCGCCAGCGGCCTTTATCCGGAGCACACGGCTCCAGCCTACAAGGCGGCGATCGAGCAGGGGGCCGATTTTATCGAGCCTGACCTGGTCGTCACCTCGGATGGAGTACTCATCGCGCGCCACGACCATTTCCTGGCGGCGACAACCAATATTGCCGATCATCCCGAGTTTGCCGACCGCAAGAAGGTCAAGGTGACGCCCCTCGGCGAGCAGGACGACTGGTGGGTCGAAGACTTCACGCTTGCCGAGATTAAGACCCTAAAGGCGATCCAGCAGTTTGAAGGACGTGAGACAAAGTACGATGGCAAGTACGACATCCTGACGTTCGATGAGGTGATAGATATCGCTCTCGAGGCAGCAAAATCTGGCCATCTTGTCGGCTTGCATGTCGAAGCGAAATGGCCGGGCGAGTTTGCTGCTCTCGGCTTTGACATGCCCGATCTCATGATTGCGGCCATGGACAAGAAGGGCCTCAAGGCGGCTGGAATTCCTGTTTATATTCAGTGCTTTGAGCCGCCATTCCTCGCCGAGTTTGCGACCAAGAGCGACCTGCCGACAATCCAGAACATGGTCGGGCCGCCTTATGCCGCGATGCTTGGGCTTGATTACAAGCTGGAGGATATCCACACGACAGGCGTTGGTGCAGAAAAGTCGATGATCCTGAATAAGGACGGCACAACGTCGGACTTTGTCGATCGTGCACACAAGCTGGGTCTTCTTGTTCACGTTTATACAGTGCGTGACGACCATCCGGGTGAGGGGTTTGCAGATTCCCGCGCCGAATTCCGCGCTTTGTTCGACGCTGGCGTTGATGGCGTCTGGACTGACTATCCAGCAACCGGCCTATCGGTACGCGATGCCGAATAGGTTCAGACGGGCACATCCGCCTGTCTATCTGAGTATTTTCAAGGGGCTTCCGTGGTCATACGGGGGCCCCTTATTGTGTCCCGTGTGTCCCTTTATGGGTATCCGTCGGACCACTCGCGGACCACTCGTGGACCGTTCCTGCGCGGTAGACTGACACGGCGTGCCATATCTGTTAGGCTGTATCCCATATTCCGGTACGTTTAGTGTTCGGAACCACAAGGTGGCATCACAGTCCATCAAGACGGGCAGGAGCGGGCTGACAGTATGAGTTTTCGCACGACCAGTGTCCTCTTCGCCCAGGTCAGGCCGATTCTCGTGTCCGCTGCCGAAAGCGGCGTCGACGTCGAGGGCATTCTCGAACGATTAGGTCTTGTGGACGGCATGCGTGCAACGGATCCTGAGCGCCGGTTGGAGTTGAAGGATTATTACCGGATCCAGCGCGACATTGCCCAGTCGCTGGACGACCTTACGGCGCGCCTCTCCGAGCGAACGCTGACCTACAAGACCGGCAATTTCGTGATCGCCCAGGCGCAGCAATCGCGCACGCTTCAGGATGCGATGGTGAGCCTGGCAGAGCACTTCAACATGATGCACGGCGCACCGTACAACTCGGTACGGGTTGGTGCGGGACACTCGGCCTTCGTGGTGGACGATTCGACGTTTCCCTACCGTTTCCGGCACGATACCGAACTGATGCATTTCGTTGGCGACTGCCTCCTGATCAAAGTGCATTGTCTGCTCGACAGTCTCAGCAACGGCCTTGCGACACAGGCTATCCGGCGTGTTCGTCTGCAGCGCACCCGGTCGGGTACACCGCACACCCAGAACGAATTCTGGGACGTGCCCCTGGAGTTCGGCCGCCCGGCCTATGAACTCGTTTATGACTATGACATCGCCTGTCAGACGATCCCCAATATTGATCGGATTGACCTGAGCACTGACGGGATATTTGCGCGCGTCATCAGTCATCTTGAGCGCAAATCACCCAGTAGGGACAAGCGCAGCTATTCGGCGCGCATTCTCGAGCTCGTAGCAGAGGATTGCGTCGATCAGAGCGAGGTCGCCGAACGTCTTGGCGTCAGCGTGGCGACGCTCAGGCGACGGCTTGAGGATGAAGGCGTGTGTTTCCGTGACCTTGTCCGCCAGTCCCGATTCAACAAGGCCGAGCAGCTTCTGAGCCATGGGCGCTCGGTCAGCCAGGTCTGCGAGACGCTCAATTATTCCGACATCCGGGCTTTCAATCGCGCCTTCAAGAAATGGAAGGGGCTGACACCGGCCGAGTTTGCGAAACAGGCGAAACTGCTGAAGGCCGACTAGCGTGTGAGCGAAAGTGTTCACTCTGCCTGACGATTCCGGTCGTAGTTACATCCCCCTAAATCGATATCTTCCTGCTCAAACAACAAACAATCCGCGGGAGGATAAAATGAAGACTCATATCGCAGGACCAATCCGTCTTGGGCTCGTCTCGGCTCTGGCCATCAATGCCGGGCTGTGCGTGGCTCACGCTCAGGAGAGCACAACGGATGAGGATGGTGCCAAGCGTCTCGGGGCGATCACCGTCACCGCGCAACGCCGCGAACAGAACCTTATTGATGTGCCCCTGTCGGTCACCGCTTTCGATTCCGAACAGCTGGAGCTGACGGGCGCTGTCGATATCACGTCAATCCAGCGGACCACGCCGAACGCGACCATCGAAGTGGCGCGCGGGTCCAACTCCACACTCGTCGCGTTCATTCGCGGTGTTGGCCAGCAGGACCCGCTCTGGGGCTTTGAGCCCGGCGTTGGCCTCTATGTGGACGATGTCTACGTGGCCCGTCCGCAAGGCGCGATCCTCGACATCTTTGATATCGACCGTATCGAAGTCCTGCGCGGCCCGCAGGGAACCCTGTATGGCCGCAATACAATTGGCGGCGCGATCAAATACGTCACCAAGCCACTCAGCAATGAGCCCGAACTCAAGGCCAAAATGAATGTCGGCAGCTATGGGCAGCTGGACGGTATCCTCTCCGGCTCGACGCCAATCGGCGACACGCTCGCGATTGGCGGCGCCATCGCGAAATATACACGTGACGGTTACGGCAAGAACCTCAATACGGGCGCTGAGCACTATAACAAGGATGTGCTGGCCTATCGCCTGAGCGCTGACTGGAGCCCGACAGACGATTTCTCGGTTCGGTTTGCCTATGATCGTTCTGAAGATGATTCCAATGCGAAGCACGGCCATCGGCTGTTGCCAAGCGCGGACGGCACGATCCCTGTTACGGGCGATATTTATGACACGCGCGCAGGCATCGGCGACAAGAACTCCGTGACGACCGAAGGCTACTCACTGACAGCGCAGTGGGACGTCAATGATGCGGTGACCCTGAAGTCGATCACGGCTTATCGCGAAGGCGAAACCGTAACGCCGATCGACTTTGATGCCCTGCCGCAGAACGACTTTGATGTTCCGGCCGTCTATTACGATGACCAGTTCAGCCAGGAATTCCAGCTGCTGCTGGACAATGGTCCATGGTCTGGTGTGATGGGCGTCTATTACCTGGACGGCAATGCAAACGGCGCGTTCGATGTGATCCTGGGCGGCCTCGGCCTGACGGTCTATCAGGCCGGTGACCAGAGCAAGGAAAACCTCTCCGTCTACGGCGATTTCACGTATGAACTGAACGACCAGTGGAGCATTTCGCTCGGCGGCCGTTACACCGAGGACAAGACGACGGCGGACGTGACGCGTGAGTTGTGGCTGGGCGCCGGTTCGGGCTCATTCGATCCCACGAATACGTCCATCTTCTTTGCCACGCAGACGAGCTATAACGACGTCTCCCGCGATGATAACCAGTTCACGCCTCGCCTGTCGGTTTCCTACAAACCAACGGACAACCTGAACCTCTACGCAACCTATTCGCAGGGCTTCAAGGCCGGTGGCTTCGATCCGCGGGCCCGCGAAGACCTTGATCCGACAGGTCTGTCTGAACAAGGTTTCGGACCTGAGACAGTCGATAGCTACGAGATCGGCCTGAAAGGCGTGTTCCTCGATGGTCGCCTGACGATGAACTCCGCGATCTTCCTTGCCGACTATAAGGACCAGCAGATCACGGTGCAGAGTGGCGCGGATTCTGACAATGACGGCGTCAATGACACGTTTGTCTCCTCCGTCTTCAATGCGGGCGAGTCTCAATATACGGGCTTCGAACTCGAAGGCGCGCTGCTGCTGACGGATCAACTCACGCTGTCCGGCAACCTTGGCTATATCGACGCCGAGATTCAGGAAATCCTGTCTGGTGGCGTCAATGTGGCTGCCCAGTTCGTCACCCAGAACACGCCGGAACTGCAGGGGCAGGTTGCGCTGAACTATACCAACAGCCTTGGCGCAGACAAAGGCGAGATCTCCCTGACCGGATCGCTGTCCTATCGTGATGAATACTATCTCTTCAACGTCGCGAACCCCGGCTTCCCGGCGGGACAGAGTGCGATCTTCCCGGCGGGCGGACCGGCACTGGATCCGAAATCCTACAGCCTGCTTGATCTCAGCGCTGTCTGGACATCGCCATCGGGCAAGTACCGGCTTGGCCTGCATGGACGTAACCTGACGGACGAAGAATATCGTGTTGCGGCCTATAACTTCGTGACGCCAAGCCAGCTGGGTGTCGACAGTGCTTACTCGGCTTTCTACGGCCCGCCGCGTACCATTACGGCCTCCTTGTCGGTCGAATTCTGATCGGCTGAAAAGGCCAGCGGGTCTCCAAACCTCCCGGAGACCCGCTGGCTGCCTCTTTAAAACCACAAGGTATATGTCCCGATGGCGCGAGAGATCACAGAGCCACACAGCCCCGCATTGCCGGTGCCCAAACAGTCGCGGACATATGTTCTGGCGCTCCTGACACTGGTCTATACGTTCAATCACATCGACCGTCAGATTCTCGTGATCCTGCTGGAGCCGATCAAGGCCGATCTCCATCTGGATGACTCCCAGCTTGGTCTATTGTCAGGCCTGGCCTTTGCGGCCTTCTACGCCACGCTCGGCATCCCGATCGCCATGTGGGCGGATCGCGGGGATCGTCGCAAGATCATCGCGCTCGCCCTGATGGTCTGGTCTGGCATGACGGCGCTTTCAGGCTTTGCGCAGAACTATTGGCAGCTCTTGCTCGCGCGTATGGGCGTGGGTGTCGGCGAAGCGGGTGGTACGCCGCCGGCGACCTCCATCATTGCCGATCTCTATGGGCCGAAGGAGCGCGCCATGGCGCTCGGCATCTATACGACGGGCATTGGCCTCGGCATCCTGGCGGGCTTTATCATTGGCGGCCTGGTCTACGAGACGCTGGGCTGGCGGGCGGCGTTTTTCATCGCCGGCATTCCGGGACTGCTTCTGGCTGTGCTTGTGCGGTTTACGCTTCGTGAGCCGGTGCGGGGCGCAGTCGAAGAGCGCTCGAGCAAGGCCGAGGCGCCACCGCTTGGCGTGACGTTGAAATTCATCGCTGGGCAGACGTCTTTCCTGTGGCTGTTGGCCGGGTGCTGCCTGATCTGCATTTCGGCGAATGCGTTTCTTGTTTTCACTTCGAGCCATTTGCAGCGGACGTATGGCGTCGGGCCGGGGCAGGTGTCGGCGCCGCTCGGGCTGCTGATCGGTGGCATCGGCGGCATTGGTGCCGTCGCAATCGGGCGCCTGTGCGACCGGCTGTCGGTGAACAGCCAGAAGTGGCGACCGTGGACGATTGCCATCTGCTCGGCTGTTGCACTGCCCTTTGCCTGGATGTTCCTGCAGGCGGACAGCCTGATGGCGGCTTATGCGTGGAATATCGTGCCGAGCTTCGTGGGCCTGATCTATGCCAGTATCGCCTATACGGCAGCGCAGGAACTTGTCGGGCTTCGCATGCGGGCCTTCGCATCGGCCTTCATGCTGTTCTGCCTGACTTTGATCGGCATTGGCGGCGGGCCGACTTTGGCGGGCGTGATGAGCAATGTGTTCCTGCTGCAGGGCCACGCGGATTCGCTGCGCCTCGCTCTGCAAGCCATGCTGGCGTTCAATGCGCTCAGCATAGGATGCCTGCTGATGTCGGCACGTCATTATGATCGGGATGCGCTGCGGGCGGCGGCGATGCCATGACCGGCGACGACATTTTCTACACATCGTCAGACGGTCTCGCGCTTCACGCCAGGAGCTACGGCGCATCCAATGACGGCTCTGCGATTGTTTGCCTTCACGGCCTTACGCGTAATCACAAGGATTTCGAACCGATGATTGCCGGGCTGGGCATGTCGGACCGATTCATTTCCGTTGATATCAGGGGCAGGGGCCAGTCGGAACGCGATCCAGACCCGGCCAACTACAATCCGGCTATTTATGCGGGCGATGTGTTGGTGTTGCTCGATCAGCTCAAGCTGGAACGCGTCCATCTTATCGGGACATCGATGGGCGGCATCATCTCGATGATCCTGATGACCATGATACCGGATCGGATCAGCAGCGTCGTCTTGAACGATGTCGGTCCGGTTGTGGAGCAGGCCGGGCTGCGGCGGATCATGGCGTCGGCTGCGCCCTCGGCAGGATATGGCAGCTGGAGCGCTGCTGCCGAAGCTGTAGCGCGTTCACAGGCGGTGCCGTATCCCCGTCTCACTCCCGAGGACTGGATAGCTTTCGCGCGCCGAACGCATCGCGAAGAGGACAATGGGCAGGTTGTGCCTGACTTCGACCCGGCGATTATCACACCGGTGCCTGACAAGCCCCCCGGCTTGGCGGCGCGTCTCGGCATGTGGCGTCTCTTTGCCAAAATGAAGACTGCGCCATTGCTCGTGATAAGGGGCGAGCAGTCCGACATTCTCTCGGCCAAAACAGCCGACAAAATGGTGAAGCGCCATAAGCGAGCCTCGCTGGCGACCATTCCGGGGGTGGGGCACGCACCGCTCCTGAATGAGCCAGAATCCCTAAGCGCCATTCGGCATTTCCTCGGTGAAACGGCTGCCTGAGGCTGGTTCGCGAGGCAGTTGCCCGCCAATCTGCGCGAATGTCGCGCAGATTGTTCAGCTTTGCTCTTGATATTATTGAGGGGATTGTCCTTGCGCTCCTTGTCAGTTTTGTGTCGACTGAGTTTGGTTTGGGAGCGGGTTGATCGTGGGCGATTATTCCTTGAGAGCACATCTGACGCGATCTGATGGGACCGGTGTCCACACAGATCGCCCCCGTGTGATTGAAGGGACATTTGACGACCTCTATCGCAGCCACTGGAAAGATCTTTGCCAGCAGTTGCGGAAAGCCTTTGGCTCCGGGCCGCCAGAACCCGAAGATGTCGCGCAAGCGGCCTTTGAGCGGCTGGCTGCACTGGAAGACCCGGGTCGGGTGCGCAACCCCAAGGCCTTTCTGCTCGTTACGGCGCGTAATATTGTCTACGATCACAAGCGGCGCTCCGGTCGCCATTTCGAGTATGCGCGCACGGTTCTCGCGGAATATTCGGGTCCGACGCTGGACGATCTTTCACCCGAACGCCTACTTATCGAGAAGCAGCGGTTCCAAAACATTCGCGCTGCGGTGGAAAGTCTGCCATATAAGCAGAAGGTGGTTCTGCGGCTCCATCGAGAACTTGGATACACATACAAGAAGATTGCAGAAGAGACGGGCTGGTCTTACGGGGATGTTTACCGGCAAATGGAATACGCTCTTGCTGCACTTTCCGGCGCACTCAAGCGCTGAAACATATAATTGAAATGGTCAGCGGGACGTGACGAAGAGCACTGTAAAACAGGATCAGATTGAAGCCGTCACGCGCGGTTGGGTTGTCTACCTCCATTCGGGAGAGGCGACGCCCGACAAGGTGGCTGAGTTTGAATCCTGGCTGGTGTCGGATCCTCGCCACTTGCTGGCCTATCGTGACATGGAGCAGCTGATGGGCGATCTCTCGCTCGTCATGGAGACCGATGCAGACGAGCCAGTGGTTGAGGCGCCTGTTGCTGCAAAACCCGCATGGCGGGATGTGCGCCGTCTCAGCGCGGGGCTAGCCGGCGTTGCTGTGGTTGCTATCGGATTCATTCTGGCGCTGTCGCGTGTCGATGGGGCTGCCGGACCGACCGTTCCGATTGCGCCCGTTCAAACACAGATCGCTGAGATAAGGGATATCGAGCTTCCCGATGGTACCCGCGTCACACTTGGCGCCCGGTCCAGAATTGAGTCGCGCTTCACAGATGATTTGCGCATTGTCAGGCTGAGTGAAGGCGAAGCCTTCTTCGATGTCAGTCATGATGCGACCCGGCCCTTTTATGTTGAGGTCGGCGACAAGCTCATTCGTGTCGTGGGCACGCAGTTCGATGTTCGCCAGCGCGCCGATTCCGTGAAGGTGTCAGTTGTCGAAGGCGTGGTTGAGGTGCTGCAGGCGGAAGATCCGGTTCGGGCGGAGAGACATCGTCCCGATGTTTCCAAGGATGTGCTGCGGGCAGGGGATGAAGTCACGGCAAAGATCGGTTCCGTGAAGCGCGAATTCGGAATGGTGGAGCCTGATACGGCAGCAGCCTGGAGACGTGGCTGGCTGGCTTATGAGGACGCCAGCCTCGGTGAGATCGTTTCAGACACAAACCGTTACAACAATCAGCAGATCATTCTTGAATCGCCCGGCATGGAAAATCTGCGGGTCACGGCGGCATTTGGTGTCGATAATGTTGATCAGTTCATCATCGGCCTTGAGGCCTCATATAATATCAAGGCTGATTACACGGCGTCCAACGAGATCATCCTGCGCACCGAGCAATAATCACCAGGTGCAGGCTTGAGGCGGGCGTTTGGCTGGCCGCGCGTGCCCAAACCCCTTGCGTCGGTTGACCAAAATTCGCGCACGCGGGCGCCATCAACTGCCAGAAATTAAAATAAATGATTCTTTTGGATAATCGCGGTGCGTGGGTCGTCAGGGTTATCAGGAGCATTCGTTTGAGGGGCTTCTGTTGAGGCAGGCGTGGACTGCCGAAACCGGATCTGACGACATTAGGGGTTATATAATGCGCAAGAAGTTTCACCCAATCGCAAAGGGCGGGCTCGTTGGAGCCGTTTGCCTGACTGCCTTGCAATATCAAGCCGCACTGGCTCAGGTATCTGAGCCAACGCTCGCGAGCTTTGAAATCGAGTCCCAGCCGCTTGCGAAAGCGCTGATGAAGTATTCCGAGCAGTCGCGCGTTGTGATCGTGGCACCTTCCAACCTGGTCAAGGGAAAGACCTCGTCGGCTGTCGGCGGTTATCTCGAGCCAAGCATGGCGCTTGACCAGTTGCTGAAAGGCACGGGGCTGACCCTTCAGTCGGGCAATAACGGTGCCCTGACGCTGAAAGTGGATGCTTCCGCCACACAGGAGCAAGAGACACAGCGCCCTTTTTTGATGGCACAGCTGGAGACAGAGCCAGCGCCGGCCTCCGCTCCAGCGACTGAAGCGGTTGAAGACGAACGTAGTGTCCAGGACACTGTCATCGTCACCGGTGTTCGCGGCGCGCCTCGCTCGGTGATCGACAGCCCGACGCCGATCGATGTGTTCACTGCCGACGAAATCTCTCAGGGCAGCCCTTCCGGCGTGTTCGAGGCGATCCGTTACCTTGTCCCATCCTTCAACCTGCCAACACGTGCAGGCGGTGGTACTGCAACCGTGATTGCCACGGGCGGCCTGCGCGGCCTCAACCCGGACCAGACGCTTGTTCTGGTCAACGGCAAGCGCCGCCACAAGACGGCCCTGATCAACTCGGTGTCCTCGCTCTATAATGGTGCGGCCGGTGTTGACCTCAACATGATCCCGTCTTCGGCAATCGCACGTATCGAAGTTCTGAGGGACGGCGCAGCAGCGCAATACGGCTCGGATGCCATTGCAGGCGTGATCAACGTCATCCTGAAAGAAGATGCGGAAGGCGGCGAAGCGACCGCTTCCTACGGCCAGAACTTCGACCGGGGTGACGGCGAAGCGCTCACGGCGTCTGCCAACCAGGGCATTGCTCTCGGCGACAAAGGCTTCCTGAACCTGTCCTACAGCTACATGGACCGCGACGAGTCAAACCGTGCCGTGCCGATCTCCGAGAATATCAACCTCTATCCATTGCTCGGTGATGGCAGCCGTGATCCACGCGAAGCCAGCATCGACCGTATGGTCACGCAGAACTATGGCGCTTTCCCGCAGAAGTCTGACATCTTCTCGGCAAATATGGCGTATGATTTTGGTGGTTTTGAAGGCTATGCCTTCGGAACTTACGGCGCTCGTACATCAATCCTCAACTGGTCGTTCCGCGCGCCAAACCGGGATGTTGCGCTTCCGGAAGTCTATCCGAACGGCTTCCGCCCACGTCTCACGATCATCGAGGATGACTATGAAGTTGCGGGTGGTTTCCGTGGTGAAACAGGTTCGGGCTGGGCATGGGATGTCTCGTCCAATTACGGCACAGACATAACGGACTGGGAAAACTCGAACGGTCTCAACGCCAGCCTTGGTCCGACGAGCCCGACCTTCTTTGAAGTCGGTCGCCTCATCGCCACGGAATGGACCAACGCGCTCGACATTACAAAGGCGCACCCCCTGTCCAGTGGCGGCGAACTGCAGACATCCTTCGGCGTCCAGCACCGTTGGGAAAACTACAAGGTCGAAGCCGGCGATCCGGCCAGTTATGCGGCTGGCACCTATGTCCGACCGGCAGGCCAACCCTTTGCCGGACAACTCCTCGCCCCGGGCTCCCAGGCTACACCTGGCTTCCGGCCGGATGATGAGGCTGATGCCGAGCGCAACAACCTCAGCGCCTATGGCGAACTTGGGTGGACTCCAACCCAGAAGCTCTTCCTTGGCGCAGCACTGCGGTACGAGTATTTCGACGATGACTCCGGCGATACGACGATCTTCAAGGTCAATGGCCGTTATGAGCTGAACGACTGGTTCGCTCTCCGCTCGTCCTACAATACCGGCTTCCGGGCCCCGACGCTGGCACAGCAGAGCTATTCGTCGACAACCAGCCAGTTCCGAGATCTCGACGGAGATGGCGAACAGGAATTGCTGCTCCTGAAGAACCTTCCGGTTAATTCGCCAGCTGCCAGAGCACTTGGATCGTCACCTCTTACGCCTGAAAAATCGAAAAACTTCAGTGTCGGCTTTACCGCCACACCGTTCGAAAACTTCACGCTGACCGTCGATGCCTATCAGATTGACGTAGATGATCGCATTGCGGTGACGACGACGTTTTCTTCCGTCGACGTACGCATCCGCGATATCCTCGTTGCCAACGGACTTTCGAGCGACATCAGTGGCCAATACTACACCAACGCCATTGATACGCGCACGAAGGGTATCGATGTTGTGGCCACCTATCGCCTTGCGACTGATTATGGCGACTTCCACTTCAATGCAGGTTTCAACAAGAACGAAGCCAAGATCACGGGCATCGTCGACAACCCACCTGAACTCGAAGCTCTTGGCGACTATGAAATTTTTGACCGCAGCAAGCGTGCCGCCATCACGGATTCCTTGCCGGACTCCAAGATTACGCTTGGTGCAAACTGGGATATCGGCAAGTTCACCGCGAATGCACGTGCAACACGCTTCGGCTCATACACTGTTCGCAACGCCTCCAATCCTGCGGCCGACTATGACGTCGATCCCGCATGGATCTCGGACCTCGAAATTGGTTACGAGTTCACGGAAGCGTTCAGCCTCTTTGCGGGTGCGAACAACATCTTCAACGAGTATCCGGACCAGATCCGGGAACCGGGCGCGACCAACGGCTCCAACATGTACGATACGTTGGCTCCGTTTGGCTTCACGGGCGGCTCCTGGTTCGTTCGCGGCGCCTACAAGTGGTAGTCTGACATCCAGGCGGGCCGGGGAGGGGCAACCTTCTCCGGCCTGCCTTCTTTTTCAAAAGATTCTGAAGGGAACGACATATGAGGTGGATTGCATTAACCTGCATGGCCGTCGTCCAGCTAGCGGTAGCAGGCTGTACAACACAGACGGAAGAGGCGGCTGTCACTGAGACACTCGTCGTGGAAGCGCCCGCCGCAGACGCGGTAACGCCGATCCATGATGACCGTCCGGCCGTCGTCAAGAACGAGATCCTGTGGGACACTTACGGCGTTCCCCATATTTACGGTACGGATGCCGAGAGCGTCTTCTATGGCTATGGCTGGGCCCAGGTGCACAGCCATGCCAACACGGTGCTGCGCCTGTATGGTGAAGCCCGCGGCAAGGGCGCCGAATACTGGGGCCCGGAATATGAAGAGACCGCCAAGTGGCTCGTCATGAACGGCACGCCAGAGCGCGCGCAGGTCTGGTATGACGCCTACTCGCCGGAATTCCGGGCGAAGCTCGATGCCTTTGCAGAAGGCATGAACGCCTATGCCGCAGCGCATCCTGAAGCGATCGACGAAGACCTGAAAGTCGTGCTGCCGGTCAGCGGCGTGGACGTTGTGGCTCACGCGCACCGCCTGATGAATTTTGTCTATGTCGCGTCACCGAACCGTACCATCGGTGAAGGCGATCCGCCCGAGCTGGAACAGCAGGGCTCGAATACATGGGCTGTCGGTCCGTCGAAGACCGAAAGCGGCAACACGATGCTGCTGCAGAACCCGCACCTGCCCTGGACAGTGCCTTTCTTCATCTATTATGAAGCTCACCTCGTCGGGCCTGACTTTGAAGTCTATGGCGCAACGCAGATCGGCCTGCCGGTCATCCGCTTTGCATTCAACCAGCAGATGGGCATTTCCAACACGGTCAACGGCATGGTCGGCGCGACGACCTATGAACTGACCCTCAAGGACAATGGCTACCTGTTCGATGGTGAAGTTCTGCCCTTTGAAGTGAAGGAGACATCCTACAAGGTGAAGCAGCCGGACGGTTCCGAACTCGAAGTGCCGCTAAGCATTCGCTACACCGTTCACGGACCTGTCTTTGATCGTCCTGACGGCAAAACGGTTGCCCTGCGCGTTGCCGGTCTCGACCGGGGCGGCATGCTGGAGCAGTATTTTGACATGGTGACCTCCGAGAGCCATGACGATTTCACCGAGGCCATGTCACGCCTTCAGGTGCCGACCTTCAATATCAGCTATGCTGACCGCGATGGTCATATCGAATATATCTTCAACGGCATCGCGCCGAAGCGTTCGTCTGGAGATATCGAGTTCTGGAAAGGCCTCGTTCCCGGTGACACATCTGAGTACTTGTGGACCGATATCCACCCGTATGAAGACCTGCCGCGCGTGACTGATCCTGAAAGTGGCTTCGTGCACAACTCGAACGATCCACCATGGGAATCCACCCTGCCGGTCGCTTACAAGCCGGAAGATTTCCCGCCTTACTTCGCGCCCCGTACGCCTCTGTCGATGCGTGCACAGGACTCGCTGACCATGATGACCGAAGCGGAAGACATCACGCTCGATGATTTCGTGGAGCTCAAACTGGCCCAGCATGCCCTGATGGCGGAACGTGTCCTGCCGGACCTGCTGGCTGCTGCTGCAAACGATCCTGATCCGGATATGCAGGCCGCTGTAAAGCTCCTGTCTGATTGGGACCGGACCTTCTCGAAAGAGAACCGCGCCGGTGTCCTGTTTGAAGCCTGGGGCAAGCTGTTCGCTGGCCCGCGCATGACAGGTCTCGATGGCTTTGCCGTGCCGTGGTCTGCCGACGAGCCGATCACCACGCCATCAGGCCTGAAGGATCCGGAAGCGGCTGTTGAAATGCTGCGCAAGGCGATTGCCAGCACGAAGGCCAGCTATGGCCAGATCGATCCGGTCTATGGTGACGTTTCGCGCTTCATCCTGGATGGTCTCGATGTCCCCGGCAGCGGTGGCTACGGCAATCTTGGATCTTTCGACGTGATCACATGGTCCGAGCCGAAAGACGGCAAGCGTATCCCGACGCATGGGGAAACATGGGTTGCCATGGTCGAGTTCTCGACGCCCATCAAGGCTTACGGCCTGATGAGCTATGGCAACTCGCGCCAGCCGGGCACGACGCACTATAACGACCAGCTCCAGATGCTTTCGGACAACAAGTACCGCGAACTGTGGCTGCGCCGTGAACAGGTCGAGGCCAATGTCTCCGAAGTCACGCCGATCGATCGGTAGGACATATCATCATGAAAGCCAGATACATGCAGTCTCTCAGGATATTGCCTTCCCTCGGCGTGCTGGCCCTTGTGGCCGCATGTGCGACGACGCCGGAAGAGCCGGTTGTGTTCGAGACGCCATCCTTCACGTCCGTACAGCCAGAGCTGTTCGGCGTGGTCGGGTCCCTCTCGAACGTGTGGGGTGACTTTGACAATGACGGCGATCTCGATTTCGCCGTATCCCTCAAGGGTGGCGAGATCCGTCTCTACATTCAGGACAATGGTGTGTTCACCAGTGTCGGGGAGTCCTATGGCTTGCCGGTATCAGGCCCCGAATTCCGGGGCCTGAGCTGGGGGGATTATGATGGCGACGGGGATCTTGATCTCTTTGCCGGGGCGACCAGTCCGAAAGAACTCACCCGCGTCTTCCGCAATGATGGTGGCACCGGCTTTACCGATGTTGCCGCGGAAATCGGGCTGACCATTCCCGGACGCTCAGCCCGTCAGTCCAACTGGGTCGACTATGACAATGATGGCGACCTGGATCTCTATTCGGGCGACCGCATGGTTCCTGACCAGGCCTTCCCTGGCATGGATGCCAATCCGGACGCCTCCAACAAGCTCTTCGCGAATACGAACG
The DNA here is from genome assembly GCF_036964545.1 of Hyphomonas oceanitis. NCBI lineage: Bacteria > Pseudomonadati > Pseudomonadota > Alphaproteobacteria > Hyphomonadales > Hyphomonadaceae > Hyphomonas > Hyphomonas oceanitis. Next base: position 94,843 of record NZ_JBALTL010000004.1, read on the forward strand.
CCGTGTTCTCCCAAGTATTCGCAGGAGAAGGACCAACAGACGCCCGACCAACCGTGGGCGTCTGTTGGTTCGACTACAACAAGGATGGCAGGCTGGATGTCTTCCTGGCCAACCAGTCCGGCGCAACCGATGCGCTCTGGCGCAATGACGGGGATGCCTTCGTCGATGTCGCGCCCGAACTCGGCCTGGATACAGCCGGTCGCACCAAGCAGGAGGGCGGCGTCGGCTGCGCCATTGGTGACTATGACAATGACGGCAATCTCGACATCTATCTGTCAGCCTATGGCCCGAACCAGCTCTATCATAACAATGGCGACGGCACCTTCACTGAGGTTGGCGAAGCGCTTGGTGTGACTGAGCCGGACCACGTCGTCAGCGCCGAATGGGGCGACTATGACAATGATGGCGATCTGGACCTGTTCGTTGTCGGCTATGAAGGACCGTCCGGCGAGCAAGAGCCGCACAACATGTTCTATCGCAATGACGGCGACGCCGGCTTCGTGAACATTCTTGCGCCGGGTGACATGCTGAATGCCGGAGACCACGGCGTCGTCTGGGTCGACTATGACCGCGATGGCGACCTCGACCTCTCGCTCACGGATGGTTACGGCCCTGAGGGCGGTCACTTCGTCTTCAGGAATGAGATGAGCGCGGCTGGACAGACGCGATCGCTGGAAGTCCTCCTGCTCGACAGCAAAGGGCATTTCACCGTGCCCGGCGCTGAAGTCCGTCTCTATGACAAGGCAGGCAAATTGCTCGCCACACGCATGGTCACGACAGGCGGGGGGTATAATGCCCAGAGCGCCATACCTGTGCATTTTGGATTGAAGTCCACTGGGGCCGTCACACTCGAAGTTACGTGGATGACGCCCGACGGCCGGAAGACCCAGACCATGAAGGGCGTAAAGCCCTCCGACTGGACCGGAAAGCTGCTCGAAATCCGCAAGCCGGTGGACTTCTAGGCGCCTGGGGTCACCCCCGTCCCCGGGCGCCCCTCATCTCGTATGAGGGATAATTGAAGCGAATGTGACGCGCTGGGGCTTGCCTCAGCGCGTCACGACATCCCGCTTCATGGGCGCAAGTTTGGCAATCAGCTTGTTCTGCGAAGGCAGGATTTGTCTTGCGTTGCCTTGCCTCGGATCTCCAGCACTTTATGCAGGCCCGCCTAGTTTAGTGAATAAGAAATCGGCACAGTAAACGTCAGCTCCGTCGCGTGTAGCGGCGCGGGCGGGGGCGGCACTGGTGAGGCGCGGTCGAGCAGGTCGAGCGTTGCCTTGTCGAGGATGCTGTAGCCCGAGCCTGTCTCGATACGCTTTTCGAGGACATTGCCGCTCGTATCCACCCGGAACCAGACATTTACGACGCCCTGCTGACGGCGCGACCGGGCGGGGTGCGGATAGCGCTTGTACTTCAGGAACCAGGCCTGCAGCAGGCCGGCATACTGGACCTGGCTTTTCTCCACACCATTGGGAATGCCGAACGGAGCGGCGGAAGCGGTGCCTTTCTTTCCGGAGGATTGAGCGGTCGGTCCTGAGGGTGCGCTGGCGGTGGAAGCGCTTGCGTTTGAGCTGCTGTCTGACGCAGCGGAGGGCGCCGCGACAGGGCTGGGCGCAGCCGACTCTGGCGCAGGTGCGGTCTGGACGGGCGCGGGCTCGACCGGGGCAGGTGTGGGTGTTGGAGGGGGCGGTGTGGGGCTTGGCGGGGTAGGTTTGGACCGTTCCGGGACCGGCTTAGGCCGTTCCTCGGTGGCTTCGGGTTCCCCTGGCTCTTCGAGCACGCCGTCCAGCCGACCTTTCGGGGCGAGCATGATTTCGTGCTCGCTCTCAACTTGGGTAGGCGCGGCAACCGGTTCCGATGTCAGTGTCATGCTCGCGAGGCCGAGGCCGTGCGCGGTCAGGGCGCAGGCGAAGGCGACGGGCCAGATGAGCGCCTTGCGGTTCATGGCGCGGCCTGCATCTGGGTTGTGAGTTTCACGCGGCTGGCACCAGCGGAACGCAGCGTTTCGAGCACGGTGATGACCTTGGTGGAGTCCACGTTGCGGTCGGCAACGATGCGGATGGCCTGTTCGGGGTCGGAGATGACCGCTTCCGTCACTGCGGCGTTGAACACGTCATCAGACAGTACGTCGTCTCCCAGAGCGAGATGGCCATCGGCGGAGACGTAGATGGTCAGCGGCGCGATCTCGCTTTCGGCTTCGACCAAGGAGCGGGGCGGGTCGACATCCACGGGTTCGACTTCGCGGATGACGCCGGCGACGAGGAAGAAGATGAGCAGCAGGAAGACGATATTGATGAGCGGCATAATCCGGTCATCAATACTGGCGAGCTGTGAGGCTTCCTGCCGGGCGGAGAGTTTCACGGCTGGGTCTCCGCATTGCGCAGGGCGATGGAGCGGGCACCCGATGCCTTGAGCGCGTCCATGACACTGACACTGGTTTCGAGCGGGATGCCTGCTGCGACTTGCAGGCTGACAGGGTCGCCGGTCGCAAGGCGGGTGTGCAGCGCGTCATCCAGTGCGTCGAGTTCCAGCGGTTCGCCATTGAAACGCAGGCCTTCGGCGCTGAGGTCCAGCACGATGACCTTGTCGGCAATATCAGGCGCAGAGGAAAGGGCGGGTGTCGCGAGGTCCATGCTTCGCCGGTCCGCGAAGGTCGAGGTCAGCATGAAGAACAATAGCAGGATGAACACCACATCGATGAGTGGCGTCATCCCGATCTTGCCGGTGGCAGACCTAGAGGCTTGCTGCGCGAATTTCATCGGCGGGGCTTTCAGTCCGGCGGGTGAGGTCTGGTGTGAAGATGCGGGTAACGGCATCTTCGGTGCGGCGGGCAACCTGGAGGATTGTGCGCTCAAACCAGCTGGCAATCGCGACAACCGGAATGGCGACAATGAGGCCTGCAGCTGTTGTCAGCAGCGCGGCCCAGATGCCGCCGGAGAGGATGGCCGGGTCAACATTGCGACCAGCCGCTTCCATGGCGCGGAAGGCCTGGATCATGCCGAGCACCGTGCCGAGCAGGCCGAGCAGGGGCGACAGCGATCCGATGATCTCCAGCAGGCCGAGATGCGATTTCAGGCCATTGATCTCGGCCGTGGCCACGCGCTCGACTTCCTCGCGCACTGCCGCTTCACTGACGTCACTGCGTAGGGAGCCGCGTATGGCCGTCGCGACCGTGATCGAGGCGGGATCCTTGGCGCCTTGAACGGCGGCAAGGGCTTCGCGGCGATTGCCGTCCCGGAAGAGTTTCACGGCCTTCTCGATATGGCCGGTGCGCCAGATGCCCGTCATCGCGAACTGGGCAAACTTGTAGAGAATGACGGTGAGCGCCACGATAGACATGGCGATCAGAAGCCACACGACTGGCCCGCCAGCGATCACGAGGTCGAAGGCGCCGCCTGTGCTGCCTGTCGCCGGGGCGAGGGTTGCTTGGGAATCCATGGTTCAGGCGCCTTTCAGGGCTTGATTACGCGGCAGGTCAGGCATCGGCCCATCTGCGGACAAGATTGTGGTAGACGCCGGTCAGGCGTACGACAGAAGCCTGGTCCGCGCCTGTGGCGGCGAGTGACTGGATGCTGCTGTCGAGTTCGAAAAGGAGCGTGCGCTGTCCGTCGTCACGCACCATGCTCTGCATCCAGAAGAAGGAAGACACGCGCGCGCCGCGCGTGACGGGCGTGACACGGTGCACGCTGGTGGATGGATAGAGGATCATGTCGCCGGCGGGCAGCTTGACCGAATGGGAGCCATACGTGTCGTCGATGACGAGTTCGCCGCCGTCATAGGACTCTGGCTCGGCGAGGAAGAGCGTGGCCGACAGGTCGGTGCGGATGCGGAAATCGCTGCCGCGCACGGGGCGGATCGCATTGTCGACATGGTTGCCGAAATTCTGGCCACCTTCATAGCGATTGAAGAGGGGCGGGTAGACCTTCAGCGGCAGGGCCGCCGAGATGAAAAGAGGATGGCGCTGCAGGGCGTCGAGCACCGCGTCGCCAGCCTTGCGGCATTGCGGGCTGGTCTCATCGAGTTGCGCATTACGCTTGGCCTGTGCTGCCTGAGCGCCGGATGTGACATTGCCATCGAGCCAGGGCCCAGAATCGATGAGGCCGCGCATGGCGGCGACGTCTGCCTTGGACAGGACTTCTGGAATTCGGATCAGCATGGCGTTCTGTGTTCTCGTGCAGGGAGGACGGGGCCACAGCCTTTCAGCTGCGGCCCCTTCCTGATGGCTAGTATTTGAATTTGAGGCTTCCGATGATCGACCGTCCCGGTGCGATCGTTGCCATATGGGTCGTGTAGACCCGGTCATAGTAGCGCTCGTCGGTCAGGTTGTTGACGTTAAGCTGGAAGTCGACGTTTTCCATGATGGCGTAGGAGACCATCGCATCATATTTCCAGTAGCTGTCGATGCTCTTGGCGTTGGACGTATCCCCGAAGCGTTCCGACATGTAGGTCGCGCCGCCGCCCACGGAGAGCTTCGGCAGGATGTCATACGTGGTCCAGAGCGAGACGCTGTGTTCCGGCGTATTCGGCAGCTTGTTGCCAACCGTATCCGTGTTGATCGGGCCCGCATCGATGATCTCGGAGTCCATGTAGCTATAGCCGACGAATACGTCCCATTGCGGCGTGATGGAGCCGGTGGCGCTGAGTTCGACACCCTGCACACGCTGCTCGCCAATGGCTTGCTGCGCGCCGCCACGGCCTGCTTCAACCGACACGTGACCATCGACGATCTCGTTGCGGAATACGGCGGCATTGACGGCAAGGTCGCGGCCCTCAGGCTCCCACTTCACACCGACTTCCATGTTGCGGTTCTTCTCGGGCTTGAGGTCTTGCTCAGTCACAGAGAGGTTGTCGCTTCCGTCACCTGCCGTCAGGCCGGACGGGCTCGCCGATGTGCCATAGGAGGCATAGAGGCTTGTATTGTAGGTCGGCTTGTAGATGAGGCCGGCCTGATAGCTGAAGATGAACTCGTGGTTCGACAGGTCGCTCGAGGTCTTCGTGCTGAAATCATCGCCGCGCACACCGAGGTTCACGATGAACTTGTCGTTGAGCGTGATGGAGTCGAAGAGGTAGATACCAGCCGTATCGACTTGCGTCTTGGTCGGATCATTGAGCGTGATCGTGCCGCTCCACGGATCGTTCGGGTTCGGGTTGTAGAGATCGGTACAGTTATAGCCGCTCGCGGCACCTGCGCCGAAGAGGTCACAACCACCGCGCGGGATCGAGACGTCGCCGGGGGCCAGATAGGTGACGGAATAGGTCGCGCGTTCCGTTTCCTCATGGCCAAGTTCGAGGCCTGCGGAGATGGAATGGGACACGCCGCCTGCATCAAAGAAGGCCTGCACATCCGTCTGGTTGACGATGGAATCGGTCTTGGAATTGTTGCTCTTCGTGTTGCGGAAGACGAGACCGTTAACGACGTTGCCCTGGCTGTCGTCCGGGTTGGTCGCGATATAGGCGTTTTCCGAACGGCCGATGCGCGTGATGTTGCGCAGGGTCATGAAGCTGTTCAGCTCATGCGAGAGTTCGAGTTGGGCGGAGTCCGTCTGCGTGTCGTGGAAATCGCGATTGAGCAGGCCGTAGAAATTGTCGGGATCGATACCTTCGACGGGCTGGCCGGTCGTCGTGTCGAGCGGGTGGCCGTAATCGATGATGCCGTCGCTCTCATAGTGCGAATAGCTGAGCGTCGCGCGGTCCGGGCTGTTGAGTCCCCAGGTGATGGTTGGCGCAAACCCCCAGCGATTGTCATAGACGCCATCGCGGCCCGGGATTTCGGATTCCTGCCACATGCCATTGACGCGCACACCGACGTTTTCGGAGAGGGCTTCGTTCACGTCCAGCGTGGCGCGTCTGTGCTCTGCATTGCCGAGGGCGATGGAGCCGGCGATGAAGTCTGTGGCTTTGGCGGTCTTGGTGACGAGGTTGAGGCTGCCGCCGGCGGCGCCGCGACCGGCCATCGTGCCATTGGCGCCGCGCGAGACTTCGATCTGTTCGAGGTTGAAGACGTCACGCGACTGGGCAGATGCATCGCGCACGCCGTCGACCATGATGCCGCTTGTTGATTCAGCGCCGCGAATGAACGGACGGTCTGCGAAGGGCTGGCCGCCTTCACCCATGGCCATCGTTATGCCCGGCACAGTGCGCAGCGCATCGACGAGCGTCGTGGCAGCCGTGTCTTCCAGAACTTTATCGGTGACCACAGTGATGGAACGCGGCGTGTCGATCAGGGGTGCGGTGTATTTCGGGGATTCCGGCTCGGCCTTGTATTCTGGCGCAGTCGCTTCGATCGAGACTTCGCCGACAGCGACGGGCTCTGAGTCCTGTGCTTGGGCAGTGGCCGTCAGCGGGAAGAAGACGAGGCCCAGCGCGGTGGTCGCCAGAAGGGCGTTCGCGGGGCGTCTCTCGCGATCGGCTTTGATGAATTCCATAGTTCTACCTTTCCTGTGTGGTCTGCGACTGCGAATTAATTGCAAATTTGACAGGTGGCAAGTGATTTTGAGAATTATTCTCAAAAGAGTCTGTGGGCGTCAGCGATGACAGGTGATCCGGCCTGTGATTCATCTCAGTCCTGCATCAGTTTTAGCGCATTGGAAGCTTCGGCCGCGCGGTCGCGGAACTGGAAGAGGGCGGCGATTCCGTGCTGTTTTGCGAGGGTGAGACCGGTTGCAGAGCCGCTGGCAAAGAGTCCGGTGGCCCAGGCATCGGCCATGGCGCAGGAGTCGTGGAGGACGCTTACACTGGCGAGGTCACCGGTGCCGGGCATGGCGGCAGGATGGGGGGTGATATGAGAGACGTGCTGGCCATGCTCTATGCGCATCTTGCGATAGTCGCCGGAGGTCGCGAGCGCCTTGCCGCAAAGCGCGACGCGCCATCGTGTGGCGGCGCTGAGCGTCTCGATGTCGACCCACCAGGGCAGGCTGTCGGGCTTCGGATCACCGCCGACAAACTCGCCACCAATCTCTGCGAGGAACCGCGTGATGCCTAGGCCCCGCAGGGCGGCGGCGAGGCGGTCAACGGCGTGGCCCTTGGCGATGGCGGAGAGGTCGAGCTGGTAGGGGGCGTTGCGGGTGAGCGTGGCGCCGGTGGGGGCCAGCGTACGCCAGGCGTCGCGCGCAGTATCGCGGGGCGCTGAGGGATCGGAAGCGGGGCCGAAGCCGAGACGCGATGTCTCGGCGCCCAGGCAGGGATTGAGGGCGCCGTCTGTGGCAGCTGCGACCTGTCGTGTGATCTCGAGGACATGGGCAAAGGCGTCGGGCAGGGTGATCGCGCCGCCAATCGGCAGGCGATTGAACTGGCTGATCAGGGAGGTGGGCTCCCATGTGCTCATCTGGCGGATGATGTCGGCGAATACGTTGTCCGCTGCATCGCGCACGGTGTCCGCTTGCATCGCGCGCGGCGCATGGCAGGTCACGGACCAGTCCGTTCCCATGGTTGAGCCCCCCAGCCGCAGGGGCTGGAGGGCTTGACCGGGACGCTCTGGCCGCGTCTGCGGCAGGTCGTGCGGGATGAGCAGGTTCAGCATGCTAGAGGGGCAGGGCCTCGAACGTAGCCGTATAGGACGAGCGCACTTTCATGGGCATGCCTTCAACGACCGTGTCGCCTTCCGAGCCGGTAGTGAACCAGTAAGGTCCGGGCAGTTCCGGTGTGAAAGTGAAGACGCCTTCGGCATTTGTCGTGGCCTTGATGACGCTCGGTGTGTCGCGGTAGCGGTCATTGCCGGGCAGGATTTCGACTTCGAGGCCGCTGGCGGGCTTACCGTCGAGCAGCAGCTTGAAGCTGACCGGCTCGCCGGTGAAGACATCATTCGGATGAGTGACGGGCTGGAATTCGAGGCCTTTGCCTGTGGGCGCGAAGACGTCAGTGGACGGTGCGCCGAGCGTGACGAAGGTTTCGACGCTGCGGCTGGACTGGGAGACCTGCACGTCGGGCTTCTTGTCGATGCCTTCGGCGCGCATGTCAGCCAGCGAACCGCGCCAGCGTTTGCGTTCGCCATTCTCTTCCCAGCTGGCGAAGTAGAAAGGCTCTCCGCCGCCCGTGGCGATACGGTAGGTGCCCTGCTGCGTGGCCTTGAAGTCCAGCATGGAGCGGATTTCGCCATTGGCGGCATTCTCGACCTCAACGGTGGAGCCGTCCGGCGCGGTGACCGTGATCGAGGCCGTGTCCATGCCATGATGGTTCGGGAAGAAGAGGTCGTTGGAAATGGCGGCGTCGACCGTCACCCATTGCTCGTCGCCCGACAGGGTGAACGAGGAGGGCAGGAGCCAGGCGCGGTGGGCGCTGGCCGTGCCAGCGACCGTGAGGAAGAGCGTGGATGCGGCGAGCATCCTGAGGGCGAGGCGTTTCATGGGATATATCTCCTATTTGTCGTCGACGAAGGTGAGGGTGACGGCGCCGAGTTCGGTTTCGCCGGAAACAGTGACGGGCGCGGCGCCATTGGCGGGCCATGTGAACGGGATCTGCACCATTTCGCGTCCGCCAACTTCGCGGACGGCTTCGACGGTGAGGACATAGTCGCCGGGCTCCAGCGCATTCAGCGCAGGTGAATCGGCGTCAAAGCTGAGCGTGTGGCTGCCGGGCGCTTGCGTAGGGCCGGAGACGCCGTCGATGGGCATGTCGAGGTCGCGGCCAGCGCGGCGCCACCACTGGCGCAGGTCCTTCAGCCAGGTCTCGCCTTCGCCCTCGGCGCCGCGCCCCTGCTGGTACCAGACAGCCAGATTGGCCGCGACCGTGTTGTCGGGGTTGGCGATCCAGGCGGCGAGGTAGGGGCGGTGATATTCCGCGACGTTGAGGCGGGGGATTTCGACACCGACCTCCATCGTGTCGGCGAGGGCGGGGGCGGAGATGATGGCCAGTCCGGCCAGGGTCAGGATTGCGCGCATGGGAGGCCTCAAAGGTGAACAAAAACAAGGAGAAGGAGGACGGGCACGGCGAGCCCGGCGAGGGTCAGCGGCCATGTGCTGGCGCGCCGGGCCGAGTGGATCTGCAGGAGCCAGAGGCCGGAGAGGCAGAAAAGCATCGTCGCGACGGCGAAAATGTCGAGAAACCAGGACCAGGCTGTGCCCGTATTGCGGCCCTTGTGGAGGTCATTGAGGTACGCGACCGGACCGCGTTGGGTGGCTTCATAGACCACTTCGCCGGTTTCGCGGTCGATGCTGACCCAGCCATCGCCGCCGGGACGCGGCAGGGCGACATAGACATCAATATCCGTCCACTCGGCCGTCTGGCCGGCGGCGTCGGCGCCGAGTTCACTCTTCAGCTGGCGGGCGACGGCGGTTGGCAGGGCAGGCGTCGTGCCGCTGTCCGGACCGTCGGCGAGCATGGCGGTGAGGGCGGGGGTGAGCGTTGTCTCGGCATCGGTGATGACGGGCTTGGCGGTCAGACTACCCGCATGGTTCAGCGTGATGCCGGTGGCGGCGAAGAGGAGCATGCCGATCAGGCAGACCGCACCGGACATCCAGTGGACCGTGCGGATCTGGCGCTTGATGAAAGCATAGCGCATGCGGCGTTGACCGGCTGCGGCTTGCGCATTTTGTATCTGGGTGTCGGTCATGAAGGGATCGGCAGCTGGCTCAAGTTCATGGGAGGATGGGCGTGCCTAACACAGTCGAGTGCGTTTGCAAGTCATTCTCAGTCTCAAATATCACGTACTCGTATACAGGCGCCTGATTGACCGGGCGGCATCGGCGGCTCATTTCGATAGTAATGGCGCGGCCAATGGCCGGGACGTCTTGAAATGAAAGGATGCGGCTGTGGCAGAGAAGACCGAGCAGGAGAACGCGTACAAGCTGGCGGCGCTGGATCAGGATTTCATCCTCAGTGATTCCATGCGCGGTGCGCGCTTCATGATGGAATATGCCAAGGCAGAGCAGCGTCTGCGGGCGCAGAAGATTCTCTCCACGATTGTTGTATTCGGGAGCGCGCGCATTCGCGAGGACGGCAATGAATGGCAGGCGCGCACCTATGCGGCGGCGCGCGAGTTCGGGCGCATTGCCTCGCAGCTTGGCGGCGCGTTGGCAGACACTGATGGCTGGCGCAGCAATGTAATTGCGACGGGCGGCGGGCCCGGCGTGATGGAGGCAGCCAATCGCGGGGCAAGGGACGCAGGGGCGGTGACGATCGGCCTGAACATTGCGCTGCCGCACGAGCAGGCGCCGAACCCCTACATCACACCGGACCTGTGCCTGCAGTTCCACTATTTCGCGATGCGCAAGATGCACCTGGCGATGCGGGCGCGCGGGCTGGTGATTTTTCCGGGCGGGTTTGGCACGCTGGACGAGCTTTTCGAGCTGCTGACGCTGAACCAGACCGGCAAGGCGCCGAAGCTGCCCGTCGTGCTCTATGACAGCGCGTTCTGGTCGAAGATCGTGAACTTTGAGGCGCTGGCGGAAGCGGGCATGATTGCCCGCAGCGATCTGGACCGGTTCGCGATGGCTGATGACCCGGAGCAGGCTTGGAAACTGTTGGTGGAACACGGCCTGTCGACAGATGAGCACGCGGAAAACGGGGCCGATATTGCTGTCCTGTCGGGTTGGGACGCTTCTGACATGTATTGATGCCCCAGCGGAGCCTGCGCGGGCGGCGCCGGGCTTCCGCAAGGGAACAGATTTGCAGGGCGCATTGATCGGCTACACTCCCATTGGAGAGAGGCGCCGCGCGGGCGGATGCTTCCGTAAAGTCCGGGCCAAAGTAGCCGGGACAGGCGCCATGGGAGTGAAACGCAATGAGTATCGACACGACAGCTGACAAACTGGGGCTGGACCCTGATGAGCTTCGCGACAAGTACCGCGCCGAGCGCGACAAGCGCGTCCGCGAGGACGGCAACGCGCAATACGTGAATATGGCCGGCGAGTTCGCCCACTATATCGAAGACCCCTATGTGAAGCGCGTCGAGCGGGCGCCGCTGACGGACCATACGCATGTCGTGATCATTGGCGGCGGCTTTGGCGGCCTGCTGGCGGGCGGGCGGATGCGCGATGCGGGCGTTCAGGACATTCGCGTGATCGAGAAGGGCGGAGACTTTGGCGGCACCTGGTACTGGAACCGCTATCCCGGCGCGGCGTGCGATATAGAGAGCTATATCTACCTGCCGCTGCTGGAAGAGACGGGCTATATGCCGGTCGAGAAATATTCGCGCGCACCTGAAATACTGGCGCACAGCCGCCGGATTGCCGAGCACTTCAACCTTTATGACAAGGCCTGCCTGCAGACCGAGATTACCGGGCTGAACTGGGACGATGACGCCAACGTCTGGGTGATCGAGACCGACCGTGGCGACCGGATGACGGCGGATCATGTTGTGATGTCGAACGGGCCGCTGAACCGGCCGAAGCTGCCGGGCATTCCGGGCGTCGAAAGCTTCAAGGGCCACAGCTTCCACACGAGCCGCTGGGACTATGACTATACCGGCGGGGATTCCATGGGCGGGCTGACCGGCCTGAAGGGCAAACGCGTTGGCATTATCGGCACGGGCGCGACGGCGGTGCAGTGTGTGTCGCATATCGCGGAAGGCGCCGAGCATCTCTATGTGTTTCAGCGCACGCCTTCCTCCATTGATGTGCGCGACAACAAGCCGACGGATGCGGACTGGGCGCAGAGCCTTGCGCCCGGCTGGCACAAGGACCGGATGGAGAATTTCAACACGCTGGTGTCGGGTGGCTTCGCGCCGGAAGACCTGGTGATGGATGGCTGGACAGATATCATCCGTAACCTGCTGTTCATTGCGCAGCAGGAGGGCAACAAGAACCTCGGCCCGGAGAAGCTGGCGGAGCTGGCTGAACTTGCTGATTTCCAGAAGATGGAACAGGTGCGCGGGCGCGTGGATTCGGTGGTGAAGGACAAGGCGACGGCCGATGCGCTGAAGCCGTGGTATCGCCAGTTCTGCAAGCGGCCCTGTTTCCATGACGGCTATTTGCCGACGTTCAACCGGGACAATGTCACGCTGGTGGACACCAACGGGCAGGGCGTTGAGCGGATTACCGAGAATGCGATCATTGCCAATGGCGAGACGTATGAGATTGACTGCCTGATCTATGCGACGGGCTTTGAGGTGGGTACGGAGTATACGCGACGGGCGGGTTATGATGTTGGCGGGCGCGACGGGCGCAAGCTGTCTGAGCATTGGGCGGACGGGTATCGCAGCCTGCATGGCATGCTGGTGAACGGTTTTCCGAACCTGATCGTGATGGGCACGACGCAAGCCGGGTTCACGGCGAACTATCCGCACCTGCTGGACGAGCAGGCGCGCCAGATTGCCTACCTCGTGACCGAGGCGCAGAAACGGCAGGCCCGTGTGTTCGAGGTGACGGCGGAGGCCGAAGAGGCCTGGGTGGACGAGATTGTTCGCAAGTCTGCGCTGCGCGAGAAATTCCTCGAGGAGTGCACGCCCGGCTATTACAATAATGAGGGCAAGCAGGGCGCGATTGCGCGGCAGAACACATCCTATGGCGCCGGGCCGAATGCCTATTTCGCGGTGCTGGAAGGTTGGCGCAAGGGCGGCGAGATGGAAGGCCTTGCCCTGCAGGCCTGAGGCGTGCGCAAATGAGGCAAGGAGCACGACATGGATTTTGAACTTGCCGAAGAGTACCGGATGCTGCGCGACCTGGTGCAGCGTTTCGTGCGCGAAGAGCTGATACCGCTGGAGCCGGGGGTGCTGGAGCGCGACGCCGAGGGCAAGGGCGCCTACCTGACCGCGAGCGAGCGGGAGCGGCTGGACAAGGTGTCCAAGGAGATGGGCCTGTGGAGCCTTGATGCGCCGGAGAATGCGGGCGGGATGGGCATGCCGCATGTGGCGCTGGTGGGCGTGAACGAGGCGCTGGGCTCGACCGTGGCGCAATATACGCTGCCACCAGATTCACCGAACCTGCAGATGCTGATGGCGACGGTGAACGACCAGCAGCGCGAGGCCTATCTGGAGCCCTATGCGCGGGGCGAGACGATTTCGGCGATTGGCATTTCGGAGCCGGGCGCCGGGGCAGACCCGGCGGGCATGTTGACCAAGGCCGTGCGCGACGGTGACGACTGGGTGATCAATGGTCGCAAGATCTGGATTACGCGGGCGGCGGAGGCGGACTTCACGATCCTGATGGCGATTACCGACCCGGTGAAGCGGGCGCGGGGCGGCATGTCGGCCTTCCTGGTGGATGGTGACAATCCGGGGTTCAAGGTGCTGCGGCGCATTCCGATGCTGGGCGGGGAATATACTTACGAAGTGGTGCTGGAGGATTGCCGGGTGCCCGGCTGGAAATTGCTCGGCAAGGAAGGCGACGGGTTTGGCCCGATGCAGATACGCCTCGGGACGCGGCGCATGGAGATGGCGGCCTGGTGCATCGGCGCGGCGCAGCGGGCGCTGGACATGATGGTGGACTATGCGCCGCAGCGGGTGACGTTCGGGCAGAAGCTGTCGCAGCGCCAGTCGGTGCAATGGTGGGTGGCGGACGGCGCGGCGAAGATTCACGCGGCACGCCTGATGGCCTATGATTGCGCGTGGAAGCTGGACAATGGCCGCGACGTGCGCACCGAAATATCGATGCTGAAATATTATGCGACCGAAATGGCGCAGGAGATGATCGACAATGCCATGCAGTGCTTCGGCGCGATGGGCATGACGAAGGAGATGCCTCTGCACCTGTTTGCCGGGCGTATCCGCAACATGCGGATCTATGACGGCCCTTCGGAAGTGCACCGCATGGTGGTGGCACGCAACCTGATGGATACGCGCTGACCGGCGCTTGGATTGAACGGAACAAGGACAGGATACTGACTATGAGTGATCGCATTACAATTTCGGTGAACAAGGGCGTAGCGGATGTGCGGCTGGTGCGCGCGGACAAGATGAACGCGCTGGACGACGCGATGTTCTCGCGGCTGATTTCAGCGGCGGAAGAGATCAACGCCAACAAGGAGATTCGCTGCGTTGTGCTGTCGGGCGAGGGGCGCGCTTTCTGTGCCGGTCTGGACATGGGCAATTTCGCCAAGATGGCCGAAGGCAAGCGCAGCGAGAACAGCGTCGCCGGTGGTGGCCTCGCCGCTCGGACGCATGGCATTGCCAACCGGGCGCAGCAGGCAGTGTGGGGCTGGCGGACATTGCGCGTGCCGGTGATCGCGGCGGTGCATGGCGTGGCGCTGGGCGGTGGTTTTCAGGTCGCCCTGGGCGCGGATATCCGGATCGTGCACCCTGACACCAAGATGTCGATCCTTGAAGTGAAGTGGGGCCTTGTGCCGGACATGAGCTCGACGGCGATCATGCGCCGACTGGTGCGAGACGACGTGATCCGTGAGCTGACCTATACGGGCCGCATCTTCACCGGCACGGAAGCCAAGGAGATGGGCTTCGTGACGCATCTTTCGGAGACGCCGTATGAGGACGCGATGAACCTGGCGCAGCTGATCGCGGAGAAGAGCCCGAGCGCGGTGCAGACGGCGAAGCAGCTGTATAACCGGATTGCGGACGGGTCTGATGCTGATGCGCTGATGGCGGAGTCGGAGCTGCAGGAGACGCTGATGGGCTCCAAGAACCAGATTGAGGCGGTTATGGCGGGGCTGCAGAAGCGCGTCGGCGACTTTATCGATTGATGTTTCTGCCAGAGGCTGCCCGATGATTGATTATGCTGGAAAAGTGGCGCTTGTGACGGGGGCAGGTTCCGGTATCGGGCGTGCCCTCGCTGAAGCGCTGGCGTGGCGCGGGGCCAAGGTGGTCTGCGCGGATATTGACGAGGCCGCTGCCAAGGCGACCGCGTCGGGCATTGGGCACAGTGCAATGGCGATCGCGTGTGACCTGGCGGACCATGACGCTGCGGGTGCGCTGATTGCGGAGGCGGCCGACTGGCAGGGGCGGCTGGACCTTGTCTGCTCGAACGCAGGCATCGGGTTTGGCAAGCGGCTGATCAAGCAGCAGCAGGATGCTGCGGCTGAGCGGCTGATGGAAGTGAACCTGTTTGCGAACCTGCGGATTGCGCAGGCCTATGCGCGGCTGATGCAGTCAACCGGGGCAAGCGGGCGGCTGATGATTACGGGCTCCGAGAACTCGCTGAGCCGGCCGGATGCGGTGCAAGGCAGCGGACAGGGCCTTTATGCCGTGACCAAGCATGGCGTGCTGATCATGACCGAGTGGATGCGCGACGAGTTCAGGTCCGGCAATGTGCCGGTGGAGCTGCACATATTGATGCCGGGCGCTGTTTATACCGGGCTGATCGCGCCGCTCATTCCGGACCCGGCCAAGGCGCCGGCGGGTCTGAACCTGATCATGCCGGAACGCTGCGCCGAGATCGCGCTGAGAGGCATGGACCTAGGCCTGTTCTATATTCCGACGCATGCCCACATCGCCGAGGACATGAAGCCGCGCACGCAAGGCGTGGCAGATGCGCTGGAGGCGCTGGGTCTGCGCTAAAGCCAGCACGGGCGCCCGCGCATGCGGGGCATGGCGGGCACCTGATTTCGATTGCAGAGGAGGACTCTAGCCCGGCGGGCATTTGGGCTGGAGGGCGAGGAGGCCGCGTGGGGCGTTTGGCGCTTTTGCGAGATCGTGTGGCAGGGCGATCTGGAGCGCGTACTGCATCACATCGGGTGAACTGACTTTGGCGGTTTCATCCATGTAACGGGCGACACGCTCGGCATAGGGGAGCGGATTGTCGAGGACGGCCTGCATGCGCGCGATGCGGCGCAGGAGGCTTTCCGTTGTGGGCTCTTGTGTCGGCGCATCTGTGCGGGGCGTGCGGACGGCTGTGGCGGATTTCGGGGCTTTAGCTGGAGCTTCCAGGGGGACGCACGGGTTAAAGACGCCGACACGCGTTGTGGGTGCGGTGGCGGCGGGTTTCGGCGCTGCGCGTTCGGCAGGCGGTTTGGCGGCCCGCTTCGGGGCGGGCGGCGGGAGGATCACGTCGACGGCCATCAAGTTGAGCGCGGCGCGCAGGGTGTCCTCGATATTTCGGAGTTCCTTGCTGGCCTTGCGGAAGGCGGCGCGCGGCATGGCGACGGCTGCGCCGCCGATCCGGCCGATGAAGTCATCCATCAGCTTGCGCGCGCGGGTGAAGAGAGAGGCGAGAAGGTCATCCATGGGCGCCAGTATAGGGGCGGTGCGCATGGGGGCAGATAAGGGGGCGGTTTTCCGACGGGGTTTGTGTGTGGGGATAGGGGATTTGGGGGTGTGTTTGCGGGGGATAAGTGGGCTTTGGCTGCATGAGGTCCCGGCTTTCGCCGGGACTGCGGCGTGTGAGGGCTCGTCCTTCGACTTCGCTCAGGATGAGCGTTCAATACAAACCTAGAGGAAGGCTTTCATGTCTGCGACGAAGCGGTCGAACTGGTCGTGGTGGAGCCAGTGGCCGGCGTTTTCGTAGACTTTGACTGTGGCGTCCTTGAAGTGTTTGGCGCGGCCGTCTTCTTCGGGGTTGGAGGCCCAGCTCTTCTCGCCGTAGAGGAGCAGCGTGGGACAAGTGATGGCTTCCCACAGGGCTTGGATGTCGGCGTAGGGGATGTCGTAGGGCGTCATCACGCGGAAGTAATTGTCGAATTTCCAGGAATAGGTGCCGTCTTCGTTCTGGCTGATGCCGTGGACGGTGAGGTGACGGGCCTGCTCGTCTGTCAGGTAGCTGTTCTCGGTTTTCATGCGCTGGTAGGCGTCTTCGAGCGTGGCGTATTTCTTCGAGGTGCGACCGGCGGCGGCGCGCTTTGAATCGATCCAGTCGCGCATGCGCTGGCCGGGCGTGTCGCTGAAGCGTTCCTTGATGACCTTCGGCGACGGGCCGAGGCCTTCGATGGCGACGATCTTGCGGACCTTTTCCGGGTAGATTCCGGCATAGCGCAGCGAGATGGCGCCGCCATAGGAGTGGGAGACGATGGTGACGGGATCGAATTTCAGCTGGTGGATCAGCTGGGCGAGATCGTAGACGCAGGCGCGGACGGAATATTCGCCATCTTCCGACCAGGCGCTGTCGCCATGGCCGCGCAGGTCTGGCGCGACGACGTGCCAGTCCTTGCTGAGTTCCTCGGCCACCCAGTCCCAGCTGCGGCAATGGTCGCGGCCGCCATGCACGAGGACGAGCGGCGGAGCGTCATGGTTGCCCCAGTCGACATAGTGGAGGCGCAGGCGCTGGGAGATGAAACTGTTCGAGGTCGGGCCGGAGAATTTTGTCATGGAGATGATTTGCCCGGCTTTGGCGGGCCCTGTCCAGACCCGGCATTAGATTGCCGTAGGGGCGACCCGTTTGGCGGCATTCCTGCGCCTCTCTGATAGGGAGGAAAATGCGTAATGATAGCGACGATTGAGGGCGATACGGTGCTGGACCGGCCGACGGCAGGCTGGGCTGGCGGTTACGTTGCGGCATTGGTGTTGGCGAGCACGGGCCTCTTCCTCGCGGCGTTGGTGCTGGCTTTGCTGTTTTCGGGGAATTGGGGGCCGGGGCTGATCCTGCTGGTGCTGCCGGTCTGGATGCTGGGGCTGACGGCCAATGTATGGCGAGACTGCGAGGCGAAGCGGCTGTGGCGGGTGCGCATCGCGCCGGGTGAGCTGGTGATGGACCTGCCGTCGGGGCGGTCGCTGATGGCGCATCAGGCACGGGTACGGCTCGCGCTGGACGTGAAGGATGTTGCGGCACTGGAGACGCGGCTGGAGGCGTTTCGCTCGTTCGGCATGGCGAACATGCAGCGCAATTATGGTCTGCGGCTGACCAATGGCGAGCTGATCGTGCTGGGCGAGGACCGGGCGCTGGCAACCGGCATGGCGGAAGAAACAATGGGGCAGATGGTGGACACGATTGTCCAGAAGACCGGCCTGCCGCTTGTGGACCTTGGCATGGTGGAGGGGCACGGTGGATTGTTTGGCCTGCTCTTTACGTCCGTGCCGCGCTGGGACACGGCCAGCATGTCGGTGGAACGCATGCGGGCGCTGTGGCAAAAAACGGCCATGACGGGCGGGTTGGCAACCGTGGTGATTATTGCCGGGCTGATCCTGTCGGTGATGTTCTGACTATTTTGTGCAGAGCGGGTATTGGGTGAAATAGTCTGCCATTTCGGGCCGGTCGCTTTCGAGCATTGTGCCAGCCTCTTCCATTATGTCGTTGAAGCGCTTGAGTTCGGAGAGGCGGAAGCAGCGTTCGGCTTCGTGACCGCCCCAGTTATTGTAGAACTCGTGGAGCTGGACGTTCTGGACCAGCATGTTGCGCTGGTAGGCGCCCTTGTCGGGGGACTTCTCGTAGCGGTCCTGGAACCATTGGGTGGCGCCGAGCAGGCTCTTCTCGGCTTCTTCCATGCGGCCGAGGTCGAGTAGCGGGTAGGCCATTTCGCCGAGATAGATGGCCTGCGATTCCTTCGCGTCCGCATCGTCAGCATCGAGCACGATGCGGCGGTCGAGCAGGGCGAGGGCGGCCTGGTAATCGGCGACGGCCTTTTCGGGCTCGCCAAGTTTGTACCAGGCAAAGGCGCGGCGCCAGTGGGCGAAGGTGACACCGCGCCAATAGGCCAGCGTTTCGGCCGGGATAAGCGCGTGGATTTTCTCCAGGGTTGCGAGCCCAGCGGTGGCGGCGTCGACGGCTTCCTGCGGATGGCCGGTGTTGAGCAGGACTTCCGACTGCATGCGCTGCGTGCGGCCGAGGCCGTAGAGGAAATCGACATTGTCCGGATTATCTACAAGGAGTACCTTGAGTTCCGATGTGACACGTTCGAGGCGCGCGACGGCTTCGTCTGACTGGCCGTTGCGATACAGCATTGAGCCCAGGTCGCCATCGATGGCGAGGTATTTGAAGCGCTGCTTGGTGTCTTCGGGGCGCTTGTCGAGATAGGCCTTGTAATAGTCGAGGCTGGTCAAATTCTCGGCGATGGCGCGGTCGGTCTCGAAATCGATGTAGAAGGAGGCGCTGGCGAGTTCGGCATAAAGCTCGCCGAGCGCGAGGAGGAGTTCCGGGCTCTTGTCTGGATTGGCTTCAAGCGGTTTCAGGAGGGCAGCGGCGCGCTGGCGGTTGGTTTCTGCAAGGTCGATGTCGCCGGTCGAGCTGAAGCTCGGCGAACCTTGTATCTCGGAAAGGCGGACGAAGCCCTGGGCGGTTTCGATCTTCAGCGCTTCGGAGGCGCGCGCGTCGGCGGCGAGGGAATCCAGATAAGTCTGCGCGGCGTCGGCGAGTTCGAGCTTGGCACCGGTGGAGCCGGGGACGAGATCGATCTTGTCATAGACATCGAACATCATTGATTTGGCGAGGGTGCGGACCTGCTGGAAGCGGTAGTCGGTTTCGCGGCGGGCGGCTTCGGCGCGGTTGTACTGGGCGAGCGTGACGCCGAGGGCTGTGGCGAGGCCGAGGAAGGCGAGCGTGGTGCCGGCGGCGACGAGGCGGCGGCGCTTGAGGAACTTGGCGACGCGGTAACCGGCGCCGCCTGCACGGGCCTCGACCGGCTGGTCGGTGCGGAAGTTCTGCACGTCCTCCATCATGGCATCGACTGAAGCGTAGCGGCTGTCGGGATCGATCTCGGTGGCGCGGGCGATGATGGCGGCGATGTCAGCCGGGGGCGACATGTCTTCCATCAGGGCGTCGAGCAGCTTGCCGAGGGAATAGACGTCCGAGAGCGTATTGGTGCCGGCGCCCTGCGCGCGTTCGGGGGCGGCAAAACCGGGCGTGAAGCTGAGACTGATGAGCGAGGCGGAGCCTACGCCGGGCTCGGCGGCCAAGGCATCAAGGTCGTTCGGCTTGGCGATTCCGAAGTCGATCAGCTTGACCTGCCCGCCATGGGTGACGAGCACGTTGGAGGGCGTGATATCGCGGTGGACGATGAGGTTCTGGTGCGCGTGGCGCACGGCGGCGCAGGCGTCACTGAAAAGCCAGAGCCGGTCGTCGATGCCGAGGCCCTGCTCATCGGCCCAAACCGTGATCGGCTGGCCGTCGATGTATTCCATGATGATATAGGGCGAGCCGTCTTCCAGTTCGCCGCCGTCGAGGAGGCGGGCGATGTGGGCGTGGGTCAGGTCTGCGAGGATCTGCCGCTCGCGGCGGAAGCGGGCGATGAGGGCATCGGAGAGGACGCCGGGGCGAATGATCTTGATGGCGACCTTATGGGCGAAGTCACCGGAATCGCGTGTGCCTTCGAAGACGGCGCCCATGCCGCCCTGGCCGATCTGGCCCGTGATGCGGTAGGCGCCGATGCGCTCGGGGGCGGGCGGTTGGGCTGCGTCGGCCCCCGCGCCGCCCGTTTTGAGGGACATGTTGCCGGAGCCGTCGGCGTCCAGCAGCTCCAGCGCGCGGTCGCGCAGCGCGGTGTTGGCGCCCGCCTGCTGAGCCACCCAGCCGCGCCTTGTATCCGATGGTTGGTCCAGCGCCTCGGAGAAGAGCGCCATGGCCAGCGTGTCCAGGTCAGGCGTGCTCATCGTCATGTCCCCACATGTCTAGTGTCCCGGCGGAGACTGTTGCCGATAGCGGGCCGCGACGCAACGGGGACGGTGAATTCAGGAAAATTTCAACCGGTGTGACCCGGCCTGCCGGATTTGCGCGCCTTGTGTATTGAGGCCCCGGGGATAAGTGCCAGGGCCGAAGCTGCCGGGAGGGGGACGCCCGGAGGAACGCCACCTGGCTTGCTAATCTCCATAGCGGCCGGGTGGCGGTCCATTGGCTGCCCCATGGCAGACCGATCAATAGCCGCCCCCGGCGCCCGGTCCCCGCAGGCGATCCCGTATACCGCGCTTGGCCTGTTCGAGGCTGGATTCCAGGTCGGCGCCGATATTGCGCTTCAGGTTGGACAGGGCGCTTGTCATCTGGGCGGGCGCCTCGGCCCGGACGGCTGAGACGGCCTGCTGCTGCGATGGCCCGCTGACGGAGAAGTTCGAGCGGCTCTCGATGGAACCGATGGTCCAGAAGCCATAGGGGTGGCTGTAATGCTCCATCACATCATAGGCGATCCAGAGGTGGCCCTGTTGCCCCCAGTCGGCGCCCCATGAGTTGCGCACGAGCCAGGCGCCGCGCGCGTCGTCATACCCGACGATGAGCATGGCGTGGCCGCCCGACGGCTGGAGCCAGCCGCCACGCGGGCTGGCGATCTGGCCGGTATCGCGGGCTTCGACCATCAGCATCTGCTCCGGCAGGCTGATGCCGAACACGACAGGCAGGCCATTGGCGACGGTGGCCTTGGCGCCGAGGCCACTGCCTGTGCGGGCATAGGATATGGCGCTGAACTGTTCCGCGCCCTGGTAGCAGGCCTGAACGGGCTCGGTGGCCCACATGGCCTGCTGGTAGGGCCAGGCGCGTTCGGGGCAAGCGCCGAAGGCGAGGACAGAGGCCATGACATGGTGGATGAAGGTGCCGCAGTCTTTGTCGGTTGTGCCGCCGATCTTGCGGGCGTTGTAGTAGACATAGAGGCGCGAAAGGTCTGTCAGGCCCTGACCGGAGAGGCGCTGGTGATATTCCAGTGCGCCGACGACGGCATTGGCCGCGCAGGAGCCGACATGGCCCTGGTTCTCGACTGGCGAACACAGGCCGCGCAGGTCGATGCGTTCCGGAAGGCCGCTATTGTCGGCCTTGAGCATGGGCGCGGCGCTTGGCGTCTCCTCGATCAGGCAGCCATCCGTGCGGTACTTTGAGTAATCCTGTGGCATTCTCAGTCTCCTGTTAGATCTGTGTCGGGATCAACTGCTTGCGGGCGTAGCTCGGTTGGTTGTCCCGCCGGAACGAAGGCCGCGTGATTGAAGTGAAGCAGGCCGTGGGCGTTGAGTGAGCCGTCCAGGTTGTGCGTTTCGAAAAGGGCGTGCGTGTCGTCGATCAGGTGGGCCTCGCCCTGGGCGAGCGGCGTGCTGTCTGGATAGGCGATCTGGTAGAGGAGCTGGCCGTTACGGATGTGGCCGGTCATCGTCACCCCGGCTAGATTGCCGTTGCCGAGCGTTGCGGCCAAGTTGGCGCCGGTGACGCTGACATCCCAGTTATTGCCGAGGCCGTCTTCCCACTCGCCTGTCGGATAATAGAGGGCGGGTGAGACTGGCAGCTCGGTCGTTTCACCGCCGAGCAGCTCATCCTTCTTCTCGCTTTCGGGGCCGAAGACGGAGCTGGGTTTGCAGGCTGTGAGGGCGAGGACAACGGTCAATATAAGGATAAGTCTCATGGGCAGGGCCCTCCGGGCTCATGATTGACGTGGAACTGGCCTGACAGGTTGAGATTCCCGTAGCTGTCGAAGGTCCGGTAGTTGAAGTGGCACTGGTCGGTCTGGGTGCCGGTGCCGCTGGCGACGTCCATGCCCTGCACGTTGAGAACGTATTGAAGTTTCTGGCCGTTGATGCCGCCGCGAATGTTGATCGGTGTTCCATCGGCGGCGCGGCCGGATCCGGAGAAGGCGCCATTGTTGTTGAACTGGAGATTGTAGTAGCCGCCGATGCCGTCGGCCCATGTGCCGTTGTAATAGGCGAATGGAGAAGCCGGAGGCAGGGGTGGAGGCAGAGGTGGAGAAGGAGGTAGTGGCGGCGGGAGTGGAGGAGCCGGAGGAGCCGGAGGAGGCTGGGGATTGCCGGGTGAGTCGACAACCATGCCGACGACAACAAGACTAAACAGGACCGCAGAGCCGGCGGCGACCCAGATGAGCGGCTTTGCAGATGTCTTGTTTGGGTTCGGCTCAACGGGCTTGTGCGGGATGCGGTTGACTGCGCCGATGAGGGACTGACGGTACTCAGCCGCCGACTGGGGGCGGGAGTCGCGATTGTCGGACATGCCCTTGAGAATGAGTGCGTCGACTTCCAGCGGCACGTCCGAGCGCCCGCCAGATGGCGGTTGCCAGTGGCGGCCGGGGACCACGCCGACGAGAAGTTCGTAGAGCATGACCGATATGGAGTAGAGGTCTGCCGAGGGGCCGGCGGCGTCCGCATTGGTGCGCTGTTCGGGGGCCATGTAATCGGGCGTGCCGAGGCCCGTGCCGCTGGACGAACTGGCAAGGTTGCCTGCGGCGCGGGCGATGCCGAAGTCGAGCAGCTTGAGCGGGGCGGACCGATCCGTCGGCTCGTGCAGGAGAATGATGTTCTCGGGTTTGAGGTCGCGGTGGATGACGCCTGCATCATGGGCAGCGCGAAGGCCGTCGAGGATTTCCACGATGATGCGGGCGGCGACGCGGAGCGGCACGGACTCACCGCGCTGCATGACGCGGCCATGCCAGCTGCGCAGGGAAATGCCGTCGAGATATTCCATCGCCACGAAGGGCTGCTCGCCCGCGAGGCCGACGTCATAGACGGCAACGACATTGGGGTGGCGGATGTCGCGGGCGGTGACGCCCTCTTCGATGAGGCGCTTGATGGCGCGCTCGCCGCCGAGATGGGAGGCATTGATGAGCTTCAGGGCGACAGTCTTGCCGGAGACCTTGTCGGCGGACTTGTAGACGACGCCCATGCCGCCGCGCCCGATGACGCTGTCGATTGTGTAGCGGTCCGCGAAGACCTGTCCTGGCTGGAGCGTGGGAGAGGTTTTCGACTGAGTGCCGGTTGGGTTGTCCGGGTCAGGCGTGATGAGGCCGGTCATGGGTGTAACCTGGTCCACGGCGCCCGACAGCTCGCTGTTCGCACGAACGGGTTTTCCGCAATTGGGGCAGAAGAGGGAATCGGGCGGCAGGTCTGCGCCGCATTTCTCGCAAGGGGTCATCATTGGCCTCCGACCAGACGTTTGAGGATGATCCTGTCGACTTCGTCGTGCTGGGTTTCGAACTGGACCTTGAGGGCGATGGCGTTGGGATTGCGGACGAGCGGGCGGATCATGTCTCCGTCGCTGAGGGCGACCATTTTGCCGCGCCGCAAGGCTTCGTCGTTCACCAGGAGGCCATTCTGGCTCTCCACGCGGAGCATGAGACGATCATTTTCTATGAAGAGCTGGAAGTGACGGCGGGAGATGTGGATCGAGGCATCCTCATCAATCTCGCCATTGCGGGAGATCAGCAGGCGGACGTCATTCATGCCGCCTTCCGGGGCATTCGAGGCGCGGCCGATGCCGATGACGCCGGTATGCGTGCGGATTGGGCCATCATAAGGCGCGTGGCCCTTGTCGAAGCCCTGCCAGACAAGCGCGGTTGACTTGGTGACGGCGAGATTGGCCGCGTATCCGCGATGGCCGAGCGTGCGCTCGAGTGTATCGGCGCGGCGCAGGGTGAGGCGGATCGGCTCAGCATGGGTGGCGATGCCGGCCTCGCGTTCCTTCTGGATGCGGGTCGGGTTGTAGATGGTCATGCCAGCGCCGATGGCATCGGCCTGGATATTGTAATTCTGGACAATTTCGGACGGGCCATCGGGATCAACCGGAATGGCGATGGATGTGGTGAAGACGTAGCGCTCCTCGCGCCAGAGATAGCGGGTGGCTACGGTGATGTGGACGTCGAAGCGATGGAGGCCTGCGGTTTCGAGGACACCCGTACGCAGGCCGACTTCGGCTGTGCCGCCCGAATTCAGCCGCTGGAAGGTGAGATCGACGGGGCGTACCTCGCCGTCACCGCCGCGTATCCACATTTCCTCGACGAAGAGGGGACGACCGACCGGGGAATTGTTTGCCACGACCAGCGGCAAGGCCAGCGTGCCCCCGACCTTGATGCTTGAAGCGGAGCCGGCGTCGAGGCTGATCTCGGGTGAGACGCAAACGGGGCAGCAGCCGGCCGCATCGAGCAGGCCGCCGCACTCGTCTGTCGCCATACAGCGCTGCAGTGGCGAGCCGCATTCGTCGCAGAAGGTCGCCTCCCGGTCGAGCGATGCCCTGAAGCAGCACTTTCCGGGATAGACGGTGGAGGGCTGGGGACGTGCCATCAGGGTCATGTCCGAAGCTTGTGGCCGCACTGTTTGCAGAAGTTCGCCTTGGCGAGGTTTACAGCCGAGCATTTGGCGCATTCGATCGAGGTGGCAGCTGCCGCTGAGGAGCCGCTGCTGGCCGGGGCGCCACCTTCCTTGCCACCTGCGCCATGGGCAACACCGACGGCGCCGTCCATGCCCATGCGGAACATGTCGCGGGCTTGGGCCTCTGACCGGATCTGGGCGGCGGTGGCGGCCTCGACCATGTCGCGCATGGCCTGCATGGTTTCGCCCGAGGATTGCCCCTTGGCGCGGGCCTGTTCGGCGAGCACGGCGGCAACGTCTGTCGAGAGGCCTGCATTGATCGCGAGGATCTGTTCGGGCGACATGGACTTGAAGGCGTTGATCTCGTTAGCTTTGGCGCGGGCCTTGGCATCCAGCATGGAGATTTCATTCTGGGTCGTCGCGCCTGACATGCGGATGGCGAGATTGGCCTCGGCCTCATTGGCCTGGAGTTCGATCTGCTGCAGGCGGGCGATGTGGTCGGCCTGCTGCTTCTGGACGGCGCCGGTGATTTCAAGTTCGGTGAAGGCACCGGACTTGCGCATCTGGTCGGCCTGGCTCTGCTGGATCAGGGCGATGTCGCGTTCGACACCGGCCTGGCGTTTGCGGATTTCGAGCAGGTCGACATCATTGCGGGCCGTGGCGAGGGAGTCTTCGAAACGGGCGCCGCGTTCGATTTCGAGCGTGTTGATCTCGTGGCCGAGGGCTTCGAGTTCCTGCCGCCGCTTGGCCCCTTCACGGGCATCGAGGAATTCGATCTCGCTGTTGAGGGCCATGTGCTTCAGTTCGTCTTCCGACGCGCTTTGCAGCTTGGCGAGGTCGACCTGCGACTTCAGCGTAATTTCGGTCGCGTCATTCTCGCGTTCGATTTCGCGCTTGATGATTTCGAGCTGGTGGTCGAGGGCGTCCTGCCGGCGGTCGGCATCGGCGCGTTCAATCTCTGCGACTTCGGCCGTGTTGGTAGCCCATTCGAGGGAGACGGCGCGGACGATGAGGCCGAGATCGCCGACGATGCGCTCGACTTCGAGCATGATGTCGGCCTGGATCTTATCCTGCAGGCCGGTTTCGCCGCGGATCTCGGCAGCATCCATGCGGCCGATGGCGGCCTCGAAGACGCGGTCGGACAGGTGAGGGCGGATGCGATCCAGCACGTCAGCCTTGGAGAGGGCCTTGCGGCCGGGTGTCTGCTCGTCGCCATTGGAGCGGCTGACGCCGTGCATCATGCCGAGAATGTTGGAGGGCTTGTCGGGATCGACCTGCAGTTCGAGCGTTGCGACGCCGGCGATCTCGATCTTGTCTTTCGACATGGCCTTAAGGGCTGTCTGGACGGAAAATGGCTTAAGGTCGGCGATCATCATGCCGATATGGGTGGAGCCACCGACGAGACCCTTTAACTTGTCGACGACACCGCCGACCGAGAAGTGGCCGCCCTTGAAGGCATCGATCAGCTGACCGTTCTTGAACAGGAGCGCAGCATAGTCCGGCGGGACGGCATAGCGTTTTTCGAAGAAGGCCTTGAATTCGGACTGGCGCATGAATTCAGCCAGCATGCGTGGGTCGCTCAGGACGATTGGCTCGGATGCCATGACTATTTCTCCTCCCATTTGCGGTTGGTGACGAAGGTGACGAGGTTGTAGAGAATGACGACAACAGTGACGCCGACGCCGATCGGGTGGGCCGTGATGACCGCCATGAGGCGCTCGCTGGCAGAGTATTTTTCCCAGATGGCGCCCATGAAGGTGACCTGGAACACGGTGCCGGAGATCATCGTGGCAAGCGAGAAGAGCGCCATAAAGAGCGAGATGAGACGCGCGATGCGGCTGATCCGCGTTTCCTTGGCGCGTGCGAGGCGGCGGGCGTGAAGCTCTTCATCGCGCTGGCGCTTATCGAGGTCCTTGTCGAAGCTTTCGCCGCGCTTGATGGCTTCAGCACGGGCCTTCTTGTCGACCGACAGGAAATCCGGCTGTGCCTTGCGGTTCGGACTGGCCGAGCTGGCGGTTGTCAGGTTTGAGGCTGAGCGGCGCCAGAGGACAAAGACTGTCCAGGCGAGCCAGACGGCGGTGACGACGCATGTCACATTGAAAAGGATGTCGATCAGCGGCCATGCTTCGGCCGGTATTGATCGCAGGGTCTCGTCCATTGGCTTGCTCCTTGCATCAGGCTTCCAATGACAGAGGCGCAGGGACGCGACGTTTCGGTTCAGCCAGGCCAATTTTATTTTTTGGCTTTGATCGGGCAGGGCGCTGTGCTTCACTGATTGCGGGGACGACAACAGGATGCGGGTGGTGGCAGACACAGACGGGATTGAAGCCAAGCAATTGCTGACAGCATGGCGGGCCGGCGACATGGTCGCGCGCGATCAGTTGTTCACGCTTCTGTACAGTGAGTTGAGACAGGTTTCGGCGGCTTTGCTGAGGTCTGAGCGCAACAGTTCATTGTCGACCGGCGACCTTGTGAACGAGGCCGTGATGCGGCTGGTTCAGATGGACCAGATCGAATGGGCCGACAAAACGCATTTCCTGGCACTCTCAGCGCGGGCCATGCGCCGTATCCTGATCGACAATGCCCGCAAGAAGCACACTGACAAGCGTCACCATCACAAGGTGACACTGGTAACGCGGCTGGGCGGCGTGACCAGTGAACGGATCGATTTCGATGTGCTGGAAAAGGCGCTGATCCGGCTGGCGGCCATAGACAAGGAAAAAGCCGATATTGTCGAGCTGCGCTATTTCGCCGGGATGAGCCACCAGGAGATCGCCGAGGTGACGGGATCGTCGGAGTCCACCGTCAAGCGCGGCTGGCGCGCGGCGCGGGCCTGGCTGATCGATGCGCTGCAGGAAGACCGCCGGGTCCGCAACGCGCCATCCTGAGCGTTCTTCATTTTAAAGAGATTGTTGCTATCGCTGGACGGCGTGTGATCAGTCCGACAAGACGGCGCGGATGACCTTGCGCAGATAGCGGAGAAGGGCTTCGCGATCGAGGTCCGGGTTGCGAAGGATGCGTATCGGCAGGCCGCCAAACAGCGTGAACATGAGTTCGACGCGGCCTTCGGCGTCGCTGAGCCCCAATTGCTCGCCGAGCAGGCGCTTGAAGGTCTCGCGTGTCTCCGCGTCGTTGGCCCGCAGTTTTTCAGCAATGGCCGGGTTGCGCTGGGCTTCGGCGATGATTTCCAGGTTTAGGGCGGACTGGAAGGGGTCTGTTTGCGTGCGGACGCCCTCGTCGGCGCGCTCGACCAACTCGTGCATGAGCTCTTCCCGCGGAATATCGTGGAATCCGAGCATCTTTTGACTGTGTAATTCCGCTTCACGGTCCACGATGGCTTCGATGATGGCGTCCTTATTTTCGAAATAGTGGTAAATATGCCCGGCGCTCATACCAGCCTGTTCGGCAATGCGGGCCATGCCTGCGCCGTGAAACCCTTGTTCCACAAAGCAAATTGCCGCTGCGTCAAGGATTTGCGTACGCCTCACCTCTGCGCGTCGCGACAGTTTCGCGGTTTCGTTCAGTGGGCTCATCAATCTTGCGACCGCTTATTCATGAAAAATTCTGCCTTTAGGGGTTGATTTGTTGCAGCGCAGTATTATTTCGAACGTTCATTCTAACATTTCAATCAGTACCTACATAGCGGCGATTGATCAAGGTGAGTTTAATGCCACATTTTTCCAATAATATCCGGGCGTTGTTTGCAACTGCGCTTTTTGGCGCAGTCGCCGCGTGTGGTCCTTCGGGACAAGACGCTGCCCCACAGGCGCCGCCTGCTCCCGCCGTCGACATTACTGTTGTCCACAAGACGAGTGTGGAAAGCACACGTGAACTACCAGGGCGTGCCCGCGCTTATCGCGAGGCTGAAATCCGCCCCCAGGTGACAGGGCTGATCCAGTCGCGCCTCTTCACGGAAGGCCAGATGGTCACGGCCGGCCAAGCCCTTTACCAAATTGATGCATCCGAATACGCCGCCAGTGTAAACAGCGCGAAAGCCGCGCTTCAACGCGCCGAGGCGACAGCTGAAGCTGCGCGCCAGACGGCCAGCCGCTATCAGCGCCTTTCCGAGATCAACGCCGTCAGCCGCGAGAATTACGACCAGGCCGTCGCTGCCCAGCGGCAGGCCGAAGCCGACGTTGCCATGCAGAAAGCCGCAGTGCAGAGCGCGAGCATCAATCTGGCCCGCACGAAAGTGACGTCGCCCATTGATGGCCGGATCGGCCGCTCAACGGTGACGCCGGGTGCGCTCGTCACCGCAAACCAGGCAACCGCGCTGGCCAATGTGCTGCAACTCGATCCAATCTACCTGGACCTGACGGCCGGCAGCTCGAAAATCCAGGAATGGAAGCGGGATGTGGCCGAAGGCCGGATCCAGTCGACTGATGGCGAAAGCGTCGAAGTGAAGATCAAGCTTGAGGATGGCACGGTCTATCCCGAGCCGGGCAGGCTGGAATTCAGCGAAGTCAGCGTCGATGAGACGGCCGGTTCGGTGATCATCCGCGCCGCTGTCGCCAATCCGGACGGCCTGTTGCTGCCCGGCATGTATGTGAACGCAAGCTTCAGCGCCGGTGCCTATGACGACGTTTTCGTGCTGCCACAGGCCGCCGTGAACCGCGATACCAAGGGCAATCCGACCGCGATGGTCGTGTCTGCGGACAATAAGGTCGAAGTACGCAACCTGAAGATTATTGAGGCCTCCGGCAGTGACTGGATTGTTTCCGATGGACTTGAAGACGGCGACCGGATGATCGTGAGCGGCTTCCAGAAGATCCAGCCGGGCGCATCCGTGACCGTCAAGCAGCCAATGGCCGAGACGGCTGGTGGCACACAGCAGCCCGGCGCCGATATGGCCGCGGGCAAACCCTAACAAGAACGCGGGCTGATCCCTTATGGCTAATTTCTTTATCGACCGCCCCATCTTTGCATGGGTTGTGGCAATCATTGTCATGATTGCAGGCGCGATCGCGCTGCGCTCCCTTCCGGTTTCCCAATATCCCGACATCGCCCCGGCGACGATTTCGATCAATGCTGTCTATCCCGGCGCTTCTGCCAAGGCGGTCGAAGATACGGTGACGCAGGTTATCGAGCAGCAGATGACCGGGCTGGACGGCTTGGACTATATGTCTTCGTCGTCGAGCTCGCAGGGTGCTGCCTCGATCACGTTGACCTTCAAAACCGGGACGGACCCGGACATCGCGCAGGTCCAGGTGCAGAACAAGCTGTCGCTTGCGACGCCGCTTCTGCCGCAACAGGTGCAGCGCCAAGGCGTTGTGGTGACCAAGGCCTCTGCCGGCTTTCTGATGGTTGTGGCGCTCGTTTCGCCGAATGGGACGTATGATTCCATCGACCTCGGCGACTATGCGCGGAGCAACATCATCGACCCGCTGAGCCGGACCGATGGTGTCGGCAATGTGCAATTGTTCGGGTCGGCCTATGCGATGCGCATCTGGCTCGACCCCAACAAGCTGAACCAGTATCGCCTGATGCCAAGTGACGTGATCGCGGCCGTTACCGCGCAGAACGCTCAGGTGTCTACGGGCTCGCTGGGCGGCGCTCCGGCCGTTGAGGGCCAGTCTATTACGGCCACGATCTCACTGCAGACCCTGCTGTCGACGCCTGAGCAGTTTCGCGACCTCCTGATCCTCACCACGGCTGATGGCGGCTCTGTTCGTCTCGGTGATGTGGCGCGGGTCGAAATGGGCGGCGAGAATTATCAAACGGTTGCCAAGTATAACGGACAACCAGCGGCGGGTATGGCTGTGGCGCTGGCATCCGGCGCCAATGCGCTGGATACGGCTGAAGCTGTGCAGGCGCAGGTGAAAGCGCTCTCTGCGAATTTTCCGGACGACATGACAGTCGTTTACCCGTTTGACTCCACGCCCTTCATCAGCACATCGATCCATGAAGTCCAGAAGACGCTTATGGAAGCTGTCGTCCTGGTCTTTATCGTCATCCTCGTGTTCCTTCAGAGCTTCCGGGCTGCCTTCATTCCGATGATTGCCGTGCCGGTCGTTCTGCTGGGTACGTTCGCAGTGCTGCTGGCCTTTGGCTATTCGATCAATACGTTCACGATGTTCGCCATGGTGCTCGCGATCGGCCTGCTGGTTGATGATGCGATCGTTGTGGTCGAGAACGTCGAGCGCGTGATGACGGAGGAGGGGCTTTCGCCCCGTGAAGCGACGCGCAAGTCGATGAACCAGATTACGGGTGCCCTTATCGGCATCGCGGTTGTGCTGTCGGCTGTGTTCATCCCGATGGCATTCTTCCCTGGCTCGGCTGGTGTGATCTATCGCCAGTTTTCGGTGACCATTGTTTCGGCCATGACGCTTTCGGTTCTGGTGGCGATCATTCTTTCACCGGCCCTTTGTGCGACGATCCTGAAATCGCATGACAAGGACGCGGCGCATGGCAAATCGATTGTCGGACGCGGCGCCGCCCTGTTTGACCGAGGTTTCGACAAATTGCGCAGCGGTTATGAATCCGTGGTGGAGCGCATCGTGCGCCGGCGCTGGATTTTTGCGGGCGTGTTTGTCCTTATGCTGGCGGCACTTGGTATTGGCTATACGAGCCTGCCGTCATCCTTCCTGCCTGATGAAGACCAGGGATCCGTGATGACGGTCGTCCAGCTGCCGGCCGGTGCAACGCTTCAGCGTACCGAGGCTGTCATGGATGATGTCTGGGATTATTACAGCACAGCGGAAGCCGACAATGTGGCTGGCGCGATGCTGGTTTCCGGATTTGGCTTTGCGGGGCAGGGACAGAATGTCGGCATGTCATTCATCCGCCTCAATGATTGGGAAGATCGCACGGCGAAAAAGGACTCGGCAGCGAGTATTGTCGGTCGTGCGTTTGGCACGTTCAGCCAGCGTACCGATGCGTCGGTCTTTCCGGTGCTGCCGCCGCCGATCCGCGAGCTGGGCACGGCCAGCGGTTTTGATCTCTACCTGAAAGATACCGGCGGTATCGGCCATGAGGCTCTTGTCCAGGCCCGAAACCAGTTGCTGGGCATGGCTGCAGGCGATCCGAGCCTGGACGCCGTGCGGCCAAACGGCCAGGAAGACAGCCCGCAGTTCAAGCTGAACCTTGACTACCAGAAAGCTCAGGCACTCGGCGTGAGCCTGTCGGATGCGACGAGCCTCCTGTCGGTCGCGCTCGGTGGCTCCTATGTGAACGACTTCATCGACCGTGGCCGGATCAAGAAAGTGTACGTGCAGGGCGATGCGCCTTTCCGTATGCAACCGGAGGCGATTGGCGACTGGCGCGTCCGCAACAATTCAGGCGAGATGACGCCGATGTCGGAACTCCTGTCGTCTGACTGGCAGTATGGTGCGTCTCTGCTCCAGCGCTATAACGGCGTGCCGGCCCTGAATATTCAGGGACAGGCCGCTCCGGGTGAAAGCTCGGGCGTTGCCATGGACAAGATGGAAGAGCTGATCGGCCAATTGCCTAAGGGCACCGGGTTTGAGTGGACGGGCATCAGCGCGCAGGAGCGCAGCTCCGGCAACCAGACGACGCTGCTCTATACGCTCTCGGCCCTGTTCATCTTCCTTTGCCTTGCCGCTCTTTACGAGAGCTGGACAGTGCCGATCTCGGTGCTTCTGGTCGCGCCGATTGGTGTGATGGGCGCGGTGGCGGGTGCGCACTTTGGCGGACTGTCGAACGACGTGTTCTTCCAGGTCGGCCTGCTCACTACCATCGGTCTGGCATCGAAGAACGCCATCCTGATTGTCGAGTTCGCACGCGGACTTGAGGCGGAAGGCAAGGAACTGATCCCGGCAACGATGGAGGCGATCCGAATTCGTTTCCGGCCGATCATGATGACGTCGCTTGCCTTTGGCTTTGGCATTCTGCCATTGGCCCTGAGTTCGGGCGCCGGTGCAGGTGCCCGGTCGGCGCTCGGCATCACGGTGCTGGGTGGTATGGCGGCCGTTACACTGCTCGGCCTGTTCGCAGCGCCTCTGTTCTACGTGATCGTTCGTAAGCTGACGACACGCAATCCGAAAACACCCGCGCAAGCAAATGGAGCTGCATCATGAATAACGGAATGCGCGTTGCGCCATTGATGCTGTCTGCCTTTCTGGCAGGGTGCGTGAACTTGTCGCCGGATTACAAGCAGGCCGATGCGCCTATGCCGACGGCGCTGCCGATTGCGGACGAGCAAGGCGCGGATGCCGTGTCTGTGGGCGGCTGGGAGGACCTGATCGTATCGCCGGAGCTGGAGCGGGTTATTGCGCTGGCACTGGAAAACAACCGCGACCTGCGGGCGGCAACGGCGCGTATTGCTGTGGCGCGCTCGCAGTACGGGATCACGCGTGCTGCACGCCTGCCATCCGTTGCGGCGTCGGGCGGCGTGACGGAAACCGGGACGTTCGGTGACCCAAGCGCAGCGATCGAGCAGGCCGCCAATGCGCAGGAAGGTGTAAGCGCACAACTGGGCGTAACCGCATTCGAACTCGACTTCTTTGGCCGCGTGGCGAGCCTCAACGAGGCCGCACTGCAAAGCTACCTGTCGACGGTTGAGGGTGAGCGCAGCACGAAGATCGCGCTGATCTCCTCCGTGGCGCAGGCCTGGCTGACGCTGGCGGCGGATCAGGAGCTGCTGCGCCTCGCGCAGGAGACGATCGACAGCCAGACGGAATCCCTGAATCTCACCAATGAGATGTTCGACTCGGGCGTTGTCACCGAAATCGATGTGCGCCGTGCATCGGCGAGTGTCGAGACGGCCCGTGCGCAGCTCGCCCAATATACCGGGTTGGTGCGTCAGGACCTGAACGCCTTGCGCTTCATTGTCGGAACGGACTTGCCGGACAATATTGCCGAGTCGGCCCAGCTGTTGCCGTCGCCTGTCGTGAACAGGTTGGCGGTTGGGCAATCGTCCGCCCTGCTGCTGAACCGGCCGGACGTGCTGGCGGCAGAGCGGTCGCTGCGTGCGGCCTATGCGAATATTGGCGCCGCACGCGCAGCCTACTTCCCCAGCATCTCGCTGACGGGATCGGCTGGCTATTCGAGCAATGAACTCGATGGCCTGTTTGATGGTGGTATCTGGAGTGTCGGACCGAAGGTGTCGCTGCCGATCTTTGATGCAGGCAATCGCAAGGCCAATCTCGGTGTCTCCAAGGCAAACCGGGACCTGGCGCTGGCCCAATATGAGCGGGCGATCCAGACGGCTTTCCGTGAGACGGCCGATGCGCTGGCAACGGCGCAGACCGTTGACGAGCGGATCGACGCCTTGCGCCGTCTGGTCGAGGATACGTCCGTGACTCTCAACCTGTCCCAAGAGCGGTTCCGTGTCGGTATCGACGACTATCTCTCGGTCCTGGATGCCCAGCGGGACGATTACACGTCACGCCAGCAGCTGATCAGCGCCGAACTGGTCAAGGCGCTCAACGTGGTGACGCTGTTCCAGGCACTCGGCGGCGCGTCGACCCCGGCTGCATCCCAGTAAGCTCTAATCAGCCTGTCCGGTCGCCCGGGCAGGCTTTTCCACCCTCAGGGCAAGACAAACGCGATTTCGCGGTTAGTATCGCACATCTGCTGCGAACGAGCCCCTGAATGATGCGCCTTCATGCCTGATACAAAGACAGACCGGCGCACGGCTATCCTTGATGCCGCCGAGGGCCAGTTCGCGCGGCATGGCTATGATGGTGTGAACCTGCGGGCCATTGCGCGTGAGGCGGGCGTTGACGTGGCGCTGGCCAATTATCATTTCGGCAAGAAGCAGGACCTGTTTGATGCCGTGCTGATGCGGCGTGCGGATGTGCTGAACGGATGGCGCCTGAAAGCGCTGACGGATGCGATGGGGGAGGCGAGCCCCGCTGCGCCGAGCGTGGAGGCTATCGTTCGGGCCTATCTCGGGCCCTTGCTGACGGGACCGCATGTCGCCGAGCCGGGCTGGAAGCACTATTATGCGCTGATTGCCTATGTGAACAATTCGCCCGAGTGGGGCGGCAAGCTGATGACGCAGTTCTTTGATCCGCTGATCCGGCGCTTCATTGATGCGCTTCGCATGAGCCTCGCGCCGGTGGATGAGAAATCCCTGTACTGGGCATACCATTGCTTTTCTGGCGCCCTGACGCTGACCTTTGCGCAGACAGGACGCATCGACCAGCTTTCGCGCGGGCTCTGCCACTCGGATGATCTGGATGACGCCTATGAGCATGTGGTGCAATTCATCACAGCAGGATTTGAAGCGCTGAAGGCGGATCGATAAATTTGGATGGCAGGCGCCTGCCTTGCAGGCTTGGCTTCGAGCCCTTACCAGAAGACCCATGACCAATCCTTCCGACCTCCTGAAATCACTGCGCCAGATTACGCAGGCCATCGACCTCTATTCCAAGCATTTGCTGAAAGAGACCGGGCTGACATCACCACAGTTGCTGGTGCTGCATGCCGTCAATGCGCAGGGGCGGGAGAAGCCGACAGATATCGCCAAAACGGTGAACCTCTCTCAAGGCACAATCACATCGATCGTGGACCGGCTCGCGCGTGCGGGGCTGGTCGCGCGCGAGCGCAGCGCCGAGGACAAGCGCGTGATCGAAGTCGTCGTAACGGAGGCTGGTCGCGCGCGCCTGAAGAATGCACCTGAGCCGTTGCAGCAGAACTTTCTCGCCGCCTTCAACGCGCTGGCTGAGTGGGAGAAGACGCTACTTGTCTCCTCCGTACAGCGTATAGCCGCGATGATGCATGCGGACGGCCTGGACGCCGCGCCGATACTTGAGATTGGTGACCTCTCTCCGGAAGAGGCGAAAGCCCAGGACGCCTAGCGCGTCACAGGCTCCATCTCGTCTTCGGCGGGGCTGTCCCATGGCAGGTGGCGTTCGTCGAGCACGACGAGATTGTCACGCGACACGAGCGTTGCCTTTGTATGGTAGCCGAGCAGCTTGGTCGTTTCCGTATCCAGGTTGCGGGCGAGCAGCATGGTCTCTTCCGACGAGAAGTTCGTCAGGCCACGGGCGCGCTCGACGCCTTCCTCATCATAGATATGGATGACATCACTGCGGACATATGGCCCGTGAATGGACTGGACGTCTGCACGCTCGACGCCGCGCTTACCGGCGGCGAGGGCATCTGCTGCTTCATTGGTGATGACGAGGCTGCCGGCCATCTGCAGGCGATCAGTAAGCCAGGCGGTCCATGCGGACGCAGGCTCGGTATTCGCGATACACTTGGTGTGCGGGCGCTGGTTCTTGAGCACGGACGAGACGGGATTGTCGGCCTCGCCATTGGCGATAAGGGTGGTGCAACCGGCGTTCTGGGCCATGTTGGCGGCTTGCATCTTGGTCAGCATGCCGCCGCTGCCGAGGGCGCTCGTGCCTTCGGTGACGGACAGGTACTCAGACACATCGTGCAGCTCTTCGACCAGCTTGGCGCCGGGCTCGGACGGGTCCTTGTCATAGAGGCCGTCGACGCTGGTGAGGATGACGAGATGCTGGGCCTGGATCATCTGGGCGATGCGGGCCGCGAGACGGTCATTGTCTCCGACGCGGATCTCTTCAGTCGTGATCGTGTCGTTTTCGTTGACGATCGGCATCACATTGCCGTTCAGCAGGCGGTGAACCGTGTTCTTGGTGTTCAGGAAGCGGCGGCGCTCTTCTAGGTCGCCGCGCGTGACGAGCACTTGCGCGATGTCGAACCCGAATTCATGTGCGACCTGCTTGTAGGCGTTCAGCACGATAGGCATCCCGCAGGCTGCCGCAGCCTGCTTGTCGCGCAGGCCGGCATTTTCGGGCTTTACATTCAGGGTGTTCAGGCCGAGTGCCACTGCACCAGATGATGTCAGAACGACTTCATAGCCTTCTGAACGCAGCAGCGCGATATCTTCAAGCAGCCGCTGGATGAATGCCCATCGCGGGGTGAGCAGGTCTGGATTGGCCAGTAGGCTCGATCCGACTTTCACGACGATCCGTTTGGTTTGGGACAAAATTTCGCTCCATTGGTTTGTGGCCTCGAACTAGGTGTATTTTGAGCAGGAAACAACATGCCAGACTCAAAAACCTCGATGTAATAGCAGCCAGAGGCCTGCGATACGGTAAATATACGTTGTATAACAGGGCGTTGAATAAAGAGTTACAGCGCGCAGGGGCTAGATCTATCTGAATTTCCTGTCATTAAAATTTGAATACAAAACAAAAATGTCTAGGAAGGCAGAATACAGGATCCAACGCGATTCCACTAACAAGAGCATGATGGGAACAGACTATCGCAATGAAGGCACTTTTGATCGGATGCGGAAAAATGGGCGGCGCACTGCTGGAGCAGTGGGCGCAGTCGCCGGACTGGGATTTTACCGTTGTGGACCCCTATACCGAGAAGGTGCCGAATGGCGTCCGTCTCGTGAAGGAGCGCAGCGCAATTGAATCCGAGCGCTTCAACCTGCTGATCGTGGCGATCAAGCCGCAGATGGTTGATGACGTGATGCCGGACTATCGCGACCAGCTGGAAGAGGGCGGCGTAGTTGCCTCCATCGCAGCGGGTTGTTCGGTCAAGCGCCTACAGACGGCGACGGCGGTGGGCCCGGTCATTCGGATCATGCCGAACCTGCCCGCCCTGATCGCCAAGGGTGTCAGCGGCCTGTTCGCCAGCCCGGAATGCTCAGACCAACACAAGCAATCGGTCGAGGCGCTGATGGCGCGCGCCGGTACGGTTGTGTGGGTGAATGAAGAAGACAAACTGGACCGCGTGACAGCGGTGGCCGGCAGCGGACCGGGCTATGTGTTCGAGATTGCCCGTACCTATATTGAAGCGGCCAAGTCGCTGGGCTTCACCCACGAGCAGGCGCGAGACCTTGTGCTGGGAACGATGCAGGGCGCGATCGAGATGGCGCTTGGCTCTGATGACAGTGTCGAGACGCTGCGTAACTCGGTGACCAGCAAGAATGGTACGACGCAGGCAGGGCTTGAAGCGCTGAACGCGGACGGTGCCCTGACGGAGCTGATGCGCCGCACGACGCAAGCCGCCTATGACCGGGCCGTGGAGCTGCGTTAGCCAATTCCCGCCGCTTCTGGCATGACGATCACCAATCATCGCAGATAAAGACGACAGAGAAGAAGGTTTACATGAATATAGCAGCCATTGTTTCACTCGGCGCCTATTTCGTCCTCATGATGCTCATCGGGCTTTATGCCTATCGCAAATCGACGAGCGACGTGTCCGAATACATGCTTGGCGGTCGCCAGCTGCATCCTGCTGTGGGCGCGCTGTCTGCCGGGGCATCGGATATGAGCGGCTGGATGCTCATGGGCCTGCCGGGAGCTGTGTTCGTGACGGGCTTCAGTGCGGCGTGGATTGCTGTTGGCCTGGTGATCGGGGCGTATTTCAACTACCGCCTCGTGGCGCCGAGACTGCGCGTCTATACCGAGCTGTCGGAAGACTCGATCACGATCCCGGATTTCTTCGAGAAACGGTTCAAGGATCGCTCGCACCTGCTGCGTGTCCTGTCATCCGTCGTCATCGTCATCTTCTTTACGCTCTACACGTCATCCGGCGTTGTGGCTGGCGGCAAGCTGTTCGAAGCCTCGTTCGGGCTTGATTACACGCTGGGCCTGTTCGTGACGGCGGGCGTTGTGGTGGCCTATACTTTGTTTGGTGGGTTCTTGGCGGTCAGCCTGACGGACTTCGTGCAGGGCTGCATCATGTTCGTGGCACTGGTACTGGTGCCAATCGTGGCGATCAATGCGGTTGGCGGGTTTGATGCGACGCATGCCGAAGTGCTGGCGTCGCCGCCGGCAAGCGTTGAGGACGCACCGAGCCGCGCGAACTTCTTCAACTGGTTCCAGGGCCTGTCAATTATCGGGATCGTATCCGCTGCGAGTTGGGGGCTTGGCTATTTTGGCCAGCCGCACATCATTGTGCGCTTCATGGCGATCCGGTCACTCAAGGATATTGCGACGGCGCGTTATATCGGTATGAGCTGGATGCTCGTGACGGTGCTCGGCGCCGTTGCCGTGGGTGTTGCTGGCGTGGCGTATGTTAACGAGCAGGGCATCAATGACCAACTGATCGATCCGGAAACGATTTTCATCCTGTTCTCGCAGGTCCTGTTCCATCCGCTGATCACGGGCTTCCTGCTGGCGGCCATCCTTGCGGCGATCATGAGTACGATCTCGTCGCAGCTGCTTGTGTCATCGAGCTCGCTGACTGAGGACTTCTACAAGACCTTCCTGCGCAAGGAAGCGAGCCAGAAGGAACTGGTGCTCGTCGGGCGCCTGTCGGTGCTCGTCGTGTCGCTGATTGCCATCCTGCTGGCCTTTGACCGGTCGAGCAGCATCCTCGCGCTGGTCAGCTATGCCTGGGCCGGCTTTGGTGCCGCATTCGGCCCGATCATCCTCTTGAGCCTCTACTGGCGCCGTATCACGCGCAATGGCGCCTTGGCGGGTATGATCACCGGCGCGTTGACCGTGTTGTTCTGGCTCTATGCGCCGGTCACCATCAATGGCGCGTCACTGTCGGATACGATCTACGCGCTGGTGCCGGGCTTCTTCCTGAGCTTGCTGGCAACAGTGCTGGTCAGCCTCATGCGCAGCGAGCCGCGGCCGAAGGTGCAGGAAGAGTTCGATGAAATGATGGTTGCGATGTCAGCCGAGAAGCAGCCGTTCTTCTAGGCTAAGCTAAAGTCTCACGTGGTGCCCGTGGAGTATTGCTGCTCGCGGGCACCATAGTGATCCACCACCTTTTCAAGGTCGCGTGGTGAGTTCAGCAAAGCAAGCATCTCTTTGGGTGCCAGCGCGCTGATATATTCCTCAACAGTTGGGAGGCGTTCTGCGCGTGCGCGGGCAAGGGCCAGTGGTGTGTGAACCTCGGTACGCTCAAGCGGCCAGTAAGTGTCGACGAGATGTGAGCGGCGCGTGCGCAGGTTGCTGTCGGCGAACAGGCCGGCGATGCTTGGTGCAGTAAGGCCTTTGTAGTGTGCGCGGTCAGCAACCGAGTCGAGAAAGGATTTCGGCGGGTCGATCTCGTCCGGGCTGTGCAGCAGGTTCATGCGGTTGGCAGCGTCACCGCTGCGCTCGCGGCCGGTCCACCAGGAAAGGGTTGCTGCCAGAACCATACCGATCGTGGCGGGCGCGAGCCAAGCCGCGAAGAGGGGCGAGATGGCGAAGGCGGAGACCGTCAGCAGGACGCCGAGCACGATGGCGGGCGTGTGATGACGGAACGTGTCCTTGAGGCTGTACTCGTTGGAGTCTCGATGCTGGGGGTTCCAGCCGCCATCACGGCCTGTAAACACGCGGTACACGGCCACGGTCTGCTCGACAAGCAGTACGGGTGCCAGCAGGACCGATAGGATTGTCTCAGCGAGAACGCCATAAAAAGTGCGCAGCAGGCCTACGGTGTTGCGCCAGCGCGGCGCGGCAAAGCCATAGATCATGCCATAGAGCTTGGGCGCGAACAGGATGGCCATCGTAATCAGGAAGAGGTGCAGGGATCGTTCGGAGTCGATGACGGGCCATGAGGGGAAGAGGGCGGCCGACTCGCCGAAATATTCCGGCGTGAGGAACATGTTCTGCAGGGACAGCATCATACCGATGGTGATGAAGAGCAGCCAAAGCGGTGATGCAAGATAGGAGAAAATGCCGATCATGAGGTGCATGCGGCTGGTAAAGGTCAGGCCGCGCGTTTTCAGGAGCACGGCCATGTGCTGCATGTTGCCCTGGCACCAGCGGCGGTCACGGATCGAGAGGTCGATGATTGAGGGCGGGCCCTGCTCGTAGGATCCGCCCAGTTCCGGCGCGATCTGGACATTCCAGCCAGCACGGCGCAGGAGCGCTGCCTCGACAAAGTCGTGGCTGAGGATTGAGCCGCCGAAGGGGGCGCGACCGGGGATTTCGGGCAGGCCGGCAGCGCTGGCGAGCGCTTCGATCCGAAGGATCGCGTTGTGACCCCAGAAATTACCCTCGTTCTGGGCCCACCACGCCAAGCCACTGCCGAGAACGGGACCGTAGAGGGCCGCAGCGAACTGCTGGGTACGCGAGAAGAGGGTGCGACCGCCAACCAGCTGGGGAATGGTCTGGATGAGGCCTGTTGCAGGAGAAGCCTCCATGCGGCGGGCGAGTTCGATGAGGGTTTCGCGGTCCATGAAGCTGTCGGCGTCGAACACGATCATGTAATCGTAGCGACCGCCCCAGCGCGTGATGAAATCGCGAATATTGCCGGACTTGCGGTGCACGTTCATCGTGCGGCGGCGATAATGAACCAGGACGCCGGGTGATAGACGCGTGCGCATCAGCTCGAATGCGGCTTCTTCCTGCAGGGCGACTTCGGGATCATTGGTGTCGCTTAGGATGAAGCATTCGAAGCGGCCGGGAGCATTCGCAAGCGACTCTGCGGTCGATTCGACTGTGGCGAAGACGCGGTCGACACTTTCGTTATAGATCGGGAAGACGATAACTGTGCGACCGGTGAGCAGGGCCGGGCCGGGCGTGGCCCGGCGTTTCCGGAACAGGCCGACCATGGCCGCGAGGAAGCCAATCGTGCTGCTGACGAAGGCGTAGGCGATCCAGCTGATGTTGATGCAGAAGACAACAAGCAGCAATTGCTCAAGCGATGTCACCCCGGACACGTTGAGCACATGGTACATTTCAATCGTTGCCCAGCCCGCCAGCAGTATGGACAGGCCGAAGAGCGTCACCTTGCGCCACATCTGCGATCTCGGAGCGTTACGGTTGACCGTTGGCGCTGTTTCGAATGCCTGATCAGGCATTGCGACGGGAAATTCGGCAGGGCGAGCGCGAAATGTGATCATCAAGGTCTCCAGCGATAGAGCCAGGTTTCAGAGACCGGACGGTCGGCCTTGGTAAGGCGAGCGCGCAGTTCCGAGAGGCTGGCATCCTTGGAATCCAGCTCAAAGCTGAGACGCATCCCGCCTGTATCCGGATTGGGGCGCACAACAGGCGCAATGATGGTGCCTGACGATGTCGAGACTTCAGGAATGGCGTCCCGCAAGAGGGCGTCATTGTCACTTTCAAAGTCGATCAGGAAGACCGGACGTTTGCTGCTGGGTGAAATGCCGACTTTCGTGGCGGTGATCCGGGCGACAGGCGCGACAACCGGCTGCGGAAGGCTCCACGTCATCTGATAAGCCAGA
Source organism: Hyphomonas oceanitis (assembly GCF_036964545.1). Lineage (NCBI taxonomy): Bacteria > Pseudomonadati > Pseudomonadota > Alphaproteobacteria > Hyphomonadales > Hyphomonadaceae > Hyphomonas > Hyphomonas oceanitis. Next base: position 136,665 of record NZ_JBALTL010000004.1, read on the forward strand.
CGGACAGGTTTGCCCGCATCCCACGCAGTCGACGGGCGCCAGGAGACGACGATATTGTCGTTGTACTCGTTGGTTGTGGGTATTTCGACAAGAGTCAGGTTGCCGGCGCCCCAATCGCCTTTGGGGGCGATCCAGACGTTCGGGCGACGTTCGTAGCTGGCTTCGAGATCATCATAGTCCTTGAACTCGCGGTGGCGCTGGATGAGGCCAAAGCCGAGCGGCGGCTCTGTCGCGAAGCTGGAGATTTCAAGCTGACTCGGATTGACGAGCGGACGCCATACCCATTCGCCATTGTGCATTTGCATCATCAGGCCTTCGGAATCGTGCACGGCGACACGGTAGTCGCGGTTGCCGCGATTGATGCTGTGCGGCGAAAAATAATACATCGACGTGATTGGCGCGATACCGACCTCGGGGAGCTTGCGGCGCGGGAAAAAGACGGCCTCGACATCAATCATGGTCGCTGTGCCGGGCGTAATGATGAAGCGGAAGGCGCCCGTCATGCTCTGGCCGTTGAGTAGCGCATAAACGGTCATGGAGTGAGCGCCGGGTTCAGGCTTTACCAGCCAGAATTCGCGAAAGGACGGGAACTCTTCGCCCGATGGTGAGGCGGTGGAGATGGCGATACCCCGGGCCGAGGCGCCATACACTGTTCCGGCGCTGAGAGCGCGGAAGAAGCTGGCGCCCTTGAAACTGATCAGGTCGTCCCACTTGCCGGACGAATTGAGCGGCGTGGTGACATGGAAGCCAGCAAAGCCGAGGGCTGTCTTGTCTTCATCCGATAGCGGGAGGTCGAAGAATGAGAAATCTGCTTCACTGTACGGACGAGGTTTCGCGACGCCGTTCTCTATGATGTTGAGCTTGACCTCGTCATTGAAGAGGTACCCGCGCGGATCGTAGTGGACGCGGAAGGGAACCGTTTCGTCGGGCGTCCACTCGGCGGCTTCGCGTTTGAACTCGACGCGGCGATACTGGTCGTAATTGAGCGCGGCGGCGGACGAGGGCACGGGCGGAGATTTCTGGACTTCGTGCTCGGACAAAGCCTGGGCCTTGTTGATGACCTGCTCGAAGCTGAAAGGGGCTGCGGCTTGCGCAGGGGCGGATGTTGGCGTGGCGGAAGCGACCTTGGCAGTATCCGCGGGGATTTCCGCGAGCGGTTCAGTCGTGATGGCCGCGACCGAGTCGAGCGGTGTTACCACGGGTGCCGTTGGGGGCAGATTCGTACCATCGGGATCGACGGATTCGATATCGGCGGTCTGTGCTGCGCCATCGGTTGCGACCTTGCGCGACGGGTTGGACGACATTGAAACGATCAGGGCGCCACCCGCAAGGATGAGCGTCGCTGCGCCGAGGGCCACAGCGGGAATGAAGTAAGGACGTTCAGTCAGTTTCAAGGCAACCTCATTGTCGGCTACGCCATGGTCTTTCAAAGCGTTACGAATTTCCTGAGGCAAACAAAAACGCCCAGCAGATTGCTGGCGCTATTGATAGCGCCTTCCAACCGGGCATTACGCCTCACCTCAGCTTTCGTTTCACTGAGAATTTTGGTTATTTTGCGGCGCAGCATTACCATGCTGCAATGACACCCCTGACAACCGACCCATGTAACCAATGCTGCACCTTGCAATTTGTTGCAAGTGCTCAAATGCTGTAGGTGGATGTTGGGGCGGATTGCACACGTACTGCTCAGGTATTCCCGTATCTGAAGCAAGAAATCGTCCTAAACCGGCTAATTGGGGAAGACATGAGCCAGATATTGCCGTGCGGTGGATCGGGATAGGTGATGGAAACGGATGAAAACTTAAAGCGTTTGTGGCCTGTCCAGTCATTCCTGAATGTAGTGACAGGACAGGTAAGCATTGAGGCGACTTTGTGCAACAGCTCAACCTGGGCGGAATGTTTGGGCGACGCCATTCCCCCAATCCGCGAAGAAGAGGCTGCACGGGTGGCGAAGTTGGTGGATGAGGGGGCGGCCAGTCGTCTGCGGGATTCGCTTGTCTGTGCGCGGGTTATGATTGCTGAGCGGCTTGGAATTAGGGCGGACGAGGTGCGCTTTGCCCGCTCAGATGAAGGGGCTCCGCGACTGAAAAACGTGCCAGAGCGGAGCGTTTCCGTTTCCCGCAGTGGCGGGTGGACGCTTGTGGCGCTTGGCGATGGACTCGCTATCGGCGCAGATGTGGAGCTTATGCGGGACCTCAATTGGCGGGCCATGTTGGGCATGGTTTCCAGCGAGCCGGAAGCTGCGGCTTTTCTCGCATTGGCGAAAAATGAGCCTGAGCAGACGCTTCGGGCCTTCTTCACGCTTTGGACCATCAAGGAAGCCGTTCTGAAAGCCACGGGACGCGGAATGCGCGCCGGGGCGAAATCGGTGCAGGTGCCGGTTGAGGGGCTGGTCAGAGATCCGCACCCGCTCCGCGAGATCCACATGGCGGGTGTGACCTATACCGTTTGGTCTGGCTGGGAGGGTGACGTGGCCCTGAGCGTTGCTGTGGCGCGCGACTAGGGGCGATCTTCCAAAGCGATTGTCAGCAGGCTTGCCTCGTAGATGCGCAGGCCGTCGCACCAGAGACTGCCCTTGCCGGCAATGAGCGTGCGATTGCCGGAGGTGGCGATGTCCATGATTTCCATCACTGTCGTGACTTCCTGTTTGTCGGGTGCGACTTGGCCCCGATACATCCATTTGACGGGCGCGCCAGCGGCAACTGTCTCGAAGCGCGGCGACGTCATACTGTTTGCGAGGCCTTTGAGGCAGGCGGCGTGGGAGAGAAGCTGAACGAGGGCATCGAGGCCAAGTGAGCCCGGCTGAACTGGATCCTGGAAGAAGTGGGCCTTGAAGTACCAGGCGTGCGGATCGACGGACTGGCGACCACGGGCGAGGCCGAGGCCTGCCGAGCCACCATTGGCGTCGAAATAGTCGAGCCGGTCGAGCATGCGCAGGTCGCCGCGGGCGACAGGGGCGGCCGGCAGGGTGCCGTCACGGTTCGGGGCGAGGTTCAGGAGGGCGCGGTGGGCGTCCGTCACGGCGAGGCCTGCCTGCCTGACGAGAGCGGCGGCGGGGAAGAAGCCGAACTGGGTGTTTAGGTTCATCACCGGTCGGCCATCGGCCAGCCGTGCCTTCAGCGTAAAGGCAACGATGGTCATCGGGCCGACCTTGGAAAAGGATGTCAGCGTCGTGTCGACGATGATCGTGCCGTCTTGCGGGCCGACTTCCATGAAGACTTCGCCGTCGCCGTCGAGGTTACGGAAACGCTCGCCGCCTTCGAGGGCGAAGCCGCAATGGCTTGCGAGCCAGCCGCAGGGCTGGAGGACGATTTCGGAGAGGACGGCGAAGGGCATGGCGCCATTGGCATTGTCGCGGAAATACCAGGCGTCTGCAGGAATGTCGTATTCGGCGGTGATTTTGGCGCCCGCTTCCTTGACGCCGGGACGGGTCGAGACCTGCGTGACGCGGGTCATCATGTGATAGGGCGGCTGGGGCAGGCGCGGTGCGCGGCCAGCCATGTCGAAGGGGCGGTAGAGTTCGCCGAAGGCTGAGGAGGGCGCGCTGGCGGCGCAGTTCAGGAGCGCGGCATGGTCGCCCCGGCTTTCGCCCATCGGGCCTACACGGAGCGGCGTGTCGGTTGTGTGGGGCGCCGGCCAGTCCTTGCGCAGGCGGATGGCGAAGCGCGGGCAGTGGAAGACTTTCTTTCCGTCAGAGCTGGCAAGGAGCGAGGCGTAGAGGACCGGGCTTTCGCCATCAATGACATCATCGATGAAGACTTCATAGGTCACTTCGTGGGCACGGTCGGGAATGACCTGTCCACGACAGACGAATTTCGCGGTTTCGCCGGGCATGGGCTCGAAGACGTAGCCGTCGCGTTCGATGGTGAGCCCTGCGGCGGCTGCGTAGAATTCGAGCGCCTGAACGGCGGCTTCAGCCATGAGCGTACCGGGCATGCACGGGTCTTCGTGGAAATGGCCCTGATAGAACCATGCATCGGTGGGCACATGCGCGCGGGCCTTGAGATAGCCGCGTCCCCATGGGCCGCCGGCAGGATCAAAAGCCGTGATCTCGTCGAAGAAGGCGAGCTGGCCGTCCGGCAGGTGGGCCGGGCGGGAATGGGCAGCGCAGAATTCAAAACCCTTGCCGAAACAGGCGAAGGCGTCGCCGGCGCGGAAGGCGGCGAGGTCCGTTGCAGAAAAGGCGCGCTTGGCGCTGGCGCGCGACGTGTCGAACGGGTGCGGTGCGGCGATGGATGGCGCGTTCGTTGCGGCGTCCCAGATGACGCCCTTGCCGGAGGCCAGTTCGTCGTCCGTGAAGAAGCCAGCTTGACCATTACGGACGGAGAAGACCTTCCGGTCGCCGACCATGCAGTCATACTGGAAGAAGAACATACGCACACCTGCGAGCGTGGCGTGGCCGGTGATCTCGATCTGGAAGGCGAGCGTGTCGCCGGGGCCGGGCAGGCCGCCATCATGGAAGGTGATCTCGCAGCCAAGGAGGCGGTAGACGCGCTCGTTGCGGTTTTTAAGGTCGGCGCCCATCCAGCCGATCAGTGTGAGATCGGCCTGGCCACATTCGATCAGCGGGCCGGGGCGGACACGGCCACCCCGAACATGCCAGTCGTCGGCGGTGAGGTCCGTCTCGGTCCAGATCACGCCGAGGCTTTCGACGCCGGCCTCGGCATCGATGCCTGTGATGCGGTCTACGAGCAGGAGCGGCGGGGCAGGCAGGCGGACCTGGCGGGCGAACTGGTCCTGTCCGATGAATTCGGGGCCGAAGAAATCTGACATCAGGCCGCGCGAGGCGGCTTCGATAGCAGGGCGTGTCCATGCCGGGCCAGTCGGCGCGCGCGGGGTGAGCGGCTCGTTGCCGGAGACGACCTTGCGGGGCGGGGCGCCGGGCGTGCGGGGCGGGGCGCCGGGCGTGCGGGGCTTGGGGGCGGAGCATGGGCGCGGTGCAGGCGCGACTGTGACGGCGCTGCTATGGGCGTAATGTGGCACAGGCAGGGCCGGAGCGGGTGGCAGGCCGCCTGCTGGGGCCGGGCGCGATTGCGGAATTTTGGGGGTCGGATAGTGAACCGGTGTCGTGAGGGGCATGGGGTCGGTTCCTGTCCAGGGATTGTTGCGGGCTGCATCGAGCCTTTCGGCGACGCGGGCAATATTGATGTGGCGGCCATCCGCGAAGAGCGTGCCGGTGAAATGGGCGATTTGCGCGAGGTCAGATGCGACGATCCGGTCGGTGGCGACGGCGACGTGGGGCTTGTCGCCGAGGATGCTGGAGATGGCGCGGCTGAGCGTGGCGCGGGGGCCGAGTTCCACAAAGGTGCGTACGCCATCTTCATACGCCTGCAGAACGGTCGGTGGGAAATCGACCGTGTCGACGGCCTGACGGGTCAGCATGTCGGCGACGCGTGCCTTGGTCGGCGTGTAGCTGGCATTGATGGCATTGGCGTAGAGGCGGATGCCCGGGACGCGGGAGACGGGGCGCGTGTGCAGCTTGCGCCACTGGCCCTCGAAGGGTTTCATGGCCTTGGCGTGGACGATCAGATGCTGGTGCATTGCGGCGCCCGCGCGGGGACCGAGGGATTCTGCGACGGCGCGGCATTCCGCCGAGGGGCCGCCGATGAGGCAGTCATTGGCGGAATAGATGATCGTGATCTCGACATTCGGGTGGGCGGCGATGGCGACGCGCAGCTTTTCCAGCGGGGCCTGGATGTGCCAGTTGGCCCAGTCAGAAGGGACGTTCGGCCCCCATGCGGCCTGCGCTGTTTCGAAGTCACCGCCGAGATGGCGTTCGTACATGGCAGCGTCTTCGATCTCGTCGAGGAGCTTGCCGGGATCTTTCCAGAAGCCGAAGGCGAAGAGGGCGTTGCTTTCACCGAGCGAAAGACCGAGGGCGGCGGTTGGCGTGACGCCCAGCACGTCGCGCAGGAGGATCGTGTGGGCCTGGCTGACCAGTGTGCCGGCACAGAGCTGTTCGAATTCGGTAAGCCCGGAGTGTGTGAGCAGCGCGGCCATTTCCGTGGCGCGAGAAATGGTGGCCAGCTGCTTCCCAAGTTCCGGGAAGGCCATGAACAGGCCGCGCGACATGCGGGGATAGACGGCGGCGGAGCCGGTGAAGACGAAAGCGAGTTCGCCGTCGGGTTCGCCTTCGCCGTAATAAATGCCAGGGCCTTCAGGTGTGTTGCCGGCTTCGAGGGCGTTCGCGGCGGATTCTATGAGGGCGTCACGTTTGGATTCATCGGAAGCGAGGAGCGCAATGCGGCACTTGCCTTTGCCGCCGGTTCGGCCGCTTCGGAGTTTCTTCGCGAGGGAGGCTGGCGTGGCGCCGGAGGCCCATACCAGGTGTGGCGGGGAGCGAAGTGGGTCGGGACTCGGCTGCGGTGGGGCGCCGGTGAGTGAGACGCTGGCGCCGTGCGATAGGCGCGTGGTGGGCGCAGTGACGGTATGCGTTGCTGGGTCGCCAGTCAGGTTCGGGATCGCGGCCTCTGGCGTGATGACCTGATCGCGGGCCATGAGCAGCGCGGCGGCGGCCAGTTCGAAGAGGGGTGAGGCGGCAGGGGCAGCTCCGTAGGCGGCGGATATGAGGGAAGTGCCGGTTTCGGCTGCGGGGCTCCATGCGACCGGACCGAGGGTTGCGAGAATCGGGTCGCCGGCGGCTTCGGCATCGGCGCGGCGTTTGAGGACGAGGGCGGCGGCCATGTCGCCCGGGGTTTCGGCGCCCAGCCCTGCGAGGGCGGTTTTTGCGACTGTCTCTGTGGCAAAGTCGGCCGCTGCGACGACGGCCATGTCCAGGCGTCCGGCGCGGAGGGCATCGCAGGCGATGTCGAGTGTGGCGAGGCTGGATACGCCTTCAGAGGAGATGGCATAGCCTTGCCCGCGCAGGTCTTCGGCTGAGGTGATGCGGTTGGCGGTCATGTTGGCCATGGCGCCAAGGACGGTCGCGGCTTGGAGCGGTGGGGCGATGCCTTCCTGCGCTTTCGCATGTTCAGGTGTGCCGGGCGTGATGCCGAACGCGTTGGCGACGCGTTCGCGGAGTAGCCAGCGGGCGGAGTCCGCGGCGCAGCCCATGCCGACGAACACACCGGCGCGTTCGGGATTCGGCCGTGAGACTTTATCGAGGACAGAGCGGCTAAGTGAGAGGACCGCGAGCTGCTGCGCTTCGGCCTGCAGCAGGTCATTGGGCGGCGTGCGGGCATGGCGCGGGTCGGCGCCTACGGTCTCGCACGACTTTGCCGGGGTGACCGGGTGGTTCATCAGGCGGCGGAGGACATAGCGCTCGCCGCAGTCTGCGCCGGCCATGAGCGCGGCGCTGCAGATGACGATGTCGTCTTCTGGGGTGTCCGGTAGGGCAACCTGAATGGCGCCTGTTGTGGGCTCGTACTGGTCGAGGATCAGGTGGGCATTGTTTCCGCCGAAGCCGAAATTGCTGATGGCGGCGCGGCGGGGACTGCCCGAGGTTTTCCAGTCTTTGGGCGTTGAGAGCGGGTGAAGGGCTGGGGAGGAAAGTGCGTCGATCAGTTCGCCATTCAGAGGCATGGGCGGCAGGGTTTCGTTCGCCATGGCCTGCGTCAGCTTTAGGAGACTGGCTAGGCCAGCGACCGTGATCAGGTGGCCCGTATTGGCCTTGAGTGAGCCGATGGGAAGTTCGCGATCTTTGCCGAAGACGCTTGAGGCGGCGGCGATTTCAACGCTGTCGCCGACGGGGGTGCCGGTGGCGTGGCATTCGAGGAAGTCTAGGCTGTCGGGCTTGATGCCTGCATCGGCATAGGCGCGCTGCATAGCCTCGGCCTGCCCTGTGGCATCGGGTGCAAGCAGGCCTTTGCGCTTGCCATCATTGGAGAGGCCGATGGCGCGAATGACGCCGTGGACTGTGTCGGCTGGGGCGACATCGCTGAGGCGTTTCAGGACGACAGCGACGGCACCTTCGGATGGGACGAGGCCGTCTGCGCCCTTGATGAAGGGGCGGGAGCGTCCTGTGGGGCTGAGCGCCTGAAGCGCTTCGAAGCCAATATGAAGAATGAGGTTGTCGGCTGCGTTGACGGCACCGACGAGGGCGACGTCGATCTGGCAGGTCTGGAGTTTATGGCATGCGATTTCGAGGGCGTAGAGCGAGGAGGCGCAAGCGGCATCGAGTGCAAGGACGGGGCCGGTGGCGCAAATGGCTTGTGCCAGGATATGCGCTGGGAAGCCGGAATTGAAGGCATCGGTGGCGGGGCGGATGGATTTGCCGCTGGTCCAGATGTCAGCGGCGTAAGCGGCCTTGGCGCGGCTTGGGTAGGAGAGGTTGGCGAGGAAGACGCCGCGCCTGTCTGCAGCGGCAGTTGTCTTGCCTGCTTCGTCCCACGCTTGCAGGGCGGCGTGGAGGGGCCATTGGCAGACGGGGTCGAGAGAAGCGGCAGTGAGGCCGGGCAGCTTGGCGCGGGTAGGATCGAAGATGGTGTCGAAGCCGGTGACGAAGCCTGCAACATAGCGGGAGGCGGCTTCTTCGGCGTCGGTCAGGCCGAAGGCGCCTTTGGGTGCGCTTGTGATGAGGCATTCATTGCCGACGACGGCTTTCCAGAGTGCATCTGGCGAGAGCGCGCCGGGCAGGACGCAGCCTTGACCGACAATGGCGATGGGCTCGAAAGCCGTCATGCACCGCTCCATGCGTCGCCGACGAGGAGTTCGACAATTTTGCGGTCGCCGCTGAGCAGCTGATCAGCGAAGATACGGGCACCATCGGCTTGTCCGATCAGGGATATGCCTTGCTGGGCGAAGTGGGCGGCGAGGCCGGCATCGACCATGCCGCCGTCCCATGGCCCCCAGTTGAAGGATTTGACCTGCGCGTTGGGGAGTTGCGCGTGGAGCTGGCGGGCCAGCTGGTTCAGGCACTCATTGGCCATGGCATAGTCGGCCTGTCCTGTGTTGCCGAACAGGGCAGAGGCCGATGAGAAGAGGCCGACATGGGCGAGCTGGGCCGTATTGATGGTGTCGAGAAGGGCGAGGAGGCCGTCGACTTTGGGCCCGAAGACCTTGCGGACTTCAGCTTCGGTCTTCTCCATGGCCAGTTTGTCGGCGAGCACGCCTGCACCGTGGACAAACCCAGTGATCGCGCCATGTTGGGCCTGAATGGCGGCGATAGCGGGTGCGAGCGTGGCCGTGTCGGACAGGTCCAGCTGGACGTAGTGGGCATTGGCGCCAGCGGCGGCGAGGGCGGTGAGCGTGGTGTGTATTTCCTGTCCAGCGAGGGCGGCGCGAGCTATGCGGTCTATGTCGGCGGGTTTGACCTTCTCCCCGCTGGCAACGGCCTGTTGGGCAAGCGCCGCGCGGAGGGTCTTCAGGTCCTGCGTTTGGGCAACGCCTTCTGGCCACGGGCTGAGCGCAGAGCGACCAGCGAGCAGGAAAGTGCCTGCTGTGCGGCGGGCGAGCTCAATAGCGCAGGTGGCGGTGACGCCGCGCGCGCCGCCTGTGACAAGCCATAGGGCTGGGGTGGTGTGTGCCGAGGAAGTGGGCGGTGCCAGCGTTGATGAGATGTGGGTTTCGCGGGACTGGCCATCAGCGGTCAGCAGCCGGTCGGTTGGTGAAGCAGTCAGGGCCGCGAGTGTGTGCGTGGTCCGGGTGGCGGCGTCCGTGGCGGAGAGGGAGAGTGCGGTCATACTTACGCCCGGCCATTCCTTGCGCAGCGTGCGAGAGAGGCCGGACAGCCCGGAGACCGTTTCAGTGCTTTGCAGAAGGACAATGCGGGCGCCGGGCGCGCGGGCGGTCCGGGCTTGTGCGAGGGCTGACCAGTGGCGGTCAGCAGGGGGATGGCTGGTCAGGCCCTCTGTCAGGATGACAGTGTCGGCCGTCCCGGATGGCGTTGCGACGCGGGTCGCTTTTCCACCGATTGCGGCGGCGAGGGCTGCAGCCATGGAGGGGTCTGCATCGGTGATCTCGACGGTGCCGAGGCTTGGAATATTAGCCATTGGCAGCGGTTCCGGCGCGGTGAAGCGGACCGGGCAAACGTCGCTGCCATAGGCGGCGACGGGCTGAACCATGACTGGGGAACGGTGAGCTGAGGACGTATCCTCACCGCCCCCTAGCTGAAAAAATCGGCGATTTTCCGGATCGTGCGGAGTTCGGCGATGGCTTCCGGGTCGACTTCGGGCAGCGAGGGATGCTGGTCGCGCAGGGCCGACAGGATTTCGACCTGTTTGATGGAGTCGACGCCGAGTTCGCCTTCGAGATCCATGTCGTCTTCGAGCATGGAGGATGGGTAGCCTGTCTTGTCTGCAACGAGGGCGCGGATAACGTCTGGTGTGATGCCATTGCCGTTGGAGGCCGGCGCTGAGACAGCGGTTGGGGCCGCGACGGGCGCCGGTGCTGCGGCGACCGGGGCAGGCGCGGAAGGTGCGGGTGCCGGGGTGGATCCGCCGATCATTGTGGCGATGGCATTGATTGTGCGCAGTTCGACGAGCTGTTCGGGATCAATTTCCGGCAGGTGTGGCATGCGTTCGCGCAGGGTGGAGAGGATCTCGACCTGCTTGATGGAGTCGACACCGAGTTCGCCTTCGAGGTCCATGTCCGCGTCCAGCATGTCGACCGGGTACCCGGTTTTTTCCGATACGATGGACTGGACGAGTTCGACCGGGCTTTGGCCGGATGCAGCCTTGGGCGCCGAGGCAGGCGCTGGCGCAGCAGGAGCAGGTGGTGGCGCCTGAGGTGCAGGCTGTGGTGCCGGTGCTGCCGCGCCGTTCGTGTAGGGCTTGGGCGCAGGCGTGGGTTGTGGCGCGAGCGCAGGGGCTGCGGGTTGAGGCGCAGGGGCCGCTTGCTGTGGCGTTGGTTGAGGAGCGGGGGCCGGCGCGGCGATGCGCTGGACCGGCGCGGGGCTCGGCTGTTGCGAAACCGGCTGGCCGCTCAGCAGGGATGCGGCCGCATTGAGAAAGGCCGTATGGCTAGCCGCCATGGTCGCGAGGTATTCGGAGTGAACATGTGATACGTCGCTCCAGATGCGTTCCGCAGAGGAGGAGGCCGGCGCGGGGGCGGTATAGGTCTGGGGCGTGTCGGTCATGGGAGAAGTCCTGCTGGGAGTCTGGTCGGGTGAAGCGGCGGTTGGCGCGGGCGCCGGTTGCGGTGTGGGCGGAGGTGTTGACGGTGCAGCGGTGATAGCGGGTTGGGTCGGAGCCCGTGCTACATTGGGAGCGGCGCGGCCTTCTGCGCCATTCCTTGGCGGGTAGGGCTTGTCGTAATTGGCGCCGTTTATGTAAACTGCGTGCTTCGATGGTGGCGGCGCCGGCACTGGCGGCGGCGTGTCAGCGAAGAGGGCGGCAAGATCGAGCGACTGGCCGGCTACGCTGAGTTCGCCGACGGCCGAGAGGAACTGGCTGAGGCCATTGGCGCGCTTGTTGTCTAGCGAGACAGCACGGAACGGGCGGTCCCCGAGGACATCGCGGACAAGGCCGGTAACGATATTACCGGGGCCGACTTCGAGAAATAGGCGGGCGCCGGCCTCATACATGGCTTCTACCTGGTCGCGGAAACGGACAGGCGTGGCGATCTGGCCAGCGATGACGTCGGGCAGGTCTGCGGCTTTGACATTATAGGGTGAGGCCGTCGCGTTGGCGTAGACCGGGAGTTTCGGTTTGCGCGGGCGCAGGGCCGTCAGCTCTGCCGCGAAAGGCTCAACGGCGGCGTGGACGATGGATGAGTGGAAGGCGGTTGCAACCGGAAGTCGGCGGGCTTTCAGGCCCTTCTCGATACAGATTGCTTCAGCGGCCTTGATGGCGTCAACCGGGCCGGAGAGGACGACCTGGCTGGGGCCATTATCATTGGCGAGGACGACATTGGTGACCTTGGCGACGATCGGCGCGATAGTCTCTGAATCGGTCTGCACGGCCATCATCGCGCCGGGCGTGGATTTGGCAGCCTCGGCCATAAGCCGACCGCGTGCGGCCGCGACGCTGAGGACGCTTTCGGCGTCGAAGCTTCGCGCAACATGGAGGGCCATCATCTCGCCGAAGCTATGGCCGCCGGCCATGTCCGGGTCGATGCCGAGGCGTTCGAGCAAGGCAAGCTGGGCCAAGGCAACGGTTGCTATGGCGGGCTGGGCATGTTGCATCTCGGTGAGGCGTTGGGTCTGCTCGCCGAATTCTACCTGATCGAAGGCGGCTGACGGGAAGGCGAGCCGCTGGAGCTTCAGCGGGCCAGTCTTAGCGTGGCCTGCGGCCATGTCCCAGGCTGCGCGAGCAGCGGGAAAGGCCATGGCAAGGTCCGAGCCCATGCCGACATATTGGCTGCCCTGGCCGGAGAAGAGGAAGGCGATCTTGCCGTTTTCGGGGGGCGTAGTGGAGGCGTGGATACCTGCACCGAGCGGAGCCGTGCCAAGTGTGCCGGATTCGATTTGGCCGATCAGGCGGGAAGCCTTGGCGGCGAGGTCTTTCTGGTCGTCGGCGACAATGGCGGCACGGACGCGGGCATCGGATTCGAAGGCCTCATGCGTGGTGGCCGCGAGGGCGGCGAAACCATCTTCTGCTGTTTCGGTATGAATGAGGGTTTCGAGCTGCTCGACGAGGCCGTCTGGCGTGCCAGCCGATACGAGGAAGAGTTCCGATGGGAAAACGCGCGGCGGCTGGAGTGCCGTCGGGCCGGTATATTCCTCAAGCGTTGCGTGGAAGTTGCTGCCCCCGAAGCCGAAGGAACTGACTGCGGCGCGGCGCGGACGACTGGTCGGTGAAATCCACGGGCGCGCTTCGCTATTGAGGTAGAAGCTCTTGCTGTCCTTCAGGACGTCTGCCGGTTCGGCGATCTTGATCGTGGGCGGAAGGATCTTGCGGCTGAGGGCGTGCACCGTCTTGATCAGGCTGGCAGCGCCTGCTGCACCCTTGGCATGGCCGATCTGGGATTTGACCGAGCCAATGGCGCACCATGGCGTGCCGTCCCCTTTGCCGTCGAAGACAAGGTGCAAGCCAGCCAGTTCAGCCTTGTCGCCTGCCTTTGTGCCAGTGCCATGAGCCTCGACGAGATCGACGGATTCCGGGCCATAACCAGCCTGGACGTATGCGCGCTCAATCGCGCGGGCCTGCCCGGACGGGAGCGGCGTGTAGATGGCCGTTCCCTTTCCGTCAGAGCCGCCGCCCATGCCGCGAATGACCGCGTGGATGCGGTTGCCGTCGCGCTCTGCATCCGACAGGCGGCGCAGCGCGATAATACCGACGCCTTCGCTGAGCATCGTTCCGTCTGCATCTGCGGAGAAGGGGCGGCAGTCGCCTGTTGGCGAGAGAGCCGGTGTTTTCGAGAAACACATATACATGAGAATGTCGTTGAGCGCGTCGGCGCCGCCCGCCAGCACCGTGTCGGAGTCGCCAGCGCGGAGTTCCTGCACGGCAATGTTCAGGGCCGACAGGCTGGAGGCGCAGGCAGCGTCAGTGACAAAGTTGGCGCCTCCGAGATCAAGCCGGTTGGCGATGCGTCCGGCGACGACATTGCCGAGCAGGCCCGGGAAGGTGCTTTCCTTCCACTCGATATAATGCGCTTCAATACGTTTGACGATTTCCTGCACTTCAGGCTCGCCGATGCCGGACTGGCGCAGGGCGTTGACCCAGACGGGGCGCTGTAGGCGGCCTGCCATGTGGGCCGTGAGTTCGGTGGCAGAGGCGACGCCGAGCATGACGCTCGTGCGTGTAAGGTCTATCTCGCAGCCATTGGTGCTTTGGATGTCGTCGAGCGCATTCTTAGCAGCAACGAGGGCGAGAAGCTGGGCGCTGTCGGTGTGTTGCAGGGCGTTGGGCGGAATGCCGAAAGCCATGGGGTCGAATGGAAGGGGAGCGATGAAGCCACCGCGCCGACCATAGGTGCGATCAGGCGTGAGCGGGTTGGCGTCATAATAGTCTTCGATCAGCCAGTGGCTTGCGGGTGTTTCGGTCAGCAGGTCGCGGCCCTGGAATATATCGCGCCAGAAACCGGTATTGCCGCCCCGGCCGGGGAAGATAGAGCCGACCCCAATGACGGCGATCGGTTCGGGGGACGTGCGGGTCTCAGTGCTCATGGATATGTCTCATTGGGCGTCTGCGAACTGGCGGGGCGCGTAATTGAAGTCGGTTGGGGCAACGGGCAGGCCCAGGGCTCTTAGTTGTCCGGCGCGGGTGATGTGGGCAGCGCCTTCGAGCAGGTTCCAGGCGATCTGCCTGACCGTGCGGTTCTCGACGGGCTCAAGGAAGCTGTCGGCAACCCATTCATTGAAGACGCCCATCGCTGGGCCGCACCAGACCTGGTAGTCCATCTCGCGTCCGGGCGTGCCTTCGCGGGCCCACTGGGCGCCCATGAAGAGGTAGCGGCGGGCGACGAGGGCGAAGCGCTTGTTGCCATCCGTTTCGGCACGTTTGGCCTCGGCGGGATTGGCCTGCGCGATATAGGCGTGGGTGCGGGCCCATGCGGCGTCGAACGGTTCGCCGAGTACGTCGTCGATCCAGTCGCGATCCTTCTGTGGAAGGTTTTCGTAGCTGGCACCGGAGCGGTAGATGGCATGAAGACGCTTGCCGCGCATGGCGAAGAGTGTGCCGCGTTTCAGAACCTGAACTTCGACGCCCTGCTCGAACATGTCGGCGGCTGGCGCCATAGTGACATCGGCGGGCCCAGCCTTGGCGAGCAGGCGACGGCCGGCTTCGGACAGGCCGGATTCAACGGCGGACTGGTTCACGGAGCCTGTGAGCACGTAGGCAGCGCCCATCTGGAAGGCTGCGGCGACGGCCATCGGCGTCGAGATGCCGCCGGCCAGGCCTATGCGGATGGCGTTGGCGTCGACGCCCGTGCGGGCGGCCACGCGGTCGCGGGCAAGGACGAGAGAGGGGAAGAGCGTGCTGGCCGGTCGGTTGTCGGTGTGGCCGCCGGAATCGGATTCCGCGGTGATCTCGGCGGCAACCGGGACTTGGGCGGCGAGCTCTGCCTGCTCGGCAGTGATGGCGCCGTTGGCGACCAAGTCCTGCAGGATTTTGGCTGGGGCGGGGGCCATGAAGGGCTCGGCGACTTCAGCGCGGGAGACCTTGGCGAAGACGTGATTGGCTCGATGAATGGTGCCGTCCGGTGCGCGGGAAAGTCCGACGGCGGTGTATCGAACCAGATCAACCGAAAGTTTCATGAAAGCCGAGGCGGAGACACGTCGCACACCCTTGGCGAGGAAAAGGTCGACAACGCGTGCTTCATAGCCGGGCTGCTGCGGGGAATGGATCAGGTTGGCGCCCCAAGCTGTCTGGTCGGTCGAAAGATGGGATTTTATCTCTGCAATTCCGGCCTCGATCACATCCGGAGACAGGCCTGCGCTTCCATAGAAACCGACACACCCTGCTTTTACTGCTTCGACGACCATTCGCGTCGTCGCAATTCCGCGGGCCATTTCCCCTACCACGTAGTTGAATCTACAGCCGTGGGTGTGGGCAAAGAGGCGGTCGCCGAGCCATTCGGGATAGATTGGAGGCAGGATCGTCGGTTTCGCCGACGTGTTGGCGCTATCTTCGGAATCGAGAATGGCGAGACCGTTGAGCGGCGTATGCGACAGGGTCACCTGCTCCCGTGGGAAGGCGATGGCCCTTTTCAGGTTCTCTGAAACACCCATGTCTGTCCCTTGCGAGCTTGTCTGCCGAATGGAAAACAAGCTCTCCCGATCCGCAAATTCTTTGCGGCCTTTTCAATTTCTAACTGCGCAATTTATCCCGACTTGTACAGGGGTAGTATTGCGACAGTCCCTTAGAACGGGTTGTCCTGCCCAGACAAATTTCACTTAACGTGGTTAATAGCACAAATAGGTCGCGGCAGGCGGACGTACAGCAGTGATCAGGCGTTAAGAGCCGTTTCATAATCCTCGATCGCCTGAAGCCAGTCTATCTCGGTCGACTCGGCTTCGGCCGCGAGATCAGCGCGCTGACGGAGCAGGTCCTGGATCTTTTCCGAGCTGTGTCCGGGGCGTGACAGATCCGTATCAATGGCGCCGATTTTGGCATTGATCTTTTCGAGCCGCTTCTCGGCGTCGTCCGCTTTGCGCTTGAGACCGGAGGCCGCTTTGCGGGACTCGGAAGATTTCTGGCGCTGGTCGGCCTTGTTCAGCTTTGGGGCTGGCTCAACCGGCTCGGACTTTGTTTTTTTTTGATTGTTGTCGGATTTGTTGCGATCCGCCTGCAGGACGAGGGCGCGATAATCCTGCAGGTCGCCATCATAGACGTCCGCCTTGCCGTCTTTGACGAGCCAGAGCTGGTCAGCTGTACCTTCAGCAAGGAAGATATCGTGGGTAATGAGCAGAACAGCGCCCTTGAAGTCGTTCAGCGCATAGATCAGCGCTTCGCGGCTGTCGATGTCGAGGTGCGACGTCGGTTCGTCTAGGATCAGGATGTGGGGCTTCTCCATGGCCATGAGGCCAAGTAGCAGACGAACTTTTTCGCCGCCGGAGAGCTTTTCAACTTTGGTCTCCACCTTTTCATGGCTGAAACCCATTTGGGATGCCGTCGAGCGCTGTTTGGCGACCGGTGTTTCCTTCGGCATGGCGTGGCGGACGTGGTCGAGCACGGTTTCGCCGGGTGTGAGCTCGTCCAGCTGGTCCTGCGAGAAATAGCCGATGCGGACCTTGCTGTGGGTCACACGGGCGCCGTCCATCAGGGGCAGGCGCTCGGCGATGGATTTGACCAGCGTCGTCTTGCCTTGGCCATTGGTGCCAACAATGGCGATGCGGTCGTCGGGATCAAGGCGGAGGGTCACGCCGCGCAGGATGCTGGCATCGGTACCATAGCCGAGTTCTGCGCCGCGCAGTTCCAGCAGTGGCGGGGCCATCTTGTCGCCGGGCTCGGGGAAATGGAACGGCACCGTGCGTTCGGCCATCGGGATGGAGATGTCCTGCATCTTTTCGAGCATTTTGACGCGCGACTGGGCCTGGCGTGCCTTGGACGCTTTGGCGCGAAAGCGGTCAACGAACGCCTGAAGGTGGGCCTTATCGACTTCCTGCTTGGCGCGCTGGCTTTCAAGTTGGGCGTATTTGGCGGAGCGAAGGCGCAGCCAGGCGTCATAACCACCGGGCACAATCGCGAGTTTCTTGTGCTCAAGCGCCATCGTGTGGGTAACACAGCGGTTCAGCATTTCGCGGTCGTGCGAGACGATCAGCACCGTGTGCGGGTATTTCTTGATATAGCCCTCAAGCCACGCCGCACCCTCGAGGTCGAGATAGTTGGTCGGTTCGTCAAGCAGCAGCAGGTCAGGCTGAGAGAAGAGGACGCCCGCGATGGCGGCACGCATGCGCCAGCCGCCGGAGAATTCGCGTGTCGGGCGGTCAAGATCTGCTTGCGTGAAGCCGAGGCCCATGAGGACCTCAGCTGCCCGTGAATCCGCTGACCAAGCGTCTATATCGACGAGACGGGTGTGGATATCTGCGATCCGCATAGGATCTTCGGCCGTCTCCGCTTCCTGCATCAGGGCGTGGCGCTCGGTATCGGCGGCTAGAACGACTTCCAGAATGGTCTCGTCTGTCGGGGCGACTTCCTGCGCGACCCAGCCAAGCTTGGCGCCCTGATTCAGGCGGATTGAGCCGTCATTGGTTGGATGCGTGATCTCCTCGCGGATCAGCTTCAGCAGCGTGGACTTGCCCGTGCCGTTGCGGCCGACGAGGCCGACTTTCCAGCCAGACGCGATCTGGGCGGAGGCGCCTTCAAACAGGAGGCGCGCTTCAATACGATAGTCGAGGTTCGAAATGGTCAGCATTTCGTGGGGTTTAGCGATGAGCCCCATGAAGGCAAGGGCCTAAGCTCCGTTGTGGGGTCAGGCCCTGCCTTTATTCCGCTGGAACAGGGGCGATCTCTTCCAGTGCCTTCATATCGAGCTGCGCATCGAAGGCAGGATAGTGCTTGCCTGTGATGAGATGGGCGAAGAAGCGCTTGATATCGGCCCCGATGCCGTAGAGGGCCGGAACGAAGAATAGGGTGACGAAGAGCGCAAACAGAACACCGAAGGCGAGCCCCACACCGATCGGGATGAGGAACTGGGCCTGGATGGACCGTTCCAGCATCAGCGGCAGGAGGCCGACAAAGGTTGTGAGCGAGGTGAGCAGGATTGGACGGAAGCGGCGTGTACCGGCCTCGACCAGTGCTTGTGCGCCGTCCATGCCGCGATCACGCAGCTGGTGTACATAGTCAATGAGGACGAGGTTGTCGTTCACGGCGACGCCGGCCGCTGCCATTATGCCCATATAGGACAGGATACTGAGCGGGAAACCCATCACGAGATGGCCGACCATGGCCCCGGTGAAACAAAACGGAATGGCGGCGAGCAGGATGAGGATTGGTTCTGCATAAGACTTGAATGCCACGGCGACGAGGAAATAGGCGACGCCTATTGCGATCAGCAGGAGCGTCATGATCTCGGCGAAGAATTCAGCCTCGCCTTGTGCCCGGCCTATATTGCCGCGCCGAACCTGTGGATGAGCTTTGTCAAAGCTTTCGAAGAAATTGTTGTCGAGTTCGTTGCGGATTTCGGTAATCCGTTCGGCCGCGACTTCTGCACTGACCACAATGGCCCGGCGGCGTTCGCGTCGATTGATCTGCGAAATGCCTTTCTCGAAGCGAATGTCGGCAACGGCATAGAGTGGCAGCTCACGCCCATCGGCGGTGCGGATGCGGATGTTGTTGAGAAAATCCAGGGATTCTCGGTCAGACCGCGGATAGCGAACGAAGACACGAACATCTTCACCATCGCGCGGCAGGCGTTGGACTTCCTCACCATAGAAGCCCTGCCGGACCTGACGGGCGACATCGGCGGTGGTGATGCCGAGGGATTCTGCGCCGGGCTTCAGGTCAAACTGGATTTCATCGGTCGCGCTCTGGACGTCGTTCACGACATTGTAGACGCCGTCATAGGAGCGGAGCTTCAACATCAAATCTTCAGCAGCTGCGTTCAGCGCGTCCAAGTCGGTAGAGTTGAGCATGTACTGGATCGGCGGGTCGGTGTCGGCATTCTTGTAGTTGACGGTGATGGTCTCAGCGTCCGGTACTTCCCCGATGAGGGCGCGCAGGCGTTCGGCCGTTTCCTTGGCGGTGAGCGTGCGTGTTTCGGGCGGCACAAGTTTGACCAGCGCGAGGACATTGTTGTCGCGTGAGCGGGTGTACCAGTTCTCGATCAGTTTGCCTTCGCCATTGGTCGAGGCATTGATTTCGTCTTCGAGCGCTTTCTCGCCAGCCTGGATCTGGGCCAGGACTTCGAGTGTGCGGGAATAGGGTGTGCCCTCGGGCAGCTCAACCGTGACGGCGATCTGATCGGATTCTGTTTCTGGAAAGAAGATCGTCTTGACGAGACCGTTTGTCAGGAGGCCGACGGAGAGCACCATGCCGCCGACAAAGATGGCTGCTGTCAGGTAGCGCTGGCGCAAAGCCGCGACCATGAGCGGGCGGTAGAGGTTGCGCGCGACCCAGACGATGGAATTGGCAATCGTGTCCTGGAAGCGCGCGAAACGGCTGTCGCGACTGGCGGGTTTCAGATGTGACAGGTGAGCCGGCAGTATCAGAAGCGATTCAATGAGCGAGAATGTAAGCGCGAGGATGACGACGAGCGAAATGGAGCGTGTGAACTCGCTGGTGCCGCCCGAGAGCATCATCCACGGCGCAAAGAAAATCATTGTTGTAAAGACCGCGAAGATGACCGGCTTGATGACCATCGTCGTGCCGTTGATTGCGGCGGTCAGGCCTTCTTCGCCGTCTTCCGTTCGGGAGTGAATAGCCTCGCCGACAATAATCGCATCGTCAACGATCACGCCAATCACAAGCAGGAAGGCGAAGGTGGAGATCATGTTGAATGAGACGTCCATCAGCGGCAGCAGCGCGAGACCGCCGGCGAAGGCCGTACCGATGCCAACCGCGACCCAGATGGCGATCTTCGGGCGCAGGAAGAGAAGGAGCGTAATCAGGACCAGGCCGAGGCCCATCAGGAAGTTCGACCCGATAAGCCTTATGCGGCTCATATAGTCGATGGAGGAGTCCTGCCATATGGTCATCGTGATGCCGGGGGGCGTGTGTTTGACAGCCTCGTCGTAATAGCCGCGCACATTCTTCGCCATCTTCACGATGTTCATGTTCGGGCCGTTCATGACCTGAACGAGAATCGTACGCTTGCCGTTGACCGTGGCGAGAAGGTTCACTTCCTCAAAGCCGTCGATGACCTTGGCCATGTCGGAGACGCGGACCACGGCGCCGTTTGGCATCTGTTTGACGATGATGTTCTCGAATTCAGCCTGCGTGTCCGCCTGTGAGCGGGTGCGCAGCTGGACATTGCCGCCATCACTGCGGACATTACCGGCTGAGATGTTGACCGAGGTTCCGCCGACCGCATTGGCCACTTCGGAGAGGCTGACACCATAGCGGCGCAGGGCTTCTTCGGAGACCTCAATCGAGATTTCCGCATTGCGCACGCCAAACAGGTCTACCGACGGCACATAGCCAAGCAGACCGATTTCCCGACGGGTGGCTTCGGCAAAACGCTTCAGCTCCTGTTCGCTGACGCTTTCATCGGCCGAAACAGCGATGCGCATCAGTTCATACCGATTGCGGAAAACATGAATCTGAGCGGGTTCGGCTGCGGATGGGAATGTGCTGATGGAATCGATCTGGCGTTTCAGTTCCTGCAGGAACTTGCCTTCGTCCAAGTCTTCATTGCCGACCACGACCACGCGAGCGACGCCTTCATAGGAACTGGAGCTCAGTTCCTTGATACCCTCCACCGTGCTGACGGCCTCTTCCATGCGGACGGTGAGCTGTTCCTCAACGTCCTGGGGAGAGGCGCCGCGCCATACAACGGTGATCGCCGCGCCGGGGAATTCGACATAGGGCTCAAGCTCGCGCTCCATACGGAGATAGGCGACGATGCCCGCAATGATCAGGGCGATCATCAGAAGATTGGCAGCGACCTTGTTGTCTGCCCACCAGCGGATAAATCCCGACATGCCCCCGGTTCCCTTCTAGTCGTTCGACGCACTGGCTTCAGCCGCGAAGGCTGTTTCCAGTCGGTCGACAGATTTGATCTTCATACCCTCGGCTACGGCGCGCACAGGCGATGTGATGACTTTCTCGCCTGCAGAAACGCCGCTTGTGAGAACGAGGCGCTCCCGGTCTGAAAAGGCGACGTTCACGGGGCGGATTTCGAGCGTGTCATCATCACGTGCGACATAGACCGAAGCCTTGCCGCGCAGGGCGGTGCGCGGGAGAACGACACTTTCGTCGAGGGCGCGACCGGCAATCACCGCGTCAACATAGAGGCCGGTGGCGAGTGGCGTGCCATTGTCTGCGCCTTTGCCATAAGGGTCGGCGACCTCGACATAGGCAAAGAGGACCCGGGTTTCGGGATCAAAGCCGCTATCGGTACGGGTAATGCGGCCCGACCATTTATGAGGCATGCCTGCAACAGTGGCTTCAAGTGTAACGGGTGGCCCTTTTTGGCCGGAAGCTTCTGAAAAACCGATGCCGAGGCCCAGATTCTCGAGATCGGCGTCGCTCAGCGCAATGGCGATTTCGACCACGTCGCTGGCATAGATATCGCCGAGACGCGCGCCCGGAGAGACATAGGCGCCGACATTGACCGACTTCTGGCGCACACGCCCGGGGAAGGGCGCAACGATCCGGGTGCGAGAGAGCTGGAGACGGGCTTCGTCGAGGCGCGCTTCAGCTGAGGCGAGTTGGGCCTCAGCCTGGGCGCGTTGAGGGCGGCGGAGTGTAAGGTCGGAGACGTCAGAGATGCCGAGTTGCTCGGCGCCGTGGCTTGCAATCTGGCCTTCGGAGATTTCCTGCATAAGAGCTGTATGCGCCTGGGCGACGGCGGCCTCGGCCTGGACAATGCCGAGTTCGTATTCGCGCGCCTCGAGCCGAACGAGTGTTTCACCTTGCTTGAATTGCGCGCCGGCGAGGAAATTCGGGGAGACATAGGCGACCCGGCCAGTGATCTCTGCGGCAAGACTCACTTCGGAGCGGGCCTTCACTGCGCCCTGGCCGTGGACCGTGATCGTTACAGGTTCCTTGCGCGCTGTTGCGGTGAGCACAGGGAGCGCTTCAATGATGGTTGCTTTCTCCTCGGGAGCGGGCTTGAGGGCGCTCATGCCGATGAAGCCGCCAGCCGCACCTATCAACACCAGGACTGGCAGGACCAAAAAGATGAGTCGCTTGATCAGGAGACCCAGCCGGAAGGGCGGTTTTTGGGCTGTTTCTGCATAAGTCATCGGCGAAATGCTCATCTTGTGTCTGGCGTGAGGTGCGGTTTTCTGCGCGCATCCTCTTGTGCCTTGATGAGTCTTGGTAACACCGAAATTATTGAATAACAATATCTCGTAGTTGATAAACAACGAAAGATTGCTGTTTTTCGGTCTTTGAATTCTACGCTTACTTATCCACTGGTGTCTTTTGAGGGCGCCGTTTACGTTGTTCTATAGGTGCTAATAGCGTCCGTCGTGCCCTACCTGCCTGGCTCAGCGGCTCTCCGGCTGGCAGGCCGAGAGGCCAAAGACGGGGATCATGGTTTCCCAGCCATCCTTGGCGACAAGCGAGAGACGGCCATCTTCAATGCGTTGACCGCCGTCGAGCATTTCACCAGCACTGAAGCTGACGCCGACATTGCCCTGGTCGGACGCGTAGGTCATGCGGGTCATGAACTGGCCAAACAAATCACCCTTGGAGGATGTGAGACGCAATTCACGCTGCTCGCCATCTATCTCCATCACAGCTGTGTCAGTGCCGGCTTTTGCGAAGAAGATGAAGCGGAGCGGCTCCCCATTGGTCCAGAGGAAGAGGCCGCAAGCGCCTGGGGGAAGCGTCTGCGGCGGCAGCTCGCCGGTCCGGTTTATGACATCCGACGCGCTTATTGTGGGCGCTTCTGGTGTGGGCTTGCTTGTGCAGGCGGTGAAGACAGCGCCGCTCAGGAGGATCATGGCCAAGTGGCTGAGACGCAGGCTTGGCATGATCAATTCTCCTCGTTCCGGGCGGCTTCCCGGCGCAGGGTGTACCCGTTCCCGGATTTTGTGAAGCCAAGTGTGGCAAGGGCAGCAGTTGCCTGTGGATCCAGCTTTTCGACATGCAGGTCCATGCCTGTACGCCCATCCGGCAAGGTCGATAGTGTGATCTCAAAACGTTCGCCATTCTGTCCGTCACCGGACAGCGGCAGTTTGAGTGTGCCGTCGGTGCAGACAGGTGAACCCGTGAGCATCGGCCAGTCGCGGCCATACTGGACACCGAGGCGGCTTACGAGATCCAGCTGTGCCGAGCCGTTCGCGCTGGTGCACTGTCCGTTGCGGCCAAGGCGAATGGCGGCATTGAACAGTTTGAGCGTGCCGCCGACGCGGCGCAGTTCGTCATGGATGCCGTCCAGCCGACTGATATCCACTTCAGCGCCGAGATTGGACAGGTTCACCGACGATGGTGAGATTGAGACTCTCAAACGCGCCCGACCGGTAGGAGCGCCCCAGTTTATGTCTGAGCCGATTGAGCCTGTGAAGAGCGATAGCGGGGACGATCGGATATCCAGCGCGCCTGCGGGCGTGCCGCGATAAACCAGTCCTGTGACTTGTCCGTGCCAGATGGTGCCGCGCGCCTGCTGCCAGCCTATGCCTTGTTCGATCAGGCCAGCGTTGCGCATGGCGAATGACAGGGGAATGCCTGAAACCAGACCCACTATAAGCGCCGCCGCGAAGACGAGGATGAGAGCGATCCGCTTCATCCTTGCTTGCCTCCAAATTCGAAACTTGAGCGGACTAGGCCTGCGCCCGTGTCATTCATTGTCGCGCGACTGGCCTCAAGGGAGGCTGTGTTGCGTAGGTCAAAGAGCCAGGCGAAAATGTTCTCTGCGTTTGTGTCATCGATCTGGACCTTAATGACGCCTTCAGTGCTGACCTGAATGCGTGCGATGGCCAGACCGCGCCTTGTGGCAGCTTCGAGAATGGCGCGCCGGCTGCTGTCTGGATCGAGTGCAGGGGCAGCCTGCGTGCCATTCGCGGCTGCAGGCGACAGGCCGCGCGATGTCATGACGTCTAATGTACGAGAAGCCTGGTCAGCTTTGAGCGCCGCTTCCGCCCTCCCGGCGAACAGGGGAACAATGATGAACTGTAACAGGATGATAAGCGCGAGCAGGATGGCTGCCGCGGCTACAAGGCCTTGCTCGCGCAGGCTGCGTTTGTCCCACCATTCAATCATTGGGCTGCCTCCAGTGTCAGGTCACCGATAACCCGGTCATCCTGCTGACGGGAGTCGCCGAGCGAAACGCCGAGGCCCTTGGCCTCAAGTGCATTCTTGAGGTCCGCGTCGCTGCCATATTTTGGATAGACCATATTTGCGAGAAGCCGCCCGGTCTGCCGGTCATAACGCAGCCCCTCAATTGAAATGCCACTTTCAGCGGGAATGGATTCATAGAGGAGTGCGGTGGCATCAAGGAAGGCCAGCCGGTTGGCGGCGGGAGCGGCGTCCTGGTTTCGCACCGCTGCGTCGAGGTTGCTGGGCACCGGCGTCCCGGGAAATGATGCGGCATAGATCCCACGCGCGTGCTGATCGAGCACATCGGACAGGCGCGAAAGGGACCAGGTTTCCAGCCCGACCATCGCAAGGAGAGCGACGGCAGCGGCCGCGCCCAGTAGAAGCGTTGAGCGCCACGCACCAATACGGATATCGGCTTGTTTGCGACTGATAAACGGACCCTGACGGAGGTCGGTCAGTGCACCAGCTGTTTCGGCCCATTGGGCGAGTTGCGCGAGAACCGGCAGAGACGACGCGCTGCTTGCTGACACACCGAGCCGATGCGCGAGTGCGGCACTGGACGTTGTAAGCGGCGCTTTTGACGAATTCGCGAGGGCTTTCAGCGCGTCGTCTGGCAGCGCGGCATCAATGGCAAACCGTTTTTCGCCTGTGGAAACGAGGACGTGGTCTCCGGCGTCTACGGCCATGGGGGCTGCGGGCAGGACAGAGACGTCGGCCACAAGTTTAGCCGTCTTCAAGCCAGACGCGTTCAGACGCGCGACCCATTCTTCCATGAGCGCCGGCTCAACCACATGTACAGGGCGCAATCCGCTGTCGAGTGTCTGACCAATCGCGACATGGGCTTCTTCAACAGGAACGGCGACTTCATCTTCAAGGGCAAAGGCGGCAGACCGCCGAATTTCGGCCGCGCCCTGTGCCGGTATGCGTACTTCGAAACAGCCGACGTCCGTACCGGGTACGAACACGACCACATCATCGCCAGAGGAGACATTCGCGTCTGCGGCAGACAGGAGATTGATGCTCCTGTCGTTGACGAGCGCGAATTCCGTGGGCGCGCCCGAAGGTGGCATAAGAGTAAAAAGGCGCCGGGCCATCAGAAGTCTCCCGTCGTGCGCTGGATAAGGCTGGCCTGGCCGCCTTTGTCCATTGCATAGACAAGCTGGAGGGTTTCCTGTGTTGAGCCAGACACAATGCGGGCTGTCAAACGCAGGTTGCTGGGTTTCAGCGAGAGCATGGAATCGTCGCGTGCGGCGACGGCGATGGTCTGGATGTGTTCATTTTGCAGGAACGTGTCCAGCGAATGCCAGCCACCAAGTGGCTTGGCGCGGATGACCGACTGGGCTTTCTCAAGGGTAAGTTCGCCGGAATAGAGTGCGACCAGCAGGGGCGCATCCTCTTCTTTGAGTGTCTCGATATTGAGGGCGGTCTGGAAATGGTCTGGCCTGACACAGACCAGCGGCTGGATCATCGCGATAATTTCAGGGGTGAAGCCTTTTATGGCTCGTAGCTCTGTCAAGTTTGCGAGCGGTGCGTTGGCGGAACGGTAAGGAGTTTCAAGGGTGCCATAATAGCCAGCCTCGGCGCCATATGCCCGGGGCGAGGAATCCTTGTCTATCCAGTCGGCCAGGCTTTCGGAAAGCGCCTGAGCGTCCGAGCGGAACACATCCATGGCTTCGAGCAGGCGCTGGAATTTGATGTGATTGACGTCATTGGCCTCGCCCGTGACGGTATTCAGGTTGAAGCAGTTGGAGGCGTCAGAGAGTGTTGCCTGGATCACGCCGCGATCAAACGGCAAGGTCATGCTCTGGCCGGTTTCGAGTGCTTCCCGGATGGCATCGTCGCCCAAGGTCTTGATCCGGGCCACAGCAAGGACGCCGAGCGCCTCTGTTGATCGACTGGCCCATATGGTCTGGGACCGTTCTGACGAGACACGCGCGAGGCTGAGCGAGCGCCCAAGCGCCTCGACAGCAGCAAGCGCCGCAACCGACATCACGGCCACGATCATCAGGATCGACAGCAGCGCGGCGCCGCGATCCTTCGGGGAAACGTGGGGCGTCATGACATGGCACCAAGCATATACGTGAGGGTCAGTTCATCCTGGTCAGCGAATGTCATCTTGAATTCAATGAGATCAGGATAGTCGCCGCTGGTCGTCGCTGGCCACGCATCGAACCAGGCGCCTTTTCGGCGGTAACGGATGTCGAGCTTGTCTATTCCCTCCATCAGGACGCGCTCGACAACAGGCGTGGTGCTGACCGGATCTGGCCGGAGCCACGCCTTTCGAACCAGTGTGCCCTTGTCATAGGCATAAGCCACGCGCTGGAGGTCGCTGCGCTGGCTGCCGATCTGGGGGGCTATCCATCCGGACCGGACGAACGTGATCAACTCGCCGGTCTTGTCGCTCTTCAAGCCCTGAAAGCCGATGGGCGGGTAAAGGTCATCTGGAGCGGAGGAAGAACGGTGCGTGACCTCATTGAAATCCGACCTCATCAGACCGAAGGCCGCCTCGAGTGAACGCGCCTCGTCCATCCGTGTATTCACGGCGCGGCTGGCCTGAAGGGTCTGCAGCATCATGAGTGTGCCAGCTGTCGCCAGCGTTGCTGTGACGGCGAGCGCAACAAGGGTCTCGACGAGCGTGAAGCCGGCGCTGGGGCGGTTCATTGGCCGACCCTCAAGCTCTGCAGGTGTGCAAGAACCTGTCCGCTTTCTGGTGCGGTTACAGTGATTTCAACGAGGAAAAGACCGTTTTCCTGCGTTGGCGTGACGGTGCGGTTCCAGTCAAAGCTGCGGCCACGCTGGGTGGATTCGCCTGCAATGACGCCGGTGGGCAGCGGCGGGGGGGTGGTGAGCGCGTCGGCCATGCGATTATTGGCTTCGATTTCGGCGAGGGCGCGCATGTCGACCTGACGGGCGCCGATCATGGTTTCGCTGCTGAGATGGATCAGCCCGATGGCGGAAATCGAAAAAACGCCAAGTGCTGCAAGGACTTCGACCAGGGTGAACCCGGACTGGCGATGGGGGTCAGGCATTGGGCGCCTCCCATGTCACTTTGCCGTCGGGCGCAATTGTCAGTTCGATTGTCTGGTTGCCGCGCTCAAGGATCAGCGGGTCGGCTTGGGCGGTACCTGTGGTATCGAGGATGACCTCGGGGGGGGCTTCATTGGGACTTCCCGGACCATTCCCGGACCGCTGAGGGGGCGTGCGGGACCTGTCGAAGGCCACATTGCGGGCCAATGTGACCTTCCCGCCGGCTGCCGGCAGCCATGCCTGGTTGCGCCAGGTGACAAGCTGATAGCCCTGCTCGGTGAGCTTCAGTCCCTGCGGGGCGCCGGTCACCAGCGCGAGGTCCATTGCAGAGGTGATGTCGCGTTCAAGGCGGGCTGCGGCTTCCTCAAGCGGGTCTGCGGGTGCACGCATGGTCATGGCGACCATGCCGGCGGCAAGGCCCATGATGAACACTGCGACCAGCACTTCGATCAGGCTCATGCCTGCATCGTGTGGAAGTGGGAGGTCGCGGTTCGGATTCATGGATCAGGTCAGTTCCA
Organism: Hyphomonas oceanitis; assembly: GCF_036964545.1. Lineage (NCBI taxonomy): Bacteria > Pseudomonadati > Pseudomonadota > Alphaproteobacteria > Hyphomonadales > Hyphomonadaceae > Hyphomonas > Hyphomonas oceanitis. The sequence continues at coordinate 164,398 of NZ_JBALTL010000004.1, forward strand.
GTTGCCGATGTCGTCTTCATTGCCGGGTTGACCGTCAGGGCCGGCCGAGAAGACGTCATAGGCGCCGGCGGAGCGGACACCGGGCACGTTGTAGATGTAATCATTGCCCCAGGGGTCTTGCTGGATGCGCTTGATGTAGCCGCCGGGACGGTACTGGGCGGCGTTTGCGCCTGAGGGTGGCGTCTTGAGGGCAGCGAGCCCGACATCCGCGCCCGGATAGTTGAACATGTCGAAGCTGTATTGCTCGAGGCCGCTCTCAAGGGCGGCGATATCGGACCGCGCGCGATCGACGCGGGACTTGCCGAGCACCGGGCCGACAGAGATGACGACAGCGGTTGCGAGCAGCGCCATGATCGAGACGGTCACCAGCAGTTCGACAAGCGAGAAGCCGGCATCCTTGCGGATGGTTTCGGGGGATTGGTTGTCCTGGTCCTGTGTCATGGAGGCCTCCTGATTGCGTGCGGCGCTATTGGAGCGCGAGTGTGTTGAGCTGGATGATGGGTAGCATGATGGACAATACGATTGTCCCGACCAGACCGCCAAGAATAACGATGATGATGGGTTCCATCAGACTGAGGGCGGTGGACGTGGCGTTCTCGAATTCTTCCTCGAGGAATTCGGCGGCGCGCGTCATCATGCCGGGCACGTCGCGGCCCGCTTCGCCACTCGCCACCATATGCACCATCATGGGCGGGAAGGCGTGCGTGTTCTTGAGCGCAGCGGCGAAGGAGCCGCCTTCGCTGACCTTAATGGCAATTTCGTCTGCAGCCTTGCGGAACACGCTGTTCGCCATCGCGCCGCGGGCGGCCTGCAGGGATTCCAGCACAGTCGCACCCGAGGATGAGAGCGTGGCGAAGATGCGGGCGAACCGCGCGGCTGAGACGGTGCGGGCGAGATTGCCGATGACGGGCAGGCGCAGGATGAAGCGGTCCATGGATTCGCGCACGCCGGGCGCGCGCAGGAGGCGATTGAGCGCAATGACCCCCACGACGACGCCAATGGCGATGAGCCAGCCCCAGTTGCGGAGCAAGTTTGACATCATGATGACCTGCTGGGTCAGCCAGGGCAGTTTGGCGTCGAACATGTCGAACTGTTCGACAAGGCGCGGCACGACGATAATCATGAGCGCGATGACCATGCCGATGGCCAGCGTGGCCAGGAGGGCCGGATAGATCAGCGCGGACTGGACCTTCTGGCGCAGGCGCCATGTGTTCTCAAGATAGATCGCGAGGCGCTCCATCACTTCGCCCTGTCGGCCCGACATTTCACCGGCGGCCACAACGGACTTGAAGAGAGGCGGAAACGCGCGGGGGGCGGTGGCGAGGGCGTCGGCAAAGCGCGAGCCTTCGGTGACTTCGTTGCGGACGCGGTGAAGGATGGCGACGGTCTCGGGCTTCGCATCGGCCGCAACGGCCGTCAGAGCCTGTTCGACAGTGAGGCCGGACTGGAGGAGGACAGCGAGTTGTCGCGCGAGCAGGGCGCGGTCTTTTTCCGAAATGCGGCCACCGGCGCCCTTGCCGCCGCGCGCGCTCTTTGCGCTGAGCGGAGAAACCTCGATGGGCATGAGCTCGCGCATCCGCAATTCCTTGCGGGCTGCGCGGGGGCTGTCTGCTGAAATGACACCGCGCATGCGTTTGCCGCCTGTATCGACAGCGACGTACTCAAACGCTGCCATCGCGGGCCTCCTTGCGGCAGACGCGCAGGACTTCCGTCACGCTTGTCTCGCCGGAGAATACATAGCGCCGCGCATTTTCGATCAGGCGGTGATGATCGGCGAAGGCAACGGCTTCGATGGCATCTTCCGTGGCATCCGCATGCAGCAGGTTTCGCACGGCATTATCGATGACGAGCAGCTCATAGATGGCGATGCGGCCATGGAAGCCGGTATTGCCGCAGGCCATGCAGCCTTTCGGCGTGTAGTGTGTGAAGGCCTGACCATGTGGCAGGTCGAGGGCTTCATATTCGGCGGTTCCGGCCTCGGCGGGCTCCTTGCAGACATCGCACAGTTTGCGCACGAGACGCTGGGCCATGACGGCGCGCAGGGTGGACGCCATAAGATATGTTTCGACGCCCATATCGCGCAGACGGGTAATAGCGCCAGCCGCACTATTGGTGTGCAGGGTGGAGAAGGCGAGGCGGCCGGTGGAGGCGAATTCGAACGCGGCTTCGGCGGTTTCCAGATCGCGAATCTCGCCCACCATGACGATGTTGAAGTCCTGACGCAGGATGTTTCGCAGGGCGCGGGCGAAGGTGAGGCCGACCTTGGAGTCCATCTGTGTCTGACTGATGCCCGGCAGGCCGTATTCGACCGGGTCTTCCAGCGTCATGATGTTCACGTTTCCGGTGTTGAGACGCGAGATGGAGGAATAAAGCGTGGTGGTCTTGCCCGAGCCGACAGGACCAGTGACGAGGATCACGCCGTTTGGCTGGCTGAGCACCTGATCGAAGCGCTGATAGGTGTCGGAATCCATGCCGAGCTCTTCAAGCGTCAGCAGGGCGTTCTGCGTGTCGAGCAGGCGAAGCGCAACCCGTTCGCCAAAGCGGGTCGGCAGGATGGCGACGCGCACGTCGATTGAGCGGCCGCCGGCCTGCAGCGAGATGCGGCCATCCTGTGGCAGGCGTTTCTCGGCGATGTCGAGGCGCGCCATGACCTTGATGCGGGAGACCAGCGGCGCCGCAAGCTTGCGTGGCGGCGTGATGACCTCGACGAGATCACCATCGATGCGATAGCGGATCGACAGTTTGTCCTCAAACGGATCAATATGAATATCTGAAGCGCGGCGCTTCATCGCCTCATAGATAAGCCCGTTGATGAGGCGGATGACGGGTGCATCATCGCTGCCGCCGAGCAGGTCAGCCGCTTCCGGGATGTCGTCGATCAGGCTTTCGAGGCCACCACGGCTGGCAACAGCCGCCTCAATGTCGGTGGCGCCGAGCGGACCCTGGCTGAAGGCGTTCGTGAGGGCGCGGTCAAAACTGGCGGCGTCCATGGATTCGATGGCGTGCGGGCGGCCAAGGGCGCGGCGCGCTTCAACCAGTGAGAAAGCATCAGCACCCATACGCACGCCGACCGTCAGCGCTTCGCGATCAGGCAGGACAATGAGGCCCTTGTCCTTGGCGAAGGCGTATGTGAATTGCCGGGAGGGTGCTGCGTGTGTGCTCATCGAATTATTGTGGAGGCGGCGAGCTCAGAACCTCGCTGACGAAGGCGTCGAGCGAGTTCACCTTGTCGTCCTTGCCGTTCCAGAGCTCTTCTGCGCGGATAAACCGGTAACTGCGTGCGGTCACGTCGCGCGCGCTCTGGCGGTCACGGATAACCGTTGGGCGAATGAAAACCATCAGGTTTGTGCGCTTGCTGGCCTTGCCTTCCGACCGGAACAGACGGCCGGCGACAGGCACGTCTCCAAGGATAGGCACTTTCTCGTTTGCAATCGTGTCCGACTGCTGGATCAGGCCGCCGATGACGATGATTTCACCACTGTCGGCAAGTACATCGGTCTGGATCTGGCGCTTGTTGAAGATGAGGTCGGAGGTCGCCGTCGAGATGGCGCCGGCAATGCTGGAGACTTCCTGGTTGATCTCAAGACGCACGGCATCGTCAGACGAAATGCGGGGTGTTACATCCAGCCGCACACCGATTTCCTTGCGGTCTACCGTCTGGAACGGATTGGTGTTGTCGTTGCCGAGGACGGAGCCGGTAATGATCGGCACTTCCTGGCCGACGAGGAGGGATGATGTTCCGTTGTCGAGCGTCATGTTGAAGGGCTTGGAGAGTACGCGGGAATTTGTGTCGCTTTCCACCGCCGTCAGGATGGCACCAAAGAGCGTATCGCCGTCCTGTCCGCCGATGCCCACGCTGAGGCCGGTGAGGCCCAGCAGGGAGCTGACTGCGGAGGCTGCGAACGGATTGCTGTCGCCCGTGTTGAAAGGTGTATCGCCCGCGACGGCGCCTGCCAGTGCAAGCAGGTTCGGCGCCGACCGCGAATAGTTGGTGGAGGCGAAGGGCACGGTGGAATTGCCGGTGCCGCTGAGCAGGAACTGGAGGCCGAGCTCGCGCGCCGTGTCGTCCGACATTTCAACAATGATGGCTTCGACCAGGACCTGGGCGCGGCGTTTGTCGAGATCCTGAATGACGCGCTCCAGCGTCAGGAGGGTTTCGCTGGGAGCGTTGATGACGATCGAATTGGTCGGCGCATGGAAGGCAATCGTGCTGGGCGTGACTTCACCGCCGGTTTCAGCGCGGCGGAAGGCCATGGCGCCTGCGACCTTTTCAAGGATCGGCACGATTTCGGAGGCGTCGGCATTCTTGAGCGAGATGACGCGCAGTGTGTCCTCGACGCGGTCCGTCGAATCGAGCTGCTCGATCACTTTCAGGGCGCGGTCGATCGTGACGTCATCACCGCGGATGACGATTGAGTTGCCTGTCTGTGAGGCAATGGCCTGGAAGTTTGAGGCGCCGGAGTCCTCACCGCCATTCTTCTGCAGGGCCATCAGAATGGATTCCATCTCGCCTGACGGGATGTTCTTCAGGCCAATGGTTTCTGTCCGGGTCCGGTCCTCATCAATGCCCGCCACCAGCTGTCGGATACGCGGCATGTTGGATCCATAATCGACGACGACCAGTGTGTTTGAGCGGGGGTTGGCGATGACCTGGCCCTGCGCATCGACGAGCGGCTTGACCATCTGGGCGGCTTCAAGCGCATTGAAATTGTTGAGGTGGATGATTTCCGTCACGAAGCTGTTGGCGCTGGAGGAGCGTGTACCGGCTTCGCTGACGGCGGACTGTTCCGGGATGATGCGGTAGGTGTTCTTGCCGGCAGGAACGGCTGTGAAGCCCTGGACGCGAAGCGTTGAGAGGAAAACCTCAAACACGCCTTCGCGCGTCAGCGGCGTGGAAGACGTGACCGTGACGCGTTTGCCCCGGACATCAGGGTGAACAATGAACGTGTAGCCGGTCACGATCGACACATCGGCGATCAGGGAGCTTAGCTCCACATCGTCGAAGTTCAGAACGTGGCGTGCAGCCGGAGGTGTGGCCTCGCCAGCCAGCCCGAAGGCGGGCAGGGCGGTCGTGGCCAGCAGGACGGCTGTAAGGCCGAAGCGGAAGTTCATTCTATTCTCCCTCGGGGAAACGAAGTGTGACCGGCACATCCGCGTTTCCGCGTCTGACGGTCATTGAAATCTCAGGCGCCCGGGCCAGTCGCTCTGTAAGGCTCTGAATGTCGATATCCTTGACCGGCGTTCCGTCCAGACTTGTCAGGATGTCGCCTGATTCAATTCCTGTGCCACTCAAGGCTGCAGACGAGGCAGGCGAACTAAGGCGATATCCGACGAGGTTGCCGTCTTCCAGAACGGGTGCGACGTTGAGGGACGCCAGCAGTGCCCGGTCTATCGTGGCAGGTCTGGATGTGACGACTTCCGGGCGTTGCTCGCCCTGGATCATGCCTTCCTGTCCAGGCAGGGAAAGGACAGCCAGCGTGTCGGCATTGCTCTCCATCATGAGCGTTTCGAGACGGCCCCCTTTGCGCAGCAGCACCCGGTCGGGCAGTACGCGGTCGAGCGTGACGCCATCAACGATCGTGTCGCCAGGGCCAAAGCTGCGCGCTTGCTTGTCCGACATCTGGATGATGGCAATTGCGGCCGCATCGGTTCCGTTCGCGCCGGATTCGCCTGTCACGGAACGAACGCCCTTCAGTTTGAGGTTCAGTGTTGTCGGGGGCGCGCTGGGCACAAGCGCGCTGCCAGATGCGGAACCGTCCGCGCGTTTGAAGTAATTGACCCTTGTGAGAATTGTTGTGTCGCCACGCGGGACGCGAGCATTTGCGGATCCCGATTGGGAAATGACGAATTGCGGAAGGGGCTTGCTGACCGCACCGGACCGGTCGATCGCAATCCACAGGATGCGCGCGACCAGCAAGCCGAGAAGGGCAACCAGCACAATATCAAGCACTATGCGTACGCGCGGCACGATATGCATTGTACTTGCTGTGAGTTTCGCTAGCGGGTTCATATATTACGCAAACAGTCTAATTCTGTAGTGATGTTAAGTATATTTATCGGCACTTCTGCGCCGTTTACCTTGCAAAAAGGAGGCGCGTTAACGGTTGATGCAGCAATCGGGCCACAGTGCCAAACAGATTTACAGTACATCATTGTAATGGTTGAGAACATGGCGCCCATTCAGCCATCAGTGACGCCGTCATTCTTTCCGTCGCTGCCGCCCGTATACTCAGAATAGCAGGCTGGCGGGAACATTCAGCGCCTCTGACAACCGACGAGCCGTTTTGAGACCGAAGGTCTGGCCGCGTTCGATTGCGGAAATATGATTTGGACGAATACCGCAAAGCTCACTCAACTGGCTTTGAGTCAGCAGACGCAACTCGCGTATGACGCGAACGGGATGCTCACCCGCATCAATCCTGCGCTGCGCCTCGTCAGGAATCTCCGGTTCCGCTTTGGGAATTTCGGACATCGCCTTCTCAAGCTGTGAAACCTTTGTCTCAAGATCTATCAGCCGACCTTCCAGTCTATATAGCAAATCCTGGTCACTCACCGATGCAGCCCCTTAAATTGCGCCGTTGGCCCTGTCTTTAATGTCGGACGGATATTCTGAAATTAACGCGCTCACATGTCGCTTTCGCGAAAGTTTTATGACGTTCCGCGAGGTTAACAGGTGTTGCTGCTGCAGGCGGCGCGAAGGGGCGAACGGACTGTCTTTAAAGTGCAATATTTCCGTTAATTGAATGTCATGCCCCGCCGCTATTGAGCGCCTGACAGCCCGCGATTCAGTTGGGCTCGTTCGGTGGTTTCAACGAGGGGTTATCATGATTTTCCGCACTTCAGTGAGCGCGCTTGCGCTTTGCCTACTAGCTGCGTGTTCGCAGGGAAGCGACATCGCATCACCAGGGCCCAGCAATCCTGGTACACCTCCCGGCGGCGGCGGTGGTGGCGGCGATGGCGGCGGTGGCAGCACTGCAGAGTGCCCGACCGGATTCACCGAAGGCGACGCAGTTGGCGGCCTTACGACATGTAACCTTTCTGGAACATACCTTGCCGACTTGACGCTCCCTTATGTTGCGGGCGTTGCCTACGCGATCGACGGGCGGGTTGATATCGGTGTGGATCTTGGCGCAAGCGGAACGGCCACTAGCGGCACCGCTGCGACACTGACGGTCGAACCAGGCGTAACTGTCTTTGGTCGCTCGGGTGCAGACTACATTGTTGTTAATCGTGGTTCGGAAATCGATGCAGACGGTACTGCGTCCAACCCCATCATCTTCACCAGCGCGAACGATCTGGTGCGTCGCGCGGCCAATCCGGATGATTTCGGCGGTGACAACATTGGCGAATGGGGCGGCCTCGTCATTCTCGGACGCGCACCCATCAACCGTTGCCGTAATGCTGCAGCTCCCGGGACGGTCGATTGTGACAACGTCATCGAAGGCGTGAGCAATCCTGATGCGATTTACGGTGGCGCAGATGCTACCGACAGCAGCGGTACACTGCGCTACGTGTCGCTCCGCTTCTCTGGTTTCGCTATCGGCAATGGCAACGAGCTCAACGGCATTTCGCTTGGCGGTGTCGGATCGGGCACCACGATTGACTATGTGCAGGTCCACAACAGTTCGGATGATGGCATCGAGTTCTTCGGTGGAACGGTAAACGCCAAGCACCTTGTGCTGACCGGTAACGATGATGACTCGCTGGACACAGACAATGGTCTGGCAAGCAACATTCAGTACGTGGTCGTGAAACAGCGTGACCTCAGCGGCGACAACATGGTTGAAGCCAGCGGCGTACCCAGCGTGACACCTGCGTCTAATGCAAAGGTTTCGAACTTCACCTTCATCGGCAATGCCACAGGCAACGCCTTCCGCCTGAACACAGGAACGGTCGGTACTTATGTAAACGGGGTCGTGAACAACCTGTCCGAATGCTTCCGCTGGGAAGAATCGGCTGGCAACGGTACGGCAGGCTACCAAGCTGGCGTTGACCCGGCCTTTGCCTCGGTTCTGTTTGACTGTGCTGCTGGCCTTTCAACGGATGGATCCGATGCCGCAGCAGCAAGCGCTGCCGTCGCAGCCGATGCCAACAATACAACAACGGCAGGCAACACGCTCGCGGCCTCTTACTTCCCCGGCCCTAACGAAGCTGCTGTAACACCATTCAACACCGCGTCGCTTGGCTCGTTCTTTGAGCCGACCACATATATTGGTGCATTTGGTCCAGCGGAATCCGAGACGCAGAACTGGGCGAGTGGCTGGACATTCGGTCTGTTCCCGGATCCGAGCTGCCCCGAAGGCACTGCAGATTCCGGTATCTCGATCGATGATCAGACGATTTGCCGCATTTCCGGCACCATCCTCGATGACGTGCGCCTGACGCGCGGCAACTATTATGAAGTCGTGGGACGTCTCAATGTCGGCGTCGATGTCGGTGCCGATGGCAATGATGCAGGCGGTGACCCGGCTTCCCTGACCATCGAAGCGGGCGTGACCGTATTCGGCGGAAGCGGGCTGGACTACATTGTCGTCAATCGGGGTTCGCAGATCTTCGCGAATGGCACGAAGGAAAACCCGGTGGTCATGACATCCGAAGCTGATGTGACGGGCAACCAGGTCAACGAAGCCGAGGCTATCGGTGAATGGGGTGGCCTCGTCATCCTGGGCCGCGCACCCATTAACCGCTGTCGCAACGCCGCCACACCGGCCACAGTCAATTGCGACAACGTCGTTGAAGGTGTGAGCAATCCCGATGCTGTCTATGGTGGCGTTACGGCTGACGATAACAGCGGTTCGCTCCGCTACATGGTCCTGAAGCATTCCGGCTTTGCTCTGGCGCCGGGTAACGAACTGAACGGCATCAGCCTTGCTGGCGTCGGTTCGGGCACGACGGTGGATTATGTCCAGGTTCATAACAGTTCGGATGACGGCATCGAGTTCTTCGGTGGCACAGTGAATGGGAAACACCTGGTTCTTACCGGTAATGATGACGACTCACTCGACACAGACAATGGCTACGATGGCAGCCTGCAGTACGTTATCGTGAAGCAACGTTCGCTTGGTGGTGACAACATGGTTGAAGCCAGTAGCGTCGCCGGTGTCACACCAGCTTCCAATGCCAAGGTTTCGAACTTCACCTTCATCGGCAACAATTCAGGCAACGCGCTCCGTCTCAACACGGGCACGATTGGTACCTATGTGAATGGTGTCGTCAGCAACCTGTCTGAATGCTTCCGCTGGGAAGACTCGGCCGGCAACGGTGTCGCTGGTTACCAGGCCGGTGTCGATCCGTCCTTTGCCTCAGTCCTGTTCGATTGTGCCGCCGGCCTTTCAACGGATGGCTCTGACGCTGCAGCAGCAACCGCTGCCGTCGCAGCCGACGCCAACAATTCGACTGGCACGGCCAACACGCTGACATCGACCTTCGTCAACGGTCCGGCAGAAACGGCCGTCACGCCATACGATGTGACGGGCCTTTCGGGCGATCTTGAGGCTGTCGACTATATCGGCGCCGTCAAAGACACCACCGACACCTGGTGGCAGGGCTGGTCGTGCGGTCTCGAGGCCAGCGACCCTTGTTGAGTTGAGAACCGCCGGGACGGCCGCCTTGTGTGCGCGCCGTCCCGGCACTTCCCATTTTCGGCCGACAGGGAAGGCTTGATTGAAAAGCCCCTGAATTACGGCAAGCTAGGTTCAAAAAAATGTCCAATATTCCAGTCAGATACAAATGGTTGCTGTCGACAGCGATCGCCTTGGCTTTGGTTCCTCTGGCCGTTGCCCAGGAGACTGGCAGCGCCAATGACGCTCCCGAAGACAGCCGCACACTCCAGACAGTCGTTGTTCGTGGTCAATTCATTCCGGAGCCACAACGTGAAACCTCCCAGGTCGCGACCTTCCTCTCGACCGAAGATCTGACACGCCAGGGCGACTCGAACGCCGCGCTCGCGCTGACGCGCCTCAGCGGTCTCAGCATTGTGTCGGGTAAGTTTGCCTATGTGCGCGGTCTTGGCGATCGGTATTCGTCGGCCCTGCTCAATGGTTCGCCGCTTCCAAGCCCTGAGCCACTGCGCCGCACCGTTCCGCTTGATCTGTTCCCGGCGAGCGTTCTCTCAGGTGCTGCCGTTCAGAAAACCTATTCCGCAAATTATCCGGGTGAGTTTGGTGGTGGCGTGATCGACCTCCAGACGCTTCGCCAGCCGGCAGAGAATTTCCTGACGATCAAGGCGGGCGTGTCTGCGAACACCGAGACCACGGGTTCCGACGGTCTCTTCGTTCGTGGAGGCGATCTCGACTGGTCAGGTTATGACGACGGCCTGCGGGACATTCCGGGTCCACTCGGCGCACTGCTCGCCTCTGGTGAGCGACTCAACGACCAGACACCGGCGCAGATTGAAATCATCGGTGAGAGCCTCGTCAACTCGCCACTGTCTGTGATCCAGCAGGGCAAGATGGATCCTAATCCAAGCGGTTCGGTTGAAGGCGGACTCATCCTCGACAAAGGCCAGTATGATATCGGTCTGATTGGCGTCGTTGGGTTTGACTCCGGTTGGACAACCAGAGACGCGACACGCCAATATGTTGAAGGCGGCGTTCTGGGCAGTGACCAGCGCCAATTGTCGACAGCGTATGACGCGACAATAAATGCACTGGGCTCTGGTTCGATCGGCTGGGGTGACAACGAAATCCAGGCCACGCTCTTCTACGTCCACACGACGACCAAACAGGCCGAGATCACAACAGGGACGGACTTCAACGCACCGGGCTCGACGGGCGAGATCTTTGATGAATCCTCGGGCTGGTTCGAGCGCGAGCTGAGCTTCCTGCAGCTGCGTGGCGATCACAAGGTGAATGGTATCGACCTGTCCTGGCGTGGCGCGTATGCCGTGTCCACGCGCGATGCGCCTTACGACCGTTCGCTGCGCCGCACACCAAATGCCGACGGTGAGCCACTCTATTCCACCGCAAATAACTACGGCATCCTCTTCTCCAATCTTGAGGACAAGATTGGCAGCTTTGGGGCTGATGCGTCCTATACGGTCGATATTGGCGATGCGCGTGAACTGGTCATGTCCGGTGGCTTCGATGTTGCGTCGACCGAGCGTAGCTATGACTTCCTGTCGCTGCGCTTTGTTGGGGGCAACGCGATTCCGCTTGATGTGCAGCAGGCGCGTCCTGACTATCTGTTCTCGCCGGACAATATCGGGCCAGGACGTTTCGTCCTGCAGGAAATCACGACACCGAACGATTCCTATTCGGCTGGCCTCGACGTGAATGCTTTCTATGTCCAGACGGATCTCGACATTCTCGACTTCGTGCGGGGTACGGTTGGCTTCCGCTACGAGGACGCTGAAGAAACGGTCAAGACATTCGACCGCTTCGGGAACCAGGGTGCTGGCGATGTGAATCTCAGCAATGACTATGTCTTGCCGACGTTTACGCTGACATGGAACTTTGCTGACGACCTGCAGCTACGCGCTGGCTACTCGCAGACGATTGCCCGTCCGCAATTCCGTGAACTGGCCTTGTCCTCGTTCATCGATCCTGAAACCGACCGGGTTTACCGCGGCAACAGCGGTCTCGTGGACAGCGAACTGAAGAACTACGACGCGCGTGTCGAATATTACCTTGGGCGCAACCAGTTCATCACTGCTGGCGCCTTCTACAAGGACATCAAGAACCCGATCGAGGAAGTGCAATACTCAACGGCTTCATTCGTTTTCGAAACGACCTTCATCAACAGCCCGAAAGCCGAGCTATATGGTGCGGAGCTGGAGTATCGCACGAATTTCAGCATGCCGATTTCGAATGCATGGTTTGATGCACGCGAGTGGCTTTTCTCTGCCAACTACACCTACACCTCTTCTGAAGTGCAGGCTCAGGATGGCGATCAGGTGTTCGACCCGATCTCGCGTTCGCGTCGTGATGCTGCCCTGTTCGGCCTGGATGGCTCCGATCTTCAGGGGACGCCACAGAATATCCTGAACATGCAGTTCGGCTGGGAGAGCGATGTTGACCAGTTTACGCTGCTTCTTGGCTGGGTTGATGACAGGATCCTTCAGCGCGGCTTTGGGATCGGTGCTGCAGCCCTGCCGGACGTTGTCGAGGAGCCAGGTGTCCAGCTTGACCTGGTGTTCAATCGCACACTCACGCTCGGCGGCCGCGACGTGGAGCTCGGCCTGAAAGGTCGTAACCTGCTCGGCACGAAACACTCGGAGTATCAGATGACCCAGGGCGATGTGGGGCGCACCGAGTTCAATACTTACGAGCGCGGAACGACAATCTCAGCGAGCCTGTCGACCACGTTCTAGATTTGTAGCGTACCTAAAAGAATACCCTGCGAAGCACTCCGCTTCGCAGGGTATTTTTATGCCAGTTTTTAGCGGGCTATGCCGCGCCGAAGACGCGTTCGAAAATCGTGTCGACGTGCTTGAAGTGGTATTCGAGATCAAACAGGTCTTCGAGTTCTTCATCCGTCAGTTTGGCTTTGACGTCGGGATCGGTCTTGAGCAGGTCGAGCAGGTTGCCTTCGCCGCGCCAAGTGCGCATCGCGTTGCGCTGGACGAGTGTGTAGGACTCCTCGCGGCTGACGCCATGTTCAACAAGGGCCAGCAGGATGCGCTGCGAATTGTGCAGGCCGCCCATGCTGTCGATCGTGCGCATCATGTTTTCCGGATAGACGACCAGGTTCTCTACAACGTTCGCCAGGCGATGAAGGGCAAAATCCAGATGGATTGTTGCATCCGGGCCGATGCCGCGCTCGACGGAAGAGTGCGAGATGTCGCGCTCGTGCCACAGGGCGACGTTCTCGAGGGCTGGCGTGACCGCCGACCGGACGAGGCGGGCAAGGCCCGTCAGGTTTTCCGTGAGGACCGGGTTGCGCTTGTGCGGCATGGCCGACGAACCCTTCTGGCCGGGCGAAAAGAACTCCTCGGCTTCCAGCACTTCGGTGCGCTGCAGGTGGCGCACTTCTGTCGCGAGGCGCTCGACGGATGAGGCGATCACGCCGAGCGTGGCGAAATACATGGCATGACGGTCACGCGGGATGACTTGAGTCGAAACCGGCTCGATGGCGAGGCCGAGTTTGGAAGCCACGTGGGCTTCGATCTGGGGGTCGATGTTAGCAAATGTGCCAACAGCGCCGGAGATGGCGCAGGTTGCGATTTCCTCGCGGGCAAGTTCCATCCGGGCGCGGGCGCGCTTGAACTCGGCGTAGAAGGTAGCGAGTTTGACGCCGAACGTGGTGGGTTCGGCGTGGATACCGTGGCTGCGGCCGATCGTTGGGGTGAATTTGTGCTCGCGGGCGCGTGTTTCGATGGCCTTCAACACGCGGTCGAGGCCCCCAAGCAGGAGGTCCGCGGCGCGCACCAGCTGGACATTGAGGCAGGTATCCAGCACGTCCGACGAGGTCATGCCCTTGTGCAGGAAGCGCGCTTCCTCGCCGACATGTTCGGCGACGTTCGTGAGGAAGGCGATGACGTCATGTTTCACTTCGCGCTCGATGGCGTCGATGCGGTCGACTTCGAAGGCGCCCCGCTCGCGAACGGCCTTTGTAACGCCTTCAGGGATGATCCCCAGGTTTTCCATGGCTTCAGCGGCGAGTGTTTCGATCTCCAGCCAGATGCCGAAGCGTGTTTCGGGAGACCATATTTCGGCCATTTCGGGACGGGTATAACGCGGAATCATGGGAAGCCTCTCTGCTTGTGTGGCCCGTATAGCCCGGAATCGCCCGATTGCCAGTGCCAGCGCGCCGCAGAAGGCCTGTTCGCGCCTTACCTGAACAGGCTGGCAGGTCAGGCCCGGCTGGGTTAAAACGGATTCAGGAACATACGATCGGGTGGGGTTGCCGACCGCAGCCAAGGGGAATGATGATGAAAAGACTGCTGTGGACCACAGCCCTGGCCATGACGCTGGGAGGCTTCGCGAGCGCACAGGGCGGCGCGGAGTATCCACCGACATCCGATACGGGTTCCTGTTTTGCGCGCGTATTGATGCCCGAGACCACAGAGGTCGTGACCGAACAGGTGCTGGATGCGCCGGAGCGGACGGAGATCAAGGTCATCCCGGCAGTCTATGAGACCTATACGAAGGAGATCATGGTGAAGGAGGCCACGACGGCCTACACAGTGATCCCCACAGAATACGACACACAAACCGAGCAGGTTCTTGAATCGCCGGAGCGGATCGAGACCGTCGTCATTCCCGCAGAATATGAGACCTATTCCGAGAAAGTGCTGATCCGGCCTGCTTATACGACATGGAAGCCCGGAGCAGGCCTCTATGGGCGCAATGTGACGGCGGCCAGCGCTGATGCAAGCTCGGTCGTATCGACGGGCGAGCTGCTTTGCCGCGTCGAGGTGCCCGCGCAGTATGATGAGGTGAAGCGGACCCGCCTGCTTCAGCCCGAGCGCACCGAAACGAAGATCATTCCGGCAAAATACAAGACAGTTACCAAGCAGCTGGTGAAGACGCCCGCTCGCGTTGTTGAAGAGGCCGTGCCCGCTGTCTACGAGACGCTTTCGCTGCAGAAGCTCGTGACGCCCGCGCAGGAGCAAACAATGGTCATTCCGGCCAGCTACAGGACCGTTGAGAAACGTGTTGTGACCGGTGGTGGCAGTGTCGAATGGCGCGAAGTGCTTTGCGACACGAATGCCTCGGCAGCGAAGATTGCGGAAGTGCAAAAAGCGCTGACGGCAAAAGGCTACAAGGTGCCTGCCGACGGTGATTTCGGGCCAGCAACGCTGAAGGCCATGGAAGCCTACCAGCGCGCAAACGGGCTGCCTGTTGGTTACCTGACGGTGAGTACCGTAGAATCACTAGGTGTTTCCGTCGAATAGCGACCTATAAGGTCATGCTCAGTCACACACCGCTTGCGGCAGAGGATAGTCATGGCCCGGTCCCATCATCATGTTGAACGCCATCTCGTGTCACGCATCGGCTGGATGCGTGCGGCTGTGCTCGGTGCCAATGACGGCATCGTGTCGACGGCCAGCCTCATCATCGGCGTCGCTTCGGCATCGGCAGCTCAAGGGGAGATCCTGATTGCCGGTGTCGCGGCGCTTGTTGCTGGCGCGATGTCGATGGCGGCGGGTGAATATGTGTCCGTGAGTTCGCAGTCGGATGCGGAGCAGGCCGATCTTGCGCGCGAGCGCAAGGAACTAAAAGACGGACCGGCGGCGGAGCATGCGGAACTTGCGGGTATCTATGTCGAGCGGGGACTGACTCCTGACACGGCAAAAGAGGCCGCGCGGCAGCTGATGGCGCATAATGCGCTGGAGGCCCACGCGCGCGACGAACTCGGCATTACGGACCTGACAGCGGCAAAACCGGTACAGGCGGCATTCTCATCGGCTGTTTCGTTCATTGTTGGTGCGGCGCTGCCGCTGGCGCTGGTCTGGCTCGTCCCGTTGACCAGTCTGATCTGGGTTGAGGCTGTCGCCTCGCTTGGCTTCCTGGCGCTTCTGGGCGCAGTAGGCGCGCGGGCGGGGGGCGCCGATATGCTTCGGCCGACCATACGTGTGACATTCTGGGGCGCTCTGGCGATGGCGATCACTGCCAGTATTGGCCATCTTATTGGCGGCGTCATCTGAGACCGGCAGTCTCATATTGTTAAAAAAGCCCCGGCACCTTTTGGCGCCGGGGCTTTTGATGTTTTAGCGCTGGAGCGCAGGTCTTATGCCTTCGACATCTCGGCTTCGAGGTTCTGAGCTACCTTCTCGATAAAGCCTTCGGTCGTCAGCCATTCCTGGTCTGGACCGACGAGGAGCGCGAGATCCTTGGTCATGTCGCCAGCTTCGACTGTTTTCACGATGACCGATTCCAGCGTCGCAGCGAACTTGCTGACTTCCGGTGTGCCATCCATGCGGCCGCGGTGGCTGAGACCTTGCGTCCAGGCGTAGATCGAAGCGATCGAGTTCGTCGAGGTGGCCTCGCCCTTCTGGTGGTTGCGGTAGTGGCGCGTAACGGTGCCGTGTGCAGCTTCGGCTTCAACCGTGTTGCCATCGGGTGTCATCAGAACGGAGGTCATCAGGCCGAGCGAACCATAGCCCTGTGCGACCGTGTCGGACTGGACGTCGCCGTCATAGTTCTTACAGGCCCAGACGTAACCGCCGGACCATTTCATGGCGGCTGCGACCATGTCGTCGATCAAGCGGTGTTCGTATGTGCCGCCAAATTCCTTGAACTTGTCAGCGAATTCCGCGTCGAACACTTCCTGGAAGAGGTCCTTGAAGCGACCGTCATAGGCTTTCAGGATGGTGTTCTTGGTCGACAGGTAGACCGGCCATTTGCGCTGCAGGCCATAGTTGAAGCTGGCGCGGGCGAAGTCGCGGATCGACTGGTCGAGGTTGTACATACCCATCGCGATGCCGGCCTCAGGGAAATCGAATACTTCTTTTTCGATCTTTTCGCCGTTCTCACCGACCCAGGTCATGGTGAGCTTGCCCTTGCCGGGAACGAGGAAGTCAGTGGCCTTGTACTGGTCGCCGAAAGCATGACGGCCGATGACGACTGGCTTGGTCCAACCTGGAACGAGGCGCGGTACGTTCGAGATCACGATAGGCTCACGGAAGACGACGCCGCCGAGGATGTTGCGGATCGTGCCGTTTGGCGACTTCCACATTTTCTTCAGCTTGAATTCTTCGACGCGCTGTTCGTCGGGCGTGATCGTGGCGCATTTGACCGCGACGCCATACTTCTTGGTGGCTTCTGCAGCATCGACGGTGATCTGGTCGTCGGTCTCATCGCGCTTCTGGATCGAGAGGTCGTAATACTTCAGGTCGATATCCAGGTAGGGATGGATCAGCTTGTCCTTGATGAGCTGCCAGATGATGCGGGTCATTTCGTCCCCGTCCATCTCGACAATCGGGTTCTTGACCTTGATCTTCGCCATGTTTTGAAATCCTTGCGGTTGGAGCTATTGGAGTGGCCTATAGCAGAGCGGGTCGCCGCGTCAAAACAGGTTCCTACATGTCAGATCAGCGCAGACCATGCGTCATCCTCCATTCTCCCCAACTTGGTGAAAACATAGGCGCTGCCGCCCGTGTCATGCGCAATTTCGGGCTGACCGATCTGCGGCTTGTCAGCCCGCGCGACGGGTGGCCCAATCCGGCAGCCGATACGATGTCAGCTGGCGCCTTTGATGCGGGTGTGGTCGTCAATGTCCATGAAACGCTGCAGGATGCGCTGGAGGGGGTGACCTATCTCATCGCGGCGACGGCTCGGCTGCGCGGTATCGAAAAGCGCGTGACGGATGCAGTGGGGGCGGCAGCGGCCGCTTTCGGGCGCTCGGGAGGTGATGGTAAGGGCATTGCCGCGGTCATGTTCGGGGGCGAGAAGGCCGGTTTGCCGAACGAAGCCGTGGCATTGTCGGACCTTTTAATGACCTATCCGGTGGATCCCGACTTCAAGAGCCTGAACCTGGCGCAGGCTGTGTGCGTGTTCGTGCATGAGTGGGGCAAGTTGAACGCAGCCGAAAACCCGTCAAACTTCCCGTCTCAAAATCAGGTCAAACCCCTAGAAGTCCCCTCGATGCCCGATGCAAACCCATCGACGCGCGATGATGTGTTCCGGATGTTCGAGCATTTCGAGTTTGAACTGGAGCGGGCCGGCTATTTCTTCCCACCGGAAAAGACGCCGCTGATGAAGGACAATCTGCGGTCAGCACTGATCCGAGCTGATTGGACGGAACAGGAAGTGCAGACTTTCCGCGGCGCGATAAAAGCACTGGCCATCGGCCGCGGAAAGGCACGTGTCGTTCGAGAGGACTAGGCTATTTGCCTTTCCAGACCGGCGCCCGCTTCTCGATGAAGGCGCGCGGGCCTTCCTTGAAGTCTTCCGTGGTGACAAGGCCTGCGAAGGCGGTGCCGCTGGCTTTCCAAAGTTCATCGTCGCCCTTCTTGAGCGCATCCACGGTGACTGTGCGGCTTGCCTGAACGGCGAGCGGGGCGTTGGCCATGATGCGGTCGGCGAGCGATGTCGCCTCGGCCATGACGTCGGCTTCCGGGACGACCTTGTTGACCATGCCGAGTTCATAAGCGCGCTGCGAGGAAAGCGGATCACCTGTCAGGATGACTTCCAGTGCCATGGGCATGCCGATGACGCGGGGCAGGCGGAAAAGGCCGCCAGCACCGGCTACCAGCGAACGCTTCACTTCAGGCAGGCCGAAATTGGTTGTGTCGGCGCAAACGATCATGTCGCAGGAAAGGGCGATCTCCGTACCGCCGGCAAGGGCGCTGCCGGTAATGGCGGCGATGAGCGGCTTGGTGCGCTCGCGGCGCGCGATCCCGGCAAAGCCGCCTTTTTTGGTGCTGAGCGCAGCGCCATTGCCTGCGCTGATTTCCTTGAGGTCGGCGCCGGCGCAGAAGGCCTTGCCATTGGCGGTGAGGATAGCGACCCAGAGGTTCGGGTCTTCCTCAAATTTGTCGAGTGCAGACTCGATGCCCTGGGCCATCACGCCGTTGATGGCGTTCCGGGCGTCCGGGCGGTTCAGGGTGATGATCGCAAGGTGGCCCTTGGTTTCGAATTCGACTGACATCTTGGCATTCCTCCAAATTGATTTTGGTCAGACTAGGAGGGGTTACGCAGCGTCTGCCAAGCGGAAAGACGACTGATGTCGTTAAAGGCGAAAGCGCCTCTTGGCGGACCCAAGGGAAGGCCTGCCAAGGTCGCCAAAAATAACGGAGACATGTCCAATGGACCTTTCATTCAGCCCGGAATACGAGGCCTTCCGCAAGGAAGTGGCGGATACACTCGCTGCCAATGCCCATCTCGCGCCGACGCCGGAAGACCGGGGCATGAAGAATGCGAAGCGGCAAGCCTGGCAGAAACTGCTGATCGAGAACGGCCTCGCGGCGCGCACCATCCCGACTGAATATGGCGGCTATGGCGCCGAACCGGATATTCTGAAGTCACGCATAATTGCCGAAGAGTTTGCACGCACCGGTCTCCCACGGGCCATGTCGAACCAGGGCATCTCCATGCTTGTGCCGACCCTTCTGGAACTCGGCACCCCCGAACAGAAGGCTGCCTATATCCGGCCGACCCTCCATGGCGAGATGATCTGGTGTCAGGGCTATTCGGAGCCGGGCGCCGGATCGGACCTTGCTGCGCTGCGCACGGCCGCGGTGAGCGATGGTGACGATTATGTCATCAATGGCAGCAAGATCTGGACGTCGACGGCCAAGCAGGCCGACATGATCTTCTGTCTCGTCCGGACTGATCCGAGCGCCAAGAAGCATGAAGGCATTTCCTATATCCTGTTCTCCATGGATACGCCTGGCATCGAGGTTAGGCCGCTGGTCGACATGACGGGCACGGCGAATTTCAACGAAGTGTTCTTCACCGATGTGCGCGTGCCGAAGAGCGGCATTGTATTTGCCGAGAACAAGGGCTGGCAGGTGGCCAATGCCACACTGACGCATGAGCGGGGTATGCTGGGGGACCCGAACGCGACCAAGGCGCGCCTGGTCGAACTCGTGGAGCTGATGAAGACCGAACGTGTGAACGGCGAACGGTTGATCGACAATCCACTGCTGCGCGATCGGTTGCTGAAGCTTCAGGGCGAGGTCTATGCGATGCAGGCGAACGGCTTGCGTATCACGACGCACAATCTGAAAAAGGAAAGCGCTGGGCTCGCGGGACTGGTCGTCAAGCTGATGGGCTGTGACTTGAACCACGAGATTGCGCGGCTTGCGATCGATGCGCTTGGCGAGCTTGGCATCATGTATGAAACGGGCGAGCATTTGCGCGCGGATGGTTCGTGGCAGTCACGTTACATGTATGACCTTGGTCTGATCATTGGTGGCGGCACGGCGCAGATCCAGAAAAATATCATTGCGGAGCGAGGCCTCGGCCTGCCGCGCGAACCCAAGCTGGCCAAGGCCTGAGAGGAGAAGACCGATGGAATTTGCACTCTCTGAAGACCAGCGCATGTTGCAGGATAGCCTGAGTGGCTTTCTCAAGGATACGGCACCGCTTGATACGATCCGCAAGATAGCAAAGGGCGATAGAGAAGCGTCATCCGCACTTGCGACCGGCCTGGATGACTTTGGCCTGTCAGGCCTTCACGTTTCGGAAGATCAGGGCGGATTGGGCCTTGGCCTTCTGGATGCCTGCCTTGTGCAGGAGGCGCTGGGATATGCTATCGCACCAAGCCGTTTCATGGCGACAACTGTGACGGCTCATGCTCTGCGGCATGCGGGCGATGCGCACCTGCCCGCCATTGTGGCCGGCGAGATGCGGATGGGACTTGCGCTGACGGAACTCTCATCGCGGCGCGATGGCGCTGGGGTGACGGCTGAGAAGGGCAGGCTAAGTGGTACGTCCCTGCTCGCACTTTCAGCTGAAGAGTCCACGCACATGCTGGTGGCAGATGCGGCCGCTGGTCTGCACATTGTTGAAACGCCAGATAATGTTTCTATGCAGACAATAGACCGGACGCGGGTGTTTTCGGAAGTCAGGTTTGCAGGGGAGGAGAGCGAAGTTTCCCTGAAGCCAGACGATGAAGCTCTGGCGGTGGCCCGCCTCCTTGCAGCGGCCGATACGCTGGGCGCAGCGCAGGCCATGATTGACAAGGCCGTGGCTTATGCGGCTGAGCGCCAGCAGTTTGGCCGGGTGATCGGATCATTCCAGGCAGTCAAGCATATGTGCGCCGAGATGGCAGCACGGCTGGAGCCATCGCGCGCGCTGATCTGGCATGCGGCGCATGCGCTGGATACGGGCGAGCCCGAGGGACTGGTGATGGCGACGCTGGCGAAATCGCATCTCGCCGAGGCGGGTACGTTTATCGCCCGCACGTCGACAGAAGTGCACGGCGGGATGGGCTTTACCGATCTTGTCGGTCTGCACTACTGGTTCAAGCGGGTTGGGGCAAACCGGCAGCTCTTTGGTAGCCCGGAACAGTGCCGGATGGACGCGGCGCGCCTTCAAGGCTGGTTGGCAGCCTGATCGGCTGCGTGCGCACTTAGGCGCCTGAGCCCGCTGCATCGGGTCGGATCAGGGTTTCACGGAACCAGAGGGCTTCGCGCGGATCAAGCGATGCTTTCAGCCAGTCTATGACGGCCTGTCCGCGCTCCAGCCGGCGGATACGTTCCGTATAGGTCATCCAGAACTGGATTGAGGCGACCTCGGGCAGGGCGAGAGGCACAAGCTGGGGATAGGCGGCGCCGATATAGGAGGGCAGGATGGCGATGCCCCCATCGGCGAGGCATAGCGCAATCATGGCGGCCGCCGAGTTTGTGACCAGTGCAAAAGACATAAGCTGGCGCGCCAGGTATATGCCATTGGCCCAGCGCTCTGACTGGTTGATATAACCTTCATGCAGCAGGCAGCGATGGCCATGGAAGTCCATCAGGGTCGCGGGGTGGCCGTGGCGTTCCAGATAGGGCGCCGTGGCAAAGCATAGATAGTGCACAACCCCCATGCGACGCCCGATCAGCTCGCTGCGCTTTGGGCGCTCGAACTGGATCGTGATGTCCGCTTCGTTGTTGAGCAGATCCGGGCTTGCCTCTGATACCGTCAGAGTGAGTTCGATGCCCGGATGGGCGCTTTGGAAATCCGGCAGGCGTGGTGCCAGCCAGTAGGGGCCGATTCCGTCGCCGGTGACGAGGTGTACAGGACCGCTATACGGCATATCGCTGTCGGAAACGTCATTGTGCGCTGCTGAGACAATATCGGCCATGACATTGGCATGCCGTAGCAGCATCTGGCCAGCAGCCGTCAGGTCGACGCCGCGTGTAGAGCGTTTCAGCAGCTCTGTGCGAAGGGCTGCTTCCAGTTCGGTGATGCGACGACTGATCGTTGGCACGGAACCGCCGAGCCGTTCGGCAGCCGCAGACATGCTGCCCAGCTCCGCCACTGTGCGGAAGATACGGATCCTGTCCCAGTCAAATGTCTCCGCGAGCACGCGTGTGTCCCCTTTCACGGGTGTAAGTCCCCGTTTCACCAGTTGGTAAAGCCACGCGGCGATGCCTGTGGCATCACACAAGTACGCTTGTAGTGGTAAACAGATATGAACACAATCACAAATAGTATATCGGCGCGTGGCGTGATCGATCTTGATCGCGTTGCGGCCAAGGCGGTGGAATTTGGATTTCGCCGGGGGACATTTTCCGAGCTGGAACAGGGCGTTGCTGTGGCGGAGGCCCTGATGCAATCAAAACTGGCAACGCCCGAAGCGATTGGCGAGATGGATCGGATCACCGGCATGACAGCCTGGGTGACGGGCGATCCGGTGGATGGGATATTCCTGTCGCTGCCACTGACGCCGACTGGCGAATCAGCCGTGCGAAACGGGACATATACGCCAGGCTCGCCTGATCCCGCGCATTTGTGTTCGGGCGGGCAGGGGTGTTCGGCATTTTATATAGGGGTCTACGCAGGCGCCAACCGCGACGCCCGACGGAAGGTGATGACGGCCGCAGCGGTAATGCGCGTGGAGCTGTTCAGCGCCTATCCATGCTTCGCGCGCGGCGCCACAGAAGACGGGCGGCGTTCAATGGACAGCCTCGGCTTCAAGCCCTTCGATGGCGGGTTGCCGGACTTGTATGTTCAGGAAGCGCTGGACCCTTCGCGGTGGGCTGCAGCATGACAGAGCGGCCAGTTATAGGTGAGCAAGTGCTCTGCCGACGGGTGCCGGAAGGGGCGTTCGAGCGATATTCCGCGCGCCCTGTTCGGACGTTGGAAGACTATCAGAAGATGGCGGCCATAAGGGCGGCTGTTTTCATGTCGGAACAGGACTGCCCCTATGAAGAGGAGTTCGACGGGAACGATCTTTGTGCCACGCATTTCCTCGTCTTCGATGGCCCGCAGCCGGTTGGCACGTTGCGGATGCGCTGGTTTGCTGGGTTTGCGAAGCTTGAACGTGTGGTCCTGTTGCGCAGCCAGCGCGGTCGTCCTGCGTTGCAGGTCATGCTGGCGGAAGCATTCGAATTGGCTGCCCGCAAGGGCTATGAGATGATGATCGCCCAGATACAGGCGCGGCTATGGCCGGTCTGGTCGCGCACTTTCAAGTGCCGCATCGTGCCCGGGCGGCCGTGTTTCTGGTTCTCGGACTATGAATATATCGAGATTGAAATCCCGGTGCCGCACCACCCGCAAGCGCTCTCGGCAGATGAAGACCCGATGGTCATGATCCGACCGGAAGGGCTGTGGGACAAGCCGGGCGTGCTGGATGCATCTGTCGGGCGGTCAGGCCAGCCGGATGTCGCCGCCTGACCTAGATCACCTCTGACCATGGCTTGCTGAGCAGGGCGGCGGAATTGATGATGCCCACCATGCAATAAGTCTGGGGGAAGTTGCCCCATAGCTCGCCTGTCGACGGGTCGAAGTCTTCCGAGAGCAAACCGACATGGTTGCGGCTGGACAGGACAGACTCAAACATTTCGCGTGCCTCGTCGACCCGGCCGACGCGATAGAGCGCGTCGATATGCCAGAACGTGCAGGCCGTGAAGGCAGTCTTGGGACGCCCAAAATCATCCTCGGTCTTGTAGCGATAGACGTGATTGCCTTCGCGGAGTGTGCTGTCGATGGCGTCTACTGTTGCGACATAGCGCTCGTCGCTCGCGGGCACGAAGCCGATCTCGGCCATGAGCAGGACGGAAGCATCGAGCGTCTCTCCGCCGAAAGAGGCTGTGAAGGCGCCGACCTTGGGGTTCCAGGCCTTCTCCAGAATGGTCTTGTGGATGATGGCGGCACGTTCAGACCAATAGGTTGCTCTGTCGGACAAACCGAGATGAGCGGCGATCTTCGACAGGCGGTCACAGGCCGCCCAGCACATGATGGCCGAGGATGTGTGCACTTCCGCGATGGTGCGGAATTCCCAGATGCCAGCATCTGGCGTGTCATGCACAGCGAAGGCGCGCTCGCCGACGGGTTCCAGCTGACGGAACTCGGCTATGCCAGGCCGTGAAATCAAGCGGCTGTCGAAGAAGGATTGCGAGACGCCGAGAACGACCTGGCCATAGACATCATGCTGGATATGTTCGGCGGCCTGGTTGCCGCGGCGAACCGGGCCGGTATGGCGGAAGCCCGGCAGATGCGTTGCGTGTTCCTCGGTGAGGTCTGATTCAAGGCCGATGCCATACACGGGCTGGATATGCCCCCCCTTGGATTGGGCCACGATATTGCGGACCCAGCGCATATAATGTTCCAGCGTTCCCATGGCGGACAGGCGGTTCAGCGCAGTGACCGTGAAATAGGCATCCCGGATCCAGCAAAAGCGATAGTCCCAGTTGCGTTCAGAGCCTTCGTGCTCTGGGATCGATGTCGTAAGTGCAGCGACAATGCCGCCTGTTTCCTCAAAGACGCACAGTTTCAGGGTGATGGCGGCGCGTATGGCGGCTTCCTGCCACTCATAGGGCACAGCGAGGCTGCGCGCCCATTTTGTCCAGTATTGACGGGTGCGTTCTTCCCAGTCGAGCGTGATCACATCGACCGTATCGGTCAGCGACTCGTCTGCACCAAGGATGAACGACACGTCCTGTTCCAGCAGGAAGCTGGTGCCCGAGAGGACATAGGAAACGGGCGCATCGGTCGTGACGCGGAAAGCCAGCTCACCATCATTGAAACGGATATGGTTGACGCCGCGCACAGTTGGCAGCTTGCGGTCGCCCCAGTCTGTTTCCGGCGTCAGTGTTATGCGGATACGCGGTGTACCGGAAACCACATGGAAGCGGCGGACGACGGAAGCCGGGCGAAAGACTCGTCCACGTGTTTCAAAGCGTGGGGCGAAGTCGATGATCTCCATCACTGCGCCATCCTCTGATTCAAGACGTGTGCGGAGGATGGCGGTGTTGGTGTCATAGGATTGCGAGCGCGATACCAGCCCGTCCATCCAGATGTCGAACTGGCCGCCGCCGCCGAGCAGCTTGTTGAAAACCGGCTCGCCATCAAAGCGTGGCAGGCATAGCCATTGATAATTCCCCACAGAGTTTACGAGTCCTGCAATTGTTCCGTTGCCGACGACTCCCAGATCCAGTCCGTTCATGATGATGCAAACTCCCTGAGTAGTGCGTGAACGTCTGCAACAGACGCAAGCCTGTGATGTGCCACTGTTGAGCCTTCGCCGACTTTAATGGCTAAACCACCCAATGATTGCGCGGCGGAAAAAGCGTCTTCGTCCGTCGTATCATCTCCAATCATGACCGGACGTCGGCCCTTGAATGGCGCACTGGACATTGCTTCCGTCAGGCAGGCGCCCTTGTTGGCAGCACTTGGTTTTGCCTCATATACCATCTTGCCATGCTGAATCGAATAATCAGCGAACGGCGTGATTGCGTGGTTCAAAGCTTGGCCAAGCTCATCCTCAACATCCGGCGCCGCGCGATAGTGAATTGCGAGGACAGGCCCTTTTGGTTCAAGCTGAACGCCAGGATTGCGTGTTGCGATTATCTGTAGCGCAGCGACCAGCCCGGCGGGGGCGTCGGCAATAGTACCGGTCGATGTTTCGTTTGGCGCTGCGCGCCGGAGGCCGTGATTGCCGAAGCGCCACAAATCCGGAGGCACGCGTTTTGAAAGATCTGACAGATCACGGCCAGAGAGGACTGCCAGCGCGCCGCCAACGCGTTCCGCACATGAGATGAGCACGTCGTCCATCCCGGAAAGGAGGCTAACGGTGTCGGCGTTATCCTGCAGTCCAGCCAGCGTCCCATCGAAATCAAGGAACAGGGCATCATCAGACGCCAGCGCAAATTGTCTGTCGGTTGTTTCAGCCATACGCTGCACTAGTCGGCGGGTTCGGATGTGTCAAACGCCGCCAGAAAGTGGTCTCGCCACCAGTTGATGTCCTGCTCACATATGCCTCGATACAAGGCACGCCAGCGTCTTTGGCGCTCATCCAGTGGCATGTGGAGCGCTTCCCGGACCGCTTCGGCGACGGCGTTGCGATCATGTGGGTTGATAATTAGGGCTTCGGTCATTTGCTGCGCGGCGCCAGCAAATTGCGACAGGACAAGAACGCCCGGGTCGTCGGGGGCTTGCGCGGCAATATATTCCTTTGCGACCAGGTTCATGCCATCTTGCAACGGAGTCACGAGCCCGACCCGCGCCAGGCGGTAGAGCCCCGCAAGCTCTTCGCGTTCATACCCGCGTGCCAGATAACGGATAGGTATCCAGTCAAGATCACCGTAATCGCCGTTGATGCGACCGGACAGCTCGTCAAGCTGCTGTCGCAACTGGGCATATTCCTCAACGACAGAGCGGGACGGCGGCGCGATCTGCGTGAAGGAGATATTGCCGTGCAATTCCGGATATTTGTCGAATAGTGTCGCCATACCCTCGAAGCGTTGGGGCAGGCCTTTGGAATAGTCCATCCGGTCAACGCCGATGACGAGATTACGATTGCCGAGGAAGCGTGAGAGACGGTTTGACGCCTTCTCAGCGACTTCACTCGTCGCACTTAAGCTGAAGCCTTCCGCGTCGATCCCGATCGGGCACAGTCTCATCGTGAGGACATGGTCGCCGATGCGGTAGCGCTCATCATCCAATTTCTCGGCACCCATCTCCTCATGCAGGTAACGGCCGAGATTGGCGCAATCATGCGGGCTTTGAAGGCCGACAACATCATAGGCGCAAATGCCTTCTGCGAGAGTCATGTGGTTTGGGATAGAACGGAATACTTCCGGTGCCGGAAACGGAATGTGCAGGAAGAAGCCGGTGCGCCGCTTACAGCCCGCATCCTTCAGATGCCGGGCCAGAAGGAAGAAGTGGTAGTCTTGAACCCAGACAATGTCCGTCTCGCTTGTCTGGGCCTCAACGGCTTCGGCAAATCGGCGGTTTATCGATTCATAAGCCGCGAAATAGTCGCTGTCGAAGACGGCGAGGTCGAGTCGGTTGTGCATGACGGGCCACAGAACGCTGTTGGCGTAGCCGAGATAGAAGCCCTCATATTCGGCCTTCGACATGTCAACGAGCGCAAATGAGACCCCATCTTCCTCCACGAGTTGCACCCGCCGGCGGGGAACGTCGAAAATCTTTCCGCTCCAGCCGATCCATAAGCCACCTGATTCCGCCAGCGTGTCCCAGAGGGCGACAGCGAGACCTCCAGCGCGGGTCTGGCTGCCATAGGCCGTCCGATTGGACACGGCGACAAGGCGATGTGGTGATGATTGCTTCAAATCTGTCATATGAACCCGCCAACTCTACCCGCAACGTATGACAAATGTTCCGCCGATCACAGGAAATAGGAGATAATCCACAAGTTGCACGAATTGCAGGCAATGCAGGAAGACGTGAGAATGCGCTGGCGAATATTGGCTGTGGGCGAAAGCGGCGCTGGCGTTTCCAGGCTCAGCCGAGACGAAGACTCAGTCCGACAAGATCATTCCGGCTGGCGAGACCGATCTCAAATGGTGCCCGGGGGCGGAATCGAACCACCGACACGCGGATTTTCAATCCGCTGCTCTACCCCTGAGCTACCCGGGCGGGCCAGCAGGGAAGGCGGGTTCTAGCCAAGGCAGGCACGCTTGTCCATCGTGTTTTCAGTCATCATCTGTGATGTCTCCAGATGGCGATGTATCGCGGGGGTTTTCCTCAAGTTCTGCTGGCGCTCCGGGGATCGCATAGCCGCCCTTCAACCATTGCCCGAGATCGATATCGGCGCAGCGTTTGGAGCAAAATGGGCGGTACTCAGGCGAAACCGGCTTTTTTTGGCACTGTGCGCACTTCGGGGTGCGCTTCTCGGGGGCGATCGGTTTGCTCATGTCGGGAAAATGTCCGGTTTGGATTGATCGTGCGGTAAAATAGTCAGGCGGGCTCCGAACGTTTCATCGAGTTGCCCCTGTAGGTCCAGACGACTCGCTGTCATCCACTCAAAGGCCCGCTGCGGCAGCGCGAGCGTCAGCCGCGCCATGGGCTGTGATCTTGCTTCGCGCTGGAGCTGCCGTAGAGACTCCAGACAAAGAGTCTCGTCTGTTGGCTCGCCGTCTGGCTTTAGCAACCTGTCAGCAAGCGGCGCGGCGCCCCAGGCGACCGAGGCTTCCATCAGACCGAACGCCGAGGGTGCCAATGCGCGCACATTGCGATGCGACTGCCCCTTGAAAGCAGTTAGAAACGAATCGCGGACCTTGATGCCGGCGTCGCGATTGATGGGGGAGACGCAATCCAGAACCATGGCGCCGCCGAGATTTCTCAGGCTGGCCTGGCGGGCGAGTTCCTGCGCCGCTTCGGTGTTTATGCGGAGCGCTCGGGCCGCGGCACGCCCCGGATCATTGCGGCCGGATGTGTCCAGGTCGATGGCGACGAGAGCGTTTGTTGGCTGGATATGCAGTGTCCCGCCACCCGGCAGCGTTACGGATGCCGATAAAGCCTCATCCCATGCGGCGGAAATTTCGATATCGCCTATGGAGACGTCTTCAATGGCCACCCCCCCCGCGCCGGGCAGCGCCAGTCGCCATCGTTCCTGCCGATTTTGGTTCACTGCCGCGGCCGAGGACTTCTGCACTCGCGCAAGCTTGTCGCGCCGCGCTTCAGCGACAATTTCGACGAGCAAACTCTGACCTTCCGTCAGCCCATGGCCCTCATCAAGACGCATGAAAGCATTCTCGCCGGAAGTAAGTTCCACGAAACCACCGCCCTGGCGCGGATGAATTGCCCGCAGACGGGCGCCGAGCACGTCGCCAAGATAGGCGCGGGTTTCCCGGTCACTTAAACGCTCAAGGTGGAGCGCCATAGGACGCCCTGTGTTGTCGAGGGCGACCAATCGCGTCTCGCCGATTGCCGTTTCGCGCAGGATGCGGGCAATCGGCATCAATCAGCGGAGCGCAGCAATCAGGGACGCGGTGACGGGATCATCCGCCGATGCGTCGCCCGTGAGCGCAGGCTTCAGACGACCGGCCATGGTCTTACCGCGCTCGACACCCCACTGGTCGAACGAGTTGAGGCCCCAGAGCTTGCCAGAAAAATAGGTGCGATGCTCGTACATGGCGACGAGGGCGCCAAACGCTTCCGGCCCGAATGAGGCATGTGTCATGAAGGTTGATGCACGCCCTCCGGCATGAACCTTTTGGCGCGCAACAGCGCCGGTGAGGCCTGGTTCTTCCTTCTTGACCTCATCAAGCGAACGGCCGTTGGCGAGCACTTCGGCCTGTGCGAGCGCGTGCGCTGTCAGTGCGGCAAGACCGGCTGAGTCGCGACCGGCATCAGGTGCGAGAATGAACTCGCAAGGTACGGCCTGAGACCCCTGATGCAGCCACTGGTGATAGGAGTGCTGACCGACGGAGCCCTCGCCGCCCCAGAGTGCAGGCGCCGTCGCCACCGCGATAGTTTCGCCGTCGGGCCCGACGCTCTTGCCGTTGGACTCCATTTCGAGTTGCTGGAGATAGGTTGGCAGCATGCGCAGTCGGTTGGCATAGGCGAGGACGACCCGCATCTTGTCACCCAGGATCGACGTGTTCCAGTAGTCCAGAAGCGCGA
This sequence comes from Hyphomonas oceanitis, assembly GCF_036964545.1. Lineage (NCBI taxonomy): Bacteria > Pseudomonadati > Pseudomonadota > Alphaproteobacteria > Hyphomonadales > Hyphomonadaceae > Hyphomonas > Hyphomonas oceanitis. Next base: position 193,806 of record NZ_JBALTL010000004.1, read on the forward strand.
GGCGCATGGGTACGTTTTCCGCCAGTGGCGTGTCGCGTGTGTGGGCATCCATCGCCGCGGCACCTGCAAGGATCCGCTCGAACACATCGGCGCCAAGATAGATCATGCAGGCAAGCGAAGCCGCAGACCAGAGCGAGAAACGCCCACCGACAGACAGTGGCATGTCGAAGACATGCGCGTCACGGCCATCGAGCCAGGCCTTTGCTTTTTCAGGCGCAGCGGTGACAAGCCCAAGATGATGCGCGGCATCATCACCAAGGGCACGCTCGAGCCATTTGCGAGCGCGAGCCAGATTATAAAGTGTCTCTTCGGTGCCGAATGATTTTGAAACACCGATGACGAGGGTGGACTTCGGATCGAGCCCTGTCAGGGCGCGATCGAGATCAAGCGGGTCGACGTTAGCGCAGAAACGCAGGTCGATGCCTGCGGGCGCCATGTCCTCAAAGGCGTCGGCGATTAGGCGGGGCCCGAAGTCCGAACCGCCAATGCCGATATGGACCACGGACGTGAATGGCGCGCCGTTTGATGTTTTTACCTTTCCGGAACGCAGGTCGCGGGCGAATTGCAAGGCGGGCTGGACGCTCTGGCGTACCGTTTCAGCCTCTCCCTCAAGCGGGGAACCGGCGCGCAAGGCCCAGTGCAATGCGGGGCGGCCTTCAGACGGGTTCACGATGGCTCCACCGAAGAGGTCCGACGCGGCGGTTTCGAGGACGTGGGCCTGACCGAACGCAAGCAATGCCGCCTCCGATTCCGGATCCAGATATTGCCGCGCCATCTCTATGCGCCAGCCAGCAGCCGTCAGCGTGGCTTTGCCTGCGCGGCTTGCTGCGATGGCGCCAAGGGAGCAATTGCGTATGCGGTCGCGATGAACAGACAGGTCAATATCCATGTTAAGGCCCTCGGTGGCGAAGTTGAGCTTTGGCATATCCGGCCTTGGGGCAGGTAGGCAAGTCGCACCCACCTTGGGCAGCCAGGATACAATTGCCTGCTTGAAACCCGCGTCACACATGGGTATGAGGCGCGTTTAACGGGCAGTCTGCCTGCCAAATCAATATGAAACCCTGTCCGGCGGGCCGGACGACAGACACCTAAGGAGAGGCCCGATGGGCAAGGCAAAGTTTGAACGCAACAAGCCGCACGTGAACATCGGCACGATTGGACACGTTGACCACGGCAAGACGACGCTGACGGCGGCCATTTCGATGGTGCTTGCAGAGGCATCCGGTGGCGAAGCGAAATCGTACGCTGATATCGACTCGGCGCCTGAAGAAAAAGCACGCGGCATCACGATCAACACGGCGCACGTGGAATATGAGACGGAAAACCGTCACTATGCCCACGTCGACTGCCCGGGCCACGCTGACTATGTGAAGAACATGATCACCGGCGCAGCGCAGATGGACGGCGCGATCCTTGTTGTGAACGCAGCTGACGGCCCGATGCCACAGACGCGCGAGCACATCCTGCTGGCCAAGCAGGTCGGCGTGCCTGCCATGGTTGTCTTCCTGAACAAGGTTGACCAGGTTGACGATGCCGAGCTTCTGGAACTGGTCGAGATGGAAGTGCGCGAGCTTCTGACATCGTACGACTTCCCGGGCGACGACATTCCGATCATCGCGGGTTCAGCGCTGGCCGCTGTTGAAGGCCGCAATCCTGAAATCGGCAAGGACAAGGTTCTTGAGCTGATGCAGGCCGTTGACGATTACATCCCGACGCCAGAGCGTCCGCTGGACAAGCCGTTCCTGATGCCTGTGGAAGACGTGTTCTCGATCTCCGGCCGTGGTACGGTTGTGACGGGCCGTGTCGAACAGGGCGTCGTCAAGGTTGGCGAGGAAATCGAGATTGTCGGCATCCGTCCGACCGTCAAGACGACCTGCACGGGCGTTGAAATGTTCCGCAAGCTGCTCGATCAGGGCCAGGCTGGCGACAACATCGGCGCCCTGCTTCGCGGTATCGACCGTGAAGGCGTTGAGCGCGGCCAGGTTCTCTGCAAGCCAGGTTCGATCACGCCACACACGACGTTCGAAGCCGAAGCCTATATCCTGACGAAGGAAGAGGGTGGCCGTCACACGCCATTCTTCACCAACTATCGTCCGCAGTTCTACTTCCGCACGACCGACGTGACGGGCGTGGTGACGCTGCCGGCCGACAAGGAAATGGTTCTGCCAGGCGATAACGTGAAAATGGACGTCGAGCTGATCCAGCCGATCGCCATGGACCAGGGCCTGCGCTTCGCCATCCGCGAAGGCGGCCGTACCGTCGGCGCCGGCGTCGTCTCCGCAATCAAGAAATAAGCTGTAAACAGCTTGTTGAAGTCAAACGCCGCTCCGGAAACGGGGCGGCGTTTTGCGTTGTGGCGAAGTGTTGTAGACCGACGTGGTGAACTTTAGCCAATTTCCTTTGATCAACAGGTGCGACTGCGAATGAGCGAAATGACCGACATCAATCAGCTCGGCGCGACCGGCATGCAGGCCTTGCGGGCAGGGGATGGAAAGACCGCGCGGGAAAAATTTGAAGCGATCGCCGCAGCGGGTCAGGCCGATATATCTGTCTGGATCGCGATTGCCTTGTCAGCACGTATTCAGGCAGACTGGCAAGGTGTGGCAGGGGCAGCTGATCGGGCCTTGAATCTCGAGCCGAGAAATCTCCGCGCCCTGATCCTCAAAGGCGATGCGCTTTGGAACAGCGACGATAAACGCGGTGCCGCGTCATTTTACGATCTGGTGGGCCGCCTGGCGCCCGAAGGGGACGGCTTGCCGTCAGAAATGGCGGTCGAATTGCTGCGTGTTCGCCGACTTTATGAATCGCATAAGTCAGAATTGGTCCATCATATTGAGGCGCGTCTGAGTGCGCTTTTCGGCCATCGTGACGGGCTGAGCGCGCGTTTTAGGCAGTCTCTGGACCTGTTGGCGGAGAGAAAGCAGAGATACATACAACAACCGCGGGCGTTCTATTATCCGGAGCTGCCCGATATCCAGTTTTATGAACCCTCCGAATTCGAATGGACGGACGGTCTGATGGCTGCGTCAGGCGCAATCCAGCGTGAGTTTGAAGCGGCTCGTGCAGATATCTCGGCTTTCGTCCCCTACATCCACACAACGGGGAACAAGCCGGTCAACAAGGATAATCCCCTGATCGATAGCCAGGACTGGACGGCCTTGTTCATTCAAAAGGATGGCGTTGTGATGGATCGCGGCTCAGAGCGTTTTGCTAATACGCTGGCCGCACTGGGCGGCGTGCCACAGGAAATCATTCCCGGTCGTGGGCCTTCAAGTTTGATATCACGTCTGGCGCCGAAGGCCCGGATAGCGGCGCATGTCGGATTTTTGAACACGCGTCTGACATGCCACCTGCCTCTGGAAATTCCGGATGACTGCGGTTTGAGAGTCGGCAATGAGGCGCGCGCATGGCGCCCTGACGAGCTGTTGATTTTCAACGATTCCATCGAACATGAGGCGTGGAACAACAGTGACCGAGACCGCTTCGTGCTAATCTTCCAGGTATGGCGTCCGGAGATAAGTCTCGAAGAGCAGACCTGGATATCGGGCGTCCTTCAGGAAATTGATACCTACTTCGCTGGGTAATTCACCAAGTCAGTTCTGCGAAACAGATACATTCTTGCGCTTGCACCGCCGCGCAGTTTGGGGCAAACCACCGCTTCGCCTGTAGGGGTATAGCTCAGTTGGTAGAGTACCGGTCTCCAAAACCGGGTGTCGTAAGTTCGAGTCTTACTGCCCCTGCCAGGCGTTAATTCATTTCTTGTTCTGGCCAGATCAAGCGTCGGCTGAGACAGGTTTCTGCTGTCCTGATAGCGCAGCGGTCATATCGCGAACCACGATTTCGCTTCGACCGACAACGCTGGACACGAGTTCATGTGAGAATGTTGACCCGCTGAACCATGTACTGTTGTGGCCCTGCACCCTGAGCAGATCTCCAAACAGGCCATGCGCTACGGCGTCAGGCTTGTATTGCGGAAAATATTGCCAGGATTTCTGTAGGATAACGTTGTTAATCGTGAATCCGAGATGTGCAGCATCGGCATGAAGGATTTCACGCAATTCTTCCGGCGTCAGGCTCTCCGAGAACTGTCCTGTGACGTATAGGCGGCCGCCAAGGTCGGCGCTTTCGCCCTCGGCACGGCCACCCAAAATAGCCCCCTGAAGTGAGCTGTCCTTGGATGCGCGCGAATAGCCGATCACCTGATGGCCTGTGAACCAGTCATTCGAGGCGAGCAGTGTCGTCGTGTAGGTTTGCCAGGCAATGCTTTCAGCGACGCGTTGCTCAAGTTCCGTTGCCTTTGCGATTGACGTGAACAGTTGCATCGGGATTGTTGACAGAACGGCATCAAAGACGTGTTCGCCGTCGCGCGTATAAATCACGGGTTTGGGGCCAGATCGGTCGATGCCGAGAACGGGCGTGCCGAGTCGGACGTCGAAGCTGCGGGCGAACCTTTGCCAGAACGTCGTCCAGCCCTGTTCGGGCATATGAAGATCATTCAGAACGCCGGACAGGACGTATTGCAGATCGCACCATTGGACGGTCTGACCGATCGTGGCCTTGTCAACATAGCCATATCCCTGAGTGGTCTGGATTCGGTGCATGGCCCGTTCGATTTTGGGGATGTTGAGCGCGCGCACCCATTCGATCGTTGAGAGCGAAGCCTCTTTCATAATCTCGGGATCGTCAGGGCGTTGCTTGATGCCTTTCCGGAGGATGGCCGCCTTTCGAATGAATCGGAGAACCTGAAAGGGCAGGGGGGCTCCGGGGCCATGTTTGACATAATTCACAACGGGCTCCCCATCATAGAGGGCTACGCCGAGTCGCTTCAACGTGATTCCGTTATCCTTCATCCACCCCTTGATCATCGTATGTGACCGAGTGGTGTAACAGGTTCCCATCTCGTTCAGGTTGTCCCCGTTAAGGATCGAAAAGGATTTTCCACCTATACGGTCATTAGCCTCGAAAACGGTCGCGCGAATGCCGCGCTGCATAAGAAAATGCGCAGCGCTGAGGCCCGCGGGACCGGCCCCGATAATTGCAATCTTCAACGGATTGGGCGTGTCCACACTGTGTCCCATGAACTCAATTTATTAACGAAATCGCATTCACTCTCATAAAGTTAGCACTTGGTGACAAGGCTCATTTTCATCTTATGGCGGTAAACGGGCCTAATGCCGACTAATGGTTCTCAGATTTCATTCCTGAAGTACTTGCTGCAGAGCAGGCACCCGAACGCGACCGCTGTGGATCGCGTGGTCTTGCTTGAGCAGCACTTGGCGTTCGCGAGTCACACTGCCACGATGGCAGGGGTCATGCTCGTCAACTCGACGGCGACAACCATTCTGATCGAGCAAAGCATCGCGAATACGTCGCTGCGCTACTGGCTGTTCATGAACTGGGTGCTGGCGGCCGTGCTCGTCATCGATGCCCTGCTGAAGCGTGGACTGTCCCGACCAACAGAGGTCAGCGGGCGATACCTGCGGCGTTCTGAGTGGCTGGCCTATACGTTCGGCGCGGCTTGGGGCTCTCTACCATTCTTCATCAACGGCGATAAGTATATGGCGGTTATCTATGCCGCCCTGCTTATCCTGCCGATGATTGCAGGCATGTCGGCTTTGCTGCCGCATGTGCCAAGGGTGGCGCTGCGCTACTCAGGCGCGGCGATCTTCATGTTCCTGCTCTTTGTCGGTATCGCATGGGCTCGCTCGACCGTCGCAATCTCGCTGATGGTTATGGTGTTCATGTTCGCCGTCTATTTCGGCATGAAGCGTACCTACCTGACATTCGTATCGAACGTGGAATCCCGCATCCGCGCGACAGAATCGCATGAAATCCTGATTGGCGCCTTGAACGCGAGCGGGCAGGCTTTTGCCTATCTCGACGCCAATGGAACAGTTCTCGTCCAGAATGACCTCCACAAGGCCTACTTCACGGGCACAGAAGGTGATCTGAGTGTCGGTTCGCGGCGCCTGCCGAAGGCGGGCGATCGTTACTGGCAGAAGTCGGTCGAGACCGTACCGAATGGCGGTCACGTGATTCTCCACACGGACGTGACCAGCCTGGAACAGAGTAAGCGTGAGATCGAGGTAGCGAAGGAAGAGGCAGAGACCGCGGATGCGGCCAAAACCCGCTTCCTCAACTCGATGAGCCGGGAACTCAAGGTGCCGCTGGATGTGATCGTCGGGTGTTCGGGCCTGATGGGAAGTGATTCGAACATTCCGTTCGATGAGCGCGAATTCCGCGGCTACGCAGACCAGATTCGCAAACACGCGTCTTATCTAGGCGGCATCATTGATCAGATCATCAGCTTCTCGAAACTGAACCGTGAAACTGTGACAGCCGAAGAAGAGATCGTGGAACTTTCCGAGATCATCAATAGTGCTGTCAGTCGGGTCCGCCTTGCTTCGCCAGGCTATGCCGATGTGCCTCTGCAGGTCAGCGCTGAGCCGGGGCTGCCGAAGGTGTATTATGATCGCACGGCGCTGGAGCGGATTGTCCAGAACCTTGTGACGAACGCGTTCGAGCATGGCTCAGGCTCGGCAATTACCGTGAAAGTCTCACGGATCGTCGGGCGGGGTATCCTCCTTATGGTCCGAGATCGCGGATCGGGCATGGGCAAAGAGGAAATTGAAAAGGCCTTCGAACCCTTCTTTCAAGGCGCACGGACAAACGAATTCAAGGATGGTCGTGGCGTAGGCCTCGGCTTAACAGTGAGCCGTAAACTCGCGCGTCAGCATGATGGCGACGTCCTCCTCGACAGCCAGGAAGGCCGTGGCACTAGTGCTTTCCTAGTTATACCGTCCAGCCGCTGCGTTATTCCAGGCGACAAACACTCCGCGGACCAGGCGCAGGAAGCCATCTGATAGAGCGTTAGGCAGCGTCGTGCGCAGAGCCTGCGAGGGCGCGGCCTGTTTCCGATTCGGCGATCATCGCCACAAAGCTCGCGTCCAGCCGGGGGCTTTCCGCCGGCGCTCCCAGCTCTCTCGCGATCCCATCAATACCGATCTTGACCCCTTTTCGACCAATGATCCGCGCCAGCATGCGGCTGACAGCGACGGTCTCTCCCTCCATATTAATATCGTGGGTGTAGCAAACATAATTATCCTGCCAGCCGACAATCCGGGTGACGATCTCGACCTTCGCAGGACACCTCAGTTCACCTGACAGGCTGATCGTTTCGACCTGTATGATCGGCATCCAGCCGTTCTTCCGGATCAGCCGACCCAGTCCGATACGAATGACGGAGTTGATTGTCGCAAGATCGGTGAACGAGCGGATCCGGTGCAGTGGCACAGCAGGCGCAAAGGCCTGATCAAGCCGCCAAACCGGGACAGTCACCCTTGTCGGCGCCAAAGGATCGCTGGCAATGGGGCTGCGCAAGGCAGACAGCAAAACGATCATGAATCGCAAAAACAGGTTCATTGGAGCCCCTCCATCTGGCGTGCTTATCGCGGAAGGGTGCCCCGGCCTTCGGCGCGTGCTCGCCTAGGAAGTGATGGTATCAGATAAAACGGCGTAACGCCCACCATGAAACAGAAGGGGGCGCGCTTCATGATCTGCAGCAATGCGGATGACCTCGCCGAGGAATATCACATGGTCACCGCCGTCATGCTGGGCGTAGGTTCGGCACTCAAGGCGTGCGGCACTTCCGGGAAGTATCGGAACGCCGCCCGCTCCCGGTTCAAATTCCATGCCTTCGAACTTGTCGATATCGCTCATCGCAAAGCGCCGGGACAGGTCTTCCTGATTTTCCCGCAGTATGTGCACACAGAAATGTTGCGCTTTTTGGAAGGCGGAGACATTGCGCGACGCCCGGCTCAGCGACCAGAGGATCAAAGGCGGGTCCATGGATACGGAATTGAAGCTGTTGGCCGTCACGCCGAAGGGAACGCCCGCCTCATTACGCGCAGTGATGATGGTGACGCCCGTGACAAACAAGCCAAGTGCGTCCCGAAGAGAGCGGGTGTCGAATTCCATACGCCACATCTAGGGTGCTTTCGGTCTGGGTCAAAGGCGATTTTCCCGTGCCTTTATTGCGTTGACCGCGAGATGGAATGGCCTTGAATGCGCTGGCTGGCGGGCTTTTGACGCCCGGACGCATGTGAGGACGAGATGGAACACGAACAGGACGACCAGCCGTGGTGGCGTGGCGCAGTCATTTATCAGATATATCCGCGCAGCTATCTCGACACCAACGGCGACGGGATCGGAGACCTGCCGGGCATTACCGCGAAACTCGAATATGTTGCGTCGCTCGGCGTTTCGGGAATCTGGATTTCACCCTTCTTCACGTCGCCGATGAAAGACTTCGGCTATGATGTTTCGGACTATTGCGATGTGGATCCAATCTTCGGAACCCTCGCCGATTTTGATCGCCTCATAGAAGAAGCGCATGCGTTTGGCCTGAAAGTTGTGATCGATCAGGTCATGTCGCACACGTCGGATGCCCACGCATGGTTTGCCGAAAGCCGGAGCAGCCGAACGAATGCCAAGTCAGATTGGTACGTCTGGCGTAATGCGCGACCAGATGGGACACCGCCTAATAACTGGCAGGCTGTCTTTGGTGGTGCCGCCTGGACATGGGATGCGCGACGCCAGCAATATTACATGCATAACTTCCTCAGCGAGCAGCCGCAGCTGAACCTCCACAATGAGGAAGTACAGGACGCCTTGCTGGCCGCGTCCCGCTTCTGGCTTGAGCGCGGCGTTGATGGTTTTCGCCTCGATGCCATCAACTTTTCAATGTTTGATCCAGGGTTCCGGGACAATCCGGCCTGGGAGGTTGCCGACCGCACCATCACGCGCCCCTTCGACCTCCAACATCATGTGAACAACCAGTCGCACGCCGATATTCCGCTCTATCTGGAACGCGTGCGCGCATTGACGGACGAATTTGGCGCCGTCTTCACTGTCGCCGAAGTCGCCGGGCCTGATCCGCTGCCAGAAATGCGGGCCTTCACAGTCGGCGACAGCCGCCTTAACTCGGCTTACAATTTTGATTTCCTCTATGCATCAAGTTTGACGCCCGGTCGCGTTCGGCGTGCCCAATCAAACTGGATGGGTCCGGTCGAGGAAGGCTGGCCATCCTGGGCTTTCTCCAATCATGACGCGCCGCGATGCGTTAGTCGCTGGTATGATGGGGCAGACAGAAACCGTTTTGCCAAGCTGACCAATGCGCTGCTTTCATGCCTGAGAGGCAACCCGATATTGTATCAGGGTGAAGAGCTCGGCCTGCCTCAGGCGGAGGTGACGTTCGACAAACTACAGGACCCGGAAGCCATTGCTAACTGGCCGTTGACACTCGGCCGTGACGGGGCACGCACGCCGATGCCTTGGGTCTCAAGGGCGCCTGTGGGCGGTTTCACGACAGGAGTTCCCTGGTTACCTATGGGGCAGGGCCATCTTGAGGCTGCCGTTGACGTCCAGCATGGCGATTCTGAGTCCGTTCTGAACTTCACACGCCGTCTCTTGGCTGTCCGAGGGGCTTCGGGCGCGCTGACGGAAGGCGATATAGAGTTCGAAGAGGTCGCGGCGCCGCTGCTGACCTTCCGGCGCTCATCCGGCGGTGAGACCCTTCTCTGCATTTTCAATCTCGGAGCTTCGGCGCAGGCGAGGCCTTCATGCATGCCGGAGGACGCGCAGACGCTGCTGGCGTCGGGTTGGGACGCAGACGGCATGACTGGCGCTGTACCTGAATATTCGGTCTGGATTGGTCGCACTTAGGCGAGTCCACAGGATTCCCGGACAATGAGTTCAGTGGGCAGGCGTTCAGACTGCATCGGGACGCCGTCGCTGGCGGCTAGGAGCTTTGAGACAATCACACGCCCCGCTTTGCCCAGATCCTGCGAGATGGTGGTCAACGAAGGCAGGCTGTAGGCGGCAAGGCCGATATTGTCGTAGCCGACAACGGACACATCAGTAGGCACCTGGCGGCCGGCCTGTGACAGGCTGCGTATGGCACCCAGCGCCACAAGGTCACTGCTGCCAAATACGCCGTCAAAATTCCGGCCGTCCGAAAGCAACGCATTCATTGCTGCCTCAGCCGACTCAATCTCGAAACGGGCTGAGACGATGAGTGTGGGGTCAACCTCTTCTCCGGCGCGTGCGTGAGCTTCAACATAGCCTTCATAGCGTTGCAGCACCTCAGGCACACGAATATCGCCGATAAAGGCGATCCGTCGGCGGCCAAGGTTGAGCAAGTGGCTCGTTGCGCGCATGCCGCCCTTCACATTGTCCGATCCTACGGAACAGTACTTCTGCCCTTGCAGCTGCCCGCCCCAGACCACGAATCGAGTCTCCGTTTCCGCAAGCTTGTTAAACCGCTCGTGGAAAAGGCTCTGGCCAAGAAAAAATACTCCGTCAGCGCGGTTGGTCGACATCACATGCGCAAGGTCATCGGGGCTTTTGGGCGCGAGGTGGGAGATCAGAACATCGCAATCTGCGCTGCGCGCTGCATCACTGATCCCGCCAACGAGTTCCTGAAAGAAGGGGGTCAAAGCCTGAGTAGGGCGGCCGGGTGATGTTGGAATGATGAGTGCGATCGTAGCTGTGGCGCCGGAAATAAGGGCCGGCATGCTTGGCCGAAAGCTGTAATTCTGTTCGCGCGCGATTTTCCAGACACGCCGCTTTGTTTCGTCGTTGACTGCCGAACTATTGTTCAATGCGCGTGATACGGTGGCGATGGATACACCAGCGATTTCGGCAAGGTCTTCAAGTCGGGTACGGTTGCTGGACATTCTGCCTCAAGTTCGGAAAATCGTAGGGGAATTCTCACGCCCGGTCGCCAAGGTGAGCGCCGCAATCTAGAGGGGTATGAAAAATACTGCAAACTGCTATGCCGATGCAGTGGGATCTATAATAAAATTAGATAGCGACTGGTGTAAACCTGATCATGGGCGCTAAAATGATAGGCGCTAACACAGTCTGCTTTTGCATGTTCCGCAAAATACTATAAGTCAGAGCCGAATTCGCGCATTGGCGCGAACATGTCTGATCGGGGAGTTCGAAATATGGCCAAGTTTATTCCGGTCGATCCGTTCGACATTGTCATTTTTGGCGGCACGGGGGATCTGTCACGTCGGAAGCTTCTCCCCGCGCTTTATCACCGCTGGCTTGATGGACAGATTCCAGAATCCAGCCGCATTGTCGGCACCGCGCGTTCCGAGATGACGACAAAGGAATACCGCGAAATGGCGCGGGAGGCCTGCGAAACGGCGTCAGGCAAGAGCTGGGACGCCAAGGCCTGGAAGGTTTTTGAGAAGCTGGTTGAATATGTGGCCATCGATGCCACGAACCCGGATGCAGACTGGCCAACCCTGAAGTCCAAGCTTTCTGCCAATGACCATCCGTGCGTGTTCTATCTGGCGACGTCGCCGCGGCTCTATGTGGACATTTCTGAAGCCCTTGGCCGGGCCGGACTTGCCACACCCAATGCGCGCGTTGTGCTTGAAAAACCGATCGGCACGGATCTCGATTCCGCCCGTGAAATAAATGATGGCGTTGGCGCTGTCTTCGCCGAGCGGCAAGTGTTCCGGATTGACCACTACCTCGGCAAGGAGACCGTCCAGAACCTGATGGTTCTGCGGTTTGCCAACATGCTTTTCGAGCCGCTCTGGTCGCGCAACTATATCGATCACGTTCAGATCACCGTCGCTGAAGACCTCGGGCTGGAGGGGCGCGCCGACTATTATGACAAGTCCGGCGCGCTACGTGACATGGTTCAGAACCACATGCTCCAGCTGCTTTGTTTGACGGCGATGGAGCCGCCAAACCATCTCGATGACGATGATGTTCGAACAGAAAAGATCAAGGTTCTCAATGCGCTGACGCCAATCACGGGCGATGACGCGAAGCGTCTCACAGTGCGCGGCCAGTATAAGGCGGGTGTGCGCGGCGATGAGCCAGTCAAAGGCTATGTCGACGAACTGTCGTCAGATACCGAGAGCACGACGGAAACATTCGTGGCCATCAAGGCGGCTGTCGACAACTGGCGCTGGGCTGGTGTGCCGTTCTATCTGCGGACCGGCAAGCGTCTCCCTTACCGCCATTCAGACATCGTCATCCAGTTCAAGCCCACGCCACATCCGCTCTTCGGAGAGGGGAATGACGCGGTAAATCGGCTGGTCATTCGCCTCCAGCCTGATGAAGGCGTGCGACTCTATGTGCAGATTAAGGAGCCCGGTCCGGGTGGCCTGCGGGTTAAGTCGCTTCCGCTGAACCTTTCCTATGCCGAGAGCTTCACGGTCCGTTACCCGGATGCGTATGAACGCCTGTTGATGGACGTTGTTCGCGGCAACCTTTCCCTCTTCATGCGTCGCGATGAGGTTGAGGCGGCATGGACGTGGGTCGATGGCCTGATTGAGGCTTGGGATCGCGGCGGCGGCGCTCCGGAGCTTTACGCGGCCGGAAGTAACGGTCCGCTTGCGGCAGCCATGATGATGGACCGTGACGGGCGCGCCTGGTTCGAAGGAAAGTAGGGTTATGAAGCACGAATTCCTCGCCCATGCGACGCGAGAGGAGGCCGCAGACTTTGCGGCACGTATGGCGAGTGGCGTGCTCGCGGCGGCTATCGAGGATTCGGGCAAAGCAAGCTTCATGGTGTCTGGCGGATCAAGCCCCGCGCCCGTCTTCAATCGCCTGTCAAAAACTGATCTGGCTTGGGATCGGGTGACGGTCGGACTCGTTGACGAAAGGTGGGTTGGGCCGGAACATGCCGGCTCCAATGAAGCGTTGGTGAGGCAAAATCTACTTACAGGCAAAGCTGGTGCGGCTGGCTTCCTCCCTATGAAGACGTCGGCAGAAACTGCCGGCGAGGCGGTCGCGGATCGCGTGCTCGCATATCAGCCTCATTGCGATCCGATTGACCTCATTCTTCTCGGAATGGGCTCTGACGGTCATACGGCGAGCTGGTTTCCCAATTCGCGCGGCCTCAAGGCTGCCATGCATGCGGGTGAGGGCGCGACTGTGGCAGCTATTGACGCCACCGGCTGCGAGATCGCCGGGCAATATGCCGATCGCATGACGCTGACGGGGCCAGCGATCATCGATTCCGATGCCGCTATCTTGCTCATATTTGGAGAGGACAAGCGCGAGGTGCTAGATTTAGCCCTCAAGGCGTCGCCGGAAGACATGCCAGTCAGGTATGCCATTGATGGACTCGGACCGCGTCTCACAATCATATGGGCCCCATAATGCCAGACATGAACCCGACAATCGCTGAAGTTACGGAACGCATCAGGCTTCGTTCGAAGGACACACGCGCAGCCTATCTCGAGATGATCCGGTCGCGGCGACCGACGAACTTCGCTCGTTTGAAGATGACAGAGGGCAATCTCGCACACGCCTCTGCGGGCTGCGCGGTGATGGAGAAGGCCGAACTGCTGGGCGCGGGGTGGCCAAATATCGGCATCATCACGGCGTATAATGACATGCTCTCGGCTCATGCGCCGTTCGAGCATTATCCGGACATCATCCGTAAAGCTGCCCGCGAGGCTGGCGCCGTGGCGCAAGTCGCCGGCGGTGTGCCGGCGATGTGCGATGGTGTTACGCAAGGCCAGGAAGGCATGGAGCTGTCGCTGTTTTCGCGCGACGTGATTGCCATGTCGTCCGCGATTGGTCTCAGCCATGACGTTTTCGACGCCGCTTTGCATCTCGGTGTTTGCGACAAGATTGTCCCTGGGCTCGTGATCGCGGCCCTGCGCTTCGGCTGGATACCGTCCGTCTTTGTGCCGGCAGGCCCGATGCCATCCGGCCTGCCAAACCCAGAAAAAGTGCGCATCCGCCAACTGTTTGCAGAAGGTAAGGTTGGCCGCGACGAACTGCTCAAAGCCGAAGCCGAGAGCTACCACACCCAAGGCACCTGCACCTTCTATGGTACGGCCAATTCGAACCAGATGCTGATGGAAGTCATGGGTCTGCATCTGCCGGGGGCTGCTTTCACCAATCCAGGCACGCCATTGCGCGAGGCGTTGACGCGCGCGGCGACACAGCGGGCTGCGGCTATTACAGCGCAGGGCGATGATTACCGACCTGCTGGTGAACTGGTGGATGAGCGCTCGGTCGTGAATGGCATTGTCGGGCTGATGGCAACCGGCGGCTCCACCAATCACGCACTGCACATTCCGGCCATGGCCGCAGCTGCAGGCATTCAAGTCACGCTCGAAGATTTTGCCGACATAAGCGCGGTAACGCCGTTGCTTGCGCGCATTTATCCGAATGGTCCGTCCGACGTGAACCATTTCCACGCGGCGGGCGGCATGAGCTTCCTGATGCGCGAACTGCTTGGTGCCGGGTTGATGCATGGGGATTGTGAGGGCGTTGCCGGACCCATGTCGGGGTATTGCCGAGAGCCCTTCCTTGATGATGGCAAATTGGTGTGGCGCGATGCGCCGAACGAGAGCGCTGACCTTGAGATATTGCGCCCGGCCAGTGATCCATTTTCGAAAGATGGCGGATTGCGCCTGATGAGCGGCCAGCTTGGCAGGGGGGTGAGCAAGGTCTCAGCCGTGAAGCCTGCCAACCGCGTTCTTGAGGCGCCAGCGATTGTCTTTGATTCCCAGGCCGCGCTGAAAGCGGCCTTCGAGGCGGGCAAGCTCGATCGTGACTTCGTTGCGGTGGTTCGCTTTCAGGGGCCTGCAGCCAATGGCATGCCGGAACTACATGGCCTGACACCTGTGCTCGGCATTCTTCAGGACAGGGGTTTCAAGGTCGCGCTTGTAACTGATGGGCGAATGTCAGGGGCCAGCGGCAAGATCCCGTCGGCAATCCATATGAGCCCGGAAGCCGCACGCGGCGGTCCGCTCGCGAAAGTACGCGATGGCGACATGATCGCTTACGACTCGGAGAAGGGCAGTCTCGACATCAACGTGGATAGCGCCACATTTGATGCGCGCGAACCGGCGCAATTCCGCCCCAACGAGTCGTCGATGGGGCTTGGCCGGGAAATGTTCTCCTATTTCCGCCAGTTTGCTGGAACGGCCGATGCAGGCGCCAGCCAGTTCGCCTTTCTGGGCGAGGAGCGCTGAGTGACGGGACATGAACTTCTGGTCGGCGATGTCGGTGGCACCAATGTTCGATTCGCGATGGCGCGCCGTGTGGATGGGCGCTTTAAGATCGAATCCTTCGAAAAACTCAAAGGCGATGATTTCGGCTCTTTCGATGACGCGCTGGCGAGCTACTTGGATAACACTGGCCTGAAGCCGAGCATGGCGTGTTTCGCCATGGCAGGACCTGTGAGCAAGGGTGAGGTCGTTCTGACCAATCGCGGCTGGCAGGTCTCAGCCGGCCGGATCAGCCGGGCTTTTGATATCGGCAGCGTCCATCTCATCAATGATTTCGCTGCAATGGCGCGCGCTGTGCCGGAACACGGTCCCGAAGACTTTGAAACCATCATTGAGGGCACGCCGGTCGATAATGCGCCAATGCTCGTGGCAGGGCCCGGAACGGGTTTTGGCGTTGCCACTTTGCTGCGCAATCGGACCGGTGGTTGGTACGTGCTGAACGGGGAAGGGGGGCATATTGCCTTTTCACCGAGGGATGCGACGGAGATCGAGCTCACACGCGTCCTGCTGAAGCGCTATGGCTATGTGTCGAATGAGCTTGTCGCCTCGGGCAGCGGACTTGAAGCCGTGCACGAAGCTTTCTGCGAAATCTATGGTCGCGCGTATGAGGACGTCAGCCCGCAGGAAATGCGCCGGCTGGCTGATGACGGCGATGAAATGTTTCTGAAGCTCATCAAGGTGCGCGCCAACACTGTTATGAGTGCAGTCGGTGATCTGGTGCTGGCGAATGGAGCTCTCGGGGGTGTCGTTGTGGCAGGCGGTGTCAGCGAGCGTATTGCTGACTTCCTCAAGACACCCGAAGCATGCGAAAGGTTTGTTGAGCGCGGTCCGCTCAGCAAATACCTGAGCACATGCCCCGTTAAGCTGATGCACGACCCGGAAGCGCCCCTGATCGGCGCAGCTGCCTATCATGAACAGGAGACACTAAAGACATGACCTTCCCGCTGAAGTCACTTGTCGAGGCTGCGAGCAAAGCGCCTGTTGTGCCCGTTCTGGTTGTTGATCGTATCGAGATGGCTGCACCGCTGGCGCGTGCACTGGTCGATGGCGGCCTGACCATTGCTGAAGTGACGCTCAGGACTCCATCGGGGCTGGCCGTGATCGAAGAAATGAAATCTGCTGAGCCGGGTCTCAAGGTCGGCGCGGGCACGGTGTTGACGGAAGCCGATGTCGACAACGCCCTCTCGGCCGGATCTGACTTCCTAGTATCACCGGGGATGTCCCCGAAATTGCTGGCGGGACTGGGCAATCGGCGGCGACTGATGATCCCGGGCGTTGCGACGGCCAGCGAGGCGATGAGCCGACATGAAGACGGGTTTGACCTGCTGAAGCTGTTTCCGGCCACAATCGCAGGCGGTGTTGGGGCCTTGAAGGCCATTGCCGGCCCGCTGCCCCATCTGCGCTTCATGCCGACGGGGGGAATTACCGAGGCAGATGCTGGAAAATACCTCGCGCTGCCCAATGTTGTCGCCGTGGGCGGCTCCTGGATCGCCACCGGTGCGGATATTGCTGCTGAGGACTGGAAGGGAATCAGCGCCAAGGCGCGCAAGGCGCTTGCGGCGATCTGACGAAAAACATGCGATTCCCGGCTCTCGGGAAGTCGTTCGCGCAATAGGCGCCTGAGCGCCGCGCACAATAAATGGTTTCAGGCTCTATGTCGTGCCTGCGCGTGACGCACCGCCGCAGCTGATGACCCGTGAATTCAGGGCTTTAACAGTATAGAGTCTCCGCTGGAGATATAATGTGGCTGTCTGTTGCGCGATGGGCAAAACCGTCCTAATCCGGCGCCAGACAAGGTCAGGAGAAACTGCACATGACCGAGATTGAACGGCTCGCGCTGGATTATCTTCCGGTGATCATATTCCTGGTGATTGGCGCCGCTATTTCGGGGCTTTTTATCGTGGGAACAACGCTTCTGGCGCCCTCGAACCCAGATCCTGAGAAGAACTCGGCCTATGAGTGCGGTTTCAGCGCATTCGACGATGCGCGGATGAAATTCGACGTGCGATTCTATCTCGTCGCCATCCTGTTCATCATTTTCGACCTTGAGGTCGCATTCCTGTTCCCGTGGGCCATCACGCTTGGGACAATCGGTCTTGTCGGCTTCTGGTCAATGGTCGTTTTCCTCGGCGTGTTGACGATCGGGTTCATCTACGAATGGCGCCGTGGCGCGCTGGAGTGGGAATAATGGCTGACGACGGTTTCAAGAAATACGCGCTCGGCGCGGCACGTTCGGGCGTCGAGGGCGGCTTTGTTCCTCGCGCCGACGACCCGTTCTATAACGGCCTTTCGGACGAACTGGCCGACAAAGGCTATTTCACTGCCGCTGCAGACGACCTGATCGCCTGGGCGCGCACCGGCTCGTTGATGTGGATGACCTTCGGCCTCGCCTGCTGCGCTGTTGAAATGATGCACGCCGGCAACCCGCGCTACGATCTCGAGCGCTTCGGCATGGCGCCGCGTGGGTCACCACGCCAGTCCGATGTGATGATCGTCGCCGGCACGCTGACCAACAAGATGGCCCCGGCCCTGCGCAAGGTTTACGATCAGATGCCAGAGCCGCGCTATGTCATCTCCATGGGCAGCTGCGCCAATGGTGGCGGCTACTATCACTATTCTTATTCCGTTGTTCGCGGCTGTGACCGGATTGTGCCTGTGGACATCTACGTCCCGGGCTGTCCGCCGACCGCAGAGGCGCTGGTCTATGGCTTCCTGCAATTGCAGAAGAAAATCCGCCGCGAAGGCTCGATCGAGCGCTAGGGGAAAAGCATGAGTATCGAAGCACTGAAAGATCTCGCTGCCCATATCGAGGCAACGCACAGTGATTCTGTGCGGGCGTCCCAGATCGTCGTTGGCGAGCTGACCTTGCTAGCCGAGCGCGACCATATCATATCCTTGCTGCGTTTCCTGCGCGACGACCAGCAGTGCAACTTCGAGACGCTGATTGACATTTGCGGTGTAGACTACCCCGAGCGGTCCGACCGTTTTGAGGTCGTCTACCACCTACTGTCGATGCGCATGAACCACCGTATTCGCGTGCGCATCCGCACGGATGAAGAAACGCCTGTACCAAGCGCGACCGTTCTCTGGCCAGCCGCCAACTGGTTCGAGCGGGAAGCCTTCGACATGTACGGCATCCAGTTTTCTGACCACCCCGACCTGCGCCGAATTCTTACGGACTACGGTTTCGAAGGTTATCCGCTGCGCAAGGATTTCCCGCTGACCGGCAATTACGAAGTTCGCTATGACGATCTCGAAAAGCGGGTTGTCTACGAGCCTGTGAAGCTGACCCAGGAATACCGCAACTTCGATTTCCTCTCGCCGTGGGAAGGCATGACCAGCCAGATCCCGGGCGATGAGAAAGCCGTCTCCGAAGAGGCATCCGAATAATGGCTGACACGATCCACACCTCAATCGAAGACGAGCGCAAGTTCACGCTGAACTTCGGTCCGCAACACCCGGCCGCTCACGGCGTGCTCCGCATGATCATGGACCTCGATGGCGAGGTCGTGACGCGTATTGACAGCCATATCGGCCTGCTTCACCGCGGCACTGAGAAGCTACTTGAGTACAAGACCTACTTGCAGGGCATGCCTTACTTTGATCGGCTCGACTATTGCTCACCGATGAACCAGGAACACGCCTGGTGTCTGGCAATCGAGAAGCTTCTGGGTGTTGAGGTTCCGCGCCGCGCCAGCCTCATCCGCGTGATGTACTCGGAAATTGGCCGCATCATGTCGCACCTTCTCAACATTGGCACAGGTGTGATGGACGTTGGTGCGCTGACGCCAATCACATGGTGCTTTGAAGAGCGTGAAAAACTATGCGTCTTCTATGAGCGCGCTTCCGGCAGCCGCATGCACGCCGCCTATTTCCGTCCCGGTGGAGTCCATCAGGATCTGCCTCAGGCGCTGATTGATGATATCGCGTCGTGGTGCGAGTTTTTCCCCACAGCGATGGATCGTGTGGAGTCCCTCGTCACAGAGAACCGCATCTTCAAGCAGCGCAATGTCGATATCGGTGTTGTCGACATTAAGACCATCATGGAGTGGGGCTTTTCCGGCGTCATGGTGCGCGGTTCGGGCCTCACCTGGGACCTTCGGCGTTCGCAACCCTATGAGTGCTACGACGAGCTCGACTTCAAGATTCCGGTCGGCAAGAACGGCGACAACTATGATCGCTATGTTTGCCGCATGGAAGAAATGAAGGAATCGACCAAGATCATCCAGCAGTGCATTGAGCTTCTGGCCAAGGAAGGTCCCGGACCGGTCCTGCCACGGGACTCCAAGCTCTCACCTCCCCGACGTGGTGAAATGAAGAACTCGATGGAAGCGCTGATCCATCACTTCAAACTCTACACCGAAGGTTTCCACGTTCCTGAAGGCGAATGTTACGCTGCTGTCGAAGCGCCAAAGGGTGAATTTGGCGTCTATCTCGTCTCGGACGGCACCAACAAGCCGTATCGCGCCAAGATTCGTGCACCGGGCTATCCGCACTTGCAGGCGATGGATCACCTTTCGAAGGGGCATATGCTGGCAGACGTCTCGGCCATTCTCGGTACGCTCGATATCGTGTTCGGGGAGATTGACCGTTGAGCGCATCAACCGATCTCGTACAGCGCCAACTTGATGCCTACAATGCGCAGGATATTGAGGCCTTTATGGCGTTCTATACCGAGGACGCTGAACTGGCGGGCTTCAACGGCTCCGTGAACCAGGCAGGGCATGCAGCCATTCGTGCCCGTCACCTTGAGCTGTTTGCAGAGTTTCCGGAGAACCGCGCCGACGTGGTCAACGAAATCGACCTTGGATCCATCGTCATGGTGCATGAGCGGGTTGCGCGCACACCGGGCGGTGACAGTTTTGAAGTCGCGGCCATCTATACACTCCGCGACGGCAAGATCTCCCGCGTCGACTTCGCGCGAGGCGGCTGAGCCATGGGCGCGTTTCCGGAACAGCGTGTATCGATCATCACCATCGGGGTCAGCGACCTCGCTGGCATGATCCATTTTTACACGGACGTTCTGGGTTTCGAGGACCGGGGCGTAAAGGGCGAGATCGCATTCTGTAATGCTGGCGGAATGGTGCTTGGCCTTTGGGACAGGGCGAAGCTCGCCGATGACGCCGGAATGGCGGCAGGTAGCGGCGAAGGATTCAAAGGCTTTGCGCTGGCATTCAATGCGCGGTCTGCCGATGAGGTTGACGAGATTTTCGGTAGGCTGGAGCGCGCAGGCGCGCGCATTTCCAAGCCACCGCACAAGACATACTGGGGCGGATATTCCGGCTACTTTGCAGACCCTGAAGGGAATGCCTGGGAAGTCGCGCACAATCCGTTCTGGCCAATTGACGAAGCAGGACACGTTACTGTCCCGCTTGCGAAGGAGCAGTAGATGGCATTGCGCCGGTTCGACATCGAGGCAGGCGGCGACAGCTTCGCCTTCAAGCCTGAAACAGAAGACAAGATCGCCTTCTGGCGTGCCAAGTATCCGGCGGACCGCCAGCGCTCGGCTGTCATCCCGCTGCTTTGGCTGGCCCAGAAAGACAATAACGGATGGCTATCCGAGCCGGCGATGCGTGAAGTCGCTGACCGTCTTGAGATGCCGTATATCCGCGTCTACGAAGTCGCGACGTTCTACACGATGTTCCGCATGCAGCCGGTGGGCAAGTTCCACATCCAGCTTTGTGGCACGACACCCTGCATGCTGCGCGGTTCTGAATCGCTACGCGAAGTGTGCAAGAAGGAAATCGGCCCTGCGATGTACGTCACCGACGACAAGCGCCTCTCTTGGGAAGAAGTCGAATGTCTTGGTGCTTGCGTGAACGCTCCCATGGCGCAGATCAATGACGACTATTTCGAAGACCTGACCGCTGACAGCTTCAGCAAGATTCTTTCCAAGCTCAAGAACGGCGCCGACGTACAGCCAGGCCCGCAGATCGACCGTATCAATAGCGGTCCTGAGGGCGGCACGACCGTGCTGACCGAACCGCACCTCTTTGATGGCTCGCGTAACGAGGTTTCGGTGCTTCCGAACCTACCGGCTGCTGAACCTGCAGCGGATGCCGAAGGTTCCAAGGCGTTGCCGAAAGAGGATGCGCCGACCAATACGAAACGTGAAACTCCAGAGGCCAAGCCGGGTACGAAAACGACCCTGCTGCCCAAGAAGGGTGATGAGGACTAGGACATGTTGCTCGACAAGGACCGCATCTTCACCAATCTCTACGGGCTCCATTCACCGAGCCTTGAGGCCGCTAAAAAGCGCGGTGCATGGCACCTCACGCGCGAAATGCTCGCGATGGGGCCAGACTGGATATGTGATCAGATCAAGGCCAGCGGCCTGCGCGGTCGTGGTGGCGCTGGCTTCCCGACGGGACTGAAGTGGACTTTCATGCCGAAGGAAGTGCGCGAGCGGCCGCACTATCTCGTCGTGAACGGTGACGAGTCCGAGCCGGGCACGTGTAAGGACCGCGAGATCATGCGGCACGACCCGCATCTTTTCATCGAAGGCTGCATGGTCGCGAGCCGCGCGATGCGCGCGCACAAATGCTATGTCTATCTGCGTGGTGAATACATTGCCGAACGCCATGCCATGGAACTTGCGATCAAGGAGGCCTACGAGGCCAAGCTGATCGGCCAGGACAATGACAATGGCTGGGACTTTGATATCTACGTCCACCACGGCGCCGGCGCCTATATCTGCGGCGAAGAAACCGCGCTGCTCGAAAGCCTTGAAGGCAAGAAGGGTCAGCCACGCATGAAGCCGCCATTCCCGGCCAATGCCGGGCTCTATGGCTGCCCGACGACCGTGAACAATGTGGAATCCATCGCCGTTGCGCCGACCATCCTGCGCCGTGGCGCCGAATGGTTCGCAGGCTTTGGTCGTCCGAATAACTCCGGCACGAAACTCTTCTGCATCTCCGGCCACGTGAACAAGCCGTGCAACGTGGAAGAGGAGATGTCGATCACGTTCCGCGACCTGATCGAAACGCATTGCGGCGGCATTCGTGGCGGATGGGACAATCTGAAGGCGGTCATCCCGGGCGGTTCGTCCGTGCCGATGGTGCCTGCCGAGCAGATCATGGACGCCTACATGGACTTTGACACGCTGCGCGACCTTAAGTCGGGGCTTGGCACAGCGGCCGTCATTGTGATGGACAAGGACACCGACCTGATAAAGGCGATCGCGCGCCTCGCATATTTCTACAAGCACGAATCCTGCGGCCAGTGCACGCCATGCCGTGAAGGCACCGGCTGGATGTGGCGTGTGATGGAACGCATGGTCAAAGGCGAAGCCGAGCACGACGAAATCGACACGCTGCTCGACGTGACCAAGCAAGTCGAAGGCCACACGATCTGTGCGCTTGGCGACGCAGCCGCCTGGCCAATCCAGGGTCTGATCCGCCATTTCCGGCCTGAAATTGAAGACCGCATCAACCAGTATCGTCTGCCTCGCGCCATGGTGCAGGGCGCAGTCATCGCGGCGGAGTAAGAAGACATGTCCGACACGTTCAAACTGAATATCGATGGCCAGGACATTGAGGTCCCCAAGCACTACACGCTGATGCAGGCGTGTGAGGAAGCCGGCGCCGAGATTCCGCGCTTCTGCTATCACGAGCGCCTGTCGGTTGCCGGTAATTGCCGCATGTGCCTCGTCGAATGGGAAGGCGCGCCGAAGCCGATCGCCTCCTGCGCTCAGACGGTGGGCGACATGCGCCCGAACCGCGACGGCTCCGCGCCGAACGTGCGCACCAAGGGCGACTATGTCCAGAAAGCCCGCAATGGCGTGATGGAATTCCTGCTGATCAACCACCCGCTCGATTGCCCGATCTGCGACCAGGGTGGCGAGTGCGACTTGCAGGACCAGGCCATGGCCTATGGCCGGGGTGGCAGCCGCTATGAAGAGAACAAGCGCGCCGTCGACGACAAGAACATGGGCCCGCTGGTCAAGACGATCATGACCCGCTGCATCCAGTGCACGCGCTGCGTCCGCTTTGTGGCTGAAGTTGCGGGCGTGGAAGAGATCGGCATGATCTCGCGCGGCGAGAATGCCGAAATCACGACCTACCTTGAAAAGTCGCTGACATCTGAACTGTCGGGCAACGTGATCGACCTCTGCCCGGTTGGTGCTCTGACCTCGAAGCCTTACGCCTTTAACGCTCGCCCATGGGAGCTGCGCAAGACCTCGTCCATCGACGTCATGGATGCGATGGGCGCTGCGATCCGCGTCGATGCCAAGGGCGACGGCGTGATGCGGATCCTGCCGGAAACCAATGAGGAAGTGAACGAAGAGTGGATCTCCGACAAATCCCGCTTTGTCTGGGACGGCCTGGCTCGCCAGCGCCTCGACACACCTTATGTCCGCGTGAACGGCAGGCTGGTTCAGGCAACCTGGGGTGAAGCTTTCGAGGCCGCCAAGGCTGCACTGGCAGCGCCCACCGACAAGATTGGCGTCGTTGCAGGCGACCTCATCGAAGTCGAACAAGCCAAGGCCGCGCTTGACCTGTTCCGCGCCATGGGTGTCCAGAACACAGACTGCCGCCCCGCTGGCGCCGTTTACGGCACCGACGGCGTGCGTGAGCGCTACATCCTCAACCCGACGCTTATGGGCGTTGAAGAGGCCGATGCGCTACTCCTGATCGGCACCAATCCGCGTGTTGAGGCAGCCGTCTGGAACGCCCGCATCCGCAAGTCCTGGCTCTGGGGCGACCTGAAGGTTGGCGTGATTGGCGAAGCTGTCGATCTGACCTATGATTATGACCATCTCGGCGCCGGTGGCGACGCGCTCGCGAATGTCGCAAGCAGCGATTTCTTCAAAGTGCTGAAAGATGCCAAGCGTCCCATGGTCGTCGTCGGCGAGGGCGCCCTTTGCCGTGCAGACGGCCAGGCCGTGCTGGATGCGGCGCTGAAGCTTGCTCAAGATGTTGGCGCAGTGGCGGATGACTGGGCCGGGTTCGGTGTCCTGCATAATGCGGCTGGCCGTGTTGGCGCGCTGGATGTCGGTTTTGTGCCGGGTGAAGGTGGGAAGCCAACAGCCGAGGTTCTCGGCGGCGGCATGGAGACCGTTGTCCTGCTCGGCGCTGACGAAGTCGACCTGTCAGGTATTGGCAGTGCGAAAGTTATCTATGTCGGCTCCCATGGCGACGCTGGCGCCGCGCGCGCTGACATCATCCTGCCTTGCGCCACCTATACCGAAATGGATGCCACTTACGCCAATACCGAAGGCCGCATTCAGATGACGACCCGCGCTGTCCAACCGAAAGGCGAGGCGCGCGAAGGCTGGGCAATCTTCCGCGCGCTGTCGCAAGTCGTTGGCAAAACGCTGCCTTATGACACCGCTGCCGCACTACGCGCCAGCTTGCGTGGGTCGGAAGGCGAAAACACGGTCTTCTCCGGACTGGGATTCGCGCCGGGAGCCAGTGGCGCGTCAGCACTCCAGGCTTCTGGTTCGGGCTCGGCGGGGACTATCTCCGCAGACACCTTCAAAGCGCCCATCGAGGATTTTTACCTGACAAACCCGATCGCAAGAGCGTCGAAGACCATGGCGGAGTGTTCATCGCTCAGCACGGCTCTGGACACTCCGGTAGCAGCGGAGTAGGGCGGCGGCATGAGCAATCTCATCGAGTCTTTCGGCGATTTCACGGGCTTCTGGATGGTGCTTGGCCAGATTGCCTTGTTCACGCTTGTCCTGCTGATTTCCATCGCATTCCTGCTCCTGCTCGATCGCAAGATCTGGGCTGGCGTGATGATGCGCAAAGGCCCGAACGTGGTCGGGCCGTTTGGTCTGTTCCAGTCATTCGCGGACTTCGGAAAGTTCCTGCTGAAGGAAATCGTCATTCCAGCGGGCGCCAATAAGACCGTGTTCATTCTCGCGCCGATCCTGACCTGTACGCTGTCATTCGTGGCATGGGCTGCAATCCCCGTCGCGCCGGGTACGACATCCGGCACAAGCTGGGTTGTCTCGAACCTCAACGTGGGTGTGCTTTACCTCTTCGCCATCAGCTCGCTGGGTGTCTACGGCATCATCATGGGCGGCTGGGCCTCGAACTCGAAGTATCCGTTCCTCGGGGCGCTGCGCTCGGCTGCGCAAATGGTCTCTTATGAAGTGTCCATCGGCTTCATTATCGTAACGGTGATCTTGCTGACCGGGTCCATGAACCTGAGCGCAATTGTCGAGAACCAGTCTGGCGGCTTCTGGAACTGGCACATCTTCAGTTTTCAGTACTTCCCGATGATTTTCGTCATGTTCCCGATGTTCGTGATGTTCTTCATCTCGGCGCTGGCTGAGACAAACCGCCCACCGTTCGACCTTCCGGAGGCGGAATCAGAACTCGTGGCTGGCTATCAGGTCGAGTATGGCTCCACGCCGTACCTCCTATTCATGCTGGGCGAGTATCTGAATATCGTCCTCATGTGCGCCATGATGACCATCATGTTCCTCGGCGGCTGGCACGGCCCGTTCGATCTTGGCGAGGTGGTGAAAGACTGGCCACCGCTGCTGCTCAGTCTGTCCGGCCTGTTCTGGTTCATGCTGAAGATTCTCTTCTTCTTCTTCATGTTCGCCATGGTGAAGGCCATCGTGCCCCGCTATCGCTATGACCAGCTGATGCGTCTCGGCTGGAAGATCTTTCTCCCCACATCGCTTGCAGCCGTCCTCATCGTTGCAGGCTATGTTGTTTATACCGGAGTGCAGGCATGAGCATCGCACAGACCATCCGCGGCGCGCTATTGACCGACTTCCTTGGCGCATTCTGGACCGCCCTTGGGGAGATGTTCCGTCGCAAGGCGACCGTGAACTATCCCTTCGAGAAGAACCCGCTCAGCCCACGCTTTCGGGGTGAGCATGCGCTGCGCCGCTATCCAAGTGGCGAAGAGCGCTGCATCGCGTGTAAGCTGTGTGAAGCCGTGTGCCCGGCGCAGGCTATCACGATCGAGGCCGAACCACGGGCGGACGGCGCGCGCCGCACGACGCGCTACGACATCGACATGGTGAAATGCATCTATTGCGGTTTCTGTCAGGAAGCCTGCCCGGTGGATGCCATCGTCGAAGGGCCAAACTTTGAGTTTGCGACGGAAACGCGCGAAGAGCTGTTTTACGACAAGGATCGCCTGCTAGCGAATGGCGACCGTTGGGAACGACTGATCGCGAAAAACCTGGAGCTGGACGCGCCTTATCGATAGGGGCGCGCCTGTAGAATGACTGAACCGGAGCGGCAGGGCAGAGGCCTCGCTGTTTCACCAAATAGGGGCTTTGAGGGCTTTGGCAGTTTACGCTTTCTGGATTTTGGCCACGATCGTGGTCTTGTCCGCCGTGATGGTGATCGCGGCGCGCAACCCCGTGCACTCGGTTCTCTTCCTGATCCTCGCCTTCTTCACGTCGGCGGGGCTGCTCGTGCTGATCGGCGCTGAATTCCTCGCGATGCTGCTCGTCGTTGTCTATGTCGGCGCGGTCGCGGTACTCTTCCTGTTTGTCGTCATGATGCTCGACGTGGATTTCGTCGAGCTGAAGCAGGGCTTTCTGAGCTATCTGCCTTTTGGCCTGCTGGTCGGCGCAGTCTTCCTCGCGGAAATCGTGATGGCGTCGTTTGCTGGGCTCGAAAACCATGTCGGCACCTTCGATGCTTCGCCGGGCGCAGAAACGAATGCCGAGGCCATCGGTCAGGTCATGTATACGCAGTATATGCTGCTGTTCCAGCTCGCGGGAATCGTGCTTCTCGTCTCCATGATCGGCGCCATCGTGCTGACGCTTCGTCATCGTCCCGGGGTGAAACGTCAAAGCATCGCTCACCAGACAGCACGGCGCCGTTCTGACGCCTTCGAATTGAAAGACCCGAGCTCCGGGCAGGGGATCTGATATCATGGACCTTGGACTTTCCCATTATCTCGCCGTATCGGCGGCCCTGTTCACGATCGGTGTCGTCGGCATCTTCGTGAACCGGAAGAACATCATCGTCATTCTCATGGCGATCGAACTGATCCTTCTGTCGGTGAACATCAACATGATCGCCTTCTCGGTGTTCAATGGTGACATCACCGGGCAGATCTTCGCCATGCTTGTCCTGACCGTCGCCGCCGCTGAAGCGGCCGTCGGTCTCGCCATCCTCGTCGTGTATTTCCGCAATCGCGGCGATATCGCGGTCGAGAATGTTGACCTGATGAAAGGGTAACGGACACATGCTGCCGGACTTCCTCATCCTTTTCATCGTCCTCGCGCCCGGTATCGTAGCGCTCTCGGGTCTTGTTCATAAGCAGATTGGCGATGCGCCGGTGATGATCCTGACGACAGGTACGGTCCTGCTCGCGGGCGCCCTGTCGCTTTACCAGCTGTTTGCCTATGCCGCCGGAATTCATGGCGCTGAAGGTCATGCCGAGGAAGTCGGTCATGCGGTTGAGGCTGTTGCCACGAATGGGGCACATGTCATCACCCTGATGCCGTGGATAGACGTCGGCGCGTTCCACGCAAACTGGGCGATCCGTATCGACACGCTGTCCATCGTGATGATGGCCGTTATCACAGGCGTCTCCGGCCTCGTGCACCTCTATTCCTGGGGCTATATGAGCGAAGACCCGCACCGCTCGCGCTTCTTTGCCTACCTGTCGCTGTTTACCTTCGCGATGTTGTCGCTCGTCGTGGCTGACAATTTCATCCAACTCTTCTTTGGCTGGGAAGGCGTGGGCCTCGCGTCCTACCTGCTGATCGGATTCTGGTACACGAAGAAGGCGCCGAACGATGCGTCCATCAAGGCCTTCGTGACCAACCGCGTTGGCGACTTCGGTCTGGCGCTTGGCATCATGGCCGTGTTCTTCGTCTTCGGCTCGGTCGAGTTCGAGCCGGTCCTGACCGCGATCCGCGAGAATGCGATCGTGACGCCACTCGCCTTTGCCAGCGCGGCGCCAGCCCAAGAGCTCGCGATCGACTTCCTGGGACAGCACGTCTACGCGCTTGAACTGATCGGCGTGCTTCTCTTCATCGGTGCGATGGGCAAGTCGGCCCAGTTCTTCCTGCACGTCTGGCTGCCGGACGCCATGGAAGGCCCAACGCCGGTTTCCGCACTGATCCACGCCGCGACCATGGTGACGGCAGGCGTCTACCTCGTCTGCCTCATGTCACCGCTCTATGAGCACACGCTTTATGCCGCCGGCATGATCACGATCATCGGCGCAGTGACCTGTCTCTACGCCGCAACGGTCGGCATGGCGCAGAACGACATTAAGCGCGTCATCGCCTATTCGACCTGTTCGCAGCTCGGCTACATGTTCTTCGCGGCAGGCGTCGGCGCCTATGAGGCCGCCATGTTCCATCTCTTTACGCACGCCTTCTTCAAGGCGCTCCTGTTCCTCGGTGCCGGCTCGGTCATCCACGGTATGCACCACGAGCAGGACATGCGCCGCATGGGCGGTCTCGCGAAATACATGCCGCTGACCTATGCGGCGATGATGATCGGTACGATTGCCATTATCGGCCTCGGCATTCCGCATACGCTGATCGGCTTCTCCGGTTTCTTCTCGAAGGATGCCATTCTGGAGAGCGCCTTCGCGGCGGGCGAACATCATGTCATGTTCGGCCAAGTGGCTTTCTGGTTCGGTATCATCGCGGCCATGCTGACCAGCTTCTATTCTTGGCGCCTCATCTACATGACGTTTCACGGCCCGATGGCCTCGGCGGAACACCATGATGATCACGCGGATCACGCGCATGCTGCTGCAGATGATCACGGTCATGACCATGCGCATGCACACGATGATCACGCCCATGAGCCGCACGAGAGCCCGGCCATCATGCTGGTGCCGCTCGCGCTACTCAGCCTGGGTGCCATGTTTGCAGGCTTCTACTTCCACGATTGGTTTGTCGGGGATGCCGAGAGCGCGTTCTGGGGCAGCTCGATCTATTCGGCTGTCGACAACCATGTCCTGCATGACCGCCATGATGTGCCTGAGTGGGTGATCCTGGCCCCGCTGGTGGTGACCGTCATCGGTTTCCTGATCGCCACGTTCACCTATTTCTTCAATCGCGGCTTCGGCAAACGTATCGCCGACAGTGGTGGTCCGCTGCATGCCCTGTTTGCGAACAAGTGGTATTTTGACGAGATCTACAACGCGACGCTGATCAAGGGCTCGGCCATGCTGGGCAACCTGTTCTGGAAGGCCGACAAGAAAGTCATCGACCGTCTTGGACCCGATGGCGTCACATCCCTTACCCGCTGGAGTGCGCGCCGCCTGTCGGCCATGCACACCGGCTACCTGTATCATTACGCCTTCGTGATCATCGGTGCGGCGCTCGTCTTTGGCGCTGTGATGTGGTTGCGGGCTGGAGGAGCTAACTAATGGGCGGGTTCCCCATCCTTTCAGCAGTCGTTTTCCTGCCACTGATTGGCGCGCTCATCATCATGGGCGTCCGCACGGCCACGGCCGGCAGCTTCAGCAAGGAGGAGGCCGGTAAAGACAACCGCGCAGCCCTGCTTGCCGGCATGATCATCTCCGGTGCGACCTTCATTGCTTCGGTAGCAGCGTTCCTGACATTCGATTCAAACGCAGCCGGCTACCAGCTGGTCGAGCACTATGCCTGGTATGGCGCCGTGACCTACAAGGTCGGTGTCGACGGCCTCTCGATGCCGCTGATTCTGCTGACGACATTCCTCACGCCGATCTGCCTGCTGGCGAGCTGGAACTCGATTCATACGCGGGTCACCGAATACGTGGTCGCCTTCCTTGTGCTCGAAACATTCATGCTCGGCGTTTTCGCGGCGCTGGACATCGTTCTCTTCTACATCTTCTTCGAGGCTGGCCTGATCCCGATGTTCCTGATCATCGGTATCTGGGGCGGCAAGGAGAAGATATACGCGGCCTTCAAGTTCTTCCTCTACACGCTGCTTGGCTCGCTATTGATGCTGGTTGCCGTCGTTTACATGTTCCAGGCGGCTGGCTCGTCGGACATTGAAGTTCTGGAGAAATTCGCCTTCCCGCCACACGTGCAGACATGGCTCTGGCTGGCGTTTGCGGCATCCTTTGCGGTGAAACTCCCTATGTGGCCGGTGCATACTTGGCTCCCTGATGCGCACGTTCAGGCACCAACGGCCGGCTCTGTTATCCTGGCAGGCGTGCTGCTGAAAATGGGCGGCTACGGCTTCCTGCGATTCTCGTTGCCGATGTTCCCGGATGCGAGCCACCTGTTCCAGCCGGCGATGTTCGCACTGGCCGTTATTGCGATCGTCTACACGTCGCTTGTCGCGTGGCGCCAGACCGACATGAAGAAGCTGATCGCGTACTCATCTGTTGCGCACATGGGCTTTGTCACCCTCGGCATCTTCTCGTTCAACGAGGTCGGTGTTCAGGGTGCCATCTTCCAGATGCTCAGCCACGGCCTGATCTCCGGCGCGCTCTTCCTGATCGTCGGAGTGGTTTACGACCGCATGCACACACGCGAGATCGCTGCCTATGGCGGCCTCGTCAATCGCATGCCGGTTTACGCAACCCTGTTCATGCTCTTCACGATGGCAAACGTGGGCCTGCCGGGCACCAGCGGCTTCATCGGTGAAATCCTGACCATGGTTGGCGGTTTCCAGGCGTCGACCTGGGCGGCTGCCGGAGCAGCCCTCGGCGTGATCTTCTCGGCTGTCTATATGCTGACGCTCTACCGTCGCACCGTGTTCGGCGAGATCACCAATCCGAAACTCGAAGGCATCCGCGACATGAGCATGATCGAACTGGTCTGCATCGTGCCGCTGGCCTTGCTTACCTTGCTGTTTGGCGTGGCGCCGAACCTGATTTTCCACATTACTGAAGGGGCGACCAACCGCATTCTGTCCCTGATGGTCGGAGGCTGACGGCCCATGCTCGACTATACTGCTATGATCCTGGCAATCGGACCGGAGCTTTGGCTTGCGGCAGCTGGCCTTGTGGGCGTCCTGCTGGGCGCCTTGCTCAAGGACCGGTTCAACAGCCTGTCATTCAAATACGGCGCGCTGGCCCTGTTCGGCGCTGCGGCAATCACGCTCATCTTCTATGAGGGCGGTGAGGCGTTCGGCGGCCTCGTGAGAACGAACACGTTCGTGAACTTCGCAAAATTCGTCAGCTTCTCTGTTGGCGGCTTCGCGCTGATCATGTCCGAGGGCTTCCTCAAGCGTCATGACACGATCCGTTACGAATACGTCCTGCTGACGATCTTCGCGTCGCTCGGTATGGGCATCATCCTGTCCGCTTCAGACCTCATGACCCTCTATATGGGCATCGAGACGCTGAGCCTCTCGTCCTATGTGCTGGCCGCGTTCCACCGCGACTCTGCGCGCTCTTCCGAAGCGGGCCTCAAGTATTTCGTACTGGGCGCACTGGCATCCGGCATGCTGCTCTACGGCGCTTCGCTTGTGTACGGCTTTGCAGGCACGACGAGCTATGCCGGCATCTTCACGGCTGACACATCCATTGGGCTCCTCTTCGGCATGGTCATGATGATTGTTGGCCTGGCCTTCAAAGTGTCTGCAGCGCCTATGCACGTCTGGACGCCCGACGTTTACGAAGGCGCCCCCACGCCAGTTGGCGCTTTCTTCGCGACCGCGCCCAAAATGGCCTCCATGGTCGTCTTCGCGAATGTCATGTTCACGGCCTTCGGCAACATTCTCGACCAGTGGCAGATGGTCATTTCGATCATCGCCGGCATGTCGATGCTTGTCGGTTCGTTCGGCGCGCTGACGCAGACCAACATCAAGCGCCTTCTTGGCTACTCCTCGATTGCCAACATGGGCTACGCACTTGTGGCCGTTGCTGCAGGACGTGAGACCGGAGCAGGGGCCCTGCTGATCTTCATGACCCTCTACGTGATTTCATCGCTCGGTCTATTTGCCGGCGTGTTGGCGATGCGACGCCGCGGTGGCATGGTTGAGAGCATTGACGAGCTTGGCGGCCTGATGAGCTCGCGCCCATGGTTGGCGATCGCCCTGTCTATCCTGATCTTCTCGATCGCCGGCCTTCCGCCTTTCGGTGGTTTTTTCGGGAAATGGGAAGTCTTCAATGCGGGCATTCAGGCAGGTCTTATGCCGCTCGCGATCATTCTGGTGGTCGCGTCGGTTGTGTCGCTTGGATACTATCTCCGCGTCGTCAAGATCATGTGGTTTGATGAACCGAAAGAGCGCTTCGAGCCGATTGACGGTTCGGTGACGCTCACTGTTCTGGTCTCGGCCTTTGTGGCGGGCATCGTGTTCCTGATCTTCATCAACGCGCTAGCCGAGTGGGCCAATACGGCCGCGTTGGGACTGCCCTCTTGAAGTTTGACTGGCCCGTCCATCATCTCGGCACGATAGACAGCACCAATACCGAGGCAAAACGCCGTGCCGCGACAGGTGGATTCGCCGACTGCTGGCTTGTTGCCGAAACCCAGACAGCTGGTCGCGGACGGCTTCAGCGGAACTGGCTGTCACCGCCGGGAAACCTTTTCACGACAGTGCTCTACCGCGAACCAGGCGGCCTGGCTGTCGCCTCCCGTACACCGTTTGCCGCAGCGCTGGCCGTCAGTGATATGGCGCTGCAGTTCGCGCCTGATGCCGCTGTTCAGGTCAAATGGCCAAATGACGTACGTATCCATGGCGCGAAACTGTCCGGCATCCTGATCGAAACCGGCATGTCAGGCCCTGATACATGGGTGGCCGCTGGCATGGGTATCAATGTCACACATGCGCCAGAGGGCGCAGGCCAAAGCGCAACTTCAATTGCAGCTTTGCGCGGAGACACGGTCATTACCGCGGCCATGGTGTTTGATGCACTGAGAGACGCCTTTTCAGCACGCCTCGTCGAGGCTCGCTCGGGCTTCTCAACGCTGCGAAAAAGCTGGCTGGAACGTGCGGAGGGTCTCGGTGGGACTATACGTGTAAACGCCTCGGCAGAGCCTGTTGAAGGCATTTTCGAGGACATGGACGAAACGGGTGCCCTTATACTCAGATTGCCCGATGGCACGCGGCAGACCATAAGGGCTGGAGACGTTGACCTGATAGGGAGAGTATAAGCGCGATGCTGCTTGCGATTGACGTAGGTAACACGAACACGGTTTTCGGCGTGCACGATGGCGACAAATGGGTCGTCCAGTGGCGCAGCGCCACTGATGCCCGCAAGACGGCCGACGACCATGCGGCATGGCTCTGGCGCCTGGCGGACATGCACGGCATGGATCTTGGCAAGATCAATGGCTGCGTGATTTCGACCGTTGTGCCGCAAGCGGTGTTCAACTTCCGCAACCTTGCACGCCGTTATCTGAATGTAGAGCCAATGTTCATTGGTGATCCAGCGCTCAAATCGGGCGTCGAAATCCGTATTCACCGCCCCGAGCAAGTCGGTGCCGACAGGATTGTCAGCGCGCTCGGTGCGCATGTCACCTATCCGGGCAACCTGATCGTCATCGATAGCGGTACGGCGACGACGTTTGATATCGTTGCAGAGGATGGCGGTTTTGAGGGCGGCATTATCTCCCCTGGTATCAACCTTTCTGTCAGCGCCCTGCACGATGCCGCAGCGCAATTGCCGCGCATCGCCATTCAGCGCCCTGCGCGGGTAATTGGCCAGGATACGATCAGTGCGATGCAGTCCGGTGTGTTCTGGGGTTATATCGACCTGATTGACGGGCTGGTGCGACGCATCAAGGCCGAGTATGGAAAGCCCTTGCAGGTGGTTGCGACCGGCGGCGTTGCCTCGCTTTTTGAAGGCGCCAGCGAAACGATTGACCACTACGACCCGGATATTCTCATCACGGGCCTCCTCGAAATCTATAAACGTAATAAATAGGACCTTATGGCCGATTCAGCACAAATCAGCGACGAACTCGTTTTCCTCCCACTAGGGGGATGCGAGGAAATCGGCATGAACCTGAACGCCTACGGCTATGGGCCGGCCCATGCGCGCCGCTGGATCCTTGTCGATGTGGGCGTCACGTTCGGATCGCTGGATACGCCGGGGATCGACCTCATCTGCGCCGATCCTGACTATCTCATCGGCGAGCAGATCGACGCGATCTTCCTGACCCATGCCCATGAAGACCATATCGGCGCTGTCGGCCTGCTTTATCCGCGCCTGCAGACCAAGGCGCCTATCTATGCGACGCCGTTCACAACGGAACTCGTGCGCTCCAAGATGCTGGAGCGCGGTGTCGATCCGCGTTGGCTGAAGCCGGTTGCGCTGGGCGGCACGGTCGTTGCCGGGCCGTTCTCGGTCACTTACGTGACCCTGACCCACTCCATCCCTGAACCCAACGCGCTGGCCATCGAGACCCCGGCAGGCATGATCCTGCACACCGGCGACTGGAAGATCGATCCCGATCCACAGATTGGCGGGCCGACGGACATCAAGGGCCTTACGGCGCTCGGTGATCGCGGCGTGCTGGCCATGGTCTGTGATTCCACGAACGTGTTCGAGGAAGGCGAGTCCGGCTCTGAAGAGACCGTGAAGCAGGGCCTGATCGAACTCATCGCCGAACAGAAGCAGGCCGTTGCCGTCACGACCTTTGCGTCCAACGTGGCGCGCGTGAAATCCATCATCGAGGCGGCTGAACTGGCCGGTCGCAGCGTCTGCCTCGTCGGGCGCAGCATGCACCGCATCACTGATGCCGCAAAAGCCGTCGGCATCCTGCCGCGCAATATGGAATTCGTGAACGAGGCGGACGCCAGTTCCATTCCGGCCGAGAACATTCTCTATCTCTGTACTGGTAGCCAGGGCGAGGCACGCGCCGCACTCGCTCGTATCGCCCGCAAGGACCACCGCAACGTGTCGCTTCATGAGGGCGACTGCGTGATCTTCTCGTGCCGCATCATTCCCGGTAATGAGCGCGAAATCTTCCAGCTCCAGAACTCGCTCGCCGACCAGGGCGTGCGGATCATCACGCCGCGCATGGTGAAGGATCCGATCCACGTCTCCGGCCACCCGTGCCGCGGCGAGCTGCAGCGCATGTACCAGTGGGTACGGCCCGAGATTGCCGTGCCTGTCCATGGCGAGCGCCGCCACATCGTGGAACACGCCGCATACGCCAAGTCGCTGCAGGTGCCGCAGTCAATTGCCCCGCGCAATGGCAGTCTTGTGCGCCTCGCGCCGGGAAAGGCCGAGATCATTGATCTTGTCCCTGCCGGGCGCCTTTATCTCGATGGCAAGTTCCTCGTGCCGGAAGGCGCGCAGGGCATAAACGAGCGCCGCAAACTTGCGGAGAATGGTTTCGTACTTGCCAGCGTCGTCATCGATGAAGCCGGTGACGTGATTGACGGCCCGGTCGTGGTCGTTCGCGGCTTCTCTGAAGCTGACGGGCGCCTTGCTGACGAAAGCCTCGATGAGCTGGATGAGGCAGCGGAAAATGCTGTCCAGAAAATGAAGCGCAAGACCCGGCTTGAAGATGATCTGGTTGAACGCGAGATCGGCCGCGCGTTGCGCAAGGCCTGCGATTCCACGTTCGGCCGACGCCCGATGATAGATGTGACCGTATTGAGGAGTTGAACACGATGAGCGAATTCAAACTGGGCCCGCTGAACCACGTTGGCGTTGCCGTTCCGGACCTTGAGGAAGCCTGCGAAACCTATCGCACCCTGTATGGCGCAACCGATATCACCACACCTTTCGACATGCCGGAGCAGGGCGTCAAAGTCTGCTTCGTCAACCTGCCCAACGCGCAGATCGAACTGATTGAGCCGCTGAACGCCGAATCGCCTATCGCCAATTTCATCACGAAAAACCCCAAGGGTGGACAACACCATGTCTGCTTTGAGGTGGATGATATCAACCAGGCCGTGGACGAGATGAACAAACGCGGCGCGACAGTGCTCGGCAAGCCGCGCATCGGCGCACATGGCACCATGATCATCTTCGTGCACCCGAAGAACTCGAACGGCGTTCTGATCGAGCTGATGGAAACGCCGAAAGGCCACCACTAATGACCATAGCGAGCGGCGTTGTCGTCTTCGTGTTGTGTTGGTGGATCTGCTTCTTCGCAGTCCTGCCGATTGGCGTTCGCGGTCAGTTCGAGGATGGCGCGCACACACCGGGCACCGAAGAAGGCGCGCCTGTCCGCCCCATGATCTGGAAGAAAGCGCTGTGGGCCAGTATCGGCGCAGCAGTTCTGACAGCCATTGCCGCCGTCGTTGTGCCGCTGCTCCTTGCGGAGTAGGGGCGGCTGCGGCTAGTTGAGCGCCAAGTCCATCGATAACGGGGAATTCATGCGCCTTTCCAAGTATTTTCTGCCGGTCAGCAAAGAGGCCCCGGCAGATGCGGCCATCGCATCGCACAAGCTGATGCTGCGTACCGGCATGGTTCGCCAGAACGGCGCCGGTATCTACACGTGGCTGCCGATGGGTCTGAAGGTTCTGACGCGGATCGAGCAGATCGTGCGCGAGGAGATGAACCGCGCGGGCGCCGTTGAAATGCTGATGCCGACGCTGCAGCAAGCCGATCTATGGCGCGAATCCGGACGCTATGACGACTATGGCAAGGAAATGCTGCGCATCACCGACCGGCACGACCGCGAGATGCTCTTCGGCCCGACCAATGAAGAGCTGATCACGGACGTGTTCCGGGCCTATGTGAAAAGCTACAAGCAGCTGCCGCTGAACCTTTATCACCAGCAGTGGAAGTTCCGCGATGAGGTCCGTCCGCGCTTCGGCGTCATGCGCGGCCGTGAATTCCTTATGAAGGATGCCTATTCCTTCGACCTGACGGAGGAAGACGCGCGCGTATCTTACCGCAAAATGTTCTGTGCTTATCTCAATGCCTTTGACCGCATGGGCCTCACGGCCATTCCGATGCGTGCCGATACCGGCCCCATCGGCGGCGACATGAGCCACGAATTCATCATCCTGGCCGATACGGGCGAAAGCGCCGTGTTCTGCGACAAGGCCCTGTTGGACCTGCCGCCGCCCGGACTGGACCTGGATTTCGACAGCGACCTGAACGCCGAAGTCGAAAAGCGCACGCAGTATTATGCCGCGACCGAAGAGATGCACGATGAGGCAGCCTTCGCGGCCATCCCGGCTGAAAGCCGGGTGTCTGCACGCGGCATCGAAGTTGGCCATATTTTCAACTTCGGTACCAAGTATTCGCTGCCCATGAACGCGGTTGTGCAAACGGCAGACGGCCAGATGGTGCCCGTGCAGATGGGCAGCTACGGCATTGGCGTATCCCGCCTTGTCGGCGGCATCATTGAGGCCTGCCATGACGAGAACGGCATCGTGTGGCCGGAATCGGTGGCCCCTTGGCATGTCGGCCTGATCAATATGCGCGTTGGCGATGCAGCCTGTGACGCCGCCTGCGACGACGCCTATAAGGCGCTGACGGACGCAGGCATGGACGTGCTCTATGACGACACGGACGAGCGCGCGGGCGGCAAGTTCGCCCGGATGGAACTGATCGGACTGCCATGGCAGATCGTTATCGGGCCGCGCGGCATCGAGAACGGGGTTGTCGAGGTCAAGCACCGCAAGACGGGCGAGAAGACCGAGATGCCCTTTGCGGAAGCGATCAAGAAAGTGGCGCCAAAATGAGCGAGCTGGGTCATCGCGCCGCGCCGTTCGGCATGCTGGAACGCACGCTGGCCTGGCGCTACCTGCGCGCCAAGCGGGAACATGGCGGGGCGTCGCTGATCTCGATCATTTCTTTCGTCGGCATCTTCTTCGCCGTGGCTGCGCTGATCATCACCATGTCCGTCATGAGCGGTTTCCGGGCGACCCTGCTGGATGCGCTGCTCGGTGGCCAACCCCATGTCTATGGCGTGGTCAGCAGCTATACGGAAGACGAGGCCAACGCCCTCGCTGCCAAGATCCGCGAGATCGACGGCATCACGAGCGTGACGCCCTATATAGAGGAATACGTCCTGATCACGGCCAATGGCCGCAAGACGGGCGCTGCAGTCCGGGCGATCCGCAATGAAGACCTGGCGACGATGCCCTTCCTCAAGGACGGTGGCAAAGCCGCCGTCGATGCTGGCTTCGGTGAGGGCCGCAATGGTGGTGACGTCATTATGCTGGGTGCCTTCCTCGCAGCCGGGCGCGAAGGCCTGGGCGTTCGTCCGGGCGACAAGGTTGAGATCATCACCTCGCAGCAAACTGCTGGTCCGATGGGCGGCACACCGCGCAGCAAGTCATACGTCGTCGGCGATATCTTCAAGACAGGCAGCGTCGAACTCGACAGCCTCTATGCCTTCATGCCGATGGAACAGGCGCAGATCCTGTTCCAGTCCAAGGGCCACTATTCCATGCTGGATATTAGGCTGAAGGACCCCGAAAAAACACACGAAGCCATGGCGGCCATCGCCAACGCGACCGGCAATGCGCTCTACACATTCGACTGGAAGAGCCAGCGCGAGAGCTATCTGAACGCATTGCGCGTTGAGCGCACGATGGTGCGCCTCCTGGTCATGGTCATCATGGCGATTGCGACACTTAACATCATCGTTGGCGTGGTGATGCTGGTGAAGAACAAATCCCGTGATATCGCGATCCTGCGCACAATCGGTCTCGGCCGGGGCGGCGTTCTGCGTGTCTTCCTGCTTGTGGGCACAGTGCTGGGCACGGCTGGGGCGCTTCTCGGCGTGCTTGTGGGCGTTCTCGTGGTGCTCAACATCCATTACGTGGAAGCCTTCATCAACCTGTTCGTCCAGGGCGAAGTCTTCGATGCGGAAACCTATGGCCTTGAAGGCCTGCCTGCGATCCTCGACTGGCATGAAGTGATCCGCACTGGTCTCTATGCCCTCTTCATGTCGATGGGCGTCTCGATCATTCCGGCCTGGTGGGCCTCCCGCCAGGATCCGGTCAGCGCCTTGAGGTTCGAATAATGTCCGGTCCCGTCCTCGAACTCATCGGCATCGACCGAACCTACCGGACCGAAGCGGGCGAACTGCCGGTCCTCCGAGGGACCGAGTTACGCCTGAATGCGGGTGAGCTTGTCGGCCTTGTCGGGCCATCAGGGTCAGGTAAATCCACGCTGTTACACACGGCGGGCCTGCTGGAGCGCCCGGAAGGTGGCAAGGTCATGCTCGATGGCATCGACTGCCTCTCACTCGACGATCGGGGCCGCACCGCTGTTCGGCGCAACAAGATCGGCTTCGTCTACCAGTTCCACCATTTGCTTCCGGAATTCAACGCGGCGGACAATATCGCCATGCCGCTGATGATTGCCGGCGTGAAGAAGAAAGCCGCGCGCGAGAAGGCTCAGGCGCTACTGGAAGTCATGGGTCTCGCTGATCGCGGCCATCACCAGCCGGGCCAGATGTCCGGCGGCGAGCAGCAGCGCGTGGCGATCGCCCGCGCACTGGCCAATGACCCGCGCCTCGTGATTGCCGACGAACCGACCGGCAACCTTGACCCTGTCACGACTGAGCGCGTCTTCGCGACCCTCATCAAGATGGTGCGCAATGAAGGCGCGGCGGTTCTGGTGGCAACGCACAATTTCGCGCTGACACAGCATATGGACCGCGTCCTCACCCTACAGGACGGCCAACTGGTCGATTACAAGCCGGAATAAGCTGTGGAACAGCCGTCGCTGACGGGTGGTCTGGTTGCGGCAGCAGCGGCATTGTACACTCTCCGCAGGAGAAATCGCTTTGCCTGAGTCGCCCTTCATCCACCTTGCCGTGCGGTCGAGCTATTCTCTGCTCGAAAGCATGATCACGCCCAAGGGCCTGAAAGGCTGGCTGCTGGAACACGGCATGCCGGCGGTTGCGGTGACGGACCGGAACAACCTCTTCGGCGCACTCGAAATCTCGCTCACCATGTCGGATGCCGGCATCCAGCCCATCATGGCCTGCTGCTTCGACCTGACGGACGGCGCTCATCGCAGCGAACCGAGCCGTATATCGCTCTACGCCCAGGACGAGACCGGCTATCAGCGGCTGATGCTGCTGTCGTCGCGCGCGTATCTCGATGCCGACGACGGTGTGCCGAAACTGCACCGCGACCTGCTGCTGAACGACACGGACGGCCTGATCGTTCTGACCGGTGGCTCCGAAGGAGAAATCGCCCGTCACTTGCTGAAGGGGAGGGTTGCCGATGCCCGCACTGAACTTTCGACGCTTGCGAGCGCCTTTCCCGGCCGCTGCTATGTCGAGATCACACGCCATGGCATGCCGGACGAGGTGGCCGTTGAGCCCGGACTGATCGATCTGGCCTATGAGCTGGACCTGCCACTGGTCGCCACCCACGACGCGCGCTTCATGAAGCCGACCGATGCCACGGCGCACGACGCACTGATGTGCATCGCCAATGGCCAGTATCTTGGTCAGGAAGACCGCAAACGGGTCTCCACGTCGCAATATCTCAAGTCTGCCGCTGAGATGACGGAGCTGTTCGCAGACCTGCCTGAAGCCATTGAGAACACGGCTGAAATCGCGCGGCGCTGCTCGGTCAAATCCGTCACCCGCGCACCGATCCTGCCTTCGTTCAGCAATGAGGGCCGCTCGGAGATCGAGGAGTTGCGCAAGCAGGCAACGGAAGGCCTCGAAGGCCGTCTCGAAGCGGCGAGCAAGCTCTACGCCGAGCGGGAGACCTATTTCAAACGCCTTGATTACGAACTCAGCGT
Organism: Hyphomonas oceanitis; assembly: GCF_036964545.1. NCBI lineage: Bacteria > Pseudomonadati > Pseudomonadota > Alphaproteobacteria > Hyphomonadales > Hyphomonadaceae > Hyphomonas > Hyphomonas oceanitis. Next base: position 234,383 of record NZ_JBALTL010000004.1, read on the forward strand.
TATCGAACGGATGGGCTTTCCCGGCTACTTCCTGATCGTTTCGGACTTCATCAAATGGGCCAAGGAGCAGGGCATCCCGGTCGGGCCGGGCAGGGGCTCGGGTGCTGGCTCGCTCGTCGCCTGGTCGTTGCTGATCACTGACCTCGACCCGCTTCGCTTTGATCTCCTGTTCGAACGCTTCCTGAACCCAGAACGCGTCTCGATGCCCGACTTCGACATCGACTTCTGCCAGGAGCGGCGCAGCGAAGTGATTCGCTATGTCCGCGACAAGTATGGCGCCGACAGTGTGGCCATGATCATCACGTTTGGTACGCTCCAAGCCAAGGCTGTGGTGCGCGACGTCGGCCGCGTTATGCAGATGCCGTATTTCCAGGTCGACCGGCTCGCCAAGCTGATCCCTTTTAATCCGGCCAAGCCGCCCAAGCTGCAGGAAGCCATCGACGACGAGCCGAAGTTCGATGACGAGATCGAGGCTGACCCGCGCGTCGGCGAGTTGATCAAGATCGCGCTCGCGCTGGAAGGGCTTTACCGGAACGCGGGCACGCACGCCGCAGGTGTGGTGATCGGCGACCGTCCACTGGTCGAGATTGCGCCACTCTACAATGATCCGAGAGCGGACCTGCCGGCCTCGCAGTTCAACATGAAATATGCCGAGATGGCCGGGCTCGTGAAGTTCGACTTCCTCGGCCTGAAAACCCTCACGGTGATCGACCGCGCGCTGAAGCTGATCCGCCGCGATGGCCGCGACGTGGGGCCTGAGTGGGAGAACCTCGACGACAAGGCGACCTATGACCTGATGGCAAGCGGTGACACGCTTGGCGTGTTCCAGCTCGAAGGCGCGGGCATGCGCGACACGCTGCGCAAGGTCCGCCCGAACAATATCGAAGACGTCATTGCCATCATCTCGCTCTACCGCCCTGGCCCGATGGAGAATATCCCGGTCTATGTGCAAGGCAAGGAAAACCCGGAGGGCGTGCGATATGCCCACCCGGACCTGAAACCGGTCCTTGAAGCCACCTATGGTGTTCCGGTCTATCAGGAACAGGTCATGCGGATGGCGCAGGAAATCGCTGGCTACTCGCTTGGTGAAGCGGATCTTCTGCGCCGCGCCATGGGTAAGAAAAAACTTGAAGAGATGATCGCTCAGCGCAAGCGCTTCGTTGAAGGTGCGGCAGCCAGCAAGGACATGGACGAGCCGCTCGCCAACGAGATCTTCGACACGATGGAGAAGTTTGCCGGTTACGGCTTCAACAAATCCCACGCCGCCGCCTATGCACTGATCGGCTACCAGACGGGCTACCTCAAGCGCCATTTCCCGGTCGAGTTCCTCGCTGCCTCCATGAGCCTTGATCTCGGGAATACTGACAAGCTCGCTGCCTTCTTCCAGGAAGCGCGAAGGCTGAAGATTCCAGTTCTGGCGCCGGACGTGAATTCCTCGACCGCGGACTTCGATGTCCGCGACGGCGCTGTGGTCTACGCGCTGGGGGCGCTAAAGGGCGTTGGCCTTGAAGCCATGCGTCATGTGGAAGCCATCCGGAACACAGATGGCAAGTTCGACAGTCTCTATGATTTCGCCGAACGGGTGGACCCGCGTCATATCAACAAGAAGGCCTTCGAATCCCTCTCCAAGTCCGGCGCGCTGGATGGGCTCGACGCAAACCGGGCCAAGGTGCTCGCGGCGGCGCCAATCCTGGCCCAGATGGCCAACAAGTCAGCCGAAGACCGTCAAGGCGGGCAGGGGGGCTTGTTCGGTGAGGCCGAGCCGGCCCTGCGGCCGTCGCTTCCCACGGCCAAGGCCTGGAACGGCCAGCAAAAGCTGGACGAGGAATTCAAATCCATCGGATTCTACTTCTCGGGTCACCCGTTGGACGATGTGCTCGAGGGCATCGACCGGGACCGTGTCACGCTCGCCATCGAGATTGAGGAACGCGCCAGCGACGGCAAGCCGCTCGAACTGATCGGCGTCGTGCGCATGCGTAACGAGAAACCGGCCCGCAATGGCGGCAAGTTCGCCTTCCTCACCTTGTCTGACCCAACGGGCGAAGTGGAGATGATGGTCTTTCCGGAAACGCTGCAGCAAAGCTATGACCTGCTACAGGTGGGCAATGCCGTGGCCATTACGGTCGGCGTGAAGCGCACCGGCGACGAGATCAAGCTGAATGCCGAGCGGATCGTCCAGCTCGAATCAGCGCGCCTGTCCAAATCCATGGGCGCCCTCAAGGTCCGGCTCGCTGTCGGGGCCAAAACCGACGATATCGTGGGTATTATCAGCCATCTGGGACGCCTGCAGGACCATGAACGGGGGGCGATTCTGGTCGAGATGCCGCTTGAGGATGGCCGGATTGTGCTCCTGCGCCTCGCGGATACATATACGATCGGCCTCAAGGCCCAGCGGGCCCTCAAGGATGCCCCCGGTGTCGAGCGCGTCGAACCCATGAAGGCCGCGTGACAAAAGCGCATCTGGGCGGCTTGCCGAAGGTGCGGTTTTCTGTATAAGCCGCCTCATCTGAAACCAATTCCCGGGTGCATCCGGTGCGGAAAGCCATTTTGGCCCAACGTTCCACCCGCGAAGGCTAACCGGATGGAGAAAATTGATGGCACTACCTGACTTCACAATGCGTCAGCTGCTCGAAGCTGGCGTTCACTTCGGTCACCAGACCCACCGCTGGAACCCGCGCATGAAGCCGTACATCTACGGCGAGCGTTCCGGCATCCACATCATGGACCTGTCCCAGACCGTCCCGTCGCTGCACCAGGCGCTCGTTTTCGTGCGCGACACGGTTGCCAAGGGCGGCCGCGTTCTCTTCGTCGGCACCAAGCGCCAGGCGTCTGATCCCGTGGCAGAAGCAGCCCAGCGCTGCGCCCAGTATTACATGAACCACCGCTGGCTCGGCGGCACGCTGACCAACTGGACCACCGTGTCCAAGTCGATCAAGCAGCTGAAAGAGCTGAACGCGATGTTCTCGACCGGTGGCGGCGAAGGCCTCACCAAGAAAGAGCTTCTCGACCTGGAGCGTCGCCGCGACAAGCTTGAGCGCGCCCTCGGTGGTATCTCGGAAATGGGCGGCCTGCCGGCTGCCATGATCGTGATCGACACGAACAAGGAAGCTATCGCCGTCATGGAAGCCCGCAAGCTGGGTATCCCGGTTGTGGCTGTTCTCGACACGAACTGCGATCCTGCAGACGCTGACTACGGCTTTGCCGGCAACGACGACGCGGCGCGCGCCATCTCGCTCTACTGCAACCTGTTCGCAGATGCAGTGCTCGATGGCCTTGCAGAGTCGACGGCTGGCCTCGGTGTTGACCTCGGCGCCCTCGAAGACCTCGATGGCCTGGCCGATGCTGATGTCGCTGCTGCTGATGGCGAAACCACGGAAGATGCAACGGGCGCCTAAGCCCTCCGAGTTGAACTCTTACACTGAAGGATAACCGCAATGGCCCAGATTACTGCTGCGCTCGTCAAGGAACTGCGCGAGAAAACCGGCGCAGGCATGATGGATGCGAAAAAAGCCCTCGTTGAGAATGACGGCGACGAAGAAGCCGCCATCGAGTGGCTGCGCGCCAAAGGCCTGTCCAAAGCTGCCAAGAAGTCGGGCCGCACCGCTGCTGACGGCCTCGTGGCTGTGAAAGTGTCGGCTGACGGCAAGTCCGGCGCGATCGTCGAACTGAACGCTGAGACCGACTTCGTAGCCCGCAACGAAGGCTTCCAGAAAGCCCTCGCCGGCATCGCTGAAGCCGCACTCGGCACCGGTGGTTCGGTTGAAGCTGTCGCCGCTGCGCCTGCACCAGACGGCAACGGCACGGTTGACGACATGATCAAGCGCATGATCGCCACGATCGGCGAGAACATGACGCTGCGCCGTTCGGCCAAGGTCTCGGCTGACAAGGTTGCTTCCTATATCCACAACGCCGAAACGGCTGGCATGGGTAAAGTCGGCGTCCTGGTGGCCCTGTCGGGTTCCGGCGATCTGGAAGATATCGGTCGCAAGATCGCGATGCACATCGCTGCAACGTCGCCGGCTGCTGCCACGACGGACGAGCTCGACCCGGCTCTGGTTGAAACCGAGAAGCGCGTGCTGACCGAGCAGGCCCGCGAAAGCGGCAAGCCTGACAATATCATCGAAGGCATGATCAAGGGCCGGATGCAGAAGTTCTACAAGGAAGTTGTTCTTCTCGAGCAGCCCTTTGTCATGAACCCTGACCAGACGGTTGCCGCCTATCTGAAAGATCAAGGCGCGACATTGACGGGCTTCGTTCACTTCAAACTGGGTGAAGGTATTGAAAAAGCTGCGGATAACTTCGCAGATGAAGTGGCTTCCCTCACAAAAGGCAGCTGATCGGGCTTGCCTTTAGCCCCACGTGAGGCCTTAAACAGTCCCGGCTGCCCATGACAGGCAGCCGGGAATCTTTTAGGAGCTCTATTCAGGGCTTCAAGTGACGGAGAAAGCTATGCCAGGCGAGAATCCGGAGACCAGCCCGCTAAAATACAAGCGTGTGCTCCTCAAACTGTCCGGCGAGGCCCTTATGGGCCCCGGCCAGTTCGGCATCGACATCCCCACCGTTGAACAGTTCGCCAAAGCCATTGCAGGGGCCCGCACAGCCGGAGCCGAAATCTGCCTCGTCATCGGGGGTGGCAACATCTTCCGGGGCATGGCGGGCGCTGCCAAGGGCATGGAGCGGGCGCAGGCTGACAGCATGGGCATGCTGGCCACGGTCATGAACGCCCTCGCCATGCAAAGCGTGCTCGAAAGCCAGGGCGTGCCAACGCGCGTCCAGTCGGCCATCAACATGGACCAGATCTGCGAGCCCTACATCCGTCGCCGCGCCCAGCGCCACATGGAAAAGGGCCGCGTCGTTATCTTCGCCGCCGGCATCGGCAACCCCTTCTTCACAACGGACACGGGCGCTGCCCTGCGCTGCATCGAAATGAATTGCGACGCGCTTTTGAAGGGCACACAGGTCGACGGCGTCTATACGGCCGACCCCAAGCTCGACAGCACCGCGACACGGTATGAGAAGGTGGCCTATCAGGAATTGCTGGCCAAAGACCTGCGAGTCATGGATTCGTCAGCCGTCAGCCTCATGCGTGACAACAATGTCCCGATTGTGGTTTTCTCGCTCAAGGAAGAAGGTTCGCTCCTGAATGTCCTGCACGGGCGGGGCACATCGACAACGATATCGAACGAAGGAGGGGTCGCGAAATGACCTATGAAAAGAAGGATCTTGAACGCCGGATGGAAGGCGCGCTGACGTCGCTGTCGACCGAGTTCAGCGGCCTGCGTACGGGCCGGGCTTCGGTAAACCTGCTCGATTCGATCAACGTGCCCGCCTATGGCTCGACCGTGCCCCTGTCCCAGGTCGCTTCGGTGTCCGTCACCGACATGCGCATGCTGTCCGTCAACGTGTGGGACAAGACCGTTGTTGGCGCTACGGACCGCGCCATCCGCGAGTCCGGTCTGGGCCTCAACCCGATCATGGATGGCCAGACCCTGCGCATTCCGATCCCACCGCTCAACGAAGAGCGCCGCGTGGAGCTGACCAAGATTGCTGGCAAATATGCCGAAGCCGCAAAAGTCGCCGTGCGCAACATCCGCCGCGACGGCATGGACAGCCTGAAGAAGATGGAAAAGGACGGCGAGATCAGCGAAGACCGCCTCCACAGCCTCTCCGATGAAGTCCAGAAGCTGACAGATGCCTTTGTTGGCCGTGTGGATGACGCGCTTAAGGCTAAAGAAACGGAGATCATGCAGGTCTAATGTCTGCCGTATCCGCCTCTGATGTCACCAATGTTGTATCGGGGCAGCAGCCGGGGCTCTCCCATGTCGCGATCATCATGGATGGCAATGGCCGCTGGGCCAAGGCGCGCGGCCTTCCGCGTGCAGCGGGTCATGAGCGCGGCGTTGAGGCCCTGAGGCGCACGGTTGAAGCAGCTGGTGAGATCGGCATCCGCTACCTCACCGTATTCTCCTTCTCCACTGAGAACTGGCGCCGTCCTGCCGCCGAAGTGAACGCGCTGTTCGGCCTGCTGAAAGCCTACGTCCAGCGAGATTTGGCCCGGCTGACACAGGAGGGCGTTCGCGTTCGCATCATCGGCCAGCGCGAAGGCCTGCCGGCGGATGTCGCAGCCCTCGTCGACAAGGCTGAGCGCACGACGGCTGCGAACACCAAATTCTTCCTGACAATCGCCTTCAATTATGGTGGCCGCGAGGAGATCACCCGCGCTGCCCGCCGCATGGCCCGCGCAGTTGAAGCGGGTGAGCTGAAGGCCGACGACATCGACGAAACGCGTCTCGGCCACTTCCTCGATACGGAAATGCTGCCAGACCCCGATCTTCTCATCCGCACCAGCGGCGAATACAGGCTCAGCAATTTCCTGCTCTGGCAGTGCGCTTATGCAGAACTCGTCTTCATGGATGTCCTGTGGCCGGACTTTGATCGTGCCTCCCTCGAGGAGGCTCTGGCGAAATATCAGGAGCGCGAACGCCGGTTCGGCGCGGTCACGCCTGGGGCCTACTAATGGGCGACTGGACGCCGCGCGACCGGCGGTTCTCAGAGCTTGGCCTGCGCCTGATGTCTGCGGCAGTGCTCATTCCCGTGGCCGTTGCGATGGTCTGGGCAGGCGGCTGGTGGCTTGGCATAGGCTGCGCCGTCTTTGCAGCAGCCATGGCCCATGAGTGGAGCCAGATAAGCGTTTTCCCGCGTCCGCGCGCCATGTCGGCTGCGGCGGCGCTGTGCCTGCTGTCGCTCCCGCTCGGCCTCGTCTGGGTCTCAGTGTTGGTTTTCGCTGCCGGGATGGTGTTTTGCGCCGTCGCAGCGGGCGGGACGCCGCGCTTTCGCAGTACAGCCATGTTCGGCCTTCTCTACGTCTCCGGCATGGCGGCCGGCCTCTATTTTCTCCGTTCTGGCCCATGGGATGGTCGCGCCGCGGCCCTGTTTTTCATGTCCCTCGTTTGGGCGTCTGATGCCGCCGCCTATTTCACCGGGCGCGGCCTCGGCGGACCCCGTCTGCTGCCAAGCGAGAGCCCGAACAAGACCTGGAGCGGTGCGCTGGGTGCCGTGACAGCCTGCGGCCTCTGCGGCCTCGCTATCGGCGACATCGAAATGGCGTCTTATCCTGTATGGATTGCAGCAGGCGTGGGCACGTCCATCGTGGCCCAGGTCGGGGATCTCTTCGAGAGTGGCATCAAGCGCCGCTTCAAGGTCAAGGATGCGGGCACATTGTTGCCGGGACATGGCGGCGTGCTGGACCGTGTGGACGGCCTGGGTGCTGTTTGTATTTTCGGATCGCTAGCGCTCTATGCCATACCGGGGTTCGCAGAAACGCTTGGATTCTAGTTTATGGCCCACCCCCGTCGTATTTCCATTATGGGCTCGACAGGCTCGATAGGGACGTCTGCCCTTGATGTCGTGGCGCAGGCCAATGCTGCAGGCGATACATCCTTTGAAATCGTCGTACTGGCAGCGGGCAGGGATGCTGCATCCCTTGCAGAGCAGGCGCTGGCCGTCAGACCGGAAATCGCCGTCATCGCTGACGAGAGCCAATTGCCGGAGCTGCGGGACCGTCTGGCGGGCACTGGCATTGAAACGGCCGGCGGAACCTCGGCCATCACAGAATCAGCGACACGTCCCTGCGACCGTATTCTGGCAGCCATCGTGGGCGCAGCAGGGCTGGCCTCGACGCTCGCCGCCGTGCGCCAGGGTACGGATGTCGCCATCGCCAACAAGGAAAGCATTGTCTGCGGTGGCAAGCTGATCCTGTCAGAAGCCGCCAGGTCCGGCGCGCGTATTCTCCCTGTTGATTCGGAACATAGTGGCATATTCCAGTCCATCGGCGACGGTCGGTCGCTCGAGAAGCTCAGCATCACAGCCTCCGGCGGCCCGTTCCGCACTGCGTCGCTGGAACAAATGGCCGGGGTAACGCCCGCTGAGGCGGCCGCCCACCCCAACTGGGCGATGGGCATCAAGAATTCCATCGATAGCGCGACCTTGATGAACAAGGCCCTCGAATTCATCGAAGCCGCTTACCTGTTCGACGTGGATGCGGCGCAGATTGAAGTCCTCGTGCATCCACAATCCATCATCCATGGCATGGCCCATTTTACGGATGGCTCGGTGATCGCGCAGCTGAGCATGCCCGACATGCGCGCCCCGATTGCTTATGCTCTTGGCTGGCCGGACCGGTTAACCACGAATGTCGCCCGGCTCGACCTGGCGGCGTTGGGGCGCCTCGACTTCGAACCTGTTGATCCTTCGCGCTTTCCGGCCATCGAACTCGCCCGCCGCGCGATAAGTCTCGGTACGGGCGGTACTACGGTATTAAATAGCGCTAATGAATCAGCCGTTTCTGCATTTATTGCGGGTCAATGCGGATTTCTGGACATAAGCTGGGTCGTAGAAGAAGCCTTGAGTCGCTTTTCTTCCGGTAATATGGCCTCTTTGGCCTGTGACACGCTGGACGAAATAGCTTATCTGGACCAGTTCGGCCGTGATACGGCGACCGAATTGTTAAGAATGGCCCCTAGCCGGGCAGGAGGGTAAGTCGTTTGGGTCAGCTGCTTAGCCAGGGTCCGCTCTTCATCGTATGCCTCGTCTTCATGATGGGCATCGTCGTGATCATTCACGAGCTTGGACATTTCCTCGTGGGCCGCCTCTTCGGCGCCGCCGTCGAGTCCTTTTCCGTTGGCTTTGGTCGTCCCATTTTCGAACGCAAGGACAAGGTCGGCACGCGCTGGCGCGTCAACTGGATCCCGCTTGGCGGTTTCGTGAAATTCGTCGGCGAAAGCCAGCTGGCCGGTGATGTCGGCAAGATGGAGCAGGGTCCTGTAGGGAAGGCGTATAAGAGCCTGACCGTCTGGCAGCGCATGCTCGTCAGCCTTGCGGGGCCGCTGGCCAATTTCGTCCTCGCAAGCCTGATCTTCGCACTCATCCTGGGTACGCATGGCCGGACGAATTATTCCATCGGCATCGCTGACGTGGTGGCAGACTCACCCGCTGAACGCGGCGGCATGAAGGCTGGCGACGCCTTTGTCAGTGTCAATGGCCATCCGGTCACGGATGCGAGCAGCATCACCATTCCGATCATGCTCAATCCGAATGAAGAAATGACGTTCGAAGTGCTGCGCGATGGCGCGCCCGTTGCCCTGAAAGTGACGCCGGACGAAGTGGTTCGCGAAAACGAATTCGGCCAGATGGTGCCGCAGGCAACCATCGGCATCGCCATGGCGCGCATCGCGGTTGGCGAACGTGTCAAATACAACCCCGTCCAGGCGCTTGGCGCTGGGGTGGTGGAAACCGGCGCTACGATTGACCGGACCGTGACCATGCTGTCGCGCATCGTGACGGGCAAAATGTCCGTGCACACGATGACAGGCCCGGTTGGGATCGGTGATATTTCGCGGCGTGTCGTCAACAAGGTCTGGGAACAGCCGGACGTCAGCCAGACGGCTAAGCTGGAACAACTGTTCTGGATGCTCCTCAGCATCTGTGCCGCCATTTCCGTGGGTGTCGGCTTCTTCAACCTTCTGCCACTGCCTGTGCTGGATGGCGGACACCTCGTCTTTCATGCTTATGAGGCGATTGCGGGCAGGGAACTGCCAGAGAAAGTGCAGGAGATGAGCCTGACATTCGGTCTGATCCTGTTATTGGGGATGGTAGTGGTGATCACATGGGGTGACATCATGGAGACCGGCTTGTTCGGGGGAACGGGCGGCTGATACGGCTGCCTCAGAAATAACAAGAAAGATTTGTCCACAATGCGTAAGTTCCTTGCAGCAACCCTTATGGCGACCAGCGTCTTTTCGTTTGTCGTCCTGCCGGGACTGACCAATACCGCCGAAGCGCAGGAAGACAGCCGCTATGGCGGTACGATCCGGTCCATTCTGGTTGAGGGCAACCAGCGTATCGAAGCGCGTACTGTGCAATCGTATCTCTTGGTCGAGCCGGGTGATCCGTTTGATCCGGAACGTATCGATCTCTCCCTGAAGACCCTGTTCGCCACGAACCTTTTCGCTGACGTCTCCATTGACCGAAGCGGGGATGACCTGCTCGTTCGCGTCGTTGAAAACCCCATCATCAACCGCGTGATCTTCGAGGGTAACAAGGCCCTCAAGGACGACAAGTTCAAGGAAGAGGTTCAGGCAGCCCCGCGCGGAATCTTCACCGCCGCACGTGTTCAGGCCGACGTTCAGCGCATTCTGGAACTGTACCGCCAGTCCGGTCGGTTCGCCGCCAAGGTCGAGCCGCAATACAAGCCGCTGGAGCAGAACCGCGTCGACCTCGTGTTCGAAATCACTGAAGGCCCCGTCACCGGCGTTCGCTCGATCAATTTTATCGGCAACAAGGCCTATTCCGACTCCCGCCTGCGTAGCGAGATCGTGACGCGCCAGTCACGCCTGTGGCGCTTCTTCAGCTCGAACGACAACTATGACCCTGGCCGTCTCGAATATGACCGCGAGAAGCTGCGCGAGTTCTACCAGAACAATGGTTATTACGATTTCCGCGTGGACTCGGCTGTCGCTGAACTGACGCCGGACCAGAAAGACTTCTACATCACGATGACCATCGATGAAGGTCGTCAGTATGATTTCGGCGAAGTGAAGGTCGAAACCGCGCTTGAGAAACTGGACGCTAACGCGCTTCGTGCGGCCGTGCCGATCCAGACGGGCGATCTCTTCCGCGGCAACCTGATCGAAGAAACAATCGATACGCTGACATATGCTGCCGGTATCGCAGGCTATGCCTTCGTTGATATCCGTCCGCAACTTGATGTGAACCCGGATACGGGCCGCATCGATGTCACCTTCGCCGTGGATGAGGGTCCGCGCGTTTATATCGAGCGCATCAATATCGTCGGCAATACGCAGACACTCGACCGCGTCATCCGCCGTGAACTGCGCATTTCCGAAGGTGACGCCTTCAACCGCATCCTGCTCGACCGTTCCAAGAACCGTGTCCGCGCGCTTGGCTTCTTCAAGGATGTTGAGATCGTCGAAAACCCGGGTGACGGTCCGGACAAGAGCATTGTCGACGTGAAGGTCACAGAGCAGCCAACCGGCGAGCTCTCCTTCGCAGCGGGCTTCTCTTCGGTCGACTCCTATCTCTTCGATCTGAGCGCCTCACAGCGCAACCTGCGGGGCCGTGGCCAGTCGGTCGTCGCCCGTGTGTCGACCTCCAGCCGCCAGCAGGTCGTTGACCTGCGCTTCACAGAGCCTCGCTTCCTTGATCGCAACCTGTCGGCTGGCGTCGATCTCTACGCCACAAAGCAGGACTTCAAGAAGTATGGCAGCTACACCGCCGAGACGATTGGTACCGGCCTGCGCGTCGGCTTCCCGCTCAGCGAGCGGATGCAGATGGGGCTCAGCTACAAGATCCAGTCTGATGACGTTCAGATCCCGGACCGCAACATTATCATTGATACGACGACCGGATTTCAGTCAGGTCGATTGGTCCAGACAGCGGGTGCGGACACACCTAACGATGCGACGGATGATAAATTCCGCCCTGCGACACCGGAAGATTTTCCAGGCGAGCTTCTGATCGTCGACCAGTGTGATCCGCTCTACCTTCTGCGCGATTCCAGCTGCCGCTCCGAGCGCAGCGAACTGTCCAGCATCCTCGGCTACAGTTTCTTCTGGGACCGCACGAACGATCCAATCCAGCCGACGCGCGGCTTTGACTTCCGCTTCAGCCAGGAAGTCGCCGGTCTTGGCGGTGATGTGAAATACCTTCGCACCGAAAGCAGCGCCTCACTTTACCGCGGTATCTGGAAAGACATCATTGCCAGCGCCCGTTTCTCGGGCGGCTATATCTTCCCGCTGGAAGACGGCCAGGGCATCCGGATCAACAACCGCTTCTTCCGGGGCGGCAGTACGTTCCGGGGTTTCGACGTGGCCGGCCTCGGCCCACGTGAGATCGTGCGGGTTTACGACCCGGAGACCGGTGAACTCCTGTCGACGCGTCGCGGCAACTCGCTCGGCGGCAACCTCTACTATCAGGGTACGTTCGAACTCACCCTGCCAAGCGTGTTCCCTGAAGAGTACGGCATCAAGAGTGCCCTCTTTGCAGATGTCGGTGCTGTGGGAACGCTTCGCGGTCCTGATGTCAGCCCAACCGTCTACTACGAGCCAGGCGACGGCACGACCGCTGTCCGCCTGACCAAGGATGCCACAGCCCTGCGGGCATCGGCCGGTCTGAGCGTCTTCTGGGATTCCCCATTCGGGCCCATCCGCTTTGACTTCTCGCAGATCCTTCGCAGGGAAGACTATGACCGAACCGAAACTTTCCGGTTCTCAACCTCTACACGTTTCTAATCCAGAAATGCCAAACAGGAGACGGACCATGTCCCTATTCAAACACATGCTTTTTGCCCTTTCGCTGGTTGTCAGCGCTGCGGCCGTTACGGCCCCTGCAGCGTCTGCCCAGAGCACGACCGTCGTCATGATCGACGAAGGCCGCATTCTCAGCGACAGCAAGGCTGGCAAGGACATCCAGACCAAACTGAAGAACCTTGAGACCCAGATGAAGAACGAACTGGAGCCAACCCGCGCCACGCTCGAAACCGACGGCAAGGCGCTTCAGGCCAAGGTCGAAGGCAAGACCCGTGAAGCGGTTGCTGCCGATACGGCGCTCGTCTCGCAACTCACCGCTTACCAGAACCGGGCCAATGCCTTTGCCCAGAAGCGCCAGACCGTCAGTCAGGAATTCCAGCTGACCGAGCGAGCCGCTCTGATCGAGTTCAACAAGGCGATCGAACCCGTCCTGATGGAAGTCGTGAAGGAGAAGAATGCCCAGGTCGTCATGTCGAAGTCCCAGGTCATCTACAGCTCGGATGCAATCGACGTAAGCGCTGCGGTTATCTCCAAGCTGGATGCCAAGACGCCGACGATCACGGTCACACGCCAGCGCGCGCCTGCCCAACCCGCACAATAGGACGAATGGCTAGGTGACGGTCGATCCACGCTTCTACGCACCGCAAGGCGCACTGACGCTTGGCAAGATCGCGGAGCTGACGGGCGCCGTCCTGAACGGTGATGCGTCAGTTGAGATCACGAGTGTCTCCGCAGCGGCCACAGGTCGCCGCGGAGACCTCGCCTTCCTCGATGGCGACGGCAAAGGCGACGTCTCCGTCGGTGCTGACGTCTCGGCGCTCATTCTCAACGAAGCCAATCTCAAGCATGCGCCCGAAGGTGTTCCTTGTCTGGTAACGCCGCTACCGCGCCACTTTCACGGCCTCGTGGCCTACGCGCTGTTCCAGCCGCGTCACCTGATCTGGTCGGGCGACGACCGGATTTCTCCTGAGGCCAAGGTGCACCCCGGCGCGATTGTATCGCCCGGCGCGGTCGTGGGGCCCGGTGCAACGGTCGGCGAAGGCACGGTGATAGGCGCGAATGCGGTGATTGGTCCGGGTGTCCAGGTCGGTCGAAATTGTCGTATCGGCGCGAATGTCTCGCTGATCTGCGCGCTTGTCGGTGATAAGGTCACGCTCCTGTCCGGCGTACGCATTGGCGAGGCCGGGTTCGGTGTCACCGGTGGCCCGGCGGGCATGGAAGACGCGCCCCATTTCGGCCGCGTCATCCTGCAGGACAATGTCACGATCGGCGCGAACTCCTGCATTGATCGCGGCGTGTTCGACGACACGATCATTGGCGAGCGCACCAAGATCGATAATCTCTGCCAGATCGCCCATAATGTCGTTTTCGGACGCAGCGTCGTCATGGCGGCGTTCGGGGGCATTTCCGGCTCCGTGACTGTCGGCGACGGCGCGCGGATCGGTGGACGCGTCGGCATTGCTGACCATGTCGTCATCGGTGACGGCGTAAACCTCGCTGCCTCGGCAGGTGTTTTCCGCAATATCGAGGCAGGCGAAACATGGGGGGGAACACCAGCCAAGCCCATCCGTCAGTGGATGCGGGAAGTTGCCTGGTTGCAGAAACAGGCAAATCCGAAGAAAACCTCCTGAACGCGGCTGCACCGATCTTCCCTCAACCGCAGCGCCCGGATCCGCCCATGCCCGTCGAAATCCATCCTACCGCCTATGTCGAAACCGGCGCCGAGCTTGGCGAAGGCACACACGTTGGCCCGTTCTGCCATGTCGGCCCGCATGCCGTGATTGGCGCTGGCAGCGAGCTGCGTTCGCATTCCGTTGTCATCGGACACACAACGCTGGGCGAGAACAGCATCCTGCACCCCCATGCGGTCGTCGGTGGCCCGCCGCAGGTAATCGGCTTTCAGGAAACGACTGAGTCGCGCCTGCAAATCGGCAACAATTGCACCTTCCGGGAATATGCGACGGCCCATACCGGCATCCCGAAATTTGGTGGCCTGACCCAGGTCGGCGACAATTGCTTCATCATGATCGGCGCGCACATCGCGCATGACAATCACATCGGCAACAGTGTCGTCATGGCGAACAATGTCTCGCTCGCTGGTCACATCACCGTGGGCGACAATGTCTGGTTCGGCGGGCTGGCAGCCGTGCACCAGTTCACGCGCATTGGCCGCAATGCCTTCATCGGCGGTGGCGCGATCCTCGTTGAGGACGTCATCCCTTTCGGCTCCGTCGTCGGCAACCATGCCAAGCTTTCCGGCCTCAACATGGTCGGCCTCAAGCGGCGTGGCTTTGACAAGGCCCAGCTTCAGGAAATCCGCGGCGCCTACAAGGCGGTCTTCACGGGCGAAGGCCTGTTCAAGGACCGCCTGGCGCAGGCTGCTGTAACCTTCGCGGGCAAACCGCTGGCCATGGAAATGATCGACTTCATTCGACAGGGCGGCGACCGGCCGATCTGCAAACCCTGATGTGCGCGTCATGACTGCCCCTCTCGGATTGATCGCAGGATTGGGCGACCTGCCTGTCAGCATCGCGGATAATGCCGTTCAGACGGGGCAGGGCGTCTATGTCCTTCGCCTCAAGGGCTTCGAGGAACCACGCCTCGCCGCCTATCCGGGCGATGTGGTCGGCCTCGGTGAAGTCGGCAAACTCTACACGCTGCTCAAGAAGGCTGGCTGCAAGGACGTGCTGTTCGCCGGCATCGTGAAGCGCCCAAACTTCAAGGACCTTAAGCTGGACCTTCGCGGCGCGGCTCTGCTCCCCAAGGTCATTGCCGAAGCCGGGAAGGGCGATGACGCCCTCCTGCGCCTGCTGGTCAGGGAAATGGAGAAACAGGGTTTCAACGTGGTGGGCTCCGATGAGGTCAATGCCGGCCTCCTGGCACCTTCTGGCCTGATCGCCGGCCCACAGCCGACTGAGACGGCCCTCGCTGACATCAAGCGCGGCGCACATGTCGTGGCCGCTCTGGGCGATCTCGATATCGGGCAGGGCTGCGTGGTCTGCGACGGCCTCGTGCTGGCTGTTGAGGCACAGGAGGGTACCGACGCGATGCTCGTGCGGATAGTAACCCTCCCGGAAGCGATCCGGGGCACGCCCAACGCGCGGCGTGGCGTACTCGTAAAACGGCCCAAACCCGGTCAGGAACGCCGCATCGACCTGCCCACGGTTGGTCTTTCAACGGTCGAGCATGTCGCAGCGGCGGGCCTTGCAGGCCTCGCGGTCGAGGCTGACGGCGCCCTTATGCTCGGGCGGGACAAGATGCAGGCCGCCGCTGAGCGCCTCGGCGTCTTCATCTATGGCTTCGAGGCATGACGGCGCCCCGGCTATACTTCGTCGCGGCTGAGTCCTCAGGCGACCTGCTGGCCCGCGAAGTGATTGAAGCTATCCGGACCCGCCAACCTGACGTGTATGTCTCGGGCATTGGCGGTACCGAGATGGCGTCCCTCGGCATCGTCTCGCCGCTGGATATCGCACCGCTTTCCGTGCTTGGCCTGCTGGAGGGCCTGAAAGCCTATGGCACAGTGGTGAAGCTGGCTGATGTGGCCGCTGACGCCATTATCGCGGATTCGCCTGACGCCGTCATCCTGGTTGATTCATGGGGCTTCATGTTGCGCGTTGCGCAGCGCGTCCGGGCGCGGGCGCCCCACATTAAACTGGTCAAGCTGATCGGGCCGCAAGTGTGGGCTACGCGCGCAGGCAGGGCGAAAACGCTCGCCGCGACCGTGGATCATCTCCTTTGCATGCACGAGATCGAGGCGCCGTATTACGAGCCGTTCGGTCTGAAGACGACGGTTATCGGCAACCCGGCCCTGTCTCGCCACCAATGGGGAAATGGCGAAGCCTTCCGCGCCGCCCACGGCATTCGTGCCGATGCGCAGGTCGTGCTCGTCTTGCCGGGCAGCCGCTCGAGCGAGATCAAGCGCGTGGCGCCGGCGCTCGTAGAGGCGGCGCGCATCCTCAAGGACTCCGACCCCGAGCGGACGATTGTCATGGCGCCCGCCGCCAGCGTGGCCGCTCAGTTCGCCGAGGCTTTTCCGGATGTCACGGAATGGGCAACCGTTTCAAGCAATCCCGCCGAGCGCTATGACGCGATGGCGGCGGCCGATCTGTCGCTGGCCTGTTCTGGCACGGTGACAAGCGAGCTGGCTATGCAGGGCACGCCAATGATCGTCTCTTACAAGACCGGCTGGGTGACCTGGTCGCTCGCGCGCGGGTTCCTCTACAAGAGACGTCATATCACGCTGCTGAACATCGTCAGTGATGACGAAGAGATCGTGCCGGAATTTGTCCAGACGCAGCAAAAGCCGGAGCTTATTGCATCCCAAGCGCTGCAATGGCTGACCGATCCGGACGCGCTGGCCGAACAGAGGGCCGAGCAGCAAATCGCCCTCTCCCGAATGAAAGAGGGCGATCGCGATGCAGCCGAAATTGCGGCTGAAGTGATCCTTGAGGAAGCTGGCGCCTAGCGCTTGTCCATCGGAACATAGTCGCGCATGGCGTGACCGGTATAGATCTGGCGCGGACGGCCGATGCGCTGCGTCGGGTCGTCGATCATTTCGTTGAGCTGAGCAACCCAGCCAACGGTGCGCGCGAGTGCGAAGAGCACGGTGAACATCTGCTTCGGGAAGCCCATCGCATCAAGGATGATGCCGGAATAGAAGTCGACGTTCGGATAGAGCTTCTTCTCGACGAAATACTCGTCTTCGAGCGCAATGCGCTCCAGCTCCATGGCCACTTTGAGGATTGGCTGATCGCGCAGACCGAGCAGGTCGAGCACTTCGTGAGCCGATTCCCGCATCACAGTGGCACGTGGATCGTAGTTCTTATAGACGCGGTGACCGAAGCCCATGAGGCGGAAGGGATCGTTCTTGTCCTTGGCCTTCTCGATATATTCCGGAATGCGATCAACCGTGCCGATCTCGTGCAGCATGTTGAGGCAGGCCTCGTTGGCGCCGCCATGGCTTGGGCCCCAGAGGCAGGCAACGCCTGCAGCGACAGCCGCGAACGGGTGTGCGCCCGAAGAACCGGCGAGGCGCACGGTGGACGTCGAGGCGTTCTGTTCGTGATCGGCGTGCAGGATGAAGAAGCGGTCCATCGCCTTGGCGATTTTCGGATCAACCTTGTAATCCTCGGCCGTGACCGAGAAGCACATGTTCAGGAAGTTCTCGGCATAGGAGAGCTCGTTACGCGGATCGACGAACTTCTGGCCCATATTGTACTTCAGGATGCGGGCGCAGAGCGTTGGCATCTTGGCGACGAGGCGGATCGAACCGAGGTGGCGCTCCACTGGGTCTTCGCTGTCGATGGCGCCAGGATAGAACGAGGCCATCGCGCCAACTGCGCCGGTCAGCATCGCCATAGGGTGGCTGTCGCGGCGGAAGCCTTCGAAGAAGCGGTCCATCTGCGTGTGGAGAAGGGTGTGTTGCTTGATTTCGGCGTTGAAGACGTCGAGTTCATCTTTCTTGGGCAAAGCGCCCTTCAGGATGAGGTGGCAGACTTCCGGAAAGGTCGACTGTTCGGCCAGCTGGCCAATCGGGTAACCACGGTGGAGCAGCACGCCTTCGTCACCATCGATGAAAGTGATCTGGCTTTCGCAGCTGGCTGTCGACGTGAAACCAGGGTCGAAGGTGAAATGGTTGGATTCTGCGTAGAATTTGCGGACATCGACAACATTTGGCCCGTGCGTTCCGGACAGGACCGGCAGATCATACGATTTGCCAGCGACTTCCAGCTTGGCGGTCCCGGCATTCTTAGTCTTGTTTTCCATCAGCATTTGCCCTTCATGTTCAGTGTCTGTCCGGCGTGGCCTAGCTGCCAGCCTGGACGAGTTGATCGTCAATTCGCCCGAGCGCTTCCTCTTTGCCGAGCCATTCCAGCACCGGCGCAATGTCGGGTGCGGGAAGGCCGCCAGTGAGCGCGGCGCGAAGCGGTTGACCTACCTGCCCCATAGATAGGTCTTGTGCAGTGCAATACGAAGTAATCGTTCCCGAAATTTCTTCAGCTGTCCACTGCGATATCGACGCCAGTTCGTGACGCAACCCGGCGAGCCGGTCAAGCCCTTCCGGGGAAAGCGCCTTTCGGGCGTTCTTGTTGAGATTGAGCGGTCGCTGGACCTGCAGGAATGCAAAAGCGGATGCCAGCTCTGAAAGCGTGCTGCCACGGTCCTTCAAATGCGGCAGTGCCCGGTGAATACGGGCTTCTTGATCCGGTTTCAGCGGGGCTCCGGCCTCGAACAGCGGCTTCAGTAGTCCGAACAGGCGGTCATCGTCTGCAAGGCGCATGAAGTGGGAGTTGATCTGGCCCAGTTTCTCCAGGTCGAGGCGGGCTGGCGCACGTCCGATACCGGCGAGATCGAAGAGGGAAATGGCCTCTTCCTCGGTGAAGATTTCCTGGTCGCCATGGCTCCATCCGAGACGCAGCAGGTAGGCTTTCATCGCTTCCGGCAGGTACCCCATCTCGCGATAGGCGAGTGTGGAGAGTGCGCCGTGGCGTTTGGACAGCTTGGCGCCATCCGGCCCATGGATCAGCGAGACATGCGCGAAGGCAGGAGCCTGCCACCCCATGGCCTCGTAAATCGGGATCTGGCGGAACGTGTTGCGCAGATGGTCGTCGCCGCGGATGACCTGCGTCACGCCCATGTCATGGTCGTCCACCACGACGGCCAGCATATATGTCGGCGTGCCGTCGGCGCGCAGCATGATGAGGTCATCAATCTCGCTGGCCTGAATGCGCACAGTGCCCTGAACACCATCTTCCACGACACGGTCGCCATCATCCGGCGCGCGCAGGCGGATCGTATAGGGGGCGTCTGGCGCAGGCGCGGCGGCGCCATCACGCCATGGCGAACGATAGGGCGCAAGCAGGTCATTAGCCTCGGCCAGCAGGGCCGCGCGTGCCTCATCGCTGAGGCCATCAGCCTTGGCGGCCTGGCGCTTCTCCTCGCCAAGGTCGCGGCGCGCCTGCAGCTCTTCCGGTGTGGCGTAGCATTTGAACGCAGTGCCGCGCGCAAGCATCTCGGCGGCCACCTCGGCATGGCGCGCTTCCCGGCTGGATTGCATCAGCGGCGCCTCATCGGCGTCTAAGCCGAGCCAGGTCATGCCCTCAAGGATGGCGGCTGTCGCTTCGTCCGTCGAGCGGGCGCGATCTGTGTCTTCGATACGCAGCAGGAAGCGGCCGCCATGGTGGCGGGCAAACAAGTAGTTGAAAAGTGCGGTCCTTGCCCCTCCAATGTGCAACATGCCGGTGGGAGAAGGGGCAAATCGCGTGACAACGGTCATAAGGGCGTCAGGCTCCAGGTAAATGCAGGTGGATACTTCATCTGTGGTGCACAAACACAAGGTTGCGCCGGAAGGCAAGGGGGCCGCCCCGGCCTGGCGCACCCGGTGGACAGGCATGTGGTCGCTGGCCGCGATTGATGCACGCCCGCTCCTCTTCGCGTTTTCCCTCTGCGCGGGAGCGGCGACCTATTTTCTGGCCCCCGAAGAGCCGTCGCTTTTGGCCTGTCTTGGCGCGTGGATTGGGGCAGGGCTGCTCCTGCTTGCGGCGCGGCGCTTAGTGACGTGGAGCTTCCTTTATGTGCTGATGGTGGCTGGTTTCGGGGTCGTCACAGGATTCACGGCGGGTGCCGTGCGTGCCCGTTTGGTCGATGCGCCGGTGGTGACTGAAGCGACGCGCCCGGTCATGCTGGAAGGCTGGGTGGCGGGCGTGGAGCCCGGCAAGAAGGGGCCACGTCTCCGCCTCGAAGTCCATGCCATTCAAGGCTTCGCGCCGGAGGACCAGCCACGTTTCGTGCGGCTGACGCATATGGCGCGGCTGGAAGTGGCGCCGGGTCGTTTCGTGCGCTGCTGGGCCGTTCTGAGACCGCCGCCAGCGCCTGTCCTGCCTGGCGATTATGATTTTCAGCGACAGGCCTATTTCGAGCAACTGGGCGCCGTGGGCTATGTGCAGGGCCGCTGCCGAGGCGGAACACTCGGCGCGCCAACAGGCATTGCAGACCGGCTTGGTATCAGCCTCTCGACCTTTCGGCGGAACCTCGCCGCACATGTGAATGTGGCGGCAGGCGAGCGCGCAGGCGGATTCGCGGCGGCGCTGATCTCGGGCGACCGCAGCTTCATGGCGGAGGAGGACCAGGAGGCGCTGAGAGGATCAGGTCTTGCCCACCTGCTGGCCATTTCCGGCCTGCACATGGGCATTGTCGGGGGACTTGTGTTCTTCCTGACGCAAAAGGCCCTCGTCCTGTTCGAGCCTTTGGCGTTGCGCGTGCCGGTCCAGAAGCCGGCGGCCGTGACGGCCCTGCTGGCAAGCCTTGCCTATCTCGTCCTGTCTGGGGCGAGCGTTTCGACGCAGCGGGCCTTTATCATGTCGGCGGTGGTGTTCGGCGCTGTGCTGTTTGACCGGGCGGCGATCTCGATGCGCTCCTTTGCGATTGCGATGATCGCTGTGGTGCTGCTGCAGCCGGAGAGCGTGATGACGCCGGGCTTCCAGATGTCGTTTGCAGCGTCGGGGGCGTTGATTGCGACCTATGAGGCGTGGTCGCACCGCAGGGCGGGGCGGGAACGCGTTCTGGGGCCGATCCCCTTTGCGTGGGCCTCGCTCGTGATGACGTCTGTTGTCGCTGCAGTGGCGACAGCACCTTTTGCACTCTACCATTTTGACAGGCTGGCGGGGCTGGGGCTGATTGCGAACCTTTTGGCCATGCCTGTTATCAGTTTCGTGAGCGCGCCATCTGCGGCGCTGGCACTGCTGCTGACGCCATTCGGGCTGGGCGATGTGGGGCTGAGGCTGTTTGGCTATTCGCTGGAACTGGTGCTGATAATTGCGCATGGGTGCGCCGATATGGCGCCGTCCAAAGTGTCCCTTCCGTCGGCGATGCCGGGGGCAAGCATGGCGCTGTTTGCGGTCTCGCTGGCCCTCGTGACGACCGCTCGCGGGGCAGGTCGGGTACTTCTGTGTGCACTCGCGGTCCTTCCGGCGGTCTATTTGTGGACAGCGAGCCCGCAACTGGTCCTGCACTGGTCTGCTTCCGGCGAGGTCTTCGCCAGAACCAGCGAGGGCGGGATGAAGCGCTTCGACTTCGCGGATGGCGATGGGCTGGCGCCGCTGCGCTACAGCACGCTGGATGCGGCAAGCTGCGGGGAGTTGCCTTGCGAACTGGAGACACCTGCCGGACGTCTTGAACTGAGCAACGAGGGCAATTGCCGGCCTCTTCATGAGGCGGTCCTGCAGTTGTCGCTAACGGCGCCCGGAGAGGCCTGCGCGTTCAACCACAATTGGGAACAGGTTAGCCGAGAAGGCGGGCTTTCCGTTTGGCAGGGCAAGTCTGGAATGGTTGTCCAGGCCGGCGCGGTATGCCGCGACCGGCCATGGAGGCAGTGTCAGTCGTAGCGGCGGACGAGGGCGACAAGGCGACCCTGAATCTGCACGCGGTCGGGACCGAAAATGCGGGTTTCGTAGGCCGGGTTGGCGGCTTCAAGGGCAACAGAGGCCCCTTTGCGACGCAGGCGCTTCAGAGTCGCTTCTTCGCCGTCGATCAGGGCGACAACGATGTCGCCCGTATTGGCGGCTTCGGTGCGGCGCAGGATGACGAGATCGCCCTCGAGGATGCCGGCCTCAATCATGGAATCGCCTTTGACCTCCAGTGCGAAGTGTTCTTCGCCCTCGGCAAGGTCATCCGGCGCAGTGATATGGCCATTGTCCTGCTGGATGGCGGAGATGGGCACACCTGCCGCGATACGCCCAAGAATGGGGATGGCACGGGGGGCACGCGCCTCGGTCGGCAGGCCGGTGGCGACGAGTGCGGGCTTGAAATCCTTGCGACCGCGAGCGGCCTGCGTGGGAATGGCGGACTCAGGCATCTTGAGCACTTCGAGGGCGCGGGCCCGATGCGCGAGACGGCGGATGAAACCGCGTTCCTCAAGCGCCGAGATCAGGCGGTGAATGCCGGACTTGGAAGCAAGATTGAGCGCTTCCTTCATTTCATCAAAAGAGGGGGAAACACCGGTCTCCTTGATCCGCTCATTGATGAAGAGCAGCAGCTCTTTCTGTTTACTGGTCAGCACGGGTGATTCCTTCCGTCCGAATCTATGTTCTCATATGTTCTACATGCGTTCATGTTTCGGGTCAATTGGAACGGGCTTTTCTTAACCCTGTTACCGCGCTTTCGCGTAATTGGTTCATTTTCATCAGGCTTTCCCCAATGAGGAAGCGCCGGGCGCCAGACGCTCGCAGCCGAATGATGTGATCTGTCGTGGATATGCCGCTTTCAGCGATCAGGTGGCGATCTGAGGGGACCAGAGAGGCCAGCCGCTCAGTGGTGGTAAGGTCGGTCACCATGCGCTTCAGGTCGCGATTATTGACGCCGATCAGGGGCGACGGAAGGCGCAGCGCACGTTCCAATTCGGCCTCGTCATGGGTTTCAATGAGAACATCCATGCCGAAAACGGTTGCGGCAGCTGAAAGCTCGCCGGCCAGCACGTCATCAACGGCCGACAGGATGACGAGGATGCAGTCGGCGCCATGGGCGCGGGCTTCGGCGACCTGAATGGTGTCGACGAGGAAATCCTTGCGCAGCATGGGCAGGCTGACGGCGCTGCGGATGGCGGCGAAGTCGGCGAGCGAGCCGCCAAAGCTCGGGCCATCGGTCAGCACCGAGAGACAGGCCGCGCCGCCCCTTTCGTATTCCGTGGCAATGGCGACAGGGTCAGCGCCGGGCAGGATCTCGCCGGCGGAAGGGCTCTTGCGCTTCAGTTCGCAGATCAGGGCGTTTTCATCCTGAGCGGCGATACGGTCCATGGCGGCGGCAAAGCCGCGAACCGGGCTGGCCTCGCTGGCCATGCGCGAGAAGCTTTCGAAGGATTCGGCCTGTTTCAGCGCGGCCACTTCGTCATGCTTGTAGGCGATGATGCGGTCGAGGGCGGTGCTCATGCCGGTTCCTGCCCGTTGGAGAGCGCGGCGAGGCGGCGCAGCGTGTCGCGGGCCTTGCCGGTGTCGATCGCTTCGGCGGCCATTGCAACGCCCTGCTTCAAGTCAGACGCGAGACCGAGGACATGGAGACCCGCAGCGGCGTTCATCAGGACGGCGTCGCGGAACGGGCCTTCCTGGCTATCGAGCAGATCTGTGATGGCCATGGCATTGTCCTGCACGCCGCTGCCTTCAAGGCGGGATAGCGGGCTGGTGTCGAGGCCGGCATCGGCGGGATGGATTTCGAATTCGCTTATGGCGCCATTCTCGACTTCGCAGACATGGGAGGCGCCGGCGATGGAGAGCTCGTCAATGCCGTCGCGGCCGTGAACAACCCAGGCTTTGGTTGTACCGAGCGCGGCGAGCGCCTCGGCCATGGGCCGGGTCCATTGCGGGGCGAAGACGCCGAGAACCTGGAATTGCGCGCCGGCCGGATTGGAGAGGGGGCCGAGCAGGTTGAAGATGGTGCGGATGCCGAGTTTCTCGCGGACCGGCGCGACATGGCGCATGGCGCTGTGGTGGGCGCGGGCGAACATGAAGGCGACACCGGCGCCATTGAGGCAGGCCTGGAATTCGCTCTCGTCGGTTTCGAGGTTCACACCCAGCGCTTCGAGCACGTCGGCCGAGCCTGTCTTCGGTGGCACGGACCGGTTGCCATGCTTGGCGACGCGGCCACCCGCAGCGGCGATGACGAGCGCGCTGGCGGTGGATGTGTTGAGGCTTTTCCATGGGAGGCCGCCGGTGCCGCATGTATCGAGCACGGGGCCTTCGACATGAACCTTGCGGGCGTGCTGGCGCATGATGCGCGCGCCGGCAGTCAGCTCTGTGGCCGTCTCGCCGCGCACCGCGAGGCCTGTCAGGAAAGCGCCGATCTCTTCCGGGGCGGCTTCGCCCGTCAGCAGGAGTTCGAACGCGGTTTCGAGCGTCTCGCCTTCCAGCGTCTCATTGCGGGCGATGGCCTTGATGGCGGTGGTGAGGGCAGTGTCAGTCATCAATCATTTCCAATGAAGAGCGACACCGATAGCGGCCTTGGGGACGCGGTTCAATGCGCCAAACCTGACTCAGTAGCCAAGAAAGGCCAGGATATCGGACAGGATACCCTGATCGAGAGCAAGATCGCGGTGGCTGAGTGTTTCCCGCTCGATCAGTTTGGCGCCCGGCAGGGTTTCGGCGAGGTCGCGGATAAGGCCGAGCGGGGAACTCTCGTCGGCATCTGACCCGATCAGAAGGATGGAGCCTGCATAGTCTGCTAGCGCACCGGTGATGTCCGTTTTGGACATAGGAGCGCCGGTTTTCTCTTCATGCAGTTCGAGCGCCCGTGCGATGACGGATTCATCCTCGCCCTTCATGCGCTGGTAGTCCGCCCAGCCGAGCAGCGGTGGGGCGATCATGACGAGATAGTCGGGCTCGGCGCCAGCAGCGATGGCGAGGGCCGCCGCTTCGCATCCGAAGGAATGGGCGATGATCGTGTCGATGGGGCCTTCAGCGGCGCAGACCGCTGCGACGGACGCAGCCGCCATAATGGGCGTGCAGGCTTCGGCCTTCGAGGCGCCATGGCCCGGCAGGTCCATCAGCAGGAGGGGCCGCGTGTTCTGGAGGAAATCCTGCGCGAAACGGCGCCAAACACGGTGGGTGTCGTCCCAGCCATGCACGAACAGCGTGGCCGGGCCCGTGCCTGCGCGCCAGACGGGCGTGTCGCCGGATTCGCCGGGAATGTCGCTGCGGGTGTTGGGCGGCAGGAAGTTCTGGCCCGGTGCGGCACTGGGGCTGATCGGCAGGGCACCCAGGAGGGCTTCAGCTCTGGCATCCAGATCGCTCATGGCGCGCCTTCTATTTCACCTTGCTGAGGAAGTTCTTCAGCAGGGCGTGGCCGTGTTCGGTCATGATGGATTCGGGGTGGAACTGGACGCCGTAGAGCGGGCGGCTCTTGTGGTGGAGGGCCATGATCTCGCCATCGTCCGTGTGGGCATCGGCGACGAGGCAATCCGGCAGGTCACTCTCACGGACGGAGAGCGAGTGATAGCGGACGACCGTGAAGGTTTCGGGCAGGCCCTCGAACAGGTCGCCGCCGGTCTGGTGGATGTCGGACAGCTTGCCGTGGCGGATTTCCTTCGCCGTGATGACGGCGCCGCCAAAGGCCTGACCGATGGACTGGTGACCAAGGCAGACGCCGAGAATGGGCATGTCGTCGGGCGCGGACTTGATGAGGTCGACGCAGATGCCGGCCTCGTTTGGTGTACACGGGCCGGGGGAGAGGAGGATGCCGTCGGGGTTGAGCGCAAGGGCCTCTTCCACCGTCAGCTCATCATTGCGGATGACCTGTGTGTGGGCGCCTAATTCTTCCAGATAGTGGACGAGGTTCCAGGTGAAGCTGTCATAATTGTCGACGACGAGGATGTGCGGCTTAGGCATGCTGACCTCCAGATGGCCCGGAGCGCTCACCCTGAGCGAAGTCGAAGGGCGGGCGCGGGGCGAACGGAACTCGTCCTTCGACTTCGCTCAGGATGAGTTCCTTGAGTGAGCGTGTCGTCATTGGTCGAACTCGTAGGTGGCGGCGAGTTCGGCGGCGCGGCGGAGGGCGCCCGCCTTGTGCAGGGTCTCGTCATATTCGTATTGCGGCACGGAATCGAGGACGACACCGCCGCCCGCCTGGATGTGGAGCTGGCCATCCTTGATGATGGCGGTGCGCAGGGCGATGCAGGTGTCGAGGTCGCCATTCCAGCCGAAATAGCCGACGGCGCCGCCATAGATGCCGCGGCTGGCGCTTTCCATCTCGTTGATGATCTGCATGGCGCGGATCTTGGGCGCGCCGGAGACCGTGCCCGCCGGGAAGCCCGCGAAGAGCGCGTCCACATTGTCGAGGCCTTCGCGGAGGTTGCCTTCGACATGGGAGACGATGTGCATGACGTGGCTGTAACGCTCGACGATGAAACGCTCGGTGACTTCGACGCTGCCATAGGCGGCGACGCGGCCGACATCATTGCGGCCAAGGTCCAGCAGCATGAGGTGTTCGGCGATCTCTTTCGGATCGGCCAGCAGGCCTTCGGCGCGGCGCGCATCCTCTGCGGCATCGCCCGAGACGGGGCGCGTGCCAGCGATGGGACGGATGGCGACACGGCCATCGCGGACGCGGACGAGGATTTCCGGGCTGGAGCCGACAAGACGGACGGTGCCGAGGTTCATGTGGAACATGAAGGCCGACGGGTTCAGGCGGCGCAGGGCCCGGTAGAAGCTGATCGACTTGCGGGTAAAGGGCGTCGACAGGCGCTGGCTCGGCACGACCTGAAAGATGTCGCCGGCGCGAATGTATTCGCGGCACTTCTCGACGATCTCGAAATAGCGCTCCTTGGTCGTGTTGGAGGTGAGCGTCACCTCGGTCGGCTTCTGGTCCTTGGGCGGTACGACGGGCAGGCGCTCGAGGCGGGCTTCGACTTCGTCCAGCAGCGTGTTGATCGCTGCCTCGTTGCCATTATGGACACGGCCGATGAGCAGGATTTCCTGATAGATATGGTCGAACACGATAACGACCTTGGGGATGACCAGCAGCGCTTCGGGCACGTCGAGCGTGTCTTCAGCGGTGATGGTGACCGGCTCCACGTGCCGGATCATGTCATAGCCGACATAGCCGAAAGCACCGGAGGCCATGGGGGGCAGGGGCGTGTCTGTTTCGGCGCGGGCGCTGGCCACGAAGGCGCGCAGGGCGTCGACGGGGGTGGCGTCCAGCTTCACGCCGTCGCTGAAGGCAGCGTCGGTGGCAGTTTCGGCCACGCCGTCCTGGATGCGGAACCATTGTTCCGGCTCGAGACCAATGAAGGAATAGCGGCCGAGGCGCTGGCCACCGGCAATGGATTCGAACAGGAAGCTGCCGGGCTGGTCGTCGCCCAGTTTCAGCATCGCGCCGACGGGCGTTTCAATATCCCCGATGCGCCTGCGAACAATCAGACGGGCTGTGCTCATTGATCGGAAGCAATCGTTCTCTTGTAGGCTTCAAGGGCGCCCGGATTGGTCTTCAGCTTGATGGCCCGTTCGATCTCGGCCTGAAGGGCGACTTGGAGGTCTTCGTTCAGGGCCTGATTGAGCGATGAGGTGGCGCGTGTGCCAAGCACTTCAAGCGCCTCATCCGACGGCGGCGTGATCTTGTCGAGGCGAACGACCATGTACTTGTCGCCAGCGCGGCTTGGATAGGCATAGACGTCGCCTTCCGCGCCACTGAATATGGCGGTGATGGCCGGCGTGGGCAGGCCACTTTGCTCGGCTGTGACACGCGTCAGCGGCATCGTCGGGGAGTCGACCGCGGAATCGGCAGCTGCGGCGGCGGCTGCGAGTGTCGTTTCGCCTGATTTGATGCTGGCGACGATATCGTCCGTGAAGGTTTTCATCGCCGTTGCGGCGCGCTGGCCGACCAGTGTCTGGCGGATGTCTTCCTTGACCTTCTCGAAGTCCGGCGTGCTCGGCGCGACAACGGTGCTTGGCGATGTCAGGTAAACAGCGTCATTGCCGTCGAACCGGATGGAAACATCACCGGCATTGATCTTGAAGGCATCGTTAAAGGCATCCTGCGCGGCGATCAGGCCGTTCATCATCGTGCCGTCTTCCGTCATGCCATTGGCATCGACCGGCTCGAAGCTGATGACCGGCACACCGAGTTCGGAGGCGATCTGGCTGAGCGGGTAACCGGCGCCGATGGCGCGGTCGAGCTCGTCGAGTTTCTCGTAGAACAGGACCTGGGCGCGCTCGCGGGCGAGTTCGCCACGGATCACGTCAGAGACTGTCTCGATCGGGTAGACCGCGCCGGGCTGGACAGACACCAGACGCGCAACTTGCCAGCGGCCGTCAACCTCACGCGGGTCGAGCAGGGCGCCGCTCTGCTTGCCGGGGCCGAACATGGCGTCGCGGAGGGCGGCGTCGGTGATGCTGTCCTTGTCGCCGGTCTTGGTCTGGCTGGAGAGGACGCCGGGCAGCGTGGCCGGGTCTGCGCCACCTGCGAGCAGGCCGAATGCGGCGCGGGCCGTATCACGGTCGGCGAAATAGAGTTCGATATAGGTGCGTTGTTCCGGCTCCGAGAAGCGCTCGGATTTTGTCGCCTCGTAAATGGTCGCGATTTCCTGTTCGGTAACCGTTACCTGCGATAGGAAATCGTCGGCGGACATTTGCAGGAGGTCAATCGCCCGGCGTTCCGGGTGCTCAAGCGCCGCAAGGTTGGCGTCGTAATAGGCGCGGATTTCCTCATCGGTCGGCGCATCCGGTGTCGGGGCCTTGGACGCATCGAGGATGAACCATGCGACGTCGCGTGTTTCTCCAATATAGAGTGCCTGAATGCCGGCAAGGACCTGCGGCGGGAAGAGCGCCGCTGTGGCGCCTTCGCTCAGCGTCTTGAGAATCAGGTCGTCGGAGACTTGTTGCTCGTATTCTTCCTTGGTCAGGCGGTTCTGGTAGAGGACTTCACGATATGTGTTGAGATCAAGCTCGCCCGTGAGGGGATTCTTGAACGCGTCGACCGTTTTAAGCTGTTCGACCACGGCCTGGGTCGAGGGTTTGATTCCAATGGCATTGGCATAACCGAGGCTGACGATGCGCGACTTTTCCAGTTCGAAGACCTGATCGACAATGCCTTGCTCGACGGCTTCCGACTTGGTGATCGGCTTGTCAGAATTCGTATTGATATTGCGCAGCAGGGTTTCGACACGGCGGTCGAGTGATGTTGCATCAATGCCGCGCGTACCGGCTCCGGCCAGATTGCCACCGAGTCCGGAATTCACCGCCGTCCATGCCTGATCGGCGCCCCAGAGCGCCATGCCTGCACAGATGATCATGACGACGATCTTGCCGAAGATCGAATTCATCAGGCTTTTCATCACGGCTAGCATATTTGACGCAGTCTTTCTGAGGGTTTGCGGGATGGCTCAGTGCTTGCTAGGCGACACGGCTTAGTCTTGCAAGATAGGGATGGCTGCATGTCACGGACACTGATCGCGGGAAACTGGAAAATGAACGGCCTGAAGGCCGGGATTTCGCAGATAGAGGCAGTCGCTGTTGCAGTTGGCGCCGGACGGGACGATGTCACGGCGCTGCTCTGCCTGCCAGCCACGCTGGTGGCACTTGGATCAGCGGCGAAGGGGCATTCTGCGCTGCGAATCGGCGGGGAAGCCTGCCATCCGAACGAAAAAGGCGCGCATACGGGCGATATTTCGGCTGAAATGCTGGCAGATGCAGGCGCGTCTCACGTGATCGTAGGCCATTCCGAGCGCCGCGCAGACCATGGCGAAACCGACGCCGTGGTTGCCTCGCAGGCCAAAGCCGCGCTGCGGGCAGGCCTCGTTCCGATCATTTGTGTCGGGGAAAGTCTCGAGGAGCGCGAAGGCGGACGGACGCTGGAGCGAATTGAAAGCCAGCTCGCGGGCTCGATTCCAGAGGGCATTGGCGCGGCTGATTTCGTGATTGCCTATGAACCAATTTGGGCCATCGGGACCGGAAAAGTGGCCAGTACGGAACAGATTGGCGAAGTACATGGCGCCATTCGGGCCTGGCTGTCGGGCCGGTTCGGACCTGATGCGGCGGTCACACTGATTCTATATGGCGGCAGCATGAACCCGGGCAATGCCGCCGAAATCCTTGCCGTAACTGATGTTAATGGCGGCCTGATCGGCGGTGCGAGCTTGAAGGCCGAGGATTTCCTCTCCATTTACATGTCAGCAATTTAACACAGACTGACGGGAGAGGCTTGGCGTTCGCCTTCATAGGCGATATGCGGGCCCCTTGATTTCAGGAAATTCGGTCCGCCATGCAGAATCTCATCCTCGTCGTCCACATCTTCGCCTGTGTCATCATGACCGGGCTGGTTCTGATTCAGAAATCGGAAGGCGGCGGTTTGGGAATGGGCGGCGGCGGCGGTGGCAATTCGCTGATGTCGGGACGTGGCGCAGCAGGTGCGCTGGTGCGCACCACGATCATTCTTGGCGGCGTGTTCTTTGTTACAAGCCTTGCGCTCACTGCGATTGCCAACCGGACCAGCGATACGCGCTCGGACGTCGAAAAGGCGCTCAGCGTCGACGAAACAGGCGCTCCGGTGGAGCAGAAAGACCTGTTTGACCCGACGACGTCGCTTCTGGACGGACAGGATGCCGGATCGGGAAGCCTGACGAACCCTGACGCGCCTGCGGATGACCTGGTCGATCCGACCGCATCCGAGCCTGTCCTGCCTCAAGGCGACGCGGCAGTAGAGGAAACCCCTGTTCCGGCTGATCCGGAAACGGGCAATCCCCAGTAAATTTGCGGCAAGGGCATTTTGCCCGCGCCAATCATCAACGAATCACGGCATCGGGATAGTCCCATGATCCGCTATATTTTCATTACGGGCGGCGTGGTGTCATCCCTTGGCAAAGGGATTGCTTCCGCCGCACTCGGCGCATTGCTGCAGGCACGTGGCTACAAGGTCCGCCTGCGCAAGCTGGACCCCTATCTCAACGTCGATCCGGGCACGATGAGCCCCCGCCAGCATGGCGAAGTCTATGTTACCGATGACGGGGCAGAGACCGATCTCGACCTTGGCCACTATGAGCGCTTTACCGGCGTCTCGGCACGCCAGTCAGACAATATCACGACGGGGCGCATCTATCAGCGCATCATCGAGAAGGAACGGCGCGGGGATTATCTCGGCGCGACGATCCAGGTGATTCCGCACGTCACCAATGACATCAAGGATTTCGTCCTGTCGGATCCGGGCGAGGACGTGGAATTCGTGCTGTGCGAGATTGGTGGCACGGTGGGCGACATTGAAGGCCTGCCTTTTTTCGAGGCCATTCGCCAGCTCGGCCAGGAACTGGGCCCGGAGCGCGCCTGCTTCATCCACCTGACGCTGCTGCCCTACATCCCCGCAGCCGGCGAGATGAAGACCAAGCCGACGCAGCACTCGGTGAAGGAGCTGCGCTCGATCGGCATCCAGCCGCATATCCTGCTGTGCCGCTGTGACCGGCCGATTCCGGAGACGGAAAAAGGCAAGATTGCGAGCTTCTGTAACGTGCGCCCTTCCTCGGTGATCGAGGCGCGCGATGTGGGCCATATCTATGACGTGCCGGCGGCCTATCATGCCGAAGGCCTTGATACCGAAGTGCTGGGCCATTTCCGGATCACGGACGCGCCTGAGCCTGACCTGACCTCGTGGAACAAGATTGCCAAGACGATCCGCAACCCCGACGGCGATGTCTGTATCGGTCTGGTCGGCAAGTACACGGACGTGCCGGACGCCTATAAATCGGTGATGGAAGCGCTGGTGCATGGCGGCCTCGCCAACCAGGTGAAGGTGCAGGTCCGGCTGATCGATTCCGAGCAGTTCGATGACGAACATGCGCCGCTGGACATTCTCGAAGGCGTGCATGGCGTGATCCTGCCGGGTGGCTTTGGCGAGCGCGGCGCGCATGGCAAGATGCGGGCGGCCCGGTTTGCGCGGGAGCGCCAGGTGCCATGTTTCGGCATTTGCTACGGCATGCAGCTGTCGGTCGTGGAAGCGGCGCGGCACATGGCGGGCATTGAAGATGCCTCGACCAGCGAGTTCGGCCCGACCAAGTCGCCGCTCGTCGGCCTGATGGAAGAGTGGACCAAGGGCAATGAGCGCGTCGTGCGTGACGAGAACACCGACAAGGGCGGCACGATGCGCCTGGGCGCGTATCCGGCCCGCCTGAAAGAGGGCAGCAAGGTCGCCGAGATCTATGGCTCACTGGATATTTCCGAGCGTCACCGCCACCGCTATGAGGTGAATGCTGGCTATATCAAGCAGCTGGAGAAGGCGGGCGTGCTGTTCTCGGGCATGTCGCCGGATGGCAGGCTGCCGGAGATTTTCGAGCTGCCGGACCACCCCTGGTTCATCGGCGTGCAATTCCACCCCGAACTGAAATCACGTCCGTTCGAGCCGCACCCGCTGTTTGCGAGCTTTATCGGCGCGGCGGTGAAGCAGAGCCGACTGGTTTAGGCCGGGATTTCCTTACCGGCCCAGTCGAAGCTCTTGCCGGTGTCGGCGGGGCTCAGGCCTTCAATCACTTTCAAGAGATAGTCGGCCGACTGGTCCGGGCTGAAGAGCTGTGCGTCGGGCACGTTTGACCGGAAAGGGCGGGAGAGGCCTGTGTCGACCGTACCGGGATGCAGGGTGACCGCGATGAACTGGTCGTTCACGCGGGCCTGTTCGATGGCGTAGTTGCGCACCAGCATGTTGAGGGCGGCCTTGGAGGCGCGGTAAGCGTGCCAGCCGCCGAGGCGATTATCTGTGATCGAGCCGACGCGGGCCGAGAGGGCGGCGAAGACGGCGCGCCCCTTGCGGGGCATAAGCGGCAGCATGTGTTTCGCAAGGAGGGCCGGGCCGAACGTGTTGGCGCGGAAGACCTGTTCGAAAGCGTCCATGGACTGGTGGCGGTAGGACTTTTCTGGCTGGAGGTCGGTTTCATCCGAGAGCAGGCCGGTGGCGACGATGACGAGGGCGATTTCGCCTGCGCCTTTGAGCGCGGTGGCAAGGGCGGCGAGATCGGCCTCGCTGGTGATGTCGGCCGTATGCGGCGTGATCTTTTCGGCTGCCTCAGTGCCGGAGCGCGAGACGGCGTGGATGTGGCTGATGCCAGGTCGCGCGGCGAGCTGGGCCACGAGGGCGCGGCCGATACCGCCGGATGCGCCGAAGATGACTGCCTGCATAGTGTTGCTCCTTCAGGCGGGAAGCTAAGGCATCGGCGGCGCAAGGAAAGACCCAGCACAGATAGCGCCACATGCGGGGGGCATGTCGCGTGAGGCGGAGTGGCGATGCAGTTGATATCAGGAGGAGTTCAGGTGCGGCACGAGGGCGGCGATTTCCGCCTGCAGGCCGCTCAGGTTCTCGCGTTCGAGCGTTGAACGGGCACGGGAGCGGAAGGCGGGCGGTGTGTCGGCGCGGACCGGGGCCGGAGCTTGCGGCTGTCCGAGGCGGCGGCGCATGGCGGTGATGTAGAAGAGCGGGTTCTCGAACACGTCATTCAGGGCGCGCAGGCGCTGGATCAGCGGCTTTGCTGGCAGAATGTCTGTCGGCTGCGGCGGATACGCGAAGGGCGCGGGTGGCGGGAGCGGCAGGTCCAGATAGCGAAAGCCGGGGCCGGTGGAGGCGACGCGGCGGGGCGGAAGGCTGTGGACCGCGCGCTTCGGTGGCTCGGCAATGCGGAAACGGGGTTTACGGAGGAAGCGGCAAGATTCCGGTGCGCTGTGTTTTGCGCCGCCTGATTTGGACGTCAGGTTTGTCTGCGCGCGCGGCGGCAGGGCACCGAGCTCAAGTGCCATGAGGAAGAGGAGACGACGAACGAGCGGCTCGAAGCGTGCAAGCTCTGCGGCGAGGCGGGCGCGGACGGGGCGCAGCAGGAAGGGGCGGCAGCCGGTGAGCCCGAGGGCGAAAGAGCGGTGGAGCCCTTCGACCAGATAGCCTGCCTGGTTCCACGCGAAGCGGATCATACTGGAGACTAGAGGAGTGGGCTGATAATGCATTCGGCGAGGATAGGCGCCGCGCCTGTGCGGTAGGACAGATTTTCATCAGGGCCAATTGCGACGGGCGCTTTCGCCCGGGTGTGCCGGGGAAAGCGCATCACCATTCCCGCAGGATCAGGCCTTTGAGACGGAGAACTGGCCGACATTGATGCGGCCGTCGAGGAAGCCCGCTTCGCAATAGGAGAGATAGAAGTTCCACATGCGCTTGAAGGGTTCGTCGAAACCGAAGGTCTGGATCTCGTCCCATTTGTCATTGAAGGTGCGGGCCCATTCATGGCAGGTGCGGGCATAATCCTGGCCGAAATAATGGACGCCGTCATGGCGCAGGCCCGCCTTGGCGAACTGTTCCTTGAGGACTGTTTCGCCCGGCAACATGCCACCGGGGAAGATATAGCGCTGGATAAAATCGACCCGGCTGCGATAGCTTTCGAAGAGGTGGTCATCAATGGTGATGATCTGGAGCGCGGCCTTTCCGCCTTGCTTCAGACTGTCGAAGATCTTCGCGAAATAGCTTGGCCAGTAGGATTCGCCGACGGCTTCGAACATCTCGATTGAGGCTACGCCGTCATAGACGCCCTGATGGTCGCGATAGTCTTCGAGACGGATATCGACACGTTCGGAGAGGCCTTCGCGCTGCATGCGCTCCATCGCGTAGTCGCGCTGGGACGGAGAGATGGTGAGGCAGGTGACCTTGCTGCCGCGATGCTTGGCGGCATATTCGGCGAAACCGCCCCAGCCGCAGCCGATTTCGAGGATGCTGCTGGAAGGGCCTGCGTCGATACGGTCGCAGATGCCCTGGTATTTGACCTGCTGGGCCTGTTCGAGCGACTGGTTCGGACTTTCGAAGATCGCTGATGAATAAGTCATGCTGGGATCGAGCCAGAGACGGTAGAAGTCATTACCCAGATCATAATGCGCCATGATGTTGCGACGCGCACCGGCCTTGGAATTCCGGTTGAAGAGGTGGCGGACCATGTTGGCCCAGCGCACGACCATGCCGCCGCGGGCAAGGCGTTGTGCGCTCTCGAAATTGGCGGAGAAGAATTGCAGGACCTTGGTCAGGTTTGGCGTCGACCACTGGCTGTCCATATAGGCCTCGGCAAAGCCGACATCGCCGCCCGCAAGGGCGCGTTTCACGAAGCCATAGTCGTGGACGATGATTTCGGCTTCGGGGCCGGGCTCGGCATTCTTGAAGAGGAGCTGGCGGCCATCCGGCAGGGTGAACTGAAGCTTGCCGCGCTGGGTGCGCAGGACAGCGAGGGCGACCAGCCGGAACGTGGTGGGTACGCCCTTGAGGCGGCCGATTGACTGCGTGGTGGCGATGATTGGGTCGGTCATGCGGCGTCCTTTACAACTCGTGGCAGATCGCATGCCGTTTCAACGGCAATTGTGGCACCGTTTGCCGGGGGCTTGGGTTTGGATCGGTATTTCGCGCCGCGCATCCAGAGGAGGAAGGCCTGCCAATGGATGCCGATCGTGACGCCGATTGTGGAAAGCGGCATCGAGACGGCCGTGCGGAGGAGGGCGGATGGCGTCGCTGCCACGCGCCGGGCGGTGATGTTGGCCATGTGCAGGCGGACATCATCCTTCAGGCTCTCCACCACGACGCCGAGGCGAACGTCAGGCTGGCGCAGCGTGAAACGGTAGGTGCCTGTCACGTCGAAGAAGGGCGAGACGTGGAAGGCCTTGTCAGCCACATGGCGCGAGCGGTCGCGCGACACGGCCGCGACATAGGAATGGCTCTCGCCGAACGTGTTGTTTACCTCGTAGATGATGCCGCGCAGGTCGCCTTCCGGTCCATAGCCATACCAGAGCGATATTGGCGCGAAGCGGTAAAGCAGGTGGCGCGGGAAAGTGACAAGGCGAATGGCGCCGCCGTTCAGCGCAACATCAGCTTGCGCGAACATGTGCTCTGCCCACGGACGCAAGGGCACGTCGATCCGGTCACCATGATCCTTGCGGTGGAAGGAGAAAAGGCCCCGCCGGTCAATGGAGAAGAAGGGTGTCTGCGCATCGGCCTCATCGAGTCGGTCAATGTCGATATCGATCATGGCGATCTTGTAGGCAAAGCGGCGTTCGAACGGCACATAGCGTGCGTGTGCCGTCTGACCTTTCCACAAACTGAGCGCTGGGACGGTCAAACCGACACCTCTGCTGCAATTTCCATAAAGCTAGTTTTGCGCGAGCCTGCATGAATGTCCACGCCTTTCGCTTCCCACGGGACCCGGCCCCCAAGGGAAAGGGCGGCGGAAAGGCCGGACTTGAGGCCATCCTCGTGGAAGCCGCGGCCCATCCATGCCCCAGCGAGCCACAGGCCATTTTGACCCTGGGTGCGCTTGAGTCCGCGTACAGCCGCTTCTGCAGCACCATCGAACTGAGGATGGTCGAATTCGTATTTATGGAAGGCCAGATGGTCCATCGGCGGCACTTCGGGGTTGAGTGTGATGAAGAGCGGGCGCGCATCATCAAGACCCTGAAGGCGGTTCATCCAGTAGGTGAGGCAGATGTCGCCATTGTCCTGCTTGATGACGTTCCAGCTGGCCCAGGCGCTTCGGCGGGTTGGCATCAGAGCCGGGTCGCGGTGCAGATAGATCGTGTTGGGACGATAGTGGACGGAGCGCAGCAGGAAGGCGCGATCTTCATAGCTGTCCTGCACGAGGCGCAGGGCTTGGTCGGAATGGCAGGCAAGGATGACGTCATCAAAGACTTCGGTGCGCTTGTCTGCTGTCAGGACAGTAACCTTGTCGCCGAAGGGGGCGACGCGGGTGACGGGCGAATTGGTGCGTACACGCTGGCCGAGCTCTGCGGCGACGGCGCGGACATAGGTCTGGCTACCGCCGGTGACGGTGCGCCATTTCGGGCGCTCCTTGTGCATCAGACGGTGGTTTTCGAAGAACTGGAAGAAGCTCTGGGCCGGATAGTCCAGCATATTAGCCTCGGGCGTCGACCAGATGGCTGCGCCCATGGGGAGGATATAGTTGCAGCGGAACGGCTGGTCGAAGCCGTGCATGTCGAGCCAGGCGCCGAGCGTGGTGTCGGCGATCTTGCCGGCGGCGAATTCGGCGCGGGCGAGGTCATTAAAGCGCAGAATGGTGCGCCAGAAACGGTGGAATTTAGGGCTGAGGAAATTACGCTTCTGGGCAAAGATGCCGCGCGCGGTGGACGCCCATTCCCAGCCATCGCGGTCGGACACCGCGAAGCTCATGTCGGAGGGCTGGGTGGCGACGCCGAGCGCGTCGAAGAAGCCGATCAGGTTTGGATAGTTGAGGCCATTGTAAACGATGAAGCCGAGATCGACGGCGGTTTCGTGGCCGTCATAATCGAACACGTGCGTGCAGGCGTGCCCGCCGAGCCGGTCGTCCGCCTCAAAAACGGTGACGTCGGCCGTGTCTTTCAGGGCATAGGCGGCGCCGAGGCCGGAAATGCCTGATCCGATAATGGCGATTCGTTTCATGCGGCGTTCCGTTTTTCCTTGAGGGTATCATAAGCGTCGAGTGCGCGCTGGCGGGCCGTAGCGTGATCGACGATCGGTTTGGGATAGGTCGTGCCGAGCGTGATGCCGGCCTCCTTCAGCGTGTCGCTGTCTGCTTCCCATGGCGTGTGGAGCACTTTGTCAGGCAGGAAGGAGAGTTCCGGGCACCAGCGGCGCACATAGGTGCCGTGGGGGTCGAACTTCTGGCCCTGCGTGATCGGGTTAAAGACGCGGAAATAAGGGGCGGCATCGGCGCCGCTGCCGGCGGTCCACTGCCAGCTGGCGGCATTGGCGGCGGGGTCTGCGTCGACCAGCGTGTCCCAGAACCAGTCTTCGCCAACCTGCCATTGCTGGAGCAGGTGTTTGGTGAGGAAGGATGCGACGATCATCCGGACACGGTTGTGCATGTAGCCTGTATGCCAGAGCTGGCGCATGCCGGCATCGACAATGGGATAACCTGTCTGACCCGCGCGCCATGACTTCACCGCGTCGCAATCTGCCCGCCAGGGCAGCAAGTCGAAATCGGAATTGTAGTTCTCCGTTGCGAGATCCGGATTGTAGTAGAGCAGGACGTAGGAGAATTCGCGCCAGACCAGTTCGGACAGGAAAGTCATGGCATTGGATTCGTCGAACTTTCCGGCACTGATACCGTGCTGGACAGCGCGCCAGACCTGGGCGGGGCTGATCTCACCGAAATGGAGGTGCGGTGAGAGGCGGGACGTGCCACCTTCAAGGTCAGGACGGTTGCGATCCTGGGCGTAGGTGTTGATCGAGCCTTCCAGGAATTCCCAGAGACGCTCGATGGCGCCGGCCTCGCCGGGGTGCCAGGTCGCTTCCAGACCGCCGGACCAGTCGGGATTGGTCGGCTGCAGGCCGAGCGACTCGATAGCTTGGGATTTGAGAACCGGGCCGCTCAGCGCTTTAGGCGCCGCGAGGACGGGCGGGGCGCGGTAGGTGGACTTCAGGGCTTTCCAGTAGGGTGTGAAGACCTTGTAAGGCGTGCTGGCGCCGGTGGTAATGTCCCACGGCTCTGTCAGCAGGCGGCCGTTGAATGTTGAAACATTCATTTCGCCTTTCCGCAGCATCGCTTTCAGGTCGGTGTCGATCGTACGCTCGGCGCTGCCATAGCGTCGGTTCCAGAACACGGACGTCGCGCCGGTTTCGGCGATAATATCGATCAGGACTTCTTCCGCTCCGCCGGCGCGTATCGTGAGACGCCCACCGGTATATTCGATTTGGCGTGCATGCTCTGCCAGGGACTTGCCGAGCCACCATTTGGATGCGCCGCCACGCGCCCGCAATCCGGGGGACACTTCGTCATGGATATAGAGCAAAACCAACGGCCGACCGGTCTTCACAGCCGCCGTGAGGGCCGGATTGTCAGCGAGTCTCAGGTCTTCTCGGAACCAGACGATGGCGGGGGCAGATTGAGTCAGGGCAGGCTCCGGATGGTTACGGGTTGGTGTATGCTTCTCTTACGCCGCTGAAGCGCATCTGGATCAGTTGATGCCACGATGGGTTTCGCGGGGCGCGACGGGCGGCTATATCCTGTTAACAAAGGGAGTCGCCAGCATGGCCTCGTATTTCGGGCTTGAGCCACATTACGTTGTAATTGCAACAGATTACGCAGCTTTTCTGGCGGACTATCGCTAATGGAAACGAGCGCACTGATGGCACTGGTCCGCGCGGCCGCAGGCAAACGCGTTGTTTGCGTCGGTGATGTGATGCTCGACCGGTTTGTCTATGGCCATGTGGCACGTATTTCGCCCGAAGCACCGGTGCCGATCATGCGGCGCACGCGCGAAGCGGCGATGCCGGGCGGCGCGGGCAATGTGGGGCGGAACCTCTCGACCCTCGGCATGAAGACCTCGCTGATCGGCGTCGTCGGCGATGATGCTGAAGGGCGCGCATTGGCCGAGTTGCTGGGGCAGATTGACGGGGTTGAAGCCGACCTGATCGTCATGCGCGACCGACCGACAACGCTCAAGACACGTTTCGTGGCAGGCGGGCAGCAGCTGCTGCGGGTCGATGCCGAGGATACGAAGGCGATTGACCTCTCGACGGAGGCCGACCTCGTCGTCTCGCTGGAAGACGCGGCCAAGGATGCCAGCCTGATCATTCTGTCTGATTATGCCAAGGGCGCGGTGACGCCGGGCGTGATCGAGGCAGCAATTGCGGCGGGACGTGCCCATGGCATTCCCGTAATTGCTGACCCTAAAGGGCTCGATTTTGCGCGCTATGGCGCAGTGGATGTGCTGAAGCCAAATGCTGTCGAGCTGAGCCAGGCCATGGGCCTGCCGGTGGAGACGGACCGCGACGCCGCCGAGGCGCTGGGACAGGCGCTGAGCATCCTGCCGGCCAAAGCGATTGTCGTGACACGAGCCGCCAAGGGCATGTCGTTCGCCACGCAGGGCGGAGAGGTCATGCACCGCTCAGGCGAGGCGCGGGAAGTTTATGACGTGTCCGGCGCTGGCGACACGAGCATTGCGGCGCTGGCGCTCGGCCTCGCGGCGGGCGGCACACTGGAAGAGGCAGTGGCGCTGGCAATTGCGGCGTCCGGGATTGCTGTTGGCAAGTCGGGCACGGCAACCGTGGCGGCGGTCGAACTGAGCCAGGCGCTGCAAATGGGCATGCGGAATGGCGGCGTGTCACATGTGCCGCTGGAGACCCTGAAGGACCAGGTGGAAGTATGGCGCGATGCGCAGCTTACGGTCGGGTTCACCAATGGCTGTTTCGACATCCTTCATCCGGGTCATTTGCGCGTGCTTGAAGAAGCCAAGGCGCGGTGCGGTCGCCTGATCGTGGGGCTGAATTCCGACGCGTCGGTGAAGCGCCTGAAGGGGCCAACGCGGCCGGTGAATGATGAAGTGTCCCGGGCGCGGGTGCTGTCCGGGCTGACGGCTGTGGATGCGGTGGTCGTATTTGACGAGGACACGCCGCGAGAGCTGATCGAGGCGCTGCAGCCGGATCTTCTGGTAAAGGGCGGGGACTATTCGATTGAGACGATTGTCGGCGCGGATACTGTGCTGGCGCGGGGCGGGACGGTACATATTGTGCCGCTGGTCGATGGACAGTCGACAACGGCCGCCATTGCACGAGCGAATGCGCAGGCCGAATGAGCGAGACAGCCGCCAGCACCGCCGGACAATTGATGCGCCAGTATGGCGAGGATGCCGCCGTGATCGCAACACTGCGGGCGGCCGAGGTGGCGGCGCAGGGCGATGTGGAAGCCTTGGCCCATTGGGATGCGGTGATCGCCCTGATCGAGGGAACGGATACCGGCCTGTCAAGCTGACAGGATCACGTGGCATCTGAGGCAACCAGCGCTGAAGCTACGCGTATGAACCTCACCTCACACAGCGGGACACATGAATGCAGGCCTTTTTGACCGACCACGCTGCGCTTATTTCACTTTCAATTCTCGGGCTGATGTTTGTCGGCTTTTTCATGGAGCGGCTGCCGGCTGCGGCTATGGCCATGGTCGGGGCAGGCGTCTTCCTGATGCTGGGCTTTCTCGATGAGAAAGGCGCCCTTTCGGCCTTTTCCAACAGCGCGCCGATCACGATTGGCGCCATGTTCATCCTCGCGGCCTCGCTGCGCCGTACCGGCGTGCTGGATGCGATGGCAGCCTCTGTGCTGCAGGTGGCGGACAAGTCGGCCGTCGGGGCCCTGCTGTTGCTGGGGACGATTGTATCGGTGGCATCGGCCTTCGTGAACAATACCGCCGTCGTGGTCATCCTGCTGCCTATCGTGATCGAGTTGTCGCAGCGGCTGAAGATTTCAGAGAAGAAGCTGCTGATCCCCTTGTCCTATATCTCGATCCTTGCGGGCACCTGCACGCTGATCGGTACATCCACAAACCTTTTGGTGGCGGGCGTGGCGCAGGAAAATGGTCTCGCGCCATTCGGCATTTTCGAGATTACGCCAATTGGCCTTGTGACGTTCGCCTCAGGGCTTGTCATCCTGCTCGGGCTTGGCTGGCTGCTGTTGCCGCGCTCAGAGGGCGACGTGGCGCGGCCTGCGCTCGATTCTTCCTACCTGACGGATGTCTATGTGCGTGAGGAATCGCCAGCGGCCGGAAAGCTGGTCTCAGATGTGCCGGAACTGGCGAAGAAAGGCATTAACGTCATATCGCTGTTCCGCGGTAACCGGCGGCTGGCCGTGGCGGATGAGGAATCCATCTTGAAGGCGGGGGACCGGATCACGCTGCGCGCGGACCTGCAGGAATTGCTGACAATGGTGGATTCCGGCCTGTTCCGGATCGGTATCAAGCTGCGCCAGCTGGAAGGCGGCGCAGAAGAGCACGCCCAGGCCACGGTGACGCCGAATGACCCCAATATCGGGCGGCGGGTTTCGGAGATGACCTACCTGTCGCGCCATGCGGTGACCGTGCGTGGGCTGACCCGCTTTGGCAGCCTGCCGGGGCCCGATCTTGCCAGCGCACGCGTAAAGGCCGGGGACCGGATGATCATTGATGGCACGCCCGGTGAGCTGCGCGACCTTGCGGCATCAGGCGCGCTTGTGGTCGACACCTCACTCAAGGTGGAGCCGTTCCGCCGCAAGCGGGGGCCGCTGGCAATTGCCATCCTTGTCGCGGTGATCCTGTCCTCAGCGGTGTTTGGCGTGCCGTTGCTGATCACGTCGCTGATCGGTGTGGGGGCCGTTCTGGCCTTTGGATGCCTGACGCTGAATGATGCGTTCGAAGCGATGGATGCGGGCGTTCTGACGCTGATCGTGGCGATGCTCATGGTGGGGCAGGGGCTTCAATCGGCAGGCGGCGTCGAGGCACTTGTCAGCGTGTTGCAGCCAGTGCTGGTGATGGCTTCGCCGTTCTGGCTTGTGCTGATGGTCTATCTGTTGACCTCGGTGCTGACGGAAGTGGTGACGAATGCGGCTGTAGCAGTCATCATGACGCCGCTGGTGATCGGAATCGGCACGCAGTTGGGCATTGATCCGCGCGCACTGGTCGTGGCGGTGATGTTCGGAGCAAGTGCGAGCTTTGCCTCGCCCATCGGCTATCAGACGAACACGATCGTGCATGCCGCGGGGAATTACAGGTTTTCGGACTTCCTGAAGATCGGCGTGCCCATGAACCTGATCGTCGGCGTAGCGACGAGTGTCGCGATCTATTTCTTCTATCTGGCCTGAGGGGACGCTTGAGGCAGAGCCTAGTTGGCGACGCCCTTTTTGAGTTCATAGGTGCCGCGGCCCGTCAGCGTGAACCATTCGTGGATTTCGGGATGGGTTAGCGGGGTCTCGGAATCGTCGGGCAGGAGGTTCTGCTCGGACACATAGGCGACGTAATG
Source organism: Hyphomonas oceanitis (assembly GCF_036964545.1). Lineage (NCBI taxonomy): Bacteria > Pseudomonadati > Pseudomonadota > Alphaproteobacteria > Hyphomonadales > Hyphomonadaceae > Hyphomonas > Hyphomonas oceanitis. The sequence continues at coordinate 276,933 of NZ_JBALTL010000004.1, forward strand.
TGTGCGCTCATTCTCGGCGAACAGGTGGTAGAAGGGCTGGTCCTTGCGGGGGCGGACTTCTTCGGGGATCGACTCATACCATTCCGCCGTATTGGCGAATTGGGGGTCCACATCGAAGATTACGCCTCTGAAGGGAAACATGCGATGACGGACGACCTGGCCGATCTGGAACTTGGCATTGTGCCGGGATATCGCGTTGTATCGACGATTTCCGTCAATCGGATTGATCAATAGGAGAGGTTTTGTCTGCGCTTTCCTGCGCCGACGCCTGAATGGGTTTTTCAACCACGAGAAGAAGTTTGGTCCACTAGCCATTTCCCGCTCCTGTGATAACAATGCCCCAAGTCATCAATTTGGGCCACACCATGGCTGATAAAAAAGCGCCCGGTACCCGCGAAAAGCGAGGCGCCCAGCGCAACGGAAAGACGGCACCGCTTTTTGCGGCCGTCGACCTTGGGACAAATAACTGCCGCCTGCTGGTCGCTGAGCCACGGGGGAAGACGTTTCGCGTGGTCGATTCGCATTCCCAAATTGCACGTCTGGGGGAGGGGCTGCACGAGACTGGCCGCCTGTCTGACGCCGCTATTGAACGGGCCATTGATGCCCTCCGCAACATCCGCAAGAAGCTGAAGCAGCATGGCGTGGGCCGCGTGCGCTGCATCGCGACCGAGGCTTGTCGAAAGGCCGCCAATGGCGCCGAGTTCATTCGCCGTGTGCATGAAGAGACGGGACTGACCTTCAAGATCATCGGAGCGAAGGAAGAAGCGCGGCTGGCGACGATCGGGTGCCATGACCTGATCGAACCGAACGCTTCTTCCGTGCTGGTGGTCGATATCGGGGGCGGCTCGACGGAGCTGTCATGGGTCGATGCGCGGGCCGCACGCGAGAACGGGTTCAAGGGCTTGCTGGAGCATGCCCCGATCCTTGACTGGACGAGCCTGCCGCTGGGCGTGGTAACGCTGTCGGAGGCCTTTGCGCACTTGGACGAGGTGGAAGCCTATCCGCTGATGCTGGACCATGCGCGCCAGACAATTGCCAGCTGGCCCGGTATCGCCGCCGTGCGTGAGGCCATGGCGGAATCCGAAGCACACATGATTGGCACGTCCGGCACGGTGACTTGCCTGGCCGGTGTTCACTTGAAGCTCGACCGGTATCGCCGTGACAAGGTGGATGGAACATGGCTGAGCCAGGAGGATGGCCTCGCTGCCATCAAGCTGCTGCGGGATGTGGGCATGGATGGTCGCATAAAACTGCCGACCATCGGCAATGAACGCGCAGGGCTGATGCTGTCAGGCTGCGCGATCGTGGATGCGGTTTGGGAAGCCTGTCCGGCGGGCCGACTGCGTGTTGCAGACCGGGGCCTGCGCGAAGGCCTGTTGCTGTCGATGATGTATGGGCCCAAGAAGCCGAAACCGCGCCGGCGCGGACGGCGGGGCCGCAAGCCCGGACAAACACAGACCGGCGGCGATGATCAGAAGGGCATACAAGATGGCGGATGAAGAGAAGCGCCGCTGGAAGGGACCGACCGGCAAGGAAGGGACTTCCGGACGCCAGACGGGCGAGCGCAAGATACATGCCCACCACGCCAAGAGCGACAGTTCCAAGAAGTGGCTCGAGCGCCAGCTGTCGGACCCCTATGTGCGCAAAGCCAAGGACGAAGGCTTCCGGGCGCGGGCGGCCTACAAGCTGCTGGAAATAGATACGAAGATCGGCCTGCTGAAACGCGGCCAGCGCATTGTCGACCTTGGCTGCGCACCGGGTGGCTGGCTGCAGGTCGCGGTCGCCAAGGGCGCGCTGGAAGTTGTGGGCATTGACCTGCTCCCGGTCGATCCGGTCGAGGGCGCGCATATCATCCAGGGCGATGTAAACGAGCCTGACGATGTGGCGCGCATGCTGAAAGGCCTGACCGGCAAGCCCGATCTCGTGCTGTCAGACATGGCGGCGAACACGACAGGCCATAAGCAGACGGACCATTTGCGCACAGTTGCGCTGGTTGAGATGGCTGCGGCCTTTGCCGTTGAGCATCTGGCCCCGGGCGGGAGCTTTTGTTCGAAAGTCTTCCAGGGGGGCACGACGAAGGATGTGCTCGACATGCTGAAAGCAAACTTCAAGACCGTGAAGCACATAAAGCCGCCCGCAAGTCGTGCGGGCAGCCCTGAGATTTTTGTGATTGCCAAAGGCTTTCGCTGCTAGGCCGAACATCAGCCTTCGTATTTGAAGCCGAGCTCGATTGTGACCTGGTAAAATTTGACCTTGCCGTTTTCAATGAAGCCACGGGTCGATGTGACATCGAACCAGTCGAGGCTGCGCAGGGTCTTGCTGGCCGTGGCCAGAGCGCCGTCAATTGCGTCTTCGATGGATGTTTTCGATGTGCCAACGATCTTGGTGATGGCGTAGGTATCTGCTGACATGGTGGTCCTCCTTGTTGTGGAGACCAATCGTCTGAGCAGACGGAATGTTCCGTAACTTTCGGGATATACGCCTCAGAGACGCAGATCGACCGTATGGTACATTTCCGATTTGCGGCCGGAACAGGCAGCTGTGAAGTAACGGTCATCCTCCAGGGTTCCACGCTCTTTCGCGTAGCCGAGATCAAGGGTGACTTGATAGTGCGAGACATTGCCGTTGCTGAGGAAGCCACGGGCGGTAACGACGTCGAACCATTCGGGTTCGCTGAAGCGTTGGCGCGCAACATTAAGAGCGCGCGCTATCGCATCATCGACTGAAATATCGGACGTGCCTGTGATTTGGCGGGTGGTGTAAGTTGTCGATGCCAAACAAGTCTCCTTTCAGTTCATGTACGCGTTTATCCCTCCATTGGTTCTATGCATCGGGCATGCCATTCGTTCCATCTGGCGCTGCCTTGCCGTGCTTAACCAATCAAGCCACAATATTAACTACAGAACAGGGAGATCAGGATGAAAGCCAAAGGTGGGTGCTATTGTGGCGCGGTGCGCTATGAGGTTGACGGTGATACAATCTTCAATGGGCAATGCCATTGCCGTGAGTGCCAGTATTACTCGGGTGGACAGCCGAACATGGTGTTTGGCGTGCCTGCCGCAGCGTTCCAGCTGACATCAGGCGAGCCCGCCACTTATGCCCGGAGCGACCTTGAGGCGCCCGTTAAGCGGTCGTTCTGCGGTACTTGCGGGACCCCTTTGTGGTCAGAAAGCCCGTATATGCCGGGCGCATACCTGCTCAAGGCGGGCACGCTCGACAATCCCGCCGACTTTGGAATGGCGCAGATGGCCATCTACATGTGCGACGCTCAGCCTTTTCACGCAAAACCCGAGGGCATCCCCGTGTTCGACAAGGCGCCCGGTCAATGAGGGCGCTGCTGGCGGGGGCAACCGCGATGATATTGCTGGGCGCCTGTACTGGCATGGGCGGCACGGACATGGACGGGGCGGCGGAAGGACCGGCGCCAATGGCTGCATCCGGGCATGAGAAGATCCGGTTTGAGGGAAAGCGGGCCACGAAAGCCGAGCGCGCGGCATGTGAAGCGGCCGGAGGCGAGGTCGGGCCGGGCGGTATGCTTGGTTATGACCAGTGCGTTCGGCCCTATGCGGACGCCGGACAGGCCTGCAAGGGAACGGAAGATTGTGAAGGCCGCTGCCTCCTCTCCGCCGACTCGGATGATGAGATGGGACAGCCGACCGAGGATGGCATATGCCAAGCCAATGACAGCCCGTTCGGCTGCTATTCGGAGGTCAATGACGGGATGGCCCAATACACAATCTGCGTCGACTGAAGCTGGCGGAGCGCTATTCGCTATAGATCGCGTGATAGACGCTGCGCATGGACGACGCTCTCATGTTGACGCCGGCAGGCGAGAAATTCTGCTGCAGCCCAATGAAGATGACCTTGTTCCTGGGATCGATCCAGAACCAGGTTCCGCTGGCGCCGTCCCAGAAGTAGGTGCCTTCGGGCGCCGCAAGGCCGGACTGAATTGTATCGGTCACGACCCCGACGCCGAACCCGTAGCCTGTGCCGGCCTTGCGCTTGAACATGGTCTGCGGGGCCTCGGGATCGACAATCGGCAAGGCATTCGTGCGCAGGAGCGTGACAGATTCCGGCTTCAGCAAGGTCTGCCCGTCCAGCGTGCCGTCGTTGAGCAGCATGAGGGCGAAGCGCTCATAGTCTGCAAGGGTCGAGACAAGGCCCTGGCCGCCATAATCAACCGGCACGCTGGCGCGGTCCATTTTGGCGAGCGGTCCTCCAACGAGGTGAATCGGGGTGTCAGGCGTCCATGCGGTGGCGTCGGCGAGGCGGGCCTTCTGCTCAGGGCTGACGTAGAATGCGGTATCCGTCATCTTCAGGGGACCAAAGATGCGCTCCTGCATGAAGTCGCCCAGCGACTTGCCCGTGATGCGTTCAATGATGGCGCCCTGAAGATCGGAGGCAATGGAATAGGACCATGCCGTACCGGGATCGTATTTGAGCGGGATGGCGGCCGTGCGGCGTACGACTTCATCCATGGATGGCGCGGCCAGGACCTTGCGTTCCGTGAATTGGCGATTGATGTAGTCCTGCTTGCCGTCACCATAGCCGAAGCCCGCCGTATGGGTGAGGAGCTGGCGGATGGTGGGCGGCTGCGGGACCGGGTGCGTCGCTGACTTGGTGGCGCTGCCGGGGGAATTTGCCACCTGCAAAGACTTCATTTCCGGCAGGTATTTGGTGATCGGGTCATCCAGGTCGAGCTCGCCGTCTTCCTGCAACATGAGGATCGCGACGGCCGTGACAGGCTTGGTCATCGAATAGATGCGGTAGATGGTCTTGTCGCTGACCGGTTCCTCGCCCTCGAGTGTGCGGCTGCCGATAAATCCGCTTCTGACGCGCTCACCGTCCTTGATCAATGTATAGGAGAGGCTGGCGACACGGCCGCTCTTCACCGAGGCGGCGAGACTGTCATCCAGTTTGTCGAGAATGGGCGTGAAGAAAGAGTCTTCCGGATTGGACTTGGGGGCTTCGACGACAAGCGGTTCAACTGCCTGCTCGTCGGCTTTTGGCTTGCTATCCTGCGCGCCACAGGCCGCAACTGAAATGAGCAGGAGCCCGCTGCAAATGCGCAGAAGCGTTTTACGTGTCATGGCCTTGCCTTCCCAAATTCACCCTGTCTCGCTAATGGGGAAGGGGGAGGACTTCAATCCTTGCAGCGGAACAAATTCACGCACCGATAGAGATGTGGGCGCCTTCACATCAGGATATGCCCTGACAGGCCGCTCGCCGAACCCAATTGCAGCGCAGAGTGATTGTTCTGCAATTGTGACGAAACTACCCCCTTCACAAGACCCTGCGACTCCCTTACTAGGCCAAAAAGGGAGCTCCCCACATGAAAATCCGACAAGCCATTACCTTCGACGACGTGCTTCTGCAGCCCGGCGCGAGCGAGGTTTTACCTGCTGATGTGAACGTTTCGACGTTCCTGACCAAGTCCATCAGCCTGAATATCCCCCTTATTTCCGCTGCCATGGACACTGTTACCGAAGCGCGCTTGGCCATTGCGATGGCGCAATCGGGCGGCATCGGCGTCATTCACCGGAACCTGTCGATCGAGGAACAGGCTGGCGAAGTCGCCATGGTGAAGAAATACGAGAGCGGCGTGGTGATGAACCCCGTAACGATCTCGCCGACCGCGACACTGGGCGAGCTGCGCGAACTGAAGAAGCGGACCGGGTTTTCCGGCATCCCTGTGGTTGAGAAGAACGGCAAGGTTGTCGGCATCATCACGAACCGCGACACGCGCTTTGCTGAAGACCTGAACGAGACAGTTGCAAGCCTGATGACACGCGAGATCGTCACCGTGAAGATGGACACAGAGCCGTCGGAATCGCGCGCACTGCTGCACAAGCACCGGATCGAGCGCCTGCTGATCGTCGACAATGACGGACGCTGCATCGGCCTGCTGACGGTGAAGGACATGGACAAGGCGGCGGTGAACCCCAACGCGGCCAAGGATGCGGCGGGCCGCCTTCGCGTGGCAGCGGCCTCGACCGTGGGCGATGCCGGCTATGAGCGCACGATGGCGCTGATCGAGGCGGGCGTCGACGCGGTAGTAATCGACACGGCGCATGGCCACTCGATCAGCGTGGCGGACGCTGTGCGCCGGGCGAAGAAGATTTCGAACTCGGTGCAGATCATTGCCGGGAACGTGGCAACAGCCGAAGCAACCAAGGCGCTGATCGATGCGGGCGCGGATGCCGTGAAGGTTGGTATCGGCCCGGGCTCGATCTGCACGACGCGGATCGTGGCGGGCGTAGGCGTGCCGCAGCTGACGGCCATTGAGCAGTGCGCTAACATTGGCGCGAAGACGGGCATTCCGATCATCGCCGATGGCGGCATCAAGTTCTCGGGCGACTTTGCCAAGGCGCTGGCCGCTGGTGCGGCGACAGCGATGATGGGCAGCATGTTTGCCGGCACGGAAGAAGCGCCGGGCGAAGTGTTCCTTTACCAGGGCCGCAGCTACAAGGCGTATCGTGGCATGGGGAGCCTCGGCGCCATGGCGCGCGGCTCGGCAGACCGCTACTTCCAGAAGGATGCCGCCGCCGAGAAACTGGTGCCGGAAGGCATTGAGGGCCAGGTGCCGTTCAAGGGACCGATCGGGCCGATCCTGCACCAGATGGTTGGTGGCCTGCGGGCAGCCATGGGCTATGTCGGCGCCAAGGATATCGACGAGCTGCACAAGAAGGCGGAGTTCGTGCAGATCACCGGCGCGGGCCTCTCAGAGAGCCATGTGCACGATGTGATGATGACGCGCGAAGCGCCGAACTATTCGGTGAGCCGGGGGTAGGTAGCCTTTCATACCGCGACAGCAATTTTGCACCGTGCAATGGAATTCAGCTAACAGAAAATTTGAAATCACATTGCAAAAGCTTGCGTGTAATCCCATTCGATGGTCTGTTTTTGTTCAACTATCTTGCATAGGTGAACCATGGATCCGATCTGGGCTCAGACAATAGCAATCTCGGCGGCCACGATAATAGGTCCAATATCGGCTATTGTCGGCTCTATGTACCTTCAATCTAGGAAGGAAAAAAAGCGCGAAAAAGTCCAGATGGTGATGGATCTGGTCGCGAACCGGATGCATCCGTCGCGAGCCGAATTCGGTAAAATAATGAATATTGTCCCACTAGTCTTCCCACAGGACAAACTGGTTCTCACTGCTTTTGATCGGCTCCGGCTTTATCTTGAAGGGCCTAATCGCATATTGCGAGATGATCCAAATCTGCAAAATCTTGTCTCAGACATGCTCGTAGAGATGTCCAAGAAATGCGGACTAAAGTTTTCTCACATTCAACTTCGCGCTCTAAATTATTCATCTGGGGAATATGAATTGAGAGATACAAGGCTCCAACTCGCACTGGAATCTCTTCCCGCTATTGCACGAGCCTTAGAGGAAAATAGCACGTCACCCCATAAAGCTGGCGACGAGCTTTAGCGGACAGTCAGTAAAACTGGCGCGTTTCCTTAAAGTCTCAAGATTGCGAAGCGAAATTGCGTTTCGGCTTGCGCCACATCGCCTGCAAAGGTGGGGCGCCGGGGCCGACTTCCAAGTATTTCATGTGGTCGAAGCCGTGGCTCATGTAGAAGCCGGTATTGTCGGGGTTAGAGTTTTCGAGATAGGCGGGCAGGCTGTCGCGGTCGCAGGCCTCAAGCATTGGGCGGATGAGGGCCTTGCCGAGCCCTTTGCCGCGCGCAGCCTTCCGTGTGCCGATGGAGAAGAGGTACATGTGGGGTTCGTGCGGGTGGTTGGCATCCATCACTTCACCGGCCTTGAGGGCGCGGCCAACAGCACCTTTTGAACCCCAGCGCGCAACGCCCGCTGCGATTGAAAGTATCGCCATCAGCGGTGGGGTGCGGTTCGCATCCCCCTTGGACCACATGGTCGCGCCGCCATCGCCAGCGAGGTAGCAGAGGCCGTTCTTCAGATAGATATCGCGTGCGAGGACCGTGAAAGTGCTCTTGATGGCGCGGTTGCTGCCGAAGATCCACTTGTTCACCGGATCATCGAAAAAGGCCTCCGCCGTGATGTCGCCGAGCTGGCGCCAGTCAGCTTGCGTCGCGGCGCGCACATTGTCCGGAAGCTCTAATTGCATGTCTGCCAACCCCTATGCGTGAAGGCAGTATAGGTAAGATAAGTAGCGACGACTAGCTTTCATTTTTGCGCAATTGGCGGTCGCGCATTGAATAATTGCTACAGAAAGCGGGACATTGCGGGCGGGCGCCCTAGGTGAAGCCTCGTAGCAGGGAGAGGAGCATTGCATGATCCAACGCGTGGCTATCGTTGGCGCCGGTCTGGCGGGCCTGTGCGCGGCGCGTGACCTCAACGCGGCTGGTCTGAGTACGGTTGTTTTCGAGAAGAGCCGCGGACTAGGCGGGCGCCTGGCAACTCGCAGGACTGATCTGGGGCCGATTGATCATGGCGCACCGGGCGTGTCAGTGGATGTGGCTCAGGCGGCAGGCGGGAGTGTCTGGGCAGAGGGGCCTCAGGATGCGCGCGGGATCGGCATTCCGGGCATGAGCACATTGGCGCGCCATCTGGGGAAGGGGATCAATGTGCAACGCGAGATCTCCATTACTGATGTCGCCAGTACGGATGACGGGTTTAGTCTGACCGATGCTGACAGCCGTGTGCATTCGGGCTTCGAGGCGGTGATCCTGGCTGTTCCTGCGCCACAAGCCGCAGCATTGCTGGGGCATGAGGAGGGGATGAAGAAGGCTCTGGCGGACGTTCGCATGAATCCCGCCTGGACCCTGTTGCTTGGCTTTGATGCGCCGAGCGGTCTTTCCCAAGATGTGCTCACGCTTACGGAACCCTTGGCGATGGCCATTCCGATGCTGTCAAAACCGGGGCAGATTGCGACGGAGCGGTGGACCGTGCATGCTTCTATCGCGTGGTCGGTCGCCCATCTTGAGCTGGACAAGGATGCGGCGGCGAGCCTGTTGCTGAAGGCCTTCATGGCGGCGACAGGGCTTTCGGGTGCTCCGGACTATGTGGCGGGGCATCGGTGGCGGTATGCGCGGGTGGACCGACCGCTGGGCCAGCCCTTTGTGGTCAATGGCGCGGGCACACTGCTGGCAGGCGGAGACTGGGCCCTGGGACCGTTGGCGTCGGATGCTGTGGCCAGCGGCCGTGCGATGGCGCTGCGCGTGCTGGAAAACGGCCGAAGCTGAGGCGATCAGGCCGCTGGCGCGGGAAATCCGTTCAGGATGGCGATATGGGCCTTCGCGCCCTTGAGTCGGTGGGGGAGGATGGCCTGGTATTCGGGGCAATTATACCAGGCGAGCGCCATATCCCTGTCGGGAAATTCGGCCAGGACGGTGCGCGTGCAGGCCCAGTCGCCTTCAAGAACGTGGGGCGCCTCATCGACAGAGAGCATCTTTCCGTCGAAGAGATTGAACACCGGCATGAAGCCCTGTTCGTATTTTCCGTAGGTCTCACGGTCGGAAATTGTGATCTGGGCGACGATATAGACGGTCATGATGGGCCCCTCCTGCCTGAATGACCCTATCTAAGAATGCAGACATTCCAGTGTCTATTGGTTTCCTTGGAGGGAAAGCGCGCGTAAAGCGTCCGTCAGATCAAGAATGAGGTAGAATAATGCGCAATGGCGGTAAGATTTCGGCGGCGATTGATGTCCTGACGGACGTGCTGAACCGGCACCAGCCTGTGAAGTCGGCGGCCCGGGACTGGGGCAAGCGGGCGCGCTATGCTGGCAGCAAGGACCGCGCGTGGGTCTCTGGGCTCGTCCTGGACGCGCTGCGCAAGCGTAACTCGATTGCCTATCGCATGGATGACGAGAGCCCGCGGGCGCTGGTGCTGGGGGCACTGGCCTTTGCCTGGGGCTGGGATATCCGTCAAATCGACACGGCGATGGACGAGGAGCATGCGCCCTCGAAACTGACTTTGAGCGAGCGCGAGCATCTTGTGATGGCGCCGGATCCGTCCGCGCCGCCGCATGTGCAGGGCGATTATCCGGAATGGATGGCGCCGATGATGGCGCGCGTGTTCGGTGAGGAAGCGACGGTCGAGGCGCAGGCCATGGCTGTGCGCGCGGACGTGGACCTGCGGGTCAACACGCTGAAGGTGGATGCCGAGAAGGCCTCGATGCCGCTGAAGAGCGCCAAGGCCGAGCAATCGCGCCTGTTGCACAATGCCTTTCATATCCCCGCGAAGGACCCGAGCGAGCGTGAAGCGAGCCTTGAGAGCATTCCGGCCTATTCCAAGGGCTGGGTTGAGGTGCAGGATGCGGGCAGCCAGATTGCGGCTGCGGCTGCGAATGCGCAGCCGGGTGAGCAGGTGCTGGACTATTGCTCCGGCGGCGGCGGCAAGACGATCGCACTGGCGGCCCAGATGAAGGGCAAAGGGCAGATCTTTGCCTATGACATCGACGGCAAGCGCCTCAGCGCGCTGATCCCGCGCCTGAAACGGTCCGGCGCGCACAATGTGCAGCTGGTGCATCCGACAGAGCCGGTTCAGCTGGAGACGCTGACGGGGCAGATGGACTGCGTCTTCGTCGATGCACCTTGCACAGGAACGGGCACATGGCGCCGCCGGCCTGATTCCAAGTGGCGGATCAAGCAGGGCCAGCTGGAAAAGCGGATGTCCGAGCAGACGGAGATCATCGCCAAGGCGAGCGAATTCGTGAAGCCGGGCGGGCGGATGATATACGCGACCTGTTCCTTCCTGATGGAAGAGGATGAAGACCGCGTGGCCGAGTTCCTCAGCACGCACCCTGAGTTCACCGAGGAAGATGCCGCCGGGGCGGCGATTGCCTCAGGCCTGCTGACGGATGAGGGCGCCAATGTGGTGCAGCGCTTCCGTATGCCGACGGGCAGCGTACGCCTGACGCCGCGCCGGGCAGGGACGGACGGGTTCTTCTTCGCCGTGCTGCGCCGCGCGGGATGACAGTCGTTCTGGCCATCACGCTGTTCCCGGTTGCGTTCATCGCGATGTGGTGTGGCGTGATCTGGCTGCTTGGCCGGGTTTCCGGCTGGCAAAGGCTGGGCCAGCATTATGCCTATCGCGGTGAGATACGAGGTGTTTCACGGGGCTTCCAGAGTGCGATGATGGGCCATTCGCGCTGGCGGCTGGTGCGTTACCGCGCCTGCCTGAACGTGACGGTGGACAGCGGCGTGCTAATCCTGAAGCCTTGGTTCATCTTTGGCCTGTTTCAGCCGCCGCTTGGTATACCGCTGCATGATCTGGTGCGCGCGGAGCGGACATTCCTGTTCTGGACCTTCTGCGAACTGCGGGCGGCGCCTGAGCCGCGTATCAGGATACTCGTGTCGCTGAGGCTGGCGAACTGGATCGAGCGGCAGGCTGGCGGGCCCATCCTCTGTGCCAAGGCACGGGATTTCTAGCTGTTTCGCGCCTATCGGGCAGTAGCAGCCGGACGAAATAGGTCAGTTGCGCCGTTTGATGCAGGGATTCCGCGCTTTGCAGCGACTGGAGGCTTGCCCGAAAGGGCGGGACTCAGCTAAACGGCGCCATGACAGAGCAAAGACACGAACGCGCCCTTATCGTCGACTTCGGCAGCCAGGTGACGCAACTGATCGCCCGGCGCCTGCGCGAGAGCGGCGTCTATTGTGAAATCCACCCTTTCAACAAGGTCGACAAGGCCTTTGTCGAGGCCTACGACCCGCAGGCCGTGATCCTGTCGGGCGGGCCTTCCAGCGTCTATTGGGACGATGCACCAATGGCCGACATGGCGATCTTCGAGGCGGGCATCCCGGTGTTAGGCATCTGTTACGGCCAGCAGGTGATGATGCACCAGTTGGGCGGCCGCGTAGAAGGCGGCACGAGCCGCGAATTCGGCCGCGCGTTCATCGAAAAAGTGATCGATGATCCATTCCTCGAAGGTATGCTCGAGAGTGGCGAGCATGAGCAGGTCTGGATGAGCCATGGCGACCATGTCGCCGAGATGGCGCCGGGCTTCGGTGTCATCGCGAAATCGCCGGGCGCGCCCTATGCGATCATCGCGGACCCTGAGCGTAAGTTCTACGGCACGCAGTTCCACCCCGAAGTCGTGCACACGACGCATGGGCGCCAGATTCTGCGCAATTTCACGCATGGTGTCGCTGGCATGAAGGGCGACTGGACGATGGCGGCCTATCGCGCCGAGGCGATCGAGAAGATCCGCGCGCAAGTGGGCAAGGGCAGGGTGATCTGCGGCCTCTCAGGCGGCGTTGATTCCTCCGTGGCCGCGGTGCTGATTCATGAAGCCATCGGCGAGCAACTGACATGCGTGTATGTCGACCATGGCCTGATGCGTCATGGCGAAAGTGAGCAGGTGGTGAGCCTGTTCCGTGAGCATTACAATATTCCGCTGGTCCATGTGGATGCGTCGGAGTTGTTCCTCGGCAAGCTGGCCGGCGTGTCGGACCCCGAAAAGAAGCGCAAGATCATTGGCGGTCTGTTCATTGACGTGTTTGACGAAGAGGCAAAGAAGATCGGCGGCGCGGATTTCCTGGCGCAGGGGACTCTCTATCCGGATGTGATCGAGAGTGTCTCGGCCCTCGGCGGCCCCAGCGTGACGATCAAGAGCCACCACAATGTGGGCGGCCTGCCGGAACGCATGAACATGAAACTGGTCGAGCCACTGCGCGAGCTGTTCAAGGACGAGGTGCGCGCGCTTGGCCGCGAGCTTGGCCTGCCGGAAAGCTTTATCGGTCGCCACCCGTTCCCGGGGCCGGGCCTCGCCATCCGCATTCCCGGCGAGATTACACGCGAGAAGGCCGACACGCTGCGCAAGGCTGACCTGATCTATATCGACGAGATCAAGAAGGCGGGTCTCTATGACGAGATCTGGCAGGCATTCAGCGTGCTGCTGCCGGTGAACACGGTGGGCGTAATGGGCGACGTGCGGACCTATGAGGCCGTGCTGGCCCTTCGGGCTGTGACGTCTACGGACGGCATGACGGCGGACTATTACCCGTTCGAGCACGCTTTTCTGGGCCGCGTTGCGACGCGCATCATCAATGAAGTGCAGGGCGTGAACCGTGTCGTTTATGACGTGACCAGCAAGCCGCCCGGTACGATTGAGTGGGAATAGGCTGGATCAGGCCAAAGAGACGGACGACTTACAGATGACAGTGAATAAGCGGATCGTTCTTTCCAGCGATCATGGCGCGATTGAGCTTCGCCAGGCGATTGCCGCGCATGTCACGTCCAGGGGCTGGGTGGCGGTCGATATTGGACCGACGACAACGGAAAGCACAAACTATCCCACGCATGGTGAAGCGGCGGCGCGTCTCGTCACGTCGGGCGATTGCCAGTTGGGCATTGTTCTTTGCGGCACGGGGCAGGGGATCATGATGGCGGCGAACAAGGTGAAGGGCATCCGTTGCGGTGTTTGCGCCGACACGTTCTCGGCGCGGATGCTACGCGAGCATAATGATGCCAACATGCTTTCCCTCGGCGCACGCGTTGTGGGGCAGGGACTGGCGCTGGATATTGTCGATGCGTTCTTGGCCGCGGAGTTCGAGGGTGGGCGACATGCCCTGCGCGTGGACATGATCTCGGCGCTCGAGGCTTAGCGCCGCGACGTCGACCCAAACAAGGGGTAGTCTTTTCCCGCGCACAAGCCATGATGCATTCCTGCCATCAACAAGCGAGTTGCCGAGACATGCTGGAATTTATCAGGAAGCGCGACGTCGAAGGGATGTACCATGCCGGCATCCCGCAAAAAATGAAGTGGCAGGCTGACGCCGTACACCTCAAAACATGGCAGGACCTTGCCGTGTTCAAGGAGATCGCCGATGCCGACCGCAAGACGATCGGTGAGATTGGCGGCGGCGTTTCGCGCATTCTGCCTTTGTTGAAACGCTCCAATACATTGTTCAATATAGAGAAATTCGAAGGGGAGGGAAACGGCCCAAAATCCTCTCATTCCATCAAGGGCGTGAAGGTCATTGATGCCTACATTGGCGATTCCGCTGGCCTGATCGCCGACGAGACGTTCGACATCATGTTTTCCGTCTCTGTCATGGAGCATGTCCCCAATCCGGCCCTACCAGCATTCTTCGCCGATCATTTCCGGGTGATGAAACGCGGCGGACTGGCCTTTCACGCGATCGATTTCTATGTCGAGTCCGGCTTGGCAGAAGACAACAATACCGTGGCGCAGCGGCGCCTCGACCTCTACCTGAGTATCGTGAGCGAGAACCCGCAAATCGCGTTCATTCGGTCGCCAGCGGACACACGCGTTCGTTTTGCATCTGATTTTGCGACCAATCCGGACCAGGCCATGTTCAACTGGAACAGTTCTGTGCCCGCCCTGTCGGAAAAGCGCCGCGACGCCCAGTCCGTCTCGCTGATGCTGGGATTTCGCAAAACATGATTCAAGGAAACGACACATTAAACAAGCAGATGCCGCAGGCGCGGGATTTCCTGGATGAGAGCAAGGCCCTGCATGCACTGATCGCGCCGCTGGGCGATGCCGCATTCGGACAGGCGACGGCCTTCAAGGGCTGGACGATCAATGATGTGCTGCGCCACCTCCACTACTGGAACTGGATGGCCTGGCTGCAGCTCAATGACGAAGCGCTGCTGGTGGCCCAGATGAAGGCTATGGCGCGAGCAGGCGGTATGCGGCCGGTCGAGATCGCACACGTGGATGGCGCGGCAGGGCAGGACCTGGTGGCGATCTGGATAAAGCAGGCAGAAGCCACCGCAGCGGCCTTTACCGATGCAGATCCGAAGGCGCGCCTCAAATGGGCCGGGCCGGACATGAGCGCGCGCTCATCGATCACGGCGCGGCTGATGGAAACATGGGCGCATGGGCAGGAAGTGTATGACCAGCTGGGCGTCGTGCGGGAGAACGAAGACAGGATCCGCAATATCGTCGTGCTGGGCATCAATACGTTCGGATGGACGTTCCGGAACCGGAAGCTGGATGTACCCGAGCCAATGCCGTTTGTGTCGCTGACGGCGCCGTCTGGCGAGGTGTGGACGTATGGCGAGCCAGATGATGCAGAGCGTATTGAGGGGCGCGCTGATGAGTTTGCCCAAGTGGTGACGCAGACGCGCAATATTGCCGATACCAAACTTAAGGTGACTGGCCCGGTGGCCACGCAATGGATGGGTTTTGCCCAGTGCTTTGCAGGGGCGCCGGAGAACCCGCCTGCACCCGGCGCGCGGCGCACGATGGTGCCCCAGCAGTAGACAAACGCTGCGCTGCCTGCCAGCACAGCGGACAAAGCAAGAAACCAAGGGACCTGAAACACATGTCGATCCTCCTTCTCGAAAAACGCGGCCCGATTGCCGTTCTGACGCTCAACCGCCCGGACATGATGAATGCGCTGGGGCAGGCAGGCGATGGCCCGGCCGTTGCTGCCGTGTGCGCCGAAGTGGTGGCAGATGCCTCGATCCGCTGCGCCGTTCTGACGGGTGCAGGCCGCGCATTTTCGGCGGGCGGTGATGTGAAGGCAATGAAGGAGCGGTCGGGCGCGTTCGGTGGTTCGCCCTATGACGTGCGGAGCGGCTATCGCGACAATATCCATGTCATCGTGAAGTCGCTCTACAATATGGAAGTGCCGTTGATTTCGGCGATCAATGGCCCGGCCATTGGCCTTGGCTGTGACGTGGCATGCATGGCGGACATTCGCCTCGCGGCAGACCATGCAAAGCTGGGCGTGACGTTCCTGAAACTGGGCCTGATCCCGGGCGATGGCGGCGCGTGGCTGCTGCCGCGCCTGATCGGTGCATCACGTGCGGCGCAGCTGCTGTTCACCGGCGACGTGATCGATGCGGCGACGGCGAAGGAATGGGGGCTTGTCTCGGAAATCTATCCGGCAGACCAGCTGATGGACGAGGCGATGAAACTGGCCGAACGCATTGCGCAGCAGCCGCCACAAGCCCTGCGGCTTGCCAAGACGCTGATGCGTCAGGCCAACATGGCCTCATATGACACGATCATGGAACTGTCGGCCTCGGCACAAGCACTGATGCACGAGACCGAAGACCATATCGAAGGCGTCAATGCGATCCTCGAAAAGCGCAAGCCCGAGTTCAAGGGCCGCTAGAGCTCTCCGCGCACGTCCTTGATGACGCCGGAGAAGTCGAGACCGCCGAAGCCTTTTTCGTCCAGCTTGGCATAGATGGTTTCGGCCATCTCGCCGAGCCGGATGTCGGCGCCAGCTGCGTGGGCGGCATCGGCTGCGAGGTGGAGATCCTTCAGCATCATGGCGACGGCGAATCCGGGCTTGTAGTCACGGTTGGCGGGTGACGTTGGCACCGGACCGGGGGCGGGGCAGTAAGAGGTCATCGACCAGCACTGGCCGGACGCCGTGGACGAGATATCGAAGAATGTCTGCGCGTCGAGACCGAGCTTGTCAGCCAGGTTGAACGCTTCCGACGTGGCGATCATCGAGATACCGAGCAGCATGTTGTTGGCGATCTTGGCGGCCTGACCATTACCGCTAGCGCCCGCATGGAAGATGTTCTTGCCCATTTTCTCGAGAAGCGGCTTGGCGCGGGCGAATCCGGCATCAGGACCGCCGCACATGAAGGTGAGCGTGCCGGCCTCGGCACCGGCCGTGCCGCCGGAAACGGGCGCGTCGACCATCATAAAACCGGCAGCTTCGGCTTGGCGGGCGGCCTCACGAGCATCCTCGACGGCGATCGTCGAGCAATCGAGGAAGAGCGTGTCCTTCGGCGCGTTGGCGGCGACGCCGTCCGGGCCAAAATAGACACTGAGGACGTGCTTGCCGGCGGGCAGCATGGAGACGACGACTTCTGCGTCAGCGACGGCTTCAGCAACGCTCGCCGCGCCCTTGGCGCCGGATGCTTCGGCTTTGGCTATGGCGTCCTTGCTCAGGTCGAATGCGCGGACGGTGTGGCCTGCCTTGGCGAGATTGGCGCACATGCCGGCGCCCATGTTGCCGAGACCGATGAAAGCAATGCGTGTCATTTCTACTCCTAGCGATCCGTGAATTTCGGGTCGCGTTTTGCGGTGAAGGCTTCCATGCCTTCCTTCTGGTCTTTCGTGCCGAAGAGGCCCTGGAAGAGGCGGCGCTCGAAGCGGACGCCTTCCGTTGTGGGTAGCTCGAGCGCGCGGCCGACCATTTCCTTGGCGGCCATGATCGAGGGCAGGGAGTAGGTGCCGATCGTCTCTGCCACTTCCATCACAGTGCTCATCAGCTCGTCATGGGGCACGACGCGGGAAACGAGGCCGATGCGATCAGCCTCTGCGGCGTCGATCATGCGGCCGGTCAGGACCATGTCCATGGCCTTGGCCTTACCGACCGCCTTGGTGAGGCGGACCGAGCCGCCCATGCCGGGCGTCACGCCGAGCTTGATCTCGGGCTGGCCGAACTTGGCTTTCTCTGAGGCAATGATCAGGTCGCACATCATGGCAAGTTCGCAGCCGCCGCCGAGGGCGAAGCCATTAACGGCCGCGATGACGGGCTTGCGGCAGGCGGCAAAACGGTCCCAGCCAGCGAAATAGTCCTCGACATACATGTCGGAGAAGCCTTGGGGCTGCATCTCCTTGATGTCGGCCCCGGCGGCGAAGGCGCGGCCCTCGCCGGTGAGCACGGTGACCGCGATATCCGGGTTGCGGTCGATCTCGGCAAAAAGGGTCGCCACTTCGGCCATCACTTGCTGGTTCAGCGCATTGAGGCTCTCGGGACGGTTCAGTGTGACGAGGGCGACGCGCCCGTTATGCTCGAAGGTGATCGTGTCAAAGTTACTCATGATTTTGGACCGTTTTCAGTGATAATTGTTTAGACGTCATTCTTTCGGGAGCAGGCATTGTTCGCCATTTTGAAATTTGAACGCAATTGAAGAAGCGATTTCCGGCAAGTCCCTTTGAGAATACAGCCAAATATGAACGTATTGGGGCCAGTCATTTGAAGACTGCATCAAGAAACTAATCTGATCGTCACTGGATCCGACAGTTCGATATAAGCGAATACTACTGGGATTAGCGCAGGACACCTCTATCGTCTCCTCAGAGATCGACGGGGCATTGCCAACATATGCTCCACCTATGGTCGCGTCTTCACTGAGTATGGAGAGCAACGCAAAATCAATGACCGTTTTTGGATCGCTAACGGTCAGACTCCCTGAACTTTCGATCTGCAACTCACCTATGACAGTAATATTGCGCTCCTCTGCCCACGCGCTTGAAGCGTGGATAGCGAGGAAGAGAATCAAAAAACGCTTGAGCAGACCCGTGGACCAATAGTGAATTTTCCGCAGTTGATTCATTTGCATAAAGACTAGCCCATGGTCGGAATGATGAATGCCTGGTCTCCGATATCACCTTCGGGCCATCTTTGGGTAATTGTCTTGATCTTCGTCCAGAAACGGACGCCTTCGGGGCCGTGCTGATTGGTGTCGCCGAAGGCTGAACGCTTCCAGCCACCGAACGTGTGATAGCTCACCGGCACCGGGATCGGCACGTTGATGCCGACCATGCCGACATTGACCTGCGCAGCGAACTCGCGCGCGGCGCGCCCGTTGGACGTGAAGATCGCGCAGCCGTTGCCGTACTGGTGGTTGGAGGGAAGCGCGGCAGCTTCTTCCAGGGTTTCAGCGCGCACGACCTGAAGGACGGGGCCGAAGATCTCTTCCTTGTAGGACTGCATGTGCGGCTTCACATTGTCGAACAGCGACGGGCCGACGAAGAAGCCATTTTCGTGGCCCTGCAGTGTGTGGCCACGTCCGTCCAAAAGCAGGTCGGCGCCTTCATCGACACCCATCTGGATGTAGGATTCGATTTTGGCCTTGTGGGCCGCAGAGACGACGGGGCCGTAATGGGCTTCTGTGTCGGTCGAGATGCCGACCGTGAGGCCGCGCGCGGCATCCAGCATACGCTCAACGAACTCGTCACCGGTCTTCTTGCCGACAGTGACGGCGACAGGAAGGGCCATGCAGCGTTCGCCAGCGGAGCCGTAAGCCGCGCCAACGATATCCTTGACGGCCTGTTCCATGTTGCAGTCGGGCATGATGATGCCGTGATTTTTCGCGCCACCCATGGCCTGCACGCGCTTACCGTGAGCTGTGCCGGTGGCATAGACGTACTGGGCGATGTCGGACGAGCCGACGAAGCTGACGGCCTTGATGTCAGGGTGCTTGAGGATCGCATCGACGGAGACCTTGTCACCGTGGACGCAGTTCAGGACGCCAGCTGGCGCGCCTGCTTCCATGAAGAGTTCGGCGAGGCGCAGGGGAACTGACGGGTCTTTTTCGGAGGGCTTCAGGATGAATGTGTTGCCGCAGGCGATGGCGACGGCGGACATCCAGCAGGGGATCATGGCGGGGAAGTTGAAGGGCGTGATGCCGGCGACGACGCCGAGCGGCTGGCGCATGGAATAGACGTCGATGCCGGGGCCTGCGCCTTCGGTATATTCGCCTTTCTGGAGGTGCGGGATGCCGCAGGCGAATTCGACCACGTCGATACCGCGCTGAACGTCACCCTTGGAGTCCGCGACGACCTTGCCATGTTCGGAGGAGAGGAGTTCGGCGAGTTCGTTTATATTGGCTTCGAGCAGGCGCTTGAATTCGAACATGACGCGCGCGCGGCGCTGGGGATTGGTCGTGGACCAGCCGAAGAAGGCGGCCTGAGCGCTTTGGACGGCTGCGTCGAGTTCGGCTTCCGTTGCCAGCTGCACGCGCGCCTGAACCTCACCGGTGTTCGGATTGTAGATGTCGCCGAAGCGGCCCGATGTGCCGGTGACCTGTTTGCCGTCGATGAAATGGTGGACGTCGCGCATGCGTTGAATTCCCTTTGTCTTCTGATTTGGCCAGTCTAAGACCCGTGTATAGTCTGGTAAATGTACATAAATGCAGCTTGTGGCTGCGTTTATGCAGGTAGATTTTGATGAACTGGGATGACCTTAAACTCTTTCTTGTGGTGAGTCGGCAGCAGAAGCTCGACCTTGCGGCGGCCCAGCTCCAGCAGGATCCAACAACGCTGAGCCGGAGGCTGCGGCGACTGGAATCGGATGTGGGGCAGACTCTGTTTGAACGCACGCGACGGGGGCACGTACTCACACCTGAAGGTGAATCGCTTGCGGCGCGCGTGGAAGCTATGGAAGCGCTGGCACTGGCGGTCGGCGAGTCTGGTGATGGCGAAAGATCGTTGATCGGAAAGGTACGGCTTGGCGTGACGGAGGGCTTCGGAACGGCCTTCGTCGCGCCCGCGCTTGCGGATTTCGTGGCGGAGTGGCCCGGCATTGCGATTGACCTTATCGCCCTCTCTGGACTGGTCAGCGTGCCGAAGCGGGAAGCTGACATGTCGGTGCTGCTGACACGGCCCAAAGCGGGGCGGCTGAAGGTGCGTAAGCTGACCGACTATTCGCTACAGCTGTATGCCAGCAAAGCCTATCTGGCCGCGCACCCGACGATCAATTCCATCGACGAACTTGGCTCGCATAAACTCATCGGGTATGTAGACGATCTAATCTATTCGCCACAGCTGAGATATTTCGATGATGTGCTGCCGGGGCTAAATCATGCGCTCTCAAGCCCGAGCATCATCGCGCAGACGGAAATGACGCGGGCGGGCGCGGGGCTTTGCATCCTTCCAAAATTCATTGCGTCACGACACGCAGAGCTCGTGCCCGTTCTGGCGCATGAGATCGACGTCAAAAGGTCATTCTGGCTCGCCGTTCACGAGGATGTGGCGTCGCTGGCGCGGATCAGGGTCCTGTCGGACTATCTGGCTGACCTGGTGAAAAAGCGTCAGGCAGAGTTCTGATCCGCACCGGCCGATTACGCCACGACGGAGGACTTGAGCAGCGCGTCGATCCTGGCTTCCTCCATCCCAAGCCCCGCAAGCACTTCACGCGTATGCTCGCCCATGCGCGGGGAGGGCCCCTTGGGGCCATCGTCTGCGCCCGGGAAGCGGACCGGCGACGCAGGCGACGCATAGGTCGACCCATCACCTTTGGAACTCGGCGTTTGCACGATGGCGCCGGACGCAAAAGCCTGAGGATCTTCGGCAACTTCGCCCAGCGTCTGGACGGGAGCCCAGGCGATGGAGTTCGCGTCGAGCCGCTCGGAGATTTCCGCCTTGGTATATTTGGCAAAGCCTTCGTCGATGAGGGCGATTACTTCCCCCATGTTCTGCCGGCGAGCCTTGGAGGTGGTGAAACGCGGGTCTTCGGCGAGGTCTTCGCGGTCGATCACCTTGCACATTGGGACCCAGTCGACGTCGCCCTGACGAGCGACGGTACATATCCAGTGGCCGTCTTTCGTCTGGTAGAAGTTGGAGATCGGGACGATTTGCTCGGTGCGGCTTTTGGTAGAGGCAATGCGGCCGAAGAAGAGCTGAATCGCAAAGTCAGAGCCCATAGCATAAAGGCCGGTGCGGAAGAGGGAGGCTTCCACGAGGCGACCTTTGCCTGTGCGTTGGGCCTCGACAAGGGCGGCGCATATGCCCGCGGCGGCAGACATGGACGTGGTGTGGTCGCCAAAGGCGGTGCGCAGGGCGTAGGGATCTTCGCCCTTGGGAATGGTGAGACGCGCAACGCCCGTTCGGCTCCAGAAACTCGCGATATCGAAACCGGGGCGGTCTGCGTCCGGGCCTTCAAGGCCGTAGCCGGTAAGCGAGCAATAGACGAGCTTCGGGTTCAGGCTGCGTAGGCTTTCATGGTCCATGCCCGACCGTGCCAGGCCGCCGGGGCGCACATTGGTGAGGAAGACGTCAGCGTCGGAGGCAAGCTTGCGGACGATATCCTGGCCTTCTTCGGTGGTTGTGTCGACGACGATGGATTTCTTGCCGCGATTGTCGAAGTCGAAGACAGGATTGTCCTGGTAATCGGTGCCGATGGTGCGGAAGAAATTCCGGATCGGGTCGCCGCCCGGTGGCTCGATCTTGATGACCTCTGCGCCCCAGTCGGACAGAATGCACCCGGCTCCCGGCGCGGCCATGTAGGTCGCGTATTCAATGACTTTCAATCCTTCGAGCATTCCTCAATCCCTGTGCCGGTTCTCAATTTTCTGGCACGAGGTTGGACGCTCGGAAATGAAAAGGGAAGTCCTGTGCCCTCACACGAAGCGATTGACGCAGCGTTAGAAAGACAGAGCCAGGGGCAGATCGTCAGAATTTGAAATCGGGCAGCTTGTCGAAGGCTTCCTTCAGGGCTTCGCCCCAACCCGAGGAGATCACCTTGAAATAGGGATCTTCCGGCGGAATACGGCTCACAATACCTGTTTCAAATGTGTCGATACTGTAGGCGTGCATATCGAGGGGCATGCCGACAGCCAGATTGGCCTTCAGAGTCGAGTCGAATGAGACATAGAGCAGCTTGATGGCCTGTTCGAAGCTCATCGACGGATCAAAGGCGCGCAGGATGATGGGGCGGCCATACTTGGTCTCCCCGATCTGAAAGAAGGGGGTTTCCTCACTGGCCTCGATGAAGTTGCCCTCCGGATAGATCAGGAAGAGGCGTGGCTCCATGCCTCTGATCTGGCCGCCGACGATCATGGTAGCACTGAAGGTGCTTTCTGACTCCTGCTGGCCTTCGGCCTGAGAGTGGATGACTTCCTTCAGCGTGTCACCTACGAGACGCGCGACCTGAAACATGGTCGGCGCTGCCAGCAAGGTCTGCTTGCGATCAGCCGGGATCACGGATCGCTCATCAAGCAAGCTGATTACGGCCTGTGTTGTGGCCAGGTTGCCAGCGGTCATGATTGTGATGACGCGGTCACCTTCGACGGACCATGTGAACATCTTCTTGAATGTGGAGATGTTGTCGACACCCGCATTTGTGCGCGTGTCGGACATGAACAGAAGCCCCTCGTCGAGGCGCAGTGCCACACAGTAGGTCATACGATCCCCGCCGATTTTCCCTGATTGGACATCAAGGGTTACTGCTGGACCTGAAGGGTGACAAGCAGGGATTCCACGCCATCCCCAAAGACTATTCCCGCGATGGGAGCGGCTTCTTCATAGTCCAGGCCCGTCGCGATGCGCACGTAACGTTCGTCTGGCGAGATCACATTTGAGATGTCAAAGCCGATCCAGCCAACATCAGGCACAAATGCCTCGGCCCACGCATGGCTTGCCTCCTGATGGATACGGTCATTCATCATCAGATAGCCGCTGACATAGCGTGCAGGAAAGCCCAGAAGGCGCGCCGCACTTACGAAGGTGTGCGCGTGATCCTGGCAGACGCCATGACCGACCTTGAGCGCTTCCTCGGCGGTTGTACCTGTATCTGTCCGGTCCGTTTCGTAGCCGATGGCCTCCCGTATCGTGCTTGACAGGTCATGCAGACGTTCAATCGTATTGGGATTTTCAGGCATGTCGCTGGCGAGCTTGCGAATGAGTTTGCCGGGTTGGGTCAACGCCGTCTGGCGCTTGTAATACCAGAGGGGCGCATGCCCGGAATGAAGGCCGACCACTCCGTTAGTCGGAATTGTGTCGACATCGCCGGTACAGGTGATCGAAATGCCGTTCTCACCGGGGTCGAGGCTTAGTAGTTGCACGCGATTCCCGTGCTGGTCATTGAAAGCACATTCCTCGCGACCGCCTTCAATTTCGATGGTCCAATTGTCTATTGTCTGGCTGTCGCAGGGCTTTGGGGTCAGCCGTATCTGCTGCAGGCCGTACGGGACGGGCTGGTCATAGGAATAGCGTGTCGTGTGGCTGATATGCAGTCTCATGATTTACTCGTAGAACCTGTAATCCTGCTCCACCTGAGAGGCGAGCGCCGCATTGGCCTTGATGAACTCCCGGATGAATTCGTGGAGACCGGAGTCTATGATGTTATCGATCGTGCGACCGGTTAGGCGCGCTTCCAGTTTCGCCGCGAGATCGTGGCTTGGGCGCGTGTCGCCATATTCGACGCCAAGTTCCCGCAGTGAATCGATCAGCCCGTCATAGCAGAAAGCGAGCGAACGCGGCATCCGCGCGTCAAGTATAAGAAACTCGGCAATCGCCTTCGGTGTGACGTTGCCGGCGTTGAGCCAGTGGAAGGAGCTTTCGGCCGAGGCGGAGCGCAGGATCATTTCCCATTGCACATTGTCGAGCGACGAACCCACAGGGGCGCCAGTGGGCAGAAGAACATAGTATTTAACGTCAAGGATGCGGGCCGTATTGTCGGCGCGTTCAATCAGCGAACCGATGCGCGAGAAACTGAAGATGTCATTGCGAAGCATCGTGCCCTGGAGGGCGCCGCGCACAAGCGCGCTTTGCTGACGCACGGTGGAGAGGACATTTGGCAGGTCGGCCTGAGCGACCGGCCTCCGCAACATCTCCTTTAGCACCATCCAGCCATCATTCACCGCTTCCCAGACTTCGCGGGTAAGGGCCGTACGGGTCGCGCGGGCATTATCGCGCGCCATCTGCATAACACTGTAGACGCTCATGGGATTGGTCTTGTCGCGAAGCAAAAAGTCGACGGCGCTATTGGGCGCGATCGTTTCGTGCTTGGCCCTGTAGGCATTGAGACACCCGACCGTGGTCAGAACGGAGGCCCATTCGTCTTCCCCAGCGGCGGCGCGCGTCAGGGCCATACGAAACCCAGCTTCGACCAGCCGCGCCGTATTTTCACTTCGCTCAAGGTAACGGGAGAGCCAGAACAATCCACCGGCGGTCTTGCCTAGCATGACGTCATTCCTCCAGCACCCATGTGTCTTTGGTGCCGCCACCCTGGCTGGAATTGACGACCAGCGAACCCTGTTTCATCGCAACGCGGGTCAGCCCACCGGGCGTTATGTCAATATTATCCGGCGAGACGAGCACGTAGGGCCGTAGATCAACGTGGCGCGGCGCGAGGCCGCTGCGGGTCAGGACGGGCACCGTTGAGAGGGCCAGCGTCGGCTGCGCGATATAGTTTGATGGCTTGGCGATGAGTTTCGCGCGGAAAGCTGCGAGTTCACGCTTGCTCGCGGCTGGGCCAACAAGCATGCCATAGCCACCAGAGCCGTGAACTTCCTTAACGACGAGTTCGTGCAGGTTTTCCAGAACGTATTTCAGCGAGTCCGCTTCGGAGCAACGATAGGTCGGAACGTTCTTCAAGATAGCCGTCTGGCCGGTATAGAACTCAACGATATCAGGCATGTAGGAATATATGGCCTTGTCGTCAGCGATGCCCGTACCCGGTGCATTGGCAAGGGTAATACCGCCAGAACGATAGACGTCCATAATGCCCGGCACGCCCAGCATTGAGGACCGGTTGAAGTTCAGTGGATCAATATATTCGTCGTCGATGCGGCGATAGAGGACGTCGACCGGCTGGTAGCCTTGGGTGGTGCGCATGGCGACACGACCGTCCACCACACGCAGGTCGTGGCCCTCGACGAGTTCGGCGCCCATCTGATCGGCGAGGAAGGCGTGTTCGAAATAGGCAGAGTTGTGAAGGCCAGGCGTCAGGACCGCCACGGTGGGTCGCCCTTCACTGCGCACCGGGGCGCACTTGCCGAGCGAGCGCCGGAGAAGGGTAGGATAGTTGCTGATCGGCTGGACCTTGATCTGCGAGAAGAGTTCCGGGAACATCTTCAGCATGGTTTCCCGGTTTTCGAGCATGTAGGACACACCCGACGGGGTGCGGGCATTGTCTTCCAGAACGTAGAACTCGTTGGCCCCGGTGCGCACGAGATCGACGCCGACAATGTGGGTGTAGACGCCGCCGGGCGGGGTCACACCGATCATTTCGGGCAGGAAGGCCTCGTTATTGGCGATAAGATGTTCCGGGATCCGACCCGCACGGAGAATTTCCTGACGGTGATAGATGTCGTGCAGGAAGGCATTGATCGCCTTGACCCGCTGTTCGATGCCGCGAACAAGCAGGCGCCATTCCTTGCCATCTATGATGCGGGGAACCAGATCGAACGGAATAAGCCGTTCGTCAGCATCTTTCTCGCCATAAACATTAAAAGTAATGCCGGTGCGCCTGAAGAATGTTTCGGCTTCGCGAGACTTCTTGTGAAGCTCGTTTATTTTGACGGATTCGAGCCAGGCACAGTATTCAGCGTAGGGCTGACGTGCCGATTCATCCGGTCCACGCATTTCATCAAAGAAAACTGTACTGCCACCCATAGATCCACAACGCACCAAATACTTAATCGTTGCAAGGGGGGAGAACCATGAGCCCAAGAGAGCCATCAGCCTGAGCAGGTTTTCAGCAGGCTGATGCAGATGCGATTTAGAAGCGAGCAAGTATGCGACAGTTGGGAAAGAGTGCTGCCGGGCTCCTTGCAACTAAGGCGCCGATCTGACAGCCACCCGGCACTGATTGGAGTTCCGCTTTCTCCCGACCGAAGCGCCACTCATCATGTCTTGTAAATCTGCAACCGCCTTTTGCGTTATCTGAAATTTGTAAAAGGACTGCCGGGTATCCATAAGGCCACGTGGCGGGCCGCGCACTTGCTCCTTGGATCTGCCGGTCTGGCAAACCTGCGCGACCGCTTAATCAAACGGCAATAACTGGGACGAAGCCGTCATTCCGGCCTCTCCCATTGAAGGGCGGCTTCCGGCGAGAGCTGACGCTCCCGCCACCGGAGCATGGAGCTTAACGCGTTAGGCATCGGCGGGGGAGTCCGCCGGTATGAGAGTACAAGTGCTGACTCGGCAGGAACTCGACGTTCCAGATTCGAGCGGAGCGCCGAGATACAGAAGTTTACAATGTATACTAGGGCGCGTTAAATACTGATTTTGGATGAAACGTTAGGTGCACGCCCCCATGGAACTGGAATCGATCTGCTTTTCGTCGGACTGCCGCAGCCGGGGCCTTTTCGATCAGATTGCCGACAAATGGTCGGCAATGGTATTGGCGATCCTGTCCGCTCGGCCGCATCGGTTCAATGTAATTCGCAGGCGATTGGAGGGCGTTAGCCAGAAGGCGTTGACACAATGTCTCCGCCGGCTTGAACGCAACGGGTTGGTCAACCGTCGCGTCATCTCCCTCTCACCGGTGGCCGTCGAGTACGAGATCACTCCGCTGGGACGCAGCCTGCAAAAGCCGCTGGGCGCATTGCACCAGTGGACGCTGGACAATCTCGCGGAGGTCGATGCGGCACGCGAGACCTTCGATGATCGACAATCGGACGACGCTTTCGGCGGCGTCCAGGTGGGGAATCGCACGGACTAGAACCCGGCGGGTCGGATGTCAGGTTACCTCAGCCCTACCAGGTTACCTTATGGTTCCTAATTGACACCAGGTTTACAAGTTATACCTAGACGTCCAGATTAACTGGAGCGTCGAATGACTGAGCTGAAACTACTGTCCCCGCTGAAAACCGATACGTTCGAATTCAGAAATCGCGTCTTCATGGCTCCCATGACGAGAGGCAGGTCGCCCGACCGTGTCGCGAATGAACTGACCGCGCGCTATTATGCCCAACGTGCCACGGCTGGCCTCATCATCACGGAAGGCACGCAGATCAGTGAGCAAGCGATCGGCTGGACGAATACGCCCGGGATTTACACCGACGAACAGATCGAAGGGTGGCGAAAGGTCACCCAGGCCGTTCACGAGGCCGGAGGCCTCATTTTCGCGCAACTCTGGCATACGGGCCGCGCGTCGCATCCGGACTTTCACGGCGGCGCACTGCCCGTTGCGCCGTCGGCGCTCCCCTTCAACAGCCAAGCCTTCACGCCCGAGGGGCCGAAGCCTACCGTAACCCCCAGGGCGATGACCGTGGAGGAGATCCAAAGTACGATCCTAGACTACGAGATCGCCGCACGCGCAGCAAAGGCTGCGGGCTTCGACGGCGTGGAAGTGCATGGTGCCAATGGCTATCTGCCCGCCCAGTTTCTCGAAGACGGGCCCAACAAACGAACCGACGCCTATGGTGGCCCTGTCGAAAATCGAGCCCGTTTCCTGCTCGAAGCGACCGATGCCGCCATCCGGGTCTTTGGGCCATCCCGCGTGTCTGTCCGGCTTTCGCCCCGGATCCCTTATAACGACATGGGCGATAGCGACCTGGAAGGCACCTACATGTTTGCCGTCGAAGCCCTCGAGGCGCGGAAGGTAGGGATGCTCCACTTCATGGAACCGGCCCAACTTCCGGACGGTCTCGATCTGCTCGCACCCGAAGCAAGAAAGCGGTTTACCGGTAAGTTCATCGTGAACGTTGGATATGATCGCGACACTGCCGAACGGGCGATAGCCACCGGTCTGGCCGATGCAGTGACGTTCGGAACGCTCTTCATCAGCAACCCTGATCTCCCCGAACGCTTCCGTCGCGACGCCGCCTTGGCTCCTTCCGACACCGCGACCTACTATGTGGGTGGCGAGCAGGGTTACACGGACTACCCGCTTCTCGGCTGAGGCTTCTGCCGAGGCAGCCTTCTCGATCCAGCCGCCCCGTTGCAAACGGATAAAGCGAGCGGTCGGATCGAGATTTTTTAAAAGTCTTGTCCCGCCGTCACGTTCTGCCCAGAACATTTCCGCTCTGGGAAAGGCTAAGCTGTTGGCTCATATTTGGCGTCAATCGACCGGGGGGGCGGCAAGGCGCGGACGGCCGGTTTCATCAGAAGAGGTCGTTCGCTCGGACGTAAAGGGAGGTCTTGATCTGGTCGAAAGCTACCGCGCTGTCGGCCTGGACACGGAAGAGTCGGACAATAGCGCGGAAACAGCTCTTCGCTCTACCGCATGGTGGTGGTGCGCTGATCGGCGGCGATATCGGGTCATAGAGGGAAATCGCGGGGGTGGCGGAGGAGGAGGCCGTCATATAGGAACCTCATCCCATTCCTTGTTGTTCCAATATTAGACAATAAGCCAATAAATAACAATGCAGTAAAGGCCGTAGTGGGGAACTTTTGATGCAGCTTGTTTCATTTGATTTCATCCCGAACCAGCGTCACGAGTGCACTAGAAAATGCACTAGCAAAGCACTAGCAAAGCACTAGCGTGCCTAAACAGTTGCGACAAAATTACGAGAGTGGTGATGGCACAGGGGATAAATAAACTGAGTGACAGAGCGATCAATGCCAAAAAAGCGGCGGGTCGTTACGCTGATGGAGGTGGTCTTTATCTTCAGGTTCAACCCGGTGGGTCTCGAACCTTTATCTTCATGAAGACGTATGGCGGCAAACGCCAGGTCCTCGGATTGGGAGCGTATCCCGCAGTAACGCTCGCGGCCGCAAGAACAAAGGCATTTGAACTTCGAAAACAGTTCGAAGAGGGCGAATTGGCCGAACTGGTGACAGCTGAAACCTCGCTCAGCGAGGCTCATCACCAGCTACAGATGAGGCGACGCGAAGAAAAACGCCTGGCCGCACAAAAGGAGGAGGCTCGCGTTACGTTTTCCGAATTTTCGAAAGATTGGATGGATAAGAACCTGGTCAGCCTTTCCAATCCAAAGGCAAGACAGCAATGGTACAATACGCTTCGCGACTATGCGAAGCCGATTGCCGGTCTGCCTGTAGACGAGATCAAGACGGAACATGTGCTCAACTGTCTGAAGCCGATCTGGCAAACGAAACCGGAAACAGCCCGCCGTGTGCAACAAAGGATCGAACGCGTGCTTGCCGCCGCTGAGGTTCTTGGCCTCAGAGACGGCAAAAACCCAGCACAATGGCAGCGTAATCTCGATCTGCTCTTGCCTAATATGCGCTCGCTTCGACAGCACCATCCGGCAATGCCCTATTCAAAATTACCGGATTACTTCGCGGAACTGTCGGGCAGATACAGCTGCGCATCCCAGTGCCTGCGATTTATTATCCTGACGGCTGTCAGATCATCTGAAGGCAGGGGTGCACTCTGGTCGGAAATCGACTTTGAAAAGTCTGTCTGGACCATACCCCCAGAGCGGATGAAGGCCCGCAAGGAACAGCGCATCCCCCTGAGCTCTGCGTGTCTGGCGCTTTTGGTCGAGCGCCGCTCGCTGGATACCTCTGGTTTCGTTTTCAAATCGCCGACAATTGCGAGTCACGTGTCAGAAGCTGCCTTGCGAAATCTTATGAGCGGTACTGGCGCCAATGATTATACAATCCATGGCTTCCGAAGCACATTTCGTGACTGGGCGGGCAACGCGACATCCTTCCCGAGAGAGCTCGCAGAGGAAGCACTTGCGCACCAGCTCGGGTCTGTCGAAGCGGCCTATCGACGTGATCTTGCCACCGAACGACGTCGAGAGCTCATGGAATCCTGGTCACAATACGCCACGTCGGCGAAGTAGCCTAGTGTCGGAGGCGGGCCCCCCAGATCCAAAATCTTAGGTGCAAGTCGACTGTCCAGGTCAAAGACATACGGGTTGTTTTTGGCGCTGACTGTGTCGGTCACCAAAATTTTGATTCATTTGTCGGAATAGGTTTGGCGCGGTGCCCCCTCTATCCAGTCCTGCACTTCCTGCTCCCGCCACCGGACAGCGTCGCCGGGCAGCTTCACAGGTGCTGGAAAGACTTTTGCGCGCACCTTTCTCCAAAGGGTGGTCCTGCTCCTGTAGCCGGTCAGGTCGAGAACCTGCTTTGCTGTTATCAATCTGGCCATTCCTCACACTCCACTTGTTGAATTGATACTGTCGGGTCAGGCACCTTTACGCGCGCGTGCCTTCCGAAATCCACTGTCACTCGCAATGAACGCCTCGAGCATCAGCGGCACCAGCATCGCGACAGATGTCTCAGCCCCATAGGTGCCAGAATGCACCCGGGCGTAGGCATCGAGGTCTGCCGCCTGCGCCGGCTCCACGCTGATCGATAGTTTCTGCGGTGTTCGGTCCGGCAACGGCCCGATCTTTAAACTCACTTCACTCATGGTTGTTGGCCTCCTTCATAGGGCTTCAGGACAATGTCCTTGTTGACGACGATGCCGAGCCGCCAGCCGGGGCGGATGGTGATGGTCGGCTGGACGTCGAGATTGCGGCGCACAATGTCCTGACCCGCCTGGTTTGCGCCCGTCTGGGCCGACCGGCGGAGGGCGCGTGCGATGTCCCCCTCATCATCGCTCGCAAGCTCGGAGCCGACCCCGAGCAGCGTTGAGAGCGCAACGCCCTGCAGCAGGCGCCAGGAGTGATAGTCGACCTTGTCTTCAAGACCGGCATATCCGCGCGCATCGACACCAGCGAGATTGTCGATCCGGATCGACGTGCCGTCAGGCATGATGATACGCGTCCAGACAAGCAGGGCGCGTGACTGGCCGAATGCGATGACACTGTCATAGCGGCCGATCACGCGGGCGCCTTGCGGCACAAGCACCGTCTCGCCGCTCACCGTATCATAGACCGGGTTCGTCACTTGCGCGATGACCTGGCCCGGCAGGTCGGAGTTCACCCCCGTGAGCAGGGTTGCAGGGATCACTGTCCCGGCCATCAGCTGCCAGGGGGAGACGGGCGTCTCGAGCCGGTGCGGATTGTAGATCGACGTGTCATCCGTCTCGCCGAGGAAATCCATCTTCCGTTCCTGCCGGTTCGGATCTTCGCTGAGCGACGCGCCAAACACGCCAGACGCAGAGTTCGCGAACGCTGACAGGTCCGGCATTTGCAGCGCGGGACGCTTGTCATCGGCTGTTTCTGACACCGATGACAGTCTTGCCCCGCTTGCTCCAACGGAGAAGAACACGCCGCTGCCGCGTGCGGCTTCGGACATGGCCGCCTCCCGCGCCGCAAGTTCCGCTTCGCGCATCTGGCGGGCCGTATCGACCTCTGTCGGCGGTGCAGCATCATAGGCCTCATCAAACGTCATGCGTCCTTCGCGCCGGGCTTTCAGGATGGGGCCGCCAAGGTCACCCGGCAGCGGCGGCCCGAGTTCCGGCGCCTCGGGCTTCACGTCGCCATAGCTTGCCGGGAGCGCTTCCAGGCCTTCGGCCGTCGGCTTTCTCGCGGTCGCGTAGAGCTCGCGTCCGGCCGTGGCCTTGTCCCTCTCCGGGGATTGAAGCGCAAATGCCAGCGATCCGAGTATGACCGCACTGGCTGTCCCTAGCAGGATAGCAAGCGCGCGCTTCGAGAACCGCCGGACCGGCCGGGGCTTGCCGCGGATCTCCAGAGATTCAGAGGCTGGGGAAGACCTCTGGCTCATCGGCCCGCATCTCCCAGATCGGACCGTGCGATCCGCACGACATCCTGCTTCTTCTCGCCGAGGCGGAGCTCGGCTTTCGCAAACAGGCGGTCGACCACATAATAATTCCCCGACATGCGGTAGTTCACCAATTGGGAGCGCCCGTCGCGGCCAATCACGAACAGGGCGGGTGTATCGCCCTGGTCAAGCCGGGCGGGGAACTGGATATAGACCTTTCGGCCATCGTCGAATACGCGCTCCGGGCGCCAGTGCGGCCTGTCACCTGCAAGCTCGTAGCGGAACTTCAGGCGTTCCAGCTGGAGGCCCTGCGGTGCATGCGGCTCCGCAGCCCGGGACGTGGCACTGGCAACATGGGTCACGAGTTGCTGGTCCGCATAACGCCAGGAGACGGCGGCCATATATGTCTCCTGGAATGCCTGAAGCTCGAGGTGGTAGGCGCGGCGTGACGTCGTCACAATCAGGTTTGTCCGGAGGCCGGGCTGGATCGGTTTGACGAGAATGTGAGCCTGCGCTGCCGTGCCAGTGCCCGACACGGTGTCGCCAAGTACCCAGCGGACCGTGTCACCGGCCGACACTGACAAGAGCTCCTCGCCGGGTTCGAGCGCGATGTCGGTCACCTGTTCTGGCGCGCAATAAACCTGATAGAGTGCTCCGACTGTGTAGGGATAGACTTGGATCGCGTTCATGTAATTGTCGAGCGAGGGTTCGATGGACGCCTTGCTGTTGGCAGTCTCAATCGCCTCAAAGGGTTTGAGCGATGACGCGACAGCGGCAGCAACAGGCAGGGGCTTCAATTGTCCCGGCATCGGCACCGGGTGGTAGGTCGTCAGCACAACAGGTGATGGCACGCCGTCCAGGTCTTCTTCCGGTTCGAGAAAGAGGTCTTCGGCGAACGCTGTGTCATCCGGCAGCTCCGCATCAAGCAAGATGTCGGGCGCCCCAGCGCCAGAGGGAAAGGTTTCGCAAGCCGTAAGGCAAGTCGCACCGAGAAGGATCAGGGCAAGGCGTTTCATGGAAATCTACTCCTGTTTGTGGTCTTGCGACCAGTTGAGGCCATGGACGTAGAGTCCCAGCGGATTGGCTCGCAGGGTTTCCACATCGCGGGGCGGATCGATCACAATGGAAAAGATGCCCGTGTGGTGTGACCGGTCGATCTCGGCGCCATTTCGGAATGCCGTCTCGCGCCAGCGCACGGTGAAACTGTCATCGGAGGAGCGTACGACGCTGGTCACGTCGACCGAGACCGAGCGGTGTCCGATATCGGCGAACGGGTCATTGTCACGGGCATAATCGTTGAGTGTCGCGGCGGCCCGGTCGGTCGCATAGGCATAGGCCTTCAGCCAGTTCTGGCGCACCACGACCGGATCAATGGAAACCGAGCGCGTATTTGTGACAAAGTTCGCGAGATGATACGCGATCTGTGCATCGGTCGGCTCGTACTGCCCCTCGGCCGGGCCGACGGCGCGTACGGCGCCGTCTGTCGTCAGTTCAACCACATACGGCGTCACAAAAGACTGGGTCGAGCGCCAGACAAGCCCGCCTGCCAGCACGAACGCGAGCGCAATCGATCCGAGGGCCGCGAGGCGCCAGTTTGCGGCCTGAACCCGGTAGGAGCCGATCCGGTCGTCCCAGGCCTGAGCCGCGCGCTGGTAGGGTGTGACAGGTTCGGGTGTGTCGCCGTATCGGCAGGTTGTGCGTTTCCAAAGCATCTCTGTCTAATCCTCGTCTGATCGGAGCTGAACGGATGTGCCACCGCCTGGCTGGTCGCCGTCTCGGACGGCAGAGGCGGCCATCATGCCGGCATCACGGGTTGTCTGGCTGCGCCGGATGCGGCTTGCCCAATCGGGCGCTGACCGGTCATTGGCGGCTGGGGGCTCGGAAGGGCCGGCGCCTGTTCCGCCGGTCGCGGCAAAGGCAGCGCGGCTGCCCGCCTGAGCCTTTGCGCCAGGATTGCCGAAGGCGCGCTTGGCGAACCCAGCAGCACCTGACGCCACGGTCTGGACCCCTGCGCTTGCGACGCCGCGGGCGCCCGCAGCCGCGGCGCCCATGCCCGTCTTGCCGGAGCGCGCCGCGCCGAGCGAATAGGCTGTACGCGCGCCGCCTGCCATCGAGGCTGCGGCACCGACTGCGCTGCGGCCACCCCCGGCCACGGCGGAAACGGCTGACTTCGCAACCGTCCCTCCGGCCACCGTGCCTGCTGCAACCCCCGCCATCGTGCCGACCGCCGTGCCTGCGCCAAGCTGCGGTGCGCCGGAAACAAGGCCGGTCGCAATGCCGGGCCCGAACAAGCCGAGGGCGAGCAAGGCGAGCGACCCCAGGATAACGGAAGCCGCCTGCTCAAGCGTCACATTGTCCGGCTCGAACGTGGATGTGATGCTTGTGAAGATCGTGGATCCGATGCCGACAATGATGGCGAGCACCATGAGCTTGATGCCCGAGGCAATCACATTGCCGAGCACCTTCTCGGCGAGGAACGAAGTCTTGTTCCAGAGCGCGAAGGGAATGAGGACAAAGCCCGCCAGCGTTGTCAGCTTGAATTCGATGATGGTCACGAAGAGCTGGATCGCGAGGAAGAAGAAGGCGAGGAGCGTGATCAGCCAGGCGAGGAAGAGGACCGCGATGATCACGATATTTTCGAAGAAGGCGATCGGGCCTGTCAGTTTCCGGATTTCATCCAGCAGGGGATAGGCGGCATCAAATCCGGTCGCCGCGACGAAGCCGGGCTTCACGATGTCGTCTGCCGTCAGTGTCCCGCCGGTTGCATTGAGTCCAAGCTGGGCAAAGCTTCGGAACACGACGTCGGCGAGCAGGGCGAAATTGCCGAGGATCAGGGCAAAGGCGCCGACATAGAGGACCTTTTTCAGGAACCGGCCGATGACGTCCGTGTCCGGTCCCATGGCCCAGAAGAGACCGGCCAGCGTCACATCGATTGCGATCAGCACCGAAGTCAGCCAGGCGACATCGCCCTGTAGGAGGCCGAACCCGCTATCGATATAGGCGGAGAAGGTCGCGACAAACCGGTCGATGACATTGAGATCCTCCATGGCCATCAGTTCCGGGTGTAGGCGGCGCCGTCGCCGCGGAAGCGTTCGTGCCGGACCCGCGCCTGCTCTTCGAGCGCGGCGCGCCGGGAAGCCTCGACCGCCTCCATCCGGTACTGGGCCGCCATCAGCTGCTGCATCTGCATTTGCTGTTCGACAGAGAGGGCGATCAGCTGGTTGCCGGCCTGGGCCACAGAGAGATTGCCTGAAGCCGACTGGCTCTCACTGACAAGTTCGCTCAGCGTGCCTTGAGAATCAGCAATGGCCGACACGATCCCTGACTGGACCTGCACAGCGCCCGCAAAACTCCCCCGCGACAGACGCCACTGATCTTTTGCCTGCGCGGTGATCTCTGCGTTCGAGACGTCCTCGTAGCTCTCCGGGAAGGCCTCCTCATACCGGCGTTCTGACTCTTCAACTTCGTAGGAAATCTCGTCGGCCTCACGCATCAGCGTGTCGATCCGTTCTAGCAGGCGTTTCAAATGCTCGATGGACCCATAGTCGAGGCGTTTGAGGTCCTCGGCCTGGTTCACCAGCATTTGCGCCTCGTGCTGGAGCTGCGTGATCTGGTTGTTGATCTGCTCCAGCGTATTGGTGGCCGTCACGATGTTCTGCACCAGGTTCGTCGGGTCGATCACGACGTCACCGACACCGAGCAGGGCGTCTGCGCGCGGCACCGTCAGGGACAGTCCCAACATCCCCACGAGTACAGCGGTCACTCTGCGGCGCATGGCACGGCCTCCCTGTCAGCGATGAGGTCAGAGGCCCAATCGAGCCCCTTCGCCGCGAGCCAGGCGGCAGCGAACCCGTCCGGTCCCACGACGTCCATAACCTCATCCATCTGCACCTGATCGGCCTTCGACCCGGCCGCGCAGAATGCGAGCGCCACGGGACCCAGCTCCAGATCGAAGAGCCGGTTGCCCGCCGGGCATTGCAGGTAATAGTCCCGTTTCGGCGTTGCCCGCGCGATCAGCTGGGTCTGCCGGGCATTGAGACCAAACGCATCATAGGTTTTTGCCTGTCCGGGTTCTTCGGCCCGTGCATTGGCGAGGAATATCCGGGTGGGCGCGCTTTCGATCAGGGCCGGTGCAATCGCGCTCGAAGTAATGTCCGCCAGGCTCTGTGTCGCAAACACGACCGAGACGTTCTTTTTGCGAAGAGTCTTCAGCCAGTCCCGCAGGCGTCCTGCAAACAGCGGATGATCAAGGAAGAGCCAGGCCTCGTCGAGGATGAGCAAGGTCGGACGGCCGTCGAACCGCGCCTCCAGCCTCTCGAAGAGATGCGCAAGGACAGGCGCGGCAAGGCGCCTGTCCGACATCAAGGCTTCCATTTCAAAGCACGCCAGATCTGACGCTGCAAAACTGTCCGCATCTGCGTCGAGTAGCACGCCATAGGGCCCGTCCAGCGTGTAAGGCTGCAGCGCTTGCCTCAAAGCCGACGACTGGATCAAAGCCGTCAGCCCCGTCAGCGTGCGCTGGCGGCGCGGGGCTTCAGCCAGGCTCTTCAGCGCCGACCAGACGGCCTGGCGTACTTCCGGGATGATCGTGACGCCTTCCTGTTCGATCAGTGCCAGGATCCAGTTCTGCGCGGCAGCGAGCGATCCTTCATCAGATATTTCACTCAATGGCTGGAACGCGTGACTGCCGCCCAGGTCTAGGTCATACCAGTCACCGCCCAGCGCCATCGTCATGGCGCGCGCCGACTTTCCCTTGTCGAACACGAAGACCTGGGCGCC
Organism: Hyphomonas oceanitis; assembly: GCF_036964545.1. Lineage (NCBI taxonomy): Bacteria > Pseudomonadati > Pseudomonadota > Alphaproteobacteria > Hyphomonadales > Hyphomonadaceae > Hyphomonas > Hyphomonas oceanitis. Next base: position 313,625 of record NZ_JBALTL010000004.1, read on the forward strand.
TTCATAGCGCCGGAACTGAAGCGCGAGCAGGGACAAAAGAACCGACTTGCCGGCCCCTGTCGGCCCGACAATCATCATGTGCCCGACATCACCCTGGTGCGCCACCAGCCGGAACGGGGTGGAACTGGCCGAACGTGCCATCAGGAGCGGCGGGCCATCCAGATGGTCATTGCGCTCGGGCCCGGCCCATTGGGTCGACAGCGGCGCCATATGGGACAGGTCGACCGTATTCAGGATCGGCTGGCGCACATTGGCATAGGCCTCGCCGGGCAGGGTCCCGAGCCAGGCATCGAGGGCGTTGAGGGTTTCCGGGGTGGCGGTAAAGCCGCGGGCATTGATGACGCGTTCGGCAGCCCGGATACGTTCTTCGGCAACCAGCGGATCGGCATGGGTGAGAACGAGCGTTGCCGTGTAATAGCCAAACGCGACATGGCCTGCGCCGAGCGCCTGCAGGGCGGCGTCGACATCAGAGGCCTGATTGTCGGCGTCCGTGTTGAACTGGGTGGCCGGTTCATTGGTCAGGATTTCCCGGACATACGACACGAGCGAACGGCGCTTGGCCAGCCAGGCCCGCATGTAACGGTTGAGGATCTTCTCCGCGTCCGCTTTGTCGAGCGGTATGAACCGCGTCACCCAGCGGTACGGGAACCCGAGCTGGTCAAGTTCCGCCAGGAGGCAAGGCTCGCTCGTCCCCGGGAACTTGCGCACCGTCAGGACTTTCAGCGTCTCGCCGCCGAGCATGGGGGCGAGCCCACCGGTCACGTCCGTGTCGGCAAGCAGGCCGTCGAGGAACATCGGCGCCTCCGGTGCCCGAACTGGATGCCGTTTCAGGGAGATGCAGCCATGCAGGTAGGTCAGCGTTTCATCGTCATCCAGAAACCGTGCCTCCGGCATAAGGTCCGCCATGAGGTCCAGCGCCCGTACTGTCTCGGTTTCGAAACGGTCAAGGTTTTCAGCAAAGAAGCTGCGCGGCGCTGCGGCTGGATCTTCGATGAACAGCTGCTCGACGCGGGCTGTCCGGTCGGCTGGTGGCATCCAGCTGAGGGTCAGATAGCAATCGGTTTCAAAATGCCGGCCCACCTCTTCGAACTGGGCGCGGCGTTCCGCGTCGACCAGCCAGGCGGCCGGATCACGCCAGCTGTTGTCCGGATACGAGGTCGAATCCCGCCGGTCTGCTTCGAACCAGAGCGCCCATCCGGACCCGAACCGCATCAGCAGATTATTCATCCGGGCAGAGATGGAGACCAGTTCTTCCGGCGTCGCGCTCTCAAGGTCAGGGCCACGATAGGCAATCGTCCGCTGCAGGCTGCCATCCTTGTTGAGGATGATGCCGGGCGCGATCAGCGCGGCCCATTTGAGGTGGTCGGCGAGGCGCGCCGGGCGGGCGCGGTATTCACGGAGGTTCAGCATGCGAGATACCCCTTGTGGCGGACGTGCCGGATCAGAACGTCGACAAATTGCGGATCACGCCGCGCCGCAAACACGCAGAGCCCGTGCGCGATCAGCCAATAGGCGAGCCCCACAATCCAGAGCTGGAGACCGAGCCCAAGTGCTGCGGCGAGCGTGCCGTTCACGATGGTCGCCATGCGCGGCGCACCCGCGATCAGGATCGGCTCGGTGAGCGCGCGGTGGACCGGCGTCACATAGCCTTCAGGGAGGGACGAACGGCCAGCCATCAGAGCGTCGCCCCGCCGCCGAACGAGAAGAAGGAAAGGAAGAACGAAGTGGCCGCAAACGCGATCGACAGGCCGAACACGATCTGCAGGAGCTTCCTCATCCCGCCGCCGCTTTCCCCGAACGCAAGGCCGAGGCCGGTCAGGATGATGACGATCGTGGCGAGGATCTTGGCGACCGGGCCCTCGATGGATTCCAGGATCGATTGCAGCGGTCCTTCCCAGGGCATGCCGGAACCCGCCGCATGGGCCGGCAGGACAAGAAGGGCAGCAAGCGCTGTCAGGCTGAGGGCTTTGCCCATATCTCGGTTCATCGGTCGTGTTCCTTTCAGTGGTGGAGTGCAGAAGGCTGGAGCGACGGCAGGTTCGGCAGGACGAGCTGTAGGTCGGGCACAATCGGGCGAAGGTCATAACCATGCCGACCGAGCCCGCAGAGCGAGGCGACGGTCTCGACCCGGCGAGACCCATGTTGGCGCGCGATGAACACGACACTGTCTATCGTCTCAGAAATGAGATCATGTGGCACGTTCACGGCCGCCTCGCCGACCAGCTGTTCGAGTCGGGAAAGACCCGCCAGCGCAGAGTTTGCGTGCAGGGTCGCGATCCCGCCCGGATGGCCGGTATTCCAGGCCTTCAGCATGTCGAGGGCTTCGGCCCCGCGTACTTCGCCAATTACGATCCGGTCGGGCCTGAGACGCAAGGTCGAGCGCACAAGGTCTGACAGGGAGACCGATCCCGGCTGCGTGCGCAGTTGCACGACATCCGGTGCGCCGCAGGAAAGCTCGCGCGTGTCTTCCAGGATGACCAGCCGGTCGCCGGTCTCGGCCATTTCAGCAAGGAGCGCATTGGCGAGTGTTGTCTTGCCAGACCCGGTGCCGCCGACGATCAGGATGTTTGACTTGTCGAGCACTGCGCGCCGCAGGGCATCGGCATGGTGGCCACTCATCACGCCGGAGGCGACATATTCATCAAGCCGGATGACGCGTCCGGCCGGTTTGCGGATCGAGAAACAGGGGCCCGGCGCGACCGGCGGCAGGACGCCTTCGAACCGTTCGCCTCCCATGGGCAGCTCGGCCGACACAAGCGGCGCGTCCGCCGTCGCGTCACGCCGCATATGGGTTGCGACCAGCCGGATCACGCGCTCGACCTGGGCCCGTGCCAACACCGCGCCGCAGGCAGTACGCCCCGCGCCATGCCGTTCGATCCAGAGCCGGCCATCGGGGTTGACCATGATCTCGACGACCTGGGCGTCGGCAAGCGCCGCCATGATGACGGGCCCGAACGCGGTGGCCAGCATGTCACGGGTGCGCGAAAGGCTCTGGGCTTCACGCATCGATCCCGCTCCGCACGCCAAGCCGGTCGAGCTCGGCTTCGCTGACAAAGTCGGACGGCGCAGCAACGAACTCCTCGATGGCATTTTGCAGGATCCTGTCGCCGGAGCGCACGCTTTCGGCCACCTGACGAACAAAGAAATCGAACTTTAGGTCACCCTTGGCCCGCGCCGCATCGAGCTGGTCGGCCGGCACCGGCGGCGTCACGGTCAGAAAATAGCGGACATAAGTCGAGACCGTCTCGCCGAGGTGGTCTGCCTCCCGAAAAGTGGTCCGTTATTTGAGTTAGTTCCGGCTTCAGATATGGAGCTGAGACATGGGCAAGAGAGCCAAGCCTGAAGAGATCATTGCGAAGCTGCGGGAGGTGGAGGTTCGCCTGGCCCGGGGTGAGACAGCTGCTTCGGCGGCGCGGGCCGTTGGTGTGACGGAACAGACCTACTACCGCTGGCGCAAAGAGTATGGCGGCCTGCAGGTCGACCAAGCCAAGCGCATGAAAGATATGGAGAAGGAAAACGCCCGGCTTCGGCGCGCAGTCTCTGATCTCACGCTGGACAACCAGATCCTTCAGGAAGTCGTGCGGGGAAAGTTCTAAGCCCTTCGCGTCGTCGTGCTGCAGTCGATCACGTGGTGGAAGAGCTTGGCGTCTCCGAACGCCGGGCTTGCCGTGTGATCGGCCAGCACCGTTCGACCCAGCGCAAGCAGCCCATACGGCGAGATGATGAGGACGCCCTGACATCGGCGATTATCCGCCTGGCCGAACGGTTCGGCCGGTATGGCTATCGCCGGATCACGGCGCTCCTCAGAAATGATGGCTGGCATGTGAACGAGAAGCGGGTTTACCGCATCTGGCGACGGGAGGGGCTGAAAGTGCCGATGAAACAACCAAAACGCGGTCGTCTCTGGCTGAATGATGGCTCGTGTGTGCGGCTGAGGCCGGCGCACAAAGGCCATGTCTGGTCCTATGACTTCGTGCAGGACCGCACCCATGATGGACGTGTGTTCCGCATGCTGTGTGTGGTCGACGAGTTTACACGGGAGTGCCTCGCCATCCGAGTCGAGCGAAAGCTGAACTCACGGGATGTCCTCGACACGCTGGGTGGGCTGTTCGTTCGGCATGGGCCGCCGGAGCACATACGCTCTGACAACGTCCTACGTACGGAGCGCGATCAGACCAGCAGGCAAAAAGCCTTCTATCCGCAGAATGTCTCCGCGGCTTGATTTGTCAATTGCCGAGGGACTTCCGCTTCTATTGGAAGAGCTCTCGGCCATAGCAAACACAGGATCCACACGAGCATATTTCGCTGGTCCTCACCGTCCTTAACACGGGATGCCGATCCGAGCGGAAGACCCGAACATTATCTACGAGGTCGCGTTTTCACGTGCCTCAACGGCCCTTCAGACAGGGGTTCTTCCTCTCGGCTCCGCCCCTTGGAAGAAGGGACGGTAGGGGGTTCCACTTTTGATGACGGCGTGAACCACGCGGGCCATCTTGGCGGTAACGGCTGTGAGCGCTTTACGCTTCAGATCCGGATTTGTCGGATCCTTAGCGATGTAGCGCGCGTACTTGTCCCGGAAACTGTTTTCCCTCTGACGAATGGCGACATTGGCGGCCATCCAGAGAGACCGGCGCAGGCGCGCGTTGCCGAACTTGGCAAGCTTGGTCTGTCCCCGGAATGTACCCGACTGGTGGGTTGCGAGGTCAAGGCCGCAAAATTTCAGGAACTGACGATGATGACCAAACCGGCGCAGGTCACCGGCTTCTGCCAGAATGGTCAACGCATTGATCGGGCCGATTCCAGGCACTTGCTTGAGTGCGACATAGTCAGGCGTGTCGCCCAGCAGCGCTTCGGCCTCGGCTTCGATCTGATCACGTTGACGGATCAGGCTTCGGATCTCGGCAAGGACCATGCGGAACATGACAACCGCCTTGCTGTCGATCGGAATCGGCAAAGCGATTGATTCTGTTGCTGTTTCGTAGATGTCCGCAATCAGGCGAGCCTTCGAGACCTTGCGTCCAACGACGTCCCATGCGGCGGAAATGAAGGCGTCCTTGTCATGCGCGATGACCGATGCAGGCGTCGGAAACTGCTCGAGGAAAGCAAAGAACCAGTCATTGCGCGATCCGTTCCGGAACCGTTCGATCTCAGGAAAATACAGAGGCAGGTAGTGGGTGAGGATGCGATGCAGCGTCTCAGTCTTGGCCTTCGAAACCATCTCATGCGTCTTCGACAGTTCCTGTATGTCGGAAATGCCCGCGACGAGTGGATCCTGATAGTACTGGCTGAGGCCGGTTGAGAGCATATGCAGGATGACCTGCGCATCTTTGGGATCATTCTTGTCCCATCCATTGTGGATCGCTTCGCGGGTTCGGGCGAGTGCCATGGATGAAATGAGCCGTGTATCAAACCCGGCATCGAGCAGGCGCCAGGCCAGCGCACGGTGATAGTTACCCGTCGCCTCGAAACCGGCGATGATCGGGCGATCGAATGAAGTCAGCATGTCAATGAAGCGATCATGCTCGGCGCGTGTGTTCAACACGACGAGCCGTTTACGCCGCTTGTTACCGCGCACTTCGATGAGCACATCATTGCGGGCTTTGGCAATGTCGATGGCGACAAGCACGGCGTCTTCTGGAATAATATGGTTGGTGATCATGGCGGTCTCGGTCTCCTTTCGTGGGGCTGGTACCTTCACAATAGAAGACCTTCAGTCTGCCATGGTCACTCCCTGTTCGAGCAAAATCAGATCGAACCAGGAAGCGTTCCGAACGTGCTATGGCCCTGAGTTCATTGCAACAGCCCTCCGTGACTGGCTTGAACGGATCGGAGTGAAAACGCTGTACATTACACCGGGATCACCCTGGGAAAATGGCTACTGCGAGAGCTTCAACTCCAAGCTCCGCGACGAGCTTCTGGCGAGGGAAATTTTCTTCGATCTGCGAGAGGCGAAGATCCTGATCGAAGCCTGGCGACATCACTACAACACCGCCCGTCCGCACTCTTCGCTCGGCTATAAGCCACCCGCCCCAAAAGCCGTCTTGCCCGCAGCGTTCATGCCGCCTTACTATGGGGAGGTGGCAGCATGAACGCTGCTACTTTGAAACCGCCGGGCTAATAAATCTGGTGGATCACCCCTGTGGGGCAGGCCATGGGCAATAATTCTACTCGTAGCAATATCTGTTATTACTGCGCTCTTACCATTGTAGTATTTCTTGCTAATACGAAATAGACCTTGATCTGTTTCCACATCAACTTCGATTTGAGGGCTACCTCCGCTGTATGGTCGCAGCATCTGGACAGGCTTAGGAGTTCCGGAAAAGCGCTGGAAGAAGACAGCATGCAATGCGTCAAAGCTTGTCGATTTCCCAAACTCGTTTTCGGCGGAAAGCACGTTCACGCCATTGCCGATGTTCTCGATCGCGACGCCACGTCCGGCAAACTTTCTGACATTCCATAGTCGCAACGCCCTAAGTCTCACGATTCCTCCACCGAAAAAGTGTACAGTAGGGATAAAGCCGATGCGGACACACCGTGAGGATCTGGGTCTAAACCTGCTTCATGCATCAAGCGTTCTGCTGCCTGCCTTAAGGCTCCGGCTTGATCGATTGTGTCCAAGTCCGATATCTCATATTCGGTTTCAAGCGCCTCAGACCTCATCTCGAACGAAGCGAAGTCAGGTGCCACGTCACCGATTGCTTCTTCAAGGAGAAGGCGATCCCGAACCCGAATTCGACCCTCCGCCGCGACCTGAAGTAAGGTGCTGCGTCTTAATGAAATTTCGGGAAGGATCTCTTCAAGACGCTCGTCAATACTTTCGCCTGACAAAAACTGCATCGTCTTTTTTTGCCAGTTGAAGCTTCCAGTTTCCAAAGGCCGCACCGCCGGCATAGCTCGTGAGCCGTCAATTTCAACCAAGAGAGCTTTGCCCGGCATACTGTGTTTGAACCGGTCTGGCTCGGGAGTGCCCGAATACCAAGTTCGATCATTGATTGAGATCTGACCGTGCCAGTCTCCCAGAGCAAGATAGTCGAGGCCTGATTGCTGGGCGCGATCTGGAGCGATGATTTCCGAAGCGCCATCCTCTCCAAAGCTCTGTACTGCCCCATGCGCTAGTCCGATGCAGATGCTGTCGCTCTCAATATCGGCGTCGGACATCCATTCGGTAAGGTCGCGTCCAGGCCTGCGATTTAGACAAGGGGCCGGTAAGACGACCGTTGCAGGAGCAATCTCAATAGGTCTGTTTTCGAGGCCGAGCAGTACGTTTTGGGGGCGATCATTTGCAACCTGCCTCCAAAGCTCATCTGAAGAAAGTGAATCATGATTTCCTGGGATAATGATCCACTTGATTTCGCTGTCAGCAGACATGGCCTGCATCGCTTGACGTATTACCGAAGGGGATGGCGTCCCCGTATCGAAAACATCGCCAGCTATCAGGATGAAATCGGCTCCATGGGTGCGGGCGAGATTTGACATTATGGGGATGGATTGATGTCGCGCCTCAGTAAGTCGCCCTCGCAAACTCTCTGGAAACTGACCAAATCGTTTCCCAAGATGAAGATCTGCTGTGTGGATGAATCGAACCATACAAGCACCATACCAAACAACACATTTCTTGCACTTGGTAATTTCAATTTTAGGTAATGAGCTTCAAATTTTCAAAGTCTACTGCTGCGCCCTAAAACGACAGGCAACTCGTGGGGTAGCCGAAGCTTGTACGATCGCATTTTGGGGATATTCCAGCGAGAGTTGTTTTGTCTGCTCTGGGGGGATTTCCTGCGCCAATGTTTATCACTGGTTTCTGGGTTTAACAGGTATAGAAAAGCTATGTGAATGAGCCTCGGACATGAATGCTTGGAAAGCAGGGAGAATGGTGCGTAGGCCATATCGGCCATAGCCAACTGCTTCATAGCTGATTTGGCTAATCATCTTCTTGTTGAAATAAGTGCTTCAATCTGTATCCGCGCTATTCGCAGATGGTCCGTTGAGAGGGAACGAATGAGTTCGATCAGCTCATTCTCATCACGAATTCTGGAACGTGATTTGCGCCCTTTTGTCGGCCCTTCAACGAGATTGCTGATCGGAACATCCAGAGCTGCTGCGATGAGGATCAATGTATCAAGCGAAGGAAGTGCCTGTGCTCGCTCCAAATTGCTAAGGCTAGCGGAACTTCTATTGATGCGCTCCGCCAGAGCCTCTTGGGTAAGGCCCTTCGCTCGCCGGGCCGCTCTTATCGCGGCCGCAATTTGCTCCTTATGGGCGCTTTCCATGAGCCCAAGTTGGCTTTATGTGACCAACTGCACCACAAAGTAGACTTTAAGTTTTTGCTGGAATTACAAGCAAACATAAACTATACGTTGTAAATCTGAGAAAACTCAAAGTTTCCGTTGAATTGGAGCAAGGCATTTTGAGGAAAGTTGCTGAATACGGCAAGGACACAGCGGCTTTCGAGAATCGTACGCTGGATTTCTGCCTTCCGCACGGTGTTCGGTCGATCGCACTGACCCACCTCTACCACCTCCACCATCCCGAACTCCTCCGCTTCAGCCGATCCCGCATCGGCAATGCAGAAGACGCCGAAGACCTGGTCCAGGAAGCCTTCATCTCCGCCAGCCGCGCCTATTCCGACAAGCCCGTGGAAGAGCTGCGCCCGCTATTGTTCACGATCCTGCGCAACCTCACGCGCGACTATCTGAAATCGGGCTATGGAAGGAGCCGGCACATGACTGCCGAGATCAGCGAGATGGGTGACAGGCTGGCCTGCCACCGGACAGCGACCCCTGAACAGCAGGTGATGGATGCGCAATTGCTGGCGATCGCCCAGGCGGCGATCGATACCCTGAAGCCCCGCCAGCGGGAGGCCCTTGAACTCCACCGGCTGGAGGGCCTGACCCATGACCAGATCGCCAGGCGCCTCGCCGTGTCGCCAAGGACCGTCCGGAGTGATATAGCCGAGGCGCTGGCGGCCATTGCGAAATCCCTCTCGCAAGCGGGCGCCCCGCGTCCCGACAAGGCTGAGTGATACCCACGTGATGAACGACAACGACGAGGAGACGGGCCGGCTTGATGCCGCGGCGCGCTGGTATAGCGAACTGCAGGACCCGGATGTGGACCTGGAGACGTGGGACGCCTTCCGGGCCTGGGAGCGCGACCCTGACAATGCAGAAGCCTATCGCCAGATCGAAGCCAGCCTCGCGATCGTGGACCGGGGCCTGCGCGCGGGCAGGGGAGCGGCGTTACCAAAACCCGCCCGGCGGACAAGGCTCCGCACCGCAGCCTGGCTGACAGGCCTCGCGGCAGCACTTGCCCTCGCCACCACAGTCTTCGCACTCGCCAATGCCGGCGCCAGCCCGCCGCCCCTGACCTATGCCACTGCCGTGGGGGAGCAGCGCAGCGTCACGCTCGCGGACGGAACCGTGATCACGCTCAACACGGACACGGCGCTGGACGTGGCCTACTCTCCCCGCGAGCGCCATGTCACCCTCCAGCGCGGGCAGGCCCTGTTCGAGGTCGAAAAGGCCAAGGCACCTTTTATCGTCGCGGCAGGTACAAGCCGTACGCGCGCGCTCGGGACGCAATTCGACATCTATGCGCAGCCAGCCGGTGTGGCTGTGACCCTGCTGGAAGGCTCGGTCAGCGTTTCGACATCTCCGGAACAGAAGAGCCTGTTCGGTTTCGGCAAGGCAACACATCCCGCCGATCCGAAGGGCAGGGTGCTGGCGCCCGGGGACCGGCTCGAGATTGCCGGCGATGGCAGCCAGACCGTGTCCAGGGTCGAACCCGGCGCCGCGCTGCAATGGCGCAGCGGTAGTGTCCAGTTCGACGATGTGACACTGGCCGACGCGGTCACCGAACTGAACCGCTACTCAACCACCCAGATCAGGGTGCCTAATCCCGACCTCGCAGCCGAGCGCCTGAGCGGAACATTTCCAACAGGAGAACCAGAGGCATTCGTCGCGAATATTGCCCTTTTCCTGCCGGTCCGGATTGAACGGTCCGCAAGCCTGATCACACTCGTACCGGACAACGCATCGGCGCCCTGACCCTGTCCGACGGCATGGCAGTCGGACAGGCAGAGGGGCTCCGGTGGCAGAGAATCATCCACGGCAAGCCGGCCGCAGCCAGCATCACTTCCTCAAGAAATCCGGTGCCGAGCAGCCGTTCGTGATGTGACCGGATCAGGTCGGCTGATTACATGGCGATTGCACCATCCGCCTGGAGTGCTTCCACGGCTTCAAACGGCCCGGCAAGTTTTTCCGGCGCGGTAGTCATGCCGGTTCATTTCTCAACTGCGTGTCGTGTGCAAAGCTTAGCTTATCAGGACGTACAAGTTTTAGCTTATTGCGCTCAACGCATCACGCATCTTCCGAAATGTCCAATTCTGGAAGTGAACGCTTAACCGGGTTCCACAGCTAATTACAACCTGACGCATATTGGCGTTCAAGTCTCTTTGTGGTCGTCTATTCCAACGCCAAGAAGCCAGGATGGAATGGGCTGGCGCTTATGGGGCGTCCGGTGTTAGGGTGCCAGCTTATCAAAGCCTTGGGGCAAACCCGGTGATGCGTTCAAGTATTGCATCGAAAGCGACCTGGTCCCGGTAGTAAAGTGCGCGCGTTCCGGCATAGGCAACTGCATAATTCTTTCGCGTTTCGGCATCGCTGAGGAGGAAGGCTTCATTCCTGGTGAGGTCTGCTTCATCATCTTGCCGAAAGCGTTTGGCCTTGTGTTCCAGATACGCCTCTGTGCCGATGAATTCCTGGACCGAATTGTCGCCAAGAAGGCAATAGACATCGTAATAGTGCCGCATGAAATTCATCGGCATGTCTCCGTTTTCCTGATGCAGGCGGTACTTGGTCGAAATCGTCTGGAGCTTTTCGACAAATGTATAGCCCGGCTCGTAACAGGGCACGTCGATCGCGCGGTTGTCGATGAGGCCTCCGATCCCGCTCGCTGCGGCAAGATCATAGGCCCAGGATGAGATCGCGCAAGGCCGGTTCGGCGCCACCTGGTCGAAGCCGGCTTCGAGCAATATGCCTTCTTTCAATCCGTCCGGCAGCGGATGGATTGGCTCATATAGGAGGCGGATGCCCGCACCCCGATATTGCGGCAAGTCGTCAAACCCGGTGTCACGCTCGACCGCGGCAATGCCCGCAATCCTGATCCGCGTGGCCAAGTCGTCGAAAAAGGCAAGGCGCGCCGCGGCATGGGCCGGCTTTCCATGGTTCGGTCCATATTTGAGGTCGGTCTCCGGGTGGATGAGGATGTCGATGTCTTCCGAGAACCGGTCAATCAGTCCGTAGCCTTTGGACAGGGACGTGCCGCCCTTCAGTTCGAAGGTGAAGCCGAGTTGCTGCAGGCCCCACAGGCCATGCATGATCCAGTAGTCTTTTTCGACAAGACCGGGATCGACCTGTTCCTGTCTCGCGGCGACCGCGATCAGGTCCGGAAAATCCGGGAGTTCATGCAGCAGCATCAGTCCGACGCCGCCATGTCGTCTGCAAGAACCGGTTCAAGAAGACGCGCAGCGCGTGCTGACCCGAAATCCTTCACGGCGCGTGCAAGCCGGGTCCGGTCCATGCTGCGGGCGCGCGACAGCGCTTTCGGCAAAACCGCCGCCTTGTCCTCCGCCAATCGGCCCAGATTGTGCAGGAGATCGACCAGGAGAAATTCCACGTTCAGGCTGGACGGCACAGATGCGCGCATCCGGAAGTCATAGGGACGTCCGTCCAGTTTGAAGTGTCCGTGGCGTTTGCGGTTGTAAACCACAGGTTCGTTGTAGAGCTGCGTCGTGCCGAGGCCGAGACTGTTATACGCGTTCGGTGAGACCATGAGAAACCGGTCATCTCCCAGGAATGTCTCCACCAGCTTTTCCGGACTGGCGGGTGCTGAGCCGAAACGGGTCTTGCGCGGCGCCATGTAGAGTCCCGGACCGACCTTTTCGAGCCTGCCTTCGTCCAGCAACAGGCGGAGATGCCGGTCGATGGCATTGGACCAGCGCGCAAGATCCTTGCGCCGGTACACCTGTCCCGGACGGAGCCGCTTTTTCAGTTCTGCCGTGGCCGTCATGTTTGCCTCCATCTGTGTCCATATAGGTGACCGCCCTCCTTAAATGCAAGTAATATCATTAAAAATTCATGCATATTGTGTGTGAGTATGGTCTTGTCTAAAGAGAGCATATTGCTAACAATCTGGAGCCGGCCTTTGCTGTCGCTCCTCTTCGGGCTGTCGATGCGACAGGGCAAGAAGAGTTGATCGGAATTGTTTCTTAAAAAATGCGCTGAACCGCTGCTCAACCCCCAAGATCAGGGGGCCTGATCCCGACCTCGCCGCCGAGCGGCACGTTCCGGGCAGGTGCGCCGGAGGAATTTGTCGCCAATATCGCACTCTTCCTGCCCGTCGGCCCCGCGCGGTCGGGCCAATACATCACGCTTGTGCCCACCCGTTGCTCCAGGCCCTGACGTATTTATCCTGCCCGGCCACTTCGGCTCTCAGCCATCCGGCTTCGCTAAATGATCTCAAAATTCTTGAAACTTTCACTATTTGCAAGTATTGAGAACTTTATGAGCAAGCTCGTCCAGACCCTGAAAGATGCCGGCTATGCGCACCGCCTGTTCACGGACAGGCAATTGGCGCGCCTTGTCGATGGTGGAGACGCGCGTCGGTATGGTCTCGTGAACCGCGCGCTCAAGGATGGATCGCTGACCCGTATCAAACGCGGGCTGTATGCGCTGGGCGGGCCGGACACGCAAAGCGCGCCGCACCCCTTTGCCGTCGCCCAGGCATTGGTGCCCGGCAGCTATGTCTCGTTCGAGACGGCCCTGTCCTATCATGGCTGGATTCCGGAAGCGGTCTACACGACCGCGAGCGTGAACACGGGACGCAAGACTCTGACCCGGGACACGGAGCGGTTTGGCCATTTCAGCTTCCATCCGCTGGCGATTGCGCCCTACCAGTTTCTCGTCTCGGTCGACCGGATCGGGATGGGCAAGTCTGTCGCCCTGGTGGCCCAGCCGCTGCGTGCCCTCATGGACCTGGTAGCCTTGCGAAAAGCGAACTGGGCCGGTCTTGACTGGATTGAGCAGGGCCTTCGGATCGAGCGGTCTCGGCTGACGGCGCTGCAGCGCAGTGATTTTGATGCGCTTCGCGATGTCTACAAGCACAGGCAGGTGCGACTGTTCCTGGGCGCATTGGAACAGGCCGTGATGGGTCTCAGACAATCGGGCAGCCTGTCCGGGAAAGGCACCGATGATTGACCTCATTCAGGAGAAGCTGCGATCCTATGGTGCGAAGAACCGCCTGGAAGAGGAGAATGCAACAAAGGAGATCATGCAGGAGATCGCCCTCTATGCGCTCTGGAAGGCGGATTTTTTCGATGTCGCCGTGTTCCAGGGCGGCACGAGCCTGCGCATCCTCCATGGATTGCCACGGTTTTCCGAGGATCTTGACTTCATGCTCCTGGCACCGGACCGGACATTCAACTGGACCCCTTATCTGGACGCCCTGATGGACACGTTTTCCACGTTTGGTATTCGCCCCGAGGCGAAACCGAAGGGGGACATGGACAAGCGTATTCGTGCTGCGCTGATCAAGGACACATCGATCGCCGGCCAACTTGACCTGGCATTCTCAGACCGCCAGCCTGACCAGAAAATCAGGATCAAGCTCGAGATCGATGTCGAGCCCCCGGCCTTCTCCACTGATACCTGGACGTTCCTTGATTTTCCGACAGACCATGAGGTGCGCCACCAGGACCTCGCGTCGAATTTTGCCCTGAAGATCCATGCGCTGCTCTGCCGGGAATACCTGAAAGGCCGGGACTGGTATGATTTCTCCTGGTATGTGGCCAGGGGCGTGTTCCCGAACCTGGCGCACCTTCAGGCCGCGCTCATCCAGTTCGGCCCCTGGCGTGGCCAGACGGACCTGAAGGTCGACACAGCCTGGCTGACCCGTGCGCTCGGAGACCGGATTGACAAGGTGGACTGGGAGGTCGCGCGAACCGATGTCCGCCGCTTCCTGCGTCCGGATGAGCTGAAATCGCTCGATCTCTGGAGCGCAAGATTCTTTGCCGCAAAGCTCGCAAAACTGGTCGCCAGCGCGGCTTAGGGAAACATCCCTGCAGTCCTCGTCTGCCGACTCGGTAGAACCTGCGGGTCAGGATGCCTGATGCACCCAAATCGAATGATATTTGGCCGGATCACATGCGCGGGGCGCGCTGACCGAGTTGCGAAGCCGGGCGCAAGCGCTGCATCGGCAACGCTATGCACCTGGCCCTGCATCGGCAAGTGAGCCCTATACGGCGAGGGCAATGCCCTTGCCGTGATTGATGACAAGCCGGTTCCGGCCCGATCTCTTGGCCTCGTACAAGGCGGTATCTGCCCGCGCGACGAATGCGCTCTGGTCGACATCAGATGACATCACTGCCAGGCCGATACTGGCCGTCGGGGTAATGATATTCCCATTTGACTGGACCGCTTTTGCCCCGATGGCGCGCCGCAGCCGTTCGGCGGTTTCGTGCGCCTGGGAAAGACCCGTCCTGGGCAAGAGAACACTGAACTCTTCCCCGCCGACGCGGAAGACCTTGTCGGAGGGACGCAGGCAGTGCCTCATCACACTGGCCACTGAGCGCAAGACCTCGTCGCCAGCGGCATGCCCATATGTGTCATTGACCTGCTTGAAATGATCCAGGTCGATCGCGAGAAGCGCTCCGGGCTCGCCAAATCGCTGATGCCGGGACCACATGTCATCCAGCGCGCCATCAAAGGCACGCCGGTTTGCAAGTCCGGTCAGACTGTCCTGAAGGGCCAGTTCGGCAAGGGCTTCCTCGGACGCCTGTATGCGCCCGATCATGAGATTGAATTCGACAGCGACGCGGTGGAGTTCAGGCGGAACGCTGACATTTATCCGGTGCAGGCGGTCGCCATCTGCAAAACGGATCGCGCCATCGACCAGACGATCGACGCTTTGCGACAGGACCCGGCCTATCATCACGACGCCGAAAGCAATCGACAGGAGCGACAGGCCGCCTGCGATGCCCGCCAGCCACATCGATCTCTCATAGGAGCGATTGGCCATATCATGATCGTCCATGATGGCCTGGCTGATCTGGGTATATGTCGCGGCCAGCAGGTCGGTCGTGGTGACGACGCTGCCATGGAAACGCTGCTGTGTTTCGATGACATGCCTATCTCCCGGCAATCCGACCACTGACAGCAATTCGGTCGCATGCTGGTCTGCGACCGTCCAGTTGTCCCTGGCGCGCTCGACGAGCCCGCGGGCTTGAGGCGTGCCGTCCAATGCCGAAATGAGCTCGGAAAATGCCACTTCGACCTGTCCGCGGATATTGCGATAGGTGTCCGTATGCACCGGGTCGCTGTCCTGCAGGTATTCATCGACAGGGATCAGGCTGTCCCAGATGAGCAGGCGCAAATTCTGGGCCGGAGCAATTTGGTCTCACTGGCGCTCGGCCACGTCCTGGAAGGGAGCGATCACGCCGTGATTCAACAAGACGTACCCGCCACCGGCTGAGAGCGCGATCGGTGCGAGGGCGAAAAGCATCCCCAGGGTCACCCAAAATCGCAGGGATTTTGTCCGCAAAGTGTCTCGAAAACGTGTGTGCATTTCAGAAAGTGTTTCGTTTATGGTTTGGATTCCGCCCCGACATGCATAGGCAGTCAGGGTGTCCGCCTTGTTAAGCATTTGGGTGCAATTTGAGCGTTCAGTGTCCGCGGCGTGCGCGAGTCGCGAGATCGGCGTCAAGACGCTAATACGTGTCCGGATCACAAGCGCAGACATTCCGTCTCGCAGCGATGCCTCTGGCCCTCGCTTCCCCTGCCAAACGCGCTGGACAGGCCGGCATGGCCAGGGTGGGCCGGAACGAGCAAACAAAGCACTGCCACATCCTCTCACCCACTCGATGAACAGTCTGAGCGTCCGGGGCGAACCCCTGACGCGGGTCAGGCAATCCGGAAGGGGCCATGTTCAACAATAAATTATTCAAAACGCGGCTGTTCAGCGCGGCGCCAGCATCCATCATCCTGGCGTTTCAGGATGCGCAGTGTCCAGGGCGAAACGCCGGAGGGTGCGTTCATCAATGGTGCAGGCATGTCAGGCGGCGCGCAGCGGGTTCGGCGCTCCGTCAAGCAAGTCCATCCTGTGTTCCGAGGCGCTGGTTGCCGGGCGCGCCGCGCCGGGCCTGAACGAAACCTTCGCGCCGGACGGCGCGTGGACCACCTCGAAGGGCAGGCCATTCTGGCTATTAGGGACAAGGCTCACAGAGGACTGTATAGCATGTTCTGCTACGCGATTGGTTGCTTGGGGGAGGGGCCATGGATTGACAATCGATTGGTATCGGTTGGCACCTGGAACGAACTTGCTCTCAAAGCATCCTCTTCAATTCGCTGTATGCACCCCGGGCCCGCAGCGTTACGGTTACAGACAGATCACTCCGGTTGCGCCAGTACCAACCATGCGCCCCATCGAAGACAGCGGTCAGCTCGCCTGTGTCGCTGGTTTCAGCGCGCCCCTGTCGATAGCTGACTGTATTGCCGTCTGTACCATCGGTATGGAGGTCTGAGTTCAGGTTTCCCTGATCGACGGTCCATTCGTAACTGGCTGTATCGTCCTTTTTCATCACCAGTTTGATTTCTGCCGATTCCCCTGGCCCGAGCGTAAGACTGACTTCGTCACGCCAGGCTGTATTTTCAGCGTCGGTCACCGAAGCGAGTGCGGAATCCGCACAGTCGGGACTTGTGACCTGGGTCGCACTGTCCGGAACGATCTCGCCCAGCTGCGCCGCAAGCTCCTGTTCGGGTGCTTCGACAACCAAATCCGCTGTTGCCTCGTCGGCGAGCTGCTGTTTGATTTCTCCCATCTGCGTAAGACCCAATATCCCCCCTATCCCGGTAGGGTCAACGGCATATTCTGCGGGAAGGATGACGGTAGCGAGCAGAGCGACAGCGGTGGTCACAGCGATCAGGGTAGAGCGCAAAAGCCGGGCACTACTGGGAAGTTCGGCACGCGTGGGCATATCTGTGTTGTACATACCTGGATCCTCTTATGAGACGAAGTAGCCGGTGAGTTGGTAGCCGATAAGCAGGAAGCCAGCGGCCATCACCACCATGTTCGCGGTATAGGCGTGTTTGAGAAAACTGGGTGTGCGCCGCCAAAATCCCATCACGATCAGGATCGCGCCGAGCGCCAGGAGCTGCCCCAGTTCAACCCCGACATTGAAGGCCAGCAGGTTGGGCAAAAGACCATCAGGAGAAATCCGGTAATCAAGTATCTTGGACGATAGTCCGAGTCCGTGGCAAAAGCCGAATATCAGAGTTGCCGCCTTGGTGTTTGGCTGAATTCCGAACCAGCGCTGATAGGCACCCATATTGTCGAGCGCCTTGTACACAATCGACAATCCAATGATGGCGTCGATGAGGTAGCTGTTGATGCCGATATTGAAGTACACACCTGCCAGCATTGTCGTTGAGTGGCCAACGGCGAACAGGCTGACATAAATGCCAATATCCTTCATCCTGTAGAGAAAGAAGATGACACCGAGGAGAAAGAGGATGTGGTCATAACCTGTCATCATGTGCTTGGCGCCTAGATAGAGAAACGCGACCAGATTCACACCTGTGATCTCTTGTATGTATCCCTTGTCACCCTCTGCGACCGCATGCGCGAATGCGTCACCAATGAGGAGCGACGAGACCAGCATAACCGCAGCGACCCGAAAGAGGGATGTTCTTGAAAAGCGGCCTGGATTGATGACTTGGAGGTTACGAGTCATTTGCGGTTTCTGGCTTTGCGTCGATTGTCTGAATGGTCGAGCGCCTGCAGATCCGGTACCGGATCTTTCGCGGAGACTCGCCGCTCTTGAGGCCGGAGACCGGATAGGGCCCGCAAGCCTGTTCTATGATTGCGGTTCGCTCGGCATTCGCCGGCTTGAGAATGTTGTTGGCAGATGTGCAGCCACCAAAACTAACCAGCGCACCGAGCAGGGCAAGCATTCCCGGGGTACATGGCACCGGGTATTTACCGTCGGCGCGGCCATCTGGCTTTGCGGAGATGTTTATCATGTTCGTTCCTTTCAACATTTTACTTCATCACAGTTTCGGTTAGGGCCAGCGTCGATGGAGATCATCCAGCACAAATTCATGCACCGGTTCTCCCAACTTGTGTCCTTCGCTCAAGTGAGGGTGATCCGCCGGCAAGTCAGAATGCGCGTGGGCAACCCTATCATCGGCGACCGACGGCCAGTATCGAAGAGCGAGTAACAGACCGGCGCCGGCAAGACCTGCGGACGCTGCGAGCGCGAAGGGTTGACCGAACCGGCTGCCAACCCACCCTGCGACTGGGTAGGCAATCAGCCAGCAAGCGTGGCTGAGGGCAAAGTGCGCGGCGAACAGGGCAGGGCGATTGTCGGGTACCGACGACCGGCGCAGCAGGCGCCCGCCCGGTGTTATCGCCAAAGAATAGGCTGCGCCAAGTACTAGCCAACCACCCAGTACGGTTGGCCAGCTCAGGCCGCCGGGCAATGCAAATGCGGCGAAAGTCAGAACTGAAAGGGTTCCGGAAAGCAGGGCGGACGCCATTAACATGACCGTTCGATCGCTGACCCGATCCAGGAGCGTTGGAAGCAGCAACGCGACAAGCATCGATCCGGCACCATAGGCGCCGAGTGTGATGGCGTAGACTTGTTGGTCGAGCCCCAACCCGTCCTGGACGATGACAACGGTATTGACGATTACCATGGCGCTGGCGGCGGCCGCCGACAGCGTGACGGCCAACATGCCGCGCAGACGCGGGGTGCCGAGATAGTTTCGTATGCCGCGCGTCATGCGGGTCAGAACTCTTTCCTGAGCTGACACAGACCCATGTGCCGGCAGAGACGTCGTGAAGACCAGGAACGCGGAGGCCATAAATCCAATCGCTGTCCCGCTGAACAGGGCGTGGAAACTCACGACTGTCAGAAGCAGCGCTGCCAGAAGGGGGCTGGTCAGGTTCTCCATATCGTAGGCAAGTCGTGAAAGCGACAAGGCGCGTGTATAGTCCTTCTCGTCTGGCAGGACGTCCGGGATCGTTGCCTGGAAGGTCGGCGTGAACGCCGCCGATGCTGATTGCAGGACGAATATCAGGACATAGACCTGCCAGATCTGGTCAACGAACGGCAGGCAGAGGGCAACACCCGCCCTCAGGATATCCATGGAGATGAGGAATGCCCTGCGAGGCAAATGGTTTGCAAACGCGCCGACCACAGGGGCAATTCCAATATAGGCGACCATCTTGATGGCAAGGGCTGTGGCCAACACAGCCCCTGCATTTGCCCCGGCAAGATCGAAGGCCAGCAAACCGAGCGCAACCGTCGCAAGCCCGGTTCCGATCAGGGCGATGACCTGAGCGGCAAAGAGGTGGCGATAGGTTCGGTTGGCAAGGATGCTCAGCATGCAGTTTTATCCGACGATTCCATGAAATGCCCTTATACGACTGTCGCCGGCCGGTTGTTGGCGGATGCGGAATTTCGGACCAGTCTGCCATCATGCACAATCCGGTAAAGCGCAGGCAGGACGAGTAGCGTCAGCAAGGTGGCTGACACGATTCCGCCGATTACAACGGTGGCAAGCGGGCGCTGGACTTCGCTTCCAAGACCGATATTCAGGGCCATGGGGACAAAGCCCAGGCTGGCCACCAGCGCAGTCATGAGGACCGGTCGCAGGCGTTGCAGGGCACCGTCGAAGATCGCGGGCTCCAGTGCTTCACCCGCCTCACGACGCTGCTTGATGAAGCTGAGCATGACAACGCCATTCAGCACCGCGATTCCGGACAGGGCGATGAATCCGACGCCTGCCGAGATCGATAGGGGTAGTCCGCGCAGCGCGAGGGCCGCAACGCCTCCGGTCAAGGCCAGAGGGACGCCGGTAAAGACGATTCCGGCATCCTTGAATGTGCCAAACAGTAGCAGGAGCAGACCGAAGATCGTCAGGAGCGCGATGGGCACAACGATCATGAGACGCCTGCTCGCCGAAACAAGCTGTTCCCACGTGCCGCCATATTCGATCCAGTAGCCAGATGGAAGATCGGTTCGGGCGTCCATTTCCGTCTGCAGATCTGTAATGAACGAGCCGAGATCGCGGTCGCGGACATTCGACGTTACGGTCAGTTTGCGTTTGCCATTTTCGCGGCTGATCTGGTTGGGTCCCGGAGCAATTTCGATACGTGCCACTTCCGACAATGGAACGAACATCAGTCCATTCCCGCCACTGCGGCTTTCCGGAAGGGGAACAGGCAGGCGTTCGATCGCGCGGACATCGGTCCGCAAGTATTCCGGAAACCGGACAACAATGTCGAACCGGCGGTCCCCTTCAAAGAATTGACCGGCGACCTCTCCGCCGAGCGCGATTCCGGCCACGCGTTGTACGTCCGCGATATCAAGCCCGTAGCGTGCCAGCGCGTCACGGTCGGGATGGATGGACAGTATGGGTAATCCGGTCACCTGCTCGGATTGGGCATCCGCCGAGCCGGGTATGCTGGCCACGACACCTTCAATGGATTTGGCGAGGTCCGCGAGCGTATCCAGATCGTCTCCATAGATCTTGACGGCAACATCAGCACGGACGCCGGAGATCAGCTCGTTGAAGCGCATCTCGATCGGCTGTGTGATCTCATATTTGCTTCCCGGGACTTCCTCGACGGCCGCCTGCAATTCCGCAATCAGCTGTGGCTTGGGTTTGCGAGGTTCAGGCCAGTCCTTGCGGGCTTTCAGAATAATGAATGTATCTGCCACACTGGGCGGCACAGGATCTGTCGCGATTTCCGGGGTGCCGATCTTGGCAAAAACGCGCTCGACTTCAGGAAGCTCTGTTATCCGTCGTTCCAGCATTTCCTGCATGTCGATTGCCTGGGTGAGACTGGTACCGGGTATCCGGAGTGCATGGAGCGCGATATCGCCTTCATCCAGGTTCGGAATAAACTCCGAGCCAAGTTTCGTGGCGCCCCAGCCAGCGAAACCGACCAGCACGAATGCCGCAATCACGATGGCGTAGCGTGCCCGCAATGCGAAACTCAATGCCGGACGATATAGCGATGTGGCCCCGCGCATGAGCCAGCTTTCCTTTTCGCTGATCTTGCCACGGACCAGCAAGGCTACGGCCGCGGGCACGAAGGTCAGAGAGAGCAGCAATGCCGAAGTCAGGGCAATGACCACGGTGAACGCCATGGGATGAAACATCTTCCCTTCGATTCCGGTCAGCGCAAAGATTGGCAGGTACACAACAGTGATGATGATAATTCCGAAGATCGACGGCTTGATAACTTCGCTTGATGCAGATGCGGCAAGCGAAAAGCGCTCATCGCGAGTCAAAAGACGGCCAAGCTGATGCTGAGCCTCGCTGAACCGGCGCAGGCAGTTTTCGACGATAATCACAGCGCCATCGACGATGAGACCGAAATCAAGTGCACCCAGGCTCATCAGGTTACCTGAAACCTTGTTCTCCACCATCCCGGTAACGGTCATGAGCATCGCGAGGGGAATCACGGCGGCCGTGAGCAGCGCGGCGCGAATGTTTCCCAACAGGAGGAAGAGAACGACGATTACGAGAAGCGCTCCTTCGGCCAGGTTCTTCTCGACAGTCTTGATCGTCGCGTCCACCAGGTTCGTTCGGTTATAGACCGGTGTGATCGTAACGCCATTGGGCAATCCGGGCCGGACCGCATCCACCTTGGCATCGACGGCGACCGACACAGTCCGGCTGTTTTCACCGATCAACATGAAGGCTGTGCCAAGCACAATTTCTTCGCCGTTCTGGGTTGCGGCGCCCGTGCGCAGTTCTTCGCCCTCACGAATTTCCGCGACATCACCAAGCCGGACACTGACGATTCCGGTATCCTTGATCGTAATCACACGCAGGTCATCAAGGCTCGTCGCCTGGCCTGGAACGCGGATGAGGTTCTGTTCTCCGCTCTTCTCAATGTAACCTGCGCCAGAATTGGCATTATTGCGCTCAACGGATTGCAAAATGTCGTCGAGGGAGATGCCGAAACCTGCCATTGCAGCCGGGTCAGGCAGAATGTGAATTTCTTTTTTGAAGCCGCCAATCGTATTGACTTCGGTGACGCCCTCCACCCTGCGCAACTGAGGAAGGACCACCCAATCATTGAGCGTGCGCAGGTCCATTGCGTTCCACGGCGTGCCGTCCTCCTTCAGGGCTCCGGGTTCTGCGGACAGAATGTACATATAAATCTCGCCGAGACCCGTGGAAATCGGGCCAGGCTCGGGCGTGACCCCGGCGGGCAGCACGCCCTGGACCGACTGAATGCGCTCCGTGACAAGTTGGCGGGCGCGGTAGATGTCGGATCCATCGTCAAAAACCACGGTTACCTGGCTGAGGCCGTAGCGCGACACGGATCGCGTATAATCGAGACCCGGCAGGCCGGAGATCGCGGTTTCTATCGGGAACGTGATGCGCTGTTCCATTTCGAGGGGTGAGTAACCGGGCGCCTCGGTATTGATCTGGACCTGGACATTGGTGATGTCCGGCACAGCATCGATCGGCAATCGATTGAAGTTCCAGATTCCGAGACCCGCAAGACCCAGAACAACAGCCATCACCAACCAGCGCTGGCGGATCGAGAATTCGATAATGTGAGCAAGCATGTTTAAGCCCCCCTAGTGATCGTGGCTGGCGGCAGACTTGTCGATGTCCGCCTTGATGAGGAAGGAATTTTCCGTGACATAGACCTCGCCGGACCGAAGGCCGCCGAGCACCTCAACGTATTCGCCATCCCGCCGCCCCAGCTCGAGCATTCTGACCTCGTACGTTTCGTCGACCTTGGCGTAGACAACCGTAAAGTCCCGGAAACTTTGCAGGCCGGTTTCTCTCACAGCGAGCGGGACGTCGGTTTCGGCCGTTATGACCTCCGCCATGAGACGCATCCCGGGTTGAAGGCCGGATCCGGCGGGAATTTTCGCAACAGCGACACGCGTTTGCGAATTCACCCCGGCCATTGGAAGGAAGCGTGAGATCGTCGTGTCGACGTTCAACTCGCCGCCAGCAACGCCGAGACGGACATCCTGTCCGGTCTTCACGCGTGAAACGTCTCGGGGAAAGACGTGCAGATAGGCCTCCATTTGGCTGAAGTCTGCAATCACGAACAATGCTTCAGTGCCAGCAACATCACCGAGATTGGTGTGGCGTTCGAGAATTGTGCCAGAACGTGGCGCGGTGACGGTATATTCTTGCAGACTGCTCGAGGATTCAATCCGCGCAATCGTCTGTCCGCGCTGGACGGTATCTCCGACATTCGCGCTGACGGCCCGCACGGGACCCGGATATGTCGCCCTGACTTCGGAGGTCGCCGACGGCGCAAGCGTCACCTCTCCGGACAATGTCAGGGCGTCTCGGATGGTCGCAGGTCCAGCCGCCGCAACTTCCACGCCCGCCTCGATCGAGACAGTGTCGGCAATCCTGGTGCGACCCTCGAAGGATTCAAAACGCCAGCTATGCGTTGCGTTCGCAATTCGCGCTTCCACCTCTACGTCGAAGGAATGCGGCTCGGTTACGACGCCGTCGCCCATCAGATAGTCCTGACGTGGCGTGAAGCTGAACGTGTCTGTCATCCCGCCCAGGCGGTGGAGGCGAATCGTCAAATCCACCTTTGAAGGATCGAGCGGCTGGCCGTCCAGGAACGGGTAGATGCGATACTGTGGAGGGACACCTGTTTCAAAAATCGTTACTTCGAGTCCGTATTGACCATCCTCAAGCAGTCGTCCGCCATGCGGGCCGCGGGTGTAACCATCTTCGGCGGCTTCGGCATTGTTTCCATGGCTGGACAATGGTGCGTTCACGTTTGAGGGGTCACCGCAGGCGACCAGGGTGGCTGCCGCTATGCCGACGTAGACAAATTGCAATTGATATTTCATTCTTGTATCTCCTCGCGGACGCCAGGTGTGTCGTTGACTGACGTCAGACGGGCCAATGCTGTTTCGCTCAAAATATAGGTTCGCAGGTGAGAGAGGCGTTCCTCGCGCAGCGCCGTCAGTGTGCGTTGCGCATCGATGATGTCGAGATAGGACAGCGCGCCGCGCGCATATCCTTCGGTCGCAAGATCCAGCGCGCGCCTGGCACCAGGCAGAAGCATCGCGTCGATCGTATCAATTTCAGTGAGCGCGCTGGCAGCAGAGCGCTGGTACTGCACGGCTCGACGTAACAATTGTTGTCGAAGGGCTTGGCTTTCTATGTCGATCCGACGCTGCTCGGCGCGGGCCTGGGCGACGCTTGCAGCACTCCGTACATGTGCGCCGAGGGGTATCGAGGCGCCGCCGATAACCGCGATGTCATCCTCGATACCGTATTTCCTCACGCCCACGCTCCAGGTCACATCCGATTTGGCCTGGGTGCGCTCAAGTTCAATTCGGGAGATTGCCTCCATACGCCTGGCTTCAAGGCGAATGATTTCCGGTGACTGCAAGGACCCTGGATCTACACTGCGGAGGGATGTGCGGGCTTCCAGAAAGTCGGGGTCAGTCAGAAATTCACCTTGCGCTCCCCAATAGGCCCCGAGCGCCGCAAGGAAATTGTCCGCCTGTATTGCGTAGCGTCTCGCATCCGCTTCCGCCTGCATTCTGTCAGACGCAGCGCGCGCACCGGAGAGGAGCGGGTCCCTGGCGGCATCAACCCGCTTCTTGACGGCGACTTCGCGATCGAGCGAGATTTTCACACGCTCGCAGGCGAGCGCAACCCGCTGCTGGGCGACCGCTGCTTCCACATAGAGTATCTGAACTTCTTCAGCGACGCTGTATCGGGCTGCCGCGAGAGACGCTTTGGCAACGCCCACGCCGCGCTTGGCGAGCATTTGGCGCGCTTCGCGCTTGCCGCCGCGTTCCCAGACGCGGGAAAACCGTCCCGTCACCTGAAGGCTGTCAATGTCTCCCGCTATTCCGATCCCGGGAAAGTCCTCAATATCGAGCGCGACTGTGTCCGCCGGACGCAGCGCAGCAATCGCTGTTGCAGTATGCGCGGTGGCGATTTCGGATTTAGCGGCATCGGACCTGAGGTCAACCGCCAAGGCCAGTTGGGTGGCTTCGGGCAGTGTCAGCGTCTGACGATCAGACGTTGCTGCGCCGCACGGATTGGATTGAGCCTGCGCGTGGGGCGCAGACCAGGCCATCGCTAACGCGAGGCCGGCATATTTGAGTGACATATAAGTACAAGCTCCTGACAAAGAACAACAAGCCGGCCTGCTCGGAAGCAGCCAGCGACGTTCCATGTCAGATGCGGTCGGGGTCCGGATCTGGAGGCAATAGTGGCGCCGGATAGTCCAGAATCGCCAGACGAGACCCCAGCTGCGATGCCGGAAACTGACGGGCTGTAGCTGGCGAAGGTAGCGTCACGCCAACAAAGTGCAGATCAGCGGCATGATCTTCGCTGTCTCCAGTCATATGGTCTTGATGGGCCGGACTGGCCCCTGCTTGGGCGTCAACAGGCATGAAGACGTGATCACTGCCGTGATCATCGTGGTTTGCCTGTTCCAGGGAGTCAGCTGCGCGTGTGTGCGCGGCGGCGTGCTCGACTGGAAGAAGAGCACCCGAGACGGAAAACATTATGCAAAAGACAAGTACCCATACCTGACGCATAGGGCCATGTAGGTGAATTGCGATGATGTGTAAACAAGCAGATCTATTTCCCGTCCGGTCGTATGCAACTAGAGCATTGAACGTGTTCTTTTCAGACTTATTCATAGGAAACAGTCATAGGATCCATGATATCTTGGGAGCGAATCTCGTTTTTCCACAGGCACAATCCGGTACGTCGTCATATCCTGCGTCGGCGGGGCCTATCACGCCAGATGCCGGGTCGTTCCACAGAACATACTCGATAAGGTGGGCTACAGTTTCCGGGCAGTCAGCGCCAAGAATCGGGCCGGCAAGCAGGGGCAATCCATGCGATCGACGGGGGTCAGATACTCCTGGCGGCAGTTTTGCCGCTGCACCGGATTCGTCTGAATAGATTGAGTTGACCAACAATACCGGCATCCTCGAACACGTTGTCGTGGCGGTACAGGGTTCGAGCAGTGCCTTTACTCGAAGGCGAGGTCAGCCCCCTTCTGTTTGAAGGAGAGTTGCGTAGCTAAACGCTGAGACTCGAGCCCGGCATGTTCCTTTTCAAGCGTCCCATCCAACGGAGAGTATCAATTGCATCCTAAACAGATGCCCGGCGCAACGTGATCTGATTGCGGACTTCCCCGGACAGGTAAAAACTGGACTGCCACTTCCGCTCACCCACTCGTTGAACAGGCTGAAGCGTCCGGGGCGATCCCTGACGCGGGTCAGGCAATCCGGAGGGGTCCATGTTCAATCCGTCACTATTCAAAACGCGGCTGTTCAGCGCTGCAGCTTCAACCATCATCCTGTCAGCCGGCATGGGCGGTGTCCATGCCGAAACGCCAGCGCCGGGCGGTGAGGTCGCGTTCAACATCGATGCACCCATGCTCGGCGACGCGCTGCGCGCGTTCGGCGCCCAGTCGGGCACGCCCATCCTGTTTTCCGAATCGCTTGTGGTCGGGCGCGCGGCGCCGGGACTGAACGGGACCTTCGCGCCGGCCGACGCGCTGGACCGCCTCCTTCAGGGGAGTGGGCTCGAAGCCGTGAAAGGGCAGGGCCAGGCGGTTATCATCCGGAAACGAACAGACGCGCCTGAGCCGGTCGTTCCGCCTGCACGTCCGCCGCGGGAGGAAGCGCCCGCCGAGACCCTGCCTGATTCATCCCGCGCCAAGGCTGACCCCGGCACACTGAGGATCGATACAGTCACTGTGACGGGCACCAGCCTGAGGGGCATTGCGCCGGAAAGCTCGCCGCTGCAGATCTACAGCCGGGAGGATATTCTCGGGTCGGGCGTGACGACAACAGAGCAATTCATCCGCACCCTGCCGCAGAATTTCGGCGGTGGGTCGACCGAATTCACCTCGCAGGGCCTGCCGACGGACGGCAATTCCCAGCGCAATTCTACCTATGGCTCCGGCGCCAACCTTCGGGGACTTGGCTCAGGCGCGACCCTGACCCTGCTGAATGGCAACCGGGTCGCACCGACCTCCACCATCGGCGATTTCGTCGACCTGTCGATGATCCCCGTGTCGGCGCTCGAACGGATCGATGTCCTCAGCGACGGCGCATCATCGATCTACGGTGGGGACGCTGTCGCCGGTGTCATCAACCTCGTCTTGCGCGACGATTTCGACGGAGCGGAGACAGGACTGCGATATGGTGCGGTGACGGATGGCGACATGGAGGAGGTCCGGTTCAGCCAGACGCTTGGCAAGAACTGGGCGGGTGGCAACATAATCGGGACCTATGAATATATGGACCGTGACGCCCTCGGTCTGTCGGACCGTCCGGATATTGCCGCGCCGACATTGCTGAACGGCGGTCCCATCAATGTCATTGATGCCTTCGACCTCCTTCCCCAGCAGACCCGCCACAGCCTGGTCCTGTCAGGACGTCAGGCCCTGGGCGACCGACTGGAGATCGCATCGACGGCGCTCTATTCCGACCGCAAGGTCGAAAGTTCCTCAGTCGGTATTGCCAATACGACCTCTGTTGCGAAAAGCTGGATTGAATCGGAAAGCCTCTCGGCGACGTTTTCTGCCGACTATATGCTCCGGCCTGACTGGAGCCTCACACTGGACGGGACATATAGCCGGATCCGGAATGACAATGTCCAGCAGATCATTCTTCCCGCCGTTGCTACGCCCTCCGAGGCAAAGACGAAGTCTTCCCTCTGGTCGGTTGGTCTTCTCACGAGGGGCGACCTGTTCGCACTGCCTGGCGGAACCATTCATGCCGCACTGGGCGGACAATTCCGCCGGGAGGACTTCGCGCTTCGCCAGGTCGGCATGTCGCCCCTGCGCGATGGCACGCGCGACATCTCGGCCGTGTTTGCCGAACTGCTCATCCCGCTTGTCGGGACGGAGAACCGGATTCCCGGAATTGACCGGCTGGAGCTGAACCTGTCTGGCCGGATAGATGATTATTCCGACTTCGGATCGACGGCCAACCCGAAGGCGGGCCTTCTCTGGGTCCCCGTCGACAGGCTCATGCTCCGAGGATCCTATAGTACGTCCTTTGCGCCCCCGACACTCGGGCAATCAGGCGCGAACGACCGGGCCGTGGGCGTTCTTTCCTATGACTTTATCCGCAACATACTCGCCATTCCGCTCCCCGATCCGTCACTGGCGGGCGTCAACTACATGATCACGATCGGCACGGCGCCTGATCTGGAGCCGGAAACGTCAACGACCTATACGGCCGGATTTGACTATGAGCTGATGCGCGGTCGCCAGTCGCTGACGCTGAGTGGCAGTTATTATGACATCCGTTTTGAAGACCGGCTCGGTGTGACGCCTGTTCCGGGAAATCTCAACGCGAATTATGCGCCGGGATTCGCCTTCGCCGATCCAGGTCTGTTCCCCGAAGGAACGGTTATCTTCTTCCCGAGCGAGGCTAAAATTGCGGCCGTGATTGACTCCCTCAGCCGTCCGGTAATCTTCGCGGGCGGTGCGACGGCGTTGGAAAATATCGGCTTCATCAACAATGTATCCCTGACCCGTAATCTGGCCTCGACAGAGACAAGCGGACTCGACCTGCAAGTGTCTTACGAGACGGACACGGATGCCGGCCACCTGTCTGCCTCGCTCAATGGCAACTATATCCTCGATTTCGTGCAGCGCGCGTCCGATACGACGCCTGCTGTGGAAACCCTCAACACGCTCTATTATCCGGTCGACCTTCAGATGCGGGGACAGGTGGCCCTTGCGCGCGGCAATCTCACCAGTTCGCTCTTCCTCAACTATGTCGACAGCTATGCGACCGACAAGACCGCTGCGGCGAGCCGGATCGATTCCTGGACGACTGTCGACCTGTCATTGTCATGGGCCTTCGAACCGTCAACGCCGGGCTGGCTCAGCGGCAGCGCGCTCAGCCTGTCGGTCACGAACCTGTTCGACAAGATGCCGCCCCGGACGCCGCCCCTGACAGGCTTTACCATTACCGGGTTCGACCCCGCCAATGCCTCGCCGCTCGGGCGGTTTGTCGCGCTCGAACTGCGCAAGACCTTCTAGATGCGCGTCCCGGTCCTGTCGCGATATCACCGGCCGCCGCGCCCCAGAATTCGGCAGCAACGCGGCGGCCGGCTCCGGCCCTGGAGTGTTCTCATCGCCGCGATCGCCGTGAGCCTGATCGGAGGGGCAGGGGCTTTGCGCGCAGATCCCGCGCCTGTCCAGCGCCACAATCTCAGGCTGGAGGATGTCCTCGCTACGGAAGGTATCGGCGCAGCGCAATTTTCGCCGGACGGGCACTGGCTGGCCTACAATCTGGTGCCGCCCTACGACCAGCTTTCGGATTATTCCTACTGGATGCGGGCCTATGGCCTCAGCGGACACCAGCTCTGGGTCAAGGCGATGGACAATGGCGCCGCGCCCTCCCTGCAGCCAGGTCTCGATCCGGGCGCCACCAGTTTCCTGATGGGCTTCTCGCCCGGCAGCACGCATGTTGTCGTCCTCGAGCACAAAAGCGGCCGCTTCCGGCTGGTGGCGTGCCGCACCGGCGAGGCCAGCTGCGTCCGGTTCGATCCCATGCCGGACATCCGGGACCGGTATGTCAGGGCAGAGGACTGGAATGCGCATCTGGTCTGGACATCGGAGGACACGTTCGTGATGCCGGTTCGCGATGACGTGCTTCCGGGTTCGGAAATGCGAAATCGTGCCGCAACCGGTACCTTTCTCTGGCAGGCGTGGAACAGGGCATGGTCGGGCCACGGGGCGACTGCGTCCGAAGCTATCAGCACGGGCCGCGACCGTTCGGCAGACTGGGCCGCAGGCGACCTGGTCGAATTCAGTATACGGACCGGCCGGGTGGCGATCCTCGCGGCGGGACGCTACACAGGCGTGCGGGCCTCGTCGGACGGCCGGTTCCTGCTGGCGGCGCGCGTCGCCGAGCGCGAGCGGCCCCCGGCGGACGCGCGCCCGATTGCAAGCGAAACCCACCCGATTTTCGACAGGCACTACGCGCTGAGCCTGATCGACCGGACGCGCGGTGCGGTAAGGCAGGCGGGGCAGCCATTCAACGTGGATCCGGGCTCCCTGACCTGGTTGGAAACGCCGGAACGCTTTGCCGTTTTTGGCTGGGACCAGGACGAAAAGCCGGAGGACGGGCGGTTTTACATTGTCGATACCGCAACACTCAATGCGCACCCGCTCAGCCATGCCGGTCTGGCCCTTACCAACAGAAGGCAGGATCCGGATTTCAAATGGTGGCCGGGTCCGGCCCGTGCCGCCCTCCTGGAATCGGGCCTCGCTGTTCTTGCCAGGCCGGTCGGGGACGTGCGGCAGGACTGGTACCTGTTGCGGGGCGGTGCCGCACCGCTCAACCTGTCGGCTGGGCTGGATGAGCCGTCCGGTGATCTTCTCACTGTCGACCGCAGCGGCATCACGCTCATGGCGGACGGCGCAATGTACCGGCTGACCGCCGATGGTGATCCTGCGCGTCTGACGCCGGAGGGGACCCGGTTTTCGGGTCCGGTTGCCGATGCGGCCAATCCGGCCGATGCCCGGTTCGTGGATTTCACGCCCACAGCGCCGCGGATCGGTGAGGACAACAGCGAGGACCTGATACTGGCGCAAAGCGAATCTCGCACCGGAGATACCGGAATCTGGTTTGGCGATGTCCGGCCTGGCTCGGCCTCCTGGCGCCACTTTGCCCTGAACATGCCAGCCGCTCATGTCCTCGCAGCGTCCGGGCGGGCGCAAGCGGCCGTCATCACGGTAAAGGAGGGGCGCGCGACGCGTCTCCTGCTGATCGGCAAAGACTCAGTCTCCACCGAACTGGCCCGGATCAACGCACACCTGAATGCGGTGCATTCGCCGGGGACGCGGACAATTTCCTACGCGCTTCACGATCCCCAGGGCGCGGCGCCGCCCCGGCCCGTGACAGCCTGCCTGCTCCTGCCGCCCGGTTATGATCCTGCCAAACGCTATCCTGTCCTGATGGAAGTCTATCCGATCGGGATTGGCGGGAACTGTCGCACGTACACGGATTATCCAGCACCGGGCGCCGTCGTTCCGGAGCTCTGGACCTCGCGCGGGTTCATCTATGTCCTGCCCTCAATTCCCCTCGATCTTGCAAGGACACCGGACGATCCGCTCGGCGGGCTGGGCGACCTGCTTGGCCAGACCGTAGACGCGCTTGCAGATACGGGTCTTGCCGATCCGGACCGGATCGTCCTTTTCGGCATGAGCCAGGGCGGCATCGCGTCGCTGGTTGGCGCCACCCAGTCGGACCGGTTTGCAGCCGTCATATCGATCAATGGCTGGGCAGACTATTTCAGCCATTACTTCGGGGCGCGGGGATTGATGCGCTATTTTCACCTGGATCAGAACGGGGGTGACAACCGCTGGCGCTACGAATGTGCCCGCGAGGGGCCCAGTCATGATTGCCCGTTCGGATTCGGGGTCACGGCACTCGCCGATCCCGAGCGTTATGCGCGCACGAGCCCCGTCGCGCGCGCAGACCGGGTCACCGCACCGGTTCTGCTCGTCCATTCGGATTTCGATTATTTCGGCATGGCCCAGTATGATGAAATGTTTGGCGCGCTCTATCGGGCGGGCAAGGACGCACGCTACGTACGCTATTGGGGAGAGGGCCACGGGCCTTCCTCGCCGGCCAATATCAGGGACCTGTGGATGCGGATCGATGCGTTCCTCGCCGAAAGCGGTGTGGCCGTCTCGCAGGCGGAACCGGACCGGTCGCACTGACCCGCCTCAGGCCTGGCGACAGGGACTTCACGGAGCGGTTTGCCGGCGCGTCCAGCGGCTGAGCCACGCCTCGATGACATAACAAACGAGGATCATGCGGCCGAATGTGTCGACCCCATAGGAACCCGGCCGCAAAGCCGCTTCGACGTCGGCACGGTCAATCAGTCCGTTCGCGACAAGGGCGCCGTTCATCAGCGTGTCTGCGAGCAAATCCCGGTTCGCCTTCAATTGTTCAATATAGAAGCGGGAGGCATCGCCCTTCGATCGGCGCAGGCGTATCTGGTCAGGAAGGCGTCCGGCAAAGGCCTGCCGGACCAGACCCCGCCCGCGACCTCCATGGCAGAGGAGATAGGCGGGCAGTTGCAGGCAGAGTTCGACCAGCGGCTGGGATATCAGGGGGTGGGCGGTCTCGTCCGTGCCGGGCAGGGCGAGGCTCTCGCGTATCTGGATCATGTGCGCGAGGCCAGAGACCTGGGCGAACTTGGCCGGGGGCAAGCTTTCAGGAACGCATGCCCAGACAGGCAGGAGATCGGAAGCATCGAGCCGCTCGTGGGTCAGCCGGTTGAGCCCTGTCTGGCGCTCCCTGATGCTACGGATCGCGGCGGTCTCACGCGGTCCTGCAACCAGGTGCGAAAGGCTTCCTGCGAGCACGTGCCAGACCGATTCGCCCGACAGGCGGGCTGCGGCGAGGAGTTCACGCGCCGCCCGCCGGCCAAGCCCGTGGCGGCGCAGATAGTCGGCGAAGATGAGCGGGTCGCGGGTTTCGAGAAACAGGTGGTCGCCGCCTTGTCCCGTGAAGACAGTGCGGCCTGCCAGGCCAAGGGCCTGTCGACGTTCGGCATCCGCGCGTCGCCCCAGGAATTCCCGGAAGGGCCTAGCTGAGAGCGGGTGACAGTCGGGGGGCGGTAGCGGGTCGGCAGGATCAATCAGGCATTCCGCGAGCTCAATCCCGAGATCGCGGGCGACCGCTCGTGCCTGTGCGGCTTCCGGTGGATCGCCGCCTCGCAGGATGAAATGCACGGCGCGCATGTCCAGCGCGCCAGGTTCCTGCATCAGGCAGGCGGCGACGATTGCGGAGTCGAGACCGCCCGACAGGTTTAGCGCGAGATGCGGACACGCCTGGCCCCAGGTCCGAACGACACAGGACGTCGTCTCGCGCAGGCATGCTGCGGCCTCCTCCGGCGCGGGCTCCAGTGCGTTCCGTGCGACCTGTCTCGGATCCCAGAGCGCTTCTTTCCGCACCCGGCCGCCAGATACATGTAACCGGCATCCGCCGGCCAGCTCACGGACACCCCTGAGGCCGGATTGGCCCGGCTGGATCTTGTCATAGGCCAGAAGGTTCGCGATGAAATCCAGGTCCGGGTCGAAGCGGATCCAGTCAGGCAGCGGGCAGACTTCGAGATGGGAGAAGACGAGGGTGACGCCCCGTGTCTGGCAGTAGAAACACGGAATGGAAGAGGTCGGCTCGGTCAGCACGACCGTGCCGTCACTGCAGGCCAGGAAGGCCAGGTATGCGCCCCAATAGTCCGTCATCAGGCTCGCGCCGCGGGAGCTGGCAATCCGCCTGCCTGCCTCCTGGTCAAGGATGGCCAGGGGCGGGACGGGGATGCGCGCGCAGGCGCGGCGAAACAGTCTTCCGAACACGGCGCCAGAGACCTCGCCGGCTGGAATGGACAGGACATGACGCCCGGTTGTACCCGAGGTAAGATCGTGGAGCACGCATCCGGCGCTGACAGCGTGGCGGGCGGCTTCCGGCGCGCCGCGACGAACGCAACGGTCAATGTCGCTGGCGGCGGCGGCTGCGTCCGGATCGGCTGGATCCCAGATGAGGGCAAGACAGGACGGCAAGGGCTTGCAAACCTCTCAGATCACCATGAGCGTCTGATAGTCGGCGCAGGTATCCCGCTCCTCGTTGAGGACGATACCATTGCGCGACACCCAGCAATGGGCCGCGAAGGGTGACAGGCGAACGCCGAAAATCCAGTCGGCATCGACCCCGTAATGCGCCAGGAACTGCAGGAGGAGCATGCTCCGAAGGAAGCAGGCATCGTGTATGCTGACGCAATAGGGTGTGAGGGCATGAAAGCTGCGGGCGAGATCGATTGCGCGCGCGTCAGAGCCGGACGCTTTCGCGCGAGCCGTCTGTTTCCACTGTTGGGCTGCTGTCAGCGTGGCCGCGAGGCGCCCGCCACGGACCCGTCGCGCAAGACCCCAGGCTGCCCGAAGCGCCACGAGGGTCGCGAGATGCCTGAGGGAAGGGGCATGGCCCTGGCCGATGTCAAGATCGTAGATAGAGGCGTGCACGCCACAGGGTGGGGTCAGATGGATGGGCTGTCCCAGATCCTTGCTCCGGGTGAGGACATGTTTGTCACAGAGCCGCTCGGCAAACTGGCCGGCGAGGCCGGACATTCCCGCCTTTGGCGCCGCGGCGATATCCGAAAACCACGCGGCTTGTGAGCCTGAGAGGTAAAGATAGCGATCAAGCGCGGTATCGAGGAGGACATAGTCGCCGCCGACAGCGCAGGCGTGAATGCCGTTGCGAAACAGATAGTCGTCCTGCATGGGCGGGTCTCCACCAGAGGGTTCCTGCTGCCCGGCGAGGCGTCCGATTTTGCGCCGCGCCGAAAAAGGGGGACCGAAGTCCCCCTTCCTGTCAGCCGATCGGGATGAGCCGCGAGTTCGGCCCCACGGCGAATTCGGCGCCCTGGTTGAAACCGCCCCGGGTCTCTTCCGACACCGATCCCAATTCGATCGGCTCGAATGCATCATCGTCAAGATGGTCGTCTGTCTGCGTATTCATGGCATTGACTCCTTTTGGTTTGAGGGTGTGTCGCTGGCCGGACGACACGTAGAAAATGCATCCTATCTAAAGTAGAGTCAACGGTGACAATATTAAAAAAGATATATAAAACAAATAGATAGCAAAGCACCACTGCCGCCGATCGCGCTTTGCGCGGCGTGACTTAGAATCCCTCTCTCACAGGCAGTCTGGCGCGCTCAGATCATGCGTCCTCCGCGTCATTGTCCGTGGAAGGGAAAGGCTCGTACTGGCCGGGAAGGTCAACGTGGACAGGTGATTGTCGCAAGAGGGCGCGCGCCTTTGCCGGGTCACCCGTCAGCCTGCACGTGTGCGCGCGTGACAGCGCATAATAGGCCCGTACATAAGGATCGACCTCGAAGAGCGCCGGCGAACTGAGAACCGAGGCAAACCCCGTATCCGGCGTCCGCCAGCGGGGTCCATAGGTCTCGGTGAGGTAGCGCTCCGGATCATCCGGGATGGGCCATTGCCGTCCCTGAAAACCAGCCGTCCTGACATCGAAGGATGTGAACCGCCAGGCCACGTCTCCGGAAAGCCGGCCGAGCCCGCACTGAAGGCCACCATCGCACGGCTCATAAAGGAATATGTCGACGGCAATGGCCTGGAACGTCAGGGCGAAATACCGGTCGCCCGGACGGGCCCGTCGATCGAGCAGGAGGTCCGGATGTTCGCGGATGACGCGGGCGAGGTCCGGTCCGCCACTCTCGTCGGCAAGGACGCCGACATCGATATCCCGGTCGTGGACCAGCGGCGCGCCGCTGCGGTGGACTCCCAGCAATGTTCCGGCCGCCAGAAAATATCGGAGGCCTGCGGCGTCCAGGATCTCCGCGATCCCGCAAAGGGCGCGCGCCGCTGCGACAGGGCTGAACGCGGGCGGCGATGGGCTGGCGGAAAAGTCATGCTGCCCGAGAGACAGGGCAGACTGCTTGGACTTGAGCGCCGCGCGATAGTTACCGGTCTCGTAGAAGGCACGGGCCAACTGGTCATGGACTGCCCCCGCGTCCTCGAACTTCGCGGCATTGCGGCGAATGAGAGCGACCGCTTCGGGGCCGCGCCGGGCATCGAGCAGGGCCTTTGCGCAGTCTGCAAAATTACGCGGACGGTTTTGCCCGCTGCCGCATAGGCGCAGGAGCGCATCAGCCGCGCACTGGATTGCGCCAATCCGCTCATCCTCATCCGGTGTGATGTCGGCAAGGGATCCCCATGACTGCCAGGCATCGGGATGGCAGTCGACGCTCTGGCGAAAGGCGGCGAGGGCCGCTGGCCGGTCCATGAGGGCATGCAGGGCCAGGCCGCGTCCGTGGAGGGCGCGCCCATCGACCGGATTGAGGGAAAGAAGCTGATCGAACCACGCCAAAGCCAGGTCTGGCGCGCCGGTGCGCAGGAAGGCCGCGCCGAGCGATTGCTGGACAGGGGCGTGCCCGGGGCGAAGGCGGTTCGCCGCCAGCAAAGGGGGCAGGGCGGCCTCAGATCGCCCGGCCGCAAGGCATTTCTGACCCGCCCGCAGGTAATACTGCCAGGACCCGGGCGGGTATTGATCGGCCGGCAAGGATTGGGAGATGCCGGGCTTCATGGGAGGTCTTGCGGGGCAGGCCAGAAACGGGAGGCGCGCATCCTGCGGCATGGGAACGCCGATTCAGCTGCCTCTCGTCGCACCTCGTACCGCCAGCAGTCACGGGACAATTCCGGATCATGGACTCTTGCAGGGAACACTCTGTCCTCTCGTGCCGTATGGGGTCGCAATCGTATTCGGATGCAGAAGCGTGACGCGATCGGATCAAGCGCCGAGCTCCGGGAATCCTGCGTTAAGGCTCTCGCGTCACCCCCGCGTCCATTCCCGCGGACGCGTAAAAAACATGTACATTTGAATACATACACGTTAAACCATAAGTAGGAATATTATGCAACATTAAAGAGGAGTTTGAAGGCAGTACGGGCAAGCCATACCCATGCCCGCGACGTGCCGGAAGGGTCAGCCAGAAGCGGTTTCCTGAACAGGAAAGATGTCCATGCATGATTATAACGGGTCTGCCGTCCTCCATGCCATCCGCCTGATTTCGGCGACCGTGACGAGTGCCGAGACGATCGAAGCCCTTGCCGTCTTCATTGAAGCCTATGGCTTCGAGAAAATATTCCTCGGCCAGCTCGTCAATCCGATGAATGTTCCGCTGAAGGACATACTTTACCTCTCCAACTGGCCTGAGGAACTCAAGGCGGCCAGGCGCACCCGGGCTGCCATCCTTCACGATCCGATTGCCTTCTGCGCCGTGCGTTCGAAACGGCCTTTCAGCTGGGCCGAAGCGCGCGCCCATGCCACGCGGGCTGGCCGGCGCACCGTCGACATGGTGCATGATTACGGCATCACCCATGGCATGATGTTTCCCATGCATGCCCTCGAGAGCGTATCGGGTGGTGTCTCGCTGGGCGGCGGCGTCAAGCCTGACCTGTCACCGACCGAGATCGCGGAACTCGAAATCGTCTGCCAGGTTGCCTATTATCATCTCGAAGCGATGCTGGGTCCCTTTCCTTATCAGAAAGTTGCCGAACTCACGCCCCGCGAGACCGAATGCGTCCAGTTCGCAGCCGCCGGCAAGTCCAATTGGGAGATTGCCCATATCCTGGGGATCCAGGAGGACACGGTCAAAAAGACATTGCGGCGGGCACGGGACAAACTTGATGCCGTGAACCGGGCGCACCTGGTCGCAAGCGCTATCGCCCGCCACCAGATTCTGCCCTGACCAGTCCCCTAAAGGGGACATTACCCGCACCCGCATCCGCGACATGCTCCTCATGCCCAAGGAGGAGTAGAGCGCATGTTCAAGATCATCACACCGGACAACTGCCATCAGTATTCAGACCTCATCGATGAGATGCACAAGATGCGCTACCGCATCGTGGTCGGCGAATGGGGGTGGGACATACCGGACATCGAACCGGGCTATGACAAGGACCCGTTCGATACCGCCGACACTGTCTACGTCATCGCCCTGACGACCGCAGGCGAGGTTGCCGGCACGTCTCGACTCAACCCGACCGTCGGGCCGCATATGCTGAGCGAACTCTTTGCCGACTATTGCGATCTCCAGCCCTATCCGGTCGGCCGCGATGTCTGGGAGTGCTCCCGGTTCGTGACGGACCGGTCCCTGGCAACCGATCCGGTCGACGCTTTCCGCGTCCGGTGCCGCCTCGGTCTCGGTCTGACAGCCTATTGCCTGGACAATCACATATCCCGGCTCAGCTGGCTGACACACCAGAAATTCTTCAACCTTGTCCAGCGGGTCTGGCAAACCGAGCCCCTCGGTCTTCCGAAGCGGGAAGGGGACAACTGGGCCTGGATACCTGCCGTGTCGACCATCGACGAGGCGACGTTCGACCGCCAGCTTGACCGCTATCGCAATGCCGAAGCGATCGTCGCGGCAAATGGTGCGGCACGGTCAGAGGCCCGGCGGGGCAAGGTCGCATGAGCCCCAGCATGCGCGGCAGGATGAGCGACGCCGAGCAGTCGGCTTTCAACCGGGATGGTGTCATTTGCCTGAGGAATGTCCTGACAGGCGCAGAGGTCGACCACCTGCGACACGCCGTTGCAGGACAGATGAGCCGGCTCGGTCACTCGCCGACAGGCTATGATTTCGAAGCGCTTGCAGGCCAGGTCTGGGACCAGAGCCAGAGCGTCGATACCGGCGAGGCGGACCGGTTCGACATGCAGGCCATGAAGGCACTCATCCGGTCCGACGCCGCGGCCCGACCACTGCTGGAGTCGGACCCGTCAGCCGAGACCGGCCTCTTCTTCTATGATGTTGCAGCCTGGCGGCATGATCGCGGGGTCCGGAAGGTGGCCTTCGACTCGGCCCTCCCGCAAATTGCCGCCAGCCTGCTCGATGCGCGCTACCTGAATTTCTGGGAAGACACGACATTTGTGAAGGCGCCCCATACGCGCCAGAAGACAGCCTTTCACCAGGATCTCGCCTATTTCCAGATCGAGGGCGACCAATGCGTGATCGTCTGGATCCCGCTTGACGCTGCAAGCCTGGACAATGGCGTCACCCAATATGTCAGAGGCTCGCACAAGTGGGGCCAGGTCTTCGCGCCGAACGTGTTCGTGTCCCAGACACCTTTCCAGTCATCTCCTGAAGGTCGCTGTCCGGACATAGAATCCGCGCCGGAGGACTATGACATTGTCTCCTTCGCGGTGGAGCCCGGGGATGTCATCATCCATCATGTGATGACGGTCCACGGCGCCGGCGGCAACATGTCCGATAGCTGGCGGCGGGCGGTATCGTTTCGCTATTGCGGAGACCAGGTCCGGTACCTGGACCGGAAAGGCGCCATCGCCCAGGTCGGAGTCACGCATGATCTCAGTGATGGCGACCGGCTCTTTTCGGCTGACTATCCAGTTGTCTGGCCCAAACCCTGGCCCGGATTCAGTCTCGCCGAGGCGTTTGACGCCCTGGATGGCGACCGGGCCGGCAAGGCGTGAGGGGCAGGTGCCTCCCGGACAGGTCTCCGGGCCAGCGATCAGCTCAGGCAGCAGATGCGCCTGTTCCTGCTCGCTCGGGAACAGCTTTTTTGTCTCGCCGTACCCGGAAGGACGTGTATTCTGTGACTGGAGGCAGCATTCAGGCCTGGTCTGAATGACATCTGGTCTGCGTCCAGAGGGTCCGGGGTAAGCGCTTGAAGAAACCCAAGCCAACAGGAAAAGCAGCACGGGCCGTGACAGATGTCGACCGCCTTGTGGGGGAGAATGTGCGCCGGTTCAGGAAGGCCCGGGGAATGACGCTCGCCGAGCTCAGTCTCGGGCTCGGCATCAGTCATCAGCAACTCCAGAAGTACGAGACGGGCATGAACCGTCTGAGTGCCGGCATCATTATGGATGTGGCGAAACGGCTCGATGTTTCCCTGGCCGAGCTGTTCGAGACGGGCGTCACCAAACAGGACCGCTCCCGCTCGCCGTCCGACACATCCCGGCGGATGTGCCAGGCCATTGTGAACCAGACAGACTCCCTTTCAAAACTCGAACTGATGGCCCGGATTCTCAAAGTCATTCGCGACAGCCCCTGAAATGATCAAACGCGATCTTGAAGGAGATGGTTTCAGCCGGGCGCGTGCCGCTGATGTGCTGAATAATGCCCAACGTTCGAGGGTTATGCGAAGTACGGGTATCCCAGTCCAAAGATCGACACCTGGCCGGGTTTAATCTTGTTCGCCAAACCCGGGCACCGGTCGTGCATCCGCCTCAGCAGGCGTTGTCGCTTCACCATTTGCGCGGATGTCGTCCAGCAGCCATTTCATTTCCCTGATCTCACGACGCTGGGCTTCGATGATGCTATCGGCCAGTTCGCGAACACGCATATCGTCGATATTGGCGCGCTCACTGGTGAGGATCGCGATCGAGTGGTGGGGGATCATGGCGCTCATCCAGGATTCGTCCCCAATGGTCGCCTGGCTCCGGACCAGGAACAATGCGAGGATGAACACCGCCGCGCTTGTGGCGAAGATGCCGATATTCGCACGCCGGTTCTTGTACATCCCAAGCATGAAGGCGAGCATGATAGCCGCCATTGCCGCGCCCATGAGGAAGGCCATGTAAAAACGGGTCTCGCTCCAGAAAACGTGTCCCCATTCGTATGTATTGAGATACATGAGGCCCAGCATCACGACTGTTGATGTTGCGATCATGGCGCCGAATTTTGTGTAATTATTCATTCGCTTTTCTTCTCCCGGAGTTTGCGTGTGGGGCCATGCTGGCTAAACGCCTGTGCGCTCTGGGGGTTCCCTGCGGTTCCCGACACAGGTGAGCAGGACACCTTGCCTTAAGTTCTGCCAGGCCTTTGGCCTGGACGTGACCGGGGCAGAGATTGAATCACTTGAAGATCAGACGGTCTTGAGTGTTCGTTGCTTCGACCGACTACGGGACCGGGAGGGCCTCTTCCACCGGCAGCCTAGCTGACAATCAACGAGGTGATCGAGATATCGGCGGATACATGCGGCACAGTATTTGTCGATACGACTCGTGATGATACCGCCTTGAGGGCTTCATATGCATCACCGGCAAACAGTGCATGGACCACGACGCAGACGGGTTTGGGAAAGCCTGTCGTTTCGAAATGGCGTGCTGCTTCAATCATGGTGCGGCCCGACGAAGCGATGTCGTCGACCAGAACAGGTTGGTAGCCGGTCCAGTTCTCGAGACCCGGTGCCGTGACTTCGACATTTCGGTCACCGTGGCGGATTTTCGAAAGCACAAGGTGAGGCGCGCCAATCCGTCCGGCAACATCGGAGACCCATTGCGCGCTTTCAGAGTCAGGCCCGATGATGAGTGGGTTTTCGACATGTGTCGTGATCCAGTCGGCGAGCGCTGGAGCGGCGTGCACGACTTTCGTCTTGATCGAAAAAACCTCGTCCAGATCATGAATGCGGTGCAAATGCGGGTCGACTGTCACAACGCGGTCGAACGCCTCGGACAGCAGTCTTGCAAAGTGCCGCGAGGAAACCGATTCACCATCAGAGAATCGCTTGTCCTGGCGCATGTAGGCGAGATAGGGCGCAATCAGCCCGACTGACGTTGCACCAAGTTCGCGTGCTGTATAGGCCGCGAACAGGAGTCCCGGCAATTGTGGATCGGGGCGGGCCAGTGTGCAGACCAGTTCTACGGATTTACCCGCCACATCCGAGGCAATCCGGACATAGGTCTCCTGATCCGGAAACCGGCGCAATTCCAGCTCACCGAGCGCGCTGTTCGTGATCTCAGCGAGTTGCGCAGCCATCGCTTCGTTTCCGGGAAGCGGAATGTAAATCGTCATGGATCAGTCCTCGATGGTGAACATGTCGGCGTTGGAGATGGCATAGGCCATCGCATAAGCGATCTCTCCTGGCGCCTCTGCATGGATCGTCACAACCGGCTCGCCGAATGCAACCTCATCGCCAAGGCGTTTGTGGAGTATCAGCCCTGCCGCTGGCCGTGCCGGAGCTCCGGCAAGTTTGGCGAGCCGAGACAGTTTGCGATTGTCAATCGCCGACAATCTGCCGGCTCGGATTGCCGTGACGGGTACTGTTTGCTGTGCTCTGGGCGGTTCGCGCATGCCGCCCTGAGCAGCGCAGATTGCCTGAAATTTCGTCCAGGCAGAGCCGCTGTCCAGTGCCTCGCGGGCGAGCGCAACGCCTGTTCCTGGTACAGCCGTGCCAGCGAGTTCCAGGGCTGTGCCGGCGAGTGATATTGCGCGCTCGCGAAGATCGGGCGGTGCATTCTGGCTCCTTTGCAGGACATGCAGCACGTCCCGGGCTTCGAGCGCGGGTCCGATGCCCCGGCCAACCGGTTGGAGTCCATCGCTGAATACACACCTGGTCTTCAGGCCAAATTCGCCTGCAACGATCGTCATGTGCTGGGCAAGCGCCCGGGCATCAGACTGGCTGCGCAGCTTTGCTGTCGGCCCGACGGGAAGATCCAGAACCACATGGGTTGCACCGGCGGCGATCTTCTTTGACAGGACTGATGCGATGAGCTGGCCTTCCGCGTCAATGTCGAGGGCGCGTTCGATGCGGATCAGAATGTCATCGGCCGGGCTGAGCCGCACGGCGCCGCCCCAGGCCAGGCATCCGCCCTCCGCATCGACCACCCGCCTGATCTCAGACAGCGAGAGGTCGACGGGTGTGAGCGTTTCCATCGTGTCGGCCGTCCCGGCAGGCGACGTGATCGCCCGTGAAGACGTCTTCGGAATGATCAGGCCAAGGCTGGCCAGGATAGCGACAACGATGGGCGTTGTGCGGTTGCCAGGCAGGCCGCCAATGCAATGCTTGTCCAGGACCATCTCCCGGTCCCAGTCGAGCTGCTCGCCCACCTTGACCATGGCTCCGGTCAGGGATGTCATTTCGTGAATATCGAGAGGCAGGGTCGAGCAGGTCGAGACAAAGGCGGCCAGATGCACATCGGAATACAATCCTGCTGCGACATCAGTGATGATGCGGTCATAGGCATCGCCTGGCAGGCGCTTGCCCGTCATGCGCTGACGGACATCGGAGAGCGAGGGTAGCGTCGGGGCATGGCTGATCTTGAGGGCCGAACCCGGCTCCGCGCCGAGCCGTTTCCAGGCCGCTTCTGAGAGTCCCGCTTCGGTAAGGGCGAGCCACTCATCTTCAATCTGGTGCAGAGTCGCGATCACTTCCGTCTCGCCACAACTAACCAGCACCCGTGAGCGCGAAGTCAGGCCTTCTGAGCGGCAAACCGGGCAGTCGGTCCGCATCAGGATAATCGCATCATCCTGGGTATGCCATTTGAGTCGCCGGGCGGTCAGTTGACCGGGGTGTTGTGAGCGGTTGTCGCGCCCCATCACATGTTTCCCCCCAGATCATAGGTTTTCTCGCTCTCGACGACGTCGCTGCTCCAACCAAGCTCATCCTGCATGCGCGCGCTCAGCGCATCTGACGCGTCCGGTTCGCCGTGAACAACAAAGGCGCGTGTCGGGCGCGTTTCAAACCCATCAAGCCAGGTCATCAGTTCATCCGCGTCAGCATGGGCTGACAGGGCGGGCAGATTGGCGATCTCCGCGCCGATATGAACATCGTGGCCGAACATTTTGACCGTGTTCGCACCTTTGAGAATCCTGTCGCCGCGCGTGCCGGCGGCCTGATATCCGGCAAACAGGATCGTGTTCTTCCGGTCTCCGCCGAAGGCCTGAATATGGTGCAGCACGCGTCCTCCCGTCACCATCCCGCTTGCCGCGATCACGACTTTTGGCATCTGGTCCTGGGTGATCGCCTTGGACGCTTCGACATCTCGGGCATATGTCGCGATCGAACAGGTTTCTTTGCAAACCTGCGGTGCAAATCTGTGGTCTTCGAGATGCGCGCAGAGCAGTTCTGTCGCGTTGATCGCCATTGGACTGTCCAGATAGATTGCAACATTCTGGAACTGACCCGCCTTTTTGAGCATCCAGATGTGGTAGAGGATAAGCTGGGTGCGCCCGACGGCGAAAGCCGGAATAATAATCGTGCCACCGCGTCTGACTGTACGATCGATCACTTCGCCCAATTGTTCCATGGGATCGACCTTTGGGTGGGTGCGATCACCATAGGT
Source organism: Hyphomonas oceanitis (assembly GCF_036964545.1). Lineage (NCBI taxonomy): Bacteria > Pseudomonadati > Pseudomonadota > Alphaproteobacteria > Hyphomonadales > Hyphomonadaceae > Hyphomonas > Hyphomonas oceanitis. Next base: position 357,307 of record NZ_JBALTL010000004.1, read on the forward strand.
TGACTCCACGACGACATAGTCAGCTTTTCGCACGGGCTCGGGATCGAACATGAATGGATCGCCGTAGCGTCCGAGGTCCCCGGAAAAGACGATGGTTTTGCCGCCCCAGCGCACCTCGACTGTTGATGCACCGAGAATATGGCCGGCCCGCCGCAAATGGATATCGGCGCCGATGGCGAGATGAATGTCCTGATGAAACTCTATCGGCGTGAGCAGCTCTATGGCCGCCTCGGCGTCGGCGATCGTATAAAGCGGTTTGGCTGGAGTGTGCCGGGTATAGCGGTACCGGTTGGCTCGCTCGGCATCGCGCTCTGAAATATAGGCGCTATCACGTAGCAGGATTCCGCAAAGGTCCTTGGTCGCGCTCGAACAGAAGACCGGTCCACGATAACCTTCCCGGACCAGTTTCGGCAGGTATCCGCTATGATCAATATGAGCGTGGGTGAGTACGATCGCGTCAATCGATGCCGGATCGACTGGAAATGGCGCCCAGTTGCGTTCGCGCAAAGCCTTGTAACCCTGAAAAAGGCCGCAATCGATCAGAAGGCGCTGGCCGTTGCATTCGAGGAGATGGCGTGAACCGGTAACGGTTCCTGCGCCGCCAAGGCTGGTCAGGGTAAGGGTCATAGTGCGGTCTCCTCGCGGTGAATGGGTTTTGCATGTGTCAGCACAGACGGGTTGCCGGAGCCTTCAATGGCCCGGCGCTCATCTGCAGACAGAAGGTCTGAGGGTAATTCTTTCAGAACGGTGATGGCAGCATCAACGGCGTGAGCCCAGGTGCAGTGATTGGCGAATAGCATGCCATGCACATCCAGAGTCCCGCCGCGCGAGATATAGCCCAGCGCGCGCATTTGATCCGGACCGCCGTCGATTCGCCGGAGGATGCCGGTCATCGGCTCCGGCCTGGTATGGGTCAGTAGCACGCGCGGCAGTCCGACCGGAAACAGGGTGTGAAGCGTTTCGTCCGTTGCCGTGAAAGCGCGTTCCAGCGGGTCGCGCCCGGCGCGAAACTTGCCAGGCTCCAGGATAAGGGTGACGCAGCATGGCAGGCCGCGATCGGTCAGGCGCCGATGTGCGGCGAGGGCTTCCTGCGCCTGATAGGCGCCGATCGCGACCAGCTGGACACGCGCCGCTGTGACATCTCCGGCAATGTGAATTGCCCCGATATCCAGGGCAGCTGCAGCTTCTTCCTGAGACAGGATATCCGGGACATCTCGTTTCGGTGTCACGAGACAGGCTATTTCGCCATGTCCGCGATAGACGACGCGCAGGGCCTGCGCAGCGCTGCTTGCGTCGACCGGAAAGATCACACGGGCAGTCTCCGACATTTCACCAAGCAAGGCTTCGGGCAGGGTCGGATCCTGATGGGATTGCTCATTCTTGGCATTCTCCCAGGTATGCGAGGTTGCAATCAGCGGGACGCTGATCCAGCCCGGAGACTGACCAAGCTCTTTCTGGTGGCGGGCAAAGATGATCTCCTGGCGCAGCGCGCCCAGCATCTTCATCGCAAAGGCTTCATAGCTGACGGCAAGATTGAGCCCGCCCTTGTTTCCCAAGACCGCTGCAATTACCGCCTCTTCATTCAGGGCCGTAATGACACTGCCATTGACAGCCTCCGGCGTGCCAGGCTCTGGCGCGTTGACCCTGTGCTTCAGCATTTCAAGCGTTAGCGGCATATGATTTGATCGCAGCTCATCCGGGTTTGCAACGCGGACCCGCAAGCGTGGATTGGCGCGGACAATATCAGTGAAACAGCGGTCGATTGCGTCCATGGCGCAATTCGGGGCTGGGCTGCGCTCTGAAACCGCTGCAGGCGCGGGCAGGTCCGGGCTGGCTACATTGCGAACAGCAAGCGCGTTGTGGCTTTCAAGGGGACGGTTTTGCGCTGTGTGGACACTCAGGGTCCGGACAGCATCATCCAGGACTTCCGGCAGGGTGAAGAGTGTCCGCGCGCCTGCGTTGAAAGTCTCTCGTGCCGAAGCGTTCTCGTGTGGATGACCGTCGAGCGGAAGATTGTGCGCCCTGTTGCTGCCAGCCCCGGGAAAACCAAATCCTTTGATGCAAGGCGCGATCAGATAGGGCAGTCGCGCAGGGTAGGGGCCGTCGGTTTCGACCAGTTTTGCGAGCCGCGCCTCAGCCTCCAAAATGCCCCAGGCGTAAGACAGTGGATCATGGCCATCCACGATGATTGGGTCGAACCCGCTCAGCTCAAGATGTTTGACCAGCCAATCAAGCCCGCCCTCCTGGCTGATCTCCGTGCGCTGTTCGATCCGGCGACCGTTCAGCACCATGACGGGTATGGCGAAGCCGCTGTCGCTGGCCCGCCACCAGCGCGGCGCCCAGTCGGACCCGCGCTGCTCTTCAAACGCCCCGTCGCTCAGAAAGGCGACAAGGCGCTCGCCCGGCAAAGGCATGTGGACATACTGGAGACTGGCAAAGCCAAGATACCCGCCCTCTGACAGCCCTCCGGCCGTATTCGGGTTGACGTGACTACCCAGCGGAACACCAGGGCGGCCATCAGGGGTGATCGCATAACTGTAAAAGTCGCGGGCGAGCGCGTTCAGCCCGGCTTCGCTACGATCATAGCGACCACGCTGCGTCGCTGACACGTCACCTGTCAGCGCGTTGATGGCTTCGATGGCGGCAACGCAGTGACCCTGCCCAAGGGTCCAGGCGCGCGTATGGCCACTCAGTGCATTGGCGGCGAGATAGCCTGCAAACGCAACCGCCATGTTGAGCGATCCGCCCATATGCCCTTCAGGCGTTTGCTTGAAATCCTTGGCCTCCAGCGCCGCGCCAGTGAGGTCAAAACGGCGCGCATATGACATGTGTGCGATGAGCCACATTGCCGCATTCGCGAGCCTGTCTGTTGCGGAGAATATGTCCGGTACGTCAGCGGGTGTCAGCGCCAAGTCTCCACGCTCGGCAGCTTGCTGCACAATCTGAAGGCGTTGCTGCGTCTCTCTGGTATGGACAATCACGCCATATCCGCTGGGCCAGTGTGTTGTCATGATAGCAGATATCCCCTTTCCAGTTCGCGCGTTAAAAAATGAGGTGAGCGATTTTGATACGGCGCATGACGCTTAAACCCTCAGGATCAGACTGGCGCGAGATGAACCCGGCTTCCCCGCGCCTGGACCGGCGCCTATAAGAGGGAAACGGGTTGCATCTGCAGACGCAGATCATCGCCCAGAAAGGATTCGCCATGAGGTGCGATGAGACCTGCGAACTTGACGGCGCCACCGACCTGATCGCCCTCAACCAGTCCTGCTTTTGTATGACGCTTGGCAGGGCGGAACTTGATGCGGCTATTTTGGCGCATGCCGGCAATCATGAACTCGGCGCGCTGCTGGCCGCGCGGCCAAACCTGTTCGCCGCTACCGCTGTGTTCGTCTCGCCTGCAGACCTGGCCGCAATGCAGGCCCAGGTGGTGGCAATTGAAGCGGTGGCCGCACTTGCGCCCTATCAGGACGCGGCGCTGGCTCGGTCGGGCGACAGGATTACCAGAGTTCAGACGGGCACGCGCGGTCTGTTCATGGGGTATGATTTTCACATTTCTGAAGACGGGCCGAAGCTCATCGAGGTCAATACGAATGCGGGTGGGGCTTTCCTGGTCAACGCGCTCCAGCGTGCCGTCGCAGAACATGCGGTAGCTTGCGGGGATGCGCGCCTCACAAGCTCAGACGCGATCGATACACTCCTGATGGAGAGCTTCATCGCAGAATGGCAGGCGGCGGGGCGAGAAGGCCGCCCGGACACGCTGGCAATTGTCGATGAGGATGCCTCTGAGCAATACCTCTATCCGGACATGTTGCTCGCCCGGGATTTATTGACGCGCAATGGTATCGAAACCCTGATTCTTGGCCCCAAGGCGCTGACGTTCGAGAATGGTGTTCTGACCTCCGGCGGCAAGACGATCGACATGGTCTACAACAGGCTCACGGATTTTGATCTGTCTGAGCCAGGAAACGCTCACTTGCGCGCTGCACTTCTGGAGGACGCAGCGATCGTCAGTCCGGCGCCCCGCCATCACGCGCTCTATGCCGACAAGCAGAACCTGATCTGGCTTAGCGATGCAGATCTGCTTGAGTCCTGGAGCGCCGATGCGGTTCATCGCGCGGCGCTTTCGAAGATTCCCGGTACGCGGCGCGTCACAGAAGCTGTCGCCGACGAACTCTGGACCGATCGACGCGGATATTTCTTCAAACCCGCCGCTGGCTTCGGCAGCCGGGCGACTTATCGCGGTGACAAGCTGACGAAACGGGTCTGGGCGGATATTCTGGCTGGAAACTATATTGCCCAGGCGCTGATCGCGCCGACAATGCGAGCTGTCACTGTGGCTGGCGAGCGCATAACGCTCAAATATGATGTTCGGCTATATACCTATGCTGGGGAAACTCTGCTACTGGCTGCACGCGTTTACCAGGGACAGACGACAAATTTCCGGACGAGCGGCGGCGGATTTGCGCCAGTCTATCAGTTCTGATCTTTTGGTTTCGGATTGTCGCTTCTCAGGACGCGGCTACGAACGGCGAAGAGCGTCCAAAACCAAGCCGCTTCGCCTTCACCGGTGCCCCGCGACTTAACCGATCCAAAATCTCGGCACGTTACGCCGCCGAACATTATGTCCTCTGGCGTTGCTTCATGGCTTTCACTCCAGTTCTGCCTAAAACTTAAGTGTTGCGCCGTCCGATTGAACTCGCAACCAAACGCAGTCGTAAAACAGACAGTCGCAGCCTAACTAGCCATGGGCAGCAAAAGGCCAATATGGAAACTCAACGGTCCGAAACACGCCTTATTTTAAATCGCCCCCGCTAAGCGTGAGTATCGTAGCCTGTGATTGCCATATCCAGGAAAATCGCGGCATGTAGCCCACAATACATCACAGTAGAAAGTTTGAAACTCTTCCATAAAGGCCCGCACCATTCGATGCGAGCCGTCGTTTGGATCTGCGGATGCGCGCCTTGTTCGGCTTTGGCCGAGCAAGAGGTCACTTCCGAGCGGCGTCAGAACATTGTCCGCAGGCCAATTTTGAAAACAGTGTCATCATCGCTGCCTGTCGCGGCGCGTTGAAAGTCAGCCGTTTCCCCATAGGCTTTCTGATAAGCAAGCTCGACATACGGAGCGAGTTCTCGGGTGAACTCATAGCGCAGCTGGGCACTGAATTCAGCTGTCGAAAGGCCCGATCCGATTTGCCTAGACCGGTCGCGTTCTGCAAAGAAATCGAACGCCACACCGGGTTCAAGGATCAGACGCTGGGTAAACAGGAGTTCTCCTGTCGCGTCGAACCTTGCACTGACTTCTCCGCTTGAGGATACAAAGGCGGCTGCATCGACTTCGAAGAAGTAGGGGGCAAGCCCTTGCAGGCCGATAACACCATATGTCTCTCCTTTGGGCTCAAGATCGTAACGCACGCCAACCTGCGCATCCCAGAACCTGGAAATATTGCGCGAATAGAGGGCTTGTATCTCGGCGTCCTCAAAGTTTCCGTCGGTCAACGCGCCTTCGCTCTTCCACCAGAATCGATTGTAGTCGCCACCGATCCAGCCTTGGGCATCCCAGGCACCGACTGTTTCATTGTCGATTTCGGCGATGTCAGCTTCCATGAGGGTGTAATTGTAAACCGGATCGCCTTCGGCTGCGAAGGCAGGCGAGGCGGGCGCAGTAGCCAACACGCCTGCAAGCAGGAATATGTATTTCATTTGTCTTATCCTTGTTGGGTGGGAGCTATTGCGGGCCGCCAATGACGGTGACCTTCCGGAACATACCCGTCGCAGCGTGCTGCAGTATGTGGCAGTGAAAGGCCCATGACCCGGTCGCATCGACCGTTACGTCGGCGGAAATCGTTTCCCCGGGCCTGATCGTGATAGTGTGCTTGCGCGGGGCCATATCGCCTTCGCCATTGACCAGATCCATCCACAATCCGTGCAGGTGCATCGGGTGCTCCATCATAGTTTCATTCTTGAACGTGATGCGAACCCGCTCGCCATAATTGAGCTCGAGTGGGCCAGCATCGCCGAACTTCACGTCATCGATGGACCAGACGTATCGCTCCATGTTGCCCGTCAATCGCAATTCGATCTCGCGGTCGGGCGCACGGCGGTCCGTATAGGGTGTGAGTGCACGAAGATCGGCATAGCTGAGGACTATCGGTCCAGTTTCCATCGCCGACATGCTGCCGTATCCGGCATGATCGTCCGCGCTCATGCCCATTGCCATGCCCTCCATGCCCGTTTCGGCACTTTTGGGTTTGTCGTTCGTGATACCATGGTCACCGTGACTGCCGCCCATCGCAGTCATGGTTAGTTCTGGGCGCGGTCCAAGTTCAGGAATCGCCGCTTCGGCACCGGGCGTTTCGCTGATCGTGCCCCTTGCATAGCCTGAGCGGTCCTTGGCAGCCGCAAAAATCGTATAAGACTTGCCTGCTTCCGGTTCGACAATGACATCAAATGTCTCTGCAATGGCGATCGGGAACTCATCCACAGAAATGGGCTCGATATTCTGACCATCGGCCTGCACAACGGTCATCTTCAGCCCCGGAATTTTGACGTCAAAATAGGTCATGGCCGCTGCATTGATGAACCGGAGGCGGATCTTTTCGCCGGGCTCGAACAGCGCGTTCCAATTATCCTGAGGCGTTTCGCCGTTCACAAGGAATGTATAGCCGGTAATGTCGACGATATCGCTCGGGTCCATGCGCATCCGGCCCCAAGCCAGACGCTCTTTAATGACGTTAGTCTTCTGGGCCCCATCCGCATTCCTCCAATCACGCCAGAGGTCGAAGACAGTCCGCCGATTGTAATTGTAATAATTCGACCGCTTCTTGAGATTTGCGAGCGCTTTATAGGGACTGTCATTCAGCCAGTCAGACAGGATTACGACATGCTCACGGTCATACTGGAAGGGCTCCGGTGCGGCAGGTTCGATAATGATCGGTGCAAAAACGCCCTCTTGTTCCTGAAGTGCGGAGTGACCGTGATACCAATAAGTGCCCGATTGTTTGGCCGTGAAATGATACGTATAAGTCTCGCCAGGCGCGATGCCATCAAAACTGATACCTGGCACCCCGTCCATCTTGGCGTTCAGTATGATTCCGTGCCAGTGGAGGGACGTATCGACAGCCAGCGTATTGGTGACGTTGATCGTGACATCTTCGCCTTCATGCAGACGCAGCAAAGGGCCGGGGCTGGCCCCATTGATACTAACACCTGTCAGCGTCTTGCCCTCGACCGTACGTTCGAACTGATCGATTTTGAGATCGTAGACATCGGCCAGAGCGGCTGACGCACTGAGCGTGCTGGTGACGATTAACAGTCCCGCGAGTTTAAGACGCATGAGGTTCTCCTTTGAGCATGTAGCGTTTCGAATCAACGGAACGCTATTCAATGTCGGTTACGCCGGGCAGTTGTCGGCCCCTCAATTTCGGCGCAGGTATTGCGTGCGACAAAGTTGCAAGAATTTTAGGCCCGAGAAATCCGGTGCACGAGGGCGAACGCCGGCAAGGGCAGGATTGTCCATTGCAGGAGTGGGGCAAGGCCCGTTCCAAACGGCGGCACGAGCGGCATGATATCGCGGTAAGCCCAGCTGCCACGTATCGATACATTTTGCCATTCACTGAACACGGTATAGGCGACCCCGAACGCGGTTGTTGCGAGCGCCGTCGCCCAAAATCTTCGATGCGAGCATGGCCCGCGCCCGACCAGCACATATGCCAGCGTAAGTGAGACGGCCGCGATCATCACGTCGCCAATTGTGCAGTGGCTTATGGCGTAGATCTGCGCGCGAAACGACCCCTCGAGCCAAATCTGATAGAGCGGAAACTGCGCGATTTCCCAGACGGTATTGAAACCGGCCATTAATAACAGGTAAACGCCCGCTGTGCGCCATCGAGAGGCCGCGGCTTGAATATTCATCACCATGGGATCAGGCTATCGCAGATTGAGGAATGATCCCAGTGTGCTGAACGATCTTACCTGTTCAGATGTATCCAGCAGTGGGTCAATTGCAGTTTCTCTTGATCGGACCTAGAGCATGTCTGATTCAGTTCTTGAGAACAAAATGCGAGCGGAACGTACCATGCAATACGCAATAATACCTACAAATTGCACTTTCCTGAATCTTTTTTGAGGGCTCCGCTCAGGCGGAACGTACCAAGCAATACGCAATGATACCTAACGTTTGTGATATGAGGTGAATACATGTCCAAAGATCTCGACCAATTGCTCGCTCGGCTTAAATCGGATCCGATCGACAGGGATCTGCGCAATCTTGAGCCTCAGGTCTGGGACCGTATAGATGCCCGCCAGAAAGGCGTGTTCGCAGTGCTTCCCGCTTCGCTGCCTGCCAGCGGCGGGTTGATGGCCGCGCCCCTGATGAGCCGTATTGGCGCGATGACACTCGCGGTCGCGATTGGACTTTCTGTCGGTATATTGGTCGCCCCATCGGGCCCGCCAGCCGCTGAATTTGAAGTTTTTTCGACGCAGGCACCGTTTGCGCCATCGGCTCTCCTGGGATAATCACAGGCGGATGAAGCTGGAACACTGGATCATCGTCGCCTTCATCGCCCTGTGCGCGGGCATGACGGGAGTATTTTTGTCGGGACATCTTAATAACGCCCGTCCGTCCAACTCAGCGGCGGGACTGCATGATCTGGTCCATCACGACCTGAACCTGAGCAAGGATCAGGAAGTGAAGCTGGAAGTGACTGAAGAGAGGTTTGCGATCCATAAATCCCAACTTGAGGCCCGGCTCAAGGGGGCAAATCGGGCACTCGCAGAGGCGATCAGCGCAGACAAGACAAACTCGCCGAGGGTTCAGGCGGCGATCGAGGAGTTTCATCAGGCAATGGGGGAATTGCAAAAATTGACCATCGAACATGTATTTGAAATGCGAGAACTGCTTACAGAGGAGCAGGCGGCAGTCTTCGATGCAGAAGTCGTTCGGGCACTGACGGGGGACTAGGCTTAGCCAGGTGCATGAAACCGAGCGAAACGACGCGGAGCTTGCTCTAGCCGCAGCAGGGGGCGACGAGCGCGCCTTCACCGAACTCATGCGCCGGTATAAAGAACCTCTCTATCGCTACATACATCGTTGCATGCAGGGGAGTGACGACGCTTATGACGTGCTGCAGGATGCATTCGCGGCTGCCTGGAGCGGTCTGGCCCGTTACGACCCTTCGCGTAAATTCTCGACATGGCTCTACCATATCGCGCTCAACAAGGTGCGCGATCATGGTCGTAAACGCGCTGTGCGCAGCTTCTTCTTTACCGCCGCGCCGCTTGATGGGCCTGATCGCCCCGACATCGCCGACCCTTCGCAAAATATTTCGGAGGAATATGAACATCGTGACGAACTGGCAAGGGTGAGCGCCCTGATCGACGCGCTTCCAGGAAAGCTGAAACAGGCTTTCACGCTGCAGGTTCTGCAGGACTTGCCCCAGAGCGAGGTCGCCGACATCCTGGGTGTTTCGGTGAAGACCGTTGAGACACGCGTTTATCGCGCCCGGAAGAGTCTTCAGAGCCAGGTCAATGCCGATAATTAGGACGCAGGCGGTGTCAAAGCAGAGCGGGATCGCGATTTTCGCGGACGCGAAGCGAGGTACACGCCAATCGCGGCGAAGATCACTCCACTTATGACGCTTGCGGTTAACGGCTCGCCGAAGAAGCCGGCACCCAGGCTGACGCCAATGATCGGGACCAGGAAACTGAAAGCGGCCGCCTTTGAAACATCAAGTGACTTGAGAGTGGTTTGCCAAAGCCAATAGGCTAGAGCCGTTCCGGGCAATGCGAGACCAAGCAGCGAAAAGATGAAAACGGGCGACCAGTTGATTGCCGAGGGTGTTTCAGTTGACAGTGCCAGAAATGTGAGTGGAAGCGCCCCAACAAGGAGTTGAAGGCCCATGGCCATGGCGGCATCGACTTCGACCGACAGCATCTTTATTGCAATATTGCCGATAGCGACACCGCTCGTTGCGAGAACGACAAAGCCAATGCCAAGTGCTGTAGAGGCGCCACCAGGCGCAAAAATGCGCGGGCCGGCGATAAGTACGACACCAATAATGCCAAGGACAAGGCCAAACCACGCCGCCGGGCCGAGCCGTTCGCGCAAGAACACGATCGCCAGCAGCGAAGCCAGCAGGGGCTGGAGGCTTTCTATCACCGTTGCGAGGCCTGGCGACAGGAAGTCGGCTGCATGAAACATCCCAAAATAGCCAAGAGCTGTCATGCTCAGGCCTGCCAGGATGATCCAGCCCCAGGCGGCGAGAGTGCCGGGCAGCGGCGCGCGCTTGAGCCCGGCAGCTGCGATCAGCACGGTGCCAGCGATGACGGCTCTCAGGGCGGCGAAGGTCAGATGTGGCGCGTCATCAAGCCCCAGCGTGATCAGTGGATAGCATGACGCCCACAGAACCATGACAAACGCGGCGAGCAAACGGGGGTCGAGCATGGTTTGCCTTTTGAATCATTGTGCATGGAGCTGCTTCTTGTCCTGAGGGTGCTGCTCGTGAGCTGCGTAATACGTAGCAACCGCCCAATACCCCTTGGGCGGCAATCTGAAAAAGAGGATGACATCAATGAAACCAATCTGGATTACCGCCGTCGCTCTATTCGCCTTGTCGCCCGCAGCACTTGCGCAGGACGGTCACACCTCACACGACCATGCCGTCAAGCTTGCGGTCGAAGCCCCGGCCGATACGGCGAAATCCTGCATGCCAGGGCAGGAGGGATCAAAGGATTGTATGGCCGGCATGAAGGAGACAATGGCTGATGGTCACATGATGGAACACGGTGAGAGCGCAGGTCACGAAATGGGCGGCGCCGCCATGGACTCCAAGATGGACCATGCCAGCATGATGGATCATGACAAGATGAACGCCGAAGACTGCCAGGCCAAGCATGAGGCTATGGGACACAACCCCGACGATTATTGTCCGATGATGCCTGATGGTAAAGATGCTGTTCAAACCGAATAGGGCGGATGCCTGGCACCCGTAACGGGTGTTGCCGCCCCTGGCTTGGGGCTTTCATTGTGTCGCTCTCCCTTCCCCGTCAATGAAGGTCCCGAGCCAGAACCAGACCGTTGGGTTGTCTTCGCACAGGGCGAGAACGTGTTCCCCCGTCTTATCGGTATGGCTCCGCAGTTCGGTCGCGCGTTTTCCTATGTTTAGGCGACGCGAACGGGATTCTTACTCCGGCGTGCAACCGAATGCGTCCTACGGGGTCAGCTCAAGTGTCCATGAAAGACAAGGTGATATCCCATGACAGATTTTTCTTCTCCTGATAGCGAACGCCGCAATTTCATCTTCATTGCGACGGGTGCCTTTGCTTTCGGCGGGGCCTTCATGTCGGTATGGCCGCTTGTCGACCAGATGAATCCGGCTGGCGATACACGTGCCTCAAGTTCACTCGACGTGGATATTTCAAAATTGGAAGCCGCCAGCGAAATACGGGTGCTGATCGGTGGCTTGCCCTGGTTCATCCGTCGCAGAACCGATGCGGAGATTGCTTCCGCACGCTCTGTGAATATTGAACGCCTCCGCGATCCTGAAACGGACGAGGCACGGTTGCGCCCCAAACCCGACGGCACGCTAAACCCCCATATCCTGATCACATCTGGCGTTTGCACTCACCTTGGTTGCGTACCGCTCGGACCGAATCAGGGAAATGTCGGGGAGTATGGCGGCTGGTATTGCCCCTGTCATGGCTCGCAATACGATATTTCCGGAAGAATTCGGAAAGGACCGGCACCCCTTAACCTGCCTGTTCCCGACTACGTCTACGTGACCGACGACATCGTATCGATCTCAATCTGAGCGACAGATTCGCTCTTCGAGCGCTCTGTCATACGGACAATCGTCCTTCCGCAAACCGGTGAGGATACGGGCGTCCATATAGCTTCTTCTGCGTCCGGCGAATTTGAAAAGAACCTGTCATGACTCAATATATAAGGGCCTATCTGGTCGGAGGCGGGATCGGCTCGCTCGCCGCCGCAGCATTCATGATCCGCGACGGCGGCATGCAAGGTGAGAACATCACGATTTTTGAATCCTTGCCCCAGCTGGGCGGAAGCCTTGATGGCGCGGGAAATCCGCAGGACGGATACTCCATGCGGGGCGGCCGGATGCTGACAACCGACAACTACGAATGCACCTGGGATCTGTTCAAGACCATTCCGTCACTCAGCGATCCGTCAAAGACGGTTTTTGATGAGATTCTGGCATTCAACAGCCGCATGAAAGCCCATTCAAAAGCGCGCCTGGTGGACCGTAACCGCGCCATCGTGGATGTCAGCTCGATGGGCTTCTCTATGACAGATCGTATAGAGCTTTTGAAGCTCACTGAAGCGCGTGAGGAAAAGCTTGGAACCAGTGTCATAACCGACTGGCTGTCACCGGAATTCTTCACGACGAATTTCTGGTTTATGTGGCAAACGACGTTCGCTTTTCAACCATGGCACAGCGCAGTCGAGTTCAGACGCTATCTGCACCGGTTCATGAAAGAGTTCTCCCGGATCGAGACGCTCGCTGGCGTCAAACGGACCGTCTACAATCAGTACGACTCTCTTGTCCTGCCCCTGGTGCACTGGCTGCGGGAGAAGAATGTTCGCTTTCAGACTGACACGACCGTCACCGATTTCGAATTTGATGCTGATGCCGCCAAACTGACTGTCGTCGGCATCATGCTGAAACAGGCAGGCGAAGCGAAGCGCGTGGCAGTGGGAGAAAATGATCTCGTCATCTTTCAAAACGGATCAATGACCGATGCGTCGAGTATCGGCTCCATGACACGTGTGCCCACACCGCTCACAAAGGCGGATAGCGGCGGTTGGTCGCTCTGGGAAAAACTTGCTGATGGCAGGCCCGAGTTTGGCGATCCATCGGTGTTCAACTCAAGTATTCCTGAATCCTGCTGGGCGTCCTTCACTGTGACGCTCAAAGACACGGCCTTCTTTGAGCAGATGGAGGCGTTCTCCGGAAACAAGGCAGGTACAGGCGGGCTTGTGACTTTCAGGGATTCCAACTGGTTGATGTCGGTTGTACTGGCCTATCAACCGCACTTTGCAAACCAGCCTGATGATGTCCAGGTGTTTTGGGGCTATGCGCTTCATCCGGACCGTATCGGCGATTTCGTGGCGAAACCCATGTCAGCCTGTAGCGGTGAGGACATTCTTCGCGAACTTTGTGGCCACCTCAATTTCGACTTCGACAAAACATTTGCGGCCGCGAACTGCATCCCCTGCCGGATGCCGTACATCACCAGCATGTTCATGCCGCGGGCCCTGAGCGACAGGCCTCTTCCGGTGCCGAAGACGTCCGGAAACCTTGCGCTCGTCAGCCAGTTTGTCGAAGTGCCCGAGGATGTCGTCTTCACGGTTGAATATTCAGTGCGCGCGGCGCAAATGGCGGTCTATGAATTGCTCGATATTCAGCGCGAAGTTCCTCCCATCCGCCGCCATGACAAATCGATCAAGGTGAACATCGATGCAGTGATCAAGGCGTTCAAATAGGCTTTGTGAAAGCGGGTCACTCCGAGAGGAGCGTTATTTTGTTATCACAAAACGCCTGCTATCGGCAGTTTTACTTCCGGGCTTGATCGGTGTCCGGCACCTTCGATCGCTCCTTGACCGGGATATTGGCTCAAGTGGAGGCAGGCGCCGAGTACCTCAACTGAGGCCGAAGTTGACTCAGATTACCGTGTCAATGCGGTAGCCTGGGGCAAAGATGAGGCGAACTGTCGTGATTGTCCGTTCGTTGTTGCGGGTCGTCCGGTCAATGACGAACAAAGCCGCCCCCAATTCGCACCCGAGCAGGCCTGCCTCAAACGCGCCTGCAGATATGGCCGAAAAAGCAATGTCGCCTGCGGTGAACGGGACATGAGTGACGAGCCATTCATTGGGACTAAGGTGGGCAAAGTTGACCATATCGTCGGACGAAACCCAATCAGAACTGATCCAGCGATCCTCCACAACATAGGGTGTGTCATCTGCCGAATGAAGGCAGGCAATATGAATAACGTCGGTGCGTGGCTCCAAACCCATCAGAGCTGCGACGTGGGGGGGGGGCGTACTGCGCTCCGAAGAAATCAGGTCATATCCATACGCGCTTCCCCTGGCGATGATCTCGTTGCGGATCACGGGAATCGACATTGTCGCCTTACGCACCGGATGCATTGCGACGCGTGTGCCGGCCTTGCGCCGGCGATCAAGCAAACCGTCGTCTGCGAGGTTTTGCAGCGCGCGGTTCACTGTGGACCTGGCGCAGCCAAACTCCTGTGCCAGGTCGGCTTCATTGGGTATAAGTTCTCCGGGCTTCCATTGTCGCGAATGGATCCGGGAGAGCACTTCCTTCCGCACCGATTGCCAGTTTTGGAGCGTGTCACGCGTCATATTGCGTCTCCGAGTTCGCGCATGATTTCGCGGTAACGCCTGGTTATCTGGTCATGATCCCTGTGGTGTCCATTCTGCACCAGATGCCGACCTGCAGACCAGACATCCGTCACCAGACGATCATCACCGGCAAATATATAGCTGTCGAGCAGCGCATCCCCGGATCGGCTGCCCAGACAGGTACTTTCATCATCGAGCGCGACAAGGTCCGCCAGGACACCTTCCCGGATATCTCCGCTATCTCGGCCGGCGGCGATCGCTGCGCCCTGATTGACAATTTCGAACAGGTGCCGACCAGTTGATAAGTGCGGCGTTGCCAGCGCCGCGCGGGAATGATCGCGGAGGCGCTGAGAATATTCCAGCGCGCGGAGTTCTTCGGTAAGCGATATGCGGATATTCGAATCCGAACCAATCGCCAGCGCGCCGCCGGCGCCGAGCCAGCCGGTTGCATTGAAGATACCATCTCCGAGACTGGCCTCTGTCACCGGGCAGATACCAGCCACGGCGCCGGTCCGGGCGAGCCTTTCGGTTTCTTCGGCTTGCATCTGGATGCAGTGGATGAGGCACCATCTGGGTCCTGCATTACAATTGTCCAGGAACCAGGTTACGGGGCGTGCGCCGTAGCGGGCGATCACTTCATCGACTTCGGCCTGTTGTTCCGACAGATGCATGTGGATGGGCCCGTCGCCCGCCAGTCGCTCGACCGACTGAATGTCCTCGGCGGCCACGGCTCGCAGGCTGTGGGGCGCTACGCCGGTTCGACAGTCGGCTGGCAAGCTCGAAACGGATTTTGCAACATCTTCTACAAGACGTGTATATCGGTCGAAGTCGTTTCCGAAGCGGACCTGGCCGGACCCAAGCGGGCGCTTGTCGCAGCCGCCATATTGATAGTGAACGGGCAGGAGGGTCAATCCGATTCCGGTTGTCGATGCGGCCGCGATAATGCGGTCCGACATCTCTGCAAGTCTGTCATAGGGAGCACCGCCTGGCTGATGGTGCAGATAGTGAAACTCGACATTGGCCGAATAGCCTGCCTCAAGCATTTCCATTTGGACAAAGGCAGCGATGCCCTCGACATGGTCCGGATTCAGTCGATCGAGAAAGCGAAACATCAGTTGCCGCCAGGTCCAGAAAGTGTCCCGCGGATCGGGGCCCCGCCTTTCGGTCAACCCTGCCATGGAACGCTGGAACGCGTGCGAATGGATGTTGGCCGGCGACGGAAGGAGTATGCCGACTATCTGCCCTTGAGGAGACGCGTCTGCGGTCACAGAATGGATAATTCCGTCAAGTCCGGTTTCGATGCGAACCGCGTTGGCCCAGCCGTCTGAGAGAAGCGCTGTCCGAGCCCAGATCACGGCCATTATGTTCTTCCTTGACTCATTTTTATGTGCGTACATATAAAATGGCTGACGACAACAGGCAACAAGAATCATGCTATTGACCCATGCTACGTTAGCGACTCCTGACGGGGGTGCGCCTTACGGACTCGTCGCGGACGGGGCGGTCTGGATAAAGGGAGATCGACTGGCGTGGGTCGGCCGGATGGCGGACATTCCAGGCGATGCGCGCAGGGATGACGCTCTAGATTTGGAAGGCCGCCTGGTCACGCCGGGTCTCGTCGATTGCCACACGCATATTGTGCATGGCGGTAACCGTGCCACCGAGTTTGAGATGCGTCTCCATGGCGCGAGCTATGAAGAGATTGCACAGGCAGGCGGAGGTATTGCTGCGACCGTTGCTGCGACACGCACGGCGAGTGAATCGCGTTTGCTGGCATCCGCTCTGGAACGGGTAGATGCGCTCATCGCTGAAGGGATGACAACGATCGAGATTAAGTCGGGCTACGGACTGGATGTCGAGACGGAGCTGAAAATGTTGCGCGTAGCCCGAAGGATCGCAACGCTTCGCCCCGTATGTGTGCGCACAAGCTTTCTCGGCGCGCATTCTGTTCCGGAGGAATATGTCGGTCGCAGCGACGCGTATCTGGATGAGGTTTGCCTGCCTGCATTGGAAGCCGCCCATAATGAAGGACTTGTGGATGCGGTCGATGGGTTTTGCGAGGGCATTGCTTTTTCGACCGAGCAGATTCAAAGGGTTTTCGAAAAAGCCCGTTTGCTTGGGCTACGGGTGAAATTGCACGCGGAACAATTGTCCTGGCTGGGAGGCGCCGCCCTTGCTGCCAGCTTCGATGCCCTGTCATGCGATCATCTGGAATACGCGACACCGGCCGATGCCATAGCAATGGCACGCTCCGGGACGGTCGCCGTGCTCTTGCCCGGCGCCTTTTACTTCCTGCGTGAAACCAAATTGCCGCCCTTGGACGCCTTGCGCGCGAACGGTGTCCCCATGGCGCTGGCCACCGACTGTAACCCCGGATCGTCACCCGTGACGTCGCTATTGCTGACCATGAACATGGCCTGCACTCTGTTCAGGATGACACCGCAGGAAGCCCTGGCCGGTGTAACGATACATGGCGCGCACGCACTGGGGCTTGCCGATGTCGGACAAATCAAGCCCGGCCAAAAGGCAGACCTGGCAGTGTGGGATGTCGCGCACCCGGCAGAACTGTCATACCGCATCGGTTTCAATCCCTTGCACCTGCGCATGTTTGAGGGAGAGATCACATGATTGTTCTGCAACCTGGAACAGCATCATTGGCGCTCCTGGAAGAGATATGGCGACAGGGCAGGCCGGCCCGGCTGGCTGAGACGGCGCGCGGGCCTGTGGACCGCGCCGCAGAGCTTGTCGCAAGGATTGCGGCCGGGAGCGCCGCCGTCTACGGGGTCAATACCGGGTTCGGCAAACTGGCGAGCATCAAGATCGACCCGGCCGACACTGCGACACTCCAGCGCAACCTCGTCCTGTCGCATTGTTGCGGGGTCGGCGAGCCGCTGGATATCGCAACATCACGGCTCATGATGGTCCTGAAACTGTTATCAATCGGGCGGGGTGCGTCAGGTGTTTCATGGCCCGTCATTGCTCAGATCGAAGCCATGCTGGAAATGGATGTGACGCCGGTCATTCCCGTCCAGGGCTCCGTTGGAGCGTCGGGCGACCTTGCGCCGCTGGCCCATATGGCTGCGGCCCTGATCGGACAGGGGGAAGTCTTCTTCGGGGGCGAACGCATGCCCGCTAGCCAGGGCTTGGCTGCTGCGGGGCTGTCTGCGATCACGCTCGGTCCCAAGGAGGGGCTGGGCCTCATCAACGGGACGCAGTTTTCGACAGCCTGTGCACTCGCCGGACTTTTCGAAGCCAAAAACAGTGTTCTGCAAAGCCTCGTCTCGGCCACCCTCTCGACGGACGCCATTATGGGATCCACGGCGCCCCTGCTCGCTGAAATTCACGAACTGCGCGGACATCGCGGGCAGATACGGGTTGCAGGCGCAATGCGACAGATAATCGAAGGCTCGCAAATACGCGAAAGCCACAAGGTCGGTGATGCACGCGTTCAGGATCCTTACTGCATAAGGTGCCAGCCACAGGTGACGGGGGCAGCTCTTGACCTGCTGGACAGCGCGGGGCGAACCCTGGAGATTGAGGCGAACGCCGTATCGGACAACCCGCTCGTGCTCGTGGAGCGGGGCGAGATTGTGTCCGGCGGGAATTTTCATGCCGAGCCGGTTGCCTTCGCGGCGGACCTGATTGCTCTGGCCATCGCGGAAATCGGCGCCATCGCGCAACGGCGCGTAGCGGTGATGGTGGATCCGACCTTGTCCTTTGATCTGCCGCCCTTCCTGACCTCGGCTCCGGGTCTCAATTCGGGCATGATGATTGCCGAAGTGACGACCGCCGCCCTGATGAGCGAAAACAAGCACCTGGCCAATCCCTGTTCCACCGATTCCACGCCGACATCTGCGAACCAGGAAGACCACGTTTCCATGGCGGCGCACGGTGCGAGGCGGCTGGTCCGGATGAACCAGAATCTCAGCATGATCCTGGCTGTGGAGTTTCTTTGCGGCGCGCAGGGCGTCGAGTTTCGTGCGCCGCTGAAGACCAGCCCGGCCTTGCAGAATGTCGTCAGAGCAATTCGTCAATCGATCATGCCTCTGGATATTGACCGCTTCATGGCGCCTGATCTTGAGCGCGCATGTGCCCTGGTAAAGGGCGCCGTACTTTCCCGGGCCGCAGGACTGCCAGACAGTGTCGATGCGGTGACACTGTGAACCCCGTTGATGTCAAACGGGGGCAGGGACCGATCGTCCTTGGAATTCCCCATAGCGGTACATTTATTCCGCCGGATGTGTTCGCGCGGCTCACGCCGATCGGCCAGTCGCTCGCCGACACAGACTGGCACGTGGACCGGCTTTATTCGGATATCCTGCCAGGAGCCACATCTGTACGGGCAAACTTTCATCGCTACGTGATTGATGCGAACCGCGATCCGTCCGGCGCGAGCCTTTATCCTGGTCAGAACACGACGGGCCTGGTGCCTGTGACAAGCTTCGATGGCGAGCCCATCTGGACGAACGCGCCCGGCACCGAGGAGATCGAAGCGCGCCGGGTGCGTTGGCACGCGCCGTATCACGCTGCGCTGGCAGGCGAACTCGAGCGTGTCCTGGGGATGCATGGCGTGGCCGTGCTCTACGATTGTCACTCAATTCGTTCCAGAGTGCCGTTTCTGTTCGAGGGTCGCCTTCCGGATTTCAATATCGGGACGAATTCCGGCCGGGCGTGCGATCCGCGTCTCGCCGATGGCGTGGAGGATGTCTGTCGTCGGGCGCCGGGCTATACAATGGTGCGCGATGGCCGCTTTCGCGGCGGCTGGACGACGCGTCATTATGGGCGGCCTGCGCAAGGCGTGCACGCGATTCAGATGGAGTTGGCGCAATCGACTTATCTCGAAAGCGAGACGGCTCCCTTCCAATATGATGCCCGAAAGGCCGACAATTTGCGTGAGCATATCGGCGCGGTTCTCCGGGCAATAGAATTCATGACGATCAAACTGGAAAGCAGGTAATGATAAACAACCGACACAACCTCAGAGACATCTATCCCGCGACGGGTTCAGAGATTACCGCGAAGAGCTGGCTCACCGAAGCGCCGATGCGTATGCTGATGAATAACCTGCATCCGGACGTGGCCGAGAATCCGCATGAACTGGTTGTCTATGGTGGCATTGGCCGTGCGGCACGGACATGGGCCGATTTCGACAAGATTGTTGCAAGTCTCAAGGATCTGGAGCTGGATGAAACGCTGCTTGTCCAGTCCGGCAAGCCGGTCGGCGTGTTTCGCACACATGCCGATGCGCCCCGTGTCCTGATCGCAAATTCCAATCTTGTGCCCCATTGGGCAACATGGGACCATTTCAATGAGCTGGATCGCAAAGGTCTGGCCATGTACGGCCAGATGACCGCAGGGTCGTGGATTTATATCGGCTCCCAGGGGATCATTCAGGGAACGTACGAAACCTTCGTTGAGGCCGGGCGCCAGCACTATAAGGGAAATCTCTCGGGACGTTGGATATTGACGGGCGGCCTCGGCGGCATGGGAGCAGCGCAGCCGCTCGCGGCCGTGATGGCGGGGGCCTGCTGCCTGGCTGTGGAGTGCGATGAGACCCGTGTCGATTTTCGGATACGCACGGGCTATGTCGATGCCAAAACGGATTCCCTCGACGAGGCGCTGGAAATTATTGCAGACTGGACCGCGGCAGGTGAAGCGAAATCGGTTGCGCTTATCGGCAATGCGGCTGATGTTTTTCCCGATATTTACAGGCGCGGTGTCCGCCCGGATATCGTAACCGACCAGACCAGCGCGCATGATCCGTTGCATGGCTACCTGCCGCAAGGCTGGAGTCTGGCCGAATGGCGCGAGAAGCAGGAATCCGAACCAAAGGCAGTGGAGCTGGCGGCGCGTGCCAGCATGAAAGTGCACGTCAAGGCCATGGTGGATTTCTGGAACGCAGGCGTGCCGACCCTCGATTATGGCAACAATATCAGGCAGGTCGCCAAGGAAGAAGGACTTGAAGATGCCTTCGCTTTTCCCGGATTCGTGCCAGCCTATATCCGCCCATTATTTTGTCGCGGCATCGGTCCGTTCCGCTGGTGTGCGCTGTCGGGAGATCCTGAAGACATCTACAAGACCGATGCGAAAGTCCGCGAACTGGTCGACGATCCGCACCTTCACAAGTGGCTGGACATGGCGCGCGAGCGCATTGCCTTCCAGGGACTGCCCGCACGTATCTGCTGGGTCGGCCTTGGTGTGCGCCACAAGCTCGGCCTGGCTTTCAACGAGATGGTGAGGACGGGCGAATTGTCCGCACCTATTGTTATCGGGCGCGACCATCTCGATTCCGGCTCGGTTGCATCCCCCAATCGGGAGACGGAATCCATGAAGGACGGCTCTGATGCCGTATCAGATTGGCCACTCCTCAATGCTTTGCTCAATACCGCGTCGGGGGCAACCTGGGTTTCAATCCATCATGGCGGCGGTGTGGGTATGGGATTTTCTCAGCATTCCGGCATGGTGATCTGTTGCGACGGAACAGCGGACGCAGACCGCCGGATCGCTCGCGTCCTTTGGAATGACCCGGCGAGCGGTGTGATGCGCCACGCTGATGCCGGATATGAAACTGCCATTGATTGTGCTCGTGAACACGGTCTGAATCTTCCGGCCATATTGTGAAGACGCTCGGCAATGGCTGTTCAGGAACTGCCTGTGATCCAGGCCCACGGTGGCATCATCCGGTCGGCCGATGGCCTGAGAAACGATCGGAATGATAGGGTTGCAGCGTCCGGCCTGTCAGGACGTCGCCAGACGATCGAGGAACTCATATCGAGATCCCGGATAAATCATTCGGGCGAACGAAACGATCCTGCGGCAGCTCCAGGTTCGGCGAAGCAGCAAAAGACAGGGCTCGGTCTTGTTGATCTTCAGAAGCTTGCGCGATTCTGCATCAGGAATGATGGATTTGACCCTGTGTTCAAATTTCTGAAGCGGCGCGTGCTTCATCAGATACTCGTTCGGTGTCCCCTTGCTGAAATCCAGTTCTCCGTAGCCAGGCAATATGGCCTGGGGGACAAATCGCTCCTCAAGCTGAAGGGGCAGGCCATTCTCCTCATGTATGACGATCGAATGGAATACTTCCGAACCCGGTTCGATTTCGAGCTGCTGTGCAACGATGCGAGATGCGTGCTCGAGCGAATTTTGAACCATGATTGCAGAATACGAACTATTCCGACCGCGTATTTCGTCTGCGATATTATTGACAGTGATAAGCTGGCCGTGTGACTGCGCCTCGGCGACAAATGTTCCGACCCCCGCTATCCGCAATACTAAGCCGGAATCCTTCAGCTCCTTGATAGCGCGGTGGACGGTCATTCGGGCCACCTTGAATTCGGCAGCCAAATCCGTTTCCGACGGAACGCGATCATTCGGCTTCAACTCACCTGTTTCGATGAGGCCCGTAATATGACGCTTGATTTGTTCGTAAAGAGGGGCTGGCACGTGTGATCTATCCTCAATGAAAGTCTTGAACCGTTGAATCGCTTCGAAAGATATATGGCCATCATGACAAAATGCTATGTCGGATTGAATTGGGCAGAAGGAACGTCTGGTCCATTTATCGGGAGATTGAGCCGCGGCGCATCGAATTTTGTTCCTTTCTGGGCGAACGGATCATATCTGAAGTGTCGATATCTGGTATGCGCGGGCTAATTCAATGCAACTTCAGCAGCTCCACCGATCTGTCGCGTCAATTGCCAAAGTCGTCGAATGCAATCCTTTCTTCAGAAACGCCAAGTGAATTCAGCAGCGTCAGGACCGCTTCAAGCATCTGTGGCGGACCGCATACATAGAAGCTGCACTGACCGATATCTGGATGGGATGCGAGATACTGGTCACGCACAATTTCGTGAATCCACCCGCGCTTTCCGGTCCAGGCATCGGTTTCGTTCAAGTGCGAAAGCGCGACATGCCAGGAAAAATTCGGGCAAGTGTCCAAGAGGTGCTCGAACTCCTCCTTGTACACAATATCCTCTTGTGTCCTGGCGCCGTACCAGAACGAAACTTTCGACGTCCTGCTTCGCGATGCCAATTGGTCATGGATCATGGATCGTATGGGCGCGATGCCGGCGCCGCCGCCGATAAACACGATTTCGTTGTCATCGTCGTTGACGTGAAAGTCTCCAAACGGCCCTCTTAACCGGACTGTATCGCCCTGGCCAAGCGTGGACAGGTAGGCAGAACCAATACCGACAGGAACGCCCGACGTATCGGGCTTCGCAAGCGCGAGACGGATGTTCAACAAAATATCGCTGCCGAGTTCGCCGGGAGAGTTGGCAAGCGAATATGTTCGGTGGAGTGGTGTATCTGTTCCGAACGCTTTTGCCGTCCCCGACGCCTGCCACTGACCCCTGACGGTTTCAGGCAGGTCCAATTGGTCCAGATGCGATCTGAAAGGCGGAATTTCTACTTGAACATAGCTCCCCGCCCTGAATGCGAGAGGCTCCGGAAGCGCAATTCGAAGTTCGTACATGTCAGGTGCGATAAACTCAGAAGACACAATCGTTCCAGTAAATGTTTTCGCGTCGAGCAGACCGTGAGGAAGTATGACAGAAAGGGCTGTGTCGACCCGGTGCTGGCAAGCCAGACGATATCCCGAACCAAGTTCTGATTCCGGGATTTGTCTGCGATCAGCAGGCGTGATGGGCGTCTCGGGAGTGATCCGCACCCTGCAAAGTCCGCACGTGCCGCCGCCTCCGCATGAGGAGGGGAGGGGATAGCCCTGTTCTTCCATTGCGGCATACAAGGATTGCAGCGGCCTGGCATCGAACGCCCTGACGGCTCCGCCTTCACTGTCGGTAAGCGACAGAGTGAGGCGCTTCTTTCGGTTGCGCCATTTCGCAACCAGATTGAAGTCATGGCGCCGGAAACTGTCCCACCAAAGGACTATTCCGCTCAATCCCAACCAGAACACGACAAGCGCCGAGATCACGACAAGCGGGTTATTGAAATTGGACCGGTTCTGGTAGTCCATGATATGGAGCATCCACAAAGTATCGAATATTCGCCAATAATGGTTGCGTCTTTCCATGACCTGCCCGGTGGCGGTCGAAACATAGATGCTTGTACGCTCAGGATCATTGAAGTTGATCCGCCAGGCAGGGCCGGCATGAGTGCGGATTGCCAGCGTGGGTGTTTCTACATGTATGGCTTTCGAAATTTGTCCCGGTCCGGAATAATCGTTGCGCGCAATTTCGGTTGCAAGCGTTTCGTCTATGATGATGGGCAGTCCCGTCTCAGCATCCAACAGCGACGTGCCGTCCGTTGCAACGGTCTCGTAAACAGGCCGCCCATTGAAAGTCCGGAGCCGAATCTGGCGGATAGAACGGTCATCGACTGCCGGTGGGAGCCTGACCTCATCCCTTGTTGATTCCAGCGAGGCTGTTTCCGCATGTTCTGCCTTGCGGTGCTCGCCGGAGACCTTGTCGTGGGGCAGAATTGCCATACCAAGCCCGCTGAGCATCCAGAGAGCGAGCTGGAAGCCCAGAACGAGACCAATCCACTTGTGCGCCTGTCGAACGATCCCCATCATCTATCGGTCTCCCTGACGACGCTTGAAGCTGAACCAGAGCAACCACAATCCCAGAATTGACAGGGACAGGCCAAGTCCTGCCGCGATACGCAAGAGATTGTTGTTCACGTCAGCGCGTTCCTTGTAGTCCATGATGTGCAACATCCAGGCAAAATCGAATACACGCCAATAGGTGTGCCGCCGCGTGATCAGGGATCCGTCGTCAGGAGAGATATAAAAGGACGTCGAACCGGCGTCGGAAAAATCGATTTTCCACAAAGGCAGTTTCCGGGATTGAATCTCACTCGGAGCTTCGGCGTCATTTTCCAGCAGTGTGGCAGCGCTGACATCGCCAGATCGCGCATAATGATAGCGCGCCACGCTGATTGCATCAGCTTCCCCGAGCGGGGACTGTTCGTTCCCGGTCTCTGCGTTGACGAGATGCGCGCCCGCAGGCGAATATATCCTGTAGAAGGGTTTCCCCGTCCAGCTTGTCAGAATGACCTCATTTGCGTCGGGATGCTCAGCAAGGACATCCGAAAATGTGATCCGGGGCTGGTAGCCACTGGCGATCGTGTCTGACATGTTCCGGACCATATGGTCGCCATGTATGAAGTCGAGGCTCATGATGACCATATAGAGGCCTGTTGCCACCCAGATCATTGCCTGCGCGCCAATAATCAGGGACAACCATTTATGCCACTGGCGAACTCTGAACGCGATCATTCTGGTCATACGTCACTCTTTGTAATGGTGGCTCTGAAGGCCGAAGGCCGCAGAGCCGGAATGCAGGTCCGCGAGCGCCTCGCAAATCGTCAGTCGAAGGCAGTCGTGTAGTCTCCGTAAAGCGGGTCGTAATAAAACCCTCCCGCTTCATAATCGGAATTCCATATCCGTTTGCCGGTCTTGTCGAGGCGATAGAGATAAGGAGACAGCAACAGACGTTCCTGATGCCAACGCCCCTCCTTTCCCGAAGGGATCTGGGTGCCTGAACCGTAAAGCATCAAGCCGTCATCGGAACGTATCTCGTGCTGCGGACTAATCGTCATGTATTCATGACTTACATTCATCAGCTTGTGTCCAAGTTCATGGGCGATCGTAAGCTTGTTCTCTGAGTCATGCTTTGTGAGCGTTATGACCCCGCGGATGCGGTCCGGAATGCTGAACCCGTACATGTAGGACGGAAATGAAAGGCCGGACGTATTCACGACCCTGGGTGCCCAGTTGCGCTCCGAATCATCCAGATTTTCGAAAAAGGTCATGTAGACATTCTGTAATGCAAGGAGGTAAACCGTCCTGCTATTGTCTTCGGCTGGTTCGATAATGCCTTCGAAGGCCGCAAGCGCACCGTCTGACAATTCCGAGGGAGTTTGGCTGCGCTGGACATACATGTTGCCATAGCCGCCTGAAGGCATTTGCGAA
Source organism: Hyphomonas oceanitis (assembly GCF_036964545.1). NCBI lineage: Bacteria > Pseudomonadati > Pseudomonadota > Alphaproteobacteria > Hyphomonadales > Hyphomonadaceae > Hyphomonas > Hyphomonas oceanitis. The sequence goes on from NZ_JBALTL010000004.1 coordinate 382,622, forward strand.
CGATCGCTCGCCGAGTTGATAGCAAGAAAGCCTGGATCCACTGCGCCGGTCTTTACCCACAGGAGATTGAGTTGGACACCCGTCGGCGCGAAGACCCGCTTCGCGTTCGCGAATTCCTCCAGGAGCCCTTCCAGGGGCAATATGGCTCTCGCATCCTCATGAAGATTGGACGGGTAGTATAGTCCGACATCCACTGTCGGCTTCCCGGCCTGCAAGTCAGCGTTCAAAGCGTTGATCTCGGCCTCCTTGATAACTGTCCAGATGATCGTCCGGGATTCTGCTACTGCGTCCGCTGGAGGTGGGGACACAGATGGTGACGTACATCCCGACGAAACCACCATCAGCAACACAGCACATATCAATTTATTGATCATGGGGACTTCCTAGTCAAAGTCACGAATTGCGCGTATCAAGAGCAGCCCTGTCATTCGACAGAGACTGTCCTGGATGCTTCAACCAGTTGATCGAATTCGGGATTGTGCTGCCTGGCAAATGCTATGGCAGGGTGATCGGCGTCGAGCTGGTGATAATAGAAAGTCTCACCCTCATTGTACTGTCTATCCAGATCCGCCGCCAGCGCGTGCATGCCATCGGTGAAGGATCGATAATTTTCACCTTCCCGCTTCTTCTTGAAAATCAGTATCTCTGCTCCCTCCGGAAACGCGGCTTCCCATCCTGTCGGCATGTTGGAACCGAAGTGAAAAATCGAGCCGGCCTGCATGACCTTGCGCTTACCTTCGCTGCTGAGGACCCATCGCCCTGCCATCGTATAGACAATGCTCTCAGTGGGGTGCGGATGCTCGGAAAGGAACATTCCGGGTTCAAGCCGCAAGGTATATGCGCGCAATTCTTCTCCGAAGAGCAGTGGCCCAAAAAAACCTTCATGGGTGAACGTGCTGCTGGCGTTCTGCATCGCCTCGGCAACGTCCTCGATGATCTCGACATTATTGGCCAGTTGGATATAGGCCGGCGCGACATGTGTGGCATCGACAATCCGCGGGTCCTGCACTTTCGAGCCAGAATGCCCGTCGGCATCAGGCATCACCTCGGACCCATGCGAATGACCATGGTCGTCACCGCGCTCAGGATGGGTTGCGCAGGCCGCCAGCGCCAACACGGATAGTGTCAAAAGCAGATGCTTCGTATACATAAATATCTCCCAGCTGAATTGGTCCGTTTCGGACGAAGGTGATGCTTGGACTACGTTCTTATCATTGGCCGGCGAGGCAGATCCGCCCCCGAACGCGGTGGCCTGGCGCGTCTGCGTGTCTTCGTTTCTGGTCTCGTCCTCCCCGTTCGTCCGAAGGATTGAAAACCGAAAGAGTTCGACTCGAGGGAGCGTCGCTGCGGACAGGCGAGAGGCCTGTCCGCAGGATATGCCTTCGGCCTACTTCCTGTAGCTCAGCCTTATGTAACCGCGGCGGCCAAGAAGGTCATAGGTCATCGTGTCCGTGTTTCCATCTGTCCAGCTGGCGACGAAAGGTGGATCATTCTGAAAGATGTTGTCCACTCCGGCGGTTACCCGGAAGGCTTCAGTTACATCGTAGGAAAACTGCGCATTGTGATAGAATTGCGCCGGAATGTGAGAACCCGGTCCTGATGTCGCATAGAAATCGTCACCTTCGCCAATCATCTGGACAGAATAGGTTCCCGACCACTTGCTCGATGTTGTCGTCCAGGAGCTTATTGCGCGCCACTCCGGGTAACCGCCATTTCCTCCGCCGATATAGCCGGCGATCATCGTGGGATCATCGCCCTCAAAAGCGACGGTTTCATACTCGGACAGATACGTCGCGTTGAAGTCGATCGAATGGTCGAGGCCGAATTTTTCAAAGCCATACACCACGCCGATATCAAGTCCTTTCATTGTCTCGCTGCCGGTGTTCGCATTCTGCGTCGACAGATAGTTGACATCACCATTCAACGGGTTGCGGGTATGATGCTCGGGAGCACAGAACTGATGGGACAGGTTTGACGATTCGTAGCAGAGCGACAGTTTGGTCGATCCCGGGGTCGTCCGTATGGCATTGTCAATCTTTATGTCAAAGTAGTCGAGCGTAACAGACAGTCCCTCGATGGGTTGAAGTACCGTGCCGATGGTGAATGATTCCGAGGATTCCGGCTCAAGGTTCGGATTGCCACCCGCATCTGTCAGGACTGTATTGCCAAGCTGGATATAATTGGTCGGCACGCCGGCCGCCTGGCAGTTCAGGTAGATATTGCTTGTCGGCGAAAGGGCCGCCCATCCAGAGCATGGGTCAACCGTTGTCAGATTGCCCTCTGACACGCCGCCAAACAGTTCCGGAATATTCGGAATACGAAACGCGGTTGCAAAGGTTCCCCGGAGCTTAACAGCATCGTTTATGCGCCAGTTCAGTCCGGCCTTGTAATTGGTATCGCTGCCAAAGAGATCGTAGTCGGAATAGCGGATTGCCCCATCCAGAGAGAGCGACTGGACGAGAGGAATATCCTTTATAAGTGGTACACTGACTTCGGCAAAGACCTCTTTCGCCTTCGTCGATCCGGAGATCGGATCCTGCTGGTTTCCAAGAGCGAGTCCTGCGACCGACAGGGAGTCCGGATTGCGCCATCCCTTGTCTTCGCGCCACTCGGCTCCGAAGGCGACGCCGAGCATGCCCGCAGGAAGCTGGAACACTTCGCCGCTCATGCTGGCGCTGATTGCCTTCTGTTCATTGCCGCCAAGTCCCGTCTCCGTGAACACGATATAGTCGAGGACGTCCTGCGTGACATCGCCGTATCCAAATAGATCGGCACACGGGACGCCACCCGTGCCACACGTGGCCGGATCCAGCGTTTGTGCCAGGCGTCCAGTATTGATGTTATTCAGTATCGAATCAGAGCCAGTGTTGCGGCCCCAGTTCAGGGATGCTTCGTAGCTCCACACGTCACCGAGGTTTCCCTTTAGTCCGGTTACGATCCGGAATGTATCCGTTTCCTGTTCGAATACGCGTGCGCCATTTTCAAGCAGCCTGCGACGCTCCAGGACGAAGTCGACGCCTGTCGGGTTGGTTGGATGCGATGCATCAAACCCAATATCGACAAGCGTGGCCGGAGACGCCGGCTGCGAGGACCAGCGTTTTGTATACAGGAGTTCGGCAAAAAGGTCGGTACTATCAGTCAGGTGATATGTGCCGAAGGTCGCAAAACTGAGGCGCTCAAGCGGGTTGGATGCGTTGAAATATGGGTTGTAGTTGAAGCCGTCGCGATTGCCGTCGTAAATCTGGAAGGAATCTCCGTCACCGCCGGGCATTTGATTGAAATTCACCCGTGTAGGGCCCGTCAGGACCGATCCATCAGGCATGACATAGCCTGCAGGCAATGTGCCACGTCCGCCGATTGTGGAAGAGCTCAGGCCATCACAGACAAATCCGTCCGGGCCCGGCGTCCCGGGGCAAGGGGCGCGGCTCTCATCCGAAAGCGGCGCGGCCCCCGTATCCTGATAGCTGACATTGAACATGACGTCGCCCTTGGAGCTCGTCGCGCCCCAGCTCAAATCCAGCAGTAATTCCTCGCCGTCACCTTCATCCGTCATGCCATATTTGGCAGATGCTTCGAACCCGTCATAGCCTTCTTTGGTTATCAGGTTGATCACGCCAGCAACCGCATCGGCGCCATAGGTGGCAGACGCACCATCTTTGAGGACTTCAACGCGCGACACCAGAGACATCGGGATCATGGACAGATCGACGGCGCTATTCGCGCCGGTGCCACCATAGACAATCCGGCGGCCGTTCAGAAGGACCAGGGTTCTGTTGACACCCAGACCGCGCAAGTTGATTTGCGGCGTACCCCAACCATTGGATACCCAATAGGCACTACTCGAATTCCCGCCGAATCCAGCCGACGATGGGAGGCGCTGGAGAAGCGTTTCGAGATTTGTTATCCCGGTCTGTTCGATCTGTACGCTGTCAAGGACAGTTACAGGGCCAACGCTTGTGAGGTCCTTGCGCTTGATCCGGCTACCGGTAACGGTGATCGTATCTTCGACTTTGGCCGCCTCATCTGCGGGCGCCTCCTGGGACGCCGCCGGCAATGAGGTCAAACACAGCGCTAGAGGAACAAGCGCTGCACTCATCAGGATACTGTTCTTAAGAGATTTCATAGTCCGACTCCCGCCATGTCTGATTGTCTAGATTTGGATTGTAGCGTAGCTTAAGTATGTACCTGTCTAGACAGCCGGTTCGTCGGGTCAACCCTGTTCTTAAACTATTGGTCATCTTTCTCGCGCTCAGAACAAAATGCAGGCATGCTGGTCGAGAATTGAGCTGATGCAGGGTTGCAACTTTATGGCTGATATGTCGAAGGCAACTTAGGATAGGCTTTCGCCGTACAGGCGCCGTTGACACGGCCCATCTGCCAGGGGTGATAGGCCGGCCGAATTTATGTCATGCCTGATCCTGACGGGTTGATTCATAGCGCAATTTTCATCCCGTCTTCGTCTTTTGGTTTAAAAAAGTGGGGCGTTTGTCCTGCGAGCTGAGTCTTGCATTTTCCCTCGGTGAGAGCCGGACGCTTCCCTCCGTATTCTTGATCACAATGCATGACGCGATCGAAAGGCAACTCGAAGGCGGCGTCCGCATCACCATTGCGTCGCCATACTGATGGTCCCTTGTTCGCCGTGTTGACACCAGACACAATCGCAATTTTGATGATTGCAGCTCGGATCGTTCATCTGTCCCCTAAAACGATGGCGCGCCATCGGGAACAATAGTCGCTTTGGAAGTGACGGGCCGTACGCACGGGCGAGCAAGCTGGGGGTCTGTGCGCGTCCCAGCTGCCTGATCAGAAAGTCCATGCCGCGCCGACCCGCAGCATTGAACAGGAAGCGGTTGACCACGCCTGTACGCAGGCCCGGTCGAAGCTCTTGCTGCCAGGCATCGGCATAGCTCGTCCCATTGATCAGGCTTTCGGCAGCCAGCCGGCCGGATCGTATGGCATAGCGCAAACCAAACCCGGCGAGAGCATCCTGAAACCCCGCATGCTCACCGATCACCGGATAGCCGCCTTGCAGGGCCGTGCGTGGCAGGCGGATATTACCAAAGCCGCCGAATGGCCTTGGGTTTTGCATGCGCAATCCGGCATGACGTTCGAAAAAGGCCAAAGTGGCCGCGAGGTGTTCCGCCTGGTCGCGGAAGCCAGAGAACATGCAGCTCGCCACCGTACCGCGACCCTCATGAACCAGAAGATAGGCGTATCCTTTCGGCGCCAGTTCGGACCCGAAGGCAAGCCAGGCACCGTCCTCCATGTCGGTATCGAAGATTTCCCCCACCGCAATGATGTCGGCGCGGCGCGGTCCACCAGCAAGAACCATTTCGCCGGACGTCAATGTCACGCGGTCATTAAAGCAAACCTCCACACCCGCACCGATTGCCTGGTCGAGCAAAGCGCGATCCAGCGTGCCTTCGCCAGCGCCACGTCGCAACAGGTAGAACAAGGGTCGCTCGCCGTGGACACGATGAGGTTTGGCCTGACTGTCAAAGACGACACCTTCGTTCATACCGTGATGGGCGAACCCGGTCGTGATGCCGGTTGATGCCAGTTCTTCGAGGGCATCCATAGAACCAGTCCAGTTCTCCAGGCCCTGAAAGTCATCATGAAACCGGTGGCCGATATCGGCGTGCCACTCGCGCACAATTACCCTTTTTCCAGCCTGCGCGAGCACAATTGCGCACGTCAGGCCGGCCGGGCCCGCGCCAACAATGGTGATGCCCTTTTGGTTCGCCATATCGCCGTCCTCAAGGCTTGACTGATCGGGGCGCCGCGTTTCTCCGCATGGCCCGCGCAGCTTCAAATGTGACAAGGCGCCGACCGAGCGTATCCCATAATTTCAATCGAGTAGTCTTGAAGCTCTCGCCAAGCTTCATGCGCCCGGTCTCTGCGAGGCGAGGGTGATCGCGCAACACATCAGGCAGCCGGTAGAAGGGAATGCGGCTATAAAGATGATGGACATGATGGATGCCGATATTGGCAGTCATCCAGCGCAATGGCGGCGGCAGGTCATAAAATGAGCTGCCATAAAGCGCGGCCTCGTGAAGCTGCCAGTTGTCGCTCGTGTCCCACACAGTGTCTTCAAACTGGTGCTGCACATAAAACAGCCACACGCCGATAATCGCGGCCATTGACGTGATGAGCAGATAGGTAACCAGAAACGGCAGCCAGCCCACAGCAACGATCCCCGTAATCAGGAGTATGGCGATAGCGATGTTCGTGCCCATGGCGCTCACCCAATATTTGAAACCGGCGCGCAGGAATCCCACCGGCAGGCGATGGTGTAACAGGAAGATGAAGATCGGACCGGCTCCGAAGAGAACGAAGGGGTTACGGTAGAGCCGATAGGCTAGGCGTCCTGCGAATGTGCGGCCATTGTACTCATCGACAGTCAAAGTCAGGATGTCCCCGACACCGCGCTGATCGAGATTTCCCTGAGCGCCGTGATGCACCTGATGTGAGCGCTTCCAAAGATCATAAGGTGTCAGCGTCAGAACGCCGATCAGACGGCCGGTCCAGTCATTTGCCCGACGCGATTTGAAAAATGCTCCATGCGAACAATCATGCTGGATCATGAACAATCGCACCAGAAATCCGGATGCGATCACGCTAATCGGGAGCGTCAGCCAGTAGCTGGCAGAGGTCGACCAAACCGCGGCGCCCCATAACAGCAAGATGGGCACCAGTGTCACGGTCAATTCGAACAGGCTGCGGACCGGAGAGGGGTGCCGATAGGCGGCCAAAATCTTTATCCAATTGCGTGCCGGGGCTTCTGGCGGGCCAGACCCCTGCGCCCTATGAGTATAATTCATGAACTGGTCCTCGTTTGTCATCGCGAAGCGAAATCGACTGCTCCCACAGGGTGGTACAATACACGTCGATCATTGCGCGCTCACGACTTGCCGGTTTTTGCAGACTGGCGTCAGAAGCGTTTCCAGTCGGGGCGCAGCACGTCGGACGGCGGCGACACCGGCAGCGATGCAGCGGCGTTTGTGTGCAAAGTCCAGCACCCCGACCGATACGCCATAATCGGGCCTGAGAACCAGGTCTGCCTCCTTGTCGCGCGATCTCGAAAATGCGTTATGGGTCACTTCAATTGATCTGAAAAACACGTCCAGACCGTTTTTAGGGGACTGGTCGACCTGTCGTTGGCCCGGATCGATTGTTATGACGCAATCAACGCCCGCCTCTCGTACCAGATCGACTGGCGAACTGTCTGAGTACCCGCCATCGATCAGGAGGTGAGGCCCATCTTTGAAGGGCGGCAGGATGCCGGCCAGGGCCGAACTTGCATAGACCGCATCGACGGCATTGCCACGTGTCTTGACGACCCGCTCGCCGGTCAGAATGTCGGTAGCGGTAATATACGTCCGAACACGTCCGGAACCGAGATCCTTGCCAAGTGTCAGCTCCTCGATGACAGAGCGGCCCCAGTCGACGGTATGCTCGCCGGCGCCCCAGCCAAAGGCAAGCGCGCGCAGTTCGCGTCCAGCGATCGCGAAGTTCTTGATTCTGTCCAGCATGTGCCGTGCCCTGAGATCAGGTACAGCAGGAAATCCCGACACGTCCATTGCGACCAGATCCCGGTACCAATCCCTGTTCAAAGAGTAGGTTGCCGCAATCAGCGCGCCTATCGAGACGCCTGCGATCGTATCCGGATAATAACCAAGATGATTGAGCGCCTTGAGCACACCGACATGGGCCATGCCCCGCGCGCCGCCGCCAGCGAGTACGAGTCCGAAGGGTTTGTGGTGCACGATAGTTCCTTTCGAACAAAGGGTTGAATGTCCCCGATACAAATTCGTTAGCTGTCTTTCAGTGAGGTGCCGCCAACGCGCGACGCTGTCCTACCGATACGACTAGAGGCCTGGGCCAGAAGCATTTCCAGAATGGGATGGCCGGCGCCAGCGCGGCCAGAAGCGCGGGGTATTAGCCGCATAGGCGCGGTATTCCTCGCCAAATTGAGCTTCGGCGTCCTTTTCCTCCCGAAGGGCGAGGCGCACGTACATGAAGACCAGGACCGGGAACATGACCAGAGTCAGAATGGTCGGCCATTGCACCAGAAAGCCGAACATGATCAGCACGAAACCGGCATATTGCGGATGGCGCATCCGTGCATAGATGCCGGTCGTCGCGAGTTTGCCCGAGCGCAGCGCGCCATGAAGGACCGGCCAAGCCGACGACAATACGCTGAAGCCCAGGAAGATAAGGGCCAAGCTTATAAAGTGAAACGGGCCAAAATGAGGATTGTCCTTCCAGCCAAAGATCATCTCCCAAAAATGCCCTGAATCGTGGGCAAACCAATTGACACTCGGGAATCGCGATTCAAGCCAGGGCGACAGGAAATATATCGACAGGGGAAAGCCATACATTTCTGTAAAAAGTGCAATGACGAAAGCACTGAACGCGCCGAAAGATGTCCAGTCCTTTGATTTGGATGGTTTGGCAAAGCTGAACGCAAAAATAATGAAAATGGCCGAGTTCAGAATGACCAGAAACCAGAGACCGTATTCGGAATAAGCCATTTCACCCTTCATTGGGGTGTGCCTTGATCATCATCGTCGCGGCTTGCGCCATGTCCGCCATGCCCTCCATGCATGAACAGGTGCATGCCACCGCACAAAAGCAGGAACCCTGCAGCGAACACGAGATTGCCAGGGATGTGAGCCCTGTGTTCATAGAGCAGCAGGAACCCAATAGCTGCGGCGAAGGCAATGACCGGCCACCAATACCTGTGCCCTTTGGGCTGATGCTCGTCCTGACTGGAATGGTTGTGATTATGCATTGCAGGAAACCTTCTGGTTGTGTCTTACTAGCGGTTTGACTTGGTCGACTTTGCGTCATGAAGAATTCGCCGGCAGGTTGCGACCAGTCCGAGAATGAGGCTAGCGAAAATGAAGCCCGAAATGACCCAGTCATCCCAGCGAAAATGCTTATAATGATCGATCGCGAGCAGCAGCATGGCCGCGATCCCAAACGGGCGCGCGTAAAGCTCGATAGAAGTCCATAAATCCGGTTTGACGCCATTCATGCCGACGCGGGCTTCCGGTTCAGTTTGAGGAGCTGGGCGTTGACCGCGCAAATTACCGTGCTGGCGGACATAAACACCGCGCCAAGCGCCGGCGTCAGGATCAGGCCCCATGGGAAGAAGACCCCCGCGGCCGCAGGGATAGCAAACGCGTTGTAGCCGGTCGCCCAGACGAGGTTCTGCATCATCTTGCTATAGGTCGCGCGGGCAAGTCCGATTATTGCCACAACATCGGATGGGCTCGACCTGACAAGTATGATATCGGCCGTTTCGATAGCGACATCCGTACCCGCGCCGATCGCGATCCCAACATTGGCCTGGGCGAGGGCAGGGGCGTCATTCACTCCGTCGCCAATCATCGCAACGATCAGACCGCGTGACTGGACGTCCCGAACCTTTTCCGCTTTCTGTTCAGGCAGGACTTCGGCGATGACTTCGTCGAGACCGATTTCCTTGGCGACCCAATCAGCGACCTGCTTGTTGTCGCCTGTGAGCATAATGCACCGAATGCCCATTGCCTGGAGTTGAGAGATGGCGCTTGCAGATTCTTCACGGATTATATCTGCAAGAGCGATAGCGCCGATCAGCTTTTCTTCTATCAGTACAAAGACCACGGTCTTGCCTTGTGCGCTCAGGGTCTCAAATCGCGGATCGTCCATGACCAGTCCCTTGTCACGCAGGTATCCCGGGCTCACGACCTTGACGTTCCGGTCCTTGACCATGCCTTCAGCGCCCTTGCCGGGGATCGCCTTGAACTTGTCGACCGGCCAGGCCTCCGGCGCGTCCCGGACAATCCCTTGAGCAATCGGATGTTCGGAATGGGCCTCGATCGAGGCGGCATAGGCGATAATCTCGTCTTCGGTAAACGTCGTGTCGAACACGAGTGTATCGGTGATCCCGAACTCGCCTTTAGTCAGCGTCCCGGTCTTGTCGAAGATGATCGCGTTGATTTTGCGCGCCTCTTCAAATGCGGTCCGGTCGCGGATGAGCAGGCCATTGGTCGCCGCGATGGCGGTGGAACGGGCCACGACCAGTGGCACGGCAAGCCCCAGCGCATGCGGGCAGGCAATGACCATGACCGTCACTGCGCGGGCCATTGCGAACGAGAATCCCTGACCCGTGAACAGGGTCCAGAACAGAACGGTCGAAAGGCCTCCGCCAAGCGCAATGAAGGTCAGCCATTTTGCGGCTGTATTTGCGAGATCCTGTGTCTTCGACTTGCTGGCCTGGGCTTCCTGGACCAGCTTGATGACACTCGACAGAAAGGTCTCGTCGCCGGTCTTGTCGACACGGATGGTGAGCGAACCTTCTCCATTGATCGAACCCCCAATGACTTCGGCATCAGCCCCCTTGAAGATGGGCTTGGACTCACCGGTCAACATGGATTCGTTGAGCGAAGACTCGCCTTTAATGATGATCCCGTCTGCAGGGACTTTTTCGCCCGGCTTTATCAATAAATGCTCGCCGCCGGTGAGGGTCGAGACCGACACATCGCTTACCGAGCCGTCTTTTGCCACAAGATGGGCTTCGTCCGGCATCAGCGCGGCAAGTTTCTCGAGCGCCCGGCCGGCGCCAAGGACCGATTTCATTTCGATCCAGTGCCCGAGCAGCATGACTGCGATCAATGTCGCCAGTTCCCAGAAGAAGGTCTCGTCGCTTCCGAGTGCAACCATGCCCATCGAATAGGCATAGGCGGCGGTGATCGCGACAGAGATCAGCGTCATCATGCCTATATCGCGGGTGGTAATCTCTCGCCAGAAGCCTTTCAGGAACGGCCAGCCGCCATAGAAAAACACGAGGCTTGAGAGCGCCGCCAGCACGTATCGGTCACCCGGAAAACGCAAGACGTCTGTCAGTCCAAGCCAACCCTGTATCATTGGCGCGAGCACAAGAATTGGCCCGGTCGCAGCCAGGACGACCCAGAAGCGCTTGCGATATTCCGCAATCATGCCGGTACGATCATGACCGCCATGCGGGCTGGGCTTCGTTTGCGGTCCTGAAACGGTCGCCGCTGGATCGGATTGAAGGGCGTGGGTGGTATGGTCCATGGCGGCGATCTTTTCCTACTGGTCAGGTCTTGTGAGACGAAGGATCGGGGGAGGCGGTGACAGGACTGGTCCGTGGTGGATAACTGGGCTCGCCATAGCGGCGCGGATTGGACTTGAAGACCTGATGGCACCGGCTGGAACAGAAAAAATAGGTCCAGCCTGCGTACGCCTCTGACGCAGCCGCTTCTTCCAGCGCAATCATGTTGCGACAGACGGGATCTTCGACAGTCATCGACGCGCTCCGATATTCAATGCAGCACCATGGCGTCGATCTGGACTACAGCATCGGCATGGACGATTTCACCGGTCACGCCGGTCGCCAAAGCGGTCGCGTGATGCGGAGACGTTTTTCCGGTCAGATCGCGATCAGGCATGCGAGAACAACTCCTTGACTTCTAATACGCAACGAAACCGGTCGCCCCTCATGAAAGCGCGCAGCGGCGCCCGTTCCAGCCTGGAGGCGTGATGAGCCGGCGTTTGCCATGATCAGGAGGGTAGCCGTTCAAGCGCGAGTGCGATGCCCTGTCCGCCGCCGATGCAAAGCGTCACGATCCCGCGCTTGAGGCCTTTGCGCTGCATCGCGTGGATCAAACGCACTGTTAAAATAGCGCCCGTCGCGCCGATCGGATGACCATGGGCGATGGCGCCGCCTTCGACATTGACAATATCTTGCGGGAATCCGAGTTCGTCGACGAGCGCGATTGCGATGGCAGCGAAGGCTTCATTAATCTCCACCCGCTCGACCGATGCCAGTGGCCAGGCTGCGCGCTCAAGGGCCTGCCTGACGGCCGGAACCGGCCCGAGGCCAAACAAACCCGGTTCGACCGCACCGACGCCCATGCCGGCGATACGGACCGCCGGCATCAGGCCGTGCGATTCGGCCCAGGCCCGATCGGCAATGATCATCGCGGCCGCGCCCGAGTTCAGGCCCGGGGCGTTGCCAGCGGTAATCGAACCGTCTGGTCGGAAGGCCGGTTTGAGGCGCGCAAGGCTTTGAAGCGTTGTACCGGGACGATTGTGCTCATCCGTATCAAACACGCTGGACCCCTTGCGTGTCTTGAGTTCAACCGGCGCAATTTCCGCTGTGAACCGGCCCTCCGTCTGGGCTTTGGAAAACCGGGATTGCGAGCGCAGCGCCCAGGCGTCCTGGGCCTCTCGGCTTATCTGGTTCTGCTCGACAAGGTCTTCAGTGTGCCAGCCGGAATGCTCGCCGGAAAACGCATCGTTTAGGCCATCATTGAGCAGGCTGTCTATCACAGCGCCATCGCCCAGCCTGTATCCGTACCGGGCCCTGCCCAGCAGGAACGGCGCCTGGTCCATATTTTCCATGCCGCCTGCGATGGCGCAATCGGCATGACCAAGCATCACCTCCTGGGCAGCGGTAATGACCGCTTGTGCGCCGGAGCCGCAGACGCGGTTGACTGTCATGGCCGGGACGCTGACCGGCAGGCCCGCGCCCAGCGCCGCCTGGCGTGCCGGGTTCATCCTGGCGCCCGCCTGCAGAACCTGGCCCATGATTACAGTGTCGATTTGGTCCGCCGCGAGCCCTGACCGGACAAGGGTTGCTCTGATGGCGGTTGCACCAAGGTCGGCGGCAGGAACGTCTTTCAGGCTTCCTCCGAACGTACCGATGGCGGTACGCATGGGCGCGCAGATAACGGGGTCAGGTCGCGGCATGAGGGCCTCCGATGTGCGAGTTGGTTGAGTGGCAATGATTTTCGGCAGGGGGACAGCAGAGCGCCTCGGGCAATGGCGAACTGCGCGACACGCCTTCAGGCAAGAAGACAGAATGCTGCCTGGTGAGGCTCTTGCGTTTCTTTGCCGCGACCACGAGCCGCGCAAGGGCGAGACCTGCAAGACGCGCTTCGGGCGGGTCGGCCCGCGATGGCAGGACGACCGGTGCGCGCAGGCCAAGCACCAGGCCGGCAAGCATCGCGTCTGCCATATATTCAAGATTCTTGGCGAGGATATTGCCGGAAACAAGATCCGGCACGAGTAGAATGTCCGCATCGCCAGCGACAGCCGAACTGATGCCCTTGATCTCTGCCGCTTTTAGCGAAATCGCGTTGTCGAACGCGAGCGGCCCGTCAACAATGCCGCCGTGTACCTGGCCGCGCTGGGCCATGACCGAAAGCGCCGCCGCGTCGAGACTGGACGCGATCAGCGGATTGACCGTCTCGACAGCGGACAATACCGCAGTCTTTGGTTTCTTGATTCCAATCAAGGTCATGAAGTCGATGACATTCTGCAGGATCGCGGCCTTGGCCATCAGGTCCGGCGCGATATTGACCGCGGCATCCGTAATCGCGAGCAGTTTGGGATAGGCCGGTATGTCAGCCAGAAAGACGTGGCTGGCACGCATGCCGGGCTCCCGGAGACTAGCTGCAGGATCAAGCAGTGCTTTCAGCAATACATCGGTATGAATGAGCCCTTTAATCGCAATATGGGTACTACCAGCTCTCAGGAGACTGGCGGCATGCTGGGCCGCTTCGTATTCGTTCCATGCAGGAAGAATCTGATCGGGGTTGACTGAGAGGCCGACCGCGTCGGCTTCGGCCTGAATCGCATCCGGATCGCCGATCAGGATCGGATGGGCCCAGCCTCGCTTGAATGCCTCGTCCGCAGCCATCAGGACGTCGCGTTGCGCAGCGCAGACGACTGCCACTTTCAAGGGCGGGCCCGCATCGGCTGCCGCTGCGAGCGCGGTAAAATCACGATACGCGATCATGTGGCCCTCTGATTCAGTTGCGCAGGGGCGTTTGCCAGGACAGCGCGACCCTGGCGCGCAATCGTCAGGGCTTCGTCGGTGTGAACCGCTTCGACAATCACCGCGCTCCCTGGTTTTGTGATACACGCAGCGCTCCGGTCATTGGCGTCGCTGTCAAAATCAATACCGAACAAATCGCTCAGCGGCTCACATATGGCTGCGCGGATCGAAGGCGCATGTTCACCGATCCCGCCTGTGAAGATTATCCGGTCAACGCCGCCCATGGCAGCGATAAGTGCCCCGGCCTGTTTGCGGGCCTGATAGGCAAATTGCGCAAGCGCTTCACCAGCACGCGGAGCATCCGTCCGCCTCAGAAGCGTGGCAACATCGCCGCTCAAACCCGAAAGGCCAAGCAGCCCCGCGCCGTGATAGAGCTGGTCCTGCAAGACTGACGGGTCCCAGTTTTTTTCCAGGATCATATAGAGCAGGAGACCCGGATCGACATCACCGCTTCGGGTCGCCATGGGCAAACCAGCCAGCGCGGAGAACCCCATGCTCGTGTCTACGGACTGCCCACCCCTGATTGCAGCCATGCTCGCACCGGCGCCAAGATGCGCAACCAGAAGGCGCTGACTGGCCGCCATTTTGCCCGCGCGTTCAGCAAGATCATCGACGACAAATGCGTATGAGAGCCCGTGAAAGCCGTAGCGACGGATGAATTCGCCTTCCATACCGGGCGGCAACCCGGTGCGTTGCGCTGCAATCGGCATGTCAGCATGAAAGCCCGTATCGAAACAGGCATAGTGCAGCGCATTTGGCAGACGCAGTCGCGCGGCAACGATGCCGTCAAGATTGGCGGGCATGTGCAATGGCGCCAGAGGGATAAGTTTTCGTAGATCCGACTCGACCCTGGGCGTTAGCCGCTGGGCATCAGTATAATACGGGCCGCCATGCACAACGCGGTGCCCGACAGCAGACACGCCGCTCAGATCGACATGGGTGGCCAACTTTTTCAAGAACGTGTCCAGGGCGACTGGATGGTTGATGCAACATGCGCGTGTGTCCCAGAGCATTTCACCAGAGGCGGTCCGGGCCGTCAGTCTTGCCTCTGACGTGCCAATCCCGGTCACTGCGCCTGACATGGTCTTGACCACGTGGTCGTCGATCCGAAAAATTGCAATCTTCAGGCTAGACGAACCGCTATTGAGGGTCAGAACAGTGTAGGATTCCCCGTGAGGCTTGTCGTGAGCGCTCATCTTTTGCCCGCCTCGCCTTCGGAAGAACCGCGTAGGCTGGGCCAGTCATACAGCCAGCTGAATGCCTGTTCGGCAGCGGCGTCGCGCGACTCGCGCATCCGGGTGAGGCCGGTTTCGACCCAATCGACGCTCGTCGTCTCGGCTTTGCGGAAACGGTTTTCCTCGCCGGGCTGTTTTCGATGGGCGCGGACCATTGGCGCGAACGCGGCGGCCATCGCCATGGCCGGGTTGAATCGTTCTGAGAACATATAGCGCGTCACCCGCATCGGATGAGACCATTTCAGCACCTCGGCCGTGACCGGATTGGACCAGGCGCGCACCCATGGACTGGCAAATGTCGCGTATGCCGCTTCCAGCCGAGATGAAAGACGTCCCACGCGCTCAAACGCGTCCGGCTGTGTGTTAAACACAAGATCTTCAACCCGGCGCGGCTCAAACCGAACAGTGTACTGGTCATGTCCGCAATCGGGATCGCCGGTCGGATTATCGATTCGCATTTCGTAAAGGCCTGGCTCCAGAGCCTCTACCTCACTGAGGCGCTCCAGGATGGCACGGTGCTCAAGTCGGGCGACACTGGCTGATACGAAAATGCCGAGATGCCCGGCATGCTGATTGATCAGATAGACAATGCGCTGATCGGCAGCGACGAGTTCTTTGGTGGTTTTGTAAACGGCCGGGATCCAGCCGAGCGCCTGGTGCGGCGGGGTAATATTGTCGCCGTATGAGGCGAAGATGACGAGCGGATTGCGAATACGTTTAAGATCGATCTCGCAATGCGGTCCGAGCTTCACAAGGCCTTGTTCGAGGCGGTTGCCGATGAACAGGTTTTCGACAATAGCAAGAATTTCTTCGCGGCTGAGACGGTAATAGCCGCCCCACCAGCGCTCGAAGTCGAGAAAGCGTTCCGCTGATGTATCGACGCTCTCAAACAGGTCGGCATATTTGCGGAATATTGCACCTTCCGGTTTGAGATTCTCGAAATTCTGTACCAGCCAGGCACCATCAAACTGGCCGTTTCCAAGATCAGACAACAAGTGATTGAGCCATGCACCGCCCAGAAAGCCAGCCGTCAGACGCATGGGATTCGTGCCGGGTTCGCCTGCCCAATAGGCCAGAGGCGATCCGTTCATGACAACCGGACCAGCGAGGCCTTCACAGTCTGCTGCCAGAAGCGCGGCTGCCCAGCCCCCCTGGCAATTGCCATAGAGAACCGGCGCTCGCCCATCGTGTCGTTTGCGGACGATCTCAACGAACTGGCGCAGGCTCGCCATTACATCGGCGAGTGTCTGGCCGGGCAGGGGGTCAGGAGTGAACACAACAAAATAGACCGGATAGCCTTCATGCAGGGCGATGCCGACTTCAGAATCTGTTTTGAAGCCGCCTATCCCTGGCCCATGCCCGGCCCGCGGGTCGATGATAATGACCGGTGGCTTTTCAGGATCAAGGCATTCATCCAGGCAGATATCGCCAACTTCGAGGATATTCAGGAGCTGATAGTTTGAGGCTGGCTCAAATGTGGCCGCGTCTGCCACCAGCTCATATTTGAACTTCAAGACCGGCGGCATGCCATCGCGCTCATGGGCAAGCATGATATTGGCCCGCTGGCGTAATGTGTCAAAGAAGAGAATCTGTCTCTGCATCAGATCGACGCCATATTCGGCAAACTCTTGTGGGTTTGGCCAACTGGCGGCATGCGCGGACGATATCTCGACAGGAGCGGTGTGACCCCGCTCGGGGCTCTTGGCCGCCTTCATTTTGGTGTCTGCCTTTCCAGGTTTGCTGGCTTTCTTGTTTGTCGCGCTTGGAGCATCGGGCATGACGGGGGCTTTCGCGGTTAGAGTAGAAATTGGGGGGATCAGGCCTTACCAGCAGTTCCTTTTGGCGCAGGTTTCACTTTTGGTGGATATTGGTTCTGACTGAAGCTGCCTCCACAACAACACCCGGTTCTGGCCGACGGCATTGCTCCTGACGCGCGCGTCTGGGCGCCCGTTTCGGCGGCGGCAACTTTGTTGTCAGGGTTCATGGCGATCTCCTTCGACTGGACCTGGGCAGTAAAAAGGCCGAGGCGGCCCCCTAATCGGAGCCTGTGAACAAGGACGAACGAAGCAGCGCGGCGTTACACCGGGGCGCTTCGGCGGGGTATCAGGGCGCAGCCCCATCTGACGTTTCTGGCAAACCGACTGACTGAACGCGCTTGCGCATCTCGTCAGCGCCAGGGCAGGCGCATTGGAAATAGCCTTGCTCGATGCAGGTCAGGCAGGTCTGTTCCAGGCGCTTGCGCATCGCGCGACGCGCGCGGTGGAGCTTAACCCGCAGCGCATTCTCGGTCAGACCGAGATCATCTGCGATAACCGACCGGTCCACGCCGATCAGGTCAGCCCGCCAGATCAGATCGGCATAATCAGGATTGAGGGTCGGCAACATCTTGTAGAGGCAAGCGCAGATGACAAAGTCGATCTCTTCATCATCGAACAGGAGCGCAGCTTCGGCAGCATAGGTGCCAAGCGCCTTGCTTGTGCGCGCTCTCGCCCGGAAATGATCAGCGATCGTCGAGCGAAGTATCTGAGATAACCAACCTCGCAGACGGTCTTCGTCATTCAGGTCCTCAAAGCGCGTCAGTGCTTTGACATAAAATTCCTGGAGCACATCCTTGGCGTCGGATTCATTGCGCAGTTTTCGCTTCAGAAATCTGAACATATCCTGATGCGACTCGATCAGCGCGGCTTCGATGGCGCGCTTTCGTCGGTCTGAAGGAGTTTGATATGACGTCATGACCGCTCTTGTGTCCTTGCAGTGGGCGCTACTGGACCTGATACGCAGGGTATCGTCTTTGCCCTCATGTGAGCGAGCCAATTCAGCCGACAAACCTCGGCAGGCCTTGTGCGGGGTGTAATGGTTCAGGGGTTGGACCGTCTTACCCGTATCAGAGGGTGTGGTGAGCGCCGCACGTTGCGCTTCCGCCAAACGAGAAGGATGTCCCCCTATGAGCCTTTGGAGTGCAATCGCCAGGAGCCGACTTGACCGATCTATTCGCAAAGGATGCCTGGAAGTCACGTTTCCAAATGGCGCGACGTCCCTCTTCGGCTCATACTGCGTTAGCCCGATCCGTATCGCAATCAAATCGGAAGCATGGCTTCGCCGCATCCTGCTCGATCCGGAACTGCAGCTCGGCGAGGCCTATATGGAGGGGGGGCTGGTGCTGGAAGCGGGCGACCTTTATGATCTGCTGGATATTTTCTGGACGAATATATTGTCTGATGGCAGCCCGAGTGCCTCGCTACCGGCATTCCTCAGAAAGACGTTTCGGGCGGTCGCGCAGTTCAATCCACGCGCACGCTCGGCTCGAAATGTCGCGCACCATTATGATATCGGCAACGATCTTTACCGCCTCTTCCTCGATGAGGACATGCAGTATTCATGCGCCTACTTCCCTGACCCGGAGACGTCTCTGGCCGATGCACAACGCTTCAAGAAAGATCATGTCGCACGCAAGCTGTGCCTGAAACCGGGCGACACTGTGCTCGATATCGGATGCGGGTGGGGCGGACTGGCCTTACATCTTGCCGGCCGTGAAAATGTCCGTGTTCACGGGGTCACTCTGTCATGCGAGCAGCATTGCCTTGCCCGCGAGCGCGCGGACGACATGGGCGTCAGCGACAGAGTGGAGTTCGAGCTTCAGGATTATCGCAATCTGACCGGGCGTTATGACCGTATCGTCTCGGTAGGCATGTTTGAGCATGTCGGTGTGCCGCACTATCGCGAATATTTCGATCAGATTGCGACGTGCCTGAAAGATAACGGCACGGCGCTCATTCACACGATTGGGCGGACCCCAGGACCGGGAGCGACGAATCCATGGATCGCCCGCCACATTTTTCCAGGCGGTTACATACCGGCGCTATCTGAAATCCTGCCTGCGATCGAAAAAGCCGGCCTGATGGTCCTCGATGTTGAAATCCTGCGCCTGCACTATGCAGAAACCCTCAAAGCCTGGCGATCACGGTTTCTCGCGCGAGCAGACGAGGCCAAAGCGCTCTATGATGATCGCTTTGTACGTATGTGGGATTTCTACCTCGTGTGCAGTGAATTGTCATTCCGGCATGGCGTCCACAACGTCTTCCAGCTTCAACTCGCCAAACGCCAGGATGCTGTGCCGCTGACACGCGACTATCTGTATCGGACTGAGCCCGCGCGTGGCCCCCTTCGACAGGTGTCGCCCGTAAATGATGAAAGACCGTTCGCCAATGCCCAGAGATGACAAAAAAGAGGCAGGACGCTCCAAGAAAGTCTACAAACATGACTTGCGTGAGCTGCAGATTGAGCTTGTCAAAATTCAGCGACGGGCAATAGCGCATAACCATCGTATACTAATAATATTTGAAGGACGGGATGCGGCTGGCAAAGACGGCATCATCAAGCGGATCACCGAACATCTCAGTCCGCGAGAGACGCGCGTCGTTGCGCTTGGAAAGCCGTCAGACCGGGACACGCGGAGCTGGTATTTCCAACGCTACGCGTCGCATTTGCCAGCCGATGGAGAAATCGTCCTGTTCAATCGGTCATGGTACAATCGCGCCGGGGTGGAACGGGTCATGGGATTTGCCAGTGATGACCAGGTTGAAGCGTTTTATGACAATGTTGGCGCGTTCGAAAAAATGCTGGTTGGCGACGGAACCCAGATTCTCAAATACTATCTCGACATAAGCAAGCCTGAACAGTCGCGCCGCCTCGCAGACCGTGATAAAGATCCGCTCAAACAATGGAAGAAAAGCCCGATTGATGCGGTCGCACTCGAAAAGTGGGATGACTATACGGCTGCGCGCGATGACATGCTGCGTCGTACGGACTTCACGCACGCGCCGTGGTTTGCCGTTCACACCGACGACAAGCGCCAGGCGCGATTGAATACGATCCGGCATATCATCAAATCGATTGATTGTCCGGAGACGGACAAGGCCCTGGCCGTTCCCGATGAAACAATTGTCTTGCAGGCCACAAAGAAAACCATTGCAGCCCTGCATCGATGATTCACTTCGTCTTCCAGCACACGATGCTAAACGCTGTAACCTGGAACAGGGGCGCACTCTCGACCCGGACTCTTGCCAGCATGGAAATGTCAGAGCAGCCCGTTCGGCTGATTTTCGATGCGGCCGCAGCTCGGTCCAAACAGTTGGAACTGTAACGTATGAGGGCCTCGCGCGTCATATGCGTATCATATCAGAGTAAACTAAAACGTTTGCATCCGTTTGATGTCGATCACCCTATCGCAGACGCGACAATCCGTTTTCCGCGTCGATCGCCGACCAGGAGGCCGCCAGATGACAGACAGTCAGGATCAATGTGACGGGCGACCAGTCATCATGGTCTATGTGCCAATCTTCCGGGAGAAACTGGCAAAGCTGGAACGTCGCGGGGACGGCCATACACCAGAAGCTGTGCGACTTCGCCGGACACTGGCGCGCATAGATCTCGGCCTGACCAAATCGAGATCTTGCGACGATCGCCAGATCCGGTTGACTGCCGCAGAATGAGCTGTCTCTCCCGGCCAAACGAACCCGCGACAGGGAAGCGATTGTGGCGTGTGCGCAGCGCAGCTGCTGTGTCTTCAGTCTCTTAAATCCTGCGGGCGGGTCGATGACCAACACTCTTGTCTTGTTGATCGCCGGAATTCTGATCGTGCTGGCCTATGATTATACCAATGGCCTCCAGGACGCCGCGAATATGCTTGCCACAATTGTCGCCTCGCGAGCAGCAACGCCAATACAAGCCGCGATACTTGTGTCCGTATTCACCTTTCTTGGCCCTGTTCTGGGTGGAACAGCCGTTGCCAATACGATCGGCAACTTTATTGATGTCACTGATCTACAGAATATCGCGTCGCTCACGATTGTGCTTTCAGGCTTGGGGGGCGCAATCGGGTGGAATTTAATTACCTGGTGGTTCGGACTGCCAGCATCCTCTTCTCAAGCGCTCGTAGGCGGTCTGGTTGGGGCTGTGCTGGTTTCTGCCGGACCAGAGCATGTCGTATGGGGGATGTCCGAGTTGAACGCAGGGCGCGTGAGCGGCGTCACCAAGGTCCTGGGTGCGCTGCTTATTTCGCCAGTCCTCGGATTTCTGTTCGGCTGGATTATCCACCGCTTGGTAAGATTTGCGCTGCGCGGCGCTCGTCCGGCCGTCAATCGTAACTTGCGCGGATTTCAATGGGTGGCGACCGCAGCGCTCGCCTTTTCTCATGGTACGAATGACGCTCAAAAGGGGATGGGGATTATCGCCATGTTACTTGTGATCAGCGGCGTCAATGCAGAGTTCACCGTGCCGATTTGGGTGATCCTCGCAAGCGCAACTTCCATCACTTTGGGCACGTTTTCAGGTGGTTGGCGGATCGTTCGAACGCTCGGCTTCGGGATATACAAAGTCAGACCCATTCATGCGCTTGATGCCCAGCTTGCATCGGCAAGCCTGATTCTGGCCGCGTCCATGACGGGCGCGCCGGTTTCAACCACTCAGGTCGTGAGCACGTCCATAATGGGCATCGGTGCATCTGAGCGTCCAAAGTCGGTCCGCTGGGGCACGGCGCAGCACATCATTGGCGCCTGGCTGATTACCATGCCCGGTGCAGCCGCGATATCGATCGCGCTGTATCTTCTTATGCAAGCGCTTGGCGCAATCGTTTAGCAGGACGCCCTCGGGGCACGCGAGAAAGGAAGTATGATGTCGAAACGCCCAGGTGATGTTAAGCGTCCTCCGAGCCTTGTTCGGATTTTGAACGGACTGTTTCCGCGCACGCCAGATTTTCATCAGTTGCTCAATGATCAATGTGAACTCGTCGTGCAGGGGATGGAGGTTTTTGCTGAATACATGATGACGGGGGACCAAGCCGCTGCCGACAGGGTTCGCCAGCTCGAACACGAAGGCGACAGTTTGAAAGCAAGAAACATCGATATACTGAACCGTTCCTTCGCAACGCCCTATGATCGTGAAGACATCTACCGCGCGATTACCGCTATCGATGATGGGCTCAACTATGCCAAAACCTCGGTGTGGGAGATGGATGTTCTTGGCGTGAGCCCCGACAAGCCTATGGCTGAAATGGCTGACTTGCTGCTGCAGGGCGCCAGATCACTGCAACGCGGATTCAGTGTTCTGAAAACCAATCCGGGGGAAGCGGAACGCGCCGCAAACGCTGTTCGCAAGACCGAGCGTCACGTTGAGAAAGTCTATCGGCGAGCGATAGCCGAATTATTCAGCCCGCAGCATTATGCCAACGATTTGGCGGCGCGACGCAAGGACCTCAGTGAGGATTTACGACCTTTGCTCGAACCGGACGATAAGGCGAGCTGCGACTCTGTCCTGAAAGGGGTTTCCTTTGTCATGGAGACGCTCAAGCGTCGGGAAATTTATCGCCACCTCTCAAATGCGGCCGATCACTTTGCGCATGCCGGCGATATTCTGCACGATATTACCGTCAAATCCGCCTGATATTGTCGGTCCCTGATATCCTGGCTCAAACCAATCCCCTTGCGCTTTTTGGACTTTGCCGCCCGCAAGCAGACGCGACATTCAGCGAAAGACGCGCGCAATCACTCTTTCTCGTCAACTTTGAACGCCTCGTCATGGCCGCTCCGTATTCCTTCAATGAGGTATCAATTGCCCAGGATCCATCAAAACCAAACCTTAAACAGGCGTAAAGTGAGCACGATCAGTATGGTCCAGCAGCTTAGATAGATTGCTGTGAGCCAAAGTTGCTGATCGGATATGCCTGGGCGTCTGTGGCGAACGCTGCGGATCAAGGCGACAAGGTGAACCGTCAGTCCGAGAAGGGCAATCAGCGCAGCGGTTTCTGCGATATAAGGTGCCACGATTGCACCTAGTCCCACGCCAAACAGGCCAATCCCAAGGCTGGATATGACGCAGGTCAAGACCTTGGGTAAAGTGTGGGAGGAGTGGCTTGAGCCATCGGAAGTTTGCCGGCGGGGACTTTGGTGAGAGTTCATCTTAAACTTTCCTGTATTGTGATGTGGTTCGCCGTCCGAGCCACATCGCAGCCAATAGGACTGCAAGACGAACAGACGCAGACCTTGGCCGCGCATTACACGTTTCAGTTTTTTTGCAGCTAAACGAAACAAGACGTCCAGCCCGCAGGCGCTTCCGCGACATTGCGAGACCCATTCTAGACTCACTCACGAGGCTGGGATCGCAGCCGTTCGCACCCTCGGAGTGAGCGTGCCAAGTCGGATGCGACGCCGCCCAATCAACCCTTGCGGGGTTACGCCCAGTATTCGGATATCGTTTCTATCCCAGCCGGCAGGTCGGCGTATCCTGGCTTGTAAGCGTTTCAGATATATCAGATGATTGTGTGGTCGATTTCATCTCCGGCGACTTCATCCATGCGAGATCCTGCCGGGAGAAATATGGGTTCATCGATTGGGACGGAGCGTGACGATGGCGACCTGGGCTGCATCACGCATTTTGCTCAGCCGTGTCCGGTCTTCATCGGTGGGGGCGCCAATTAGGTGGCAACACGATCGGCATCTCGGCAGTTGGTCAGTGAAGGCGCGCCAGCAACATTATCATGGAGCGAATGTCTCATCGGGTCTGAGTGGCTGGAGCCTTTGTCTGGCGGCAGCAAGCAGGCCGAGACCGGTCACCGCCGAAAGCGTGGACCCGATGATCACACTCAAAGTGACCGCTTGCAAAGCGGTCGGACTATCGAATGCAAGCGCCGCCACGAACAGGCTGATTGTAAACCCAACCCCCGCCAGAAAGGATGCGCCGAGCAAGTGAAGCCAGCTGACGCCGAGCGGTAATCTGCCTAACCCGCTCCAGACAGCCAGTCCGGCCGCGCCAAATACACCGAGCGGTTTGCCAAGGAAGAGGCCGAGCCCGGCGCCAAGGCTGGCTGGTCCGAGCAGGGAGGATGGTGTGATGCCCGCCAGATGAATGCCGGAGTTGAAAAAGGCGAAGATCGGCACAACCCCATAAGCGACCCATGGCTTCATACCCGCTTCGATAACCGTTAGAACAGGGCGCCCATTGATAGTCAGCGGAATGGTCCAGGCCACGAGGACACCGGCAATGGTCGCATGCACGCCTGATTCCAGAACCGCAACCCACACAAATATGCCTATCAGGACATAGGGCGTCATATTTGAAATGCGCATTCGGTTGAGCCCGATCAGGACGGCAAGGCCGAAACCAGCCATAGTCAGCGAGACGAGGCTCACCCCCTCAGTATAGAAGAGCGCGATGACAGCCAGCGTTCCGAAATCATCGAATACGGCGAGCGCCATCAGGAAGACTTTCAGACTGGCCGGAACGCGGGCACCAAGTACCGACAAGACGGCGAGTGCGAGTACAATATCGGTCGCGACCGGTACCGCCCAGCCATGTTCGGTGTCCGGGTTGCCCGCATTGAACATCAGATAGATTGCAGCAGGGGCGAGCATACCGCCCAGTGCGCCAATCGCGGGAAGGGCGATCCTGCGCGGCGATGCAAGGTCGCCGACCAAAACTTCTCGTTTGATTTCGAGCCCGATCGCAAAGAAGAAGAAGACCATCAGGCCCTCATTGATCCAATCGACAAGTGGTTTGGACAGCCCGACCTCTCCGAGTTGAATCGAGAAAGGCGTATGATGGATAAAATCGTAGGTCCCAACAGCTGGAGAATTGACCCAGATAAACGCGATGGACATGGCTGCGAAAACGCCAAGCGCAGCATGCCGTGTCGACGCGCTTGAATCGGCAGGCAGATGGCCAGCGGCTGCAATGGCTGCTTGCGCATCTGGAATGAAAGGGGCTTTGTCCACACAGTCAGATACGTCTGAATGGCATGCACCCCTTGGCCAAGCCAGCAATCGATCAACGTGTCCTGATATGCGCAAACTGCTCTGGTCGTATGAAACCACCACGATGCGTGCTGGTGATCACATCTGCGCACAATCATGCCTTGTGAAGAATTTCGTCTGCGTTTGAGTGGGCCGGACCACCGCCGCGTATCTGTATTAGTCGATCATGAAACATTCTGAGTTCGGGCGTCGAGAAAAACCGCCTTTACTTGGAGCCAAAAGAACGAACTCACACCGGCAAGGCACCTGATCGTCTGGACCGTATCTGCTCAGGAATGGGTGCAAACCGCTGCGGGACGGCTTCAATTGCGCACGGAGTATGGCCATCGAGGGGTATGAACCAGAGTGATGCAAATTACGTTTTTCGAAATCGATCCGCGTGACGCGGCAGCGTTTGACAGTCTGCAGCCGGACAACAGGATTAGACTGACAGATGAAACTCTGACCGCCGGAAATGCTGGCGCGTTCGTTGATGCTGAGATTGTTTCCACCTTCATATATTCGACGATTGATCGCGCGGTTCTGGATCAGCTGCCAGCGCTCAAATTGATCGCGACGCGATCGACAGGATTTGACCACATTGACACCGCCCTGTGCGCCGAACGCGGCATTATTGTGTGCAATGTGCCGGTCTATGGCGACAATACAGTCGCCGAACATGTCTTCGTCCTCCTTCTGGCACTTAGCCATCGACTTTTCGAGGCGGCAGAGCGTGCTCGATCTGGACCATTTTCACCTGCCGGACTGACCGGCTTCGATCTTGCTGGTAAAACGCTTGGCCTGGTTGGCACCGGCGCCATCGGGCGGCATGTTGTCCGCATTGCTCACGGGTTTGGCATGCACGTTCGTGCATTTGACATCGCGCCGGATTTCGATTTTGCGACGCGCGAGGGTTTTTCTTATCTGAGTTTTGACGACCTCCTGACGACCGCCGATATAATATCCCTGCACGTGCCGTCCACACCCCGGACCCGTCATCTTGTGTCTGCAGACGCCTTCAGGCGAATGAAAGATGGTGTCGTAATCATCAACACGGCGCGCGGCGACGTGATCGATACCCAGGAGCTGATCAAGGCGTTGAAAAGCGGAAAGGTGTCTGCCGCCGGACTTGACGTCCTGCCTGATGAACCCATGCTTCGCGAAGAGGCAGAGCTGATCTGTTCGGTTGATTGTGACGGACATGATCTGCGCACCCTGGTTGCCGACCAGGTTCTATTGCGGATGCCCAATGTGATCGTGACGCCTCACTCCGCTTTCAATACGCGAGAAGCCATCGCCCGCATTGCCGAAACCACAGTCGAGAACATCAAGACGTATCTAGCGGGCGAGCCGCAAAACCTGGTCGCAACGCAGCGAAATCTGTCACTGAAGGAGCAAGAGAATGCATGACAAGTCAATCCGGGTCGCCGTAAACGGTTACGGTGTCATCGGCAAACGTGTTGCCGATGCCGTGACACTCCAGGACGATATGCAGCTGGCAGGTATCGCCGATACCGCTGCTGACTGGCGGCTGCGTGTCGCAAACACGCGAGGCTACCGGGTCTTTGCGGCAACCTCAACGGCGCACAAATCGATGAGCAATGCGGGTATGATGCTCTCAGGCCATTTGGAAGACCTCCTGGACGAGGTAGATATTGTCGTCGATTGCACACCGAAACTTGTTGCAACCGGGAATGTTGCTCTCTACCGAAAGCGGGGGCTCAGATTCATCGTGCAGGGCGGCGAACCCCACGCCCTTACCGGGCATTCATTTGTCGCTGAATCGAATTTTGACAGCGCAGTGGGCAGATCCGAAACGCGAGTTGTCTCCTGCAACACGACGTCGATTGTTCGAACGCTGGGCGCGCTGAAACGGACAGGTTTGCTCAAAAAGGCGCGCGGCACGCTTTTGCGTCGCGCCACCGATCCCTGGGAAAGCCATCAGAGCGGCATCATGAACACGCTTGTCCCGGAACAACGCATTCCAAGCCATCAAGGCCCGGATGCACAAAGCGTTGATCCGGATTTCGATGTTGTGACGATGGCGGTCAAGGTGCCGGAAACACTTGCGCATCTGCATTATTGGAACGTTGAACTGTCGCGCGCCGCCGACCGAGAGGAGGTATTGGCGGCATTTCACTCTTCGACGCGTATCGCCATGGTCAGGCTGGACGAAGGACTGACGGGTATAAACAGTGTCAAGGAACTCATGGCCGACCTGAAACGTCCAAATGACAACCTATACGAAGTCGCTCTTTGGGAAGACCTGGTTACGATTCAGAATAATGAACTCTTTTATGCCTATATGGTCGACAATCAGGCGATCGTCATCCCGGAAACGATTGATGCGATCAGGGCGCTGACAGGGCTTTTGACAGATTCACAAAAATCCATCGCCAAGACCAATGCCGCCCTCGGTATTGGATCGGCACTGTATTGAAACGTGATGGCGTGGGTCGAGGCGTATGCGTTGCAAGATCGGCACGTGGCTCGAACATGTCCGCTAGCAGTGAGCCTGCGGTTTGGTGCCCGAATATATGGAGATTGATCCGGTCGGCGTAAGCGTGATGCTCTGCTCTTTGACATTAACAAATCCCGCACCCCGCATGAACTCTGGCAGCCGGCCGTCCTTGTTGGCTCTGGTGTCGGCATATCCATCGGTCAGGCGGACGAGGTTGAATGCGAGCTTCATCAGGATTGAGCGCTGCCGACCGTAATCAGCGATCAGCAGCTTGCCACCGGGTTTGAGGAGGCGAAAAGCGTTTGCGAGGATGCTTGTTTTCACCGGGATCGGGCATTGGTGCAGTACGAGACTGATCAGAATCTTGTCCGCGCTTCCCGGCCGGACAATGTGGTCAAGCTTTTCGTCGCCCATCGCGGTTACGAATTCGATAGCGGCTCCAGCTCTTACCGCTTTCGCTTCGGCGATCGTCCGTATGTCGGGGTCCGGATCAATTGCGACCATGCGAACGCCAGGCTGCGTTGTCTTGATCATACACGCCATGCTCGCGGTGCCCGCGCCAATATCGACGATTGTTTCTTCGTCCCTCGGCGCCAAAGCAACGAGCAGGCTGGCCCGCCATTTTTTCTCACGAGTCAGGAGAGTGATGACGCGATCATAAAGTTCTATCGAACCGCGAGGGCCGAGTGCAGGCGTGTAGGCAGGAGCTGGTAACCGGGTCATCGTTCGACCTTAGAGCGGAGCAACCCCACCAGTCTAGAATGTTTCAACGGTGTTGAAAAATGGCGGCTGTGTAAGTTCCTGGTGTAATGAGTGAGGGAAGGTGCCGTCCATGCCGTATCACCTTAGAGACTGGTTGCTGCTTATACGCGGCAGGCTTCGACCCTTACGCATTGGAGACACCGCTGATGAGACACCTCCAGGCCGACACGCATGCACCTTGCTCACACGCGCGTGCGCATTGTCCCCGGGGGCCCGCCTGCAGAGCCGCACTTCTGGCAATTGTCGGACTCGGCGTCGCGGCCCTTCCGGCCATGGCCCAGATCAATCTCTATGACAGTGATGCCGCAGCCATAGATGTTGGTCTCGACGCAGCCACCGTTACTTTCGTGCAAAGCAACCCCTGGTTTGGTGAGCCCGAAGCCAATATTGGCGTCGACACCAGCTCGTGGGCCGAGATCGCAATTGAGCCGCAGCTATACCTGACCTTGAAAAATGTATTCGGGGGGGAATTGTCAGCCGGCCTGTCTGCTGTCGGGACGAAGACATACGGTGAGAGCGCAGAAGGTTTCGCCGCCGGGATCAGTAACCCCGGCAAAGCGACGCTCGAAAAGCTCTATGTCGGCTGGAAAACACAACTTGGCGAGGATGATTTCTTCGAGGTCATCGGCGGAGACTTTGACTATGAAATTGGTACCGGATTCCTGATCAAGGATGGTGGCCGTGATGGCGGCGACCGAGGCGGCTTCTACCTGGGTGCCCGTTCGGCATCGCGCAGTAGCGGCCTCGTCCGCCTGAAGCAGGGAGATCTGCTGCTGGAAGGGTTCTGGCTTGGCAACAATCCGGGCCGCGCCGGTATCAAGGCGCATGTTGGCGGGGTCAATGCCGAGTATGACATCTCCGAGCGCGTCTCAATTGGCGCAACCTATGTCGAAGTCGCCCATTTTGATGACGCGGTCACCGCAAACACAGCCGAGGAACTTAAAACCTATGATGTGCGCGCCTCGATTGACGTCTCTGACCGGTTAACCATTTCTGGCGAGTACGCCCTGCAGAAAGGCGCCGGTTTCTATGAGGGCCAGGGCGGCTACCTTCAAGGCCGCTACAAGCTCGATAGCTTGCCATTTGAGCCGACACTGACCTATCGCTACGCCGTCGTCACAGGAGATGATCCGTCGACGCCGCAGAATGAAGAATTCGTGCCACTCGCTTATGGCTTCACCGATTACGGCCAATGGTATCAGGGTGAGATTACGGGCAACTGGATTTTCGGGAACTCCAACCAGAAAACCCATATGGTCAAAGGCTCTGCCACGCTGACTGACACCGTGTCGCTGACCGCTTCCTGGCTTAATTTCACACTGGATGAACCTGGCCTGATCGGTGTGGCCGATGAGGCATTCGGAGACGAAGTTGATATCTTTCTCGACTGGCAGGCGACCGATCGCCTGTTCCTGTCGGCCGCCGCCGCTGTGATGGTGCCGGGCGACGGCGCCAAACAATTTACGGGCGGTGATGAGGCCTGGTCTCACTTCATGCTTTACGCATCCGTTGCATTCTAGGAGAGGGGACAAAACATGTCAGACACAATAGAATCGGCAGACGCCCCGGTCCCATCGAAGGGATTCAAGTTTCCAACTGCCTACACAATCCTGTTCGCGCTCATTGCCCTCGTTGCGCTGGGGACATGGATCGTACCGGCAGGGCAATACCAACGAGCAGAGAATGCGGAACTGGGCCGAGAGGTTCCCATTCCAGGGACTTACGAAACCGTCGATGCCAACCCGCAAGGAATTGTCGAGGTTTTTCTCGCCCCGATTGGCGGATTTTACAATCCAGACAGCTATGAGGCGCAGGCTATCGATGTCGCGCTGTTCGTAATCATCATCGGCGGATTTCTCGGTGTTGTGACCCGGACGGGCGCCATCGACCACGCCATCGAACGCTCCATGTCGGCCTTGAAGGGGCGAGAGATCTGGATGATCCCGATCCTTATGGCCTTCTTTGCTGTTGGCGGTACGACCTATGGCATGGCCGAAGAATCGCTCGCCTTCTATGGGCTCCTGATCCCAGTCATGCTGGCAGCCCGGTTTGATGCCGTCGTCGCCGTTGCCGTTATCCTGCTCGGGGCGGGGATCGGCGTCCTTGGTTCGACGATCAATCCGTTCGCCACGGTTATCGCCTCAAACGCCGCCGGCATTGCGTTTACAGACGGGCTGACCTTGCGGGTCTTCATTCTGGTAACAGGCTGGGCGATCTGTTCGGCCTACGTGATGCGCTACGCCGTCAAGGTGAGAGCATATCCCTCCAAATCGATCATCGCCGACAAGAAAAACGAAATCGCTGCCCGCTTCAAGAGCGACGGCCATGATCCGGACGCGCCGCTCTCACGATCACAAATCCTGACCCTGATCATTTTCGCTGCGACCTTCGCCATCATGATATGGGGCGTATCTTCGCAAGGCTGGTGGATGGACAAGATGTCGGCCCTGTTCATCGCTGCATCTATCCTTGTCGGGGTCGCCTCCTGGATGGGTGAAGAGAGCTTTATCGACGCCTTCATGGCGGGCGCGAAAGACCTTCTCGGCGTGGCGCTCATAATCGGCATTGCACGCGGAATCGTGGTGATCATGGACGCAGGAAAGATGACGGACACGATCCTGCATGCGGGCGAAGGCGCCTTGAGCGGGCTCGGGCCCATCGGGTTCATCAACACCATGTTCGGGATAGAGCTTGGATTGTCCTTCCTGGTACCATCGTCCTCGGGTCTTGCCGTCTTGAGCATGCCAATCATGGCACCGCTTGCCGATTTCTCGGACGTTGACCGCTCGCTTGTGGTGACCGCCTATCAGTCGGCGAACGGGCTGGTGAACCTCATCAACCCGACCTTTGCGGTCGTCATGGGAGCACTCGCGATTGGCGGTGTGCCCTACCAGCGCTGGCTCCGGTTCATGTGGCCGCTCCTGCTCGGGCTGGTCGTCCTGGTTATGGGGTCTCTGACGATCGCAACCCTGATCAACTGAGCGGGCACAGTCTTCAACGCCGCATACAGAACCGCAATTCAACGTGTCTTTGAAAGGACCCCTCCAATGACAGGCTTCGGTGTACATTCTGAAATCGGCAAGCTACGCAAAGTCATTACCTGTCAACCAGGTCTCGCGCACTCACGGCTAACGCCCGCCAACGCCGATGCGCTGCTCTATGATGATGTTCTCTGGGTGCAGGAAGCCAGAACTGATCATGCCGACTTTCGCATGAAAATGGCCAATCGCGGGGTTGAAGTCTACGAATTTCATGACCTCTTGAGTGAAATTGTCGCGATGCCTGAGGCCCGCAACTGGATCCTCGACCGGCGGGTGACCGACGACCAGGTCGGCGTCGGCATGCCGGAGGAGTTGCGCGCCTGGCTGAGCGAACTTCCCCCCTATCAACTGGCGGTGTTTCTGATAGGCGGAATTGCCGTTCATGACCTGCCGTTTAAAGCCACTGACATGTTCGGCAGCTATCTGGGTCCAGACGGATTTGTCATCCCGCCACTGCCGAACACGCAGTTCCCGCGCGATAATAGTTGCTGGATTGGCAACGGCCTGACATTGAACCCGATGTTCTGGCCAGCCCGGCGCCCCGAAACGCTGCTCGTCGCCGCTGTCTACAAATTTCACCCGGCATTTGCTCATGGTGATTTCAAAGTCTGGTGGGGCGATCCGGATACCGATCACGGCCCCGCGACGCTGGAGGGCGGCGACGTCATGCCATGGGGCAACGGTACTGTCCTCATCGGGATGGGCGAACGCACCAGTCCGCAGGCGGTCGGACAAGTGGCCCGCGCCTTGTTTAAAAACGGGGCCGCGACCCGTGTCATCGCCTGTCAGATGCCGCGCGCTCGTAGTGCAATGCACCTGGACACGGTCTTTTCCCATTGTGACCGGGATGTCGCGACGGCTTTTGTCGAGGTTTGCGACCAGATCCAATGCTACACACTACAACCCTGCGACAAGCCGGACCACGTATGCGTTACAAAAGAGAGCCGTCACCTTTTTGTGTTAGCGGCTGAGGCGCTTGGGCTCAAAAAGCTGAACATCGTTCAAACTGGCGGCGACGCCTACAATCAGGAACGCGAGCAATGGGACGATGGCAACAATGTCGTCGCCCTCGAGCCGGGGGTCGTTGTTGCGTACGACCGCAACACCTCGACGAACACGCTCCTGCGCAAAGCCGGTATCGAAGTGATCACGATCCGTGGATCCGAACTCGGGCGAGGCCGCGGCGGTGGCCATTGTATGACCTGCCCGGTCTGGCGCGATCCGGTCGATTTTTAAGTGCCCGTTTGGCACCCGTATATTCATGATGAGGACGTATAATGGCCTATAATCTTCACGGACGCAGTTTCCTGAAACTGCTGGATTTCGACCAGCGCGCAATGCGCTATCTTCTCGATCTGTCGCGCGACCTGAAACGCGCGAAATATTCCGGCATCGAACACCAAAGCCTGAAAGGCAAGAATATCTGCCTGATCTTCGAGAAGGCCTCGACGCGTACGATGTGTGCGTTCGAGGTCGCGTCCATGGATCAGGGAGCGGGCTTTACCTATCTCGGGCCGTCCGGCTCGCACATCGGTCACAAGGAATCAATGAAGGACACGGCCCGGGTCCTCGGGCGAATGTATGATGCGATCGAATATCGCGGCTTTGGGCAGGAAAAGGTCGAAGAACTTGCCGCCTATGCGGGCGTGCCCGTATTCAACGGTCTGACGGATGAATGGCACCCGACCCAGATGCTGGCGGACCTGATGACGATGCACGAACATGCCGACAAGCCGCTCCGCGATATATCCTACGCTTTTGTCGGCGATGCCCATAGCAATGTGGGTCATTCCCTCATGATCGCCGGGTGTCTGATGGGTATGGATGTCCGCATCGCTTCGCCCAGGAGCCTCTGGCCAAGCGACGACTATTTGCAGCCTGCCAAAGAGCTGGCAGCCCGGTATGGAGCCCGGCTGACGATCACTGAAGACCCGGTCGAAGCCGTCAAGGACTGTGACTTCATCAATACTGATGTCTGGGTGTCGATGGGCGAGCCAGCCGAGGTCTGGGAAGAACGGATCAAATTGCTCAGGCCTTATCAGGTCAATGCCGATTTGATGGCGGCAACAGGCAAGCCGACAACCAAATTCATGCATTGCCTGCCGGCATTCCACAACGCAGAAACCGACGTCGGCAGGGACATGCTGGAGAAATTCGGGATATCCGAAATGGAAGTTACTGACGAGGTCTTTGAATCGCCCGCGGGAATCCAGTTCGAGCAGGCCGAGAACCGGCTGCACACGATCAAGGCCATTCTTGTGGCCACGATCGGCGGTTGATCCATGCGTATACTGGTTGCCCTTGGCGGAAACGCCCTGTTGAAACGCGGTGAAGCGCTGACGGTCGAAAACCAGCGCGCCAATGTGAAGATTGCTGCAAGAGCGCTTGCCCCCCTGGCTCGGGATCACGAGCTGATTATTACGCATGGCAATGGGCCCCAGGTCGGATTGCTGGCACTGCAGGGGGCGGCCTACAAGCCAGACGAAGCCTTCCCGTTGGATGTTCTCGGCGCCGAGACCGAGGGCATGATCGGGTACGTGATCGAGCGCGAGCTTCGAAACTGCCTGCAAGGGGACAAGGAGATCGCGACACTGCTCACCATGATCGAGGTCGATGCGCTTGATCCGGCGTTTGAAGCGCCGAGCAAATTTGTCGGACCGGTCTATTCCAGGGTTGATGCAGAGCGTCTTGCGGCTGAAAAAAAATGGCAAATCAAAGCGGATGGTCAGGATTGGCGCCGTGTTGTTGCTTCCCCCAAACCTCAGAAAATTCTTGAACTGAATCCGATCAAATGGGTGCTCGACCGCGGCGCAATTGTGATCTGCGCCGGTGGAGGGGGGATTCCGACAGTCCGGGGAGAGGATGGTCGACTCAAGGGAGTGGAAGCCGTCATCGACAAGGATTTTGCCAGCGCGTTGCTGGCCCGCGAACTAGAAGTGGATCTCTTCATCATGGCGACCGATGTCGATGCGGTCTATGTCGATTGGGGACAACCCTCGCAGCGCCGCATTGTAGAAGCGGAACCTGATGCTCTGGACGCGTATGATTTCCCGGCGGGCTCAATGGGCCCAAAGGTCAGAGCCGCTTGCGCGTTTGCGCGCCATAGCGGCGCAAAAGCAGCGATCGGGGCATTGAAGGATATCGAGGCGATTGTTGCAGGTACGGCTGGCACGCTTATCTTCAACTCGGTTCGCGGCCTGAGCGAGGAATCAGTTTGACACGCCGACGTGCTCCTGGGCGCTTTGGAATCGGACTTTACCGTCCTGTACGGCATTTTCTGCTTTATGCCTCCATGGGCGCGGTCATCGGCGTCATGGTCCTTCATCCCATCATTACGCTCGTCTTGTGGATGGAGTATGGCGCTCTGTTTTCACCAGAGTATTCTGACTTTGGCCGATTTGCCTGGGAGCGCGTGAGCGGAGCGCCAGTTTACCATCTCATGGCAATGAATGCCATTTTCGCTGCACTCGGCGCGGCAATCGGAGTGGTCTTTGCCGTTCTGACACGGGCCCTATCTGTTCAGTTGCGTAAAGCCGAAGGACTCCTTGAGGATCTCCAAACGGCATTGCCTAGCGTCATTGCCGGAGGTGAAAACGAGTTCACCGAGTTCAAATCCACTTTGCGGTGGGATATCAATGAATCGAGGACCAATAGAAGTCTTGAGCAAGTCATTGCCAAGACAACCGCTGGATTGATGAACCATGAAGGCGGTCGTCTCCTAATCGGCGTGACAGATGCAGGCGAGCTGACCGGAATTGAACAGGATCTTAAAACGCTTCGGCAGCCGTCAGTTGATGAATTCGAGCGCGCCTTGACGGGTATAGTAAAGACGTATCTGGGGGGTGTCGCTTGCACGCTGATCAGGTGCCGGTTCCTGAAGATCGACGACATGACAATATGCTGGGTGCTCGTAGAGCGCGCCGCAGAACCAGTCTTTCTCGTCTTGTCGGATACCTCGAAATATTATGTCCGCACCGGAAATTCGACGCGCGAGTTGAACGCCGCGGAAGCACATGATCATATTCAGCGAAAGGGGAGGTAGATGTCATGTCTGTCGATCAGCAGAGCGGCCTCCTGTTTCCCGATGCTTTTAAATCTTGCTTGACTGTCGCTGCTCCAGACATTGATGCGTTCAGCCATGTGAACAATGCAGTTTATCTGAAATGGATGTATGACTGCGCCATGGAACATTCGGCGTCGGTTGGACTTCCCGCTGAAGCTTGTGTCGATCTGGACCGGGGTATGGCAGTTCGGGAAACAAGGCTGGTTTATCAGCGGCCTGCCCGGCTTGGCGACGGGGTAATCATCGCGAACTGGGTAACGTTCAATGATGGCAGATTGCGGGCCAATCGGTATTTCCAGGTCGCGCGGGCAAGTGATCATCAAACACTGCTTCTGGGCGCATCCAAATATGTCTGTATAGCGCTTTCCACTGGCAAGCCCGCCCGTATGCCCGATGTGTTCGCGAAAGCCTATCAGGTTGAACCGGGATTGCAGCGGCGCCTCGTTGCGGATGCGGGGCTGCGCGCGGAGCTTATCATATAGGAGAACATGCCCCGATCCGGATTGTCAGCGATCCAGGAGACCGACCTGTTGTCACAATCGCTGAAAGCGAGACATGTGGCGTCCGACCCGGCAGAATGAATCAAGTCACCCGGCCAGACCATACCGGCCGGACCATCATACGCGCCGTCTGCCAGGCACCATGTCGTGCATGCGGAATAATGCCCGCAAAAGGGAATGCCTGCTGCTATGGCTGCTTCCAGGATCACCGTCTTCAATCAGCCAGGATACGCAAGGCGCGGTGTTCGGAATGAACTGACGACGACTGGCGTTTTGGTTGCAAATACGACTCACTTGCATTGAGGATTTGCCCAACACATTTGAATGCAACCCATTCTCAATATAGTGTACGTTTGGTAGACATATGGCGCACGGAAGCCATCGCGTATTTCAACGACTATTCGAACCTGCTCGGTACCTGCACGGCGTCGTTCGGCGGCGATTGTATTGTGGGTGACCAGTTCAACGGCGGTGAAGTGAACGTGCAAGGCCTGGAAGTCACAGCCAGATGGGACGCGGCAACCCTTTTGGGGACCGACTTCGCCCTCCCACTGGAGCTCGTCTACACGCTCACAGATGCAGAATGCCAGCGGAGTTTCGAGAGCGACTACGAACCCTGGGGTGATGTTGTCGCTGGGGACATGTTGCCTTATGTGGCCGACCAACAGCTGACATTGAACGCAGGTGTCGAGACCCACCGCTGGGGTGCGGACCTGTCGGCCGACTATGTGTCCGATATACGGGCACGGGCCGGGCAGGGCGCAATCCAGGCCGCGCAACTCATCGAGGCTCGCTGGGTGGCGGATGCTGCGATATGGATTGACCTGACGGATAGAATCCGCCTGCGGGCCAAGGCCGAGAACCTTTTTGACGACGTGTATGTTGCCTCAATAGACCCGGCCGGTCTTCGCCCGGGAAAGCCGTTTGAGTTCCTGATGGGCGTTGAGCTATCCTTCTGAGGGGGGCTCAGAAGGCGCCGGGCTTCACCCACTCCCAGAGCGCTGCACCTACGTCCGCCATCACGTCTGGCTTACGCAGGTATTGTTTGCGGCCGTGTGACGTGTTTCGATCCGTCACCCCGGTACATCATCCAGACCAGATAGGATGACATGACCGCCCCGCCGAAACAGAAGACCGAAACATAGGCGTATGCGAAGAACGTATACGTTGTGATGAGAACGCCAAACGCGAGAAAGCCGAAGATACGCACGCCGCGTACAGATGATAATAAGAGTGGCAGGATGACAACTGACACATAGATCGCATAGGTAATCTCGCGGCGTCCGACAAAATCGAGGAGTTCGGTGCCTTCATAGACGATCACATGCGACAGGAAGCGGGTATTGAGCCAGCCGTCGTGCGCAAAATAGGGAATGTATTGCAGTGCGCCCAACATCGCGCCGGCTATTACGAAGACGAGGAAATAGGGTTTACGCCGAGCCGGTTCGAGGGCGAAGGTCGAGACCGGAATCCAGACCGGCCAGGCCAACCAGGAAAAAAACATGTAAAGGAGAGAGGCGCTTGCGATCAGTTCGGTGTTCTGGCTGGACCCGGCGACCCAGACCACGCCTTCCGCCAATTGTTGAATTCCAAACAATAGCGGCAGGGTTGCGAGTGGCAGATAGCGCCGGTCGCCCCGCCAGGCTTGCCTCATGCTGAGCATACCTGCTGGAATGAGCCCTGCGGCGGCGATGAAACTGACTTCTGCTGATAGACACATATGATTTTCTCCCGGATTGCTTATTTGTAGTTCAGGACACGCGCCTGCGAAATAGCCAGGCACCTGCAGTGAGCGTTACGACCGCGATCACTGCCATGGGCCAGGTGTGATGGATGAAGAGTTCGGCAGGCGCGTCCTTCATGTAGACGGCCTTGCTAATCACGATGAAATGCATGATCGGATTGGTCTCGCTCAAAACCTGCAGCCAATCAGGCATGTTCGCGACCGGAGTTGCATAGCCCGACAACAACACAGCCGGCATCATATAGATGAAGAGGCCAATGATCGCTTGCTGCTGTGTCGCCGCCAGGGACGAAATGAACAGACCGATCCCAATGATCGCCGCAAGATAGACGACCATGCTGGCATAGAGGAGGATCAATGATCCGCGTAGCGGGACATCCAGCACCAGCCAGCCCAGGATCAGCATAGCCGTTGCGCTGGCCAGTCCGATCAGAAGTGCAGGAACCGCCTTTCCAATAAGGATTTCCGTCGGTCTCAATGGAGAAACCAGCAGTTGCTCGAATGTGCCAAGCTCGCGTTCACGCGCAATCGACAGCGCCGAGACCATGAACCCGACAATGGCTGTCAATACGGCGAACAATGCCGGTACCGCAGACCAGAGCGGGTCGAGATTGGGGTTGTACCAGACCCGGGTTACCAATTTTGCAAGCGGTGGAATGCCGAGTTCTGCAGCCTTTTCCTCATTGAAATCCTGCACGATCCGGCCTGAATACCCGGCCAAAATCTGCGCGGCATTGGAGGCGCGTCCGTCCAGGATCAACTGAACAGTTGCGTGTTCGCCGCGTTCGAGGGTCCGCGAGAAGTCGGGCCCGATTCGTAGCACCAGATCGACCGAGCGCGCGTCGATAGCCGCCGGGATTTCTGAGTCGCTGCGCAGATAGATGATATCCTCGAAAGTTGGAGACCCCTCGAACCTGCTGATCAGCGCACGCGCCTCAGCGCCGCGATCCTGCGTGTAGACGCCCAAATTCACGCTGGAGATTTCCTGGGTAATTGCGAAGGCATAGATAACTAGAAGGAAAGGCGGAGAGAAGAGAACGACCCACCGGGTTTGGGGATCTCGTGCGCTGGCGAGAAGTTCCTTGATGATGAGAGACAGGATACGCAGAAACATGTTCCTACTCCAGCCGCGTGCGCGTGGTCAGCGCAGTCAGACCGAAGACAATCAGGGCAAAGAGTCCGAGCCCGGCCAGATCCGTCAGGATAACGTTCCAAGCATCGCCCGCGAGAAACTCGGTTTGCAATGTCGATACATAATAGCGGGCAGGGACCGCGTAGCTGATGAGCCTCAGGGCCAACGGCATACTATCAATTTCAAATACGAAATTGGAGAAATAGAAGGCAGGCAGGAAGGCGGTCAGAACCGATGCCTGCGCCGCGACCAACTGGTTTCGGGTGAGGGTTGATATGAGCAAACCCTGGCCGAGCGAGCACAGCATGAACAAGGACGAAGACAGGACGAGGACGCCGAGAGACCCGCGGAACGGCACGTCAAACAGCCAAACAGCGGTAGAGACCGCAAGGGTCATTGAGCCCATCCCAAGCAGATAATAGGGCACCAGTTTTCCGATCAGCAACTCGAAAATCCCAACCGGTGTCGCAAGCAGCGCTTCCATCGTACCGCGTTCCCATTCGCGTGCGATGACGAGTGCCGTAAGCAGAGCGCCAATTGTCGTCAAAATGATCGCAACCGATCCTGGCACAAGATAGTTCCGGCTCGAGATTTCCGGATTGAACCAGACTTGCGGCTGAAGCTGCACGCTCGGCGGCAGGGCCGGGCGTCCCCGCCTAATCCATTCCTGTTCCAGCCAGTTACCCCATAAGAGCTCAACATAACCGCTGACGAGATAAGCGGTATTCGGGTCGCTCCCGTCAACGATGACCTGGATGGGTGCGCTGTCCGCGCGAAACGCCTTCGCAGAAAAATCGGCAGGCAGGACGATCAAACCACCAATCTTGCCAAGCGACAGATCTCTCTCAAACAGGCGTCGATCGGGACCGACTTCGATCTCGAACAGGGTCGAATTTTCAAGAGCCGCCTGAAAACTCGCCGTCTCGGATGATTGCTGCTCCACCACAAGCGCGACGTCGAGCTCGCGTGGATCGAAGGTCACGCCATATCCAAACAGGAACAGAAGCAAAAGCGGCATCACGCCCGCGATCAGAACCGAACTTGGATCGCGCAAAATCTGGCGCGATTCCTTGGTGATCAAACCCGTCAGGCGCCGCCATTTGTGCGAGAAAGGCGCGTGCGGTGTCATGCCGTTTCTCGCTCCCGATCGCTTTGTTCGACAAGCGCGATAAAGGCATCCTCGAGCGTGGGGTCTTCCAGACCATGGGCGCGGGCCCTGTCCTTCAGATCATCCGGCGAGCCGGAAGCGATCATCCGGCTGCGATAGATGAGAGCGATGCGATCACAATACTCGGCCTCGTCAAGAAAGTGCGTCGTCACCATAATGGTCACACCATTGGCAACCATAGCATTGATATGGGTCCAGAACTCGCGGCGTGTGCGGGGATCGACGCCAGATGTCGGCTCATCAAGAAACAGGACGTCGGGATCGTGCATCACCGCGCAGGCAAGCGCCAGACGTTGCTTATAGCCACGCGGCAGGCTGAGCGCATTCACGATCAGCTTATCGGATAGTCCAAACGTATCGATCATACGTTCGATCGCCGCCTTGCGGACCTGGCCGCGCAAGCCATAAACACCGGCAAAGAAGTCCAGATTCTGGCGCACGCTCAAATCGCCATAGAGCGAGAATTTCTGGGCCATATAGCCAATCCGCCCGCGCGCTTTGCTGGGCGCGTTTTGAAGATCGAGACCGACAACGCGAGCAGAGCCGGCACTTGGCCGAAGCAACCCGCACAGCATTTTGAATGTCGTCGACTTGCCAGCGCCGTTCGGTCCGATCAGGCCGAAAATCTCGCCGCGCCCGACGTCAAAACTTATATCGTCTGCGGCGATGAAGTCTCCGAACCGGCGGGTCAGCGCGTTCGCCTCGACCACTTTATCGACCGTGTGGGTGGCAGCGCCCTGACGTTCGGCAAAGGGCGAGTTGGCCTTGAAACCGCCTCCGATCAAATCCATGAATGCGTCTTCGAAGCGCGGCGGTGTGAGTGCCATTTCCGACTGATCGCCAGCATCCAGCAGGTCCAGGGCCGGCGGTTCAGCGCCGTCAGCCAGGACCAGTCGGACGCGACTGCCCTGAATGACGCCATCGATCACGCCGTCAAGCTTTGTCGCTTCGCTCAGAACCTTGCGCCGATCGGTGCTGATATGACGGATCTGGTAGGTTCGGCCCGCGACACGGTCGGTCAGCTCTTGCGGCGAGCCTGCATAAAGCAATGAGCCCTCATTCAGGAGCAATACGCGCGCGCACCGTTCCGCTTCATCGAGATAGGCGGTGCTCCAGACAACCCCGATACCCTGCTCGACCAGATCATAGACCATGCGCCAAAGCTCGCGCCGCGAGATTGGATCGACTCCGACGCTCGGTTCATCCAGCAGGAGCAGATCGGGTGTCTTGATCAGTGCGCAAGCCAGGCCGAGCTTTTGTTTCATGCCTCCCGACAGTGCTCCGGCCAGTCGTTTCTTGAAGTCCGTGAGGCCGGTAAAGCGCAGAAGACGTTCGAAGGCGTCATCGCGGTCCGCGCCTGTAACCGAGCGCAGGTCGGCATACAGCGTCAGGTTCTCCTGGACGCTGAGATCCTCGTAGAGACCAAACCGTTGCGGCATGTACGACACAATCCGATGGACGGCGCGGGCATCGCTGACGGGATCAAGGCCTTGAACGGTGATTTTGCCGGTACTGGGAACCAGCAGTCCGGCGATCAGACGCAGGAGCGTTGTCTTGCCGGCGCCGTCCGGGCCGACGAGGCCGGTCACTTCGCCAGCGCTGACGCTGGCTGTAACGGCGTCGAGCGCGACCAGTTCGCCCTTGGCAAAACGCTTGGTGAGTCGATCAATCTGGACGAGCGGACCGGGCACGCTCAATGAGTCCTGTCCGTGCTGAGCAATACGGTAACCGGCATGCCCTGTTTGAGGCGGTTTTCGGGGTCTTCGGCAATAATACGCATCCGGTAGACGAGGCTTGTGCGCAATGACCGCGTCTCGACTGTTTTGGGGGTGAACTCGGCAACGGGTGAGATGTAACCGATCTGGCCGTGATAGACGTGTCCGGAATCTGTGCGGATTTCTGCGTCCATCCCGGCCTGGATCAGATCAAGATCAGGTTCTTCGATGTAAGCGCGCACCCAGACCGGAGAGGTCAGGGTCAGGGTGTAGATTGTCTCTCCCGCGCCTATGATCGAACCTGGTTCACGGACGCGGGTCAGGATGACCCCGTCATTGGGCGCGGTCAGCACCGTGTCGGCAGCGCGTTGCTCAGCGAGTGCGAACGCTGCCTGTTCAGCCGCCAGGACCGAGCGCGCCTGATCAATGTCTTCAGCTCGCGGTCCGATCCGGGCGAGTTCGAGGCCTTCTGAGGCAGCATCGCGCTGGGCGACCGCGCCTCCGCGGCGCGCCTCCGCCTCCTCATGCGCCTGATGAGAGGCGATGTCGCGTTCAGCGAGGTAGATTTGCCGTGAAAGTGTCGATTCGGCCACTTTCAGCGCCGCTTCAGCCTCAGCCAGCAGCGCTTCGGCTTGTGCGATTTCCTGGGGCCGCGCGCCAGCGAGCAGCACATTCAGCGCTGCCTGTGATCTTGCGACGCGCGCCTGGGCCAATTTGACTTCATTATCATAGTCAACCGGTTCAAGCGCCGCGATCACGTCACCAGCGGCGACCTGGTCGCCCTCCTCAACCTTCATCTCGGCAAGCCGTCCGGGGATTTTGAATCCAAGATTGACCTGGCGCACATCGACATTGCCCAAGACTTCAATATGACCCTGCTCTTCGTGGGGGGACTGAATCCGTGTCCATCCGAGGATCGCCGCCGCAAGGAAGACAATGACGATAGCAATCAGGCCGTAGCGCTTGAAATGGCGAGTCATTCGCGTCCCCTTCTCCCCATAATACGTCTGGCTGCGGTCATTCCCTGAATGACGCAGAATCGGACAGAGCGTTTCAGGTTCTGGTGTACAAAAACGTGTTGCGAACGGTTCATGGTGATTTAGCCTTGTCCTCATCCATCATGAACAGGAACAGCATGGCTGCCGAGCAGCTGATAAGCAGGAACCCGTTCAGGGCTTCGACGCCTGCGATCAGCCGCAAGTGTCCGGTTGGGACGATATCGCCGAGGCCGAGCGAGGTGTAGCTGACCAGTGAGAAGTAAAAGACATCCATCGCGCTTGCAGGCGTCTCGCTGCTCAGATCGCCAATGCCCAACACGCGGCCTGCACCATATGCGAGGGCGTAAAGACTGGCCGCCACGACATGCGCGATACCAGACACGCAAAGCGCAACAACGAGTTTGCGGCCGCGATGCCAGGTGGCCGCACCAAGGTGCCGGATCGCGCTTGAGACGATCACGTAATGCAAGGCGCCTGACAGCACGAAGGTGAAACTGGTGATAAGAATAGCCAGGATCATGATGCGGGCCTCGTCATGCGCCGCGCCATCCAGAGTGTTAACAAGGGAACCATGATCCACATCAAGATTGGGACAATGCCGATATTCGTGCAGGGAATGACCGGCATGGCTTTGCTATAGCGCCAGCCCCAGGATGCGCTGACCATGACCTGTTCGACCAGCGCAATCGCGGCCAACCCGGCGCCGGCATAGATCAGGAGCGGCATGGGATTCGAGACGCCTGGCGACCCAAACCGCAGCGCAAGACCGTAAGCGAGCGCCATCAGACCGGC
The DNA here is from genome assembly GCF_036964545.1 of Hyphomonas oceanitis. Taxonomy (NCBI): domain Bacteria; kingdom Pseudomonadati; phylum Pseudomonadota; class Alphaproteobacteria; order Hyphomonadales; family Hyphomonadaceae; genus Hyphomonas; species Hyphomonas oceanitis. The sequence goes on from NZ_JBALTL010000004.1 coordinate 425,870, forward strand.
ATCCGCGATAGATGCGAGGGCGCAGGTCATGATCATCTGCCGGTGACTAAGGTGATCCATTGCATAGAATGGCATCTGCAAAGCTTCCCACACAAATGCTGTGAGGGCGCCGAAGATCACAATCCAGATTATGGGGCGATCGAGCAGGCGCATCAGATATGTATCCCCGGAAGGTCACGAATCTGAGTGCGCATGATCGGGCGCCTCCTTGTCGCGGATCCGCCTCAGATAGAGGGCTTCGAAGGCAAAGATTGCCGCCATGGAACCCAGTGCGATGACGACGATCATCGGGTCAGCACTGGCCTTGATGAAGAGGAATGCGCCAAGCGCGATCAAGTCGAACAGAATGGCGGCGATCAGGACCCAGGCGCGGGCGCCGACATCCTCGCGCAAATACCGCAGCACGCCGTAATGGATGATGATATCCATGACCAGATAGTAGATCGCGCCGAGTGAGGCGATCCGGCCAAGATCGAAGAAGGCGGCCAGAAAGGCAGCGAGCACGACGGTGTAGACGAGCGTATGCGTCTGGATGCCACCGGACATGCCAAAATGCTTGTGCGGGATCAGGTTCATATTCGTCAGCATGGCGAGCATGCGTGAGACGGCGAACACGCTGGCCAGAAGTCCGGACGCTGTGGCTATGATCGCGATGATCACGGTAAACGCCACGCCACGATCGCCAAAGGCCGGGCGCGAGGCTTCGGCCAATGAAAAGTCCTTGGCCGCAACAATCTCTTCCAGTGTCAGCGAAGAGCCGACGGCCAGTGCCACAGCCATATAAACGACGAGGCAGATGGCCAGCGACCAGATGATCGCCCGGCCGACATTCTTGTTGGGGTTCTGGACCTCGTCGCCGCTATTCGTGATCGTCGTGAAGCCTTTAAAGGCCAGGATCGCAAGCGCGACACCGGCAAGGAAGCCAGCGGGGCCGGTCTGCTCAGTGGTCGCAGACGACGCCGCTTCGAAGGAGAGGCCTGACGCCCAGAGCGCTGCGCCAGCAAAGACCAGTATCCCGCCGACTTTGAGCACGGCCGCGACTTTGGACACGCCGCCGATAATCTTGTTGCCGGATATGTTGATCACAAAAGCAAAGACGATTAACCCGACTGCAAGCACCGGCACCAGAACGCTGTCTTTAGCGACATCGAAGAGCTGCAATGTGTAGGCCCCAAAGGTACGCGCGACGAGGCTTTCATTGATAATCATGGACATGGTCATCAGGAGCGCGCTGGCGGCGGCAATCGTGGTTGGCCCATACGCCTTCTGCAGGATCATCGCGATGCCGCCTGCCGACGGGTATTTGTTCGACATCTTGATATAGGTGTAGGCGCTGAACCCGCTGATGAAGGCCGCAATCAGAAAGGCTAGCGGGAAACCGGGACCGGAAAATTGCGCAACCTGGCCCGTGAGGGCAAAGATACCAGCGCCGATCATGACGCCGGTCCCCATCGCGACGGTGCCAGCGAGGCTTAGCGAACCTTTCTTATAGGTTTCGGACGTCATTGGTCCGCTGCCTGCTCGGCTGGGAAACGGCCAACATAGCTGGCAAATACGCTTTGCGCCTCACCATCGAACAGGATCACATCATAGGCATCGGGTGAATTTGGTGTTTCCATCCCCGGCGAGCCCATCGGCATGCCAGGCACAGATAGTCCCGCTGCGGCCGGACGTTCTTTCAGCAGCCTTCGAATGTCTGCGGCCGGGACATGGCCTTCGATCGCATACCCATCAATCTCGGCGGTGTGGCAGGATGCAAGTTGGTCGGGCACGCCAAGCGAGGCCCGCACTGGGGTCAGGTCCTCGCGTTCGATGACGCGGACGTCCAGGCCGTCGCGCTGAAGGTGTTTGACCCAGGCCGTGCAACACCCGCACCAGGGCGTCTTGTAGACCGTAATGGCCTGCGCATTCGCCGGACCGGCGGTTCCGACCATGAAGACAAATCCAGCCACGAGGGCGAAGACTGCCGCGCCCAGGGATCCAAGAATCCATTTTGACATGAGAGTAACCTTTCAAATTACAGTTTTACGGATCGCAAACGAAGCGCATTGGCGATGACCGAGACCGAGCTCAGGCTCATCGCAGCGGCGGCGATAACCGGACTGAGGAGCAGGCCGAAGAAGGGATAGAGAACGCCCGCGGCAACCGGCACACCAAGCGAGTTGTACACGAAAGCAAAGAACAGATTCTGGCGAATATTGCCCATTGTCGCGTGGCTGAGGCGTTGCGCGCGTGCAACGCCGCGAAGATCGCCTTTGACCAGGGTCACACTGGCGCTTTCCATCGCGACATCCGTACCCGTTCCCATCGCGATCCCGACATCAGCCTGTGCCAGGGCAGGGGCGTCATTGATCCCGTCGCCGCACATGGCGACAATGGCGCCCTGGGACTGGAGTTCGCGTATGATCCGGTTCTTGTCTTCTGGTGAGACATCCGCATGGACCGCGTCAATGCCAATCTGACGCGCCACGGCTTCGGCTGTCGCCTGGCTGTCACCGGTCAGCATGACGACTTTCATGCCAGCCTTGTGCAGGGCTGCAATGGCATCAGGCGTTGTCGCCTTGATCGGGTCGGCAACACCGATCAGCCCGGCCGGTTTGCCATCCAGCGCGACGAACATCACCGTCTGACCTTCGCGGCGATAGGATTCGGCGCGGGCTTTCAACGCGTCGTCAAATGCGCCGACCCGGCGCATCATCTTTGCATTGCCGATTGCAAGCAGTTTGCCATCGACGCGCCCTTGCGCGCCTTCGCCGGTGACGGATTCGAAGTCTGAAGCGGCGAGGCGTACCGCCCCGCGTTCTTCGGCGCCATTGACGATGGCCTGGGCCAGCGGGTGCTCGCTGCCGCGTTCAATCGCGGCGGCATAAGAGAGGAAGTCTGCCTCAGCGAGACCTTCGGCTGGTTCGACTGTCACGAGTTTGGGCTTGCCCTCTGTGAGCGTGCCTGTTTTGTCGACGACAATTGTATCGACTTTTTCCAGCGTCTCGAGCGCTTCAGCGTTCTTGATCAGAATGCCAGACTGAGCGCCCTTTCCGGTCGCGACCATGATCGACATTGGCGTCGCAAGACCCAGCGCGCAGGGACATGCGATGATGAGCACAGCGACCGCATTAACGATTGCGAATGCCATGGCCGGATGTGGCCCGAAAACCGCCCAGACGATGAAAGTGACAATAGCGGTCAGAACAACCACCGGAACAAACAGGCCCGCCACAGTGTCGGCGAGCTTCTGGATCGGTGCACGCGAGCGCTGGGCTTCGGCGACCATGCGCACAATCTGAGACAGCATCGTATCCGCTCCAACGCGGGTCGCCGCCATGACAAACGAACCCGTGCCATTCACGGTGCCGCCGGTGACCGGATCGCCTGTTGCTTTCTCCACTGGAATGGGTTCGCCCGTGATCATGGACTCGTCGACATTCGACCGGCCCTCAGCAACCTCGCCATCGACCGGGACTTTCTCGCCGGGGCGAACGCGCAGACGGTCGCCGGCCTGAATGTCATCAACAGAGACTTCCTCGTCCTGGCCATCCGCCATGATCCGATTGGCCGTTGGCGGCGTGAGTTCCAGAAGCGCACGGATCGCGCCTGACGTGGCACTGCGGGCCCGCAGCTCAAGCACCTGCCCGAGAAGGACAAGCGTCGTGATGACCGCCGCTGCTTCAAAATAGACAGAAACTTCGCCCGCTTCGTTACGGAACGCATGCGGGAAGATGCCCGGAAGGGCCGTCGCAACGAGCGAAAAGATGAAGGCAACGCCAACGCCGAGCGAGATGAGTGTGAACATGTTGAGGTTCATCGTCCGGAGGGAGCGCGCGCCGCGTTGGAAGAAGGGCCATCCGCCCCAGAGCACGACAGGAACCGCCAGTGCGAACTGGGCCCATTGCGCCCAACCGGCGGGCAACAGACCTTCGAGCGGTTTGCCCGGGATGAGGTCGCCCATAGCGTAGATGGCAAGCGGGACGGTGAAGATTGCGCTAATCCAGAACCGACGTGTCATGTCGTCGAGTTCGGATGTGTCCTCCTCACCGACGACGATGCCTTCAGGTTCGAGCGCCATGCCGCATATTGGACAGCCGGAATTGCGTACATCGCGAACGTTGGGATGCATGGGGCACGTGTAGACAGTGCCGGAATACGCCGGCGGCACAAGATCATATTTTCCGTCGGCACCCGCATCAGTGTCGCCCCCGGCATGACAGCAATCATGACCAGCGCCGTGATGTTGATGTTCATGATGTTCGTGCGCGTGATTCTTGTGATCAGTATCAGTCATGTCCGCCCCTCCGGGGTGTGGTTGAAGTGTTTCGTTGCGCGTCCCCTTCCTTGATCCAGCGCCTGAATATTGCGGGCAGTTTCAAAGAGGAGGATATTAAAGGTCCGCGCTAGGCACGTTGGCGATTGAACAGTCGGTAGAGTGGCACGAAGACGAGCGCGATATACCAGCCATAGAGATAGGCCTCGACAAGCCCGAGAAAGAAGCTCGACACCGATATGAATTTGAATCCCGGAAGCAACTGCTCCCATGCGCCGTGCATATGCAGATCAGCCGGGGCGACGAGCCCCCACGCGATACAGATCGTAAATGTCAGGGCGAGAAAACTGGACAGGGCATGTCCGGTCGGGATGAGGCGCATTGTAAATTCCTTCTTTGCCTGTGACGCTCCACTTGAGGCATGGAGCGGGCGACCTGGTATCAGGGTCGATACATACATAATACCCTATAGGGGTATATTCAACTCCGTATTTCTACTTGGCGAAAGGGTTCGACGAACTGAGCGGCATAGGCGGCTGGATAATCTGGCCGGCCATGGATCCCGATTGCGCCGGCACGTGCCCCGTCGCACGATGAGAAGCGCGCCGTGCCAAGCAGCAAATCCCAGAGTGTGAGGAAGAGCCCGAAATTGACGTCGCCGTCCTGCCCCGACGCGACATGGTGGTGACGGTGAACCGGGGCGACTGCCCAGACATATTTGAGAGGTCCGATCTTCATGTCGACATTGGAATGCTGCAACAGCAGCTGCACAGCGACTGCAAAGGTTGCTATCGCAGCGACTTCGGTCGGAATACCGAGCAATAGCCAGGGAAGGGTGCCGCCCATGATTTCCAGAGTTTGGCGGACGGGATGCTTGAGCTGGCCATTAAAGCCATACATGCGTTTCACCGAGTGATGAACGGCATGGAAACGCCAAAGCAAGCTCACCCGATGACTGGCGAAATGGACCAGCGTAATTCCGGTATCAAGCATAATGATCGACAGCGCGACGTCAGCCCATAGCGGGAGACTTGAAGGCCAGAGAGGTGCCCAAGGTATGACCGCCGCAAAGACCGCAAGCAGAACGACCAATACAATAATCGTGCCCTCATTGACCACGGCATGGCATATGTCGCGGACGCGGTCATGATCCGGCTTGTTCCAGACCGGTTCGTGCGGAGCGATCCTCTCGGCCAGGCAAGACGTTAAGATGGCCACGACCACCAGCGCGGGCAGCCAGATAAGCGATCCCCCCGTTCCCGCCAACGTCAGAGCGGCGGCGAGAAAGCCAAGAAAGAAGGTTGGGGCATACAGACGCTTGAACACGGACAAGATGGCGACTCTCCTTGATTTGGAGAGCGTCAGTGGCCTGAACGCCGAACCGGGTCTTGAATGGGTTAACGGTTCAGATGGGGTCATCAATGGAGACCTCCAGACCAGATAGGCCGACTTTCGGGGTCACGCCGAACCATTGCCGCAGTCGCCGCGTGAAATGCGCTTGGTCTGAGAACCCGCCCGCAGCAGCGGCATCAGCCAGGCTGGCCGACGCCTCAAGCGCTTTTGCGGCGCCAAGCAATTGCAGCCATTGCAGAAGCTTGCTTGGCGGCACCCCGAAATCTGACATCACGATGTCACGCAGCCGGCCTGGTGACAGCGACAGGGCGCGCGCCAGTGCCGCCGGGCTGACGAGCGCGTCGGCATTGTCAAACGCGGTCTGCAGGCGTGCATCTATCGCAGAGCCGGGCAAGCGTCCTGCAAACATTCTGGCCCAGTGGCGCGCCTGGTCTGCATTGCCAATATCTCTCAGAGCTGCAGACACATCATCATGAAGGAAGACCAGGGGACCGTCTTTCAGATCATTTCTGACCCCTGAGAACCGTGGATCAACATAGACTGAGCGCGTCTGGCGTCCTTTCGGACCGACCGCATGTGTTTGCCCTGCGGGGATCAGTACAGCTTTACCTTTTGGCGCGGTTATCTCGCTCGCGGCTGTGATCACGACCGCGCCATCCAGACCAAGTATGATCTGATGGGCTAAATGCGCATGCCCGTCATTTTCGCCGATCTGCGCGTCAAGCATTGCCCAGCCGACCCCAATCACCAAAGCGCCAGACCACGCGCGCGCACTCATGGGGATTGCGCCTGGGTGATCTTGCTGAGAAATTCGCTGATCGCGGTTTCGCTCATGTCGCATACGGCCGCGATGTCCTCCATATCCGATCCGCTCGTTCGACTGCCGGCTTGTTTCAAACCGGCGAACACGCCCGCTATCGCCTCGACCAGGGTGGCGGTATTCTCCGAGGCGGCGCCAGCAAAGAGACCCGGGGTCTCCGCAAACAGTACGCCGATATCTGCCGACATGAATCCCATTTCGCTGATCCTGCGATCCAGGGGCGAACTCCGGGGCGCCGTCATAACCCTTTGAAATACCGATTGCGCTGCCAGAAGGCTTGCATGAAGCGCGACCCACGGATCGGTCATCGAACGACGCCGACTGAATCTGAACACGGTCGGGACGTGGGCCTTCGAAACGTGTGCCCCTGTATTGATTGCCCAACGATTGGCCGGGGCATTGTCCGTGCGGCCAGGACGAAGAACCCGCTGATCGCAATCCATCCTCTGGCCCGATCAGGCGGACGATCGGCCTCTCGTCCCTTTGCCCGCAACAAAATGCGTTTCGCGGCGATAAAGCCAGCATGCAACGAACCCACCCCTATCAGGCCATGAACATCCGCATTCGGATTGTAGACGGAATTGCGATCTGCCTGCGTCATCGATCAGTGTGAATGATCGTCGGTGACCGGCGAAGACGACCAGTGGATATGGGTGATCTTCCAGGTGCCACCTTCGCGCTGCAGGACCATCGTTTCCATGGTTTGCATGTGGATCGCCTTGCCTTCGTAGGTGCCGGTGGCGTCGGACTGCGAAATCACCGTCGCCATGTCGCCGGACTGGAGCACCTGGCGGTCCTTCAGGTCAAACGAGACCGCCGCCGTATAGGCCATGTCGGCTGGCATATGGTGACCGGCATATACTTCCAGGGACCGTTCGACACTGCCCCCCTCTGCTATAATCACAGCTGGGTCTGTCAGCCCGCTTATGGTCTTGCTGTCACCGGATTTGAGCGCGCTGTGGAACGCGTCAACCACACCGGCAGGTGTGCCTGGTGTTTCCGGAACGATGCCGGCGGGAACAGAACTTTCGGTGTCATGATGGCCATCGCCAGCGTCATGCGCGGCGGGAGCCGGCGCGTGGTGGCCGTCAGAATTGTCATGGCCCGTCGTCCCGGCCATTCCGCCAGCGGCGCCATGATCATCGTCTTCTGGTCCAATGGCGTCCATCGTACTCATGTCGTGGTCTTCGGGCATTGTTGGCGTGCCGCCACCATGATCGTGGTCATGCCCGTCACCGGTTACTGTCGGTAGACTTTTAACGCCGAGACCATAGCTGTAGACAATCGTGCCGCCCCACCAGGCCGTTACGGTCAAAGCCAGCGCCGCTGCTGTCAGGCCTGCAATGAAAACAGCTGATGCAGCCTTTCCCCGGTTGGTCCAGCGCCATATCGCCAGAAGAATGATCGCGCTTCCTGAAGGGACGGCCCAGTTTCGATGGGTCGTCATTGCCGCATGCGATGGCGCGTCATGGTCCACCGTGTAGTAGGCCTGCAGCCCGGCAATGATCGTTGCGATGATCGCAAGCGCGCCAAAGGCCAGCATCCAGTCGGCAGCAGGCGCGAGCGTATCGCGCCATCTGGAAGCGGGGGGAAACCTGGAGAGCAGGTAGGCGGCGACTGCCGTAATCGACAAGGCGTATGCAAAGTGAACCAGAATGGGGTGAATATTGGGTTCGATGAGACTGTTCATTTTGGTTCTCCTAAAACCAGGTTCGAACGCCAGCGACAAAGACGGTTTTGTCCGTCTCGCCTCCAGTCGCTTGGATGAAATTTTTCGTGTCGCCGAAATTGCCTTGCCATTCGACGCCGATATATGGCGCGAATTCGCGTTTGATCTCGTAACGAAGCCGCAGACCCGCATCTATGTTGTTGAGGCCCGCTCCCAACATTCTCTCGGGAATGTCCTGTAGGGAGAGATTGGCCTCAATACGGGGCTGGAGGATGAGCCTCTGCGTCAGAAGCAGGTCATACTCGATCTCTGCTCGCGCCGAGACATCCCCTTCAGTGCTCAGGAACGCAGACACATCTATTTCGAAGAAGTATGGAGCCAGGCCCTGCACGCCAATGACAGCATAATCCAGGCCGTCCGGTTTGAAGTCGTGCCGAAGGCCTGCCTGGAGGTTCCAGTACGGGGCAATCGCCCGGGAGTAGAGGGCCTGTAATTCAGCATCCTCAACATCGCCATTGTTCAACGACGACTTGCCTTCTGTCTTGAACCAGATCTTGTTGATATCGCCCCCATACCAGGCCTGTCCATTCCAATAGAGGTCATCGCGGCCGTCAGCGCTCTGAGCTTCCAGCTGGTTGAACAGAACGTAATAGGTTGGCTGAGCGCCGCCCTCGTCCAAAACGTCTTCGCGGGCTTTAGCCATCTCCAAAGCGTCATAATAGGCATCTGCCTGCGACCAGAGCGGCTCTTTGCTGGTCTGCATCCCTTTTTGATTGCCTTCTTGTTGGGCGAATGCGGGCATTCCGAATGTAAAACTCGATAAAGCCACACCGGCAGCGATGGTAGAAACGATCTTGATACGCATCAATTTTTCTCCCCGGTGTGCATATCCGGCATATCCATGCCGGTCATTCCAGAGTGATCCATCTTGCTATGGTCCATGCCTTCCATCTCCATTCCTTCCATATTCATCATGTCCGGCATTGAGCTCGCATAGGGATTTGGCTCGTCCAGAACCGAGACGACCTGCATCATGCCGGCGTGCATGTGGTAGAGAAGGTGGCAGTGGAACGCCCAGTCGCCGACATGCTCGGCTGAGATGTCGACCGAGAGTTTCTCACCGGGTTTGACAACGATCGTGTGTTTACGCGGCTTGTGATCGTTTCCCCCGTTCACGACATCGAAGAACATGCCGTGCAGGTGGATCGGATGGGGCATCATCGTATCATTTATCATGGTCAGCCGCAGCCGCTCACCCTTGTAGAACTTGATCGGCTCCTTGATGTGCGCAAATCTGACCCCGTCAAATGACCACATATACCGTTCCATGTTGCTGGTCAGATGCAGTTCGATTTCGCGTTCAGGCGCACGAAGATCAGGATTGCGATCGAGGCTACGAAGCTGTGAATACCGCAGAACGCGATGGTCGACATTGCCGAGCCCCTGTCCGGGCTCATCAAGGCGGTTGACCGGGTTCATGGCAATTCCAACCACACCCGGACCGCGCTCCACGCCGGATGCCAGGTTGTCCATGGACCCCATGGGTTCCATGCCGGACATCCCGCCATGTTCCATACCCGGCATCGCGCTGTGGTCCATCCCTTCCATCCCGGGCATCGCGCTGTGGTCCATCCCTTCCATCCCGGGCATCGCGCTGTGGTCCATCCCCGGCATCATACTGTGGTCCATGCCTTCCATTCCTGGCATGGGGGCAGGGTCCATGTTCTGCATGTCTGGCATGGCACCATGATCCATGCCGCCCATTCCCATGTCCTTCATTGTCAGCAAGACGGGCTCACGCATTTCCGGCGGGGCCGCGCGCATGCCCTGTTGCGGCGCAAGCGTCGCGACGACCTGGCCCGACCGGTCAATCGATTCCGCGACCATTGCAAAGGCCCGCGCTTCTGTCGGTTCGACGATCACATCGTAAGTTTCAGCTACGCCAATCTGGAACTCGTCCGTCTCCACCGGCTTCACGTTCAGACCGTCAGACGCAACGACAGTCATCGCCAAACCGGGAATTCTGAAGTTGAAAATCGACATGGCCGATCCGTTGATGATGCGCAAACGCACGCGTTCGCCAGGCACGAATAAGGCGTCCCAGTTGTCCTGAGTGGAGCGACCATTGATCAGATAAGTATAGGTCGCCGCCGTGACGTCTGCCCAGTCGGTCTGTGACATCCGCATCTGGTTCCACATGGCGCGATCCTGAAGGGTCTGACCAAATCCCTTTTCCGAAACGTCTTCGAAGAAATCGCCGACCGTTCGCTGCTGGAAGTTGTAGGTCGGTCCTGCTTTTTTCAGTTTGGAGAAGATCCGGTGCGGGCTTTCGAAACTCCAGTCGGAGAGGACAAGTACGTATTCGCGGTCATAGGCCACCGGATCGGCATCCTTAGGATCGATGATCAAAGGCCCGTAATGACCGAGCTGCTCCTGAAGTCCGGAGTGTGAATGATACCAATAGGTGCCGTTTTGAGCGAGGTTCCATTTGTAGTTAAAGGTCTCTCCGGGCTTGATGCCTGGGAAGGCAATGCCGGGAACACCGTCCATATGGAATGGGACAAGCAGTCCGTGCCAGTGAATTGACGTATCCTCCGTCAGCATGTTCGTGACGTTGACGCTGATATCGTCACCCTCCCTGAACCGGACAAGCGGGCCAGGGACTGAGCCGTTAATGCCCGTCGCCATGCCGGTTTTTCCATTAATCCGTACCGGGAATGAAGAGATCGAAAGATCGAAGTCCTTGCCTGAAAGTGCGGGAATTCCGAGATTGCCTTCGCGCGCGCTCCGAGCCCAGGCAGGCAGTATACCGGATACGCCGAGCGCCAGTCCCGCGCCCACACCTGATTGGAGCAGATTCCGTCTGTTTATCATATTGTACGCCCTGATTTCATTTGTCTGACAATAGTGTGCATCGCCGGAGCCGCCGTGATGGCCGTCGCCGGTCTAGTGTGTGGCATGACCGGCCCGGGGCTCTGCCGCACAGAGGCCGGGACTGATCTCCGTGTTGCTGGTCAAGCATATCTCAGCGATGGGATAGGGGCCGTTCTCGACTTTATGCAGCGTAAACTGAACCCGGTCACCCGGTTTGACCGAGGACAGGTCGACACTGTCGAGCACGCTGAAGGCCATCTTCATCGCAGGCCAGTGAAGGGCAGGGACGGGACCGTGATCCAGACCGATCTTTCGGTTTTCGAGATCAATTGCGACGACGTTTCCGACACCTTCAAACATATGGGATGTGCGCAGGTCTGCGCTTGCCGGCATATCCATCCTGGCATGATCCATTTTGTCGCCTGGCATCTGCGCATATGCGGCCCCGGCGAACATCGCGAGCGCCGTTGCAAGGTAACTGATCGATTTGAGTTGTTGGTTCATCAATGTCTCCAGGGTGAGAGCAGGGGAGGGGGAAGGAACTCGGGAAAGTCAAAACCGTCGCCAGAAAATCCATCACAGCAGAATTCGCTTAGATATGCAGGTCGGCAAGGAAATATGTATCTATGATGCGGGAGCAAAGCGGGTTTCCTGTTCCGAAGAGCTGGCGATACGCATTATTACGTAAGAGAAGCCCGTCCCCCTCAAGACAATCTGCCAATTCCACCGAGAGGGGCCGTGTCCCTTCCTGCGGCATGAGGGCTTGCGTCTCATCAGCTCCATATATGGGGCGCGCCAAAAAGAGGAAGGGCCTTTCCAGGTTGCCAAAATCGAACCGGAATCCGAGCGTATGAAGCGCCAATGGACAAGGCGTTAATGCCAACTCCAGAGCTTCGACACGTCAGCCTTCCGTGAAACGCAGCATCGATTGTATTGCCGGGCGTCCCCATCAGTAGATTCTGCCGCGCTCAACGGTGTCTGGTGCATCTGCAAAACGCTGCGCTCTTCGCAGTGCCGCCATCACCATTGTCATGGAATTATTCGGTCCTATATACCCTGCGGAGGTATATTTCATGAAAGACGCTACACGCGACGCTGCCACAAAGCGCCTCGCCCGGATTGAAGGTCAGGTACGCGGCGTATCGAAGATGATCGCAGAAGACCGGTATTGCATCGATGTCGTACGCCAGGTTCAGGCGATCAAGGCCGCGCTTGGGGGAGTGGAAAAAGCGATCCTGGAGGATCATCTGGCGACGTGCGTCGAGACAGCGCTCACCGGTGACAATCTCGCCGAACGACGGGAGAAGGTTCAAGAACTGGTCGCTGTTCTCGGCGGACGCAGGAAGTAAGTTGTATCAACCCCGCCGATGTCCACAGATCGGCTTAGTCAACAATTGATGACGCAGCTGTTTGGCCGCTCTCGCGGTCCAGAACGGTCTGTTTGCAGGCAAGGTAGCGATACTTCCTGCCGGCGCCGCCAGCGCGAATTCGCGATACCGGATAATTTCCACATTCGGTGCGTATAGCCGCTCGCTCAAAATCTGTCAGAGGCTTGGTGCTGCCTGCAATTGTAGCACACCCACTGATCCCGGCACCAAGGCCGACCCATGTCGCGAGCAAAAGCAGCGTCGTTCGCCATTGTGACGCCGACGCGTGAAACAGTTTCCTGCGAACTCTGATCATGCCTCTGGTTCCTTTCGCTCTTTGAACGCAAGAAGCCGAAGCGCATTGAGGACAACGATCAGGGTTGATCCTTCATGCGCAATAACGGCTGGGCCGATACCGAGACCAAGTAAGGTGGCTGGCACCAGAAACGCCACAACGCCAAGACTTGCCCAGAGATTCTGTCGGATGATCCGGCGCGTTGCACGGCTGAGGCCCACCGCGAACGGCAGTGTTTCCAAATCATCAGCCATCAAGGCAATATCGGCCGTTTCGAGCGCGACATCTGATCCGGCTGCACCCATGGCAATACCGACAGTCGCATTGGCCATCGCGGGCGCATCGTTCACGCCGTCTCCGACCATGGCGACACCGCCTTCGGCTTTCAGGGCCCTGATCCTTGTCACTTTGTCATCTGGCATCAGGTCGCCAAAGGCCTCGTCAAGGCCGACACTTCGTGCAACGGCACCGGCGACATTCTGATTGTCGCCGGATATCATCATCATACGGCGTATACCGATATTTCGTAGTCGCGCGATCACGGCTTTGGCGGACGCGCGCGGGGTATCCATCAGGCCGATGGCGCCAAGATAACGATCGCCCTGCCTGACAATCATGGTCGTGCGGCCTTGAGCGGCCATTTCGGTGACACGGGAAGCGAGGTCAGATGGTACCGGCGGTCCATCAATTTCATCAAACAAAGCGGACTTTCCGATATGAACGGTCTTGCCCTCAAACTTTGCTGAAACGCCACGTCCGGTGACACTGGAGAAATCTGTCGCCGCGCTGAAGACGGTGTTCAGGCGTGTCCTGGCATCGCGCACAACGGCCTGGGCGAGGGGATGATCGCTGAGCGCTTCCACGGCGGCGCTCACCGTCAGCAATTCCGCTTCGGTCGCGTCGCCATAGGGCGCGATATCAACGAGGCGGGGATCGCCCTCGGTAAGGGTGCCGGTCTTGTCAAATGCAATGGCATCGACGCGTCCAAGCGCTTCGAGCGGTGCTCCGCCCTTGATGAGAACGCCTCCACGCGCCGCACGGGCGACGCCAGACAGGATTGCGCTTGGTGTCGCGATCGCCAGCGCGCACGGACTGGCCGCAACCAGAACGGCCATGGCGCGGTAGAAGCTGTCCGACGGCGCTTCATCCAGAAACAGAAAAGCGAGAGATGTGATGACGGCCAACAGGATGATCAACGGCACGAAAATCCGCTCAAACTGTTTCGTAAAGCTTTGGGTTGGC
>NZ_JBALTL010000005.1:0-393866 GCF_036964545.1 Hyphomonas oceanitis
AGCACGGTTCTGAGGGGACGGGCCGGTGGCAACACCGGCCTGTTACCCGACATTATGAAGGGTTCGAAGGGGCGCGCCTCTCGGAATATGCCTCGTTCGAGACTGTGTGCGCTCTGGCGGCCTTCATCGCCGAGCATGGCGCGCTTGGCGCGAAACTCTACCGCAACTTCGGCGACGACATTACACAAGCCGAAGCCGCGTTCGAGGATTATGCGGGTTCATATCACAGCGCCGCAGACTTTGCCGAGGAACTGATCCGCGACAGCGGCACGGAGATTCCGGCTGCACTCGACTATTATATCGACTGGACCGCGCTCGCCCGCGACATGGCGCTGAATGGCGAGATCATGGTGTTCCAGACGGGCTTTGATGAAGTCCACATTTTCTGGAGCCGCTGACCATGGCCTTCCGGGAGAGATTTGACTGCTATGTCTGCGAAGGTGACAGCATTGCCTGCGAGATTGACGGCTTTCGCGTCACCGCGCGGATTGTCCGTGACGATTGCATGGACGCACCCGACCAGCGCCAGGACGGATTCTGGCCGTCGCTCTACATCAATGATCCCGGCTTCATCGGCCCGGGAAACAATTTCCGCGAGCGGCTGGCGAAGGCACAAGCCGAGGCCGAAGCTGTCATGGACGCGTGGCGCAGGGATGAGTGGTTCTATTGCGGGATCGTGCTCGCGATTGAATGCGAAGGCGTGGAACTGGACTCAACACAAGCCAGCCTCTGGGGTATCGAGGCTAATTATCCGGGGTCGGACAATGCCTATCTGAGTGAAGTCGCGGGCGAATTGCTCCCGGACGCCTTGGCGGCAGGCCGCACAGCCCTGACGCGGCTGATGGCGTCTGCACCTGCACAGGCGTCACGGGGATGAGCGCGCTGGAGCATATTCTCGGTCCACGTCCGCGCCTGACACTCGTCGTTGAGGCGTCCCGCGTCGTTGAAATCTGGGTCGATGGCCGCGCGCCGCTGATTGCCCTGCATGACTATGACTGGGGCGAAACCGACAGGCACGCGGTGCGCGACGCAGAAGGTTTCCCCTTCACCCCGATCAACTGGAAAGGCCCGGCATGGGCGCTTGGCCTTTCGCTTTACCCGCCAGAACAGGAGGACCATCCCATGGCACAGCCCGCACTGAAAACGATCCCCATCGAACAGCTCCATATCAGCAAGCTCAACATGCGGCATGGACGCAAGGCCCCGGATGTCTCCGATATCCTCCCCTCAATTCGCGAGAAAGGTATCCGTCAGACGCTGCTGGTGCGGCCCGAAGGCGATGGCTTTGGAGTAGTCGCGGGACGCCGACGCTTCCATGCCTTGCAGGTCATCGCGGCCGAGACCGGCAAGCCCGTGATGGTACCGTGCGCGATCATGGAAGCCGATGACGATGCAGCTGCCGTCGAGGCCTCACTCATCGAAAATGTCGCGCGGCTGCCTGCCACGGAAATGGAGCAGTACAACGCGTTCGGGAAACTGGCCCAGTCAGGCCGGACCGTGGACGAGATTGCCGGGCATTTCGGGGTCACGGAGCTGAAAGTCCGCCGCATCCTCGCGCTCGCCAATCTCTCCGGCCCGATCCGCGCCCTCTATGCCAAGGACGAGATCGACCCGGAGACGATCCGCGCGCTCACGCTCGCCACGAAGGACCAGCAGGCCGACTGGCTCGCCCTGTACCGGAGCGAAACCGAACGCGCGCCCATGGGCCGCGCCTGCAGGGCATGGATCACGGGCGGAACCACCATCACTACAGGCAAGGCGCTGTTTGACCTGTCGGCCTATGAGGGCAAAGTGGCGGCGGACCTCTTCGGTGAGACAGGTGTGTTCGCCGATGCCGACACGTTCTGGAAAGCCCAATCGGCAGCACTTGCGGCGAGATTCGAGACCTATATCGCCGCCGGATGGCCCGACGTGCAGGTTCTCGAACGCGGCAAGTATTTTGCCAGCTGGGAGCATGTGAAGCGCCCGCGCACCAAGGGCGGCAAGGTCATTGTCGAAGTCCGCCATGATGGCACGGTGACCTTCCATGAGGGCTACATCACGCAGGCCGAAGCCCGGAAGCAGGACAAGAGCGCAAGGCCGGGTGGCGATGCGGAAGCCGCCCACACCAAGCCTGAAATGTCAGGACCGCTCGCCCAATATATCGGCCTGCACCGCCATGGCGCAGCGCGCGCCACATTACTGGGTCACCCTGGAATCGCTCTCCGGCTGATGGTCGCTCACGCCATGGTCGGGTCCTCTCTGTGGACCGTCAGGCGGCACGACTTCCTCGCCAGAAAGGAAGACATTCAGGCGAGCGTGGATGGCTCCCGCGCCGCAGCTGAGATGAACGCGGCCGGAGATCATGTCCGCAGCCTGTTCGAAGCCCATGGGCTGGCATCCCTGCGCGCGAATGGCGATGACTATCACCTCAGCGAGGTCTTTACAGCGCTGCTCGGAATGGACGACACAGAGGCCCTGAGCGTCCTCGCCTTTGTGATGGCTGACACGCTGGAAGCGGGCGGTGCAATCGTTGAAGCCGTCGCTGTCGCGACCGAAACCGACATGGCTGCCTACTGGATGCCGGAACCTGTCTTCCTTGATCTCGTCCGCGACAAGCGCGCCATCAATGCCATGGTGGCAGACATCGCATCACCCTCCACGGCGAAAGCGGCGCTAACCGACACGGGCAAAGCCCAGAAGGACCTGATCTGGAACCGGATCGCAGGCGAAGGGTGTGAGGCCAATCCGGGCTGGCGTCCCGGTTGGATGCAGGTGCCGCCCACACGACTTGTCGAGGCTGCGGGGTCGGCGCCAGCAGATGCATGGGCCCGGATCGCCCGCCTGTTCACGTCAGATGAAGGCGACGTTACTCCCGAAGCCCAGCCTGCCGCAGCGCAGGACGCCGCCTGACGGATTGCGGTTCTCTTGTCGATAGAAGTGCAAGCCGTCCGGCAGTGTGCCGGGCGGCTTTTCCGCATGCTTTTACCAGATGGCCCGGCACGCGCGCGGTTCAGATCACGGCAGATGCGCCTCCGGAAAATCGTCCGTCTGTGAGTTTCGTATGGCCTCCGGGTGCGATTGTCAAAGCGGCCTGTTCCGCACTTCCGCTTACCTCCGAAAGACACCTTGTCCCCGTCTGCTGCCGTGTGACCTGGACGACGCGAAACGCTCCTGAAACCGGCCAGTCCCACGAATTTCCCCGCCGCTTTACGGCTCCTCGCGAGACAAATTCGCGTTCCTGTCCGGTGCTTCGCTTTGCTGCGCCCTTACAGGTTCAGGCCCGCTCCGCGCCGTCCGGGCGGTCCGGCGTCGACGGGGACAAGGTGTCCCTCGGAGACAGCCACGGAAACGAAAAGGAGACCCCCATGGCAAACGCACTCGGATATGTCAGCGAAACCAAGACCGGCTTCGAAGGCGCCCTCGCAATGATGAACCTCTCAGCCGCCATCCGTATCGAGAAGAATGCGGAAAAAGCCGAAGCGGCCCAGCCGGACTACCGCATCTTCGCCGGTGAGACCTCCACCGAAATCGGCGGCGGCTGGATGCGCAAGGCAAAGTCCTCGGGACGCGAATACGTCTCCCTGACCCTCGCAGATCCGCAGATCGGCCCACGCCGCATCTACGCGAACCTTGCACCGGTCAAGGGCAAGAAAGGCCGCCACGTGATCCTCTGGAACCCCAGGGACTAAGCCCCACACACATCGCCAAACTGGCCGCTCCGGAGATCATTCCGGGGCGGCTTTAGACGTGTTTACATCGCTCGATAGAAGGGTATCTATAACCACACGAAGCCATATGCGCTGCGCATGGTTAAGTGAGGTGTCGCCGCGACACCGTATATCTTCGTGACTTCCAATTAGAATTTTCTTTTGCTTTCTCAGAGGTGTTGAAGCCGCCACGTTGATCTGTGTCCGGCAAAACGGGGTACGGGGAATGAACGAGGTAAAAGGACGCCCAAGTCCTTTCCTGACGACAAAAGAAGCGGCTGCCTATCTGCGCATCACGGTCCGTACGATGGAAAACTGGCGCTGGTCGAACAATGGACCGCAATACCGGAAACATGGCGGCACCGTCGTCTATCACGTCGATGACCTGAATGACTATTCGACGGTCTGGAACCGCTCTCGGGGATCAGGAAATGGCTCGTGAAATTGCTACCGCAAAGGCGGATTTAGCGACACTTTCGATAAGACATCGAGCGCTGCATCCTGGCAAATGGAGGGGCAATTCATGAGCCTCCGTGCAGCATTCTGGAGCGGGATTTCTGTGATTGGAGTGGCATTGACAGGCCTTCCCGCGACCGGGATTTTGCTGCCGTTTCTACTCTACAATCCGAGCCAAAGCGCGCCGCTGGGTTGGTATCGCGTCAAGTCTTTGGAGGTGATTTCTAGGGGTGATCTAGTTGTTTCGCACCTTCCGGAAGCGGCTTCGAGGCTCGCTGCGGAGCGGGGTTATTTGCCGTCTGGTGTCCCCGTCATCAAGACCGTCCGGGCGCTCGAAGGGGATACGATTTGTGCGGTCAACGGGGTGTTGCTCATCAACGGAACGCCAGCCGTCCGCCTGCTATCGGACGATAGTATGGGACGCACTCTACCGTCTCCCTGGACGGCCTGTCGGAAGCTTCAAACGGATGAAGTCCTGCTCCTGTCCGACCGCACTCCGGACTCTTTTGATGGACGGTATTTCGGAACTGTTTTGAAGGCGGACATTCTGGGTAGGGCGATCCTCCTAAAGGACCTTGATTTGGCTGCGGAAATTGGTGACCGAGAGCAGTTTGATGGCGAATTTGACTGCAAGATAAAAGCTCATGGAGCCAAAGAGGGTCTAGTCCCTTGTCTGCACATCGATTTTTATGGTTCCACGCCTCAGGATGCAGCTCTGCGGTCAGATGCGATTCCCAATGGCGACAACAGATTGGCATGGTTCCATACCCATAATGAGGCCCGTTTTCCCCCGGATCGGCCCGAATGAGCACGCCGCCGGACAATCCTTTCACGCCCAGACCTGGCAGGATTCGTTCGGCCGGATCAGGGGGACGCGCGAAGACCTACCTCACGCGGATGACGAAGGCGCTGTCCTCCGCAGGCGGGGTCCGCAGGACTGCCCTGCCCGCCCGGCCACGAGCCGCGCTGCGCGGCGGACGGCGGCGCGTGATCGTCAAGGCACGTATCGTCCGGATGTCCGCGTCGAGTGTGACGGCTCTCGCTGCACATATCGGATATATCCGGCGGGACGCGGCCCTTGAGGAGAAGGATCGCGGGAAACTCTTCGATGCGATGAGTGAGGACGCGAATGCGTCCGATCTCGTCAAATCCATTACTGACGACCGGCACCATTTCCGGTTCATTGTTTCGCCCGAAGACGGCGCCGAAATGGCAGACCTCAAGCCCTTCGTTCGCGACCTGGTTTCTCAGATGGAAACTGATCTGGGGACGCGGCTCGAATGGGTGGGCGCGGTGCACCATGATACGGGCCGACCGCATGCGCATCTGGTCATCCGGGGACGGCGCGAAGATGGCTCTGATCTTGTTATGCCGCGGGCGTATATTTCGCATGGCATTCGGGAACGCGCCGAGGACCTGGTGATACTTGAACTCGGGCCTGAAACCCGGCTCGAGCAGGAGCGGAAACTTCAATCGGATATCGCTGCCGAGCGCGTGACGCGGATTGATCACTTCATCGCGCGGAAGGTCAGTCCTGAACATGAGTTCCGGTTGATGGATAGTCCCTCACAGTATCGCACTCTACATGCCGCGCGGCTTCGGACTCTGGAGCGGCTTGGACTCGCCCGGAAGCTCGGAGCTGGGCGCTGGCAGATGCGGGAGAATTTTCGCGACGTTTTGCGCGGGCTTTCCGAGCGGCACGACATCATCAAGACGATGAACCGCGCGCTCGTAGGACACGGTGGCCGGCGGTTGGACTCGGATGCGATCTTTGACAAGTCGGACCCGGACGGGCGAAGCGTGACGGGCGCGGTGCTGCAGACGGGGCTCACGGGGGAAGCGCATGATCGCGCCTACGCTATTATCGACGGGATGGATGGGCGTGCAGTGTTTGTGGAGTTGGGTGTCGCGGGAGACGTCGAGGAACAGAAGCTCGGAGCGATTGTAACGGTGTCTCAGCCGAACCTCGAACCGAAGCCGTCGGATATCACGATCAATCGTATCGCGCGGGCGAATGGAGGGGTGTACTCGGCGGGTCTGCACCAGGCGGACGATCCGCGATCAAGTCCGGAGTATGTCGCAGCGCATGTGCGGCGACTTGAGGCCCTTCGGCGCGCTGGGCATGTTGAGCGGTCGGCCGATACGGACTGGAAGATTCCACGGGACTTTCTGGACCGCACGAAAGTATACGAGCGGACCCAGGCCCGGTACCGCGCGGCGCAGGTTCTTGTTCGATCCGAACTGGGTCTGAAAGAGCAGGAAACGGCGCTCGGAATGACCTGGCTAGACGACGCGCCTCCATCTTCCGGAGTGCCGATGGGATTTGGGCAGGAGGTGGCTGAGGCGCAGGCAAACCGGCGCGCATTTCTGGCTGGCATTGGAATGAAGGTGGAGGCCGGTATCGGACTTACCGCGGCGCAGAAGACGGACCTGCTGAAGCGTGACTTGGCGCAAGCCGGACGGACGCTGGCTGAGGAGATCAGGAAGCCTTATTCGCCAGCCCCGGAGCGGGGACATGTTGAGGGCATTTACCGCGAGCCGGTGAGCCGAGTCAGTGGGAAGTTTGCGCTCATTGAGCGGCAGCGGGATTTTACGATTGTGCCCTGGCGACAGGTGCTGGAACAGCGGCGCGGGATGGCGGTGTCTGGAGTTGTGCGTGGGGGAAAAATTTCGTGGACGTTAGGGCGCGGAATCGGGATGGTGGATTAATGCCAATACCAAATCTTGCCGTTTAACTCGTTCTTACCCGAAAAGCGGAAATTGGTCTGACGACAATGCAGACTTAACCCCAAAGCGCGATTAACAACTTAACACAGTATTATCAGTGGTCGGGCCTAACCGATCAATTCTCTCCTTGGGCACCCGGCTCATCGACATGCTGAGCCGATACATCCAAGCAAATTCCAACATTGCTTTTCCACCTAGTATTTTCCCGTGACACATGGAACGAAACAGGTACACTACGGAATCGTAGATGCGGGGGAAAAATGCGTTTTTTGGCAGATGGTATCGATTTTCCCGATGAATTATTGCGGGCGCATGACGAAGGCAGGACCGTGTTTTTTTGCGGGGCCGGTGTTTCACGAGCCAAGGCGGGCTTGCCCGATTTCGCACAATTGACTGAGGAGGTCCTGGATCACCTCGGTGCACCACCTGACAATAAAGCGCGCCTATTTCATACAGCCTCCGGGAAAATCGAGACCGACTATGGTATCAAGGGTCTGACTACATCAGACCGCGTCTTCGGCCAGCTGAGGCGAGATTTTACAGATGACCTGATCGGAGAGGCCGTAGCGAATTCGTTAAGGCCTATAGAACCGGTTGATTTCTCCGCTCACAGAACAGTGCTTAAGTTAGCTACGCTGCAAACAGGCGAACTCAGGCTAATTACCACAAACTTTGACTTTTTGTTTGAACAGGCTGGTGGTCGCCGCCTGAAATACGCCACACGCTCGAATCTCCCACATGTCGAGTTTAACGAAGCCGATTGGGGGGTTGTGCACCTTCATGGGATGGTCAATTCTGATTATTCGGGGCCAGAAAATGATGGCTTTGTTCTATCAAGCGCGGAGCTTGGAGATGCATATCTAGCGCTCGGCTGGGCGCGCGATTTTGTACGGAAAATTCTAGATCGATACGTTGCCGTATTTCTCGGCTATTCAGCCGATGACCCGCCAATCAGATATTTGCTTGAAGGTCTCCAACAATCTAAAGGCCTGAAGAACAAGGCATATGCGTTTCAATCAATTCCGGACGATGAAGCCGTTGCTGCGTGGGATGAGAAAGGTGTTACGGCGATCACATTCAGGACTGATGATGACGTCGGATATGATCGACTTTGGTTAAGTTTGGATGCCTGGACCCAACGCTCAAAAGACCCACAAAAGTGGCGACAGTCCATTCTTCAAAAAGCAAAGAAAGGGCCCCGCTCACTCGAAGCGCACGAACGCGGAATGGTGGCGCACATTGTCAGCTATGAGGATGGTGCAAAAGCATTTTCTTCGTTTCGTCCATCATTGCCGTCTGAATGGCTCTGCGTGTTTGACCCGTATGTGCGCTTCGGTGAGCCCCGTTCCATTGCGGGCCGCTTTAGCGGCGGCCCCATTGTCGATCCCCATCCACGTTATCGTCTAGATTGTGATGCATCGCCTCGCGCGCCCGACGATCATTCACCTCGACGCGGTCGTATGCCTGAAGAAGCCTGGAACGGGTTGGAACCTTCTCCGAACGATCTGAAGTCCATCCAACTCAACCAGGTCTCTTTTTTGCGTGGTTACTACGCAGAGCATCTTCCTGTTTTGCCTATCAGAATTTCTCATCTGGCAAGTTGGATTGCTATGGTGGCACATGAGCCTGCATGCACTTGGTGGGCAGGCCAACAGAATGCCCTGCACCCTGATATCTTGTCGCGGCTGAGAATAGATTTCGACACCCAAACCTCTGCAAACACGACACAGCCTGTCGCTGATAGTTGGCGAACAATTCGTGAGTATCACGCCCTCAAAGGCGAAGACCGCGACCTGAGCTATGAACTAAAGTTGCGCGCAAAAGCAACAGGGTGGCACGAGCCCTTGGCGCGCGAGTACGCAAGCTATTTTGCTCCTTATCTTCAGCTCCAGAGTGTTTGGAGAAGCCCTATTCCTCCTGATGGTCGCCGAAAGCTAAGAGAGCGCGATTTGGTACAGGTTGCGGTAGAGTATTTTGAGGGCATTCGTTCGGTCGAGGTTCCGGATGATTATTTAGCTCCCCTGATTGGCAAGCTGCGTGATGCGCTACATCTCGCGTCCGACCTGGAGACCCGCTACTCCTACGATATCGATATTTGTTCGATTGAGCCCGATGAACGTGGTGAAGATGAGGGTGATGATGACTTTCATCGCCAATACAAGCTATCCGGACATGTTCTGCATTTCGTCGGCCTTTTTCGGCGATATGCCGTTCTGCATCCTATCGAGGCGTCAGGTGAACTGCGATCATGGACGACCTCAGAGACCATTTTTGGGCGTCTGAAAGTCTGGGGAATGGGCCTGCTCGACTTGGTGCCCGCTAATGAATTCGCACTTCTGGTCTGCTCGCTCGATGACGAGAGTTTCTGGCCATTCAAAGGTAACAGGGACCTGCTGTTAGGCTTGGCCAGAAGATGGGTCGAGTTTTCTGATGCGGATCGCAGCGAAATTGGACGCCGCATCTTAAAAGGGCCGACAAAAAGGAAGAAAGAAACTCGCACTGCCTACAAGGAACGCATGGCCTATATCGTGCTGAACAGGCTGCACTGGCTAGCAAGCCAAGGCTGTGCGTTCGATTTCGACCTGACTGCAAAGACAGAGCGTCTCCAGCAGTCCGCACCGGAATGGAAACCTGAATATGCGCTGAAAGCAGCCCGATCTTTAGATGGTGGCGGCGGTTGGGTCCGCACGGAAACCTCCTTTGATGAGATCAAGTCTCTGTCCGCCGAGGACATTATTCCGCATATTCTTTCCATGGACCGACGCCCGGTCGGCCGCTTGGTGGAATACAACCCGTTCCTCGGACTGAGCACCGATCAACCTGAATGCGCGCTTGAAGCACTTGATGCCCATGCTGCGTCGGAGGACGAGTTCCAGCCCAGCTTCTGGAACACATTCCTTCGTACTGATATTCGAAAAGACGATGATTCATCGCTGCTTGCGCAAATAGCTCAGTCGCTTTTAAAACTTCCAAACCAACGTCTTGCGCAAATCGCATTGAGTGCATCTGACTGGTTTGAAAAGCATGGGGAAGCCTTGAAGGATCAAGACTTCTCTTTGTTTGATGAACTTTGGAACAGACTAACCCTCGCTCTCGTGGAAGAAGAATCTACTCAGCGCTCGACGTTGGTCCGTGAGGAAGAAGAACCCGACTGGTCAACTGAAGCCATAAATTCTCCTGCAGGAAACCTCGCAGAATTCCTGTTGTCTCACACTTTGAAGAAGACATTCGAGAAAGGAGAAGGATTGCCGGATCAATGGCGTTTGAAAGCAGAGCAACTTCTTTCCCTTCCTGGGGATTCCAGGCGGTTTGCCCTGGTATTATTTGGTTATGGTCTTCGATTTTTCTACTACGTTGATCCAGAATGGACGGAAGAAAAACTGCTCGCCGTTCTAGACACAAACTATGAGCCAGAGATCGATGGTGATGCATTATGGGCTGGTTTCTTCTGGCGGGCACAGACCCCAAGCGCAGAACTTTTTGCTCGCCTAAAGCCCAAGCTTGTCGAACGCCTGCAAGGAAGGCCCACCCAAAAGAGACAGCACATGGAAGTGTTGTCCGGCATCCTGCTAGCCGGCTGGCACTCGAAAGATGAAAGTTCTGGCGAGCGGCTGGTTTCAAGCTCAGAACTGCGAACCTTCTTGTTGCAGGGGAGTGCAGAGTATCGCCGACACACGCTCTGGACGCTGGATAGGTGGGCTGAGGACGGAAATGAATGGTCCGCCAGCGTTCCGGAGTTTTTACGCGATGTTTGGCCAAAGCAAAAATCCATCCGCACGAAGGACATTTCTGCAAGACTGGTTGAACTCGCGCTTTCTCAAAAGGCAAATTTTCCAGAGGTGGCAAAACTTGTAACAGGATTGGTCTCGCGCGTAGATGATGATCGCATTTTCATCCCGGAGCTTAGAAAATCGGAAGATTCTATCGCCCTACAGCATCCAGATGAACTCTTGGATTTGCTATATGCCGTCTTGCCGGAAAGCGTGTCTTTATGGCCCTATGGCACCCAGGCCGCCTTAGAGCGGATTGGAGAGGCGAAGCCATCATTGCGTTCGAGCGCGAAATTCATTGAGTTAAGTGCGCGAATGGGATGATATCCTTGGTTGTATAAAACAAATGACTGTGAACTGTACTGGGCGCGACCTTCGGGCCGGGCTCTAGTAAACAGGGTCCGTCAGGGGCGGTCCCGACCAGTCGGCTTCGATCCCTCGCGCAAGACTTAAGGCTTCGCCCTTAGCGCACATAAAGAAGAATAGTCGCTCTCCCAAGGTTCGGCTGCGCCTACTCCCGCCATCTATTATCACCCCCTACGAATTTTTCCCAGAACTTCACACTTACCACTCGGCTATTCCCAAACCTTCAGAATACCCCACAGATTTTCCCCAATTCCCTCTCTGGAGACTGAGAGGCTGATTGGTCAGGTTCGGTGTCATGAAACATGGCACGCACCTCTTCTGGCAGATCCTTCTCGTCTTGTTCGTCGTTCTCCTGGCGCTCTTGTGCGCGACCGAGTGGACGGCCTGGTCGCTTGGCTGGTCGCCTCGGTTCGGTGAGCCGCTCTTCGTCATTCTGGACATGCCGGTCTATGTGCCCTGGGCCTTTTTCGGCTGGTGGTATTCCTTTGATGCCTATGCGCCGGATGTGTTTGAACGCGGCGGTATGATCGCAGGGTCTGGCGGCATTGCTGCTATCGTGATCGCGGTGACGGGATCGATCCTGCGGGCCCGGGGGGACAAGCGGGTCTCGACCTTCGGCTCGGCGCGCTGGGCGGAAAGCAAGGATTTGCGCAAGTCCGGACTGCTGAAGCCGGCCGGCGTGTTCCTCGGCCAAACGGAAGGCGCGTACCTGCGCCATGACGGGCCAGATCATGTCATGGCCTTTGCGCCGACACGTTCCGGCAAGGGCGTCGGGCTTGTCGTGCCCACCCTGCTCTCC
Organism: Hyphomonas oceanitis; assembly: GCF_036964545.1. NCBI lineage: Bacteria > Pseudomonadati > Pseudomonadota > Alphaproteobacteria > Hyphomonadales > Hyphomonadaceae > Hyphomonas > Hyphomonas oceanitis. The sequence continues at coordinate 11,808 of NZ_JBALTL010000005.1, forward strand.
TGGCCGCATTCGGTGCTGGTGCACGATATCAAGGGGGAGAACTGGCAGCTGACCTCCGGCTGGCGCTCGGAGTTTTCGCATTGTGTACGGTTCGATCCGACCGATATTGTCTCGGCTCATTTCAATCCGCTGATGGAAGTGCGCCGAGGGCTTAATGAAGCCCGCGATGTCCAGAACATTGTTGATATCCTCGTCGATCCGCGCGGTGTCGTCGAAGAACCAGGGCATTGGGTGGACAAGGCAAAGTCCCTCCTGACCGGCGCCATCCTGCACGTCCTTTACGCCGAGCCTGAGAAGACGCTCGCTCGGGTCGGCACATTCCTCGCCGACCCCGACCGGACATTCCGGACGACAATCGAGATCATGAAGCGGACCAATCACCTCGGCACGAATGAAGCGCCACGCGTTCACCCGATTGTCGCGACCAAGGCGAGAGAAATGTCTAACCAGACCGAAAACGAGCTCTCGGGCGTGCTCTCCACGGCCTTGCGCTTTCTCGCCCTTTACGCCGATCCGGTCATTGCCGAAGTAACGTCGCGGAGTGATTTCCGGATTGATGACCTGGTGTCGGGTGATCGGCCCCTGTCGCTCTATCTCGTTGTACCGCCATCGGATCTTTCACGCACGAAACCCCTCATGCGCCTCATCCTGAACCAGGTGGGCCGGCGCCTGACCGAGCATCTCGATGTCAGTCCATTCAAGGTCTCGCGCAGCATATCTATTGTGGCGAATACTCTGAGAGCCTGCGGGCTGCTCGCGCCTCAAGTGTCGGTGGCCGCGCCGAAGACCCGGCGGCGGGTCCTGTTCATGCTGGATGAGTTCCCGGCCCTCGGAAAGCTCGACTTTTTCGAAAGCGCGCTGGCTTACATGGCTGGCTATGGGCTCAAGGCCTTCCTGATCGCGCAGTCGCTGAACCAGATCGAGAAGGCCTATGGCCCTTCGAACGCCATTCTCGACAATTGCCATGTCAGGGTCGCCTTCGCGACAAATGACGAGCGCACGGCGAAACGGATATCCGATGCGCTCGGCACCAAGACCGAACAGCGCGCCATGAAGAATTATGCAGGCCACCGGCTCGCCCCCTGGCTGTCGCACAAGATGGTGTCGCGCCAGGAGACTGCCCGCCAGCTGCTGACGCCAGGCGAAGTGATGCAGCTGCCGTCCGATCAGGAGCTCGTCCTTGTCGCGGGCTCCCCGCCCGTGCGGGCGCTGAAGCTGCGCTACTATGAAGACCGGAACTTTACAGAACGCCTTAAAGAAGCACCGGGTGCAGCGGCCTGTATTCCGGAGGCGCGGGAGAATGATTGGGGCAGCGACGTTCGTACCATCCATGAAGGCCTGATGCAGGCTGACGATCTGGAACCGGACGCCGATGGCCTGGGCCGGCGACAAGAGCGCAGTGTGGCTGAAGACCGGGCCCGGTCTGCCCGCCCTGTAAAGTCCGGTGGTTTTCAAGGCAGGGCACGCGCTCCCCTGCAGGCCAGCCTCTTCGATGCGCTCGTACAGGCCGACAGTCTCGAACAGGCGACCGGCATTGACCTGACGGGGAATGGCGAATGAAGCCCCGCATCCAGCCTTATATTTCACCAGAGAATTATCACTCGCTCAAGGCCATGGCCAAACGCCCAGGTCTTTCTGAAAGCGTCATCGTTGACCGGGCGCTGACGGCCTACAGGGCGGGCGAAGCGGATAACAAGCGTGAAGCCGCCATCAATCGCCGGCTCGACCGGCTGACGCGCCAGTTCGGTCGGATCGAACGGGATAATTTGGTCATTGCCGAAACGCTCGCGACATTCGTCCACTATTTCCTGACGGTGACGCCGCCTGTGCCAGCCAACCAGGTCGAGGCCGCACGCGCCAAGGGCGACATGCGGTTCGATCTCTTCGTGCGGCAGGTCGCTGAAGCCCTCCGGTCGGGCCAGCGCATTCTCCAGAACGCCGTTGAAGACGTGACGGAAGAGGCTTCCGGGTTTGATGGCGAGTCCGCCTCTGAACTCCTGGGCGAGGTGCGAGCCGATGCGTGACGCGACAAGCCAGACACGGACACGCGCCATGCTGGTCACGGCACTGGGCAGCGAGATCGTCGCGGCGCTGGATGATCCTGCCGTTGTCGAAATCATGATCAATCCCGATGGGCGGCTCTGGATCGAAAGGCATGGATCTGGCCGAAAGGAGTCCGGCCTGATCGTCACGGCGGGCGATGTCGAACGTGTCATTCGGCTCGTCGCAAGCCATATGGGGCGCCGCGTCGATGCTGCCTCCCCCATCGTGTCCGCCGAACTGCCTATGGGCGGAGAGCGGTTTGAAGGTGTGATGCCGCCCGTCGCGCCGGGGCCTTGCTTCTCGATCCGCAAGCCTGCCGGCCGGGTGATCGCATTGGATGAGTATGTCTCGTCCGGCGTGATGGCTGCCCATCATGCCGAGGCCCTCCGGCAAGCCGTGCTGGACCGCGAGAACATTCTCGTTGTCGGCGGCACGGGCTCTGGCAAGACAACGCTCGCCAATGCGCTACTGGCCGAGATTGCCCGTACGGGCGACAGACTGGTCATCCTTGAAGACACACGCGAACTTGTCTCGACGTCGCGCGATGCCGTGCACCTTCGCACACAGCCGGGATCGGTCACGCTGGCAGACCTTGTCCGCTCGACCCTGCGGCTCCGCCCCGACCGGATCATTGTTGGCGAAGTCCGGGGCGCTGAAGCCCTCGACATGCTGAAGGCCTGGAATACCGGCCATCCGGGCGGCATCGCCACCCTGCATGCCAACTCGGCCCTGGGCGGCCTCTCCCGGCTCGAACAGCTGATCGGCGAGACCTCGGCGCAGGTGCCGCACGATCTCATCGCGGAAACAATCGACTGCGTCGTTTACATCTCCCGGCGCGCCGGAGTTCACCGCGTCGAGACAGTCGCGCGAATGAACGGGATTGGACGCGGCGGCTATGACCTGATGCCCGTCCAGCCCGACCTGCAGCTCGTCCTGCCGAGCCTGCCCTTCTCCGAACCGCTTCTCTCCACCGCTCCAGAAAGGACGTAATCTCAATGAACGACAGAGTTATCAAAGCCCTGAGCCTGACGGCTTTTGCCGTTGTGCTCACCTTCCCGGCTCATGCGGCTGGCTCTGGCATGCCCTGGGAAGCCCCGCTGCAATCGATCCTCGACTCCATCGAAGGTCCGGTCGCGAAAATCCTCGCCACGATCGTCATCATCCTGACCGGCCTTGGCCTAGCCTTCGGCGAGAGCGGCGGCGGCATGCGGAAATTGTTGCAGATCGTGTTCGGTCTCTCGATCGCCTTTGCCGCGACCTCGTTCTTCCTCTCCTTCTTCTCCTTCGGCGGTGGGGCGACGCTCTGATGGCTGACAACCGCCCCCTGCCCCCGGGCTATAGCGTGCCGGTCCATCGCTCGCTCACAGTGCCTATCCTGCTCGCAGGTGCGCCAAGGCTTGCGACGATCGTCAATGGCACGCTGGCCGCCGCACTCGGCATCGGCCTCCAGCTTTGGGGTGTGGGGCTCGTCTTCTGGATCGTGGCCCAAGGTATCTGCGTGTTCGCCGCGCGGCGCGATCCGCAATTTGCCGACGTGCTGATCCGGCACATAAGGACAAGGGGCTATTACGCATGCTGAATTTGTCCGAATACCGCGCCCGACCCGCTACGCTTGCCGATCATCTAAAATGGGCCTGCCTGATCGCTCCGGGCATCATCCTCAACAAGGATGGCAGCCTGCAACGGACCTGTTTCTATCGCGGACCCGATCTTGAAAGCTCGACGCCGGAAGAACGCGTAGCCGTCACAGCCCGCATGAACAATCTCCTCCGCCGGTTCGGCTCCGGCTGGGCGCTGCATATCGAGGCCGACCGCAGGCCGTCCGTCACCTATCCTGAAAGCATCTGGCGCGAACCGGCCGCCTGGCTCGTGGATGAAGAACGCCGCGCGGCCTTCGAGGAAGCGGGCCGGCATTTCGAGACGGACTGCTACCTCACTCTCACCTGGATGCCGCCAGCCGACCGGACGGCAAGGATCGAACAGCTCTTCATCGAGGATCCGGCGGACGCCCCGGCGGCGTTCTGGAGCGAGCATCTTGTTCATTTTGAAACCGAAACATCCCGGGCGCGGGACATGATGGCGGACCTCATGCCGGAGGCACGGTTTCTGGATGATGACGAGACACTGACATACCTTCATGCCTGCATCTCCACGGTGCGGCAGGCCGTGCGGGCGCCGTCCGTACCGATGTGCCTCGATGCGCTCCTGGTCGATACGCCGCTCATCGGTGGATTGTCGCCCCGTCTTGGCGATGAGACGCTGAAGGTCCTGACCATCAACGGGTTCCCGGCGACGGGCGAGCCGGGGCTCCTCTCGGACCTCGACCAGCTCGGCTTTGCCTATCGCTGGTTGACCCGGTTCCTGCCCCTCGACAAGCCGGAGGCGGAGAAGACGCTCAATTCTTACGTCCGCAACTGGTTTGCCAAACGCCGCTCGCTCACCTCCTACTTGCGGGAAATACTCACAAACGAGCCGGCATCGCTGCTCAACACAGACGCCGACAACCAAGCGGCCGATGCGGACGAAGCCCTACAGGCGCTTGGGGCCGGTCATGTCGCGTTCGGTTACTGCACGACGGCGATTGTGGTCCGGCATGAAGACGCATCGATAGCCGAGGACCAGATCCGCGCCGTCGAGCGCGTGATCCGGGGGCGCGGGTTTACCTGCGTGACGGAGAGCGTCAACGCGGTGGAGGCCTGGCTCGGGACGCTGCCGGGCGAGGCCTATGCCAATGTCCGCCAGCCGCTGCTGAACACGATCAATCTCGCCCATATGGCGCCGCTGGCATCGCTCTGGGCCGGGCCTGAACGGAATTCCCATCTGGACGGCCCGCCGCTCCTGATGGCGCGCTCGGCAAGCTCGACGCCGTTCCGGCTGGTGACCCATCAGGGTGATGTCGGCCACATGATGGTGGTCGGACCGACCGGCGCCGGCAAGTCGGTGCTGCTGTCGCTGCTGGCCCTGCAGTTCCGCCGCTATGAACAGGCTCAGGTCTTTGTCTTCGACAAGGGGGCGTCGGCGCGCTGCGCGACGCTCGCCTTGGGAGGCACCTGGTACGAACTCGGTCTTGATGGCGACCTTGCCTTCCAGCCGCTGCGGGATGTCGACAGTGAAGCGGGCCTCGCTGCGGCGCAGGCTTGGGTGCTCGGACTGTTAGCGCAGGAAAGCGTCGCGATGACGCCGGAGGTCAAACAGGCCGTCTGGACGGCGCTGCAGAGCCTTTGCGCAGCCCCCGTCTCCCAGCGTACGCTGACTGGGCTGGTGGCCCTCATCCAGGTGCCGGAGCTCCGTCAGGCACTGGAGCCCTATACGCTGGCCGGGCCCTATGGCGCCCTGCTCGATGCCGATGAGGATCATCTCGAAACCGGCGACATGCTCTGCTTCGAAATGGATGCACTGATGCAGGACAAGCGGCTCGCCGCGCCCGTGCTGGCGCACCTGTTCTCGAAACTGGAAGCCCGGTTCGACGGGAAGCCAACCCTGCTCATTCTCGACGAGGCCTGGCTGTTCCTCGATCACCCGATGTTTGCGGGGCGTCTCCGCGACTGGCTGAAGACGCTTCGCAAGAAGAATGTCTCCGTCGTGTTCGCGACGCAGAGCCTGTCGGACATCTCATCAAGTTCAATTGCCCCGAGCCTGATCGAAAGCGCCCCGACCCGCATTTTCCTGGCCAATGCACGCGCGGAAGAGCCGTCGCAACAAGCAACCTATGAAGCTTTCGGACTCAATGCCCGACAGGTCGAACTGATCGCAAGGGCCACGCCGAAGCGGGACTATTATGTTCAAACCCCGGAGGGCAACCGCCTGTTCGACCTCGACCTTGGTCCAGTTGCCCTCGCCTTCTGCGCTGCCGGGTCGAAATCCGACCAGAAAATGATCTCCGAAATTCTCGCTTCAGTTGGTCCGGAGGGCTTTGCACCGGCCTGGCTGGAAGCGCGCGGACTTCACTGGGCCGCTGACCTGATCGGGACAGAAGGAGATGTGCCATGCGCCGCCGAATGATCGCCATTCTCCTTGGGACCGTGTCGTCGCTTGTCGTTATTGCGCCTCCTGCAGACGCCTTGTTGGGCGTGGGAGATGTCGTGATCGACCCCACAAACCTCGTCCAGAACATCCTGACCGCCACCAACACGCTCGAACAGATCAACAATCAGGTCCAGCAACTCCAGCATGAGGCGCAGATGCTGGTGAATCAGGCCGAAGACCTGAAACGGCTCGACTATGCCTCATTCGAACACCTGAAACGCCTGCTCGAACGGATCGACACGCTTATGCGCGAAGCGAGCGAGGTGACCTATGAGGTCGAAGAGAGCGAGCGCCAGTACCGCGAGGCCTTCCCGGATACGTATGAAGACCTCACCAATGAGGAAATCGTCGCTGAAGCCGCCGACCAGTGGCGGATCAGCCGCGAGGCGTTCCGGGCCTCGATCCAGGTCCAGTCGGGGATCGTGACCTCGATTGCGGAGGCGCGCGAGACGCTGACCGACCTTGTCGGCGAGAGCCAGGCCGCGACGGGGAACCTGTCCGTCGCCCAGGCCGGCAACCAGCTTGTCGCCCTCTCGGTCGAGCAACAGATGCAGATGCAGCAATTGATGGCGGCGCAATACCGGATGGTGGCGCTCGAAGAGTCCCGGCGCGCCGCGATCGAGGAACAGGCCCGCATCCGCCACAAGCGCTTCGTCGGCGACGGCGTCGCCTATTCGAGGGATTAGTGCCATGGAAGACCTTGGCGTCATCGACCAGTTCGTTGCGACCTTCTCCGCCTATATCGACAGCGGGTTCGGTCTCTTGCAGCCGGATGTCGCGTTCCTGACGAGCGCGCTCATCGCGATTGACATCACGCTGGCGGGCCTGTTCTGGGCCATGGGCCCCGATACCGACATTGTTGGCAGGTTCCTGAAGAAGGTCCTTTATGTCGGCGCCTTCGCGCTGATCCTCGGCAATTTTGCCCTTCTCTCGGACGTGGTGTTCACGAGTTTTGCGCAGCTGGGCCTTAACGCCACCGGCGGCACGATCACCGCCGACGACATCATCAAACCCGGCTTCGTCGCGGCGACCGGATTCGATGCCGGGCTGCCGCTGCTAGACGAGATCGAGAAGCTCACCGGCCCGATCGCCTTCTTCCAGAACATTGTCATTATCGCTGTCCTGTTCCTCGCCTGGATCATCACGCTCCTCGCCTTCTTCTTCCTCGCGATCCAGCTCTTCGTGACCATCATTGAATTCAAGCTGACGACACTGGCCGGGTTCGTGCTGATACCGTTTGCGCTCTGGAACAAGACAAGCTTCCTCGCCGAGAAAGTCCTCGGCAATGTCATCGCGTCGGGCATCAAGCTGATGGTGCTTGCCATCATCGTCGGCATTGGATCGACCATTTTCTCCTCCATCACATCGACCTTCCAGCCAGACGAGGTGACCCTTGAACAGGCTGCCTCCGTCATCCTCGGATCCCTCTCGCTTCTGGCCCTCGGCCTGTTCGGACCCGGCATCGCCACAGGCCTTGTCTCCGGGGCACCACAACTTGGGGCTGGGGCGGCCATTGGCACCGCCGCCGGTGTGGCAGCAGGAACGGTCGCGGGCGGTTCCATCGCCAAGGCGGGAATCGGGGCAGCAGCCGGTGGGACTCGCAGCGCTGTTGGCGCAGCAGCCTCCATGGCAGGCGGCGCTCGCACAGCCTACCAGATGAATGCGGCCGCTTCCGGCAAGACCGGTGTCCGCGCCACGATGGCGGGCGTGAGCGGTGTCGCGGACGCAGGTGCTCGTGCGGCAGCGTCTGGCGCGAAAGCCTTTGCCCGGCGCGCGTTCGGAACCCCAGGGGAGCGTCATCAGGCCGGCGCACGCGCCGCTTTCGCGGCAACGGGTGGCACGGGCGCGCGGAACGCGGGTCCAACCAATGGACCGAATTCTCCCCCGGACTGGGCCAGGCGTATCCGGCGCGATCAGTCGACCCGCGATGCCGGCATGATGGCGGCCTCAGCGGTGCGCGACGGCGACCGTCCGGGCGGCGGCACTTCGCTACAACTCAGAAATGACGAGGACTGACATGAAGCTCTGGAAGCGAAATTCTAGCCGCTATGGCGTGACACCGGAACCTGTCACACCCTACCAGCGCGCGGCGCAGGCCTGGGACGACCGGATCGGGTCGGCCCGCGTACAGGCGGCGAACTGGCGGCTGGCCGCACTCGGCAGTCTTACCCTCTCATTCGTCCTCGCGGGCGGCCTTGTCTGGCGCTCCACCCAGTCTTTCGTCACGCCTTATGTGGTCGAACTGACGGGCGAAGGCGCCGTGCGCGCCGTCGGCCCGGCCGACGAGCGCTATGAACCGACTGATGCGCAGATCGCGTTCCACCTCGCAGAATTTGTGAAGAACACGCGGTCGATCTCCATCGATCCGGTCGTCGTCCGTCAGAACTGGCTGACGGCCTATGCCTATGCGACCGACCGGGCGGCAGCTACGCTCAATGATTATGCCCGTGACAATGATCCATTTGCGGATCTCGGACGGCGCTCTGTGTCTGTCGACGTGGCGAGCGTCGTGCGGGCGTCGGACGACAGTTTCACGGTGCGCTGGCACGAGACGGCCTACCGAAACGGCACCGAGACCGGCCAGTCAAACCATACCGGCGTTTTCTCGATCGTCATCGACCCGCCACGCACGGAAGAGGCCCTGCGGGCCAATCCCCTCGGCCTCTACGTCCACGGACTCAACTGGTCGAAAGACCATCAATAGGAGCACCTCCCCATGAAACGCCTTGCCCTGGTTCTTCTCGCCTCAACCGCGCTTACGGCTTGCGAGTCTGTCCCTACCGCCGTCGGTCCCGACATCACACTCGATGAGCCGGACTATGTCGAAGATCTCTATCTCGCCCCTGACGCGGAAGAGACCGATATCGCCGACGCGGACCTTGCTCCAACGCCGGTTGTCTACCGCACCTATACGCCGACAAGTGTCACAGGCGCGATGCCCGGCCAGTTGAAACCCATGCCAGCGGAGGCAGATGCGCCATCGCTCAAGCCCTACCAGGCCATCGAGACGGCAAACGGCAAGGCGGCGGTCGAACCCTCACTCGACAATTACATGAACGCGATCCAAGTCTATCCCTATACGATCGGTGCGCTCTACCAAGTCTATTGCGCGCCGGAGCAGGTCACCGACATTGTCCTGCAGCCCGGCGAGGAACTCGTGTCCGTCTCAGCCGGCGACACAGTTCGCTGGGTACTCGGCGACACAGTCTCCGGGACCGGCGCCGAGTCGCAGGCCCATATCCTGATCAAGCCGACACAGGCGGGGCTGAAAACCAACCTCATCATCACGACGAGCCTTCGCGCCTACCACCTTGAACTGCGCGCGTTCGAAGAAACCTATATGGCGGCCGTTTCCTGGCGCTATGCGGACCAGCAACTGGTGACGCGGGTCGCGCGGTCCGGCGCAACACCCGCCTCAGCGTCTCCCGCCGGACTACAACTGGAGCGGCTGAAGTTCCGCTACGACCTTGATGGCGATTTTCCTCATTGGCGACCGGACCGCGTGTTCGATGATGGCCGCAAAGTCTATATCCAGTTCCCGGCCCGGCTCGACCAGGGCGAGGCCCCGGCCCTCTTCGTCATTGGCCGGGACGGCAAATCGCAGCTCGTGAACTATCGCATGTCGGGCGACTACTACGTCGTCGATCGCCTTTTCGCCCGCGCAGAACTGCGCCTTGGTGAAAAGCGACAAGATGTCGTGAAGATCGCGCGCAATGATCTCGGGCCAGCGAAACCATGACGGAAGCAGCTTCCCCACCGGCACAGCCGCTCGAAATCCGAGGCCGCCCGAGGCCGGTCAAACGGTTTTCCAAACGGGCTTTGATGGTCCTGCTCGGCACCGGCAGCGCGATCGTGCTCTGTTCACTGGCCTTCGCCCTACAAAGCCCAAAGGATGAGTCCGCCAGCGCGTCTCGCGAGCTTTATAACACGGGCCATAATCCGACAGCAGATGGCCTTGCGGCGTTGCCTGCATCCTACAACGAGATAAAGCCTGCCGAAGACATTCTCGGGCCACCGCTACCCGGAGACCTCGGTACGCCGATCCTTAAGGCGCAGCGTGAAGGGCGGATGGTATTGCCGGCGGAAGATGCGCCTGAGGCGGGTCCAATGCCCCAAAAGCTGGCGGCGCTGGAGACAGAGTTGCGCGCGCGCGAGGCAGCCCTCTCAGAGGCCGCACGTGGGAGCAGCGTGTTTTTCCAGGTGGGATCGGCCGCGGGAGCGAAGGTCATCGGCAATCCAGCCCCTGCATCGTCGTCGCCTTCACTGAGCTTTCCGGACCTCTCGGCTTTTACAGCCTCTCACGAGGGGGCGTTCGGCTCGTCACTTGGCGAGGATCCGAACCGGCAGGCCCGCAAGCTTGATTTTCTGGGCACCGAGACGGATCCATCGATCTACAATCCGCACCGACTCGAGACACCGGTCTCGCCCTACCAGTTGATGGCTGGGACAATCATCCCAGCAACCCTGCTGACGGGCGTGAACTCCGACCTTCCGGGCCAAGTCATCGCGCAGGTGACGAGCCCGGTCTATGACACCGTCACGGGAGAGAGCGTTCTCGTGCCGCAGGGTGCGCGCCTGATCGGGCGCTATGACAGCGTCATCGCGTTCGGCCAGTCCCGCGCGCTCCTTGTCTGGAGCCGGATCGTGATGCCGGACGGATCCTCGATCCGGATCGACAATCTCGCCGGCGTCGATGCCCGCGGGTATGCGGGCCTCGAAGACAAGATCGACTATCATTCCTGGAAACTGTTGCAGGGCGTAGCGCTCTCGACCCTGCTTGGCGTCGGCTCCGAACTCTCCAGCGATGACGAGGGCGATATTGCCCGGGCGGTGCGCCGTTCAGCTCAGACCGGCGCAAATGAAGCCGGTCAGGAAATCGTGCGCCGCAATCTGGACGTCCAGCCTTCGATCACAATCCGGCCCGGCTGGCGGCTCGGCGTACTGGTGAACAAGGACATTGTCCTGAAACCCTATGAAGGAGGTAGACAGCCATGAGTGACGTCAATTTGAAGATCGGGCCGCTGCCGGACCGGACGCCGCAGAAACTGACGGTGCTCGTCGATCCCCTGCTTGCGTCGGAGTTGGACGCGTATGCGCGGATCCATTCGCAGAAGTACGGAACGGACGTTTCGGCCTCGGCACTGGTGCCGCTGATGCTGGAGACCTTTCTGGCGAGTGACAGCGGATTTCGAAGAGCAAAGAAATCTTGAAGGAGCGTCTTCGCTCAAAAACAGTATCAATAGTGGAGTAAACGCAATGGCTAAGTTGATTACAGCGCAACAGGTTCTCGAACTGACCGGGTATCGCAGCAGGACAACACTGTGGAGAAAGGTCAGAGCGAAAGTCTTTCCTGCCCCGGTGAAGCTTCCAGGCGATGCCGTTCGTTGGCGCGAACAGGAAGTTCAGGACTGGATCGAGGAAGCTCCCCGGCAGACATATACCAGGTCGTGAATACTCCCGCTCAAGTCAGCAACTTGGCCGAGCGTTTACGCATCGCATGGCCAATTCCTTCAACCAGAAGCTTCGGAAAATCGTCTGGCATGATTGCGGCGGTTCGCTCGAGGGCACCCTCAATAGTTTCGCCAAGACTGCCAAAGAGACTCCTGACCCGATCTTGCGCCATTCCGGCCGCTTTCGCGTCCTCAAGGAAGTGGTACGGGAGGATGCTTTCCATCGCATAGTATCGATTGTCCCCAATCGCCATGGAGAGACGAAATTCCTTCCGCCTGAGCTGCTTCGCCGCATAATTCGGCTGCAAGGACATGATGTCGTAGAGCGGCGTCATTCGGTAGCGTCCTCCCGGTGTCAGAAAGAGGCTGAAATTCTTGGCATGGCCATCAGTAGCGCCAATAAGCCAGAACACGATCTGGGCCTTCAGGAAGGCCAGCCTGTCCTCTTCAGCATAGTCGCTGCCAGCCAGGAGACCGAGACATTCGCGAATGCCTGGTCCGCCGTCATTGTTATACTTGCGTGTCGGCGGCACCGAGAGCGCCTGGCAGAAATCCTCCTGGGGAATGCGGAGCAAACGGCCATCACTCGCTCTCAGGCGATCAAAGCGCTCCACAGCGAGAATGCGGATGCCATCGACATCAACAATCTGACTTTGCGCCACTTCAAGCCCGAGTTCCCGGCAAAGCGTGAGACAGAAATGCTCGTTCTCGACACTCTGGGTCATGTCGAGTCCATTCGGAAGCTTGCCGAGTCCGGGCTTCAGAATATGCGTGGTTGGCGTTGTGCCCTTTGGCAAACACCAGCCATCATTCCAAAGCAAGGCCGTTTTTTCCTGGGCGCCTGCAATGGAGATCCGCAGTTCCCGTTCGCCGCTCGGCCTGACACCCAGCGGCGCTGTGGCCAGATTGCGAATGATCTCAGCGACGTCTGCGTCGCTCAGCTGGAGATACTCAGGCTGTGTGGGCGGTGTTACCTCATCACCTTCCGGTACGAATTGCAGAGCCCCGACGCAGTCACGGCCGATCTGATTCAGGAGGCTGAACGCGTCGGTGCCCTCCGCCCCCACCTTTTCGGCAACCTTGCGCCTGATCTGGTCATTGTCGGGAAGAAGATTGTCGAAGAAGGCGGACACTTCCGCCCCGGTATAACGCTCCTCACGCAACGGAAGCGACAATGAGACAGGTATGGCCCGGCGCGCATCGGCGAGCCATTCCTTGTCATACGCAAATGAGATTGCGCCGTTCGGGGCGCGATCAAGCAACCCCACGACGCGGCCATTGAGAGCGACGACCAGTCCTGCGCTACGCCGCGGCCGGGACATCAGAACAGATCCTCAATGTCACTGTGCGAGCCTTTGGTCCGCTGGCGGACAACAATCTCAAGGTCGAGTGCCCGCAGCAGGTCCATCACCGTGTTGAGCTTGACCGTTTCAAGCCCGTTCTCCACATGTGATATGGTGCCTTGTCTCACGCCGGCTCGGCTGGCCAGGTCAGCCTGCGTCATCGCCTGCGTACGACGAGAACGCCGCAAGGCGACGCCAAGCTGCTTGGGTGATCTGACGAGTTGGGACATTGGCGAGCTTCCTGACTATTCATGACCCCCATACGCCACAGCGTATAAAATGTCAATATACGCTACGGCGTATGATAAAGCTTTATCACCTGCAGCGCATAATTACCTTTTGGTCGAATGGATTAATGGCGCGACAGGGCAGACTTACACTGGATCATAGTGCAGGCTATAAGTTGACTGGCGAGGTGCGTTCGAACGTGCGGAAACCTTGGCTGAGCGATGGCCCAAATAGTTACTCCAGTCAGCCATCATGCGGCGGCGTTTTTCTACTTGGGAAAGCCTCTTATAGGCCAGTTCTGTCTCTGACCCTTGCTTATGAGCAATTGCGATTTCAGCGAGTTCGCCCGGGTAGTTGGTACACTCAGCAATCCAATCCCTGAAAGTTGACCGCAGCCCGTGCGGCACCGCGCGCTTCCCTGTCTGTTGATCCAGGAAGCCCTTTCGACCGGCTGCGATCTCCTCCAGGTGAACTTCCCGCATAAGTTTGGCGATCGTATTTTCGCTCATAGGGCAACCATTGAGTCCCGCGAAGACATACTCGCCGTTCTGTTCCTGTTTTACCTTTCGCAGTAGCGCCAGCATCGGCTCGGTAAGCGGCACCTTGTGGTCTCGGGTCTTGAGTTTTGTCCCTTGTCTGTTCGGCGGTATCGTCCAGACTCTCGTGTCGAAATCGACCTCACTCCAGGACATGTATCTCACATCACCCGACCTTACCGCCGTAAGACACAGAAACTCGAGTGCTCGCGCAGCCAAGCTCTTCTTCTGGCGGATCAATTCGAACCACCTCGGCGCGTCAACGAATGGCACCGCTGGCCGATGCGCGGCTTTCTTATCCCGTCCCAGGGGATCCAAAATCGGTTTCAGGTCCACCCATTTCGCGGGACTGTCTTGCTCCCGATAGCCCGTTGCCTTCAACCAGACAAATATCTTGTCGAGGCGTACCCTAATCTTCTTGGCGAGTTCGCGCTTCGTCGACCAAATTGGCTTGAGCACATCTGCGATGTGAAGCGTAGTAATATGCTCAACGTCCAATTTTCCAATGATCGGAACAGCATAGGTATGGAGCGTATTTTTCCACGCTTTAAATTCTTTCTCCTTAACCTCGGACAATTCAGTTTCGAAAAACTGTTCGACAGCCTTGGCAAAGATAATTCGCTTTTGCTCAACTGTTTCTTCCTTGAAAGTGGGGTCAATCCCATCTGCCAACTGCCTGCGGTACTCACGTGCTTTCTCGCGCGCTTCGCTGAGTGACAACTCGAATGCCGAGCCCAGACCGATTTCTTTGCGACGTTTGTTCAATGTACCCCGAAGCAACCAACACCGAGCCCCACTCGCATAAGTGACGAGATACAATCCGGCAATGCCGCCCACCGAATGCCTCGATTTTTCGCCCGTACCTGAGTGTTTCAGAGACGCGACAGCTTTGGCTGAAAGAGGAGTAAGTAACTTTGGCATATGGTTTCGCCCCACAAACCGCCCCACAAAAGAATTTCGATAGAGTGATATAAAATGGAACACCACAAAACAAGCCTGTTCTCCAATGAGTTGTATTAAATGAATTTTTTTACATTTTTTGGAACAACATGGAACGGCATGAAATACTGGGGTGGCTCCTACTCGCGGAGCCACCCCCCTTACCAACCTCGAGGCCAATGCCGGCCACCAGCTGCTTCCCGCAAGCTGCAGCCGTGTCATCACTGTCACGACACGCTCAAATATACCTACGGATGTGCCTCGAGCTGTTTCGGTGTTGAGGGCTTGCCCATATAAGCCCGGAAACCGTTACTTCACCCGCCCTCCTCCTCCCAAAGCCAGCCTCCCGCGGAGACCTTGCGTTATGCTTGCCCCCTTTGACCTTGTCGAAGTCGAGCCTGGTCGGCGGCTGCACGTCTGTGTCGAAGGCCCCGTCGATGCCCCCTGGGTCGTCTTCGATCATGGCGCGTTTGGCTCCTACACCGATGGCTGGTGGATCAAGGAGGCACTGAAAGCCGATCATCGCGTCGTGCTTTACGGTCGCGCCGGCATGGACTGGAGCGATCCGGCTCCCGAAGGCACGCCCCTCAGCCCCGAATTCCATGTCGCAGACCTGCGGCGCCTGCTGAATGAGCTCGGCGCGCGTCCACCTTATGTGCTGGTCGGCCACTCCATGGCGGGCCTGAGGCTTCATGCTTACGCCAACCTCCATCCGGACGAGATCGCAGGCCGGGTATTCGTTGACGCGATGAACCCCGCCAACCTGCGCCGGAAGGGCGGCATGCGTCTCTTGGAGGCATTTTCAGTCCTGTTGCGAATGGGGCGGTTGGCCTCGAAGATCGGCGCACTCAACCTGATCGCCCCCTTCACCGGCGACGACATAGACCTGCCCAAGGAGCGCAAGCTCGAGAAGCGATTCCTTTTTCGCAAGACGGATCACTGGACGTCCGCACTGGGCGAAGTACTGGCAACCGAGCCTGAGGCGGCCTGCTTCGACCAATCCATTCCCGTCACCACGCCGGTTTCGGTTTTTTCACGTGCGGCCGATGGCGGCGAAAACGCGGGTATCGTCAAATCCGTTTCGAATCAGGGAGGCTACGGACGCCTCTTTGCGCTCGAAGGCGAGACGCACACATCCCTGCTCAACCCACACCACGCGGCCCGAATCGCCCGCGAAGTTCGCTACATGACACGTATCCAGGTACCGTGGAGCCGCACATCTCCGCCCGATAAAGCGATGCATGACCAGTCCGAAATAGGCGTATAGGATCGGTCGCGCCACGGAAGGAATACCGGCATGAAGGATATCGCGACGCTTGCGCGCCAATTTCTGCACACAAAGCCGGAGGATCTGACCGAACGCGAGCGCCGTGTACTGGAGCGCTTTGTCGAACGGCGCCGGATATCCCGCAATGTCAGCAAGATGCTCGACACAGAGATGTCCTTCGGCGACCGCCTTGCCGACAAGGTCGCTGCCTTCGGTGGCTCATGGACCTTCATCATCATCTTCTTCGTGGTGCTCGTCCTCTGGATCGGCGGCAACACGCTGCTGGCGGCGGGCAAGATCGGCGCAATCGATCCCTACCCCTTCATTTTCCTGAATCTCATTCTCTCAATGGTCGCCGCCATACAGGCGCCGGTCATCATGATGTCTCAGAACCGGCAGGCCACGAAGGACCGTGCGGCGGCTGGCTATGACTATGAAGTGAACCTCAAGGCCGAGCTGGAAATCCTCCAGCTTCATGAAAAGCTCGACGAGATGCGTCAGAATCAACTGACGGCCCTCTTGGAACAACAGGCCGCGCAACTGGCGATCCTTGAAAAACTGGTACAGACGAAAACAGACGGAGCACCGGAAGTTGGCTGAACAAACGAAAGCTGATTTCGAAGACGAGCCCGTCATCGCCCTTTCGCCATGGAAACGGCGACTGGGGCTGCTTCTTGTTGCGCTCCTCTTTGTGGCGGCAATTGCCGCCGTGCATACAGAATTGCGGCATATGTCGGTCCACAAGATCTATGCCGAGCTGAGAGGCCTGACACCGGGCCAGGTCCTGCTTGCGTTCGCGGGCACCGTAATCAGCTATCTCGGCGTCTCAGGCTACGACACGCTGGCGCTTCGCTACGCGCGCAGGCCGCTCCCCTATCAGAAGACAGCTTTCGCCTCATTCACGTCCTACGCCTTGTCCAACACGCTGGGCATGCCTCTGCTGACCGGCGGCGCCGTTCGCTACCGACTCTACTCCAGCTGGGGCCTGACAGCGAAGGATGTCGGCCTGCTTGCCGTGGTTACAGGCGGGACGCTCTATGTCGGCGCGCTGACCTTTGCAGGCCTCGGCCTGCTGGTCGAAGCAGACCGTTTCGAGTCCGTTTTCCATATCCCGGCAATCCTCGCGCACCTGGCAGGCATCGTCTCCCTCGCCCTTGTGCTGGCCTTCCTCGTCCTCTCCCGGTTCACCAACCGCACTTGGCGCATACGCTCCTACGAGATCACACCGCCCGGCCTGCCCGTGGCGACCGGCCAGCTACTGGTCAGCATGGCCGACTGGGCGGGCGCGAGCCTCGTTCTCTTCGCCGTCCTCCCGCCAGACACCGGCCTCTCCTTTCTGGCCTTCCTTCCCATATTCGTCGCCGCGACGTTCATCGGTGGCATGAGCGGATTGCCGGGCGGTGTTGGGGTGTTCGAAGCCGTCATCCTGCTGATGGTTCCGGCCGGGAGTAGCGAGGCCCTTGCCGCCAGTCTGATTGCCTATCGCGTCATCTACTACCTGATGCCGCTCGCCGTGGCGGCCATCCTGCTGGCCGTGCATCAGTACCGTCACGCCGGGGCGCAGATCAAAGGCGCCGCCGCCGCAGCGCAGGACGTGACCGAACTCTTCGCGCCAACACTGTTCTCGCTGATCGCCTTCCTTTCTGGCGCCTTCATGCTGATCTCGGCGACGACACCCACGCTGGCAGGCCCATTGGAGGCGGCCTCGCGTATCCTGCCCCTGCCGGTGATCGAGCTGTCGCACTTCCTCGCCTCCATTGTCGGCGTGCTTCTCCTCATCGTCGCGCTGGGCCTGCGCCAAAAGCTCGACCATGCCTGGACCATCGGCATGATCCTTCTTGTCCTCGGCGCGGGGCTGACCCTGCTGAAGGGCGCGCAACCGCATGAGGCCATCATTCTGCTCGCAGCGCTCGGCCTGCTCGCCACCTCACGCAAGGCCTTCTATCGCAAGACACCGCTGAGTCAGGCGCGCCTCACACTGCCCTGGATCCTCGCCATCCTTGGCGCCGTCAGCGCGGCCATCTGGCTCGGCTTCTTCTCCTATGAACATGTCGCCTATCGCGACGAACTCTGGTGGACCTTCTCCATCAAGGGCCAGACATCCCGCTTCCTGCGCGCCGCTGCCGGCATCCCCATCGTGCTCCTGCTCGCATCGCTCTGGCGTTGGCTGCAGCCCGCCATCCGCAAGCGTGATACCGCGCTCGAATCGCCTGCGCCCGGCCGGATCGCGGAAATCCTCGCCAGCGCGGAAACAGGCTATGCGGATGGCGCGCTCGCCCTGCTCGACGACAAGCAGTTCCTGTTCAGCCCCAGCGGCGAGAGCTACATCATGTACGGCGTACGCGGCCGTCACTGGATCGCCATGAGCGCACCCGTCGGCAAACAGGAAGAAATCGGTCCGCTCCTCTGGCTCTTCCGCGAGCAGGCCGATCTCTATGGCGCCGTGCCGGTCTTCTATTCAGTGCGGAAGGAATTCCTGCCCCTCGCGCTCGACCTTGGCCTCAGTGCCCAGAAGATCGGCGAGACAGCGCTCGTGCCGCTGCAGGACTTCTCCCTCGAAGGCTCGTCCCGCTCAGGCCTGCGCGCCAGCCACAAGCGCGCCCTGCGCGATGGCCTCAGTTTCGAGATCATCCCCGCCAGCGCCTGCGACGATATCCTGCCAGACCTCGCAACCATTTCTGACGAATGGCTGGCCATCCATGGCGGCGCGGAGAAAAGTTTTTCCCTCGGCCGCTTCGACCGCGATTACCTGCGTAACTTTCCCATGGGCGTCGCCTGGTGCGACGGCCGGATCGTCGCCTTCGCCAACCTGATGTCCACTTCCGACGGCAAGGAAATCGCCATCGACCTGATGCGCTATGGCCATGCCGCACCGAAAGGCGTGATGGACTTCCTGTTCATCGAGCTGATGCTCTGGGGAAGGGCGGAGGGCGCCGAGACGTTCGACCTCGGCATGGCGCCGCTCTCAGGCCTCGAAGGCCACCGCCTCGCTACGCTCACGTCCAAGCTAGGTGCATTCGTCTACGAGCATGCCAACAAGATCTACGGCTTCGAGGGCCTGCGAAACTACAAGAAGAAGTTCCTGCCCGAGTGGGAGCCGCTCTATCTCGCCGCGCCTGCCGGTCTCTCCCTGCCCATCGCGCTTGGCGACGTCGCCATGCTCACCAGCGGCGGCCTCAAAGGCATGTTCACCAAGGGCTGAGCCTCAGCACTCGATGACGTTCACGGCCAGCCCGCCCTGGCTGGTCTCCTTGTACTTCGACGACATGTCGATGCCCGTCTGACGCATCGTTTCGATCACCTGGTCGAGCGACACCTTGGTCTGCTCCAGCGAGTGCAGCGCGAGGCGCGCCGCGTTCACCGCCTTCACCGCACCTATCGCATTGCGCTCGATGCACGGAATCTGCACGAGGCCGCCAACGGGGTCACACGTCAGCCCCAGATTATGCTCCATGCCGATCTCGGCCGCATTGGCGCACTGCTGCGGCGTGCCGCCCCACACAGATGCCAACCCGGCAGCCGCCATCGAACAGGCCACGCCCACTTCGCCCTGGCAGCCCATCTCCGCCCCCGAGATCGACGCGCGCTGCTTGTAGAGCAGGCCCACACCGCCCGCCGTCAGCAGGAACTTGCGCAGCCGCACCGTGCGGTCTTCGGCGTCCGCGCAATAATGCCTGATCACGGACGGAATAATCCCCGCCGCGCCATTGGTCGGCGCCGTCACCACCTGCCCGCCGCCCGCATTCTCCTCATTCACCGCCATTGCATAGGCGTTCAGCCAGTCGAATATCTGCTCGCGCTCATTCGATTGCGGTGAGGCCTGCAGCTTCGCCCATATCTCCGGCGCGCGTCGCCGCACTTTCAGCCCGCCCGGCAGAATGCCCTCATGCACAAGCCCGCGGTCGATACAGGCCAACATCACATCTGCGATACGGTCCAGCGACGCTTCCGTCTCCGCGCGCGGCCGCATTGCGTCCTCGTTTGTCAGGATTACTTCATGGATCGCCATGCCCTTGTCGGCACATATCCCCAGCAGCTCTGCCGCCGATCCGAAAGGATAGGGCACATCACTGCCGGTCTTTACAATGTCGTCCTCCGGCGGCGTGCTCAGCTGCTTGGCTGTCGCAATGAATCCGCCGCCAACGGAGTAATACGTCTCCTCCACCAGCACATCGCCATTGGCCGCAAAAGCGCTCAGCTTCATCCCGTTCGGGTGCAGGTCCGGCAGCACATGATAGGCAAACACAATGTCCGTCTCCGGATCGAACGGAATCACCCGCCCGTCAGCCAGCCTGAGGTCCTTGGCCGTATAGACATCCGCCACCATCGCATCGGCCTTGTTCGGGTCCAGCGTCTCCGGCTCCATGCGAAGCAGGCCCAACACCACAGCCTTCGGCGTCGCGTGCCCCGCGCCGGTCAGCGCCAGCGATCCCTGCAGCTCCACCTCGATCCGCTCCACACTGCCCAGAACATCCCCATCCGCCAGCGAGGCGGCAAACCGGTTTGCAATCCGGATCGGCCCCACAGTGTGGGAGCTGGACGGGCCGATACCGACGCGAAAGAGATCAAGAACTGAAAGCATGGCTGTGTCCGCTCATGATGCCACTGGGCCGCCATGCCTGCCCGCCCCTGCGTCTCAAGGCAAGGGCTTGTTCTGCAATCCGGCGGTCACATCATGTCCATAGATCCAGTCATTGCGCGCGTGCACAAATTTTGGTGCCGCACGGCCCGCCAGCCACATCGGTCCATAGGTCGCCAGCTGCGTGACGGGGTTGTGCCGGTGGAACAGTTTCGCGTTGTTGCGCGCACCGGCTTGCACGGCGGATGTCCGCCCCCGCCGGTCGCGTTCATAGGCCGCCAGCGCATGGGTCACGTCGCCGCCTTCCGAAAGGCGCGCCGCCAGCACCCATGCGTCCTCAATCGCCATCACAGCCCCCTGCGCCAGGAAAGGCAGCATCGGGTGGCAGGCATCGCCCAACAGCACGACGCGGCCCTCATGCCAGCGCGGCAGGGCCGGGCGATCAAACAGTGCCCAGCGGTTCAGCACGTCCGCCTGCCGGATCATATTGGAGATGACAGGATGCCAGCCGGCAAAATCCGCCAACGCATCCTCGCGTTGCCCTTCGCCTGACCATGATTCCACCTGCCAGCCATCATGCTCCACAACGCCGACAAAGTTCGCCAGCGCGCCGCCGCGCAGCCGATAGGTCACGGCGTGACGCCCCTTGCCGACCCAGGCGCAGGCCGTCGGCGGCGGCAGGTCATCGCCCAGCCGTTCAATCGGCACCACCGCACGCCAGGCGACATTGCCGGTAAAGCGCGGCTTGTCCGGCCCCAGCATTGTCCCGCGTACAACCGAATGGATGCCATCGGCGCCCACCAGCACGCTGCCATCGATATGGGTGCCGTCCTCAAGCGTGACGGTCACGCTTTGGCCATCCTGCGTGTAGGACGCGATCTTCGCATTAAACCGCACGGCCCCCGGCGCGCGCTCCGCCAGCTCAGCCGCCAGCGCATCAACCAGATCGGCCCGATGCAGGTGGAGGTACGGCGCGCCCCAGCGGTCAGCCGCGCTCAGGCCCAACGGAATATCGAACACGACACGTCCGCTTCGCCCCATGCGCAACTCGATGCCCTCTGGCTGGAAGGCGTTGGCCGCAATCCGGTCGGACATGCCGAGCGCTTCGAACACTTTCATGCCATTGGGGCTTATCTGCAGGCCCGCGCCGACTTCGCCAAGCGCCTCGGCCTGCTCCAGCACGACCACGTCATGCCCGAATTGCGTCAAGGCCAGCGCAGCTGTCAGCCCGCCGATACCGCCCCCTGCAATCAGGATTTTCATGGCTTTCGCCGCCTATCGGTTTTGCGAACGGTCTTCCTTGCCGCCAATCAGAACGAATCGCCGGTCGCAGTATTTGCACTCGACATAGTCTTCGTCGCCCATCTCGTACCACACCTTGGGGTGGCCGAGCGCGCCGCCAGCGCCATTGCAGGATACCTTGTGGCTGTTGGACAGCACGATTTCAGGCGGGCTGAAGACATCACGGGGTTTGCTCATAATGGGCGGCTTTCCATGGAGTTTCCGGCGCAGTCCTTGTTCGCGCCGCTACACAGACCTAACTAGTCCGCAGGGCCGCGCTGCGCAAGATCGCCCTGTGAAGAGCATTGAGGCCCGTATGACTGACGCAAAGACCGCCCCCGACTACGCCATCGAGATCGAACACCTCCAGAAAATCTACCGCGCCTCCGGCAAAATGCCCGAAAAGCACGCCCTGAAGGATATCAGCTTGCAAATTCCGCGCGGCTCGGTCTTCGGCCTGCTCGGTCCGAACGGCGCAGGAAAGTCCACATTCATCAACATTCTCGCCGGTCTCGTGAACAAGACATCCGGTACGGCCCGCATCTGGGGCCTCGATATCGACCAGCACCCGCGCCAGAGCCGCGCAGCGATCGGCGTCGTCAATCAGGAGATCGTGGCCGACCCCTTCTTCACGCCCATGGAGATGCTGGAACTCATGGCCGGTTTCTACGGTGTGCCAAAAAACGAGCGCCGCAGCCTCGAAATTCTCACCGCGCTGGGCCTTGATGACAAGAAAGATGCCTATGTGCGCCAGCTGTCAGGCGGCATGAAGCGCCGACTCATGGTCGCCAAGGCACTCGTCCACAATCCGCCCGTCCTGATTCTCGATGAGCCCACCGCTGGCGTTGACGTTGAACTGCGCCGGTCCCTCTGGACCTATGTGCGCGAACTGCACGACCGCGGCACGACCATCATCCTCACCACACACTATCTGGAAGAGGCCGAGGAGCTTTGTGATACGATCGCCATCGTGAACCATGGCGAGATCGTCGCCAGCGAGCCCACCCCGAAACTGCTCGCGCGCCTCGACTACAAGACACTCGTCATCACACCGCGCGAACCGCTGACCGCTGTTCCCGCAGGCCTCGCGGCCTTCGATGCCAGGATTCGTGATACCGGCACCCTCGCCATCACGTTCCGCACCAGCGAGACAGGCATCGGCCGCATCCTGGAGCAGGTGCGCACCTCTGGAATCAGTATCGGGGACCTCGTTACCGAAGCCCCCGATCTGGAAGACGTATTCCTGTCACTGACCAGCGAGCCCGAAGCCGCCTAGGCAGGTTACGGAACTGTCACCCCCCTCTTCCGTTGCCTCAATAGCAACCCAAGGAGGAGAGGATGGAAAGCCAAGGCTCACATTACTGGAAATTCGCGGCCATGATCGCGACCTCGACGGTCGTCATGTTCGGGCTCATGTACCTCAACACATATGCGCTGGATCATGTCTGGTTCAGCGAAACCCGGCTCTACATGGCCTTTGTCATGGGTGCATCAATGGCAGTGGTCATGCTCGGCTTCATGCTGAACATGTACAAGAACACCAAGGTCAACATCGCCATTTTCGCCGGCAGTGTGGCGGTCTTTGCGCTGTCGCTGTGGCTCGTGCGCAGTCAGGAAACCGTGGATGACGTCGCCTGGATGAAGGCCATGATCCCGCACCACTCCATCGCAATCCTGACCAGCGAGCGCGCTCACATACGTGATCCCCGCGTTCGGGAACTCGCGGACGGCATCATCGAGACACAACGGAAAGAGATTGGGGAAATGGAAGCCCTGATCGCCGATATCGACAAGAATGGCGTTCAGGCACAGGGCAGCCCGGACTAAAAGCCCGGGCGCGCCAGCGTCAACTAGACGCTCTGCTTGATCCAGTCAGCGATGGCTTGCTTGCTCATCGCGCCAAGATGGGTCGCGGCAACCTTGCCATCCTTGAACACCATCAGGGTCGGCATGCCGCGCACGCCATATTTCGACGCGACCATCGGGTTTTCGTCGACATTGATCTTGGCGACTTTCACCTTGTCAGCCATCTCTTCCGAGACAGCCTCGAGATGAGGTGACATCTGCTTACAAGGGCCACACCATTCAGCCCAGAAGTCTACGACGACCGGAAGCTCGGAATTGGCGATCACGGAGTCGAATTCGTCGTCCGTTACATTCACTGCAGCCATGATTGGCTCCTTTATGCTTGTTTCTTGCTTGATACATAGGGACTCATCAGCGAAGTCAAACCTCGCTCTGCGCACGCTTTAGTGACTCTAACAGGTCTGCCTCAGGCAGAACCATCAGTTTGGGCCCGTCCGTCCAGCACAGTGCCGCAACCACTTCCCGCCCCGGATAGGCCTTCCTCAGCACCGCCCAATACGCCCCCATCTGCGCCCGATACGTGTCTGCCACACCCGCCGCCGTTGCCGGCGCCGGCTGGTCCGTCTTGAAGTCGATGATCAGCACCCGCTCCGGCGTCACCACCAGCCGGTCGACCCGGCCATTGATCACCGTGCCATCCGGTAGCTCCGGCGCGGTGCCGATCACCGCCGCCTCCGCGCGCCCACCCGGCTGGAAGATCTCCGCCATCGCCGGGTCATTCATCACGCCCATGGCCGCGCTCAGCATCTCTGCGCGCTGCGCATCATCAAGGTCCGGGTTCCGCCGCAGGAACTCCTGCCCCGCCGTCTCGCGCTTCGCCTCCGGAATCGCTGGCAAGTATTGGAGCAGCGAGTGGATCAGCCGGCCACGCCGCATCTGTTCCTCGCGGCGGGGTCCGAACGGGGCGAGCACCGGCGTGTTGCGCGCCAGCAGGCTTGTCGGCGCGCTCAGCTTCCGGGCAGGCCCGTCAGCAGGCGGTTTGTGCAAGGCCCAGTCCGGGAATGGTCCGGGAATGGTCCGGGACTGGTCCGGGACCACCTTCGAAGGCCCCCGGGAACCATATATCCGTACCCCTTCGGTACCCTCTGGTGCCAAGCCATCCATCGCGTCGAGGCAGAGCGCATACCAGCTCTTCTTGTTGAAGCCTTCCTTGCCGCCGCCATGCCAGTGACCGGCAATGATCAGCCTGTCCTGCGCCCGTGTCAGTGCCACGTAAAGCAAGCGACGATGCTCCTCCTCCGCCTTGGCATCTGCAATGGTCCTTACAGCAGCCACGTCTGGCGTATCGGTGTCCTTGCGCGGCGACCAGACCGGCACACCATCAATCTCGAACAGGCGCCCAGAGCCGCCCCGCGGCCCCGATGTCGTGTCCGGCAACACCACGACCGGCGCCTGCAGGCCCTTGGCCCCGTGCACCGTCATCACCCGCACTTCCCGCTCCGGCGCCGCCAAATCCCGTTTGATTTCAGTGTCATGCGCCTCCATCGCCGCAAGGAATCCCTGCAGCGAAGCCGGCTCAGCCGAGTCATGCGCCAGTGCCCGCGCCATCAGCGCCTCAACCGGGTCGCGCGCCGGCGTCCCCAGCCGCGCATTGATCTTTTCCCAACCCGTTTGCCCATCGGCGCCCGGCTGATCCATCACGGATGACAGGAACTCATAAGGCGCCAGATGCGCCCGCTGCAACAGACTCTGCAGGAATGCCGCCGCCGCAATGACATCCGGGTCCTTGCTTTCCTGAACCCGCGTCCAGAGCGAGATCTTGCGCTCCCTGCCGACAGCCAGCGGATAAAGATATCGGTCATCATCGACCAGCCCAAGGAACGGCCCGCGCAGGATTTCCGCCAGCGTCAGGTCCGCCTCCGGCAGCGTCACGAACCGCAACAGGTTCAGGCAATCCTGCACACCGATATGATCCAGCAGCTTCAGCCTGTCCGCGCCCGCCACGGGCAGGCCGGCCGCCTTGAGGGCGGAAATCATCGCATCGAACAATCCGCCCGTGCGGCCCCTCACCAGCACAAGAATGTCCTGCGGCTCCACGGGGCGGCGCACCCAGTCACGCCCCTCTTCCACCCAGACTGTCTCGCGCCGATCAATCATGCCCTTGATCTCAGCGGCCAGGTGTTTCGCCAACTGCGCCTTGGGCGAGGCCTCGCGCATCGCGTTGACCGGCCGGTCCCAGGCATCTTCCGGCACATCCTCGGCTGGCGGCTCCAACGGCCAGAGTTCAACACAGCCTGGCTGGCTTGCCCGGCGTGCCGTATGTTTCACAAGGTCCGCCACCATCGGCGCGTCAGGCGCATGCGCGCCCTCAATCGGCGGCGCCGTGTTCCAGACCTGGTCGACAAATTCCAGAACCTGCGGCGACGAGCGGAACGACATGTCCATCGAGCCAAGCAGCATGTCCGTCGACAGAAGCGTGAATTCCTGCGCCTTCTGGCGAAACTTCGACGGGTCGGCCCCCTGAAAGGAATAGATCGACTGTTTCTCGTCACCGACCACAAACAGGGTTCGCGGGTCCTGCAGGCGCTCTGCGCCCATCCCGGAGAAGAATTCCGCCGTCAGCGCGCTAATCAGCTCCCATTGCGGCGGGCTCGTATCCTGCGCTTCATCCAGCAACACATGGCTGAGGCCGCCATCCAGCTTGTAGAGCACCCAGTCCGACATGCCCGTCTGCGTCAGCAAAAGGCGCGTCTTGTGGATCAGGTCGTCAAAGTCGAGTGCCGCCCGCGCCGCCTTTTCCCGCTGGTAGGCCAGCAGCGCAGGCACGCCCACACGGAACAAGGCAGACGTCCGCTCGAACGCCCGCGCGCGTGCCAGATTGACATCCAGTTCGAGAACCCGACGTACTTCCTTGCCTTCTGTATCCCCAGTTGAGAACAGCGCCACTACATTCAGGTCCTTTGCGGAACCCGCATTATAGAGATTTTTGTACGGCGCTTTATCGCCAAAGAATGCTCGCCTATACGCTAACCATTTCTCTCCGAAGTCACGAGCGCTGAACATTGCTTCAATTGCATTTGCCGTTCGGGCGTCCTCCCGCTTTGCATCAGTCGTAAGTGTCGCAAATGCGGACTTCAATTCTTGAGCCGGCAGCCCCTCGCCCATTGCCAGTTCAAGCATCTCGTCGGCGCTCGCCTCCGGCGCGTTGAGGCTCTCGCGCAGGACAAAATCCATCGCGTCGAAATCAAAGTCATGTGTCTCGGCAAAATCGAGCACGACACCCCCCGACCAGCGCAGCGTATCCAGCGCCGCCATCGCGCCTTCATGTCCGCCTTCCAGCGCCAGAAGATCCAAGAGGTCGGGCGCCTCCTCCTGCGCCTGCAGCACAGCCTGCGCCCGCGCGGCATTCCACAGCGCCGCCGCCTCATCTTCCTCGATCTCCGCAAAGCCCGGCAGCACGCCAGCCTCCAGCGGGAACCGCCGTAGGATACGCGAACAGAAGGCGTGGATCGTCTCGATGCGCAAGCCACCGGGCGACTCAAGCGCGCGCGCAAACAGGGCACGGGCGGCTTTAAGGTCATCCGGCTTGTAAGCTTCCTCAGGGCGGCCTTCGAGCTTGGCGAGTTCCGCGCGAAGTTTGTCATCCGCCATCACCGACCAGCGGCCCAGCGTCTTGAACAGCCGCGACAGCATCTCGCTCGCCGCCGCCTTGGTGTAGGTGATGCACAGGATGGAATCCGGCGCCGCGCCCGGGCGCCCGTCTTCACGGCGCAGCAAAAGGCGCGCGACGCGGTCGATCAGAACCTTGGTCTTGCCACTGCCGGCATTGGCAGAAACGAACGCAGGAATGGCCGGATTGGCCACGGCAGCCTGCACGCCGATCGCCTCCAGAAAGGCAGGCGCCTCATTGCTCTCGCGGACGGGGGCAAACGGATCAGCCATTGTCGCCCTCCCCGTCTTCCGTATCGCCCGCCCACTCGGCCCGGCGCGCCAGTCGGTTGAAGCCATTGTCATACTTCACGAATTTCACACGCGGGGCCGACAGGAAGCTCGTTTCGGGTTGGCGGTAATTGGCAATCAGTCGCTTCATGCCCTCTTCCGCCTTGTCGGCCAGCTCTCCCGGCGTGGCCGTCAGCGCCCGCGACGTACCAACAACCCGCGCATCCGGTTTCGCCTTGAACGCCACATATTCCAGCGCTGCAACGGGCGCCTTATCAATACCCGCATACGCTCCGGCGCGGGCCAGCAGGGCCTGTAAAGGCATCTGCTGGCTCAGCTCCGTTGCGATTTCCTTGTCAGATGGCGGACTACCCGTCTTGAAGTCGACAATCACGAGATCGCCTGTGGCCGTACGCTCTATCCTGTCCGCCGTTGCCGAAAGCGTGAAGGGATAGCCCGCGATGTCGAAATTCAGTTCACCTTTGACCTCAAGCTTCGGCTTCGTCCCGCCTGTATCGCGCGTCGCACGCCAGCTCAGATACCAGTCCACGGTCTTCTGCCAGACAGCCCGGCGCGCCACCCAATCTTCCCTTGGCTCGCCAACCCGGGCGAGTTCCTGTTCCAGCAGCGCCATCAAATGCCGCGCCGTCTTCGGCGCGCCGTCTTCTTCCAGCAATTCCAGCGCATGGTGGATCGCTGTGCCGCGCGGGGCTGGCCCCAGCGGCGCATTCATCGCATCAATCGCGTCGAGCCCGAGCACATTCTCCGCCCACATCGCATAGGGATCGCGTTGCAGCAGGTCGATACGCGTCACAGACAGCCGCTTGGGCCAGCCTTCCGGGTGCCTTGTCGGTTTCGGCTCCACGGGGAAGTCTTTCGGCAAGGTGCCGGTTCCTCGATCCTGCATCGCCGCGACCCACTCCAGCGGATGGCCGCCGACAGGCGCGAGCGCGGCAGCGGCCTTGTCGTCCAGCGCGCCCTCGGCCAGCGTCTTCAGGCGCCAGACCCAGCGCGAGGCCACGGCGGGCGCATCATCGCGCCGTGCCGCATGCAGCATCACCACGGTCGGCGCGCAGGCGAGCTGGGCAAAGTCATGCGCCGAGAGGCCCAGCCTATCTTCCGGATCGTTCAGCCCGAGTTGCTGCCGGAACCGACGTGGCAGGAATGCATCTGGCGCCGGGCGGTGCGGCCAGACATCCTCGTTCAGGCCCGCAAGGATGACGCGGCTGGCAGACTGCAAACGCGCTTCCAGCGGACCCCAAATCGACAGCCGCGAATGTTCGACGATCCCCGCACTGATGGTCATCTGTGCGCTCTGGGCATGGATCAGGTCAACCAGCGCATAGGGCGCCATCGGGCCAAGCTGCCCGGAGAGCTCGCTGATGCTTTCAAGCAGCTTGGTCGCCCCGCGACCATCCTCACCCGCCCAAGGCAACGGCGCTTCGCTGATGCGGCCCGCGAGCGCCGCGATCCGCTCAGCGCCCTGCGTTCCATCCACCAGCGTTTCGACAGACAGGTCTGCATCCGTTTCCTCAAATACGGCGATCAGTCGATCAACCAGCGCGATGGCCGCGTCCTGATGCTCCCGCTTGAAGCTCGCATAAGGCTCGATCTCGCCGCGCGTATCGATGCTGTCGCGCAGACCTGCCAGATCTCGCCAGCGACGCGGGCCGCGCAGGAAATACCGTTCCAGCACGGCCAGCCCCTCGCGATCCTTCACGAAGCCATGTTTCAGCGCCGCGGTCAGCGCCACCGGCTCGGACGGATCAATCGCCCAGCTGGCGCAAAGCCCGATCAGGCTGCCCGCAGGCGTTCGCCCCAGCGGCACACCCGCAGACGGCGGCACGTCCACGCCCCAGCGTTTGAGCAGCGCCGACACACGCCGCGCCAACCCGGCGTCCGGCGTCACCAATGCTGCTGTCTCACCGGGCGTTTCCAGCGTCTCCCGCATGAGCAGCGCAGCGGCTTCCGCCTCGGCCGCCTCATCCGGTGCCTCGATCACCGTCAGGCCCGACAGCGCATCGACTGCAAAGCCTTCAACCGTCGAGCCTGTCGCCTTCGCGAGGACCTTCAGCGTCGCTCGCCAGTCAGCCGTCGCATCAGCCGGCGCAAGGGCTTCGTGGATCAGCCGTCGGCGGGCCGTACTCGTGTCCTGCTCTTTAATACCCGGCCAACCGGCGACATCGGCAGGTGCCACGGCGAGATGATCCAGCGCATCAATCAGGGAATTCTGCGGATGGCTTACTGATTGCCGGATCGCATTCCACGCCTCTTCGTCCGCATCCATGTCGAGCCCCGGCAGGACGATCAGTCCCTTGGGCAGCATCAACGCGGCTTTCATCAGCACACGTCCAGCGGGCGTGGCGCCGGTAGAGCCTGCAATGATGACCGGCGCAGATGGCGGGTTCGCCAGCCAGTCTGCGGCCAGCGCCTCCGCAGCCGCGAGGCGCCGCGCAAACGGGTCCATCGCATTATTGTCATTCAGCCATTCCGGCCAGGCTGCCGTAATGATCTTCAGGAACGCAACCGACCGATGCCAGTGCGCTGCGAGGTCTGACTCGCCGACCAGCGTATCAAGCTTCGACCAGTCCGCGCCCGCACTGAGCGCCGCCTGATCGAGCAGCCGGGAGAGTTCCCGCGCCGCAGCCAGTGCCGAGGCAGGTGGCAGGTCGACGCGATATTCCGCCTCGTAAAACTTGCGCACCAGCGCCGCCAACGCGCCAAGCCGCCGGGCGGGCGACAGTGCGGGCGGCAGGCCGACCAGCGCCGTCTCCGCATTCGGCGGCGCCTCTTCGCTTTCAAGGTCGCCCAGCGTGCGCACATCCGGCGGCAGGATCGATTTTTCTCCCGCCGCATCGTACAGCGCAAGGATCAGCGCCCGCGATGATCGGCTGTTCGGCACGTAGATGATCGCATCGCTGAGCGCGTCGGGTTGCTCACTCAGGTGCGTTTCTCTGGCTAAAGCTGTCGCCAGCGCCCGCAGGAAATCGGCCCCCGGCGGAATGGACCAGACTTTCGGGCGCCCGGCCCCGAAGATCTGCGCCTCATTCGCCATGGCAACGCAGCCACATTTCGGCATCCTTCAGCGCGCCGGGATCGCCCACATGCAGCCAGAACCGGTCGAGCGGCCAGCCCATCAGGCGCCCTTCGGCGATCAGCCTGTCCCACACACGCAAGGCCGAGAAGCGCTCAACGGGGGTGTTATCGTAGAGCTGCGGCCGAATGATCCGCGCGCCCGCATAGGCCCACGGCGCAGACACCGCATCGCCCCGGCGCACCATGCGGCGGTCCTCGCCGAGGAAGAAATCCCCCGCTCCGTCGAAGCCAAGACTTTGCCCCGTGTCGGCCACCATCAGCAGCGCGTCGGCCTTGTCGGGCTCAAAAGCCTCGGCCATCGCCCGCAGGGGCACATCGGATTCCGGCGCCCAAAAGGCATCCGTGTTGATTACAAAGATCGGATCATCGCCCAGTAGCGGCCGCGCCTTGGCCAGCGCACCGCCCGTCTCGAGTACTTCGCCGCGCTCATCCGAGATCACAACTTCCAGATCGGTCCGCCCGGCAAGATGCGCTTCCAGCTGGTCCGCCAGGTAGTGCACATTGACCACCACGCGCTTCACGCCAGCTGCGGCCAGCGGGTCCAGCATCCGGTCGATCAAACGCTTGCCGCACACCTCGATCAGCGGTTTCGGCGTGCCATCCGTCAGCGGCCGCATCCGCGTACCGAGGCCGGCCGCCAGCACCATGGCCGTATGGGGAACCGGAACGCTCATGGCTTTGCCTCAAATACGAACGGCGTCGTCTCGCGCACGAACGCCGCCATACCCTCCAGTGCAGGATGGGACAGGTTGCGCGCAAGGATCGACAACTGGCGCGGCTGGAACAGCCCATAACGTGGCTTGCCGTCCCGGATCATCAGTCGCGCGAAAATGCCCGCAATGCGCAACGCGTTGAGCGCGCCGATCACAGCCAGCCGCTCGTCGAACGCGGCGCGGTCTTTGCCAGTCGTGTTCACGTAATGGCTGATTGCAGCCTCCGCCGCTTCCGGCGAAACGGCACGGCGCGCGTCCTGCGTCAGCATGGAAATATCCCAGGCATCCCAGCCTTTCACCGCGTCCTGGAAGTCGAGCAGGCCAATCTGGCCGCCTTCCAGCCAGAGCAGGTTCTCGGCATGGAAATCGCGCAGGGTCAGTCCGCGCGGGAAGGCCATGGCCTGCTGGATCAGCGCATCGCGCTCGGCTTCCCAGCGCGCCCGCAGCTTGCCCTCAAGCGCGGCGCCACCCGCCTGTACCGGCAGCCAGTCAGCATACAGGTCCGCATTCGTTGCCAGTGCGAGCCGGTCAAACTCAAGGATGGGCCAGACCTCGCCACCGCTCTCCAAATGCAATGGCACCGGCAACGCGTCGATCCTTGTCAGCACGTCGGCCGCCGCCACATAGGCCTCGGTTTCATCAACCAGTCCGCGCTCGATCTGGCGCGCAATTTCCCGGCCATCGCCAAAATCCTCGATCAGCGCGAGCCCGGCCGCCGTATCATGCGCCATTATCTGCGGCGGCCGCAGCCCATGCTCGGCCAGAAAGCCCGCCAGCAGCACGAAGGCATCCACGCGCGAGGCGGCAAGACGCGTCTGCGCGTTCCACCCCATCTGATTCCGCAAGGCTTCATCAGCGTCGGGCGGGCACGGGTCCGCCTCGATCCGGGGTGCATCCATCAGCAGAGCCCGCGCGGCATCTGGCCGCACCAGCCTTATGTAGCGGCGTGTAGAGGCATCCTGTCCAAGCGGAATGCGCGTTGCGTCGCCCCACCCGGCCTTGGCCAGGAAGGTGTCGATCTGCGCTGTCCGGTGGCTAGAATCGAAATCCATCCAGCCGCTTCTGCCAGTCTTCGCCCACAGGTTCCAGCCTCGCGCGGCGCTGCTCCCCAACCATTTCCAAAGTCAGGTCCAGCCTCACGCTCGGCAAATGGCGTCCGGCCCGCTCCGGCCACTCGATCAGCGCCACACCCTCCTGCG
Organism: Hyphomonas oceanitis; assembly: GCF_036964545.1. Classification (NCBI taxonomy): domain Bacteria; kingdom Pseudomonadati; phylum Pseudomonadota; class Alphaproteobacteria; order Hyphomonadales; family Hyphomonadaceae; genus Hyphomonas; species Hyphomonas oceanitis. The sequence continues at coordinate 44,253 of NZ_JBALTL010000005.1, forward strand.
TCTCGTCCCACCCCAGTTCCATCACCTCATCCGGCGTGTTCATGCGGTACAAGTCGAAGTGCCATATGGGGAATTCCGGACCCTCATAGGACTGGACCAGCGTATAAGTCGGGCTCGGCACCTCTTCATCGGCCCCGCACAGCGCCTGCACGAGGCCACGGGTCAACGTGGTCTTGCCGGCCCCCAGATCGCCATGCAGGGCGACCACATCGCCCACACGCAGGAGGGTGGCGAGGCGCGCGCCAAGGGTTCGCGTCGCGGCATCATTTACAAGGTCAAAGGTCAATTTCATACCGCGCAATATAGCCACTCCTGTCACTCCGGCTACGCGCAATTCCTTGCGGGATCCGACAGGGTTCTTGACACCGACGCCTCCGGCTGGAACTCCAGTGCCATAAGGGATTGCAAAAATGACGCTAGCGTCATAATTTGATCAAAACCACGGGACGGAAACGCATTTTGGATCTGACAGGCGCAACACGCATCGTCATCATCGGCGGCGGACAGGCTGGCGCGCAAGCGCTTCAGTCGCTGCGCCAGGGTGGCTATGAAGGCAAACTGACGCTCGTTGCTGACGAAGCTGCGCTGCCCTATCAGCGCCCGCCTCTGTCCAAGGCCTACATGAAGGGCGAGTTCTCCGAGGAGCGCCTCTATTTCCGTCCTGAATCCTGGTATCAGGATCAAAATATCGAGGTCATTCTCTCGACGCATGCGGCGAAGATTGATCGCACGGCGCAGACAGTGGAACTGCCCCATGGCGGGCAAATCGATTATGATGCGCTGATCATCGCAACGGGCTCGCGCCCGCGCGCCCTGCCCACCAAAGGCGCCGATCTCGAAGGTGTTCACGACCTGCGGGACCTTTCGGATGTCGAGCGCATCCGCCCCAACATGATTGCCGGACGTCGGATGGTCATCATCGGCGCGGGCTATATCGGCCTCGAAGCCGCCGCCGTTGCGCGCCAGATGGGGCTCGATGTCACCGTTCTGGAAATGGCGCCCCGCGTGCTCGCGCGCGTTACCAGCCCGGTCATGAGCGAATTCTTCGAGACCGAACACCGTGCCCAGGGCGTCACCATTCTTACCGGCGCCCGCCTCGACCATCTTGACGGCGCCGATGGCAAAGTTTCGGCGGCTATACTGGCTGACGGCACCCGCCTCGACGCAGACATCGTGCTCGTCGGCATCGGCATCCTGCCCAATGAGGAACTCGCCAAGGACGCTGGCATCGCCTGCAACAACGGCATCCTCGTTGACCGCGACGCCCGTACGTCTGACCCGCGCGTCTTCGCGGCGGGTGACTGCGCCAGCCGTCCGCTCGTGCATTTCGGTCGGTCGGGACGTCTTGAAAGCGTCCACAACGCCATCGAGCAGGGCAAGCTCGCGGCGGCGGCCATTCTCGGCAAGCCTCGCCCGGCTGAAGATTGCCCCTGGTTCTGGTCCGACCAGTATGACCTGAAGCTGCAGATTGCCGGTCTCAGCCAGGATTATGATGAAATCGTCGTGCGCGGCGACCCGAAGGAGCGCAAGTTCGCGGCCTTCTACCTGCGCAACGGAACCCTGATTGCGGTGGACGCTGTGAACAGCCCGCCGGAATTCCTCGCCTCGAAAAAGCTGATCATGTCGGGGGCCAAGCTTGCGCCCGCCACGCTTGGCGATACATCAGTTTCGATGAAAGACATTGCCGCGGCAGCCACTGCCGCTTGAAGGAGACAATACAGCCCATGGCAAAGATCACTTACGTAGACAATGACGGCACAGAACGCGTCGTCGAGGCCACCAACGGCGAATCCGTGATGGAAGCCGCCGTGAAAAACGGCATTCCCGGCATTGATGCCGATTGCGGCGGTGCCTGCGCCTGCGCCACCTGCCATGTCTATGTCGACAAAGCCTTCATGGATAAGGTCGGCGAGCAGCAGGAAATGGAAAAGTCCATGCTCGACTTCGCTGAAAACGTTCAGGAAAATTCCCGCCTGTCCTGCCAGATCACCGTGTCTGACGCGCTTGATGGCCTCAAGGTCACGACGCCGGAAAGCCAGCACTAGGTCTTGGCTGCCTATACCGAACTACTCGCAGGCATCCGCAGGGATGAGGCGAACGCCACCAAAGTGGTGCTGCCCGACGCATGGATGCAGGGCCGCACCACTTATGGTGGCCTGACAGCGGCGCTTTGCCTCGAAGCAGCCATGCCGCTGGCACCCGGCATGCCGATCCGCTCCGCGCAGGTCGCCTTTGTCGGCCCGGTGGGCGGCGAGGTGACGTGCACCCCCACCCTGCTGCGGCAGGGCAAGAACACGGTCTTCGTCTCGGTCCGCATGATGGGCAGCGATGGCGTGGCTGCCGAAGCGATCTTCGCTTTCGGCGCAGCGCGGGAATCCGCGCTCGATTTCAACAATCTCAAAGCGCCTGACGTGACCTCACCCGAGGAAACGGTCAGTTATTTTGGCGAGAATCCCAACCGGCCCAACTTCACGCGCAATTTCAACATGCGCATGGCGGCGGGCGAGCGCCCCATTTCCGGGGCAGACAAAGGTGACGTCACGATCTGGATGCGCCATGTCGATCCAGCTGTCGTCCCGGACGCCGTCGCTGTGCTCGCCATTGCCGATGCGCCGCCGCCTGCGGCCATGTCCATGTTCACGGCACCCGCCCGGATCAGCTCGATGACCTGGATGGCGGAATTCCTGACCGACGAAATCACCACGCGCGACGGCTGGTTCCTCGCGCGTCACGTTGCCGAGACGGCCCGCCACGGCTATTCCAGCCAGGCCATGACCCTCTGGAACGCAAACGGCCAACCTGTGATGGTTGGCCGTCAGACAATTGCAATTTTTGGCTAGGGCCAGACTGGCCCCTTAGTGGACCAGCGCGGCTTTCAGGCTTTCGAGATAGTCGAAGTGCGCCTGCAGTGCACCCTTTGCCGTATCATCCTTGTCCAGCGCTTGGATCTTCAGGAGCGTCGCTTCCATCTCGGCCTGAACCTCTTCGACTTTCACGCCGTCAAGATTGCGGGCCTCTTCAGCGAGGATGGTCAGGCCATCCGGCGTCACGTCGGCGAAGCCGCCGCGCACGAAGATGCGCATCTTCACGCTGTCGCCTTCGAGAACGCGCACGACACCATTCTTCAGCGTCGTCATGAACGGCGCATGGTTCACCAGCACGCCGAACTCACCCTCGGTGCCCGGCGCGATCACCTGATCGACCTCACCGGAGAAGAGTTCCTTGGCAGGTGAAACGAGTGCAAAGTGAAGTTTGTCGGCCATGAGGCTGATCCTGTATCCTAGGCTGCGTCAGCCGTCATTTTGGCGGCTTTGGCTTTGGCTTCGTCGATGTTGCCGACCATGTAGAAGGCCTGCTCTGGCAGGTGGTCGAACTCGCCGGCGATCAGGCCCTGGAAGCCCTTGATCGTGTCTTCGAGCTTCACCTGGACGCCTGGCGAACCGGTGAAGATTTCAGCCACGTCGAACGGCTGCGACAGGAAGCGTTCCACTTTGCGGGCGCGCGCCACGGCCAGTTTGTCATCTTCCGACAGTTCGTCCATGCCGAGAATGGCGATGATGTCCTGCAGTTCCTTGTAGCGCTGCAGGATTTCCTGCACGCCGCGAGCGATCTCGTAGTGCGCTTCGCCAACGATGCGCGGGTCAAGAATACGGCTTGTGGAGTCAAGCGGGTCCACAGCGGGGTAGATGCCTTTTTCAGCGATGGCGCGGTTAAGAACCGTGGTCGCGTCAAGGTGGGCAAACGATGTGGCTGGTGCAGGGTCGGTCAAGTCATCTGCAGGCACGTACACGGCCTGAACCGAGGTGATCGAACCCTTGTTGGTCGATGTGATGCGTTCCTGCAGCTGGCCCATGTCGGTAGCCAGTGTTGGCTGATAGCCCACAGCCGATGGAATACGGCCAAGCAGAGCGGACACTTCGGCACCGGCTTGCGTGAAGCGGAAGATGTTGTCGACGAAGAACAGAACGTCCTTGCCTTCTTCATCACGGAAGTATTCGGCCTGTGCGAGACCGGTCAGGGCGACGCGTGCACGCGCACCTGGAGGCTCGTTCATCTGGCCGTAGACCAGCGCGATGCGGCTTTCGCCTTCCAGGTTGATAACCTTGGATTCGATCATCTCGTGGTAAAGGTCGTTACCTTCACGGGTCCGCTCGCCAACGCCGGCAAACACCGAATAGCCGCCGAACAGTTTCGCGATGTTGTTGATCAGTTCCATGATCAGAACCGTCTTGCCCACGCCGGCACCACCGAAGAGGCCGATCTTGCCGCCCTTCACGTAGGGGCAGAGCAGGTCGATAACCTTGATACCGGTCACGAGCACTTCGGACTCGGTCGACTGGTCGGTGAACGGAGGCGCATCCGCATGGATCGAACGGCGCATGTCCGTGTCGATCGGGCCGCGCTCGTCGATCGGCTCGCCGATGACGTTCATGATGCGGCCGAGCGTGGCCGGGCCAACCGGCACGTTGATCGAGCGACCAAGGTCAGCCACCGGATTGCCGCGAACGAGGCCTTCCGTGGAGTCCATGGCGATCGTGCGCACAGTGTTCTCACCGAGGTGCTGGGCAACCTCGAGAACAAGGCGGTTGCCATTGTTGTCGGTTTCAAGCGCGTTCAGAATGCTCGGAAGCTCGCCGTCGAACTCGACGTCGACCACGGCGCCGATGACCTGTGATACGCGGCCTTTTGCGTTTGCGGGAGTGCTCATGCGGGTCGTCTCCTTTGGAGCGGTAGTCTTGGAAAGAAATGCAGCAATCGTTGCTGCGGGAATTTGGGAAGCTTTTTCAGCTGTCTAGGATTTCATGGCGCCTTGCTCTGTTCGGGCCACCGGACGAAATATCCGTCTGCCCACACAATATCTTCTGCGGCATTTTTCGAATCAAACGCGCCCATAGTATAGGTATTGCCCGAGAATTTGCCGTCGCTGCCGGGGCTGCGGACAAGCATTACATATGAGTTCAAAAGATTATCCGAGAGATAAAACTCCAGCTCGCTTCCCCAGCCATCGACCCTCGGGACATCTTGCAGGTAGCGTGGCTTCAAAAGCTTCGTCATGTCGTCGTAGTCCAGCTTCCTGTACGCTCCACCGAGCTTCTTATTCGCATCAAAAATGATTTGCGTTTCTGGCCTTGTCATAAGCTCGGCGTTCACGTTGGAACCCGAGCTAGAATCTCCAACCTCGTCCGTCAGCCAGTACATCCATGCCGTGCCGACATTAAGTGTCATCGCCACCGTCTGCTTCTGCTTCCCCGCTGGCAACACCATTAGGAAAAACCAACCGACGGCAGCGCCAGCGGCAAGGACCACGATCCCTATGAGAAACTTCATCATGGCGGGTCCCTCTCTCTAAAGCGCTTCAGCACCGGAGATGATCTCGATCAGCTCCTTGGTGATCTGCGCCTGGCGGGCGCGGTTATATTGCAGCGACAGGGAGTCGATCATGTCGCCGGCATTGCGCGTGGCATTGTCCATGGCGGTCATGCGGCTCGCCTGCTCACCCGCCGCGCTTTCCAGCATGGCCGACAGGATCTGCGTATTGATGTAGCGCGGCAGCAGCGTTTCGAGGATCTCGGTCTCGGAAGGCTCGTACTGATAGATCGCGCCTTTCAGGTCCACTTTCGGCGCATCAGCGGGTGCGGATGCCGGGATGATCTGCTGCGCGGTCGGCACCTGGCTCAGCACGTTCTTGAACTGCGAGTAGATCAGTGTCGCCACGTCGAACTCGCCATCCTCGAACCGCTTCGTCAGTGCATGGCCGAGGCCAAGGGCAGACTCGGTATAGTTGCCGCCCTTCACGTCCGTCAGGTCAACGTGCGAGATGAACATGTCGCCGTATTCACGCGACAGCTGTTCGCGGCCCTTCTTGCCGACAGTCAGGATCTTGACCGTCTTGCCCTCTGCGCGCAGCTCGCCGATCTTCTGCTTGGCCAGCTTCACCACATAGGTGTTGAAGCCACCGGCGAGGCCGCGTTCTGCCGTCATGACGACGATCAGGTGCGTCTTGTTCTCACCGGTACCGGCCAGCAGTTTCGGGCCGCCCGCGCCGGCCGAAGCCGACAGGTTTGCCAGAACGGAAGCCATACGCGAAGCATAGGGCCGCGAGGCCGTCGCGGCGTCTTGCGCACGCTTCAGCTTCGCTGCGGCCACCATTTGCATGGCCTTCGTGATCTTCCGCGTGGATTTCACGCTGGTGATCCGGTTCTTGAGGTCCTTCAAGCTGGGCATGTCAGGCCTTCTGGTTGTTCAAACTATGCGTCAGGACGGGCGGGATCAGGCGAACTTCGACGTGAAGGATTCGAGCGTCGATTTGAGCTCGGCTTCTGTCTTGTCCGACACGGCTTTTTCGTCGCGGATCGTTGCGAGAAGCTCTTTCTTCGAACCACGCAGGTGGGCCAGAAGCTCTTTCTCGTAACGGGTCACGTCAGCAACCGGCACTTTATCCACATAACCGCGCGTACCGGCGTAAATCACGCAGACCTGCTCTTCCATCAGCAGCGGCGAGTATTGCGGCTGTTTCAGGAGTTCGGTCAGACGCGCACCACGGTTCAGCAGGCGCTGGGTGGCGGCATCAAGGTCGGAGCCAAATTTCGCAAAGGCGGCCATCTCGCGATACTGGGCGAGTTCACCCTTCATCGAGCCGGCAACCTTCTTCATCGCTTTCGTCTGGGCGGCAGAGCCCACACGCGACACCGAGAGGCCGACGTTCACGGCAGGGCGGATACCCTGGTAGAACAGGTCGGTTTCAAGGAAGATCTGGCCGTCGGTGATCGAGATCACGTTCGTTGGAATGTAGGCCGACACGTCGTTGGCCTGCGTTTCGATGATCGGCAGGGCGGTCATCGAACCGGCACCGGCAGCATCACCCATTTTCGCAGCGCGCTCAAGGAGACGCGAGTGAAGGTAGAACACGTCGCCCGGATAGGCTTCACGACCTGGTGGACGGCGAAGCAGCAGCGACATCTGACGATACGCAACAGCTTGCTTGGAAAGGTCATCATAGATGATGAGGGCGTGCATGCCGTTGTCGCGGAACCATTCGCCCATCGTGCAGCCGGTGAACGGTGCAAGGTACTGGAGCGGAGCTGGCTCGGACGCCGTAGCGGAGACAACGATCGTATAGTCCAGGGCGCCGCGCTCTTCGAGCGTCTTCACAACCTGGGCAACCGTCGAACGCTTCTGGCCGATAGCAACGTAGATACAGAACAGCTTGTCCTTGTCGGACTTGGCAGCGTCGTTCGTCGCTTTCTGGTTCAGGATCGTGTCGATGCAGACAGCCGTTTTGCCGGTCTGACGGTCACCGATGACCAACTCGCGCTGGCCGCGGCCGACCGGGATCATGGCGTCGATCGCCTTGATGCCTGTCATCATTGGCTCGTGAACGCCTTTACGCGGGATGATGCCTGGCGCTTTCACGTCCACGCGGTCACGCGAAGCAACGTCTGTCAGCGGGCCCTTGCCGTCGATTGGCTCGCCCAGCGGGTCAACAACGCGACCGAGAAGGCCTTTGCCGACCGGCGCGGAGACGATCTCGCCCGAACGCTTGACTGTGTCGCCTTCTTTGATCGAGCTGTCGCTACCGAAGATCACGACGCCGACATTGTCGCTTTCAAGGTTCAGGGCCATGCCCTTGATGCCGCCGTCGAACTCAACGAGTTCGCCAGCCTGCACGCTGTCGAGACCATAGATACGGGCAATACCGTCACCTACTGAAAGCACCTGGCCAACATCGGAGACTTCAGCGTCGACGCCAAAGTTTTCGATCTGGGACTTCAGGATGCCCGAAATTTCTGCTGCGCTGATATCCATCGAGCTGACTATGCTCCCTTCATGGCGGTGTTCATGCGTTCAAGTTTGGCGGCAATGCTCGCATCGACCAGTTTCGATCCGATGCGCAGCTGGATGCCGCCGATGAGCGAGGGATCAACCTCACTTGTCAGTTCCACCTCGCCGCCAACGGCTTTTGCGAGGATCGATTCGATGCGGGCGCGTTCGGCGCCTGACATGTCTTTTGCTGTGCGAACAACAGCGCGCTGAACGCCGCGTTGTTTTGCATAAAGCTCATCAAAGGCGCCCTGGGCCGGCACAATGTCGGCCGTGCGGCCATTCGTGGCCATCACGCCGACGAAATTCGCCAGCAGCGTGCCAAGGCCGGACTTCTTCATCACGGCGGCCAGCGACTTCACCTTCTCGTCGCGCGAAAACGCGGGCGAATCGAGCAGGATGGTCAGGTCTTTTGAGCCGTTCGCCATTTCGACGAAAGCTTTGTAATCATTATGAACATCGGCCAGTTGGCCCTTGTCCTGCGCCAGTTCAAACAGTGCCCGCGCATAGCGCCGGGCAGCTTCACTCGCATGTGTACGTGTCGATGCCGCCAAGGGTCCAGGATCCGTTGCTTGTCGGGGCGGGTAAGGCCCGGAATTATGTTAAAGAGACAGCGTGCCCGACACGCGCGCCCCATTGATCTGTGCGCCGCTTAGCACCAGAAAATCACCCTGACAACATGGCCGCCGCGCCAATTTCTGCGGCGAAATGGCAAGCGGCACGGTGAATACGCCCTACATGAACGAGTATGGGTCGATATCCACCGAAATCCTGACAGGGCGCGGGGGTTTCAGGCGCGCCATCCAGGCCGCCATATAGGCAGAAAGATCAACGTTTCTGGGCGATTTTACAAGGAATCGCCGCCTGTGCCGCCCGCGCAGCACCGTGATCGGCGCCGGGGCCGGCCCGAACAGCTCGATTCCCGCCCCGTTCGGCGCCGCCAGCGATATCTCGCGGCAGGCCTCTTCCACCATTTCCGCACTCGGCGCCGACACGATCATCGCCGCGAGTCGCCCAAAGGGCGGCAGGCCGAGTTCCGCCCGAACATCCCGCTCGATCTGCAGGAAGCCGTCCCGGTCGCCGTCCGCCAGTGCCAGCATGGCGGGATTGTCCGGCGCATAGGTCTGCACCAGCGCCCTGCCCGGCCGCTCGGCCCGCCCGGCCCGGCCCGCCACCTGGCTCAACAGCTGATAGGTCCGCTCCCCTGCCCGCAGGTCGCCGCCCTTCATGCCCGAATCGGCGTCCACCACGCCCACCAGTGTCAGGTTCGGGAAATTGTGCCCCTTGGCCACGATCTGGGTGCCGATCAGCACATCAATGTCGCCCGTCTCCATCCGCTCGATGATGCCGCGTGTCGCGTCGCCGCCCATGGCCGTGTCCGACGAGAATATCTCGATCCGCGCCTCCGGCATCAGCACGCGCACCTCTTCGGCCACCCGTTCCACGCCCGGCCCGACGCCCATCAGCGAATCCTTCGCCCCGCAGGCCGGGCAGACGCTCGGCTTCGGAATCGAATAGCCCGTCACATGGCAGACCAGCCGTCCGCTATAACGGTGCTCGGTCAGCCAGTTCTCGGTGCCCGGCGTCTTCAGCCGCTCGCCGCACGCCTTGCAGATCACCAGCGGCGCATAGCCCCTGCGGTTCAGGAACAGCAGCGACTGCTCGCCCGCTGCCAGCGTCTCCTTCAGCGCCTGGATCAACCAGGGCGACAGCCAGTGATTCTTCTCCGGCGGCGCCCTGCGCAGGTCCACCAGCTCCACATCCGGCAGGCGCGACGCCCCCGGCCGCGCCGCCAGCATCAGCCGCGTGTAGCGCCCAGCCTCGGCATTCACCATTGTCTCCAGCGCAGGCGTGGCGGAGGCCAGCACAACAGCCGCCCCCTCCAGCTTCGCCCGCATCACCGCCATGTCGCGCGCATGATACGTCACGCCGTCTTCCTGCTTGTAGCTGCCATCATGCTCTTCATCGACGATGACCAGCTTCAGGTTCGCATAGGGCAGGAACAGCGCCGAGCGCGCCCCGATCACGATCCGCGCCCGGCCATGCGCCGCCTCGCGCCATGTCCGCCGACGCTCCTTGTCCGAGAGGCCCGAATGCCACGGCGCCGGCGCCGCCCCGAACCGCGCCTCGAACCGCGAGAGAATCGCCTGCGTCAGCGCTATCTCCGGCAGCAGCACCAGTATCTGCGCCTCCGGGTCCACGCGCAGCGCTTCCGCAATCGCTTCGAAATACACTTCCGTCTTGCCGGAGCCCGTCACGCCATCGAGCAGGAAGGCCGCAAAGCCGCCCGTGCGCATTGATGCCTTCATCACCTCGGCGGCCTCGGCCTGCTCGCCCGTCAGGGTCGCGCCCGGCAGGTCCGGCTGCGGCAGGGCAAATGGCAGGTCTGCCGCCATCTCTTCGGCGCGCAGCGCGCCAGCCTTCTCCAGCCCCTTCACCACGCCGCTCGACACGCCTGCCGCCGCCGCCAGCGTCGCCGCATTCACCGCGCCAACCTCCTCCGCCACATCCAGCACGCGCCGCCGCGCATCGGTCAGCTTCCCCGGCACTTGGCCCGTCAGGTGGAACACGGTCTCCGTCGGCGAAGGCGACAGCCCGCCCCGCGCCCGCAGAGTCATGCCCAGCACATGGCCCGGATGCGACACCGTGTATTTCGCGCCCCAGCTGATGAATTCGCGCATCGCGTCCCGAATCGGCGGCACGTCATAGACAGAGAGAACCGGCTTGAGCGTGCGCCCGGCGACCGCTTCGTCGCCCAGCAGCTCCCAGACAACGCCCAACCGCTCGGTCTGGCCCAGCGGCGCCGTCACATAGGAGCCGACGCGTACATCCATCCCCTCCGGCACCGCGTAATCAAACGGTTCCGGCAGGGGCAAGACAAAGAGAATCCGCGCGACAGCCATGGCCTTGGCTTAGCGCCGTTAAGCCAAGGCGTCATCCCGTCCGGGCAGGTCCCTCGCTACTCCGCCTTCTGCAATGACAGGATAATCCGCCGATAGCCGCTCGCATCATCCTGTATCTGCACCGAGCTGACCCCCGCCCAGCCGCCGCCCGATACTTCCAGCACCCGCGTCGCGCCCACTTCCCGGCCCGCCAGCGCATCCGTGACCGAGATGCCCTGATCCTCGCCCCACTGGATCATGTCGGCGAACACCTTGTCCCCGTCCGCCATGGTCCGCGCCTGCAGCTGGTAGGCCGCCGGCGTCACATTGGGCTTCGTCACAATATAGATGTGCGCATCATCCGGCAGCGGGAATCCCTTCGGCAGCCAGTCCGGCTTCGGCAGGTTCACGGCCCCGAGAAGGCGATCCGCCTCACCCCCGGCCACCTTCTTTCCCTGCGCCGCCTCGCCCTTTTCACCGGCATCCGGCGATGCGCTCCCCGAACAGGCCGCACAGAAGGCCATCGCCCCCACCAAGCCTGCCAGAACAAGTCTTGAGCCACTGAATGTCATATCGGATCCCCTTCCGGTTTGCGGGCAAAGGCCCCGCTTGTAAGGGAAAACGCAAACACAGGCCCAAGTCCGCCAGCATCGCCTGCCGCGCCTGTACTTTCGTTCACTTGTGAGCCTCAGCGCCCGGCCCAATATACAAGGTCTGGTTCGCAGACATTCCGGAAAGAGGCACAGCATGGAAAAGATCGTGTATCACGTCGTCAAGCATGGTGATGGCTGGGCCTACAAGCTCGGCGACACCATCTCCGAGGCGTTCCGCACCCATGACGCGGCCCGCGCCGCCGCCCTCTCGGCCGCCCGCCGACAGAACCTGCCCGGCAAGGATGCCCACATCACCTGGGAAGACGAAAACGGCAAATGGCACACCGAATATGCCCATGGCGAAGACCGCCCACAGACAGACGTCGAAGGCTAGCCAGCCGTCCTGCGCCCACGTTGAGCACGCCCCCTCAGACCGTCAACGCCTTCTGCCTTTATCGTCCGTGCCCCTGCACACTCTGGCGCAGATTCCGACATCTTCGATCCGTCACAAAATTAAGGTTGAAAACCTGAAACTTGTGAGTGTAAATCGAGTCGGGAAGCGGGAAGGTTGAGGGGCCATGGAAGCGACAATCGGTTCGGACTACATACCCAAGCGGCTCAGCCGTCCAAGCGAATATGCATACGAGGACGGGTGCCGCCCCCTCGGCAAGTTTGCCGGTGTGCTGTCCGTCACATTGCTGACCTACGCTATCGTCAGCCTACTGCTCGCCCTGGCGCTTTCATATACATTCGTCGACGCGCGCATGCTGGATGAGTATGCGTTTGAGGACGCGACGGATGACGACTACCTGCTCATCATCGCCTCTTCACTTGTGTTTCTGCTCTATGTTGCGGAACGGGCGCTATTCATCATATGCGCGTTTACGGTCGCCCGTTTCACCTACCGCGCCATGCGCAACCTCTATACCGTGCGCAGCACCGTTCCGGACATGTCGCCCGGCGCCACGGTCTATTGGTATTTCGTGCCCTTCGCGACATGGTTCCTGCCGGCCAAGGGCATGTCGGAAATCCATCAGGGCTCCATTGAGGAAACCGGCGCGCTCAACACGTCCAATATCGTCAGCTGGTGGTGGGGCACATGGCTTGCCATGAGCATCCTTTCCTTCATCTCAAATTTCATGGGCAGAACCGATCCGATCATGTCGATTGCCGTTGGTATTGTCGCCATTGTGCTGGGGGCTGTCTCGGCCTTATTCCTGCGGAAACTCGTCCGCCGTATCCGCGCTGCACAGGACCAGTTCAGCCAGGGCAGCCTCGCCGAAACATTCGCCTGACCTAAGGCGTCGTGCAGAAAGGCCTTCCAATACACTCTGGACAACAGGCGAACCGCGGCTAAACTTCAATCTTTGATAGAGCACGAGGACGCTGGACCGGAATGAAGTCGCTCATCGCCCTTGCGCTACTGGCATTGCCCTACGTGGCAATCGCAAAGCCCGACATCACCACTATCGAAGCAGAAGTTCTGGAACCGCCTCGGCCGGTCTTCCCGCTGATTGCCTCGCTCCTGGGGGTCAGCGGTTATTGCGAGGTCCGCTTTTCGGTCCGCGACTATGGTGACACCATAAAAATTGAAGATGCGGCCTGCACCTCGCCCATATTCTGCGATGCGGCCATCAATGCCATCATGAAAACCAGGTTCAAAGTAACTGACGAGGAAGGAACGAAAGTTCCCGGGCGCCGCGACAACATTGTTTATCCAATGTCCTTTTTACTCAATCGTGATGCACAACTGCCGAATGATCTCGAAACATTGGCCTGTGCGGCCGGTCTGACGTCCTGACAGGTCAGCAAACCGGAGGATGGGGCCGCTCGCTCCCCCACCTTATCCAACCCTAATCCCGCCCGGCCTATACTGGCCGCCATGACAAATTCGTCCGCCTTCGTCACCCACGGCATCGCCCATGCGCAACGCGCGCTGGCGAACCTCGCCGCGATGACGAACGCACACCTCCACCCCACCACCCTGAAACGTACCCTCGCCCAGCGCGCACGCGCCGAACTCGCCCGCCTCGAAATCATCATCCGGCGCCTGCTCGTGCTGATGGCGCTCGGACTCGTGCTGCCTCCGGTTACTATTCGGGCATCGTCCGGGCATCATTCGGATACCGAGCGCGTTGAAACGAAAGCCTCAACCGGCCTGCAAGGCCTGTCGCCCCGCTGCCTGGGGCCGGACATGGACAGGGACGGGTTCGCGGTTTCGACACGGGCCTGCGGACCCGTTCAAGCTGCCCCGATCCTCGCCCGCCTCGCGGCGTTACAGGAACTGCTCGCAGCCCCCGAAGCCCATGCCAGACGCCTCGCCCGCACGCTGGAACGCCAGCGCAAGGCCGGTGAAGCGGCCCCCATGGCGCTCCCCATGACCCGCACCCACCGCCTGCCGCCGGAACTCGGCGCCATCGCCACGGCCCTGCCGGAATTGCTGCGCGACGCGTTCAAAAGCTGGGAAACATCCGGCTAAATCCGACAGTCAATCAGACCTTTTTTGCCGGGCGCTTAAAGGCGTTTCCGGTCACACCCACATCCCTCTAATTCGTACACCCAACGCTCCCCCGATGGCCCCTGCGCAGGCAGGGGCCCATGGACTGGCCGAGCCTCACAGCGCTTTGGGAAAGTCCCGTCCATGGATACCTGCCTGCGCAGGTATCCCCGGGAGGTGAGTGGGTCTCTCAAAAGGGGGGCATCCCCCACGCCGTGCTCCCGGCGAACGCCGGGACCTCAGGCAATTGAAGAAAGGCAAGAGACCCCGGCCTGCGCCGGGGATGCGGTAAGGGGCTCGCAAAGCCCCCACACACCACCCTGCCCCAGCGATATGCCTTGCCAGCCATTCGCCTGCCCCCTACCCCTTTTGCCATGGCAAAAGATATTTCCACCGGCTACGAGCCGCTCACTTCGATCGAGGCAGTCACATCCGGGCTCGCAACCGTCGGCTATATTTCCACCCGCGAGATCTCGACCTCGGTTTTCCTCGCCCATGGCCTGCGCAAGCCGATCCTGATCGAAGGCCCTGCCGGCGTCGGAAAGACCGATCTCGCCCAGTCGCTCGCCAAATGGCTCGACCTGCCGGTCCTGCGCCTGCAATGCTATGAGGGCCTCGACGAGGGCAAGGCGCTGTATGAATGGAAATACGGCAAGCAGCTGCTTTACACGCAGATCCTGAAAGAGAAGCTCAACGAGCTGATCGGCTCGGCCGACAATCTCTCCCAGTCGCTGGGCAAGCTTTCCTCATTTGAAGACCTCTTCTTCTCCGAGCAATTCCTCGAATCGCGCCCCCTGCTCACCGCCATGCAGCAGCCCGCCGGCTCGGTCCTGCTCATCGACGAGATCGACAAGTCGGACGAGGAATTCGAGGCCTTCCTTCTGGAAGTCCTGTCAGATTATCAGGTCACCGTTCCCGAGATCGGCACGATCCGCGCGAACGTCCCGCCCATCGTGATCCTGACGTCCAATAATGTCCGCGAACTCGGCGACGCCCTGAAGCGCCGCTGCCTCCATCTCCATATCGGCTTCCCCGATGCAGCCCGCGAGCGAATGATCGTTCAGGCCCGCGTGCCGGACGTGGCAGAAATCCTGCTGAAGCAGCTGGTCAGCTTCGTTCAGGGCGTTCGCGAAACCGACGTCAAGAAACGCCCGTCTATCTCCGAAACGGTCGACTGGGCCAGAACGCTTCTGCTGATGCACGCGAATGTACTCGACGAGAACTTCGTGCGCTCAACGCTCAATGTCCTCCTCAAGCATGAGAGCGACATCGCCGCGGTCTCGAAGGAAATCCCCCGCCTCGTCCGCGAGGCCGCCGGGCCGGACAAGGCAGGTCGCACATCCTCCGGCTATCCTGATCTCGGATAGCGGAGATGGAGCGCGCGCTCACCAATTTCATCCGGGCCCTGCGTTCTTCCGAAGTGCGGGTATCCACCGGCGAAGCCCTTGATGCGACCCGCGCCGTCGCCCTGATTGGCTATGGCGACCGCTCGCTTTTGAAGGAATCCCTCGGCTGCGTGCTGGCGAAATCCGAACAGGAAAAGCAGGTCCACGACCGCCTGTTCGATCTCTACTTCTCCCATTCCGAATCCACTTCAAAATCAGACTCCCACAGCGAAGAGTCCCAAGCGGAAAATGGCGAAAGCCAGCCTGCACCCGAAAACCTTATCGAACTCATGCAGTCCGGCGATGAAGCCGCCATCTCCACCGCCATGGAACGCGCGGCTGAAGCCGCCGGAATCGACGATATCCGCTTCTCAACGCAGGTCGCCTATTACGCCCAGCAGATCATCAAGCAGATGGGCGGCGAAGGGCTGCAGGAGCGCCTGCTCGAAGCGCTCCAGGGCCGCGAACCTGAAAACGAGACTGACGCGCAAGAGCTGATCGACATTCGCCGCGATCTCACAATGCGTGCCCGCGAACGCGCCGAGCGTGCCTTTGACATATTCGGCGCCGGCGAGACCCAGCAATTCCGCGATGACTTCGCTGCCGAGAAACGCCTCAGCGCGCTCGACCGCTACGACATGGAGCGGATGAAAACCCTCATCGCCAAGATCGCCAAACGCCTCGCGGTCAAACACTCCCGCCGCCGAAAAAAGCGCAATCGCGGCCAACTCGATACGCGCCGCACAATGCGCGCCAATGCCGGGCTCGACGGCGTGCCCTTCAATGTGATCTGGCGCCAAAAAAAGAAGGATAGGCCGAAGATCGTCGCGATCTGCGATGTGTCTGGCTCAGTCGCCCAATACGTTCGCTTCCTTCTGCTGCTGCTTTACTCGCTCGCAGACGCCGTGCCCGACATTCACGCTTTCGCCTTTTCGCACCGGCTGAAACCGGTGGACGACATTCTCGCCGACAATGAGTTTGAGCAGGCAATGACCAAGATTATCCGCGAGATGGGTATGGGCTCGACCGATTACGGTCAGGCCTGGTCAGACCTGAAGGTCAATCATGAGAGTATCATTGACCGGCGCACAACGGTCATCGTGCTGGGCGATGGCCGCTCAAACTATGGCGATCCGCGTGCCGACCTCTTCCGTGAATTTGCCCAGCGCGCAAAAAGCATGATCTGGCTCAATCCCGAAGGCCGCGCCCTCTGGGGTACCGGCGACAGCGCTATTCCACGCTACCTGCCCTTCTGTACGCAGATGAGCCACGTGGCGACGCTGAAGGATCTGGAACGGGCCGTCGATGAAGTGCTCAGCGCCTACGGCTAGAGCGACTTGAACACGTTGATCTGCACGAAGGCCGCCATGTTGATCGCAACGGTCATCCAGAACAGGTAACGGAACGTGCCCTTGCGGGTTTTGTGGCGGAAAACTTCCTGGGCCACAATCGCCCCCGGCCAACCGCCCACAAGACCGATCAGGAGAAGAATCGTCTCCGATACACGCCAGTTCTTCTGGATCGCGGCGTTCTTGTCGATCCAGTAGCCGACCAGACAGGCAAAACTCGCCTCGCCGTAGATGATGTACCAGTTGCTTGAGACATCCGTGACCATCGACACGCTGGCGAAAATGCCGGCAAAGGCCACGATCACCAGAAAAGGTGGCACGTGTTCCAGCAGGCGCCACCGGCTCCGCTTGGGCTTCTCTGGCTCGGGCTGCGGCGTGACAGGCTTGTCGAGCGGAACAACATTGTCCGCCCGCTCGCGGCCGTCTGGCGAAAGGACGGCGTCAAACGCGTAGGCCTGACCGATTTCCAGACGCTTGTCGTTCTTCGGCAGGGCGCGAATATGCAGGAATACATTGGGTCCGCCATCATCGGGAGCGATGAAACCAAACCCCCGATCTGCAAACCATTCAACAAGGCGGCCTTCACGCCGCATCATCGGCTCCATTCTCGCTCTTCACCGCCGCGGCCAGAGCCGCGCTGAGGAACCTGTCTATATCACCGTCAAGTACACCCTGCGTATCAGATGTCTCAACTTCGGTGCGGAGGTCCTTCACCATCTGATAGGGCTGAAGCACATAGGAGCGGATCTGGTGGCCAAAGCCGATCTCGCTCTTTCCGGCATAGCTGGCATCCGCAACGGCGCGCCGTTTCTGCATCTCCAGCTCGTAGAGCTTCGAGCGCAACATCTGCCAGGCCTGATCGCGGTTACGGTGCTGCGATCGGTCGTTCTGGCACTGAACCACGATATTTGTCGGAATGTGCGTGAGCCGAACGGCCGAATCGGTGCGGTTCACGTGCTGGCCGCCCGCGCCCGAGGCCCGGTAAGTATCGGTGCGTACGTCGCCCGGATTGATGTCGATTTCGATCTTGTCATCGATCACGGGAGAGACGCTGACAGAAGCAAAACTCGTGTGGCGTCGGGCAGAGCTGTCGAAGGGAGAAATACGCACGAGGCGGTGCACGCCCTGCTCCGATTTCAGCCAGCCATAGGCATTCTCGCCCTTAACCTGGATGGTCGCAGACTTGATGCCGGCTTCCTCGCCCTCGCGTTCGTCGAGTTCCTCGACCTGCATGCCATGCGCATCGGCCCAGCGCACATACATGCGGCGCAGGATGTTCGCCCAGTCCTGGCTTTCCGTACCACCTTCGCCTGCGTTGACCTGTACGAAGGCATCATTCCCGTCGACCTCGCCGGAGAGGAGTGCCGCCAGTTCAGCCTTTTCCGCACGCTCGGCCGCTTTCGAAAGCGTCCGCTCGATATCTGCAATCATGGACGCATCGCCATCGGCCAGCTCAAGCAGCTCTTCGGCATCCGACGATTCCTGCTGCAGGGCCTCGACTGTGGCGATCCCGTCGGCAAGGCGCTGACGTTCGCGCATCATCGCCTGCGCTTCCTGAGGATCGTCCCAGAAGTCAGGACGCTCAGAGAGTGCTGTCAGTTCGTCAAGGCGTTTTGTGGCTGTATCCCAGTCAAAGACGCCTCCGTAGCAGATCTGACGACTGGCGGATCTGGTCGATCAGGGATTTGATTTCTGCGGACATTGAACTGGCCTCTTTGGGCTGAATTAGGTGACTTGATTGACTGATGCCGGGGATAGCCGAGGGTCGGCAATCCGTCAAAACGCCATATCAGAAAATCCCGTCGAGATTGCCACCTGAGGCAGGTTCAGGTGCCTTGGCCGGCTGGCCATCCTCCGGCACGGGCTGTTCGCCTGTGCGCGGGTCAAATGTACCGTAACTACCGGTGCCAGCGCCAGGGCCGCAATTGCCGGAAATCGACAGGCAGTCGTCAGACCCGTTGAAGGCCGCCATGCCGGGCTCGGTACCGGGCCGGAAAGCCTCGTCAATGATGACTGACGTACCTGGACCGGGCAATTCGCCTGTCCGGGCATCGATTTTCACGAGCCGTACGCCGGGAGGAATCCGGAATGGGATGCCCGGTGTGCCCTCAAGCGCCTTTTCCATGAAGTCAGTAAAGATAGGGGCCGCGACCGAGCCGCCTGCCTCGCCTTCGCCAAGCGAGCGGTTGTCGTCAAAGCCCACCCGTACACCGACAACAAGGTCAGGCGAGAACCCGATCGTGATGGCATCGCGATAGTCGTTCGTTGTACCGGTCTTGGCCGCAAGCGGCTTGCCGACGCGCAGTGCCCGGCGGCCCGTCCCGCGCTCCACAACGCCTTCCATCATGTGGGTAATCTGGTAGGCGATGATCGGATCAAGCACCTGTTCGCGGTCATCCGGGAGCTCAGGCGGCTCGCCTCCGTTCCACTCTTCGGACTCGCAGCCCTCACAAACGCGCTCATCGTTCCGGAACAGCGTACGACCGTGACGGTCCTGAACCCGGTCGAGCAGTGTCGGTGTGACCTTCTTGCCCCCGTTCACAAATGCCGCGTAACCGCGTGTGAGTTCGATCAGGTAAGTATCACCCGAGCCGAGCGACATGGCCGGATAGGGCGCCAGTTCGTCATAAGCACCGACACGCACAGCGAGGTCTGCGACGGAGTCCATGCCGATATCCTGGGCAACACGCGCCGTCACCTGGTTCAAAGACTTCTCGAGCGCCACACGCAGCGTGACCATCCCGTAGGACCGACCCTCAGTATAGTTGGCCGGGCGCCAGTAATCGCCGGTCGACACGTCATAGGAAACAAAGGGTGCGTCCAGCATGCGCGTGGCAGGCGTATAGCCCCTCTCCAGCGCGGCTGCGTAGACGAACGGCTTGAAACTGGACCCTGTCTGACGCTTCGACTGTGTGACCCTGTTGTAGCTGGACTTGAAGAAGGAATAGCCGCCCTGCATCGCCAGAATACGGCCTGTGTTCGGATCGATAGCGACCAGTGAGCCGTCCACTGCAGGCACCTGGCGCAGCGTTGCATTGCCCGCGGGCACCAGCATGGGCTGGGCGATAGGCTTCGCGATCGGATTGCCTTCTTCGTCCAGTTCCTCTTTCAGGTCAGGGGCAGACGCTTCTTTCGCGTTCAGAACCTTCCGCTCCAGCTCTGCCAGCACGACATCGCCGACCTGGAGGCCGGGTTTGCCTTCCTTCGGCTTATAGGTCTTGGCCCATTCGATTTCTTCGGCAGGCAGCTTGATCTTGGCGCCGTCGATCAGCAGCAATTCAGCGCCCTTGTCATTCATGGACGTGATCAGGCCTGCTTCCCACGTGCCGTATCCGCCTGGCAGTTCAACAGCGTTCAGCGCTTCCAGCATGCCATCGCCGATAGGCAGTTTCGTCACCGGGCCGCGATAGCCATGGCGACGGTCATAGGCGATCAGGCCAGTCTGCAGCGCTTCCTGCGCGGCGAGCTGCATGCGCGTGTCGATGGTCGAGCGGATGGATAAGCCGCCCTGCTCCAGCGTTTCCTCGCCATAGGTATTGATCAGGTCGCGGCGCAGTTCCTGTACGAAATAGGTGGCTGCCGCATATTCAGGTCCTCGGAATCGCTTGGCCGTGGTCAACGGCATGGCAATGGCCTCATCGGCCTGTTCGCGCGTGATATACTTGTCCTCGACCATGCGGTTGAGAACGTAGTTGCGGCGGGCCAGCAGTTTTTCCGGGTTGGTGTAAGGGTTCACAGCCGACGGTGCCTTGGCGAGCGAGGCCAGCACCGCGGCTTCTGAAAGGTTCAGCTCAGGGAGCGACTTGTTGAAATAGTTCAGGGCAGCAGAGCCGACACCGTAGGAGCGTCCGCCAAGATAGATCTCGTTGAGATAAAGCTCGAGGATGTCCCCCTTGGAGAATTCCTTCTCCATACGCTGGGCGACAATCGCTTCCTTGGCCTTCCGGGTCAGGTTCTGGTCGCGGGTCAGCAGCATGTTCTTGGCCACCTGCTGGGTGATGGTGGATCCGCCCTGCAGCCCGCCCGAACCGGTCAGCTTGTTCTTCGCCGAGTTCACGGCGCCGCGCGCGATACCCTGATAGTCGAGCCCGTCATGGGTGAAGAAATTCTTGTCCTCAGCTGCCACGAAGGCGTCGATCACATGCTTGGGAATGGACTCATACGGCACGAAGACGCGGTGCTCGTCAGCAAATTCTGCAATGAGCGTCCCGTCGCCGGCGTGAACGCGCGACGTGATCGGCGGCTCATACTGCTTGAGCTTGGAAATGCTCGGCACGTCACGGCCCAGCGCGAGGAAATACATCCAGACCGCAATGAACACGATGATTGCCAGGACGAATCCGGCAATGAGCGTCCACTTTGCTACCGGCCAAACCCAGACAGGAATGCGGGGTTTTTCGTAGGCATCAGCCATGTACTTGTCCTGTTACTAAGGCCAGCCATTCCTGGCGCCGCGCGCTGGAATCGCATCCGTTTCCGGCGATAGTAAGGCGCGTCGGCGGCGCGTTAAAGGGTTGAGTGTCAGATGTCCTGCCTATCAACTTCTCCATCTGTCAGCGAAACATCCGGAAGCGGCCGCTTCTCGGGCGCGGGCGCCGTCAGGCCGGAGGCGAGCTTGTCTTCGAGCTGCTTGCGTTCAACCGCCGGCGGGCGGTTGTCGAGTGCGTACTGCCAGGCTTCTTTGGCCTCATCCTTGCGATCGAGATACCAGTAGATATCGCCGAGATGGTTCTCGATCTCCCAGTGACGGTGAGGCTGCAATTCCTGACGTGATGACTCGATCATCCGGCGGGCCGCCTCAAGGTCACCCATCTTGAACAGCGCCCAGCCAAAGGAGTCTGAAATGTATGGGTCGTGCTGGGCGAGCGCGCGTGCACGCGCAAGAACGCGATAGCCTTCCTCATACTTGTCGGTATTCACGATCAGGAAATACCCGAGCGAATTCAGCGTGTAGGGATCGTTTGGACGGGCCAGCCGCTCTGTGCGGAGCAGGATGATCGCCTCATTCACCTTGCCGACCTTGCCAAGCGCGTCGGCCAGGGCGAGACGGCGATCATGCGTATCGTCCAGATTGCGCGCCTCTTCGGCATTCTTCGCGGCTTTCTCGTAATTGCCGAACTGGCCGTAAATCTCGGCCGCCAGACCATGCGCGGAGGCACGCTCTGCGGGGCTCTCAGCTGTCTTCAGCAATTCGCCAAGCAGCTTGTCGGACCGAGCTTCATCATCCAGCAAAGTAGTCAATTGGAGCGCGCCATAGAGCGTAGGCAGGCGGTCCTCATCTGTCGCCAGCGAGAGCGCCTTGTCGACGGCTTCACGCGCCCCATCCACCTTGCCGGCCATTAGGAGAGCCTGGCCGGCCGCCAGTTCCAGAGACGCCGTCGGCTTGGGGCTGACCGAGACCATGTGCGCAGCGGAATCGTAAAGCGCATTATCGTAAAAGTCGTCGATGATCGCCGAACGCAGGCCGTCATCCTCCGGATTGATCAGCAGCGCCACCTGATCCATCGCAGAGCGCTGGTCGTCAAAGCCGTCAGGCCGTCCGCCCATCATGATCTTGCGGATGATCCGCTGCTCCTGCAGCGTGCGCGACACATCGGACAGCGACTGCGCAAAGGCCGCACGGACCGTAAGTGGCTCGTTCTTGAGGTTCTTGCCCGTCTCGAGACTGTCGAGCGCAGCCGCATAGCTGATCGCTTCCTCAGGCTCTGCATCGGCGAGGCGCTGGTAGACAGCTTTGGCCTCTTCGACACGACCGAGCCGCTGAAGCAGCAGGGCATGACGCGAGATCACCGTCTTGATATGCGAGTAAAGCAGGCCGCGTGGGTCAAACTGGTGCTCGGGCGCTTCGATCTTGGAAGGCGTCAGGGACTCGTAGACCGCAAGGGCCTGGTCCGCCCGGCCCACGGCTTCGAGCATGGCCGCAAGCGATAGCTCTCCGGTCAGGCCCGGCATGCCAGAAGCGGCACTGCGGTGACGCTCAATGGCTGCATCGGGCTGGCCGTCCATCGCCAGAAACCAGGCGTCGAGATAGGCGTAAAGGTTTGATCCGGCATCGGCTGTCTCGGCATCATCCTGAATATTCAGGATCATTCGCGCGCCTGCGGTGTCACCGGCTGCGGCACGGTCGAGGGCGAGGAAAGCGTTGAAGAAGGGATTGGAGTTCCTGTCCGCAGCGTCGAGGCCCTGCGTCATGACGAGGAAGGCGGCCATGTCGCCAGCCTTCACGGCGTCTATTGGCGCCGGATAAGCCGAGATACCGATCGGCTTGCCATTGTCGCCCAGAACAGCGGTCGAGCGCGCTGCGGGTGACAATGCTTCATCCGGATAAGCATTGGCTGTCGCGCCGACTGTTCCGCCGGATTGTGTGGAAGCGCACCCGCCGAGTGCAAAGGCTAGGACAAGAGCAGAGGCGGCAAGGGCTGGCTTGAGGCGCATGGGCGTCAGGTATCTCCGTTTTCGCGTGTGCGAAGAGTGAAGCAGCCCCTTGCGGCAAGAGCAAGGCGCCAGATGGTAAAAGCGCGGACAGGTTGCCCTGCCCGCGCTCTTGTCACGCCTTTGTGTAGCGGTTGCTACATATTCGGGTAGGCAGGGCCGCCGCCGCCCTCTGGAACGGTCCAGTTGATGTTCTGGTTCGGATCCTTGATATCGCACGTCTTGCAGTGAATGCAGTTCTGCGCGTTGATCTGGAACTTGAGGTCTGCGCCTTCGCCGATCCATTCATACACGCCAGCCGGGCAATAGCGCGCCGATGGGCCAGCATAGACATCATGCTCGGAAGATTTCTGGAGGGCCATGTCCTTCACGATCAGGTGGCACGGCTGGTCCTCGCCATGGAATGTGTTGGTGAAGGACACATTGGTCAGCTTGTCGAAGCTGAGGACGCCGTCGGGCTTCGGATAAGCGATTGGCTTGTAATCCTTGGCAGGCTTGAGCGAGGCCGCATCGGTCTTGCCGTGCTTCAGCGTCGGCAGGAAACCGAAGCCCACCAGCGAACGCAGCCACATGTCCGGCACACCGATCATGGCACCGATCATCGTGCCGAAGCGCGACATCAGCGGCTTCATATTGCGAACGGTCGACAGATCCTTCTGCACCCAGCTCGAATGCATCGCATCATCATATTCGGTCATCTCGTCGCCCGAGCGACCTGATTGCAGCGCCGCGAAGACTGACTCGGCGCCGAGCATGCCGGTCTTCATGGCATTGTGCGTGCCCTTGATGCGCGGGAGGTTCACGAAGCCGGCGCAGCAACCGATCAGCGCACCGCCCGGGAAGCTGAGCTTCGGAATGGACTGTAGGCCGCCCGACGTGATGGCGCGCGCGCCATAGGCTACGCGCTTGCCGCCTTCGAGATAGCGGCGGATGTCGGGGTGGTGCTTGTAGCGCTGGAATTCCTGGTACGGGGCCAGGTACGGATTCTTGTAGTTCAAGTGAACCACATAGCCGACCGAAACGAAGGGCTCGCCATTGTCGCGGAAGTGGTAGAGGAAGCCACCGCCATTGCCGTCCTTGTCCTGGACAGGCCAGCCAAACGAGTGCTGGACGAGACCGTCGACGAAAATCGCTTCTGGGACGGACCAGACTTCCTTGAGGCCGATACCGAATTTCTGCGGGTCGCAATCGGCCTGCAGGTTGAACTGGTTCATGATCTGCTTGGTCAGAGAGCCGCGTGCGCCCTCGGCAAACAGAACGTACTTGCCGAGCAATTCCATGCCGGGTTCGTAATCGGCTTTCTTCTGGCCATCCGCGCCGATGCCCATGACACCCGCCACAACGCCGCGCACGACGCCTTCGGCATCGTAGACGACTTCAGAGGCGGCAAAGCCCGGATAGATTTCAACGCCCAGCGCTTCGGCCTCGCGGCCGAGCCAGCGGCAGACATTGGCCAGCGAACCAGCGTAGCAGCCGTGGTTGCTCATCAGCGGCGGGAAGGGCAGCCAGCCGAGTTCAGCCGAGCCATTCTCGCCGAGCAGCTTGTAGCGGTCGATCTTGACCTCGGTTTTCAGCGGGCAATCGCTATTGTTGCGCCAGTCAGGCAGCAACTCGTCCAGCGCCTTCGGGTCGAGCACGATGCCCGACAGGATATGCGCGCCGATCTCTCCGCCTTTTTCCAGAACGACGACCGAAAGGTCCTCGCCCTTCTCATTGGCGAGCTGTTTGAATCGGATCGCTGCCGAGAGCCCAGCCGGGCCGCCGCCGACGATGACCAGATCATATTCCATCGACTCGCGCTGCGGGGCGTCATCAGCCATTGGTAACTCCTCATTTTGGCGTGTAGGATACCGCCGTATATTTCAAACATTAAGCAATTACAGCCTGTTTCAAGAAGGTCCAGAGCGTCGCAATGTCCGCCCCTACGTCAACCTCAGCCCTTCAGGCCCTGACCGAGTGGTGGCAGGACATGGGCGTAGAAGTGGATTCGGCCCGCATTGACGCGCTGATGCGCCAGCTGAAACCCTCCCAAGCGCCCTCGAATACCCACGCCAAAGCCGTCACACCCTCCATCAAACCCATGCAGCGCCGCTCCCGCGCACCCAAGAATTGGGTCACGGAAGCCGAAAAGGCGGCAGCTGCTGCCGATTCGCTCGACGCGCTGAAAGCCGCCATCGAGGGCTTCGAAGGCTGCCCGCTTAAGTCTTCCTCTGAAAACACGGTGGTTTTTGATGGCACACAAGGTGCCGACCTGATGGTGATCGGTGAAGGCCCGGGAGCCGAAGAGGATCGCAAAGGCCTCCCTTTCATCGGTAAGGCGGGGCAATTGCTCGACAAGATGCTGGCGGCGATCAATCGCTCGCGGACCGAGAACACGTTCATCACGAATGTGACCTACTGGCGCCCACCGGGAAACCGGAACCCGGAAGACGAAGAACTCGACGTCTGCCGCCCCTTCGTCGAACGGATGATCGTGCTGGGCAAACCCAAGCTCATAATCGCGGCAGGCGGCGTGCCGGCCAAGGCCCTTCTGGGCAAGAGTGACGGCATCATGCGCCTGCGCGGCACCGAACATGTCTTTCAAACGCAAGACGGGACCAGCATTCCGCTGATTCCGATCCTTCACCCGGCCTACCTGCTCCGCCGCCCGCAGGACAAAAGCCGCGCCTGGCGGGACTTGTTGTTGGTGGAGCAGAGGCTCAAAGAGCTCGCCTGACTATTCTTCCATCTCTTCTTCGGCCTTCTTGTCGACGAGGCCGCGCTCTTTCTTCTTGCGCGTGTCGAACTTGTCCGCCATTTCGCCCGAAGAATCCGCGCCCAGCACCTTGCGGGCGGTCTCGAAGATTTCCTCTTCTTCCTCTTTCATATGGTGCTCATAGCGCTCGCGCATGGTCTTGAAGCGCGTGAGCCATCCCGGCGAACTAAAGTCCATGTCCTCGATATCCTGGATCATCTCGTCGACTTCATGGTGCTCAGAAACCGAGTGGCGCGCCTTGGGCTGGCCTTTGGAATCTTCCATCAATGGGGCGTAGAAAACTTCTTCTTCAGCAGCAGCGTGAGCACCAATATCGTAGTAAAATGTCTTCCAGAGTTTGCGGCGCTCTTGGCTGTCGCCGGATGTCTCGGCGAGGCTTGCGAGCATGTCGCGCTGGCGGTCATGGTCAGATTTCAGCCGTTCATAGATGCTGGTCATATGCGTTTTCCTTGTGCATTGGAGATTGGAGATGGAACGCAGCAGACCCAAGAGAGTTCCTGACATCACAAGCGCCTGCTAGGGATCTCCAATGCCCGCTCCCCTTTCCGTCATCATTCCCACACTGAACGCCGCCTATGACCTGCCGCTCTGTCTCGAAAGCCTGATGCCAGGCCTGGAGTCCGGCCTTATCCGTGAGGTCATTGCATGCGATGCCTTTTCCGAAGATGGGACGCAGGCCATCGCCGAGGCGTCGGGAGCGACCTATATCGCCACCGCCAAAGGCCGCGGCCGACAGCTGATTGCCGGAACAGAAGCCGCACGCGGCGACTGGTTCCTGTTTCTTCATGCCGACACGATATTGTCGCGCGAGTGGGCCGAGCGTGTCTCTGACCATATTCGCGACCGGCCGGGCAATGCAGGCGCCTTCCGCCTCAAGTATCGCTCCGACGACAAGCGCGCCCGCTGGCTGGAATCGCGCGCCAACCGCCGGGCCCGGTGGCTCGGCCTGCCCTATGGCGACCAGGGCCTGCTGATCTCGCGCGAGCTTTATGATGCTGTCGGCGGCTTCCCGGATGTACGCCTGATGGAAGACGTCATGATCGTGCGGGCTGTCGGCAAGAAAAGGCTGACCTTCCTGGATGCAGAAGCGCGCACGTCGGCAGTGAAATACGAGCGTGATGGCTGGCGTCGCCGCGCATGGAAGAATTCCTGGATGCTGGCGCGCTTCCTCTTGGGCGTCAGCCCGGACAAGCTTGCCAAGGAATATACCTAGTCTTCGGTCCAGAATGCTTCCGTGCCGAAATCCTCGCCATGGGCGGCGATCAGATAGGCCTTAAAGGCAGCAAGATCGGTCACGCGGCAGGAATAGGCATCGACCCGTTCGAGACCATGTGCGGTCAGAACGTCATCCTCGGAATCATTGCAGGCGGGCATCGCGAACTCATAGGTCGGGACATGCGTGGCGGCGCCTGTGCGAATGTGCGCGACGAGATAGTGATAGCTGATCTCCGGATCATCGCGCATCTCGACCTCGGCAAGATAGACCGGGTTAGCGGCATCCGACATCAGCACCTGGAAGCGCACGCGCAAAGGCTTTTCGTCGGCCTCATCCGGGGGTGGGGAAATTTCATAGACGCCGTCGTCGCCAACCATCACATTGCGGCAATCATCTGCGAGGCAGAGAACGACGCCATCATACGGCAAAGTGACTTGCTCACCAGGCGGTATCAGCGGCACCTCGCTATAGAAGCAGGCAGACAGCGCCGCGAGACTCGCCAGCGCTGTGAGGATACGAAACGGTCCCATGTTCTTTCTCCCTCCACTTAATTCCAGCTTTCATCCGGTTGAGGTCGAAAGTAAGGCCAGGCCATGACAAAAGCGACCTTGCTCATTTATGCCAAGCCACCCCGCATGGGACTGTCAAAGACGCGGCTGGCAGCAGGCCTCGGCCTCACTGAAGCGCGGCGCGTAGCCCATTTTACGCTGGCCCGCACAATGCGTGCGGCGCTCAGCGGACACTGGACTCCCATTCTATACACCGCGCCTGACAAGGCATTGGGCGATAGTATCGGCGGACTCTGGCCAGCCAGCCTCATACGGCGCAGCCAGGGGCATGGCGGTCTGACCCAACGGCTGGCCAAGGGACTTGCCGAAGCCCCGCCCGGCCCGGTCCTGTTCATTGGCGCCGACACTCCGGACCTGTCGACGGCCCTTCTGCGCACGGCGATCCGCACGTTGCAGAACCACGACGCCGTCTTTGGCCCGGCGCGCGATGGCGGATTCTGGCTATTCGGCCTCAACAAGGGATCGCGCACGCGCGCGCCGTTTGACGGCGTGCGCTGGTCGGGGCCACACGCAATGGAGGACGTTTGGGGAAACCTTCCGCCACATGCGCGTGTCGGTCTTTTGCGCACACTGACTGATATTGATGAGGCAGATGACTGGCATGCGTGGAACGCAGCCCGATAAGCAGTGGAATTAATTTATGTTATCGCTTGGCGAGAGGAATGCCGGTGGATAACGATCATGTTTTTCTACATGAGGGGACACCCATGTTTCGGCTTATCTATATCAGCTCCGCGTCCGAAGAGATTTCCCCTACGGACATTCAGGATATCCTGACAACCGCTGTGTCCAATAACCGGAATATGGAGATCACAGGCCTGTTGATGTACAACGGACTGAACTTCATGCAGGTGCTCGAAGGCGAGCGGGACGATGTCGAACCCCTGTTTGAAAAGATATCCCAAGACAAGCGCCATGTGTCCGTTGCCTCGATCTTGCAAGGCGATGCCGATACGCGGATTTTTGCCCCATGGGCCATGCTATTTAAGAAGCTCAAACCTGAAACCACGGAACAAGATATTCCTGAGGTGACCATGTCCGAAATCATGGCCCTCGAAATGCCGGATAACGTGCGCGCGATCATCAAGAATTTCGACAGCCTGATGGGTTGATGACACCTGCGTGAATCCACAGGTTCTCCGCAACATTCATAACTATGTTCTTGTTTTGTTCTTCATCTTGTGTGCACATGCGCCCCATGAGGACCGAACAGAAACTCAAGCCCACAGGGCGCGTGACGCTGATCGACACGCAGCAGGCCGTCGAACGGTCTGACCAGCGCGGGCGCGGCGCAGTCTCCAACCAGACCGGCCGGTTCGAGCCCGAAACACGTCACACGTTTGATGATGGCTGGGACACTGTCGAAGAAACAGCCGCCCGTATCGAGACGACGCTGACGCGCGAATCCGCCAAAACGATCATCACTTTCAACAAGTCACCCGACATCTCGTTTGACCGGTCAATCAATCCCTACCGGGGCTGCGAGCATGGCTGCATCTACTGCTTCGCCCGGCCGAGCCATGCCTATGGCGGCCTCTCTGCCGGGCTCGACTTCGAAAGCAGGCTCTTCTTCAAGCCGAACGCGCCGGAATTGCTGAAGCGGGAATTGTCACGCCCCGGTTATCGTCCCCGTGTCATTGCGCTGGGTATCAACACGGATGCCTTCCAGCCGGTCGAACGCGAGGTTGGACTTACGCGGGAGTTGCTGAAAATCCTGTCCGACTATCGCCACCCCGTCAGCCTCCTCACCAAATCTTCGCTGATAGAACGTGATATCGACCTGATGGCCCCCATGGCAAAAGCCGGGCTGCTGCGGGTCGGCGTATCCATAACGACGCTCGACCGCACATTGGCCCGCAAGATGGAGCCACGCGCCGCCACACCCACAAGAAGGCTGCAGACCATCCGCGCACTTTCCGGCGCGGGCATACCTGTAACAGTCATGACGGCCCCCATCATTCCTGGTTTGACGGACCATGAGATCGAACACCTCCTTGAAGCAGCCGCAGATCATGGGGCCACAGGCGCGGGCTATGTGATGCTGCGCCTGCCGCATGAGATAAAGGACCTCTTCCACGAATGGCTGGTGACCCACGTGCCTGACCGCGCCGCGAAGGTGATCAATACGATTCGTGAAATGCGCGGCGGCAAGGATTATGACGCGCGCTGGTTCGAACGCGGCGGCGGCAATGGTCCGGTGGCGCAGATAATTTCGCAGCGCTTTGCGCGGGAAACACGCCGGCTCGGTCTTGATGCGCCTCGGCCTGCGCTGCGGACAGACCTTTTCCAGCCACCTGTCGCCCCAAATGGCCAGCTAGGCTTTGGTTTTTGACAATTATTTCACCAATATTCCCGACTCTATGCACAAGGTTATGAACAGCTCTATCCACAGGCTGGAAACCCGTTAGTTTCGATTCCGAAACGACTCCGGACTGATTCGGCTCCGCAACTATTAGGGTTTCGGAAACCGGCGTCCTTCAGTGATTCGTCTCCACGAAACACATGTAGACAATACGGGGCTGGCCAAATGGAATTGAAGCGCAACACGATCCTGCAGGGCGACTGCATCGACATTCTTCGCCGCCTGCCGGACCGCTCAGTCGATCTGGTCTTTGCCGATCCACCCTACAACCTCCAACTCGGCGGTGGCCTGACCCGCCCCGACCAGTCGGTCGTCGATGGTGTGGACGATGCCTGGGACAAGTTCGACAGCTTCGATGCTTATGACCTGTTCACGCATGAGTGGATGGAAGAGTGCCGCCGCGTCCTGAAGGATGATGGCGCGATCTGGGTGATCGGCTCATATCACAACATCTTCCGCGTCGGCACCGTGCTGCAGGACCAAGGCTTCTGGATCCAGAACGACGTCATCTGGCTGAAATCCAACCCGATGCCGAACTTCAAGGGCACGCGTTTCCAGAACGCCCACGAAACGCTGATATGGGCGGGCAAGTCCGAAGCCTCGCGCGTCACGTTCAACTATGACGCGCTGAAAGTCTTCAATGAAGACAAGCAGATGCGGTCGGACTGGGTCATCCCGCTCTGCACGGGCGGCGAGCGCCTGAAGGATGAGGCCGGCAAGAAGGCGCATCCAACGCAAAAGCCGGAAAGTCTGCTCTCACGCATCCTGCTCGCCACGACCCATCCGGGTGATGTTGTGCTTGATCCTTTCTCTGGCACAGGCACGACGGCCGCCGTCGCCAAGCGCCTCGGCCGCGACTTCATCGGCATCGAGCGTGACCCTGACTATGTCCGCCTGTCGCGCGCCCGCATCGCGGCCATCACGCCGATTGAGGGCGAAATCCTTGAGACAGAGCGCAGCAAGAAGTCCCTTCCACGCGTTCCGTTCGGCGCCCTGATCGACAATGGCTGGCTGAAACCGGGCGACCGCCTCTTCTCGCCGCAACGCCGCTTCCAGGCGCGCATCCGCGTCGATGGCTCGCTGACAACCGGCGCCGTCTCCGGCTCGATCCACCGCCTTGGCGCGCATGTCCAGCAGGCACCCGCCTGTAATGGCTGGACCTATTGGCACTTCGAAGACCCGAAGCGGAACCTCGCCCCGATCGACCTGCTGCGCCGCCGTTATCGCGACGAAATGGGCCTCAACTAGGCCTCGGGCACCGCGAGCCGTAAGGCTTTCGCGAACACGCTCGGCAAGCCTTCAACGTCCCGGATGGGTGTCCACACACCGTCCGGGCGTTTTGCTTTAAGACGGGCCCGTTTGACCGTCAGGATCAGGGCAAAGTGCGTGAACACATGGCGCACCTCGCCGATTATTTCCCAGCCCGCCCCTACTGGCGGCGCCTCTTCAGGCATGCCCGTCTTGGGCCAGTCAGTGCATGGCAACGCAAGCATGCCCCCCAGCAGGCCTTTGTCCGGGCGACGCACGAGCATGATTTCGTCGCGATCCAGAAGCACATAAGCCACCCCGTGACGCACCTTTGTCACCGCCTTTGCAGGCTTGCGGGGATAGGTATCCGGCTCGCCCTCGGCTCGCGCCGCGCACATAGTCGCCAGCGGGCAGATGAGACAGTTCGGGCGCGTCGGCGTGCAGACAGTCGCGCCAAGGTCCATCAGCGCTTCGGCGAATTCCCCCGGTCGCTTTTCAGGTACGAGCGCACGCACCTCAGCCGCAATCACCTTCTTCGCTTCGGCCCAGTCGCCTTTCAGCGCCAGCAGACGCGCGAACACGCGGTCCACATTTCCATCGACAGCCGCCGCCTGCCGGTCAAACGCAATCGCAGCGATGGCCCCGGCTGTATAGGGGCCTATGCCCGGCAATTTCACGAGTGCCTTCTCGGTCTCCGGAAATCCACCGAGGCCAACAACTTCGCGCGCGCATTTCAGCAGGTTGCGCGCCCGGGCATAGTATCCGAGCCCCGCCCAGGCGGTCATGACCTCCTCATCACGAGAATTTGCGAGCGCCTCCACCGTGGGCCAGCGCTGCGTGAATGCGTGGAAATACGGCGTGCCGTGCGGGATGGTCGTTTGCTGTAGCATGATCTCGGATAGCCAGATCCTGTAAGGATCAGGGCGTTTTCCGAGCGCTCGGTCAGCTGGCGAGACACGCCAGGGCAAATCACGGGCATGCTGGTCGTACCAGGCCAGAAGCCGTGAAGGCAGTTCCTTGAAAGACCTCTTGCCGGGCATGTGTGCCTTTTCCTCGCCACCAAGCCGTGCTTGTCTTGGGGAATGGTAACAAGATCAACCCTGGACCCCATCGAAGAGGCGCGCGCACGCGTCCGGCTGCGCTATTTGCGCGCCCGCAAGGTCCACCCCGGCATATCGCAGATCGGCCTCGCTGCCGAGCGCCTGACGCGCAAATCGGGCGCGAAGAAACTGCCAGCCGTGCAGATCTTGCAGCGCCGCTGGCGGGAAATCGTCGGCGAAAAACTCTATCCATTCTGCCGGCCGGAAAAGATTACCGGCGGCAAGGACGGTCGCGTGCTGACACTGCGCGTCATCCCGCAGGCTGCGCCGCTGGTGCAGCACCAAGCCGAAACGATCCGCCAGCGCGTGTCCGTTTCGGCTGGTGGCGACATTGTTGCCATCAAGATCGTGCAGGGCGCCCTTACGACCAGTGACCCAGTCGCGCCGCGCCGCAAGAAACGCGCCCTTACGGCGGCAGAGCGCCAGGCACTTGAGGCACGGACCGCCGGCATTCAGGATTCCAGCCTGCGCGCGGCGATTGTTGCGCTGGGCGCAGCTGTGCTAACCGCAGACGACTCTGATACTTCCACCCCGGACCCACGTCCGGCCACGTAGACCTCCTGTCCCGAAGGCCCGTTTGAATGTCTCTGATTGCTCGCCCATCCGCTCTTGTCACGGCTCTCGCTTTCCTCATCGCCGCTTGCGGCAGTGCTACGGGCGACGACGCAAAGCCGGCTCCAGCCGAAGCCCCTGCAGCGCCCGCCGTGCTGGGTCACGTCAAGGGCGCGGCCGACGCGCCGCTGACCGTTATCGAGTACGCGTCGCCGACCTGCTCACACTGCAAGCATTTCCATGACGATGTCATGCCCACGGTTGACGAGAAATTCATCGCAACCGGCAAAGTGAAGTTCATCTACCGCGAATACCCGCTGAACGATATCGACGTCGCCGCCTATGCGATCGCCAACTGTGCCGGCGAGGACAAG
The DNA here is from genome assembly GCF_036964545.1 of Hyphomonas oceanitis. Taxonomy (NCBI): domain Bacteria; kingdom Pseudomonadati; phylum Pseudomonadota; class Alphaproteobacteria; order Hyphomonadales; family Hyphomonadaceae; genus Hyphomonas; species Hyphomonas oceanitis. The sequence continues at coordinate 77,388 of NZ_JBALTL010000005.1, forward strand.
TTCTTTGACGTACTGGACGATCTGTTTGAGCATCAGCAGGATATCTTCGATGCTTCCAAGTCCGGGACGATCAAGCAAATACTCCTCGATATCGCCGCGCGTCATGGCATCACTGATGAGAAGGCCTTTGATGCCTGCACCACGAACCGCGCGATCCGCCAGCGCATTGCCGACACGATCATGACCGGCGATATCTTTGGCGTTCACGCCACGCCAACGTTCGTGGTCAATGGTCAGGTCAAACCAGCTGACCAGGATGCTCGCTCCGGCGAAGCATTCGAGGCCTATCTGAACGGCGAACTGGCCAAGCTGCCCCAATAGGCGACCCGGCACACAGCATTAACGATTTGGCAACCAGCCCGACTCAATTCTTAACGCGAAGGTTATGATGATGGAACGCATCTCCAGACGAACCGCTTTTGCCGCCGTTTCGGCGCTGGCTCTTGTTGCCTGTGGTGGCAGCGACAACAGCCCGACGAGCCCCAAGAAATCGGGAAGCGACCCGGCCGCAATCGGACACGCTATCGGCTCGGCTGATGCGCCAGTGACATTTATCGAATACGCCTCGCCGACATGCCCGGCTTGCAAGTATTTCCATGACTCTGTCCTGCCGGAGATCACCGAGAAGTATATCTCCACAGGCAAGGTGCGCATGGTATTCCGCGAATATCCTGTGCACGACATCGACGTGCCCGCCTATGCGATGGCGCTCTGTGCGGGTGACGGCAAGTTCTTCGATGTGCTCGACGATATGTTCGAACACCAGTCCGGTATCACCGACGCAGCCCGCAATGGCGTGCTGAAAGCGGCGCTGGTTGCCATTGGCGAACGCCACGGGATTGCCGATGAAGCCGCTTTCGATGCTTGCATGTCGAATGAGGCCATTCGGAACCGCCTCAAGGCGACCTATGATGAAGCTCAAAAGGACGGCGTCGACAGCACCCCGACATTCATTTTTGACGGTCAAATGTCCCGCTTTGATGGCGACATTCGTACAGTCGAAGGCTTTTCAGCGAAGCTTGATTCCTTGCTCGCTGGCGACACGGCAGGACAATAGAGATATGAGGCCGGCATGCAGATAACCGAACTCCGCATCGCCGGCTTCAAGTCGTTCGTCGACCCGCAAACCGTGCCCGTGGAACCGGGCCTTACGGGCATTGTGGGGCCGAACGGCTGTGGCAAGTCCAACCTGCTTGAGGCCCTTCGCTGGGCCATGGGCGCCAGCTCGGCAAAGGCCATGCGTGGCGGCGAGATGGACGACCTCATCTTCTCCGGCGCGCAAGGCAGGCCCGCGCGCGAGACGGCCGAAGTCACGCTCGTGCTCGACAATTCCAAACGCACGGCTCCTCCCGAGTTCAATTCCTCGGACACACTGGAAATCGTGCGTAAACTGCGCCGCGGTGCGGGCACATCCTACAAGCTCAACGGCCGGACAGTGCGTGGCAAGGACATCCAGCTCCTGTTCGCGGATGCTTCGACGGGCGCCAACTCCCCTGCCCTCGTGCGCCAGGGCCAGATTTCGGAACTGATCGGCTCCAAACCGCAGAACCGCCGCCGGATCCTGGAAGAGGCCGCAGGTATCGCTGGCCTCAACACACGCCGCCATGAAGCCGAACTGAAGCTCAATGGCGCCGAATCGAACCTTGAACGCCTGACGGAAGTGTCTGCCGAGGTGGAGCGCCAGCTGGCCAGTCTCAAGCGTCAGGCCGGCAAGGCCCGTAAATACAAGCGCCTGTCGGACGAAATCCATGCGCTCGACGCGCTTGTTGCGCATTTGCGCTGGAGCGAAGCCAAGCTCGCCTGCGATATTGCCCGTGAAAAACTGGAAGAATCGCGCCGTGCCGTCGAAGACCTGACGCGCCGGGACGCGATTTGCGAGCGTGAGCGAATCGAAGCCAGCGAAGGCCTCGGCCCGCTGCGCGAAGCCGAAAGCGTCGCCTCGGCCAAGCTCGGCCAGGCCCGTATCGCACTGGCCCGTCTGGAAACCGAGCGCAAGATCGCCGCCGACGCCCATGCGCGACTGGAAGCAGAGGCAACCCGCCTCATTGAAGACCTTGAGCGCGAACAGGCAGCAAAAGCTGAAGCCGAAGCCGCAACCCAGAACGCGCGCAACGAACTCTCCGCGCTGCCCGTCATGGACGAAGCGCGCAATGACGAGATCGAGGCCGAGATTCGCGCCCGTCTGGAAGCCGCCAGAAGCCAGTTGTCAGCCGCCGAAGAAGCCGCTGACAACGCGCAGGCAGCGCTTTCTGAAGTACGCGCACGCCGAAAGGCGTCGGAAGAAAATGTCGGCGCCCAGACGCGTCGTCGCGATCAAATCACGTCCGATATAAATCGGCTGACCACCGAGATGGCTAGCCTGGAAGACGCTGTGTCGCTCGTGCGCAAGCTTAAGGATGCCAAGGACGCCGAAGCGCAATCCGAGCAAGCATTGCAGGATGCCGAGACCGCGGTCGAAGCCGCCGAAGCAAGGCTAACCGAGACACGCGCGGCTGAAGCGGATGCCCAGCCTCCGCGCGACGCAGCCGACAAGGATGTGCGCGCACTCGAAGCCGAGATTGCTGGCCTGCAAAAACTCCTGCGCAAGCCCGATGGCCCCAGCGCGCCGCCCGTTATCGACCGTATCCGTACCCGTGATGGCTATGAAAAGGCCGTTGCTGCCGCGCTTGGGGACGATATCGAGGCGCCGACGGACCGTTCCGCGGCCATGTTCTGGAGCGGCGCCGCCGCTGCAACGCAATCCCTGCCCAATGGCGCAACCGCGCTGAGCGAATTCGTCGAAGCGCCTTCCGAGCTGGCGGCCCGCCTGTCACAGTGCGGCGTTGCAGCTGCAGAAGATGGCGCTCGCCTGATGGCCGAATTGAAACCGGGCCAGCGCCTGGTTTCGCGCGAGGGGCATTTGTGGCGCTGGGATGGCTTCACACGCACACCGGATGCGCCTGTATCTGCCGCCGCGCGCCTTGAACAACAGGCCCGGCTTGAAGCCGCGCAAAAAGAGATCGGCCCCCTTCAGGCCGAACTTGAAAACCACACCAGAACGCTAACCAAAGCCCGCGATGCCCGGCTGGCAGCCGAGGAAGCCCTTCGGGGCCTCCGCCAGACCATTGCACCGGCCCAGCGTAGCCTCAGCGAGGCCCGCACACGGGTCACGGAAGCCTCACAGGCCTCCGAACGAGCCGCCATGAAGCGCGACACCGCCGGTGAAGCCCTTGCACGCGCCAATGCCGACCTTGCTGTGGTCAAGGAAGCCCTGTCGCTGATGTCGCCACAGTCTTCCGCTGAGGAAGAATCCACGCTTGAGGAGAGGCTGACTGAGGCACGCATGGGCGTCACAAGGGCCCGCGATGCCGAAATCGAGGCGCGCGGCCAACTCACCGACATTACACGCGGTCGGGAACAGGCCGCCAACCGGCGCGCCGGGCTCGAGCGCGATGTCGAGACCTGGACCACACGCGCGATCGCCGCAGGTGAGCGTGTCGAAAGGCTTGTTCAGCGGCGCGCCAGTGCCGCGTCCGAAGCCATCGCCGCCAAGTCTCGCCCTGAGGAACTCGCCATTGAAATCGAGGCCATGGCCGCCGATGTCGAGCGGCTTGAAGCCGAGCGCAAACGCATCGCTGACCAGCTGTCGGAAAAGGAAACCGCTGCGCGCGAAGCTGAGACCGCTGCACGTCAGGCTGCCGTCGCCGCATCTGAATCGCGCGAGACTCTGGCCGGCTGGAGCGTGAAGCTGGAAACGGCTGAAGGCCGCCTCGAAGAAAGCGTCGAGATCGCCCGCAACTCGTTCCAGCGCACGCCCGAAGGCCTGCTGGCCATTGCCGAGTCAGGCCTCGACGAAGCCGAGATGGGCGAGTTCACGCCGCGCGATGCAGAGCGTAAGGTTGAAGACCTTCGTCGCGAGCGCGACCAGCTTGGCGGCGTGAACATGAATGCCGAGGAAGAGGCCGAGGAACTCGAAACCCGCCTCGGCAGCCAGGTTCACGAGAAGGAAGACCTGACGGCCGCTATCGCCAAGCTGCGCGAAGGGGTCGATGCGCTCAATGCCGAGGGGCGCGAACGTCTGCTGGCAGCTTTTGAGACCGTCAACGAGCACTTCAAGGCCCTGTTCACGGCCCTTTTCCGGGGCGGCCAGGCGGAACTCCGGCTTGTCGACGCCGAAGACCCGTTGAATGCCGGTCTGGAAATTTTCGCCCAACCGCCAGGCAAAAAGCTGGGCACGCTGAACCTGATGTCAGGCGGCGAACAGGCCCTGACAGCGGCTGCCCTGATCTTCGCTGTGTTCCTTTCACGGCCTGCACCGATTTGCGTTCTGGACGAGGTGGACGCGCCGCTTGATGACGCCAACGTGGACCGTTTCTGCAACATGCTGAACGAAATGCGCCAGCGCACCGATACGCGCTTCGTGGTCATCACCCACAACCCCGTTACCATGAGCCGGATGGACCGTCTTTTCGGCGTTACCATGCGTGAACAGGGCGTTTCAAAACTCGTTTCTGTGGACCTTGAGGCCGCCGAACAGCTTGTTGCGGCGGAGTAGCGCAGACCCACAGTCAGGAATTGCAATAAAAACAAGGAATTGTGTTTCTGTAATCGCGGTTGACTTGGCAGAGCCCCCCTCATAGTTTGCGCCGAAATCCGGGGGTCTCCCGATCAGCAAGGATTCGCGGCTGCGGAGCGCTTAAAAACATGTCCAGTGAGGGTCCAGACGGCCTTGGTGAGGAAATCGCCAAAGCAAGGGCAGCCCGCGCTGAACGGGAAGCGACAAAGCAAGCCCAGACCAAGGCTGACGAAGGAAATCATTCGGCTGGGGCCTATGCCCTGCGATATGGCGCGGAATTTGGCGCCAGCATCTTTGTTGGTGGCTTCATGGGCTACTGGATTGATGTTTTCGCAGGAACGAAGCCCTGGGGCTTGCTGATCATGGGGTCTTTTGGCTTCGCAGCGGGCATTCGGGCAATATTGAACGCCTACAAAGAGCTGAATGCTCAGGCGCTGAAACAGACAGAGGGGCCGCAGGCCTCCGAAGACGGGAATTGAGACGGATGAACCTGTTTATGCCGAGCGTTGCGCTGGATCCCATCCACCAGTTCAAGGTTACCAAGTGGCTCGACTTCAATGTCGGCGGCATCGACCTGTCGTTCACAAACGCATCCGGCTTCATGGCGCTCGGCGTCATCCTGACGATCGCCTTCTTTGGTGTCGCCGCGTCGAAAGGCCAGCTTGTACCTTCGCGCCTGCAGTCGCTGGCCGAGATCGGTTACGGCTTCGTGGCTGACATGGTGCGCGGCGCAGCAGGCGAGGAAGGCCTCAAGTTCTTTCCGTTCGTGTTCACGCTCTTCTTCTTCCTGTTCTTCGCGAACATGATCGGCATGGTGCCTTACGCCTTCACCACGACGAGCCATATCATCGTGACCGGCGCCCTGGCCCTGCTCGTGATTTCGATCGTTATCGGCTTCGGGTTCTACAAGAACGGCTTCAAGTTCCTGAAACTGTTTGCGCCATCGGGCGCGCCATGGCCAATCTATATCATTCTGATCCCGATCGAGATCATTTCCTTCTTTGCCCGCCCGCTGACCCTTTCGCTGCGTTTGTTCGCCAACATGCTCGCCGGACACATCATGCTGAAACTGTTCGCTGGTTTTGCTGTCGGCCTGATCGCAGCAGGTGGCGCCTACATCATCATCGCACCGTTCGCTTTTGCCATGGGCGTTGCGCTCAACGCGCTTGAGCTTCTGGTGGCTGGCCTGCAGGCTTACGTCTTCGCCATTCTGACCTGTGTGTACCTCAACGACGCGCTCCACCCCGCACACTAGTTACCCTTTCGCCGGTGCGGCCACATGGTCACACCAAACCGCTTGACGCCGCACACGGAACACGCTTCACGGGCGGCACTTTGTAGAACAACAGCATTCCCATAAGGAGATCCCCATGGAAGGCGATATCACCCTCGGCCTCAAATATGTTGGCGCAGGCCTCGCAACACTCGGCATGATCGGTGCCGCTATCGGTGTGGGCAACATCTTCGGCTCGTTCCTCGACGCCGCAATGCGCAACCCATCCGCTGCCCCACAGCAGACCGGTAACCTCTTCATCGGTATGGCCCTCTCCGAAGCGCTCGGCATTCTGTCGTTCCTCGTGGCCATCCTGATCCTGTTCGTCGTCTAAGAAGCTTTTCTGCTTCGGGCTGGCGACACTTGCGTCTCCAGCCCTGACGACTGACATGAAACCGAGGATAATTTGATGCTGATCGCATTGCTTGCAGAAACTGCGGCCCACGGGTCCGAACATCTTGCGGAAGACACACCGCCGCCGTTTCCGCCGTTCGAAACGTGGCATATGCCGTCCCAGCTGTTCTGGCTGGCGGTTCTGTTCGGCATCCTCTATCTCACCATGTCGCGGGTCATCCTGCCGAAACTGTCGGATACGCTTGAAAAGCGCTCTGACCGGATCGCATCCGACCTCGACCAGGCGGCTCGCTTGAACGACCAGGCGACGGAAGCCCAGCAGGCCCTTGAGCTGCGCATTGCGCAGGCCAAGAACAAGGCCCGTGAAACGGCTGACAAGGCACGCGCCAAGATGGATGCCGAAATGGCAGCCGAAACGTCACGCGTTGACGCCGAAATTGAAAAGAAGCTGGATGCGGCTGACGAGCGGATCGCAAGTCTTCGCGTTGAAGCCATGAAGAATGTCGAGCAGATCGCCATTGAAACAGCGGACACTATTGTTGGCCGTTTCGGCGTGTCGGCTTCGAAATCCGAGCTGAAAAAAGCCGTTACCGCGGCGCTGGAGTAGTCACATGCGGACGATGAAATATCTCATCCCGATGAGCGTGCTTGCCGCAAGTGCGGCCCTGCCGGCCCTTGCGGCTGAAGAAGGTCATGGTGAGGGCTTCATTGGCGGACTGGCCTATGCGTTCACCGATCCGGTGACGTTCACAGCCTTCCTGGCATTTGTTGTCTTCCTCCTGATCGCTGCTCGCATGGGCGCCTTCAAGACCATTCTGGGCGGCCTGGACAATCGCGCCAGCGCCATCTCTGCCGAACTGGAAGAAGCCCGCAACCTACGCGAACGTGCAGCTGAGGCACTCGCCCTCGCCGAGCGTCGCCAGCAGGATGCCGACAAGGAAGCCGAGGCGATGATCGACCAGGCCAAGGCTGATGCGAAACAGATCATGGCAGAAGCCCGCAAGGACATTGCCGACCGTCTCGTTCGTCGTGAAGCGCTGGCAGAAGCCCGCATCCACCGCGCCGAAGCGGAAGCGACCGAACAGGTTCGCCGCGCTGCAGCTGATGCTGCCATCTCGGCCGCTCGCCGCGTTCTCAGCGAGGATAATGGCGTTGACCAGTTCGAGGCAGCTGCACGCGAGATCGACCGCGCGCTGAGCTAGACACTTACGCCAATCCCAAAAGAAAAGCGCCGCTGGAGAAATCCGGCGGCGCTTTTCTTTTGGCGTTGGAGAAATGGCTATTCGGTGGTGTCGTCCACTATGGCGCCCGGCTGGAGCACCTGGTTCACCAGCGACCGTGGCACCTGACCGGCAGGGCACGTCATGGCCACAGGCGTGCCATTGCTGATTGCTGGCATGGATGCCCGCATTTCAGATGTCAGAGGTTGGGACCGGAATACCCACGCAAGCACCAGCATTGCCCCGATTGCGACCACTATGCCGCCTATCGTGCCCCAGCCTATGCCCATGTCTGCATCCGCCTGACGGATGGTCGCTGCTGTAGGACGGGCCGCCTCGGCAATCTTGACCCCGGCGACCGGACGATGACCGTTGCCATTGGTGCCCTTGAGTGATGCCGCAGCGAGCGCGGCAGCGCCTTGAGCCTCAGGCGCAGGTGCGGGCTTCTTGCCTAGCTCTTTCTCGCGCTGTGCCTTGGCGTGGAGCGCCAGAGGGTCCTCAGGGTGGGCGGCGAGCCAATCGGCGCGCTCGTCCTCGTCCTTGGAGCCGTAGCCCATCCATTCACGCAGGTCGGTACGACCATCTCGGCTGCCAAGCTCGTCCACGGCCTGGTAAAAGCCTTCTGGCGTCTTGCGAGACGTCATGCTGGCTATCGAGAAGCGTTTGTTGGTCCGGAATGGCTCATAGGGAATGGTCTTGTCGAGCGCCATCTGAACAAGCGTGCCAGGACGGGAATGTCCGACCGAGGCGGCAGCCCTTACCCAGTCGCTCTTAACCGCGTTCTCAGACCAAAGGACGAGCATGGACGTCGAGTTCATCGCATTACGCGCGTCCTTGGCGTCAAAAGTCTCGTCGACCTGCTTCTGGTCAAACCAGACTTTGAATTTGAGGGCGCGAAGCCGCCTTGCGATCAGCTTCGCCGTGTCGCGATCTTCGTTCGCGGATACCAGAAAGACGTCATATGCCATGGGGTCATTCCTGCAACTCTTGTGCCGAGCATAGCAATACTGCCCCCCTTGGCCACCCAATTCCGCTTTCAGGCGACAAAACTGCCTGTTTTTCGCTGCGAAATAGCGCTAAGGCCCCCGTCAGACAGTCAGAAAAAGGAGGCCGGAATGGGCTTCAAATGTGGAATTGTGGGCCTGCCCAATGTAGGCAAGTCGACGCTCTTCAACGCGCTTACGCAGACGGCCGCCGCACAGGCCGCCAACTATCCGTTCTGCACGATCGAGCCGAACGTTGGTGAAGTCGCTGTGCCAGAACCCCGGCTGAATGAACTGGCCCGGATTGCCGGCTCCAAGGAGATCATTCCGGCGCGAATGAACTTCGTCGATATCGCTGGCCTTGTTGAGGGCGCGTCCAAGGGCGAAGGTCTGGGCAACCAGTTCCTGGCCAATATTCGCGAAACCGACGCGGTTATCTACGTGCTACGCTGTTTTGAGAACGATGACATCACGCACGTCCGCGGCACAGTCGACCCGATTGCAGACTTTGAAGTTGTCGAAACAGAGCTGATGCTGGCTGACCTCGAAAGCCTCGACAAGCGCAAGGCCGGGGTCGAGAAGAAAGCTAAATCAGGTGACAAGGATGCCAAGGCGCAGGTTGCGCTGATCGACCTCGCCCTGGCTGAACTCAATGAAGGCCGCCCTGCCCGCAAGGCCGCCGTGCCCAAGGACGAGACGCGCGCCTGGAACATGCTCCAGCTGCTGACATCCAAACCCGTCCTCTTCGTGGCCAATGTCGATGAAGACAGCGCCGCCACCGGCAATGCCCATTCCGAACGTGTGATGGAGCGCGCCAAGGAAGAAGGCGCAGGTTGCGTGGTGTTCTCGGCCCAGATCGAGAGCGAGCTAGCCCTGCTCGACGATGCCGACCGCGCCGAATATCTTGAGACGCTCGGACTGGAAGAGCCCGGTCTCACGCGCCTGATCCATTCTGGCTATGACCTGCTCAACCTGCAGACCTATTTCACTGTCGGCCCAAAGGAAGCGCGCGCGTGGACCATCCGGCGCGGCTGGACGGCCCCAAAGGCGGCCGGCGTCATCCATGGTGACTTCGAGAAAGGCTTTATCCGCGCCGAAACTATTGCATATGCCGATTTTGTCGCCAATGGCGGTGAGGCGGGCGCAAAAGAGGCCGGCAAGATGCGTGCGGAAGGCAAGGAATATGTCGTGCAGGATGGCGATGTGCTTCACTTCAGATTCAACGTTTGAGGAGGGATCTCACTGACATCATTTTGAGCGTGTAGATATGAGCAAGAATTAACTATCGCGTAAGGTATACACATCATTCTACCTTCCGGAGAGACATTCCTAGCTGTGGGGATGCAGCTTGGGAAATCGCGATGCAGAGAATACGTTTTCACTACCGCCCATCTACCATCCTTGCACTTGCCGGGCTCCTGCTGCCATGGGGGATGACCAATGCCGCGACCGATACGGATACATTCGATGTAACTGTAACAGTTATTGCAGCATGCGATATTTCGGCGGCCGATCATGACTTCGGCACTTACGACGCACTGTCGCCGACGCCGCTTGATTCTACATCGACAATTTCGGTTACCTGTACGTCAGGCGCGAGCTATTCCGTCGCGCTGAATGCCGGAACCACGGGCGGTGGTACGATCCCGGCCCGCCTCATGACGGATGGCTCCAACACACTCTCATACAACCTCTACACGAACGCAGGCTATGGCACAGTCTGGGGTGATGGTACGGGTGGCTCTGCAGAAGTGACCGGCACCGGGAGTGGCGCCTCTCAGGACCTGACTGTTTATGGACGCATGCCTGCAGGTCAAGGCGAACCTGCCGGTGATTATTCTGACACAGTGACCGCAACGATTACGTACTAGCAGGCGGAGGGAAATTCCGATGTTCACACGAATGAAAGTCGCCGTTTTGGGGGCCGCAGTTTCCTCCCTGTTCCCGTCTGCAAACGCTCTCGAAATCGCCCCAACAATGATCACTCTGGAGCGAGACCGCCCCATCGCCACCTTGAAGCTGGCCAATGATGGGGCGACAGAAAAGACGTACGAGTTGACCGGGTTTTCATGGCGGCAACGGGACGGCAATGACCAACTATCCAAGGCTCCGACACTGATCATCACGCCTCCGGTGACATCGCTTGCGCCTGGCGAAGAAACCCTGGTCCGCGTTGGTCTCGCTTCGGCCTCTACACATAGCGATGGCGAAGAGACATATCGGATACGCGTTCGAGATATCACCCCCGCCAGCCCGAACGCCGCGAACGCCCTTCGTATCCGCATGGAGTTCCTGTTGCCTGTAATTGTTCCCGCAAATGCACCTCAGACCAATCTCCGACTCGCCGATGCGCGCGAGCGTGACGGCGCCTTGTGCATCCGTCTGCGAAACGAGGGCAACGCGTACCAGAAGATTATTGGCATAGGCGGCCACAACGGCCCGGCTGAGATGGTCCCCGTCCAGCAATACATCCTGCCAGCGTCTGAGGCCACTATATGTTCGGAAGCGCTGATGGGTGTGCCCCACGCTCTTATTACGGCTGAACTAGCGCCGACATACGCCTCAAATGCGCAAATGCTTTACCTCGCAGCGGGCAATGCAAGTGTTCCGCACCAGACTGACGATTAGTCTTATTGTACCGGGCGCCGTCGCTGGCAGTCTGGTGTATGCAGACACGCCTGCTGCGAGAGAGGGAGGCCGCATGGTCGCCGCTTCCCTTTCGCGTACGCTCGGTCTGAGAGGCTTCCTGTCGTCTACAACTGACACATTCCATATTGTCGAGACACGCCTCAATGGGCAGGTTTCGCCGGACCCGCTCATGATTGTCGAACGGGACGGCATTATCTGGCTCCCTAAAGCCTATCTCGGCCAAGCAGGCCTTAAAATTCCGGCTGGCTTTGAAAAAGTACGCGGCCAGGACTACGTACCGGTCAGCGCCATTGGCGATGCAAAAGTACGCTTCTCGCCAGACCATACCCGTCTCGACATTACCTGCAGCACCGAGTGTTATGAGTCCAACAGACTGGATCTGAACAGCGGCGCGCAACCGGCTTATTCGGCGGTAACACCAGGCCTATTCATCAATTATGATCTATACTCGCAGTTCGGCGACACAGGCGATTCAGTCGCGGGCTTTGCCGAAACAGGCCTGTTCACCCCCTGGGGCACTGGCCTGAACGACATGTTCTGCATTTCAAAGCCTTCGAACGAATGCATACGCCTTGAATCAAACTGGACAATAGATGATCCCGGCTCGACCCGGCGTCTGCGACTGGGCGATACGGTCAGCGATGCCGGAACATGGGGTATCCCGGTGCGCTTCGGAGGAGTGCGATGGGGCACCGACTTCAGCCTCAGCCCCGACATCCTGACCTTCCCTACCCCGTCACTCTCCGGCGACGCGACCGTGCCGGGAACAGTGTCTGTTCTGATCAATGCCACAGAGCGTTTTCAGGGCAGTCTCAAGCCCGGACCGTTCACGATTACGGATTTGCCCGTTGTCACTGGCGCGGGCACAGCGCAGGCCGTCGTTACCGATGTGCTCGGGCGGGAAACGATTGTCACGACGCAATTCTATGCGGCGCCCCAGCTGCTGCGCCCGGGCCTTGCCGACTATTCGCTTGAAGCTGGCTGGCTGCGAGAGGATTTCGGGCTGCAGTCCAACCATTATAGCGACCCCTTTCTCGCGGGGGGCTACGCGCGCGGATTGACTGATACGTTGACCATGGGCGCGCGGGCTGAAATCTCCGATGACGTTTATATCGCAGGCCTATCGGCAACAAAGTCAGGCACACACTTCGGCGTCATCGAAACCTCGGCAGCGCTTTCAGGTAGCGACGGGCATACAGGCAGCCAGTTCCAGTTAAGCCACGAATACCGCAGCCGGTCCCTCACCCTGGGATCGACCGTGACTTACGCTTCTGAAGCCTATAAGCGCATCGGCGAAGACGGCGCCCTGCCCCGCACAACAGCGCGCGCCTTTGTCGGATGGAATATCGATGCCATCGGGGCCGCCACGCTCAACTGGGTCAAACAGGACGCACGTACGGGTAAGGATTATTCAGCTGTAGGCTTTGGCCTCAACAGCCGATGGAAGCGCGCCTCCATCGCCATATCGGCACTCAAGGCAACCGAGCCTGATGACACATTCCTGGCGAGCTTGCGCGTTTCAGTTCCTTTTGGATCCGATGGAACCGCAGCATCGGGACTGGATTACCGCAACAACAACCTAGGCGTCGAAGCACGTTTTCGCAGGAGCGCGCCGCGCAGCGGTGGGCTGGGCTATAATATTGAGATGGAAAGGGATGGCATCGATCGGTTCGCGGGCGGCATGGTCTATCGTGGCGCCGTCGGCGAGGCTTCTGCCGACGTAAGCGATATTGAGGGCCGCCGAGCCGGACGACTGGGACTGCGTGGCGGGCTGGCTTATTTCGGCAGTGAACTTGTCGTGGCCCCGGCTATCACTGACAGCATGGCCTTGGTCGAACTAAACGGCGAGGCTGGCGTTCGCGTCTATCATGACAGGCAGCTGGCCGGCGTGACCGACAAGAGAGGAAGGCTGGTCATCTCGGACATTCGGAACCATGAGACAAATGTCGTTGCCTTCGAACCAACAGACCTGCCTCTCACAGCTGATTTCTCCAAGACCGAAGTAACACTTGTGCCGGGATTCCGAACCGGGCATCGGGTGGAGTTCGGCATCTCACATCATGCGGATGTGATTGCGCATGTCGTTCGACCCGATGGGCGGCCGCTCGAGACGGGGACGCGGCTTGAAGATCGGGTAACAGGCAAGTCTTATGTCGTCGGAAGTGACGGACGTGTCTTCATTCCAGACGCTGACACATTGACCCACCTGACGCATGAATCAGATACGGGTACCTGCGTGGCAAGTCTCCACGGCCCCGCGGGGCAAACGAACATGGCAATCACGGACCTCGGTACGATCACTTGCCAGTTGGTCAACCAAGGCGCTCCGGCATGAGACCCGCCTTCATCCCTCTTAGCCTGTTCTTGGCGCTGGTCATCATCTTCTGCGAACGCGCAGACGCAACTTGCACCGGCATTGGATGCAGCTGCTCGATCAGCGCGGATGACTTGTCTTTCGGCGCCTATGATCCGCTAAGCGCATCCAACCATGATGCGACCGGCGAGGTGCGTGTGACATGCGGGGCGCTCGTCGCAAGCATAACCGTTTCCTACACAATTTCCCTGAGTAGCGGCAGCAGCGGCACATCGCTGGCTCGCACTATGGCCAATGGCGGAACAACACTCCCCTACAACCTGTACACTACTCCGGCCCGAACTAGCATCTGGGGCAATGGAGCGGGAGGTACCGTCACGCTCAGCAACGGTTATTCCCTCAGCCTTCTCGTTCCCAGGACCGACGCTTTCCCGGTCTATGGTCGCATCCCCCCCGCCCAGCCAGTTGGGGCAGGCAGCTATTCCGACTCCCTTGTGGCAACCGTGACCTTCTGACCAACAAAGTCCGGTATGCGTGAGAGGGGTCGTATGCGTTTTCACGCAAGGCAGGACTTGCGGTTCCGCTCCTGTTTCAATAGACGACTAGGTTCGTGTGGAGAGGTGGCCGAGCGGCTGAAGGCGCGCCCCTGCTAAGGGCGTATACGTTAACGCGTATCGAGGGTTCGAATCCCTTCCTCTCCGCCACTTTTGTAGATACTTCAAACAAATCAAACACCTAGCAATACGCTCGGTTTCGACTTGCAACAGGTGTTCCAATTTACTGTTCCAATACTCCCGCGCGGGAGGCTCGCGATGAGCCTCCAGTGGACAAAATACATCACGCGGCGTGGCAATCGATTTCAACTCAGCCTTCCCATCTCCAGCCCAAACTCTACCGCGACGAACTGCGATGGTCGCTCCGAAGCCACGATGAGCAAATCGCCAAGAGGAAAGCATTCCGAGCGAGTTTACTTTTCTGGGAATTGTGTGAAGGCATCAGGGCGACTGATCTTGCTATTTAGCCTCGGATTATGAGCAAGAACCCGTTCCGCTACTTCAAAACCTCGCGTGAGATCATCCAGCTTGGCGTGATGATATATGTCCGATTCCCGCTGTCTCTGCTCAATGTAGAAGACCTCCTCCACGAGCGTGGGATCGAGATTTGCCATGAACGCGTCCGTCTGGGTCGATCGTTTCGGCACCTACTTCGTTCACAAGATCCGAAGGCGGCGATCAGAGTCGATGCGAAGAATCCTCAAAGCAGACTTCGAGAAGGGAAATAAAATGCCCTGAGGGGCTTGGGCGGAGATCACTAATATCAGGGACCGGAGCAGCATGAAGGATCTCGGCATTCAATAGCGAAGTCGAAGTTTTCCAATTCAGAAATCAGTATCGATTGCTCCCAGCCAGGAAGATCGCTGAAACTGTACGAAAATGTTTCATGCAGCGGATAGGGCGATCTATCGAGGGCGGTAGCTCGCAAAGGGGCGCTAATTTTTGTCTTGATAAGAGAAAGGTTATCGACCGACATTTCCTATAGCACCTGACAAGAGGCTACACAGGGCCCTAATTTGTCATGGTATTTACGAAATCTTGCGCGAGGCAATGCGTCATAGGCGTGAGATCATTTTGATTATCGAGAAGAAATCTGCAATAGGCGGGGATGACCTCAATTCCTCCCGTACTGCCCGACGACGAACCTGATCTCTCCGCGAGCAACCCATACGAAACCGAATATGAGATTGGGCAGGACAATGTGGAGGTGATTGGACTGGATGTTCATAACCCGGTCTTCTTTACGAGCGCAGCATTGGTCATCCTGTTTTCGGCCGTCTCATTGATCTTTCCAGAGGCGTCGAGCCTCGCCATGGCCAACGCCAAAACATGGACTCTGCAAAGCGCAGATTGGCTATTTGCCATCACGCCGGTGATCGTCCTTCTGTTCTCGCTCTCACTGGCCATCAGCCCGCTCGGTCGCATACGTCTGGGCGGCCCCACGGCCGTACCTGATTTCAAGATTCACTCATGGGTCGCGATGCTTTTCGCTGCGGGCGTGGGAATCGGCTTCATGTTCTATGGCGCAGCTGAGCCCCTTGCATATTACACGGATTGGGCCGGGACACCGCTAGCCGTCGAGCCCGGAACGCCGGCTGCAGAGCGCCTCGCCTTTAGTGCCACGATATTCCACTGGGGCGTGGCACCTTGGGCCATTTACGCAATCGTTGGCCTTTCATTGGGCTTCTTCGCCCACAACAAAGGGCTTCCGCTAAGTATCCGGTCCGCCTTTTACCCCATACTCGGCGAGCGCGTATGGGGATGGCCTGGCCACATCATTGACCTTTTCGCCGTCGTGTCGACAGTCTTCGGACTCGCGACAACCATCGGCATTGGCGCGACGCAAGCGACGAGCGGACTTGCTTACCTTTTCGGTTTTGAACAGACGCGCTTGATCCAGATTCTTCTCATCCTTGCAATGACAGGCCTCGCCGTCCTGTCCGTGCTTCGAGGCCTGGATGGTGGCGTCAAATTGCTGAGCAATATAAATATGAGCGTAGCTTTCGCATTGCTCATGTTCGTCATTATCGCTGGGCCAACGCTGGTCATATTCACCGGAATTGGGACAAACCTGCTAGATTATATCATCGACACGCCCGCCCTTACCACGTGGGTTGGACGCGAAGATATTGTCTGGTTCCATGACTGGACAATTTTCTACTGGGCCTGGTGGATATCCTGGTCGCCATTCGTGGGCATGTTCATCGCACGCATCTCGCACGGACGCACCGTGCGCGAGTATTTTTCTGTCGTGTTGATTGCACCTTTCACGATCTGCATCATTTGGTTTTCTGCCTTCGGGGAGACCGCTATCGCCCAACATAAGTCCGGCACGGGCGAACTAGCAGGCGACATGACAAGTGCGTCGATCACCTTATTTGAAATGCTTCACGATATGCCCTTTCCGGAAGTCACATCAGGCATCGCCATTCTTCTACTGATCGTCTTTATCGTAACGTCGGCAGACTCCGGCGCGCTGGTCGTCGACACGATCACGAGCGGCGGAAAGACGGATGCGCCGGTCGCCCAACGTGTGTTCTGGGCCTGCATGTTGGGGCTAACAGCTTCCGCCTTGCTGTATGGTGGCGGAACAGACGTGCTGAGATCACTTCAGGCCGGCACGATAACGGCAGCCCTGCCATTCACAGTCATCCTGCTCGCGTGCTGCCTAAGCCTTTATATCGGCATGCGGGATGAGTGGCGAGAAATGCAAAATACCGCATCCGATTTGCCGGAGAGCGATGCCGACTAATCGGTCTTTAAGATACCGCGCTCATTTAGGAACAGGCACTTACGGCTAAGCCTTTTCAGTGGCTGAAGCATCTTCCTTCAACCATCGAAGCAGTGAGCGCACCATAAATACGCCAGCGATTGCTATTGGCAGACCCGCCAGAAGCACGGCCGACTGAACAACCTTCAATCCGCCAATAAACATGAGGCCAACGGGAAGCAGCCCAAGCACGCCCGCCCAGAAAAGCCGATGCCAGCGAGCGGGATCTTCACCAGCATGCAAAGCCTGCGTCGCGGCAGACGCCAGCGTGTAGCTGGCAGAATCATATGTCGTCGCTACAAAGACAGTCGTCACAGCCACAAAGATTGCCAGCGCAACCTTGCCAAGCGGAAGGTGGGCTATGATGGCTGCAATGGCGGCTGGCGCGTCTTCGTGGACCATATCGACAACGGGCAGCGCCCCCGTGAGCTCGAGATGCAACGCGTAATTCCCGAATATGATATAGAAGGTCCACACACCGAGGCTTCCCAACAGGGACATGCCAAGCAGAACTTGCCGAATTGTGCGTCCCTTCGAGATGCGCGTGACGAAAATGCCAACAAAGGGCGCAAACGCAATCCACCAGGCCCAGTAGAAAATCGTCCAGTCCTGCACGAACCCGGTTTTCTCGATCGGGTCGGTATAGGTGATCATGGTGAACATGTTCGACATCATGTGCCCGAGGCTTTCGGTACCCATCGTGAGGATGAAGCCGGTAGGGCCGACGATCAGGATGAATGCCAGGAAGAGCAAGGCTAGCCACAAATTGGTATCGGAGAGACGCTTGATCCCCTTCTCGAGGCCAAGATAGACGGACACCCCGAAGAGGCCGACACAGACCGCAATAACGATCAGGTCCATAGCCGTTGATCGCGCAATGCCCAACAGTTCCGCCATACCGGCAGAAATGACAGGCACGGTGAGGGCAAGTGACGTGCCTGCCCCGCCGATCAGACCGATCATGAAGATCAGGTCGAGAGGCTTTCCCCATGGCGAGGTCGTGCACTTGTCGCCCAATATTGCTGCGCTGAAACGCAGGTACGGCACGCCTTTGTTATAGAAGGCGTAGGCCAGCGCTACCGAGGGAAGGCCGTAAATACACCAAGCGCTGATGCCCCAGTGAAACAGGCCATAGCTCGTCGCCCATCGAATGGCTTCAGCTGACCTAGGCTCAACGCCAAAGGGCGGCGCTTCATAGTAATAGGTCCACTCGATACCAGCCCAGTACAGAAGACCGCCGCCGACGCCTGCCGAGAAGAGCATGGCGACCCAACTCAGTGTCGAGAAGTCCGGGACGTCATCCTTGGCGCCCAGCTTGATATGACCATACGGACCGAATGCGAGATACCCGGCGGCAGCCATCGCACCAATGGCCGCCCACTGATAAATGATGCCGAGATTACTGGCCGTCCAGTCATAGAGTTCAACAATTCCGGGACCTATCGAATTGCTGAACAGGATAAGAGGAATTGAGACTAGCAGCGATGTGGCGACAGCCAGCGCGAAGACGGTCTTGTCGATAGGCTTGCCTGTCATCAATTGCTCCCGTTCAGCGCATCACAAAGCGGCGCCATGAAATCATCTGTAGCGCCCACATGGTCGCCTAGCTCCTGCACAACATTCTGACCGGGCGCATGCACCGGCCACTCCGGCAATCCAGGCCCATTCGGGTTTCCGCTGCGTGCGAAATTGCTCCAGTACGCCATCATAGTCGCCGTCAACTTGCGATCATCTGCATTGGTTGGCAGCCAATCGTCGTGCGTATCGAAGACGTAGGGAATTTCCGCGCCATGATAGACACCATAGGCATCAGCGCCCACCCGCTTGCGTGTAAAGCGATAGAGAAATGAGTCCTTTCCCCGTCCAGCAGCCATGTCCGCTATCCTTCTGGAGGGGCAATGGAACTGCGAAGCCGTGGACAATACATCCGCGATCTCTTGGGCAGATCGATTTTCAAACATGGGAAGGGCCAGAAGCGAGGAGCGAATATATACTGGATAATATGCCAGGCCCTCGGCAAGCATTTCCGCGTCCGATCCACCAATGTACATAAGCATCTCGTTCAGATTGCTACCGACGATGACATCCACATCGTCATGGAAGCGCTCAGTGTCGCTCACCCAATATCCATCCACGACAGGACCGTGGTAATAATCTACCCCCGTCGCATTGTGGAGGTCCACGAGGTCCCGCCACGGAAGCGCGCGCGCGGCCTCAACGCTGGTAATATTTGCCTTGGAGAACATCTCTTTCGCCCGTGCCTGAGCAATGTCAAAAGAAGGCATGTCGCCCGGCCCCAGTGCACCACTTTCCAGAATAGCACGCCGGAATATTCCATCCGCTTGTGGACTTTTTAGCAGGGCATAAATATCAGCAGCGCCGGCCGATTCACCGAATAGCGTGATGTTATCGGAGTCTCCACCGAATGCCGCCGAATTGTCTCGCACCCATTGGACAGCCGCGATGATGTCGGAGATGCCGTAATTTCCTGAAGGCATATCGCCTGCCCCCTCAAATGGAACAGGCAGGAAACCAAGTGAACCCATGCGATAGTTTATGGAAACGACGACAACTCCCTGCCCCGCGAGCCGGGCACCAATATAGTTTGGCTCATATGCCCACCCATTCACATTGCTGCCGCCATGTACCCAGATCATTATAGGCAACGCGGCCGAACCTTCGCGGCTTGGTGTCCATATGTTCAGATAAAGACAATCCTCGTCCATGTTTGTGAGGTCTGGAATAGCCGCGGCGTCATGGCCGAACCCCTCTGCCACCATCCGGTACCATTCGGGATTGCCCTGACTTTGAGGACACGCCGGTCCGTAATGCGAGGTATCAATACTGCCCTGCCTTACTACATGCGGCTCGGCTGGGCGCCAACGCAGGTCACCTACCGGCGCAGCCGCATATGGCACGCCCAGATAAGCCGAGATTCCAGACTCCAACCTGACGCCTACCAGCGTCTCTCCGCCAGCAACCATCGTTGGCGCAGTGTCCGCCGAAAACAGTGACTTCGAGTCCAGGCAACCTGAAAGGCAGGCGACGGCGCCTATCGCCAAAGCTGTGATCAGCTGTGCGCGTTGCCACATCTTGCAAGCCTCCCCATCGGCAAGTCACTTGGATGGACTCGTCCAGAGTCCAGTTTATGCGCCGACAGAACTTTGCGACAAACGAATAAACTTCGCTTGTAGATGAATTTAGCTCATCCCTCTACCACACCGGGCGCAGCCATAGCGGGGTCGATCAAGGGCGCGAGTGTCTCGTCCTCGGCAATCTGATCCTTCAGCCATTCCTGGAACAGGCGGATTTTGCGAATGCTTGCGCGTTCTTTGGGGTAGGTAACAAACCAGTGGCCGATCGTACGCACGCGTCGCTCCGGGAATATATCGACCAGATGCCCAGCCTCGATATCCTCTGCAACATAAGGCTGCATAGCCAAGGCAACACCCATCCCTCTTGAAGCCATTTTCAGAGCGTGATCATAGCTGTCAAAGCGTAACCCGGCATCCGGATCGACATCATCAACCTTGTTGGCCTCAAGCCAGACTAGCCAGTCATTGGCGGACGGGTAAACCTGCAGGATGGGATGATTTGAAAGATCTGAGGGCCATTCAAGTCGTCGACCTTCAAGGTCCGATTTCTCCTTGTAGCGCGGACTGCAAACCGCAAGCATTGTCGGAGAAAAGAGATATTCATAATGTATCCCGCTACGACGGCGCTGGCCTATCATGAGAGCAAGATCTATTCCGTGCTCCGAAAAGTCTGCGTCCATCTGCGAGGAGTTCACCCTAACCTTTATGTCCTGATGCACCTGTTGGAATGTATGCAGTCGTGGCATCAGCCAGCGGACTGCGAATGTCGAATACATCTGAACGGTAAGGATATTCTCTTCCTGGGGACGGAGGAGTTGCTGAGTGCCGTCAGCGATCCGGTCAAATGCCTCCCGTATGATTGGAAAATACTCCGCACCTGCAGGACTCAGCTCAACGGCACGCGGCGTGCGCACAAAAAGCTCAACACCCAACTGCTCTTCAAGATGCTTCACCTGATGAGAGATGGCAGACTGGGAGACGCTCAACTCTTCAGCCGCTTGGCGGAACGAGCCGAGCCTCGCAGCCGCCTCAAATGCTTTTAGGGCGGTAAGGGGAGGAAGCGTTCGTTTCATAAATTGCAATGTGACATGAGATTTTTTCAAGGGCCAGATGCAATTTTACCTTTGTCAGTCAGCGCCATCTCGGCCAGTCTGCCTAGATGACAGACAAATCCTCAGATGTGCGCTTGGCGGAGGCTGACGCCTTGCGGGCCGCTGGCCACCCTGAACTGATCGAGGCCGCAAGCCACATAATGGCTGGCGCGTTTGGCAAAGCAGAACCACTTTGCCGCATCGTCCTCAAACGAGACCCTCTCGATGTGAACGCAATGCGTCTGCTCGCCGAGATCGGCATGGAGGTCGGTCGCCTCGAGGATGCCGAGGCGTTGCTGGAACGAGCCCTTCAACTGGCACCCGACTTTCGCCTGGCGCGCGGAAGCTATGCGAATGCTCTCGGACGTCGGGGCAAATTCGAAGCAGCACTGACTGAACTCGATGCGCTGCTCGCTTCTGAGCCCGCGCAACCCGGCTATCTTGTTCTGAAAGCAAACACACTGGTGCGCATTGGTGATCATACCAGCGCTATCGCCATCTATCGTGACGTACTTGCGCGTGCGCCTGCCACTGCGGGGCTCCAAATGAGCCTCGGGCATAGCTTGAAAACTGTCGGAGACCAAGATGAAGCCATCGCCGCCTATAATGCGGCACGCGCCATGCGGGACGATCTCGGCGATGCCTACTGGAGCCTCGCGAACCTCAAGACCTTTCGTTTCTCGGATGAAGAGATCGATACAATGCGCCGCGTCGCCGCCCGCGAGACGATAGACCGCGAAGACTATTATCATCTCGCATTCGCACTCGGTAAAGCGCTCGAAGACCGGGGAGAATATGAGGAGTCTTTCACTTGGTACCGACGCGGCAACGCCATCAAGCGGCGCCTCGTTGCTTACAATGCCGACGAGAACCAGGCCGACATGGCAAAGCTCTCCGACTATTTTGCAGCGAGTATCTTTGCGTCCAGACAAAATGCCGGCTACCAGAGCCGGGCCCCAATCTTCATCATTGGGCTCCCGCGAGCAGGCTCGACCCTGCTGGAGCAAATCCTGGCCAGCCATAGTCAGGTCGAAGGCACTCAGGAACTACCGGACATCATTTCCATAGCCCGCCGCATCGCGGAGAAGAAACGCGCCGGAGATCAATCGAATTACCCTCTCGGCATAAGCAGCCTGACAGATTCGGACCTCACCGCCCTCGGCGAGGAATACATAGAGCGGACGCGCATCCACAGGACCGACGCGCCCTTCTTCATCGACAAGATGCCAAACAATTTCGCCCATATTGGCCTGATCAAACTGATCCTGCCCAATGCGACGATAATTGATGCACGGCGTCATCCCCTCGCCTGCTGCTTCAGTGGATACAAGCAGCTCTTCGCCAAGGGGCAGCATTTCACATATAATCTGACGGATATCGGTCGCTATTATGCCGATTATGTCAGGTTGATGCGGCACTGGCATCACGTGCTGCCGGGCCATGTCCTTCACATGCAATATGAAAATGTGGTGGCGGACACCGAAACACAGGTCCGGAGGCTTCTGGCGCATTGCGGCCTTCCCTTTGAGGAGGCCTGCCTTCGATTCTATGAGAATCGCCGCGCGGTGAAAACAGCGAGTTCAGAACAGGTGCGCCAGCCGATATTCACGTCCGGACTGGACCAATGGGAAAATTATGAACCATGGCTGAGCCCTCTTAAAACCGCGCTTGGCGAAACACTGCGATCCTACAAGCAATAGAAAATGTTGACCTCATCGCGCGCACATCACTTCTATTCCCCCCTTAGATAAAGTGCATAACAGCCTGAGCCTCGCTTAGCTTCTGCCCATCGCATGAATTGTATTCATGTATTCGTGACAAATCATCTTTTGTCACCGAAGCAGCGTCCCACTAGCCATGGAGGATGGGAGAGCAGCGCTCGCTTCTTGTGCGAAGGCACCCGCACGAGCCGTAAAAAATTGTCAGGCAGGCTCCGTACCGAAATATCGGATGAGCTGCTTCAGGGAGGATAAAAAAGTGTCATACCAAATGTGGAGAAGTCGGCAGCAGCTGCTTGCACAAGCGTCAGCATTCGCGCTCGCCAGCGTGGTTGCAGCAGGCCAAAGCGCCGCACAAGAGGGTACGCCAGACAAGTCTTCGACCATGAAACTGCAAACGGTTACCGTGACAGCGCAGAAGCGGACTGAAAACCTCCAAGACGTTCCCGCCAGCCTTCAGGTGCTTGGCGGCTCCGAACTTGCCTCCCAAGGCGTTACAAACTTTGAAGACTATGTCGCGCTGCTGCCAAGCGTCTCATTCGCTGGCCAGGGGCCTGGCAACTCGCAAGTCTTCATGCGCGGCATCTCCTCCGGCGGCGACGGCAACAAGTCCGGGTCAAGCCCCAGCGTCGCCGTCTATCTCGACGACCAGCCCGTCACCACGATCGGCCGCGTGCTTGATGTGCATATGTACGATATCGCGCGCGTCGAGGCTGTCGCGGGCCCACAAGGCACGCTTTATGGGGCAGGATCCCAGGCCGGGACGCTGAGGATCATCACCCACGCCCCAAGCAGCGCAGGCTTTGAAGCTGGTTATGACTTATCCGTCGGAACGACCAAGGAAGGCAGCGAGAGCTACTCAGTGGAAGGATTCGCAAACCTGCCACTCGGCGAGAAAGCAGCCCTCCGTATCGTCGGATGGCACTCCAAGGATGGCGGCTATATCGACAACGTCCCAGCAACTCAAACATTCACCTACGGCAACATCACTGTCGACAATGCCGCATACGTAGAAGATGATTTCAACACCGAGGAGAATACTGGCGCGCGCGCTGCCCTGAAGATCGACCTCAACGAAAACTGGACTGCCACGGCGAAAGTCATGCATCAGCGCCAGAAGACTAATGGTGTGTGGGATCACGATCCGGAGGATATCGGAGACCTCGAAGTCGCCCGTTTCTTCGATGATAGCGGTCAGGACAAGTTCACTCAGGCCGGCCTCTCTGTCGAAGGCAATGTCGGCGCGCTTCAGCTCACCTATGCCGGCTCCTATCTCGACCGTGAAGTCGAGTATAATGTCGACTATTCTGCCTATGCAGAATATTCCGCCTACATACCTTACTATTCTTGCTACAGCTCAGGCACGCTGGACGAGTCGACCTGTACCGACCCGCGCATCCAGTATGACAGTGACGACAAGCACAAAACGATGACGCACGAACTGCGCATCCAAAACGATGGGTCCGAACGCCTGCGTTTCATTGCGGGCTTGTTCTATCAGGACGCTGAGCACGACTATCTGAACGTCTGGCATATCCCGACGATTCCTGCGTACCGGAGTGTGAATGCCAACCCGCTACTTAGCGGTTATCCTGATGATGCCTACTTCATCACCGATCAGGCTCGCAAGGAAAAGGAAAAGGCGCTCTTTGGTGAAGTTGCCTTCGATTTTACCGAGAAGTTGACCGGGACAATCGGCGCACGCTTCTTTGAGACCGAAAGCGACCTCAAAGGTGCCGTGGGAACACTGTTCTCAGGCAGCCCGCTCGTTGATCTATCGTCCGGCGAAAGTGGCGATGTCTTCAAAGGCAATCTCAGCTACAATTTCACGCCGGACGCTCTGGTGTACGTAACCTATTCCGAAGGCTTCCGCCCTGGCGGCAACAACCGCGCCTCGACGTCCAATATTCCTGCTGTCTACAAATCAGATCTCATCACAAATTATGAGGCAGGCTGGAAGACGACCTTCTGGGACGGACGTGCGCGCTGGAACGGCGCCATCTTCAATATGGACTGGGATGACATCCAAATCACCCGGTTCGATCCTGCAGAATCACCCCTCGGCCTGACAGCCAATGTTGGCACAGCCCGGTCGCGCGGCATCGAGACAGACTTCTCTCTGCTCCTTGCAGGAGGTTTCCAGATCAACGGGGCCGCATCCTGGATCGAGGCAGAACTGACCGAAGACTATATCCGCAACTTGTCTGGGGAGAATGTCGACGCCCCTGCCGGGACTGAGCTTCCCGATATACCTAAACTCAAGTTGGCGCTGACCGGGCGTTACGAGTTCGACTTCATGGGTAATGATGCCTTTGCTCAGGGCAGCTATCGTTATGTTGGCAAGCGCTACAACGACCTCTTCGTCGCAGCGCGCCAGGAACAGGATGCCTATTCCATCGTGAACCTGT
Source organism: Hyphomonas oceanitis (assembly GCF_036964545.1). Lineage (NCBI taxonomy): Bacteria > Pseudomonadati > Pseudomonadota > Alphaproteobacteria > Hyphomonadales > Hyphomonadaceae > Hyphomonas > Hyphomonas oceanitis. Next base: position 102,372 of record NZ_JBALTL010000005.1, read on the forward strand.
CGACCGGAATTGATCGCGACGCCTGGGGTGCAAGCCTCTACGTCACCAACGTTGCGGATGAACGCGCCGAGCTCAATCGCAATGCAGCCACCTATGACGAGCGGATAACGACAAATCGCCCACGAACGATCGGCGTAAGTTTCTACCAGCGCTTCTAAAGCTCCGACCCTATCCTCCCCTGCACTCGAAAAGCGCAGGCGAGACGATCCAACCGACACAGAGTAAACGAAATGGTTTCTGACTCCTCAGGGCTTCTTAAGGGCAAGCGCGTTGTCATTACGGCGGGCGCAAACGGCATAGGACTCGCTATGGCGCGCCACTTTCTCGAACAGGGCGCAACTGTTTGCATCTGTGATGTGGATGGCGCTGCCATATCTCGGCTGAGCGGCAGCTACGCCAGGCTTCATGGATTTGAAGTCGACGTAGCTGATCCAACCGCAGTCGGGGCTTTCTTCAAAGCCGCCGAGCAAACGATGGGCGGACTCGATATACTCGTGAACAATGCAGGTATTGCCGGTCCGACCGCGCTCTGCGAGGACGTAGACATTGAGGATTGGCACCGCACGATAGATGTCGATCTCAACGCCCAGTTCTATTGCGCGAAATACGCTATCCCCCTGCTGAAAGCTTCAGGGGGCGGCTCTATCGTCATGATGGCCTCTAATGCGGCCTTGTTCGGATTCCCGATGCGCTCCCCCTATACGGCAGCCAAATGGGCGCTTGTCGGCCTGACCAAGACGCTGGCCATGGAACTCGGCCCTCATGGCATTCGGGTCAATGCGCTCTGCCCGTGCAGTGTTGAAGGTCCAAGGATAGACGGTGTCATAGAGCGCGAAGCCGCCAAACGCGGCGTGTCACCTCAAAAAATCCGGGAAGACTATCAGCGGCAAAGCTCTCTCAGAACCTTTGTTCGCGCCGATGATGTCGCCGCAATGGCCTTCTTCCTGGTCTCGGATGCCGGCGCGAAAATATCCGGCCAGGCCATCGGTGTGGATGGCCATACAGAGTCGCTGGCCCAACTTTGAACTTTAGGAAATGATGATGAAAGCTGTCTGGTATGAAGCAACGGGCCCTGCTCAAGATGTCCTGCAGTTCGGAGAGATGGCATCGCCCGATGCCGGCCCGGGCGAAGTCCTTGTCAGGATTAAATCGTCTGGGGTGAACCCTTCCGACGTGAAGTCCCGCGCGGGCCTGCGCGGACCCATCCCCTTTGCGCGAGTCATTCCACACTCAGACGGCGCAGGCATAATCGAAGCTGTAGGCGAAGGCGTTGATGCTTCCCGCATAGGCCAACGCGTCTGGATCTGGAATGCCGCCTGGCGCCGCGCTTTCGGGACCTGCGCGGAGCTTCTCGCAACTCCAAGCGCACAAGCCATCCCCTTGCCTGACAATACGGAATTTGACGCCGGCGCTTGTCTCGGAATTCCGGCCAGCACCGCCTATCACGGCGTATTTTCAGATGGCGCGGTCGAAGGCCAGACAATCCTGGTCACAGGCGGCGCGGGCGCTGTCGGTCATTACGCGATACAACTCGCCAAATATGGCGGTGCAAAAGTTATCACGACGGTTAGCGGCGAAGCCAAGGCCGCCCACGCGCGAAGCGCTGGCGCAGATCACGTGATCAATTACAAAACGGAATCTGTGCACGAGAAGATCTCTGACCTGACCCAAGGAGCAGGTGTGGACCGGGTTGTTGAGGTCGAATTTGGCGGCAATCTGTCGGAGGTAGCTCCCGTGCTCAAAGCTGGCGCAGTCATCGCGACCTATGGCTCTATGGCAGACCCAAAACCGGCACTCCCTTTCTATGATCTGATGTTCAAAAATGTCACGCTCAAGATGTATCTCGTGTACCTGCTTAGCGAAGCAGACCGCAAGAAAACCGTTGAGGGCCTCAACATCGCCCTCGCCAGCGGCAAGATATCCCATGCAATCGCCAAACGTATCCCGCTTGAGGACACCGCCAAGGCACATGAGATCGTCGAGGCGGCGAGCGAAATGGGCAACATAATTATCGACATATAGGATATTCATTCGTGCAACTGGTTCCGCTTCTCACATTTCGAAATGAGCTGGCGGCAGTCCAGCCCATCGGTGACACACCCTTCGGACATCGGATTACATACATAATCGGCGAGGGACGGTTCGAAGGCGAACGCCTCCGCGGGCGCATCCTGCCAGGCGGCGGAGACTGGATGATCAAAGGGGCCAATGGTCTCGCAAGACTAGATGTACGCAAAACATTCGCCACCGATGATGACGCGCTCATTCATGTCACCTACACTGGCCTCTACAAATTCAATGACGAGGTCGATGCCCGTCTCGCAGCTGGACACGATTGCGAATTCGGCGAGACGCTGTTTCTCTCTCAGATGCAATTCGAGACAAGCCATCCAGAATATGCCTGGCTCAACGAAACACTAGCAATAGGCGAAGGACGCGAAACCCGGACCGGCGTTGAGTATCGTGTTTTCGCGATCAACCCACTTTTGCAAGTGCCAAAATATAAAGCTCTACATTGAGTTATCTTTATTTCCGCAATGACGATGCTTAGAGATTAGCCGGTGTCGCCCGGCTGCAGAAATGATTGTGCCGATGCACGAAGCGCATCTGGAATGGTAATCGCCTTGCGATCCGTCAGATCGAAATATACCGAAACACTCTCCAGATTTGCCGCAATCCCGCCCTTGGTAAGATTGTGCATTTCATAGATCACAGTAATTGACTTTCCGCCGATCTTGGCAAGGGCCGCCCGCACCTCAAGGAGGTCACCCGCGGCCACTTCATCCTCATACGTAATCGTGTGTTTCACATCCACCCAACCCGGGCCATCAGAGGCCCCCGGCATCCAACCGAAGACCTCATTCAGGAAGTGATAGGACGCATCATCGAACATCGCCACATAGTGGCGTGTCGTCATGTGCCCCATCACATCACACAGCCATGGATGCGCAACGCCCTTGTATGCACTGTACATCATGCTGACGTTCTCGCCAGAGCGGGCTTCGCCTGCTTTGTAAGCCTCAAGGTCTCTCGGGCTTCGGCCGGCGATTGGATGCTCGCCCCCATGTTTTCGAGGATTGAACGCGCCCGCTCCACCAATTGCGGATTCGAAGCAAGCGTGCCCTTTTGAAGATACAGGTTGTCCTCAAGACCAACACGCACATGCCCACCCAGCAGCGCAGCCTGCGCCGCCATTGGCATTTCATCCGGCCCAAGACCAAACCCCGACCAATTTGCGCCGTCAGGAAGGTTGTCGACCATGTTCATGAAGTTGCGTGGCGTCGCTTCGGCAGCCCAGCGAACACCCATGCAGACCTGAAAGAGTGGCGGGGAGTCTAAGAGCCCCTCCTTCTGCAATTGCTTGGCAAACCAGATGTGGCCGAGTTCGAACACTTCCAGCTCGGGCTTCACGCCTACCTTCTGGAGGCGCTTCGCGCCAAGGCGCAGCATGTCTGGCGTTGAGACATACACATAGTTTCCGCCCGGATAATTGAATGATCCGCAATCGAGTGAGCATATCTCCGGCAGCAGGGCCTCGACGTGCGCCATGCGCTCCCTCTGGCCCACAAGGTCTGTGTCATCTGTCAGGTCGAGCGGCTCTGCGTCAGGCCCAAGATACAAATCACCGCCCATGCCAGTTGTCAGGTTGATAACGACATCAGTATCGGCATCCCGGATACGATCAACAACTTCCCGGTAGAGCGACACATCACGGCTCGGCGCGCCAGTTTCTGGATCCCGCACATGAATATGCGCTATGGCAGCGCCTGCCTTTGCCGCTTCGATTGAAGCATGCGCGATCTCTTTTGGCGTGACCGGCACGTGGTGTGAACGATCTGCAGTATCTCCCGACCCCGTAACGGCGCAGGTAATGATGATATTCCGATTCATAAATGCTAATCGACCGCCTGAACGATCGCCTGTATCTCGCCGCTAGTTGTCCTGCGCAAGGATGCTCATGGCAGAAGCTGTTTAAACGTCGCCCGCACGCGCAAAACGCCGAAATTGAATGCGCCGAATTCATGGGCCTGTGCTTGCGCATCAGACGGTGCGGCGCTCTCGGTAAACGGCAGTTGTTAAGTCCTGATTATAGGGGGAATTTCACTATTAAATCAAGTGATTCACGGCAAATTCTGGGTCAGCATTTCGTCGCGCCTACCTTAAAATCAACCTGCCTAAATTGACCCCACGAGATGTTGGTTTTTAGCAGCACTAAGAACAGCAGAGCACGCAAGCCGGATGGCATTTATTGCCCCCGGATTCACTCCACGCGAAGCCCTAGCGGTAAGTGCCGTATCGGCATCTCGCGTCCGACCTGCAATGAAAAGTCTCAAAACGTGCTCGAACACGATAGATGGCGCCGCGATTGAGCCCCCCAGTTCCCTGTAATTATGAAACTTAATTCGCAACGGAGTCCTGCTTTTTGATCATTCAACCTACTAAAAACCTCTTTGCCCGCAGGCTCGCGCACGAAGCCAAATTACCGATCACACTGCTTGCCCCGGCGCCATGTGTTCCCCTTGGTGAGCTTGCGTGTATGATTGCCCAAAATCATTGGGAAGAAACATGCATTACGCCGAATTATTGAAAGCTCGTGAAGAGTTGACTGGGCCAGGTGGCGACTTTGAAATCATAGAAGCCGAGGTACTTGGCAACCGAATCCGGACCTACAAGAATGCCCCTTCCAGTGTTCGAGAATTCTGGCTGTCGACAGCCGAATTCGCTGATCGCCCCTATCTCATCTATGGCGATGAGCGGCTTACATACGCTCAATCACATGAGCAGGTGAACGCCGTCGCTGCCTGGTTGACCGACCAGGGCGTCAAGGCTGGCGACCGTGTGGCCATCGCCATGCGCAACTATCCCGAATGGATGCTCATATACTGGGCTTGCGCCTGCAGTGGCATTGCCGTGGTTGGCATGAATGCCTGGTGGACCGCGGAAGAGATGGCCTATGCACTCACCGATTCGGCGCCGAAGGTTGTCTTTCTAGATGCCGAACGTCTTGATCGCATACGTGAACGACCGGAAGTCGCAAACAAAACCAAGCTAGTCGGTATACGAATTTCTGATGCTGGCGCAGACGTCCCCCCCTGGTCTGAGGTCATCGCGCATGACGGAGCGATGCCGGATATCCCTGTGGACCCAGATTCCGATTGCTGCATTTTCTACACGTCAGGCACCACAGGCCACCCAAAAGGTGCGCAACTCACGCACCGGGGCTGCGTCTCTAACCTATTCAACATGGTCTATGCGGCCACTTCGGCCTCGCTTGCGACACAGCGGGCCACAGGCGTGGCGCCTCCTGAAGATCCGCCTGTCCCCGTGACCCTGATCACGACGCCCCTCTTCCACGTCACCGCCAACAATTGCGGCGCGTACGCGGTCACCGCGGCCGGCGGCACACTCGTGCTGATGTATCGCTGGGATGCGGGCGAAGCGCTCCGCCTCATCGCGCGCGAAGGCGTAACCGCGATGAGCGGCGTGCCCGTCATGGCACGCGAGCTCATCAACCATCCCGACTTTGCCTCAACCGACACATCCAGCCTTACGTCCTTGGCGGGAGGCGGCGCGCAGGTGCCGCCTGACCTAGTCAAAAAGATCGAGTCCCAGGTTGCCACCGCGCGCCCCGGAACGGGCTATGGTATGACCGAAACATGCGGTATCATAACGTCGGTCTCCGGTGACTTCTTCATCGACAAGCCGGACAGCGCTGGCCCCGCCATGCCGAATTTCGAAGCGAAATGCGTCGATGACATGGGCGAGACCGTTCCCCCCGGCAAAACAGGTGAACTCTGGGTCCGCGGGTCCTCAGTCATCAAGGGCTATATCAACCGCCCTGAAGCGACTGCAGATTCCATTACCGATGGATGGCTTCATACAGGTGATGTCGCGCGCATTGACGAAGACGGCTTCATATTCATCGTCGACCGCAAGAAAGACATGGTCCTACGCGGCGGCGAAAACATTTACTGCGCCGAGGTCGAGTCCACGCTCTACACCCACCCTGCCATAGCAGAGTGCTGTGTCTTCGGCGTACCGGACGACCGGTTGGGAGAAGAAGTTGGCGCCGCCATTGTCCTGAATGCAGGGCAGAGCCTCACGGAGGCGGAGCTGCGCGACCATTGCGCTACCGTCATGGCGAAGCACAAGGTCCCCCGTTACATCTGGTTCCTTGATGACGCCCTGCCACGCAACGCGAGCGGTAAGTTCATCAAACGCGAACTGCGTGACCGTCTAAGTTCAGAACTGCAGTCCACCTGATACACAGACGGACTGCATGTTGCCTGCTACCCGCGCGCTAGGGCGCGGAATGTTCTTGCGCGACAGATAAAGTCCTCCGCAGGCCCGGAACGCGGATATCCTCCACGATGTCCTGGATTTCCTGCGGGGGTGGCGCCGTTATCAGTGACACGGCCATACCAACCGCCAACGACCCTAGCATGAACAGGAAGCCGATCCCTTCGGGCGATACGCCAAGGAACCAGTGCGTCGGATCCAGATCCACGAACTTGAAATAAACGATGTAGGTGAAGGTCGCGACCAATCCGAAGATCATGGATGCGATTGCACCTTCCCTGTTCATGCGCTTCCAAAAGATGCCGAGGAAGATCGTCGGAAACAGCGAGGCGGCCGCAAGGCCGAACGCGAAGGCGACAACCTGTGCGACAAAGCCGAGCTGGGACGAGAATATCCCCAGCAAGCCAGCTGCAAACACAGCGGAAGCCGCTGCGCCGCGTGCTACTCTCAGCTCTGTCTTGTCATTCATGTCCTTGAAAAGGGTCTTCCGGCAAAGGTCATGGCTGACCGCCGATGATATCACCATCAGCAGGCCCGCTGCGGTGGACAGCGCAGCGGCGAGACCACCAGCTACCATTAGACCGACCACCCAGCCAGGCAGCTGCGCGATCTGCGGATTCGCCAGCACAAAGATATCATTGCTTGGCTTCAACTCGTTTTGCAGTCCGTCAGGCGCATTCGGTCCGCGATACTGCATGATGCCATCGCCGTTCAGGTCTTCATAGGAGAGCAGTCCCGTTTTCTCCCAGTCCTTGTACCAGACTGGTACCGGCTTGCCGCCCTCTGCAACAATGGCCGCGGCTGTCGTGTCGTAATCTTCGCCATCTTCGATATAGGTCGCATCATTGACCGTATTTACGAAGTTGAGACGCGCGAACGCGCCAACGGCAGGCGCCGTCGTATACAGGAGCGCAATGAACACCAGCGCCCAACCGGCGGAATAACGCGCGGCACTTGCGCTACGCACCGTAAAGAAGCGCACGATCACATGAGGTAGGCCAGCCGTCCCGAACATAAGCGCGCCCGTAATGGCGAAGACATCCAGCTTGGACTTGCTTGTCTCGGTATATGCGCCAAAGCCCAGCCCGGTGACGACTTCGTTCAGTTTGTCGAGCATGGAAATCTCATCCCCACGCACATTGGATATGAACCCTAGCTGCGGGATCGCATTGCCTGTGATGATCAGGGAGATAAAGATCGCTGGTACGGTATAGGCAAATATCATCACCACGTATTGCGCGACCTGCGTATAGGTCACGCCCTTCATGCCGCCGAGCACGGCATAGATAAACACGATCACCATGCCGATCCCGATTCCCCACTCGAATGGCACGCCAAGGAATCCGGAAAAGGCAACGCCAACGCCCTTCATCTGGCCGGCGATATAAGTAAAAGAGATGAACAGGGTACAGACCACGGCGATGACCCGCGCCGTCGTCGAATAATACCGGTCGCCGACGAAGTCAGGCACCGTGAACTTTCCGAACTCCCGCAAGAAAGGCGCGAGCAAAAGCGCCAGGAGCACGAAGCCGCCTGTCCATCCCATCAGGTAGACCGAGCCACCATAGCCGAGGAAGGCAATCAGCCCCGCCATCGAGAGGAAGGACGCCGCAGACATCCAGTCAGCGGCCGTAGCCATGCCGTTGATGGTCGGGTGCACGTCATGCCCAGCGACATAGAAGTCCTGTGTCGACCCTGCCCGCGCCCAGATCGCGATACCGATATAGAGACCAAATGTGAGAACAACGAAGAAGTAAGTCCAGAAGTCCTGATCCATCATCTCAGCCCCTCAGACCAAACTTGCGTTCCAGGCGACCCATGGCCCAGCAGTAATAGAAAATGAGCACAACGAAGACATAGATCGCGCCGTTCTGCGCAAACCAGAAACCAAGCGGGGCGCCGCCGATCTTCACCTGGTCTAGAAAGTCACGAAACAGTATGCCCGCGCCATATGAAGCCAGGAACCAGATCGCGAGTAATGACAGGGTCAGGCGCAAAACAGCGCGCCAATAGCCCTTGCCGTCAATTTCGATCTTCTCTTGCATAGCCCGACTCCCCCGGCGTTCTGCTGAATATTGCATAGCTTTCCGAGGCTTGGAAACGCCTAAAGATCGCCCAACGTAGACAATGCGACCCCATCGCCGTTCAGTGACACCTTAACATCCTCACCGAACATGATCGTTGGCGAAGTTGCACTCTCATAAACGGGCCAATCGACCAATCCGTCATGGTTCGGGTCGCCGGTACGCGCGAAATGGATAAAGGCATCTGCGATAGTGGCGCTCAGCGCGCGCGCTTCTGCCCCCCCGCCAGACATCGTGTCACAACGATCAGTATTGAAGAAGGCAAACGGGATATCCGCGCAATGGAATGCCATCGGCCGACCATCGAGAATCGGCGTTTGCCATGTGAACTCGTACAGATAGGCGGGCGCCCTTTTGCCATCCGCCTTCCCCTTCGCTTGCCGGATGGCAGCGGCGCGAATGGGCCCGGTCGCAATGCGCGACCAGAGTTCGAAAGGCTTTGCCTGAGGGGCCGCCTTTTGGAATGCCGCAATGATCGCCTTTGCTCGGCCCGGGAAGGCACGCGCGACGCGCGCGCTCAGCTCATCTTCCGTCATGGCCATCGCGTCCGGATTGTTGATCCCGGTCACGAACTCATTCTGCGTAGTTCCGATAATCATGGGTACATCGGCTGATATCGCAGGCGCCGATTCCTTGAAGGGCCAGGCCGGAAGGACTTTCCCGTCGACAACGGGAGCAAAGCTGAGATTGTTGCGAATCTTGCGAATGTCGACAAAATCGTCAAACGGCGCGTTCTCTCGCTGCAAGACGGCATCACTCGCCCTTTGCAGCGTATTATAGGGCAATGTGTGAAGCTGTTGTACGGACGAAGCATCAAGCCCCAGCTCCTTCAGAAAAAGGTGCGTCAGGCGGCGGGAATTCTCGGTCGTATTGACCATTCCGAACGACCCGCTCATCACGGCGGCATTGTGGAACAGTCCCTTCGCGGCCGGCATGCCCATCAGCGTGGAAACCTTTGCCCCACCGCCTGACTGTCCGAAGATCATCACGCGCCCCGGATCGCCTCCAAAACTCTCAATATTGTCGCGGACCCATTGCAGGGCGGCGACAATGTCGAGCATTCCGACATTGCCAGACTCCGCATACTTGTCGCCATGCGCAGAGAGATCGAGATAACCAAGCAGATTGAGCCGGTGATTGAGCGTCACCACAATTACGTCACCGCGCCGCGACAGACTCTCGCCATCAAACGCCGGCAGGTCGTGCCCCGAACCAGCGGCAAAAGCGCCGCCATGGAGCCAGACCATGACCGGACGCTTCGCGGTCTTTTCGAGGCCGGGTGTCCAGACATTCAGGCGGAGGCAGTCTTCCGACTCAGCGCTGTCATTCCATTGAAAAATGAAGGCTTCTTCGTCATTGAAGCGGCCCATGCCTTTGTCCTGCGGACAAACCGGGCCGTACTGGCGTGAACTTCGCACGCCTGTCCAACCAACGGGCGGCTTCGGTGGAAGAAAGCGGTTCTCGCCACCTGTGGGCGCGCCATAGGGCATGCCCTTGAATCCGAAAATGCCATCGCGAGCGAACCCGGCAACTTTGCCCGATTGTGTGTTCACGATCGCAGTATCCTTTCCTGCTCTCACGGCCGGCCCCTCATCTTCCTTCGGAGGAGGCCCCTGTGCCACATCTGCGGTGGTTCCACTGCGCGTCGCGCAGGCTGTTGCCAAACCGCCAGCCAAAAGTGCAGATCCCTTGAGCACGGCACGACGCGCAATACCCTGACCGACGGCTGCCGTATCTTTCTTGTCCTTGGTCGCCATACGTCTTCTCCCTCAAGCGAGCACAGAAAATGTGCGCCGAGAAGGGAGCGATCCTCAAACAAGATCGCCCCCTCCAGCTCAGCTCAAACTGCGACGCATTATTTCGTCAGAAGCCTCAACTGGACGCCAATCGTCCGTGGCCGAGGACCAGCAAGCAACGTCGTGCCGTTTGCGGCCGTCGGCCCGCGCTCGTCTGACAGGTTGTCGCCAAACAGCCGGATCTCGTAGTTGTCACGACGGAAGCCCACGCTCGCATCGAAGAGCTCATAGTTACCAATGAGTTCCACGGAGGCGTCTTGGTTCTTCCCGGTATTGTTGAAAGTAGCTGAGGCGTTTGCGTTCAGCTCCCACTTGCCGGAAAGCGGACGGTAGTAATCGAGATCAAGCCGGGCGTTATGCGGCGGCGTGTTGAAAAGTGTTTGTCCGTTACCGGCACGTGGGTCGGCTGCCGCAAACTCAGGAACGATATTGGTGAATTCCGATTTGTTCACGTTGGCAATTGCGGCCAGGCTCAGACCTTCGACAGGCGTTTCCCACCTGACCTCAACGTCCAGGCCTTGAGTCTTGCCGTCACCCTGGTTGGCAAAGGCTGCCAACCCGATCGATGTATTGAACGCAGCCTGCAAGTCAGTGAACTTCACGTCATACACACTTGCCGCGACATTGAGGGCGCCGTTCAGAAGAGAGCCCTTCACGCCGACTTCAATATTGCGCAGCTCATCCGGACGCAGAGAGATGTCGGTCGGGACACCGTCAGCGATCACCGCATCAGCCTGGGCCTGAGATTGCAGGATCCCGCTGCGGAAGCCGGTTCCCGCATTGAAGAAGACCGTCCAGTCTTCTGTCGGGTAATAAGCAAGATTCACACGCCACGTCGTGGCGTCGAGATTAGCCTTGCTGTTGGCAGGCACACCGTTGGAGACGGATTCAGACGTCCGCGTGTCCTGATAATACCGAAGCCCGACCAGTGGCACGAGCTTGCCACCAAACAGGTCATAGCTGATTTCCGAGAACACCGAGCTGTTCTCTGTTTTTGTGAGGGTGGTGCCATCAAGTGAAAGTGACGGGAAGTCGAGGTTGAATATGTAGAGCCCCTCGGCCTTCTGATAATAGAGCCCGCCGACCCAGTGGAAGGGACCATCGCCGTTCGTGGCGAGGCGAAATTCGTTCACAAAGCTGTCGGAATTGCCACCATTTTTCAGAACGCCCGTGCCAAGCGGTGGGCCCAAGCCAAGACCGGTGCTGAAGCCACCCGGCAGGGATTCCTGATAGCTGGTCGCGTTTGTCAGCGTGAAATTGCTAAAATCATAGTTGATCGTGTTGGAGTAGAATCGCGCTTTGCGCTTGTCATAGCCATTCACATCGCCCTGGTTTGCCGCATATGGCGGATCAACAGACGCGAAGACAGACAAGAAGTCTTGGTCCGTCGAGAATTCCCAGGCGCGAAGTCGCACAGAAAGGTCATCGGTCGGTTGCCAGAGCAGCACGGCCTGGAGGTTCTTGGCCGTGATATCGTTTGCATCGGTTAGACGTGGTTTGCCCACTGGACCATCCGAATACACATCCACATAACCGGCCTGATAATCATAGCCGCCGCTGAGGCGCAGACCCAGTTTATCCTTGATCAAAGGAACGGAAACGGCCGCCGAAATCCTGTAGTTCGGATCGCTTGCATCCGCCGTCGACGACAGGGCCGCTTCGCCTTCTGTAGTGAACTCGCTCATGTCGGGATTCTTGGTGCGATAGATGATCGCGCCGCCCATTGAACCTTGCCCGTAAAGCGTGCCCTGCGGCCCGCGCAGCACCTCGACGCGCTCAATATCAAAGTACTGAAGCGGCGGAGCAGTCTGGTTATTTGGCACGCCAAAAGGCGTATCATCCAGGTAATAGCCTACCATGCCATCACCGACAGGACCGCCAGCTCCCGTTCCACGGAATGCGAAGATACGATAGCCAGCGCCAATCTGCTGCACCTGCGATGCCCCAGGAATCAACTCGATCAGGTCTGCGCCTTCACGGATGTTCCTGTTCGTCAGTGATTCACCGCTGAACGCCTGAATGGCAAACGGCACGTCTTCCAGTGCCTGCGCGCCGGTCTTGGTGGCAGTCACGACGATTGTGGCCTCGCGGCGCACACTATCGTCCGCTGTTGCGGGTGCTTCATCCTGCGCAAAGGCTGGAGTGACAGCAATGACGGCCATAGCCGATAGCACAAGCGCACTGCTGGCGGACTTCAAGCCTCCAATTGCTGTGGATTTACGGAAAATATCTTTTGTCGATGCCGAATAATCTCGGCAAGCATAATCAGTGCGCATGGCCTGCTCCTCTCCCTGTCGCTCGATTTTTTATCCAATCGATTGTATAATTCTCTATCACCGCGCTTGAAGCATCGCAATCCACTCAATCAAAAATTTGGAGACTGTTGCTGTTCGAACAAAATCGGTCGCATACATCGCGCTTGAACCGATTGCATCACTATAATACAATCGATTGTCCGCATCGATCATACCGGTGTTGTTAGCCATATAAACACTTGATGACGAACATTGCGTATTCGGTATCGTCATGCCCATCTCAAAACAAAATACGCATTGAAGGGAATTCGAAGTGAAAAACTATCCGCTTGTCCGCTTGCCAAATGCCCTGGTTCTTTCAGTCGCCCTTGCCGCACTACACTTCACTGCAAACGCTCAACCGGAGCCGGCAGACGCACCGCCGCCGTGCCAGACAGAAGATCCGACCGTGACAACTTTCATGGCGGGCGTCGTTCATGACCTTCTCGATCCGGCGAGCAACTTTACCCACCAGTCGATTATGGGCGCGCCGGAACTGGCCACGCTACAGGAGGGCGAGAAGTATCGCCAGAAAAACGACTGGGCCTACGTCTGCAAATATAAGGCGGCCAACGCGGCTCTTTCCGACGGACCAGCGCCGAGAGCCGTATTCATGGGCGACTCGATTACCGAATTCTGGACCGTCGGAGATGCCGACCTCTTTACCGACGGCGTGATTGGCCGCGGGATTAGTGGCCAGACGAGCACACAGATGGTCGCCCGCTTTTGGCAGGACGTGGTCGCCCTTCATCCCACAGCGGTCCATATAATGGCCGGCACGAATGATCTTGCCGAAAACACGGGTTTTGTGCGCGACGAGGACTACAAAGCGAACATTCGCGCCATGGCCGCCATGGCGCAAAGCCAGGACATTGTCGTTATCCTCGCCAGTATCCCGCCTGCGAAGTCCTTTGGCTGGCGCGCGGACATCCAGCCTGTAGAGCGCATCGCCTCGCTCAATGAGTGGCTCAAGGACTATGCCGAAGAGATCGGCGCCGTCTATGTGGACTATTACGCCAATCTGGTTGGCGACGAGGGCGAGATGAAGGGCGACTATACACATGACGGCGTGCACCCCCAACGTCTTGGGTACGCTGCGATGCACGACGATGCCGTCGTCGCGATTCAAAAAGCCGTCGATAAGGCCGGAAACTAGCGCCTGCCCCTGACCACCGATCCGCAGCGCCGACCGATTTCAAAGGATGTCCCTCATGCTCAGTACCCCTATTTGCGCCGCAGTCAGATATACGCTGCTCGCAACGGGTATTCTTGTTGCTGCCGCCTGCACGACCATACAGGACACGCAACAGCCAGCGACCGCCCGCCCCAATTGGGTCGCCACCTGGACAAGCAGCCCCTCGACGCCAATCCCGCCCGAGATCCTGCCCCCGGGCGTCACCACGCCGCAACTTGAGGGAAACCTCCGCTATCTCATGCGTGTCAGCGCGGGAGGCAACTCGGTACGCATCGCGTTGTCCGGTGGCCCGAGCGTGCCAAAGCTTGCCATTGACGGCGCCACCATCGCGCTGACTGACGCCACGGGCATCATGCCCGAAACGATGCAAAAGCTTTCATTCAACGATCAAGTCGGTGTCTCGCTGCTTTCCGGCGGAACGGTCTGGAGTGACCCAGTGGCACTGCCTGTCGCCTCGGGCAATGTACTCGCAGTCAGCGTCCACCTGGTGGGTCCCGTTAGCCCGCCCCAGGCTGACAAGCAGCTGGTCGTCAGCATGCTGCCAGGCGATGACAGAACAGCCGAGATAGTTCTCGAAGGCGCCGAGACCATTGTGGCGCGCCCCCTCGTAACGGCCATACTTGTCGACAATCCGAGCGTGAACCGCGTTATCGTTGCTTTTGGCGATTCCATTACCGACGGCAATGGCAGCGCAGATCCGCTGACGCGCGGTTGGCCAGACTACCTCGCAGCACGTTTCCGGGCGGAAGGCTTGCAAAATATTGCGATTGCCAACCAGGGAATTGGCGGCAACCGTCTGCTCGAAGAAGGCGTACTTGGAGAAAGCGCGCTCACGCGATTCGATCGCGATGCACTGTCAGTTCCCGGCGTAACCCACATCATCCTGATGGAGGGCATCAATGACATCGGCCTCAGCGGGCTCACCCTGAATGGTATGTCCGACTCATACCGAACCCTCGGCACACACGACATCATTGCAGCGTACTCACAACTGATCAGCAGAGCGCACGCGCGCGGCGTCACAATTATCGGCGCCACACTCACGCCTGATCTGGGCTCCCCCCTTCCCGGCTACGCCACGGAAGGAAAGGAAGTGATCAGGCAGGAAGTCAACGACTGGATCCGTAACAGCGCCGCTTTCGACGCCGTCATCGACTTCGACGCAATCGTGCGCGACCCGGATAACGAAGGCCGTCTGGCGAGAGCATATAATTCAGGCGACTCAATCCACCCCTCGGACGCTGGCTACCGCGCCATGGCAGACGCCATCGACCTAGATCTCTTCCGGTAAAACAACGTACCGTCTGAACGTCCGACCCTACCCTCCCGATATAGGGGGGCGAGTTCCAGCCGAGCAGCACCGACGTGCCCGAGCCTGCAAAAAAGCACACTAAAGGCTGCTGGGCAGAAGGCCGCGAGCGCACTGACCGTGATCATATGGCCGCCCACGCTACATCCGATTCGTCGGCCGCGACGCCACGCTTCCTTGCATCGCGGGAAATGCCCCGTATGGTTTTACAATATTCTTGTATTTCTCGGAGTGGTCGATAAGAGATACCCGGCGTGGGCAGGCGCGACTTTGGAGCAAAATCAATGAACAAGCGCGTAACCATGAGCGAGCTGGCGAAGCAGGCCCAGGTTGATATTTCGACAGTATCACGCGCGCTGGCTGACAGCCCTCTCGTGAAACAAAAGACCAAAGACCACATTATGAAACTAGCCGATGAGCTCGGTTATGTGGTCAATGCCTCAGCACAAAGCCTGCGGCGTCAGTCCAGCAATATGCTCGGAATCGTTATCCCGATTGATGCCAAATCCGAGCAGACAATTTCGGATCCGTTCTACCTCGAAATGGTGGGCGCCGTGTCCAACGCCGCCGCGCGCGCAGGCTATGATCTTGTTATCAGCCTTCCACAATCTGAAAGCCAAATTGCCGAGCGCCGCCTCCTCCAGACGGGCCGTGCCGATGGCCTTATCGTGATCGGACAGGCCGGCCGTTCGGATCGACTGAACGAAGCCAGCGACCTTCGCAAGAATGTCGTCGTCTGGGGCGGCCGATTTGCACACAACCGCTACACCTTTGTCGGGAGCGACAACGAAAAAGGTGGTCGTCTGGCCGCTGAGCACCTCTTCTCCGTCGGCCGACGCCGCATCCTTTTTCTCGGCGACGTTTCGCTTCCGGAAGTTCAACTGCGCTATGACGGCTTTGCCGCAGTCCACACCAAAGCCCGCAGGTCCCATGACAAGCGCCTTATCCTTCCCGTCAACTTTGGCGGTAGGAAAGCCTACAAAGCTGTGATCGAATTTGCGAAGTCAGGCGTCGAATTCGATGCGATTTTCGCAGCATCGGATGTTCTGGCCATGGCCGCCATCCACGCTCTTCATTCGGTCAAGTTGAGTGTGCCGAACGACGTCAGCGTCGTGGGCTATGACAATATCGGCCAGTCCGCACTATCAACGCCAGCGCTGACCACAATTAATCAGAACATTGCGCAAGGCGGAGAGCTCTTGGTCTCCCTCCTCCTGAAAAAGATAAACGGAGAGCGCGTCAGGTCACGCCTTACGAATACTGAACTGGTCGTCCGTCAGTCCAGCGTTCCAAATAGGTAAGGCATCGCCCACCCTGGCTAAAACCCGTCAGCCATGCTTCTTCCCAATAGTGTCGCCAGCCGCTCCTGCTCTGGGAGCACCACAGTCTTGACCGGCGCAAATGTCAGCTGCAGTGAGGAATCCGCCATTTCAGTATAGGGAGCGATCAGCCTGAGCTGACCGGCGGCAAAGTCGGCGTCCATTACGCTGGCGCCAAACAGATGCTCGATATCCGGTACGACACTCGTCGTCCCGCGATATGCGATCCACGGACCGCGAAGCTTGTCGCTGACATACAAGCGCTGATCTTTAACAATTTCATCATCAGGCTGATCTTCGGAGATACGATTGCAGGCAGATATAATGAGCCAGCATTTCTGGTTGCTGTCGTCGAAATAGACCTTCGGCACCTCGGCTTGCGTAAACGCATCCCCATCAGGCAACAGCATCGGCGGAAATAGCTCGTCAACGACGAAGCCACCGCCCTCATTCCGGCGCAGGCTCGCATGTGCCACAGCAGGTTGCAAGGCCCCCGCCTTGGCGGCCCAGAGCGCATGAATGCTGCCTTCATGTCTGAAAAGGAAAGGGTCACGCCAAGCCAGGATGGGACCGCCGGATTCACCGCAATTTGCACCGAGCATTTCGCGTTCACCGAGGAAGTAACCGGCCGCACGAATGGAGTCGTAATCCCGCAAAGGATCGGACACAGCTGCCAGTGGCAAGCGGGACACGTCGCCCGGATCGGCGCCTTCTGCGATGCAAATTGTCTGGAGAAACCGCCGGTCCTTCGACACACTTGGCAAGCCCGTATAAGCGAACAGAAATGTGCCATCGCTGTCTATGTGGGTAGACCCGCTCCATACATTATCGCTCAGGGTCGCATTTGGCTCCGACGTGGATTGCACGACAGCACCCCGGTCACGCCATGATTCACCTGCATCTTCGCTTTCAAAATGCCGGATATGGAATTTGAAATCGTTTCTCTGGGCTGGAGATGTTGGACGCCCCTCTGAATCCTTTCGGGCAAAAGCCAGACAATACAGGTGGTACCTGCCCTCAGACTTGCACGTCCACGAATCCCACAGCCACAGCTCGGGGTGCGCGATACCGTGTGTAAAGCGCGTTGACGATGCCTCGGGGACATTCACAATTACTTTCGATCTCATACGATCCTTCGTCCCCGGACTGGTACGCGTCCTATCAGGCATTGGCGTTTCGATTGTTTGTTTATCGCATTATACAATCGATTGCTATATTCATTCGTCGCGTCTGACACGATGCGCAATGGCTTGGCTTATTGCGAAGAGCGCGTCACGACGGCTGGCTAAAAAGCGCGCCGGAAGGCCGCCATCTTTGCAGCATCGAAACGCTTCGAAACGGCCGCTTCGGCTCCCACACGATCAAACCCGTGGAAGGCTCCCGGAACCACCAGCAACTCGGTCGGGACACCAGAATCGATGAGGCGGTTCGCATACTGGATGTCCTCCGATACGAACAAGTCGAGTGCACCGACGCTGATAAATGCGGGCGGCAGTCCGGTTAGATCGGCAATGCGCGCCGGCACACCGGCTGCCGGAACACTCGCGCTTCCAGCCTCCTGTCCCAGGAATGACGTCCAGCCATAGCCGTTGGACTTAGCATCCCAACCAATCGCACCAATGAAGGGTGGTACGGAACGCGTGCTGCCCGTCCGGTCGTCAAGCATCGGATATATCAGCGCCTGAAGAACAATAGGCACTTCACCACGATCACGCGCTGCAATCGCGAGCAAGGCCGCATGCGTTCCGCCGGCGCTTTCACCCAGCAGGGCAATACGCGACCTGTCCACGCCGATCGCGTCGGCATTTCTGTAGAGCCAGAGCAGCCCCGCATAATTGTCCTCTACCGACCCGGTATATTTAGTTTCGGGCGCAAGACGGTATTCAACCGTTACGACCACACAATCGAGCTCGCGTGCCATCGCCTGAAGGTAAGGCACATCCCCTTTCGCAGACCCGAGAATGTGACCACCACCGTGTGTATGAAGGATGGCAGGACGCGCCGCCTCGCCCCCGCCATTTACCACGTAAACGGTCACATCCGGCATGCCAGATGCGCCAGGAACCTGCCGCCCGACCACCGGCACATCGGGCAAGAAAGGTCGCACAAAAGAAGCGCCACGCTCACGCGATGCTTGCAGGGTCGCGTCCGAAAACCCGCCGCCCTTGGACGACATCTCCAGAATTCTTCCTGCGGCTTCGCGCAGCTCCGGGTCGACCATACTCAGATCATTGCTGGCGATCGCTTCGGGCGCCGAGGCGCACGCTCCGATCGAGCCAGCCGCAAGCGTGCCAAGCAAGGTAATGCCGCCCAGCATGGCGAACTGTCGTCTGTTGAAATCAACCATCCTCTACGTCTCCTCTATATTTTTTCTGTATTTGCGCATCACGCTGCGCTTTCTGGCTTGGTATTTTTCCGGTCGAGCCAGTCACAATAGAGCCCCAGCCACTGCCTCACCGGCAGGTGCGGTGCCCCGAGGCCAAATCCGTGACCACCCTCTTCAAACAGATGTAGCTCTACTGGACGACCAGCAGCCTGCATGGCCCTGATCATGACAAGACTGTTCTCCGATGGAACGTCAGCATCATCGAGTGCATGCACAAAAAACCCGGGCGGTGAATTTGCCGAAACATGTCCTGCAGGCGAGTGCAGCGCGACCCTGCTCTCCGAAGGATTGTCGCCAAGAAGGCTTTGCGTCGACAACGCGTTCCCGATCCGCTTCTCATGCGAAATCACAGGGTAAATAAGCCCCATCGAGCTTAGAGACGGCGTATCTGTCGCCCCATCCCCCGGCCGCGTGGCAAGTGACGCAGCGAGATGCCCGCCAGCGGAAAAGCCGATGACATGCACTTGAGTCACGTCCGTCCCAAGCGTCGCCGACATCTCGCCAATAAGGACCAAAGCGCACCGCGCATCTTGAAGTGCCACCTCAGACGGCTGCCCCCACCCTTCAGATGGTAAACGGTGGACAAGCACAAAAACAGTATAGCCTTCGGCGGTCATTGACCGGGCAATATCAACGCCCTCATTGGCAATGGACACAAACTTATAGGCCCCGCCGGGAATAACCAGAAGGCTCCGGCCGTTAGCGCGTTCCGGACGGAAAAGACGCATATAAGGCTGCGCGATATTCCGTAGCTGGGTTTGCGGCCAGCCAGAAGGAAGCGCCTGCGCAGCGAATGCGCAGCCTGGCACGCCGTCAGGCCACAGCAAAATTTTCTCCCCCTTGGCCCAAGTCTCAAGCGCCAGCCGCTCAGCAGAATCTGTCATTGGCTCACCAAGCTCTGCAAGGCCAACTTGGCGCCGCCCAGCAATCCGGCATTGTCGCCAAGCCCAGGCAGAACAATCAGCTGCGCGACAGCATCTATCGGCATGTCGAGATAGCCGTTCAGCATGGCGGCATACTGTTCGCGAATGTGATCAATCAGCCCGGGCGCAAGCAACAAGCCACCGCCCAGAACGATCTTTTCAGGCCTCAGTGTCAGGGTCAGCGAGATGCACGCCTGCGCAAGATAGCAGGCCACGATTTCCCAGCCGGGATGATCCGGCGCCATCAGTTCGGGCGGACCAAACCGCGCCTCCACCGCAGGCGCGCTCGTCAGCCCCTCCAAGCAGTCGCCATGGAAGCTGCAGGACCCTCCGTAGATATCATCCCGATGCCGCGTCACACGGATATGGCCGAATTCCGGATGGCTCGGCCGGCCAAGAAAGTCGCCATTGGCGAATATTCCCGAGCCTATTCCCGTTCCAACGGTCACGTAAACGGCGCTCTTCGCGCCGCGCGCCGCGCCCCAGGCCATTTCGGCCCCCAGCGCGCCGTTCACATCTGTATCGACACTAACAGGCAGCCCCGTCCTGTCGGCCAGCTCATTCCTGACATTGAATCCGCTCCAGCCAGCCTTTGGCGTATTCAGGATGGAGCCATAGTTAGCAGACTGAGGATCAATATCGAGTGGACCAAAACAGGCAATCCCAATACCCTCGGGCGGCTGGCCGGCCTTGGCACAGCGCACAAAGAAATCAGAACAGGCGTCCATCGTGTCTTCAGGCCTTGCCGTGACAAAGCGTTCAGACCTCAGTATTTCGCCTTCGGCCGTGGAGATACAGCATTTGAATGTGGTTCCGCCGCCATCCACGCCGCCGACCAAAAGACCATTTTGTTTAGACATTTGCGCACTCCCGAGCTTAAAATTCCCACGGTCGGCGCAAAAAAGCAATCGATTGTTGTATGACGCAAACATGCCTCGTATAAGCAAGTCTGATCCTGATGATCTCATAAAAATTTCAGGGCTGGGAGGCCAAAATGGTTCAGTCTACAGGCACCGCGCCCGCACATGAGCGGGTCACACCCCGGCCGCACGTAAGCGTCCTGCGCATACTGGAAATGAACCTCGGCTTCCTCGGCCTGCAGTTCAGCTTCGGTCTGCAGCAAGGCAACATGAGCCCGATCTATTCCTATCTCGGGGCAAATGAAGCAGCGCTTCCCATTCTGACGCTAGCCGGCCCGATGACAGGCCTGATTGTTCAGCCCATCATCGGCGCATTGAGCGACAAGACCAAATCGCGATGGGGTCGACGCACCCCGTATTTCATCTTCGGCGCCATTCTGTGCTCGCTAGGCCTGTTCTTCATGCCGCTCAGCTCATCGATCCTCATGGCGGCCAGCCTGCTATGGATCCTCGATGCCGGCAACAATATAACAATGGAACCTTACAGGGCTTATGTCAGCGACCGGCTTGAACCCGAGCAGCGACAACTCGGCTTCCTGACACAAAGTGCGTTCACTGGGCTGGCACAGATGCTGGCCTTCCTGTCCCCGTCCTTCATGGTCTACGTGCTTGGCATGAACATGAACGCCATCGACAGCCACAACATTCCATATGTTACACGCTATGCCTTTATGATCGGCGCATTTCTCTCACTCACAACGATCCTTTGGTCCATTCTCCGCGTTCCGGAACTGCCCCTGACGCCTCAGGAAGAGGCCGCCATTGATGCCAAGCCGAAAGGCTTCCTCCCGGTCTTCGCGGAGATCTGGCAGGCGATCATCGAAATGCCAATTGCGATGCGCAAACTTGCTCTGATGAGCCTGTTCCAGTGGTATGCCATGGCCGCTTACTGGGCCTATGTCGTCTACTCGATCGGGCATTCGGTTTACGGTACGTCTGATGCTGTTTCGGATGGTTTCCGCTCAGCGGTTCTTGCGAATGGCGAAATGGCAGCCTTCTATAACGGGCTGGGCTTCGTTCTGGCCTTCGCCATGGTCCCGCTCGCAAAAAGGCTTGGCGCACATCGCATTCACGCCCTCTGTCTCATCCTGGCGGGCATCGGCATGTTTAGTCTGCCCTTCGCTTTGGAGAAGTGGATGCTGTTCATTCCGGCCATCGGCATAGGCATCGGCTGGGCGTCCATCATGGGCAATCCCTACATCATCCTCTCGAATGCCATCCCGCCAGATCGTACGGGCGTCTACATGGGCATCTTCAACATGATGATCGTGATCCCGATGCTGCTGCTCGCGGCCACCCTGCCCTTCTACTACGAACCGCTGCTGGGCGGTGACGCGCGCAATGTACTGCGCCTTTGCGGCGTCTGCATGTTCTGCGCTGCCGCTGCCGTCTGGTGGGTCAAAACCGAAGTCGCTACCGCTGACGGCGCCGCGATGGCAGCAGACCAATGAAGCTCGACAATCTCACAATGACGCCAGGAAGAAGAGAAATGGATATACAGCCAAACTCCCAACGAAAACCCGGACGTCTCGCAGTCGCCTGCGCGATGGCCCTTTCTGTTTTCGCCATTGCGGCCTGCGCCAGCGCGCCAGCACCGGAGACCACACCGCCTACCGCCGCTAAAGTCGTCGTTAAGCCGGATGGCACAGTGCTGGTACCGGCCATGTCCGTGCCGGTGTCTGACTATCTCAGCCCCGAGGGCAAGGCATACCTAACCGACCACCTGACCGCGATGCAAAATCCGGAAATGATCAAGGAAGTCGAAGAAATCGGCGCCCCCATGTTTCTGAAAACCTACATGGACCGGCAGGCAGAGCTCTATCCCTTTAGCAAGACCGACACCAGTATGGGCGGTGTTCACGTTTATGATTACACCCCCGTTGGTGGCGTCTCCGATGCGCAAAAAGACCGCGTATTGATCGATCTACATGGCGGCGGCTTCATAACCTGCTGGCCTGCTTGCGCGGAACTTGAGTCCGTTCCGCTGGCGTCGCTTGGTGGCTTCCGTGTCGTTGCCGTGGACTATCGCCAGGCGCCCGAATACAAGTTTCCGGCCGCCAGCGAAGATGTCGCCAAGGTTTATACCGAGCTTTTGAAAACCTATGCGCCAGAAAATATCGGCATCTACGGGTGCTCCGCCGGTGGCATGCTGACCGGCATGTCCATGGCTTGGTTCCAGGCCCATGACCTGCCTATGCCCGGCGCCATCGGCATCTATTGCGCCGGCGCCGCTCCACCCGTGAAAGGCTTTGGTGGTGATGCCAACTATACTGCCACAGCCATCGGTGAAGGACGCTTCATGGCTCCGCCGACAGAGGAGCCCGCCTCCGACAAACCGGCACGCTCACTCATGCCCTATCTGTCAGAAGCCGACCCCTATGATCCGCTTGTTGCTCCGACAGAGTCCGATGAAATCCTTTCCCGCTTCCCGCCGACCCAAATCATTACAGGCACGCGCGGGTTCGAAATGAGCGCAGCTGTCTACACGCACAGCCGTCTTGTGAAGCTCGGCGTCGAAACCGACCTCCATGTCTGGGAAGGCATGTTTCACGGCTTCTTCTACAATCCGGACGTCCCGGAATCTCGCGACGCCTACAAGGTCATGATCGACTTCTTCAACAGCCATCTTGGCAGATAAGACGATCCATCTGGGATGATCCGGCTCATAGTACATGACCGGACCAGACGGAGGTCTAATTCGGATACCCCACCACCGAAGAAGACTTCCTCCTCTAAGCCTCGGGGCGCCGCGCGACAGCACGGCGCCCCTTTTTTATCTGTCCGTATGGACGCCTCATACTGGCAAGCCTTGGCCGAGTGCCCG
The DNA here is from genome assembly GCF_036964545.1 of Hyphomonas oceanitis. NCBI lineage: Bacteria > Pseudomonadati > Pseudomonadota > Alphaproteobacteria > Hyphomonadales > Hyphomonadaceae > Hyphomonas > Hyphomonas oceanitis. The sequence continues at coordinate 125,722 of NZ_JBALTL010000005.1, forward strand.
CAGGCCACTTCCTCGCCGCATCGCCCCAAAGAAAAGAGCGCGCACCTGCCTATGCAGATGCGCGCCCTGAATGTATCGGATAAACGGTTCGGCTGAGCCGACGAATGTCGCCTTTACTTCTACTCGACCGCGTCAATCAGATCGACAAGGCCTTCGGCAATCGCCGTCTCTGCGCAACCTGGCTTCAGGCGCGAGGAAACAACTTCGAACGTGTACTGCCCATAAGCCGCGTCATTCGGAATGTACCCCGATTTGGCTGTGCCATTTGTCAGGGTCGTCATCATCGTATGCTTGTAGGGGGACAGTTGCTTGAAGCGCTGGGCAATGGTTGTAAAGACCTCACCATTCACGCCGCCAATCACAGTATCGCCGATCTTTAGCAGGCTCAGCTGGATGTCGACAGGATCTGCATCTTCATACTGGCCAGCATAGCCTGCGCGGCCCTTGTCGAGCCGCACGCGGCCCGGGCAGGACACCGTCTTGCGCATACCGCGAATGGTCGCGTCAGAAACGGGCCGCTCAAGCGAGCGGCGCATCACGTGAAGCACTTCTTCGCCGAGCATCTGGCCCATCGAAAGATTCATCTGCTTCTGCTGCTCCATCAGTTTCGCAACTTCCGGGTTGCCGCGATCCATACCCTGACCACCCGGCGGCATGCCATTGCTGATGTCCTCACCGCGTGCGGCATAGTCATCAATGCGGATCGCCCGCAGATCATAGGTTTGTTGGAAATAGATGGGGTTCTGGTCACCGGCTGCGCCGTTCGAATAGACAGCCACCACATCCTTGCCCAGCGAGTCCTCAATATAGGCTGACGCGGCACCGGGCAGGTCCCCGCTGATGAGGTCCAGGTTGCCCGTCAGAACGGCATGAACGCCATAATTGTAGTAGACCGCGATCGGCGCACCCTTCGGCGTTTCAAACCTGACAACAGCCACCGTTTTGTCGGTCGGCCCGTCATAATTGGGGCCTTCCCACCAGCGATGCGTCTCCGGATCAATGATGTTGCGGTTCACATTGATGTAGGAAACGCCCGTTCCATAGGCCATCTGGGCTGGCTGCATCGCGGCGGCAGCATCCTTAACGGACTGGTAGATCAGCTCGACATAGGCATCACCCTTTCTGCCAAAAGGCACGCTGTGCGTGTGGGTGGCCGTCAGCATCATCTGGTCCACGGGTATGCTAAGCTCTTTCGCGGTACGTTCGCTGACGGCTTTCCAGATGTCGGTGGAAATTCCACCCGTATCGACCGTGATGAATGCTGCACGGTTACCGTCGCTCTCAACAACTATGGCGCGGGCATAAATCGGATCGAGCACGCCTAGAAAATTCTCGGGCAGTGGCGACGGCGTGATGTCGACCTTGGCGGCCCCCACCTGCAGTGGTCCGGCATGGGCCGCCATCGGCGCAGCAAGGCAAAGTGCGCCCGCGATTGCAGGTGCCCGCCAGGTAGCAAGACTCACACTGCATCGCGCCAGCAGCTTTTGCGCTGGCTCAAATAGATTTCGATTCATGAATTGTATGACCATTGGCAATCTCCCTTACAGCCGCCTTAATTATTGCAACCGTTTGTATTTTCATAGGCCGAGACCTGCTGCCACACAAGCCCTGCTGAGATACACGCAAGGCCGAAGGACTCTCTGAGAGCCAGCTACGCAAGCCTATTTCACCGTCGGCTCAGCCAGTTGTGTATTTCAGCAACGCTCTCTCAAAAATATTTTTTCGGCCCTCTTGCACTCTTGGATTATCCGTGAACTAGGAGTATGCAATCGTTTGGACTATCAGAAGAATACTAGACCCTTAGGGATGGACAAAATGCTGCGTACACGTAACACAACCGCATTGTCATTGGTGATCGCGATCTCCATGGCAAGCAGCTCTGCCTATGCTCAGGCAAGCACTTCCGAGCCGGAGGACAAGGACTACGAACTCGACACAGTCGTCGTCACGGCCTCTAAAACCGGCGCCCAGGAACTGCAGAGCGTACCGCTTGCCGTTCAGGCATTCAGTGGCGAAGACCTCAAGGTCCGCAATATCAATACGATCGACGATCTCATCTCAACCGTTCCGGGCGCCTATGAAGGCCAGCGCCAGTCAGTCGCATCGCGCTCCTACAATCTGCGCGGCGCCGGTGGCAGCAACGCGAACGGCGATTCCCCGATCGGCTATTATCTCGACGATGTCCCATTCATCGTAACGAACTTCGGCATCGCGCCACCTGTCCGCTTCCTCGACATGGAACGTGTCGAAGTCCTGCGCGGTCCGCAAGGCACGCTTTACGGGCAAGGCTCGTCCGGCGGTGTGTTCATCTTCCACACGAAAGATCCGAACCTCAGCGACATGGAATGGAGCGCTGAACTCGAAGCCTCGCAAACCAAGGACGCCGTGGGCGACAATTTCGGCGCAGCGGCGGCGGTCTCCGTTCCAATCATCAAAGACAAGCTGGCAATTCGCATCAGCGGCGGCACATCCGATAACCCGGGCTGGGCCGACGAATATTTCGGCCCCTATGACGGCACGCCGGATGCAACCGGCGTAAACGGCTCCAAGAATGACGATGTCCGCGTTGTGGCGCTGGCCAAGCCGACTGACAACATCACGCTGCGCGCCCAGTACTGGCACTTCCAGCCACGCCAGGACTTCCTCGGCAACATGGCATCGGTCGAACCGGCCTATTATGCCAACACGGCAGGCCAGCCCAGCTATGGCAACGGCGACTTCAAACTGCTGAGCTTCACGGCCGATATTGATTTTGAGAACTTCTCGATCACAAGCGCGACAAGCGACCTGACAGGCAATTTCGGGATCTATATCCCGATCGCGCCGCAGGGCTTCTTCTCCAGCCAGTTCTATCCTGAAATGTTCGCGCAGGAGGTTCGCGCCAACTCGACCGGCGCTGGCCCACTGCACTGGCTGATCGGCGCGTCCTACCAGGACGGCGAAGGCCCTCAGGCAAACACGCTTGAGCGCCCAGGCCTGATGATCAATGCCGACAATAACACGATCACGAAGAACCACGCCATTTTCGGCGAGGTCAGCTATGATCTGTTTGATGGCAAGCTCGTCCCACTTGTCGGTCTTCGTCAGTATCACGACAAACGCACGTTTGAAGATGCAACAAGCTCGCTGGAGACCGAGAAGGACGTGACCACGTGGCGCGTAAACCTCTCCTACCTACCGACGGACGACCTGACCATGTTCGTGACCGCGTCGACGGGTTTCCGTGCTGGTATCGTGCAGTCGCAGGTACAGGTGGAATCACTCCAGCTGGCCGGCGTGCCTGCACAGGTCGGCCTGGAGCCGGAAACGTCGCAGAACTACGAGTTTGGCCTGAAATGGCGTACGCCTGATCGGAACCTTACATTTGGGCTGAACCTCTATCAGACCGAATATACCGATCTGCAAACCAGCACGCCGGGCGCCATCGACGGCGTCAACGGCTTCTCAAACTTCGGCGACGGTACGTCGAAAGGTATCGACCTTGAAGTTCACTGGGATACGCCGATTGAAGGCCTAAGCCTGAATGCTGTCGGTAACTTCAATGATTCGAAGTTTGATCGCGTTGATGCTGCCGTGCAGGCCGCGCTTCCACTGTTCAAGCCGGGCTCACGACTGGTCAACACGATTGAGTCCAACTACCGGATTGATGCCGCCTACACGCGGGACATCACGGCGAACATCGAAGGCTTCGGTAATATCGGCTACAGCCGCAATGGCGACCGTCTCCAGTCGAACGGCGCGATCGCTGATCCGTACAGCCTGGCGAACATGACACTCGGCATGCGCACTGAAACCTATGAGCTTTCACTGTTCGGTACCAACTTGACCGATGAACGCGGTCCGACTTTTGTCGGCAACGATGGTGTTCCGGCCGGCGCTGGTCCCAACCCGCGCACAGTTGGCGTCCGCCTGCGCCTGTTCTCCCAATAGTCCTCCCAGACTCTCTCCCGGCCCTCGTAAGGGGCCGGGAGCCCTCTATTGGGCAATCGCAATCGATAACCCCATCAGCATCACCCGCCCCTCCAGGCGGCATCTGTAAATACAGTCCGCGCCGGATCGAGACACGCAGTCTCTCCAGCATGCGGCATCCCTGACAGACTTATATTATGGTGAGCGCTCTGGCGGCCTCCAGGCGCACCTTGAGCTGATCTTTAGGTGACATGTGAGGGTCGGTTCCCCGCCGCCGCTGAGGGCGCACACAGTGCTGCTGAGCGCGATGCATATTGGTGACAAACAAAAATCCCCGCCTTCCCGGAGCGAAACGCTAGGAAGGCGGGGATTTTTTGTCAGTAATATCAAGAAAATGGCGCGAGTGACGGGACTTGAACCCGCGACCTCCGGCGTGACAGGCCGGCACTCTAACCGACTGAGCTACACCCGCGTATTTTCTTCAGCCGCAAGGCGGCGAAGCGCCTCTCTAATCAAGCGGGGATGGACGGTCAAGCGCGTAACGTCAGGCTATTTTCGATTATCTGCTATTCTCTGGTCATTCATCGGTCACATTATACAATTATCGGATTGGTTCGCAGCAAACAGGACGGCCACATGAAACGGATATTGCTTATTATCGCAGGGATTGTCGGCCTGCTTGCGGTGGCGGCACTGGTGATTCCCTTCCTCGTGCCCAAGGATGTTTATCGCAATCAGATCGAAAAAGCCGCGACGAACGCCCTGCAACGCGAGGTGACCCTGACAGGCGACGTCAAAATCTCGGTCTTCCCCCGAATCGCCGCCAGCATCGGCGGCGTCACGGTGGCCAACCCTGAAGGCTTTGATCGTCCGAACATGATCGAGGCCGGCGAACTACGTGGATCGGTCAAATGGCTGCCCCTCCTCTCGCGGCGCGTCGATGTGCAGGAGATTGCCTTCGTCGATGCCAATGTCGACTTGCACCGTCTGGCAGACGGCAAAGCCAATTGGGAGTTCGCCACGTCTTCCGAGCCCAAGGAGACAAATGAAAGCTCCGGTGGCGGCTTCGATGCGGGCATTGCCTCCGCCCGGCTTGAAAATGCCAGCCTCACCTATCGCGACGATGCGGCCGGCAGCACCTATGAACTGAAGGAGCTGGACCTGCAGGCCTCCATGCAGGCGATGAACCAGCCCGTGGACATCAAGGCATCCGGCCTTTTCCAGGGCGAAAAATTCGACGTCACCCTCGATCTCGATTCCCCTGAGGCCCTGACGAGCAACTCACCCGCATCCGCCAAGCTCAGCCTGAAGTCAGGCCTTGTGAATGCCGACTATGATGGCAGCATCACGATGGGCGACGCGTCGGCCCTTGCCGGCACGCTGAGCCTCTCGGCCCCCAGCATTGCCGATCTAACCAAGTTTGCCGACGTGGAGATGCCATACAATGTCGCCCCACTCGGTGGCGCAGACGTGAAGGCGACGCTTTCAGGCTCGCTTGAGGCGCCTCAGATCACGTTCGAAACCCTCACCATCAAAGGCAAGCTGATCGACGCTGGCTATACCGGCACGGTCTCCCTCGGTGAGGCAATCACGGTAGACGGGCAGCTATCCGCTGTCCTCCCGCAGGCTGGTGATCTCGCCGCCGAGATGGGGATTGAGATTCCAGCGAGCGATGCGCTTGAGCGCGTAGAGCTTAAGGGCGCCATCAAAGGCCCGGTCGATGCGCTGAACCTCGCAAATCTCGACGTGAAGCACACCGGCGCTCTCCTCAATGCAAGCTATATGGGGGCCGTCGGCCTTGGGGGCGACGGCACAGTCAATGGTCAGGTCAATGCCTCCAGCAACGAACTGCGCGCCCTGCTCAAGGCGGCTGACGTGGAGATGGCGCCCGGCGAGACGCTCAAAACCTTCAAGGTCGACAGCGCCATCAAGGGCAGCTTCAAGAAGCTGAACCTGACCGGCCTGACGCTTACGCTCGACGATATTACGGGCAAGGGCACGGCAGGGGTCGACCTCACCGGCGAACGGCCGAAAATCACCGGCGACCTCGACATGGGCCCGCTCGATCTCTCGCCTTTCCTTGGCGAAGGCGACCCGGCCGAAAAGCCCGCCACAGCCAATTCCGGCTGGAGCAAGGAGCCGCTGGATCTCGCAGGCCTCAAGGCCGTCGACGCAGACATCAAGATAAAGACCAGCGCCCTCACGATCGGCAAGGTCAAGCTGACCGATGCTGCCCTCTCGACCACGCTGAACAATGGCAAGCTCGCCACCGACCTTTCCCAGTTCAAGGCCTTCGGTGGCAACTGGAACGGCAAGTTGAACGTCAACGCACAGGGCGCCATGCCTGCCATGGACTTCACGATGAATGGCAGCGGCGTCGGCATTTCGAGCCTGCTCGGCACGCTCGCCGGCTTTGACAAGCTGACCGGCACCGGCGGCTTCCAGCTCTCGGGCGCGGCGACCGGCAACTCGCTCTATGACATCGTCAATGCGCTGGACGGCAAGGTCACCACGAACCTGACGGACGGCGCCCTGAAGGGTCTGAATGTCGCCCAACTGGTGCGAAGCGCCCAGTCACTGCAAAGCGCTCTGACAACCGGCAGCCTCGCCAATCTCGACTTCTCGTCGGCTCTCTCGCCATCCGCCGAGACAGACTTCACGAGCTTCGACACGGTGCTCACCATCACGGATGGTGTCGCCAATGTGGACTTGATGAAACTGATCAACCCGGTTCTCGGCATTGACGGGTCCGGCAAGATCAACATTGGCGGCCAGTCGCTGGACATGCGCCTCGCCACCAGTGTTGACAAGAAGGGCCAGGGTGATGGCAGCGTCATCCAGCTGAACGGCATTCCGGTGCCTGTGCGCATTTCAGGTGCGTGGACGAATCTCAAGGTCTCGCCGGATACATCGGGCATCCAGTCTGCCCTCAAGGCGGAACTCGGCAACAAGCTGAAGGACGAACTGACCGGCAAGCTGGGCGGCGATGCAGGCGCAATCCTCGGCACGGTTCTCGGCGGCAATCAGGCACAGCCCACACCCGCCACCGACGGCGCAGCCACGGAAACCGTGGAGCCTGAGACCAAGGCACCCACAATCGAGGACGCGGCCGAGAAAGCCGCCATCGACGCTCTGGGTGGCCTGTTCAACAAGAAGAAAAAGAAGGAAGAGCCTGCGCCGGCGCCGGAGAGCGAATAGCCTCTGGCCTACGGGCTTAGTAGGGCTGGGTCAGCACGTAATCGATCTGTTGGTCACGGGCGACGAAGGACAACTTCACCCAGCGGCCCTGATCATCATACCAGAGATCGACATCGATGGCGGAGTCCATGAGGTAATGGTGCGCGTCAACCGGCTTTCCGGCTACGGTGACCGTGTCCATGCCCTTGTCGATGACTTTGACCTTCAGCAGTTCGCCGTCCTCGGTCGAGAGAAGCTCTTTCGCCTGGGTCTGCGCAAAGTTCCAGTGGCTCGATGGCAGGATGCCAAGCGGCGCCTCGCCCGTATATTCGGTGCCGTTTACCTCAAGCTCATCGCCCGCCCGCACGGCGCTGACCGAGCCATCCTTGCCATTGTCATCCACGGCGCCTTTCAGGGCGACGAGCGTGCCGTCTTTCCATGTTTCAGTGGCATCCAGTTCGTAGTGAAACACCGTGATCGGGCCGAGCCCGGCCTTCAGACGCACATCAGTTGTGGCCTTCAATGTGCCGTCTGGGGCAACGGTAAAGGAAACCGTATGGGTGCCGAACGGCTTGCCCTTCCGCAGAACATCAAAGGCAATGCGGTCTCCGTCCTGTGGCTGCCAGGGGTTTTCCGTGACCAGTCCGGGACCAGACGCAGGTATATTGTCGGCCCATGCAGGCCCAGGCAGCAGGGAAAGCGCGACCGTTGTGAAGGCGTGTCTGATCATCGGAACAGGTTCCAGAGAGGGTGGCTGGTTTCGGCAATAAAGCAGATGCACGTCTCGTCACCGACTGCAGCGGGCTTGTGGCGTTTTCCGGGTTCACCGAGAACGAGGTCCCCCCTTTTGTAGACGCCATGCCCATCGCTGAACCGGCCCTGGAGGACGACCGTCGCTTCAAGAGACCCATGGCCATGGGCCGGAGCAGACTGGCCGGGTTTCAGCTTGATGAACTTGGCGCCCGTCGTGCCGGTGGTTGCATAGGAAATGCCGGAAATGCCGCGTTTCCATTCCAGGGACGACTCGGCCATTGCCAGCAGATCCCGGGCGCTTTGCGCCATTTTGCGGGCCTTGCGGCGCCATGGCTTGGCTTTTTGGGTATTGGTCGGCTCGGATGGCGGGCGCTGTTCGAGCATCGCGCCGCCAATAACGGACCAAAGCCAGGCCGTTTCGGCCCCTTTCGGGTTCAGCAACATGTGCATGTCGCCCGCCAGTTCAAGCGCGCCGTCATGATTTCCGGCTGCATGATCCAGCATGAAGGCGGCGTAGGATTCGGTCATCAGCGAGGGCGGCCTTTTAGGGTAAATGAATGGTTTCAAGTCTTGTACGGCGCGGACGGGCATATGGATCACTTGCGCAAGCATGGCTGCAGCAGTTGTGCATTGGGCCGCCGCACCCTAGCTTGATCGGGCACCGCCACCTCAAACCAACCGGACCTTCCCGCATGACCACACATCGCTCAGTCATTGACCTGATCGGAAATACGCCGCTGCTGCGCCTAAACAAGGTTTCAGATGAAACCGGGTGTGAAATCCTTGGAAAGTGCGAGTTTCTCAACCCCGGCCAGTCGGTCAAGGATCGACCCGCGCTGGGCATTGTCCGCGACGCTGAAGCGGCCGGCCAGCTGAAGCCCGGCGGCACGATTGTCGAAGGCACAGCTGGCAATACGGGCATCGGGCTGGCGCTGGTCGGCGCGGCGCTTGGCTACCGCGTCGTGATCGTCATGCCCCGCACCCAGAGCCAGGAGAAGAAGGACGCCATTCGCCTGCTCGGCGCCGAGCTGATTGAAGTGGACGCCGTGCCCTATGCCAATCCGAACAATTACATCAAGTTTTCCGGCCGCCTCGCCGAAGACCTCGCCAAGTCGGAGCCAAACGGCGCCATCTGGGCCAACCAGTTCGACAATGTGTCGAACCGCAAGGCGCATTACGACACGACAGGTCAGGAGATCTGGAAGCAGACCGACGGCAAGCTCGACGCCTTCATCTGCGCCGTCGGTTCCGGTGGCACGCTGGGCGGTGTCTCGCTGGCGCTGAAGGAGAAGCGCAAGTCGGTGCAGATCGGCCTTGCCGATCCGGGCGGCGCAGCGATGTACGAATACTTCACCAATGGCGAGTTGAAGTCCGAAGGCACCTCGATCACGGAAGGCATCGGCCAGGGGCGCATCACGGCCAATCTCGAAGGCATTGAGGTCGACCGCGCCTATCGGTGCAGCGACGCCGAAGCGCTCCACATACTTTTCGACCTCGTGCAGACAGAGGGGCTTTGCCTCGGCGGCTCAGCGGGTATCAATGTGGCAGGCGCCGTAAAAATGGCGCGCGACCTGGGACCGGGTCATACGGTCGTGACGATGCTGTGCGACTATGGCAACAGGTATCAATCGAAACTTTATAATCCGGAATTCCTTCGGTCGAAGGACCTGCCGGTGCCACCGTGGATGGAGACGAAATAGATGGAGTCAGGCGATCCCCTCGTCAGCGCCGAATGGCTGCTTGAAAACTTTGATGCACCGGATGTGCGTGTGCTCGATGCGACCTATTTTGCCGACTTCACCAATCCGCCCGAGACGGGACGACAAGTTTGGGCGCGCGGCCATATTCCGGGCGCCACCTTTTTCGATATCGACCATGTTGCCGATGACACGTCGCCCTATCCGCACATGCTGCCCGATGCCGTGAAGTTCTCTTCGCGCATCCGTAAGCTGGGCGTCGGCGATGGTAACCGCATCGTCGTCTACGACCAGAACCGGTTCTTCGCCTCAGCGCGTGTCTGGTGGATGCTGCGCGTGATGGGCCATACCGATGTCCATGTGCTGGATGGCGGGCTGGCCGCATGGGTGGAAGCCGGCGGAGAGCTGGAAGACATGCCACCCATGGTCAGCGAACGCCATTTCACGCCGCGCGTTCGCAGCGATCTCGTGATGGATGCCGCAGGCCTCGAAAAGGCCGTTGGCTCGGCGCGTCTGGCAATCATCGACTCACGGCCGGACGGGCGGTTTTTCGGCCGCGTGCCGGAGCCCCGCGAAGGGCTGAAATCGGGTCATATACCCGGCAGCATGAACCTGCCTGGCAGCGCCCTGATCACCGAAGACGGCCACATGAAATCAGCCAAGCAGCTGGCAGGCCTGTTTAAGGACCCGATGGCACCGACCGTCACAACGTGCGGTTCGGGCGTTACCGCCGCCGTCACGGCGCTGGCCCTGGCTCGCCTCGGCAACTGGGATGTCGCTGTGTATGACGGATCGTGGACCGAATGGGCCTCCGACCCGTCCCGCCCGATTGCGACCGAAGCCTGATGAAGCATCTCGAAACGCGACTGATCCACACGCGGCGCGACCGGCTGGGGCGTGTCACGGTAAACCCTCCCGTGGAGCGCGCCTCGACGGTGCTGTTCGATACGGAAGACGCGCTCTACGGCCCGAAGCCCACCTATGGCCGCATGGGCCTGACGGTGCACCGCGAGCTGGAAGCGGCCATGTGCGAGCTGGAAGGCGCGACCTATACGCGCCTCGCGGCCAACGGCCTGCAGGCGTGCACGCTGGCGATCGCAAGCTGTGTGCGCGCCGGGGACCATCTGCTCTTCCCGGACTCTTCCTATGGCCCTACGGCCCGCTTCTGCGAACGCCGCCTGCCCGCCATGGGCGTCAAGACAGACCGTTATGATCCACGCATCGGCGCCGGGATTGCCGACTTGATCCAGGAAAACACGAAAGCGATTTTCCTCGAATCGCCGGGCTCGCTGACCTTCGAAGTCAGCGACACGCCAGCCATTGTTGAAGTGGCGAAGGCACGCGGCATTCGCACGATCATGGACAATACATGGGGCGCCGGCCTGCATCACCAGCCGCTGGCGCTGGGCGTGGACCTCTCGGCACAGGCCCTCACGAAATACCCGGCGGGCCATTCCGATGCCTTTGGCGGCGCGGTCATGACCCGCGATAATGCCATGGCCGGACGGCTCGAAGCCCTCGCCGAAGACTGGGGCATCAGCCTCGCGCCGGACGACGCCTATCTGTGCGTGCGGGGCCTGCGTACCCTGAAGACCCGCCTGAAAGCGCACGAAGCGGCCGGGCTCGCCATATCCGAATGGCTCGAATCGCGCCCCGAAGTCGCCGAGGTGCTGAACCCGGCTTTGCCGTCGCATCCGGACCACGCAATCTGGCAGCGCGACTTCAGCGGATCCAACGGATTGTTCGGAATCGTCCTCAATCCGGTGCCTGAAGGCGGTCTCGAACGCTTTTTTGAGGCAATGCACCTGTTTTCCATGGGATTCTCATGGGGAGGCTTTGAGAGCCTGATCATTCCGTGCGACCACCAGCTGACACGCATGCAGGGGAGCTGGACCGAGACCCGATCCGGCCCATTGCTGCGCATTCATATTGGACTGGAGGCCGTTGACGATCTCGTTGCGGACCTTACAGCGGGCCTTAAGGCCATGACGGGGAGCTGAACGCACTATGGGGGCACAAAAAATCGGACTGATCCTCGGACCAGTATTGGCCGGGATCATGCTTCTATTCGGTCCGCCTGACGGCCTGACGACAGCCGCCTGGTATACGGGCGCGCTGATGGTGTTGATGGCGACATGGTGGGCGACCGAGGCCATCCCGATTCCAGCCACATCGCTGCTGCCGCTCGTTATCCTGCCGCTGATTGGCGCGGGCACACCGAGACAGGTGGGCGCGGACTATGCGAGCTACATCGTCCTGCTTCTGCTGGGCGGGTTCATCATTGCCATGGGCATCGAGCGCTGGGACCTGCACAAGCGTATCGCGCTGAACGTTATCTCGCAGGTCGGGGCGGCGCCCAAGGCGCTGATCTTCGGGTTCATGCTGGCAACGGCGCTGCTGTCGATGTGGATATCGAACTCTGCGACGACCCTGATGATGATGCCAATTGCGCTCTCGGCGGCTCAGACGCTCGGCGACAAGAGCGGGCGGTTCGCCACAGCCCTGTTGCTGGGTATTTGCTATGCGGCCTCCATTGGCGGCGTGGCGACGCCTATCGGGACGCCGACAAACCTGATCGCGATCAACTGGTTGCAGGCAGAGATGGGCGGCAATATCGGCTTCCCGCAATGGATGGCCTTTGGTGTACCGGCGGCGGCCCTGATGGTGCCCGCAGCGTGGTGGATCCTCACCCGGTCCCTGCCCCGGTTCGAAGGCGGAGAGGATGTGCGCGACCGCGTGCGCAAGGATATACGCGGGCTCGGGCGGATGACGCAGCCGGAAACGCGGGCCGCGATTGTATTCGGTTTTGTCGCGCTGCTCTGGGTGTCGCGGCTCTGGCTTGTCGACCTGCTGGATGCGATGGGCTGGGGCACACTGGCTGCCTTTGGCGGCGCTGAAGTGGACATGATGATCGCCATGGCCGGCGCCGTGATCATGTTCCTCGTGCCCGCTGGTGGCGGCGAGAAGCGGATGTTGCTGAACTGGGAAGAAGCCGAACGCCTGCCTTGGGGCGTGCTGGTTCTGTTCGGTGGCGGCATCGCGCTGGGCAACGCGATCTCGCGCACGGGCCTGTCGGAATGGCTGGGGAACCAGCTGTCCATCATGGAATCCTTCCCGCCGATCCTGTTCATCGCTGTTGTCGTGGCGTTGGTCCTGTTCCTGACCGAGCTGACCAGCAATGTCGCGACGATGACGACACTGGCGCCCATTCTCGGGGCACTCGCGGTCGCCGTGGGCATGGCGCCTGCCAGCCTGCTGGGTCCGGCCGCCGTGGCCGCTTCCTGTGCGTTCATGCTACCGGTCGCGACAGCGCCGAACGCCATCGTCTACTCAACGGGGCAGATACAGATCCAGGACATGGTGAAGCGCGGATTGCGTGTGAACCTGATGGGAATCCTGATCATCACCCTGATCGGCTATTTCATCGCGCCATTGGTGCTTTAAGGCCGGGCTTCGCGTGCAGCCCCCCCACTTGCAAGGGTGAGGGACGTGGGGGGACTCCGCTGCAGGCCAGGGGTGAGGTTTGGAGGTACCAGCAGCGGGAACACGAAAGAATGTGACACCTTCCGGGGTAGGATCCGGTCGGCATCACATGACTAGAACGGTCAGATGGGGATTACCCGTCGCTGTACGAGACGCATTTACTGTAACTTTTTTGTCATTAAAAAGATGTCATGTCCTGCAGCTTCCACTACAGGACACATCACCTCATGACTTGTTCGGCTCGTCGCTGACCTGAACAACGAGCTTGCCGAGGTTCTTGCCCTCGAACAGGCGTGACAGGCTGGAAGGCGCGTTCTCGAGACCGCGGACAACATCCGTCTCGAACTTGAGCTTCCCCTCCATCAGCCACTGGGCCATCTGCTGGATGCCCTCGGCAAAGCGCGGGTAATAGTCGATCACGATGAAACCCTTCACCAGCGTGCGGCGCATCAGCAGGTTGGCGAAATTATAGGGGCCGGGCACCGGGTCCGTGGCGTTATACGTGGAGATCAGGCCGCACAGCGGCATACGGGAGAAGTCGTTGAGGCGGGCGATGACCGCGTCCATGATTTCGCCGCCGACATTCTCGAAGTTGATGTCGATACCATCGGGGCAATGCTTGTCCAGCATCGCGCCGACGTCTTCCTTCTTGTAATTGATCGCCGCATCAAAGCCGGCGGTTTCGACCAGCCATTTGCACTTGTCGTCAGAACCAGCGATGCCGACGACGCGGCAGCCTTGAATTTTGGCGATCTGGCCGACCATGGAGCCGACAGCGCCTGCAGCGGCAGAGACGACAACCGTTTCGCCTTCCTTCGGCTTGCCGATATCCATCAAGCCGAAATAGGCCGTCATGCCGGTTGCGCCGATGGGGCCCATGTAAGCCGTGAGCGGCACGCCGGGCAGCTGGGGCATCTTGGCAAGGCCCGCGCCGGGCAGCGTGTTATAGAGCGACCAGTGGGCGAGGCCGGTATTGACGATATCGCCCGGCTCCAGCCCGTCGAAACGGCTCTCCGTGACGAGGCCGAGACCGCCGCCGCGCATCGGGTCGCCAAGGCCAACCGGCGGCAGGTAGGCATCCATGTCGCTCATCCAGATGCGGTTCGTGGGGTCGAGCGACAGATAGATCGTGCGGGCGCGAACTTCGCCCTCATTCAGGGGCGCAAGCGGCGCCTCGACCAGTTCGAGATCGCTCTCTTTCACTTCGCCGACAGGCCGCGCGCGCAGTATCCAGGTCTTGTTCATCTCGGTCATTATTATTCCTCCCGTTTCTGGACCGGGAGGCTAGACCGAAACCGCCTCAGCGCAAGACATCCCGCCGGGACATCCACCATGCGTAAAGGGCGAGCAGGAACGCGATAAGGAGGATGATGCCGCTCATGATGTTGGCCCCTTCCATGCGCGGGGCATTCTTGTCGAGAAAGCCGAAACTCATGCTGATGCTCGAAGTGACGAAAGATGCGGCGAAGAAAGGAAACGCCACCTTGCGGCGCACCAGCAGCGCGAGACTGCCAAAGAGGCCGCCGAAGACACCCACCGCCCAGGCTGCCCACATCCAGGTCGGCATATTGAGCCAATAGTCGAGCATTTCCTGCGGATAAGGCTTCAGATAGGCCGCATTGCGTGTCGCCGTCATGATATAGTCCACACAGCCGAAGCCGTTCCAAAAAACGCTGAGCCCGCCGACCAACCAGAGATGCCAAGGCGTTTTTACGCTTGCAGGTTCTTTGTATTCCGACATTGCGCGTCCCTCCCGATTTGCAATTCAGGCGAGGACATTACCACGAATTAGGTTGAACTGGAACGCCAGCACCGGAAACCGGATCGCGGGGGGGGATCGCGTCCGGTTTCCTTTATATGTCGGGCGGGCAGGAAGGAGACCGCGTCGTTTGGCTGGTGCGACAGGAAGTGGGGTCGCGATTCCCCGTCCTGCCCGAAAGATGGCGCCGCGCATGCTGGCTCCATCCCTTCGCCTCCATTCAGGCGACGGGCACATAATACACCCGCCGGGCCGGTGTAGGATAAGCAGCGGGTGACGGGCCCGCCTCAAGGCGTTAAACCTTCGGCCTGCAAAGGATTCCCTGCTCATGGCCACTGCCCCCGTTACCAAGGATAGCCACCTCTATCTCGTGGACGCGAGCGCCTATATTTTCCGCGCCTTCCATGCCCTGCCCCCGCTGACACGCGCCTCTGACGGCCTGCCCATCGGCGCCGTGTCCGGCTTTTGCAACATGCTTTTCAAGCTGCTGGAAGAGTTGAAAGGCCCGGACCGGCCGACACACTTCGCGTGCATCTTCGATGCCTCGTCCCACACCTTCCGCAATGACATGTATGACCAGTACAAGGCGAACCGGTCTGAACCACCGGAAGAGTTGCGCCCGCAATTCCCGCTGGTGCGGCGCGCCTCTATTGCCTTTGCGGCACATGCGCTGGAACTGGAAGGCTATGAGGCCGACGACCTGATCGCGACCTATGCCCGCCAGGCCGAGGCCAAGGGCGCGCGCGTCACCATCGTGTCATCGGACAAGGACCTGATGCAGCTTGTATCCGAGCGCGTCGTGATGCTCGACACGATGAAGAACAAGACACTGGGCATCGCGGAAGTGTTCGAGAAGTTCGGCGTGGGCCCGGAACGGGTCGTCGACGTGCAGTCATTGGCCGGCGACAGCGTGGACAATGTGCCGGGCGCGCCGGGCATTGGCATCAAGACGGCGGCCCAGCTGATCAATGAATATGGCGATGTCGAAACGCTGCTGGAACGCGCGGGTGAGATCAAACAGCCGAAGCGCCGCGAGAGCCTGATCGAGAATGCCGAACAGGTGCGCCTGTCGAAACAGCTGGTGCTGCTGAAGGATGATGTGCCGGTGGAGCTGCCGCTGGAAGAGCTGGCAGTGGCAGACCCGGACCCTGAAGTGCTGATCGCCTTCCTCGAAGAGATGGAGTTCCGCACCATCACGCGGCGCGTGCGCGAGTCCATGGAAATGGAAGGCGCTATCGAGGCCGCCCCGCCGGCCGAGGAACCGATTGACCGGACCCAATACGAGACCGTGCGCGACTTCGAGCGGCTGGAGGAATGGGTCGCCCGCGCCATGGCGCAAGGCTATGTCGCCGTGGACACCGAGACCGACAGCCTCGATTCCGTGGCGGCAAACCTTGTCGGGGTGTCGCTGGCGCTGGCGCCGGGCGAAGCCTGCTACATTCCGCTCGCGCATGTAGACCCGAACGCTGCTGGCGATGGCGACATGTTCGGCGCTGATCCGCCACGGCAGATCCGCATGAAGGACGCAATGCGGGCCCTGAAGCCGATGCTGGAGGACCCGTCTGTCCTGAAGATTGGCCAGAACATCAAGTATGATGACAGCGTGTTCGCCACGCAGGGCATTCGCGTCGCGCCGATCGACGATACGATGCTGCTGTCCTATGTGCTGAATGCCGGCAAGCACAGCCATGGCATGGACACGCTGTCAGAGCGCTATCTCGGCCACGTGCCGATTGCCTTCAAGGAAGTCGCTGGAACCGGCAAGCAGCAGGTGAGCTTTGACCGCGTAGCCCTCGACAAGGCGACGGAATATGCCGCCGAGGACGCCGACGTGACCCTGCGCCTGTGGCAGACGTTCAAGCCCAAGCTGCACACGGAGCAGGTGACCACTGTTTACGAGACTCTGGAGCGCCCCCTTGTGCCTGTGCTGGCGCAGATGGAGCGTGAAGGCATCAAGGTCGACCGCGACCAGCTCTCGCGCCTCTCGGCGGACTTCTCTCAGCGCATGGCGGCACTGGAAGCCGAAGCCGAGGAGCAGGCTGGCCGCGCCTTCAATATCGGCAGCCCGAAACAGCTGGGCGAAATCCTGTTCGACGAGATGGGCCTGCCCGGCGGCAAGAAGACCAAGACCGGCGCCTGGGTGACCGATGCTGACGTGCTGGAAGGCCTCGCGGCGGAGGGCCATGCCCTGCCCCGCACGATTGTCGACTGGCGCACGCTGTCGAAACTGCGCTCGACCTATACCGAGGCGCTGCAGGCCGCGATCAACAAGAAGACGGGCCGCGTACACACGAGCTATGCCATGGCCGTGGCGCAGACGGGGCGGCTGTCATCCTCCGACCCTAACCTGCAGAACATCCCCGTGCGGACGGAAGAGGGCCGCAAGATCCGGCAGGCCTTCATTGCCGATGAAGGCAATGTTCTGGTGAGCGCCGACTATAGCCAGATCGAGCTGCGCATCCTCGCGCACATGGCCGACATTCCGGCGCTGAAGGAGGCCTTCCTGAATGGCCTCGACATTCACGCCATGACGGCCAGCGAGATGTTCGGCGTACCGATTGAAGGAATGGACCCGATGGTGCGCCGTCAGGCCAAGGCCATCAATTTCGGGATCATCTACGGCATCTCGGGCTTCGGCCTCGCGCGCCAGCTGGGCATCCCGCAGGGCGAGGCGGCCGAGTATATCAAGACCTATTTCAAGCGCTTCCCCGGCATTCGCGCCTATATGGACGAGACCAAGGATTTTGCCAAAGGGACCGGCTATGTGAAGACGGCTTTCGGGCGGAAGATCCATCTCGAAGCCATCAAGTCCAAGGGGCCAGCCAAGGCCTTTGCCGAGCGTCAGGCGATCAACGCGCCGATCCAGGGCTCAGCGGCGGACGTGATCAAGCGCGCGATGATCCGCATGCCGGACGCGCTGGCCAAAGCGGGCCTCACGGCGCGCATGCTGCTGCAGGTGCATGATGAACTCGTGTTCGAATGCCCCGAAAACGAGGCCGAGACGCTCATCAAGGTGGCGCAGGACACGATGCAGGGCGCGGCCCTGCCGGCCCTGAACCTGTCCGTGCCGCTGGTGGTCGATGCCCGTGCCGCGAAGAACTGGGCTGAAGCGCACTAGCGCCTCGGCTTAGTCGCGGTCGGGCGCGCCGAGCGGGAAGTAGTGGCGGTAGGGCCGTGCTTCCTCGACAGCGCGCGCGAAGGACGGGCGTGCGAGGAGCCGCGTGCGGTAGGCGCGAACTGTGGGGAACTGATCTGCGATCTCGTGCACCCAGTCGGCGTAGAAAAGCGATGGCGCGGCTGCGCAGTCGGCCATGCTGAACATCTCGCCTGCGGCCCATGTGCGGCCTGACAACCGGTCTTCGAGCCATGCATAGGCCGTGTCGAGCGCTGTCGCGGCGGCCGTCAGGGCTGCTGCCGTGGAGGCTGGATCGCCATTGATGGCCTCGAACACGGGCTTCTGCATCTCGGTCATGACGTAGTTATCGAAGAAGCGGTCCATGAAGCGGACTTCGAGGGCAGCGGTGCGATCCTCGGGGATCATGCGCGCCGGGCCGGGGTGATGAATGTCCAGATACTCGATGATGATGCTGGATTCCGCGACCATTCCCGGACCGTTCTTGAGGACAGGAAAGCGACCGAAAGGCCACAAGGCGGCCCGTTCCTCGCCCGCTCCGGGGTCTTCGAGGTGACGATAGGTGAACGGCGTCTCATTCTCCCACAGCGCGATGAGAACCTTCTGGCAGTAGGACGAGAATGGGTGGGAGTAGAGCGTGAGAGACATGGCACATCCTATCTGCTTGCCACTTGCAACCATCTGGATCCAACTTGAAAGTGCAAGCAGAAAGTGGTCGTCCGGTCGGGCGGGGCTGCCGCCGGGCGGTTGACCCGATGGACCCGCATCGTCACCTATTGTTGATAAATGGCCGGGCGCGCTGTATTGCGGCGGGGTCTGTCCCTGCACATGACCTTTGAGAGGTAAATCGTGGCAATCCTGTATCGTTCCCGCACATCCACCCATGGCCGCAACATGGCCGGCGCACGCGGCCTGTGGCGCGCAACCGGCATGAAGGACGGCGATTTCGGCAAGCCGATCATTGCGGTGGTGAACTCGTTCACCCAGTTCGTGCCGGGCCATGTGCACCTGAAGGACCTTGGCCAGCTGGTGGCAGGCGAGATCGAGGCTGCGGGCGGCGTCGCCAAGGAATTCAACACGATTGCCGTGGATGACGGCATCGCGATGGGCCATGACGGCATGCTCTATTCGCTGCCGAGCCGCGAAGTGATCGCCGACAGCGTGGAATACATGGTCAACGCGCATTGCGCCGATGCCATGGTCTGCATCTCCAATTGCGACAAGATCACCCCCGGCATGATGATGGCCGCCCTGCGGCTCGACATTCCGGTCGTGTTCGTATCCGGCGGGCCGATGGAGGCCGGCAAGGTCAATATCGACGGCGAGCTGAAAGCGGTCGACCTGATCGATGCGATGATCGAAGCGGCAAACCCCGAGCGCACCGATGCCGAAGTGCTGGCCTATGAAGAGGCCGCCTGCCCGACGTGCGGCTCATGCTCCGGCATGTTCACGGCGAACTCGATGAACTGCCTTGCCGAGGCCCTCGGCCTTGCCCTGCCGGGCAATGGCTCGACGCTGGCGACGCACTCTGACCGCGAGCAGCTGTTCCGCCGCGCCGGGCGCCGCATCGTCGAGCTGTCGAAGATCTATTACGAGGAGGGCGACAAGTCCGTCTCCGCGCGCGGCATTGCCAGCAAGGCGGCGTTCGAGAATGCGATGACGCTGGACATTTCCATGGGCGGATCGACCAACACGATCCTGCACCTGCTGGCCATTGCCAGCGAGGGCGAGGTGGACTTCACGCTGGCCGATATCGACCGGCTGAGCCGCGACACGCCTTGCCTCTGCAAGGTCGCCCCGGCCGTCGCGAACGTGCACATGGAAGACGTGCACCGGGCGGGCGGCATTTTCGGCATCCTCGGCGAACTTGACCGCGCCGGGAAGCTCGACACGAGCGTGCGCACCATCCACTCCGCCACAATGGCCGAGGCAATCACCAAGTGGGACGTGGCACTGACCAATGACCCGGACGTTCAGGAACTGTTCCTCGCCGCGCCGGGCGGTGTGCGCACGACGCAGGCGTTCAGCCAGTCGCGCCGCTACAAGGAACTCGACACAGACCGCGAAAAGGGCGTCATTCGTGCAGCGTCCCACGCGTTCTCGCAGGATGGTGGCTTGGCCGTGCTTTTCGGCAATATCGCGGAACAGGGCTGTGTGGTGAAGACCGCCGGCGTTGACGACTCGATCCTCAAATTCTCCGGCCCCGCCATTGTGTGCGAAAGCCAGGAAGAGGCCTGCGACCGCATCCTGAACAAGGGCGTGGCTGCTGGCGACGTGGTGATCATTCGCTATGAAGGCCCGCGCGGCGGGCCCGGCATGCAGGAAATGCTCTACCCGACCTCCTACCTCAAATCGATGAAGCTGGGCAAAGCCTGCGCCCTGATCACCGACGGTCGCTTCTCCGGCGGTACGTCGGGCCTCTCCATCGGCCATGTCAGCCCGGAAGCGGCCGAAGGCGGCCTGATCGGCCTCGTGGAGGAAGGCGATATCATCGAGATCGACATCCCGAACCGCACGATCCATGCGAAGATCGACGACGCCGAAATCGCGCGCCGCCGCGCCGACATGGACGCCCGCGGCGACAAGGCCTGGAAACCGGTGAAGGACCGCCCCCGCAAAGTGAGCCGTGCACTGAAAGTGTACGCTGCGCATGTGGGGAATGCGTCGCAAGGGGCTGTGCGACTGGATCCGTAGTCGACCAAGAGAGCGTATTAGTCGAATGCGAAATGCACCCTAGGCGATCAATAGCGCTGAATCTCGGCCCATTGGCTTATGGCATGAATCTATCAGATGACAGACTGGATGCCCTATCGGACTGGCTCAGTCAGAATATGCAAGTTCGTGCTCTAAAAATAGTTATGGAATGAATTTGTGCGCGAGTGATTGACTTTGCTCAATAGCCCGCCAAACATCATCAACCAAAGATAGCGGGAGGAAGCGTCTTGGGGTGGTGGGAGTTTATTGGGCAGTTCAACGAGAGTCAGACCGCTATCGTCACAACTACGATGATTATAGCAGGAGGGGCTGGAGGTGTGGTGTTGGGTTCGTTGCTCTTCGGGGGACGAGTGAGAGATCTACAAACCGCACTTAAAAGTTCGATAGAAGCTATTGAAATTCACGCCCGTGAGACAAAAGATAAATTGAACGAAATGAACGAACAGATGGCGTCAACAATGGCGGCGCTCGGCCAACTCCGAGGTGCAGTGTCTGATATTCAAAGCGACGCAGAGGTAGCGGAAGAACAGAATGCTCAACCAGCTGAGCAAGACAATGCAATTCGGCGGACGCAGCTCAAAGAAAACTGGTATGCAATTCGAAACGAACTGTGGCGTCGAGCCAACGATCCATCAATTCATGGCAAAACACGAACAAGATACGCTCGATACGGCAATAATGAATTAGGCGATCTCTTGGATGCCATGGCTCAAGATGGCCATCTCGACGCCAGATCTCGTCAGCTTTTTTTGGGAGCGCTAGAACTTTGGACTTGGCATCGCAATGGTCGACCGCATCTCACGGAACAGAACGTCCAGAGTATGAGAGAATTCAAAATTCAACTGGTCCACGACTAAGAAAGCGTAGGGTGCATTAAGCGAAGCGCAATGCACAATCGGTGACTTGGAGCGGCGCATCGCGGCCTTTGGCCTTAATGCACTGAACCAACTCAGCTACAGCCTTCAACCAGCTGGATCGCCGGGCCACCGCCTGTGATCTGTTCGATGGTTTCGTCCGTGCCAGTGCTGAAACGGATGCCGCGCGCGTCCTGATCGTCGACCCAGTCGGCGCTTGTGTTGCCGGACTGCCAGACCGTCAGGTAAGCGGCCGGGGCTTCCAGGTATTTGGACGGCGACTTCACGACCTTGTCGCCATAGGCCGTCATCACCGCCTCAGCTGTGTCACCGACCTTCAGGCCTTCAGCCGTTTCGATTGTCGCGCCCTTGGTGAGGTAGACGCTCGCAAGCTTGTCTTCCTGGAGCAGGACATAGAGGCCTTCCGGGGCATTGGACGGGTGGAAGATTTCACAGGCGAAAGGCTCGCTGGCGGCATTCTCATTGGCCGGGCCGCCCACGGCCTCAACGACGGCTTCGCGTGTCATGCCAATTGTCAGCGGACCGTAGCCGTTGGCCGTCAGGACAGGCTCGGCTGAGGCGGGCGTTTCCTGAGCGGGCGCGGCCTCTGTCGGGGTTGCTGATGGCGTTTCGACTGGCGCCGGTGTTGGTTCAGCGGGCTCAGTCGTTCGCCCTGCATCTGGCGAACAGGCCGCGAGCAGAAGGGCGGATACGGAGGCTGTCAGGGTGAGCCGAAAAGTCATCATTGTCTCCTTAGTTGCGCAATGAACCGATGAGTTGGCAGAGGGTTGCATCCTGTTTGCCGCCACAGTCGCCCCAATGATTCCTTAAATCGCCGTAATGTGAGCGTTTGCTTGCCCTAGTCTGCTGTTTTCATTGGGACAGCACCGAAGGAGGGCTTTTGTCATGTCGCGAACCGTGGTTGAACACCATAATGCAAAACGGCCAGACCCCGTTACGGGGTACACTCTGGTTGAGAAGGATCGAGCGATGACAACTTTGGCACTGGTGGATGACGACGAGAACATCGTTGCGTCGCTGAAAATGTTCTTTGAGGCTGAGGGCTATAATGTCCGCACCTATCATGATGGCGAATCCGCCCTGCCCGCGCTCACCGAGACGCCGCCAGACATTGCCATTCTCGACGTGAAGATGCCCAAGATGGACGGCATGGAATTGCTGCGCCGCCTGCGCCAGACCAGCGAGCTGCCGGTGATCTTCCTGACGTCGAAGGACGAAGAGATCGACGAAGTGATCGGCTTCAATATCGGCGCGGATGATTTCGTGCGGAAGCCCTGTTCCAATCGCCTGCTGGCCGAGCGTGTGAAAGCCGTGTTGCGGCGTGCACGCGGCGGCGTGGCCGGTCCTGAAGAGGGCGACCACAAGCCGATCGTTCGCGGCAAGCTGACACTCGATCCGAACCGTCATGCCTGTACCTGGGACGGCCACCCTGTGCGCCTGACCGTGACCGAGTTCCTGATCCTGCAGGCCCTCGCCTCGCGCCCCGGTTACGTGAAGAGCCGCGACCAGCTGATGGACGCCGCCTATGACGATCAGATCTATGTCGACGACCGGACCATCGACAGCCACATCAAGCGGCTGCGCAAGAAGTTCCGCGAAGTGACCGACGAGTTCGACGCGATCGAAACGCTCTATGGCGTCGGTTACCGCTATACCGAATAGGCGCAAAGCGCGCGGACGGGGCGTTGCCGAGATCTATATCGGCGGCGCCGCGGACGGACAGTCGCAGCTTGTTGTCAGCTATGTGAAGGCCCGCCAGCGGGCGCTGCTTGAGGGCGGTGCGGGCGTTGGAAGGTCTGCGACATGGTTTGCCCATTATGATCTGGACGGGGTGCTGGAGCATTGCCGCGTGGCGCTGTCGCAGGGCGATGAGCTGGTGCTCGTCGGCCATAGCTGGGGCAGCGATGCGGCCCTGCGGGTGAGCCATAAGCTGCATGGGGATGTGGCGCTGCTGGCGGGCGTTGACCCGGTGATGCGGCCGGGCGGCATGTTTTCCAATGTGACGCGGCGGCCGGACAATGCTGGCGTTCTGGTGCATGTGGATGCACGGCCGCGCGCGTTTGACCGATCCGATATTGTGAAGGCGACGGGCGTGGTGCTCGGCGGCGGACTGGCGCGGGCGTGGCGCGAGGCGGACGTGACGATCTCGACTGAACTCAACCACTGGGCCTTTGCGCACATGATGGCCGCGCCGGGCAGCGATGGCGTTTCCCTGCAGGCACGGATCAATGAAGCCGGGTGGCGCGCGGTTTCTAACCGAGCAGGCTGAAGCGCCAGGACCAGTTCGGCAGGGCCACGGTCAGCGCGAGAAAGCCGAGGCCGATCAGCACGCATAGCGGCGAGTAGAAGCGCCGGTTGAGCGTCAGGAAGGGTTGTTCCGGCAAGGCCCGCTCAAAGGCCGGCATGACGCCAATGATGCCCCGAAAGAGGAAGACTGCCGACAGGACCATACCGCCGGCCAGCAGCAGCCATGGCGAGACGGGCAGGATAACCAACCTGCCCAGGAGCGCGGCCCACACAGCCGCCCCCAGGATGCAAACAGCCACGAATAGCGACGCCGTCATGGAAGGCATTTGCGTGATGCCGCGACGGCCCACGACGGCGCGCGCAAGGGCCTGCCGGTTTGCATAGGGAAAACTCGCCCCAAAGGCCCATGCGACGTGCGCGAAGCCAATCACGGCGAGCACTACGGTAAGGACCAGGGAGAGTGTTTCTGCGATCATGAGCCTGCGGGAACCTTGTTACGGGCCTACATTAACATGCCCGGCGGGCTTGCCGCCATCGCCTTCATTCAATAGCCAGTGATCATCGCCCCCTCAAAACAGGATATTCCCATGACAGACCTTGAAAACACATTGCTTCTCGAAACCTCGAAAGGCCCGGTAAAAATCGAGCTGCGCCCTGATCTTGCGCCGGGACACGTTGCACGCATCAAGGAACTCGCCCGTGAGGGGTTTTATGACGGCATCGTGTTCCACCGCGTGATCGCGGGATTCATGGCGCAGGTCGGCTGCCCCAAAGGCAATGGCACGGGCGGATCCAGCAAGCCGGACATCAAGGCCGAGTTCAATGCAGAGCCTCACGTTCGCGGCACCTGCTCGATGGCGCGTACCGCTGCGCCGAACTCCGCCAACAGCCAGTTCTTCATCTGCTTCGACGATGCGAGCTTCCTGAACCGCCAATACACGGTCTGGGGCAAGGTCACCGAAGGCATGGATGTGATCGATCAGCTTGCGAAAGGTGAGCCGCCGCGTAATCCTGACAAGATTGTAACAATGCGCGTTGCGGCCGACGCCTGATTTTAGCCGCAGCCCGGTAACAGGGTGAACGGGATGGCTGAGTCGAGACGCATCAGGTTGCCGGGCAAACGGCGCGGATCCATGTTCCTGGGTTCGCGCATTGCCCGGCTGATCTTTGCGTCCAACCTGGCCGGTCTCGCCATCCTGATTATCGGCGCCATGGTGCTGAACGAGATGCGCGCGGGTTTCGTCGTCTCGAAGAAGCAGGATCTCGTCGCACAGGCGCAGATTTTCACCAGCCTGCTCGGCGAGGATGCCACCACGCCCGAGCCGAGCCTCGACGTGGATGCCGCCCGCCAGACGATCGTTCGCCTGAACCTCCCCGAGCGTGTGCGCGCCCGCATCTACACGCCGGACGAAGAGCTGGTGGGTGACAGCTTCTATCTCTCTGAACGCGTCGATATTGATGCCCTCCCCCCGATCAAGGAGCCGAGCCGGATTGCCCGCATCGGTGCGGCCCTGTCGGAATGGGCAGGCCGCGTGTTCGGGCCGATCATGCCGCGTCGCAGTTCGGAAGCTATCAGAACACAGAGTTTCGAGGAAGAATTCGACAGCGCCGTTCTGGGCGATGTTGCCGCCAGCCAGCGCTTCTCGGATCGTGGCCAGCGGATCATTTCCGTCTCCATGCCCATCCAGCGCGTGTCGGCCGTCGTGGGCGTGCTGACGCTGGAAGCCAGCGATATTGACGAGATCATCCGGGCGGAGCGCGCTGCGCTGGTGCCGTTCATTGGCGTCGCCGTGCTGGTGGCGTTCATTACGTCCTTCCTGCTGACGCTGGGTATTGCGCGGCCCTTGAGGCGCCTGTCGCTTGCAGCCGATCGTATCCGCTCAGGTGCGTCTGATCGGATCGACATTCCGGCGCTGACGAAACGCAAGGACGAGATCGGCAATCTTGCCTCCTCCATGCAGGGCATGACCGAGGCGCTGCTGGAGCGGATCGAGGCAAACGAGCAGTTCGCTGCCGACGTGGCGCATGAGCTGAAGAACCCGCTGACTTCCATCCGCTCGGCCGTCGAGACGGCGGAGCGTGTGACGGAAGATCCGGTCGCCAGCCAGCGCTTACGCAATGTGATCGCGTCTGACGTGAAGCGACTCGACCGGCTGATCACGGATATTTCGAATGCCTCACGCATCGAGGCCGAGATGACGCGTGTACCCACTGAACAGATCGACATTGCGCGCTTTGCCCGCGATGTGGTGCGCACTTATGAGGCCATGGTCGACGGGCCGGAAGATATCACGGTATCGTTCGAGGATGCCACGATGGGCGCGCGCCTTCTGGTTCGCGCACGCGAAGGCCCGCTGGGACAGGTGCTGCGCAACCTGATCGACAATGCCAAGTCTTTCTCGCCGCCCGGAGCGAACGTGCAGGTGACGCTGGAGCAGACGAACAGCGGTCCGCAGACCGTTGCCCGCGTGCGTGTCGAAGATACTGGCCCCGGCATACCGCCCGACAAGCTGGAAGAGATTTTCAACCGTTTCTACACCGACCGGCCCAAGGGCACGGCCTTTGGCAACAATTCCGGCTTGGGCCTCTCCATCGTCAAGCAGATCATCGCGACGCACCGCGGCGAAGTATATGCCGAGAACCGCGAAGAAGGCGGCGCCCGGTTTATCGTGGACCTGCCCGCGATCTGACTAGCGGTTCTGGCGATGCTCGATCAGGTCGGTGACGACTTCAGGATCGGCCAGCGTTGACGTGTCACCCAGATTGGAGAACTCGTTCTCGGCGATCTTGCGCAGGATGCGGCGCATGATCTTGCCCGAACGCGTCTTCGGCAGGCCCGGCGCGAACTGGATGAGATCGGGCGAAGCGATCGGGCCAATTTCAGCGCGAACGTGCTGGACAAGATTCTTGCGCAGGTCGTCTGTGGCCTCGCAGCCTGCCACGAGCGTGACATAGGCATAGATGCCCTGCCCCTTGATGTCGTGCGGATAGCCGACGACGGCTGCCTCGGCGACGGCATCATGGCTGACGAGTGCGCTTTCGACTTCGGCGGTGCCCATGCGGTGGCCGGAGACGTTGATCACGTCATCGACGCGGCCGGTAATCCAGTAGAACCCATCCTCGTCGCGGCGGCATCCGTCGCCGGTGAAGTAGGTGCCGGGATAGGCGGTGAAGTATGTGTCGATGAAGCGCTGGTGGTCGCCATAGACTGTCCGCATCTGGCCGGGCCAGCTGTCGGTGATCAGCAGGTTGCCATCAGCGGCGCCTTCAAGCGTATTGCCTTCGGCATCAACAAGGATCGGCTTGATGCCGAAGAAGGGGTGGCTGCCGGCACCAGGCTTCATGTCGGTCGCGCCGGGAAGCGGCACAATCATCGTGCCGCCGGTTTCGGTCTGCCACCATGTGTCGACGATCGGGCAGCGTTCCTCGCCGACGACGTGGAAATACCATTCCCAGGCTTCCGGATTGATCGGCTCGCCGACCGTACCGAGCAGGCGTATCGATTTGCGGGAGGTCTTCCGCACGGGCACTTCGCCTTCGCGCATCAGGGCGCGGATGGCGGTAGGCGCGGTATAGAAGATGGTGACCTGGTGCTTGTCGCAGGCTTGCCAGAAACGGCTCGCGTCCGGATAGGTTGGCACGCCTTCGAAGAGCACGCTGGTCGCGCCATTCGCGAGCGGGCCGTAGACGATATAGGTGTGGCCCGTGACCCAGCCGACATCGGCCGAGCACCAGAAGATATCGTCTTCCTTCAGGTCGAAGACGTATTCATGGGTCATCGAGGCCCAGACCAGATAGCCGCCAGTCGTATGCAGCACACCCTTGGGCTGGCCGGTCGAGCCGGACGTGTAGAGGATGAAGAGCGGGTCTTCGGCGCTCATCGGCTCGGGCGGGCAATCGGCGGAAATGTCGGCACCGATCTCGTGGAGCCAGTGGTCGCGGCCTTCGGCCATCGCCACATCCGCGCCGGTGCGGCGCACGACGAGCATCTTCTTGACCATACCATTGGCGATCTTGGCGGCGGCATCAGCGTTCACCTTCAGTGGCACCTTCCGACCGCCGCGCAGACCTTCGTCGGCGGTGATCAGGACCTCAGATTTGCAGTCGACAATGCGCCCGGCCAGCGCTTCAGGCGAAAAGCCGCCGAACACGACAGAGTGGACGGCCCCGATGCGCGCGCAGGCGAGCATGGCATAGGTCGCTTCGAGGATCATCGGCATATAGATGGTGACGCGGTCACCTTTCTTGACGCCGAGTTCCTTCAGGACGTTGGCAAACTTGCTGACCGCGACATGGAGCTGATTATACGTGACCGTGTAGCTGTCGGACGGGTCGTCGCCTTCCCAGATGAAGGCGGCCTTGTCGCCGCGCGTGGCAAGGTGACGGTCGATACAATTGGCCGAGACGTTGAGCACGCCGTCGGAATACCATTTGACGTGCAGGTCGCCGGTTTCCCAAGAGACGTCCTTCACCGTTGTATAGGGTGTCATCCAGTCGAGGCGCTTGCCCTGCTCGCCCCAGAAGGCTTCCGGATCGGCGATCGAAGCCGCGTACATCTCCCGGTACTTTTCTGGCGTCAGGTTTGCGTTTGCCGCAAAACCGGCCGGGACGGGATATGTCTTGTTGGCGTCGCTCATGTCGGGCCTCTCCTTTGGTGCGTTTCTGTGTGTTGCTTATAGGGAAGACGGCAACTTGAGAAGTTTTCTACAGAATTGCCGGACCGATTAAAGGGCTGGTGCGGGCCTGATGCCTGAAAATGTCTCAAATACGAGACAGATCAGCGGATCAGGGTGGTCCCGAGGGGGCTTTCCGCCCTGGCGCCTGTTTCCGGCTGACTATAAGGGGCAGCAGCGCAATCCGCTGTTTCCATTACGGTGAGCGCATGCTGCTCCTTATCGGCGACATGGCCTGCCGTGGCAGCTTGCCAGATACCCGTTGATCGCCTATAGGCCCGCTCTTGAAACGGCGGCGCAAGGCCGTGCGTGTCAGGCTATCACCGTCCGGGTGTCCGGCGGCGGATTTCAGGGCGAAAGGAAAAAACATGTCCAAGAAACAGATTACGTTCAATATCGAGCTGCGTGAGCGCATCGGTACCGGCGGCGCACGTGAAGCCCGCAATAACGGCTTTGTGCCAGGCGTCCTGTACGGCGGCGGCGAAGATCCAGTCGCGATCAGCCTGCGCCTTCCTGAAGTGCTCAAAGCCATTGAAACCGGCCACTTCCTGTCCTCGACCGCTTCACTGGTCCATGACGGCAAGAAGCAGATGGTGATCCCGCAAGCGATCCAGATGCACCCGATCACTGACCGCCCGATGCACGTCGACCTTTTCCGCGTCACCGCGAAACAGAAAATCAAGGTTGAAGTACCTGTGCACTTCGTTGGTGAAGAATTGTCCCCCGGCCTCAAGAAGGCCGGTACGCTCAACGTGGTTCGCCACACGGTCGAACTGCTTGTGCCAGCTGGCAACATTCCAGAATCCATCGAGGCCGACGTCTCGAAACTGGAAATCGGCGACAATGTGAAAATCTCCGACATCAAGCTGCCTTCCGATGCCGAGCCAACGATCACCGACCGTGACTTCACGATCGCGACGATTGCCGGCCGCGCTGCCGTTGTCGAAACCGACGATGCCGAGGGCGAAGAAGCCGAAGACGAAACGACTGCAGAAGCTGAAGGCGACGACGCCGACGGCGAAGCGAGCGAAGACTGATCCGTTCGATCTGGCAAAGCGTGCTCGGCCTTTTACGGCCGGGCACGCAGCCGATCCCTGCACGATCAGACAAGGGAGATACCCCGATGTTGATCCTCGCAGGACAGGGCAATCCGGGCCCGAAATATGCCGGCAACCGGCACAATGCCGGATTTCTCGTTATCGACAGAATTCACGCCGACCATGGCTTTGGGCCCTGGCGCAGCAAGTTCGAGAGCCAGATTTCCGAAGGCACGATCAATACCGGCAATGGCCGCGTCAAAGTCCTGCTGGTGAAACCCGAAACATTCTACAATGAGACCGGTCGCGCCCTGTCAAAGGCCGTGACGTTCTACAAGCTCGATCCGGAAGCCGTGACCGTGCTACATGACGAGATTGATCTCGCACCCGGCCGCACCCGTGTGAAGCGCGGCGGCGGGCATTCCGGAAATAATGGTGTCCGCTCCATGATCGCGCATCTGGGCGAGAATGTACGCCGCATACGTATCGGCATTGGCCATCCCGGCGACAAGTCACAGGTCATGCCTTATGTGCTGTCAGATTTTTCGAAGGCGGATCGCGACTGGTTCGAGCCGCTGCAGAAAGCGATTTCGGACGCCCTGCCCTATCTGGCGGCCGATGACGATGAACGCTTCCAGACTGAAGTGATGCGCCTGGCGCCTGCACCGAAGCACGACCCGAAACAGGCCGGACGTAGCTAGGCCGATCTAGACGTCAACCTTAGCGAGCGCCGAGGCTTCCGCCGCTTCCGCCATGGCCACAGCCGCCACCGCGCCGTGCGCCGGAACCGGGCTGCGCGCGAGACCGAGACAGGCCGCGTAGAACCCTTCATCAGCGGCGCCGAGCGGATCGGGCAGCTCTGCCGCAATATCGACGCGTATTTCATAGGGCGTCGAATTCTCGACCTTGCGTGTCAGGAAGTTGATGGCGATTTCGCCCGACGGATAGACGACGCGCATGGTGCGTTCACGGACTTCAGCCGCGCGGCTGGCGCGCAGGCGTGCGACGCCGCCACTGGCATAGGTGAACTGGGCACTGGCCTCATCGAGGTGGCGCGAATGGACACGCTTGCCGCTGGCGGTAACGCCATTGAATTCGGTGCCGAGCATCATGGCCGCGAGATCGAGATCATGGATCATCAGGTCCCAGATGACCGAGACGTCACCTGCACGATTGTCAGGAGCTGGCGGGCCGGCACGAACGGATTCAATCAGCAGCGGGGCTTCGTCAATGCTGAGCACGCCCATGGCACGCGCGACGAAACGCTCTTGGTGCCCCACCTGCAGGATGCGTCCGCGTGCGGCGGCCTCATCGGCGAGACTGCGCGCTGTCTTGCCGGAGAGGGTCAGCGGCTTTTCCACGAGGACATGGCAATGCGCCTCGATGGCTTCGCGCGTCAGCGATTCGTGGAAGGTCGCTGGCACAGCGACCACGATGGCATCGCACATCTCGAGGAAGGCCTGGTAGTCCGACATGCCCGGCGCACCAAATGTGCTGGCGACGCTTTCAGCGCGCGCCTGGTCGATATCGTAAACGCCCATAAACTCTGTACGCGCTGAAGCAGCGGCTTTCTGCGCGTGGTAATTTCCGAATACGCCAGCGCCTGCGACGCCTACTTTTAGTTTTGTCATGGTTCAGGCCCTCGTATGGGCGGACATGACACCGCATCGCCCCCTGCTGCAAGGGCTGCGGGCAGCAAACTTTGCCGCAGGCGGAGGCATTAACCCTGTCATGCCTGGGCGGGCTGTTTAATCTGACAACCGAGGCCACGGGCCAGCGATTCCAGATAGTCGCGCTCGAAACGCTGGGCGACGGGTGCCTCCACAGCCATCTGGAAACCATGGAAGGCGCCGGGATAGATCACCAGTTCCGTGGCGACGCCGTCTGCCAGAAGGCGCCGCGCATAGGCCATGTTCTCGTCAAGGAAGAGATCGAGTGCGCCGATATTGATCCATGTCGGCGGCAGGCCCGCGAGGCTTTCCGCACGGGCGGGCACGGCGGGCGCGGATGGCGTATTACCGCCGAGATAGGCGCCCCAGCCAAAGCGGTTGGCGGCGGGTGTCCACACATATTCGCCCACGATGGGATCGAGCGGTGCACCGTGCGCCGCCGTCCGGTCGTCGAGCATGGGATAGACCAGGTGTTGGAAAGCGATGGTGTACTCGCCTTCGTCGCGCGTGCGCAGGCAAAGCGCTGCTGCGAGGCCGCCGCCGGCACTGTCGCCGCCCACCGCTACGCGTTTTGTATCGATGCCGAGTTCCTCCGCATTGCCGAACAGCCAGGCGAGCGCTGCGGCACAATCGTCCAGCGGCGCCGGATAGGGGTGTTCCGGCGCGACGCGATAGTCAGGCGCGACAACGACTGCCCCCAACGCAGAGGCCACGCGCATGTTGCGGATGTCAGAGCCTTCGGGCGTGCCCATGACGTAGCCGCCACCGTGGATGTGCAGGAAGGCCGGGCGCGCCTTGCCGGTGGATGTTGGCGTATACACGAGGCAGCGTACATCCGGCGCTCCGGTGAGGCCGGGCACGCTCACCTCCCGGCGCGTGACGCCAAAGGCGGCCGGATCGCCCATCACGCTCATTTCGGCAAACATCGTCCGAATGCCTTGCAGGGTGCTCTCCTGCAGGTCGATGGGCGGGAACGCATCCGCAATGGCAAGCAGGTCCGGGTCGACGAGATGGCGCGTTTTCATGATGGGTTTCCTGCCTTGCTGTTTTGTTTTGCGGCAACTTACGGCGTCGCCCGGAGCGCGCAAGATCAAACCCGTGCTGCAGGCGCACGGCAAGATATTGGGGCCGCCCCCTTCACAGCCGGGGTGCGACAGTCCACTTAAGCGACAACGATAAACAGGAAGGAACACCCAATGGCTACTCTGAGTTCAACCGAATGGAGCCTCGCCTCTCGCCCCGAGGGCATGCCGAAACCGGCAAACTTCGGCAAGAAGACGGTCGAGATCGCCGCGCCCAAGGATGGCGAGATCCAAGTGAAGAACGAATGGATGTCGGTCGACCCCTATATGCGCGGCCGCATGTATGACCGGGAAAGCTATGTGCCGCCCTTCCAGATTGGCGAGACGATGCAGGGCGGCGCTGTGGGCCGCGTGGCCGCGTCCGCGCACCCTGACTATAAAGAGGGCGACCTTGTCTCCTCAATGATGGGCTGGCGCACCGCTTGGGTTGGCAAACCTGAAGCTGCCATGGTGCAGAAACTGCCGGACGTGGGCCTGCCAGAGAGCGCCTTCCTCGGCGTTGCCGGCATGCCGGGCCTGACGGCCTATGCGGGCCTGCTGCGCGTGGCAGAGCTTAAAGAAGGCGATGTGGTCTTCGTTTCCGGCGCAGCTGGCGCGGTCGGCTCGACCGTGGTGCAGATCGCCAAGAACAAGGGCTGCATGGTGATCGGTTCAGCCGGTGGACCCGACAAGTGCGCCTTCGTGAAGTCGCTCGGCGCCGATCATGTCATCGACTACAAGAAGGCCGGTGGGTTTGCTGGTCTCGTGAAAGCCCTCAAGGAAGCTTCGCCCAAGGGCATTGACGTCTATTTTGACAATGTCGGCGGCGATCACCTGACGGCAGCGATCGAAGTCGCACGCCCGATGGCGCGGATGGCACTTTGCGGCATGATTGCCCAGTATAACGAGACCGGCACGCCCGTTGGCCCGCACAATATCATCATGGCCGTCGGCAAGCAGCTGAAGCTGCAGGGCTTCATCGTGTCGACCCATGCCGACATGCAGCCTGCCTTCTTCGCCGACATGGCCAAGTGGATCCCGGCCGGCAAGATGAAATTCGAGCAGACTGTGATGGAGGGTATCGACAAGGCGCCGGAAGCCTTTATGGGCCTCTTCACAGGCGCAAACACCGGCAAGATGCTGGTGAAACTCACCTAGGAAACATATTCGCTCCGCGTCTCCAAAGGCCGCGGAGCGGTCACGGAGACGAGCAATATGGCACGGCTGTTCGATGCCTATATCATGGTTGACTGGAGCGCGGCGGCCAAGCCGGCTCTCGGCGCCAATTCGATCTGGATCGGGATACTCGCGAAGGATGCCCGGTTGAAGCTGCAGTTCAAGGCGGTCAATATCGACACGCGCCTGAAGGCGCGCGCCTTCATTGAGGACATGGTCGCCAAGCTCACGCGGCGCGGCGACCGTGTTCTGCTCGGCTTTGACTTCTCGCTCGGCTATCCGGCCGGCACAGCTGAGGCGCTGGGCCTGAACGTGTCGAAGCAGGCGCCCTGGGCAGCGATGCACGCGCACCTGGCGACCAAGCTGAAGGACAAGGCCGACAATTCCAATGCGCGCTATGCCATCGCCGCGGGTATGAACTATGCCATCTCGAAAGGGCCTTACCCGTTCTGGGGCGCGCCTGCTCGGGATGTCGTGTCGACCCTGTCGTCGACCAAGCCGGATTATGCCGGCCAGCCCCTGCCGGAATTCCGCATCGTCGAGAACCACCTCCGCGAAACGAAGGTCGGCCAGCCGAAATCAGTCTGGCAGCTTGCCTATACGGGAAGTGTGGGCAGCCAGTCGCTGACCGGCATTCCCCATGTCCACGCGCTGCGGGCGGCCTGGCCGAACGCGCGGATCTGGCCATTCGAGATAAATGCCGACGAAATGACGGAAGAAGGTCTCGATGGCATTGAAGTCGTTATTGCCGAGATTTACCCTTCATTGATCAAGGCAAAACCGGAAAAAGGCGAAACACTGGACGAAGTGCAGGTTCGCGAGATCGCCCGTCATTATTCGCAACTGGACGAAAAAGGCCTCCTTGGGGGCACGTTTTCCACAGGCAAATCGCTTGACGAGCGAAAAATCGAGCATATTCAGGCCGAGGAGGGCTGGATTCTGGGCACATAGCCTGTGTTTACTGGCCTTTCGGCATATTCACGTAAAACGAATCGTGGGCATGTCGAGCCAACGGCGGGGGATCGCCGTTTAACTTAGAGGAGAACCCCTATGAACAAGGGTGAACTTACAAAAGCAGTTGCTGCCGAATCCGGCCTCTCGCAAAGCGAAGCTGGCAAGGCTGTTGACGCTGTATTCGACACAATCGCTGCTGCAGCGAAGTCGCGTCAGCAAGTGGCAATCGCAGGTTTCGGTACGTTCGCGGCGAAGACCCGCAACGCACGCGAAGGCCGCAATCCCGCCACCGGCGATAAAATCAAGATCCCAGAGAAAACGTCACTGGCCTTCAAGCCAGCCACGGCACTCAAAGACCTCTAGGACATATGGCCTCCCGTTTTGGAGGCCGGTCCTGAATTCATGCGGCGCGTCTGTTTGGCAGGCGCGCCGCTTTCAATTCAAGGAACAGGGTTTGCACGATACCGGCCGTTCCGACGCCGATCAGCCCGCCTTCCATCATGCCCTGCGCACCGCGCCCTTCGACAAGGCCCAGCCAGTAACAGGCAGGGATCATGACGAACACGAACGAGCCGACATGGAGCACGCTAGGCGTCCAGATGATCTCCTGCGCACGCAAAGCCATCGAGGAGGTCGCCTGCAAGCCGTCGAAGATGGTCATGGCCGCTGCGATGACGAGGAGGCTGGCAATGGCTGGTGCGAGGACTACGCCGTTCAGCACGGCATCCGAGCGCACCATTATGGTCGAGATCGGCCCGTTGAACAGGATAAGCACAAGGGCGAGAATGATGCCCATGACGATGGTTGCCGCCACGCCCAGTCGGCCGGCATCGCGCACCGCGTCGCGATTGCCACTGCCGAAGGCCTCGGCCACCCGCACGCTCGTGGCTGAGCCGATGCCCAGATAGAACATGAAGCAGAGGCCCATTACCTGAACCGAATAGCCATAGACCGAATTTGCGGCGAGGCTGATCCATGTGGCGATGATATAGGTCATGTTGAACGCGCCCCACTCAGCCACATTGCTGATGGCTGTGCCGATGCCGACGCTGAACTGGCGACGTCCCTCGTGGAGGGGCCCCGCCACGGAATTCCGGAAGGCGGGGGTAAGCACGATGACGATGATGAACATGACGAGCGTCAGCGCCCAGCGTGAGCCTGTTGTCGCCCATGCCACGCCCTCTGCCCCCATTGGTGCGACGCCCCAAAAGCCGCCTACGAGCGCGAGGTCCATGACCAGGTTGATGGCCACGCCCAGATACATCACCACGGTCACCAGCAGCGGCCGCCGCAGCGCCTCGAGATAGAAGCTGCATAGTTGGGAGACCATGAAGGCCAGCAGGCCGCTGGACAGGATGCGCGTGACCTTAGCCGTCTCAGAAGCAACGATGTGCGGGTCCGCCTTGTCGGCGACGTCTGACACGGGCGCGATGGTGACGAATATCCAGTGAAACAGCGGCTCGGCGCCAAAGAAGACGAGCCCCGTCAGCACAGCGCCAAGGCCCAGCGAGGCCCAGAGCCCCCGCCGGAAGATGCGGCCCGTATCCGCTTTGCGTCCAATACCGATCAGTTCGGATGTCAGCACCTGCGTACCCAGCAGCAGGCCCATGCCGAACCCGATGGAGACGCCCATGGGAAGCCACGAATTCAGGATGTAAGGCAGCTGACCCGGCGCATACTGGCCGAGCACGATCGCATCGGTAATGCCCATCAGCATCATCGACATGCGACTGATCGCAATCGGCACCGACAGCTTGAGCAGGTCCGATATGTCGGCGGGCCGCACCCAGGCGGGAAGACTGAACTTGCGCATGACAGCCTCCTTTAGGCCCGGTTTGAAACAAGCCGGGCTTTCTGACGGAAAGACGTTGCCGGGACAAGGGCGCACGAAGAGAGATTGGCGAATATTCCGTGACTGGGTTTCGCGCGCGACAGTTACTTGACATAGTCAACTAACTGGCCCAAGTGCGGTCATGCCTCAAAGTCGCCCCAGCCTATCTGATGCCATTGCTGCCGTGCGGGGCTTCAACCGCTTCTACACGCGCGAAGTCGGCCTCTTGCGGAAGACTTTTCTCGACACGCCGTGGACGCTTGGCGAGATGCGGATCCTTTATGAAATCCGTAACCACGCAAAGATCAGCGCCAGCGATATCGCCCGTGAGCTTGAGCTGGACGCGGCCTATCTTTCACGCCTGCTCTCACGCCTTGTGACCAAGGGAATCGTGATCCGCACGCCGTCAGAGACGGACGCCCGCCTGCATGAGCTGGCATTGAGCGATTACGGACAAACCATCGTGAACGCCGCTGATGAGCGTCAGGCGGCGCTGACAGCAGACATGCTCGCGCCCTTGTCGGCCGCCGAGCGACGCCAGCTCGTCGATGCAATGACGACGATAGAGACACTGCTCGGCAAGCGCCGCGCATCCACCAGCGAAGCAGGCAAACAATGACACAGCCCCACCCCCTTGATCGGCCGATCTGGAGCGCACTGGCGAGCCGGCAAGCGCATTTCGATACGCAGGGCAAACTGGCGCGAAAGTTTCCATCCGAGGTGAGCCCCTTCATCGCCGCACGTGATACATCGGAAGAGGCCTGGGCAGACCTGGTTCGGCAGATACCTGCCGAGTATGACGTATCGATCCTTGAGCCAAGCATGCCCGCAGCGCCTGTGACGGTGAACGCAATAGAGCGTCCGCTCCTCCAGATGATCATGACGGGGCAGCCGCCAGCCTCAAGCAGCCATGTCGAGCTTGTGACGCTCGGTGATGCCGATGCAGCCGAGATGCTCGCACTGGCGACGCTCACCAAGCCTGGCCCCTTCAGGACGCGGACGCATACGATGGGGCGCTTCTTCGGCATTCGGGATGGCGCACGGCTCGTCGCCATGGGCGGCGAACGCCTTGCGACCGACGGATTCACGGAAATCACCGCGCTGTGCACGCATCCTGATTATCGCGGGAAAGCCTATGGCAAGACATTGCTTGCGGCGCTGGCCAACAGGATTCTGTCAGAGGGACTGACGCCCTTCCTGCACACCTATCCGACCAATGACGTCGCCATCGCCATGTACACGCGCATGGGCTTTGAACCGCGTGCACAGCTGGTGCACGCGGTTTGGGAACGAAAGCCTGTAGCGGCGTAAGTCTAGCCAGCCATGCGCGAGGCGGTCGCCTCGGCAACGTTCATGTCCTGCAGCTTCTCGGCAATCAGGAATGCAAGCTCGAGGGCCTGTTCGCCGTTGAGACGCGGATCACAATGCGTGTGGTAACGCGATGACAGGTCGCCTTCGGAAATGGCCTGCGCCCCGCCGATACATTCGGTGACGTCCTGGCCTGTCATCTCGAAATGCACGCCGCCGGGATAGCAGCCTTCCGCCGAAAGGACGTCGATGAACTGGCGGACTTCCGAAAGAATGCGATCCACTGGGCGCGTCTTGAAGCCGCTCTCGGTCTTCAGCGTATTGCCGTGCATCGGGTCACAGGACCAGACGACCGTGCGGCCGCTTTTCTTGAGCGCACGCGCCAGCGGCGGCAGGCCCTTGGCCACGCCTTCCGAGCCGAAGCGCGAGATCAGCGTGATGCGGCCAGCCTCGTCATGCGGGTTCAGCGTGTCGATCAGGCGAAGCAGTTCGTCTGTCTCCATGCCGGGACCACACTTGATACCGATCGGGTTGCGGATGCCCTTGCAGAAGTTCACATGGGCATGGTCGACCTGGCGGGTGCGGTGGCCGATCCACAGCATGTGGGCGGACGTGTCATACCATTCGCCCGACGTGGAATCGATGCGGGTCAGGGCTTCCTCGTAGCCGAGCAAAAGCGCTTCATGGCTTGTGTAGAAGTCTACCTGCGCCATTTGCGGCACGGTCTCGGCATTGAGGCCGACGGCCTGCATGAAATCCAGGGACTTGGAAATCTGATCGGCCAGCTTCTCGTAGCGTTCGCCCTGCGAACTGCGGTCAACGAAGCCCAGCATCCAACGATGGACGTTGGCAAGGCTGGCATAGCCCCCATTGCTGAAAGCGCGCAGGAGGTTGAGCGTCGCAGCCGATTGCGAATAGGCCTGGATCAGGCGTTCCGGATCGGGGTTGCGGGATTCCGGTGTGAAATCCATGCCATTGATATTGTCGCCGCGGTAAGAGGGCAGCGTGACGCCATCGATGGTTTCGGTCGGCTCCGAGCGCGGCTTCGCGAACTGGCCGGCAATACGGCCGACTTTCACAACGGGTTTTGCCGCAGCGAAGGTCAGCACGACCGCCATCTGCAGGATCACGCGGAATGTGTCGCGAATATTGTCCGGGTGGAACTCCTTGAAGCTCTCAGCGCAATCGCCGCCCTGAAGCAGGAAGGCCTTGCCGGCAGCAACATCGCCGAGGCGCTGTTTCAGGCGCCGGGCCTCGCCAGCAAACACAAGTGGGGGATAGCCCTTCAGGCGTGCCTCAACTGCAGACAATGCTGCAGCGTCGGTATAGTCCGACGGGATGTGTTTGGCAGGCAGATTCCGCCAATCAGAAGGGGTCCATGTCATGTTAAGTGCTCCGTTCGAGTGCAGCTTAAATCACATGGACCTCGGTTGCTCAAGTTTCACCATAATTTCACAGCAGAAAGGTGGCGGAATCAACGCGAAGTCCCTTAGTAACGTAGGAACAACGCCGCCACCTGAAGGACTGTCCTAGCCCCATGTCGCACGTCTATATCAGCCATTCGACGCGAGACCTGGACGAACTGCTGGAAATCCATGAAGCGCTGCGCATGGCGGCCATACCCGACTGGTATGCGCCGAACGACACCGAAGACCGCCCGAAAGCCGACCAGGCCATCGATGACGCGTTCGCCATGATTGTCATCGTGTCAGCCAGCGCTGTGCGGTCGAAGACGGTCAGGCAGGATGTCGAGCGGGCCAAGGCGCGCAATCTGCGACTCATCCCCTATCAGATCGACAAGGCCCGGATGAACGGCTTCTTCAAGCATGAAGTCCAGCCGCATCTGAAGCTGTCGTCCACCCTGCCCGATGGCGTCACGCAGCTCGTTGATGAAGTGCAGAAAGCCTACAAGCGCAAATGCCCTGTACTGGCGGTGATGAACCTGAAGGGCGGTGTCGGCAAGACGACCGTAACCAGCCAGGTCTTCGGCGCGTGGCAGGGCGCGCTCGGCGGGCGTGTGCTGCTGGTCGATCTCGACCCGCAATATAACCTGACCCAGACTTTCTTCGACATGGAAGAGGCCGACGCGAGCGCCGCAGCCGATCGCTCGGTCATCTCCCTGTTTGAACGCTCGAAACTACATGCCCGCGATGCGACCAGCCCGGGCGAGAGCTGGCTGACCCTGTCGACAGAGCCTTTCTCGCCGGTGCCGCGCAAAGACCTGATGCATGACCTCATGGGCGAAGGCAGTCCCGGCGGAAGGCTGGACCTGATCTCCGGCCAGTTCGAGATTTCGAAATACGCTTTCGCCAATGATTCCGGCGCGCTCCTGAAAGTGAAGTCGCAATTCCTGCGAATGGTGGACCATTATCGCAGCGAGTATGACCTGATCGTCTTCGACACGAACCCGAACGCCACCTTCCTGACACGCTGCGCGCTGGAGGCGGCAGACCGGGTGCTGGCGCCGATGCATGCGGATGTCTATTCGCTGCGCGGCGTTCGCCTGCTGAACCAGGTGATCGAAGAGCAGGTGGAAGAAGGCAAGCGGCCTGCGCTCTCGGTGATGTTCAATGCGGTGGGCCGGAGCGAACAATCATCGTTCGAGGCAGAAGCTCGCAATGGAACGTATGATGGCAAGGCGGGCTTTCCCCTGTCCAAAGCGCTACTGAAAGCCGCCCTGCCCCGCTCAGGTCACCTGATGGTCAAGGCGCCAAAGGACGGACAGCCTGTCTGGCGCCAGCTGGTCATTCATTCCGGGCGTGGCGGCGGCCTGAAATCCATCCGCGAGAGCCTGAAGACTGTCGGGATGGAGCTCCAGGCGCTGCTAGAGGACTGAGCGGCTTTCCCGTCAGCGATCAGGAATTGGACGTGACTTCCGGCACCCATTTCTGGCGCATGGTGACCAGTTCTTCGGCGACGCTGGGGTGGAGGGCGCACGTGCGGTCAAAGTCCGGCTTGGTCACGCCCATCTTTATGGCAATCCCTACGGCCTGAATCATCTCGGCAGCGTCATCCCCAACGATATGGACGCCGAGCACTTTCTCATCGTCAGGCTTGACCACGAGCTTCATGAGGACGCGGCTGGTATCGCCGTTCAGCATGTTCTTCATCGGCCGGAAGCGGGTCTTGTAGATATCGACATTGCCGTACTTTTTGCGGGCGTCTGCCTCGGTCATGCCGACCGTGCCGACTTCCGGCTGGGTGAAGACGGCTGTCGGGATGTCGGAATGGTCGAAATGCCATGGCTTGTCGTAGAATTCCGTCTCGGCAAAGGCGTGGCCTTCGCGGATGGCGACAGGCGTGAGCGCGACACGGTCGGTCACATCGCCCACTGCCCAGACGCTGGGCACATTGGTCTTTGACCATTCATCGACGATGACGGCGCCGCCATCGCTGACGGCAACACCAGCCGCTTCAAGGCCGAGGCTCTCGGTGTTTGGGCGGCGGCCGACAGCCATCATGACCACATCTGCATTGATGTTGTGGCCGTTCTTGAGATGGACGCAGAGCGGGAGGTCTTCGCCTTCGACCTTTTCGATCTTCTCGAACACGGTCTGGGTGATGACCCGCACGCCGGCTTCCTTCAGGCCTTCATGCACCGCCATGCGGACGTCCTCGTCAAAACCGCGAAGCACGGTGTCGCCGCGATAGACGAGGCAGGTCTTCACGCCGAGACCGGCGAAGACGTGAGCGAACTCTACGGCGATATAGCCGCCGCCAGCGATGACCAGGTGCTTGGGCAGCGTCTCAAGATCGAAAATCTCGTTGGACGTGATCGCATGCTCAACGCCCGGCAACTCGTCCGGCGAAGGCATCCACGGACGCCCGCCAACAGCGATAAGGATCTTGGCGGCCGTGATGGTCCTGCCGCTGGCCTTGAGCCGCAGCGTATTCGCATCAACGAACTCGGCGCGCTCTTCGAAGATCTCGACGCCGGAATTCGCGAGGTTGCGGTGATAGATGCCCGAGAGGCGGTCGACCTCGGCATGCATTGCGGAGGCGAACACGGCGTGGTCGTAGGACACGTCACCGACGCTCCAGCCATAGCCCTTGGCGTGCTCGATATGTTTGCCGTAGCCCGACGCATAGACCATGAACTTCTTCGGCACACAGCCGCGAATAACGCAGGTGCCGCCCATCCGGTATTCCTCGGCAACGGCCACTTTGGCACCCGTAAGGGCCGCAAGCCGGGCTGCACGGACACCGCCGGAGCCGCCCCCGATGACGAAGAGATCATAGTCGTAGGACGTATCGGCCATAGGTTATTCCTTGCGTGAAGCCGGCCATCTAACAGCACCATCAGGGCGCTGGCCGGGCAATCCTTTGAATCTTCAGCAGATGTAGGGGCCTGCCCCTAGAATTCAAAGACAGTCGCACCGTTTTCATTGCCGATGATCACAGTGCGGGCGATGCCGATGAACAGGCCATGCTCGACAACACCCGGCACATTGGAGAGGCGCGCGGCAAGCGCTTCGGCATCGGGAATGCGGCCGCAATGACAATCGAGAATGTGGTTGCCGCCGTCTGTTACGAGCATCTCCATGCTGCCCGGCTTCTTGCGCAATTCGACGCGCGGACGGTCGACACCGGCGGCGCAGAGGACGTCAAAGACCTTCTTCGCCGTGATCGTGTAGCCGAAAGGCGTGACCTCGACCGGCAAGGGGAATGAACCAAGGCGCTCGACCTGTTTTGAGGGGTCTGCAATCACCACCATGTGATCGCTGGCATTGGCGATGATCTTCTCGCGCAGCAGTGCTGCGCCGCCGCCCTTGATCATGTTGCCCTGCGCATCGACCTCATCGGCGCCATCCACGGTGAGGTGGATGCGCTCGACCTGCTCGAACGGAATAAGCGGCACGCCAAGGCTGGAGGCGAGCGCGCGGGTCTGTTCGCTGGTCTCGATACATTTGACGAGCAGGCCATCGGCAACCTCGTCCGCCAGCATCTCGACAAAATACTTTGCGGTGGAGCCCGTGCCGAGGCCGATGGTCATGCCGTCTTCGACATATTCCATCGCTGCCAGGGCGGCATTTTCCTTTTCGTGCTCGTTGGCCATACGGCTAGTCCTTCTTGCTGGCGGCCTTTTCGGCGCCTTTTCGGGTGCGGAAGCTGATCGCCCAGCCTGCGCGCGTAATGAGCGGGCCGCGTGCGACGGCGAGGGCATCCGGCTCAACGTCCTTGGTGATGACACTGCCGGAGCCGACAATGGCGCCCTTGCCAATCTCGACAGGCGCAACAAGGGAGGAGTTCGATCCGATGAAGGCACCCTCCCCGATTATCGTGCCGTATTTCATGAAGCCATCATAATTGCAGAAGATCGTGCCGGCGCCGATGTTGACGTTGGCGCCAATCGTGCCGTCGCCCAGATAGGCCAGATGGTTCGCCTTGGCGCCCTCGCCCATCTGCGTGTTCTTGGTCTCGACGAAATTGCCGATGCGAACATTGGGCTGGAGAACGGTGCCCGGGCGCAGGCGAGCGTAGGGGCCAATCTCGCAGCCAGAGGCCACATCGGCGCCCTCAAGATGACTGAAGGCACGGATGCGGGCGCCGGAGCGGACATGCACGCCGGGGCCGAACACGACATTGGGCTCAACCACGACATCGGCTTCAAGGAGTGTGTCGTGGGAAAAGAAGACGGTTTCGGGGGCAACCAGTGTCACGCCCGCATTCATGGCTTCAAGGCGGCGATGCGACTGAAAGATCGCTTCGGCCTCCGCAAGGTCTGCCTTGCTGTCGCAACCGATGAGATCGTCTTCGCCGCACTGGACGGCCTTGCAGATGGCACCCTCGGCGCGGGCAAGGCCGACAAGGTCCGTCAGGTAATATTCGCCCTTGGCATTCTGGTTGGTCACCTTGGCGAGCAGGCGGAACATGGTCTCAGCCCGGCCCGCCATGACACCTGAATTGCAGAGGCGCACAGCGAGTTGTTCAGCGCTTGCTTCGCGCGCTTCAACGATGGCGTCGAGATCGCCGTCAGCCGCAAGGATGAGGCGCCCATAGAGGCCGGGTTCGGCGGCTTCAAAGCCGAGCACGCCGAGCGAGGCGCCGGTCTCAAGGGCTGCGTATAGGTCTTCAATGGTAGAAGGAGGCACAAGCGGGCTGTCACCATAGAGAACCACAAGGTCACCGACGAACCCTTCCAGGGCGTCTTCGGCGCAGCGAACAGCATGGCCTGTGCCCTGCGGGGGGTCCTGAAAGGCGATGGCACCTTCACCCAGAAGAGCCGTGACATGCTCAATCAGCACGGTTTGCGAAGGATGCACGATGACGACGATCTTCGAGCAGCCCACATTACGGGCCAGGTCAATCGACCAGTCGATCATGGGTCGGCCGCCAACGGCATGCATGACCTTTGGCAGGTCTGACTTCATGCGCGTGCCCTTGCCAGCGGCAAGAATGATCGCGGCGCGGTCTCTGGCGATATGTGTCACAGGTGGCCCTCTCGCTTTCCCCAGACCTTTCGCCTAGACCAAAGGCCGATTCAAGGCGAGTGGCGAGACGGGAATACATATCAGGCATGGCAAAGCGGTTCGAGGGCTGGACGATTGTATTTGATCTCGACGGGACACTGGTAAACACCGCGCCTGACCTGCTGGACGCGCTGAACCATGTCCTGGTGGAGTCAGGCCTCCAAACGGTCGACCTTCCAACGATTTCCACGATGATTGGCCATGGCGCGAAGGCCATGATCGTCAAAGGTATGACGGCGCAAGGCGCTGAACCAGACGCAGACCGCATGGATGCGCTCTTCGATCAGTTCCTGGCCTATTACGAAGCCAACATCGCGGTCGGATCGCGGCCATTCGAAAATGCATTGGATGCGCTAGATGCGCTGACCGACGAGGGGGCCATACTTGCCGTCTGTACCAACAAGCGCCAGCGCTCGACTGACCGATTGCTGGACGCGTTGCAAATTTCTGAAAAGTTTGCAGCTATAGTGGGAGCCGACAGCGTGCCGGATCGCAAACCACATGGGGATCATATTCTTTTGACCGTCGACCGTGCAGGTGGCAATCGGTCACGGGCCATCATGGTGGGTGATAGCCGGACAGATGAAAGGGCAGCCCGGAATGCCGGGCTGCCCTTCGTATTCGTTCCATTTGGGTACGAGACCGAAACTGAAGATGAAATCGGCGCTGACGAAGTTGTCAGCAACTATTCCGAACTAGTTCCGGCTTTGCTTCGCCTTATCGGCTAGGCAGTTGCTTCGGCACGCGGACGGTAGCTGGGGCGCGCTGCGCCTGCTTCGCCAGCTGCACGACGACGG
Source organism: Hyphomonas oceanitis (assembly GCF_036964545.1). Taxonomy (NCBI): domain Bacteria; kingdom Pseudomonadati; phylum Pseudomonadota; class Alphaproteobacteria; order Hyphomonadales; family Hyphomonadaceae; genus Hyphomonas; species Hyphomonas oceanitis. The sequence goes on from NZ_JBALTL010000005.1 coordinate 170,447, forward strand.
GGCATACCGTTCACCATGTTGCTGCGCACGTCGGTGCGGGCACTCCGCATTGCAGGCACGAAGCCAGCGTCAACAAGGTCGACGTCCACTTCATAGCCGCGCTCGGCCCAATAGGCATTGATTTTCTCGCAAAGGCGCTTTGCGCCTTCTTCGTCACACCAGTCTTTCATATCACTCTCTCCAGGCTTATTATTTTACTGTCGAATTACTTCGACATGCCTGTCCTTCTTTCTGACTACGTCGTGGGCCGCTTATCAGCCCATCGCTTATGATTGCAAGATGACGATGTTCTGTGGGTTTCTCAAGGGCTTAGCGCGATGAAAGAAAGGTAATGATCTAACATGAACAGGCGTTCATTATGAACAGATGTTCATCTCGCACGGGAAGCTGAGTTTTTTGATGGGGAAACCTGCTCGCATGCGCAAAAATAAGCAAACACAGCTAGGATTTAGCCCTCATCGACCAACTATGATGGTACGGAAGCCAAAATAAGGCAATTGTGCTTTTGCATGTGAAATTGACGCCTATCGGGATACAGCCATGCATTCACGCATTAGTTATTTCTGACTATAATCCTGCTAGCGGTAACAAAAGCGTTCCGCGCTTGACGTTGGCGGGGCATGGCATTACGGACCCGTTTCCCGGAACCGGGGCGATTAGCTCAGTGGTAGAGCACTGCCTTCACACGGCAGGGGTCGCAAGTTCGAACCTTGCATCGCCCACCATTTCTGATCAGTCAGTCATCATTGCCTGCCAGCATGGCGCATGGCGCAAAGCAAAGTATAAGCGACGCGATGAAGTCACTGTTCCGATCAAAACCTGTCGTGATTCTGCTGGGATTCCTGATCTGGTTCTGGATGGTGATGATCGGTCGCACCTTGCGTTGGACAGTCGAAGGCGAGCATGAGGCAAAAGCTGCTTGGGCCAAGGCTCCGGGCGTGGTTGTGGCGGCCTGGCATTCGCGCATAATGCTGCTTCCCTCTGGCTGGATGAAATGCATGCGCGACTGGCCCGGACGTGATGCAAAAGGTGCCATGCTGATATCTCTCTCCGGTGATGGCGAACCTGTGGCCCGCGCCATCAAGCATCTCGGGCTGGAGCCAATCCGAGGATCCGCCGGCAACAAGAAGAAGGCCAACAAGGATAAGGGCGGCGCCCGTGCGATCGCAGAATCCGTGAGACTGCTGAAATCTGGCGGCGCTGTGTGTATCACGCCTGACGGGCCGCGCGGTCCTCGTGAAGAGGTGAGCCTTGGTGCCATCATGATTGCGCAGCGCTCGGGCGCGCCTATCCTACCCTATGCTCTGGCCAGCAGGCCGGCCAAGCGCTTTGACAGCTGGGACAGGTTCATCCTGCCCTGGCCGTTTACGAAAGGGGCCATCGTGTTCGGGGAAATGCTGCAAACACCACGGTCGGAAAGCCCGGAAGCCCTGCGTGCCGAACTGCAGCGCCGCATGGACGCCGCAACGCGCCGCGCTGAAGCGCTGGTCGGCTATTCCGTTCCGGACACGGCAGGGCTGAGCGCAACATGACCCTAGCCTTTCATGCCTATCGGGCGATTACCCGCCTCCTGTCGCCCTTCCTGCCGGGCGTGCTGCGCCGACGCGCCGGCAAGGGAAAGGAAGATTACGGACGGATGAATGAGCGCCTCGCGCGCAACATGCCCAACAGGCGCCAGGGACGGCTCGTCTGGCTGCATGGCGCCAGCGTCGGCGAAAGCCGCCTGTTACTCGAAGTGGGCCACCGGCTGGTGGCGGCACGTCCGGACCTGATGCTTGTGTTCACGAGCCAGACGCTGACCTCTGCCCGCTTGCTGGGCCCTGCCCTGCCGGACGCAGCAATTCACCTGATGGCGCCGCTGGATACGCCCGCCGTGGCAAAGCGCTTCATCGCGCATTGGAAGCCTGACCTTTGCGTGTTCGGCGAGAGCGAGATCTGGCCGAACCTGATTTTTGAAGCGGGGAAAAGCGGGGCGAAACGCGCACTGGTCAATGCGCGCATGACGCAAGGCTCTGCCGATGGCTGGAAGCGCTTTCAGGGCCTATTCCGCAAGCTGGTTGGCAGTTTCGACGTTGTTCTTGCTGCAGATACCGATACGGCGCAGCGGCTCGGAAGCCTGCTGGGCGAAAATGTGCGCTCGTCTGGTAACCTGAAATCGGCCCTGCCCGGCCCGGAAGCGAGCGATTTCGAAATCCAGAGGATACGTGAGGGTTTTGTCGGCGGCAGGCGCTGCCTTGTGGCGGCTTCGACGCATGACGGCGAGGAGGCATTGTTCCTCGACGCCATCGCTGACATCCCTGAATCTGCTGTCATCATTGCTCCGCGCCATCCGGTGCGCGGGGATGAGGTCGAGGCGCTTATCCGGGCGCGGGGCCTGCCCTTCGCGCGGCGGTCCAAAGGACAAGTGCCTAACACGCGGACCCGTGTGTTGCTGGCCGACACGATGGGCGAGATGGGCCTGTGGCTGAGGCTGGCGGATGCAGTTTACCTCGGCGGCGGGCATGCTGAGGGCGTCGGCGGCCATAACCCCTTGGAACCCGTGCGTTTTTCCAAACCTGTCGTAACCGGCCCCCGCGTGCACAACTTTGCCAGCATGATGGCTGATCTTGAACAACGCGGCTTGGTACGCTTGGCCGATGATGCTGCCGGGGTGGCCGATGCACTGCAGAACACACCGCCCCCACCTGTTGCAGCTGTTACAGCGCTAGCGGAACATGCCGATGCGCCCATGGTGGAGACGCTGAAGGCGCTGTTGCCACTCATCCCTGAACCGGGTCTGCTGCAATGAAGGCGCCGCACTTCTGGTCTGCGGGCCTCGACCCGAAGTCCCGTGAAGCCGCGCCGCTGACGCGCCTCCTGTTATCACCACTCGCCTTTGCCTACCGGCTGGGCGTACAGACAAAGCTGGAAAAGGCCGAGCCTGTCCGGGTGGATATCCCGGTCGTCTGCGTCGGCAACCTGACGGTCGGGGGCGTCGGCAAGACGCCCGTTGTTGAGGCTATCCGGACCGTTCTCGGGTCATTCGGAGTCCGTTCCGCGACCCTTTCGAGGGGCTATGGTGGGGATTCCAAGGGTGTTTTGAGGGTCGTTCCGGGCGAACACACGGCGGCGACGGTGGGCGACGAGCCCTTGATGCTGGCCGCGACCGGCGAGAGCTGGATCGGGCGCGACCGGGTCGAAGCGGCGCAGGCCATGCAGGCCGACGGCGTGCAGGTGATCATCATGGATGACGGCCACCAGAACCCGTCGCTCTACAAGGACCTGTCCATCATCGTGATTGATGCCGCCGCACCGTTTGGCAATGGCCACCTCTTGCCCAAAGGGCCGCTGCGCGAGCCGGTCAGCGACGGGCTGGCGCGGGCCAATGGCGTGATCCTGATGGGCGACGGCGATGTGCCCAACGCGGTGACCCGCTCCGGCCTGCCAGTGTTGCGCGCGAAGATCGGGCCGACAAAGGTCATGCCGACCGGGCCGTTGGTGGCCTTTGCCGGCATTGGACGACCGCTCAAGTTCTTCGATGGGTTGAAGGCAGCTGGGGCTGACCTGCGCGAGGCGGTCGGTTATGCCGACCACCATGTGTACAGCGAAGGCGAGCTGAAATTCCTGCACGAACTGGCCGAGGCGCATGGCGCTCGCCTGATCACAACGACGAAAGACCATGTGCGCCTGCCACAGGCGGAACAGAAGCGCGTGCTTGCCTTTCCTGTCGCAGCACGATTTGAAGACAGGCCTGCGCTTGAAGCGCTGCTGGACGCCATCATCTTCTCTGCACGCCAATGACAGACATGCCCCCCGCCTATGTCCGCCCGAAGGACATCGATAACCGCGCCTCCTTCTGGCAGCGGGTCCAATGGCGGCTGGAGACCGTGGCCTGGGACGTGATCTACTGGTGGCCAATGAAGATGCTCGGGCCGGACAAGGCGTCTGACTTCTGCGGATGGCTGCTGAAGAAGATCGGGCCCAAGCTGTCGCAGCACAAGACGATGCGGCGCAACCTGAAACTGGCCTTCCCCGACTGGACCGAAGCCGAGATAGAGCGCACGGCGATGGCCGCGTGGGAGAGCGCCGGACGCACGGCGGGCGAACTGCCTCACCTGCCCGCCATCGACCCGTATACCAGCGGCCGGGTGGATGTCGTCGGTGTCGAGCGCCTTGATGAAATCAATGCCAGCGGCAAGGGCGCCGTGTTCATCTCCGGCCACTTTGCCAATTGGGAAATCATGCCGGCGGCGATCTGCAAGCGCATCCCGCATGCCGTGATGACCTACCGGGCCCTGAACAATCCGCACATCGACCGGCGCATCAACAAGCTGCGCCATGACTATGGCACCGGCACGACCGCGCCGAAGGGCATTGGCACGCGCGAGCTGATGCGGGCGCTGGCACGCGGCGCGCCGATTGCCCTGATGAACGACCAGAAGTTTCGTGAGGGTGTTGCCGTGCCTTTGTTCGGGCATGAGGCGATGACGGCGCAGGGGCCGACGCGGCTGGCGCTGAAATATGGCGTGCCGATCGTTCCAGTCTCGACCGTGCGCACGGGCCCTGCCCGGTTCCGGGTGGAGATCCATGAACCCTTCCTGCCGCAGGACACCGGGGATGCCGAGGCAGACATCCTCTCCACCGTGACACGAATCAACCAGTTCCTGGAGGACTGTATCCGCGCCGAGCCGGGCCAATGGTTCTGGCAACACCGCCGCTGGCCGAAAGAGGCCTGGCGCGAGGCTGGCGTGGTATAGGGATCGATATCGATCCGAGAAGGAACGCATATATGAGCCGATCCATTACCCAGAGCGTTTTCGCGAGGCTGGCCCTTATGACCGCGATCAGCGTGGCAAGCTGCACCTCGCCATCGGCTGTGGAACAGGCCGCCGACCCTGTCATGTCCTGCGATACGCCGATCATGGTGTTTGGCACGCGCGCGTCGATCAAGGCGCCCGGGTTCACGCAGAGCGTCAAACTCAGCGACGTGCCGATCAGTGACACGACCGTTGGGTATGGCCCCTCGGCTGGGTACCGGGATGAACTCACCCTGATGGATGGTGTCTTTCATATCGCGACACCAGAGAGCGGTGACATGGTCTCGCTCTCGCATGATGTATCGCCAGAAAAGGGCGCTGCCTTTTTGGTGGCAAGCAGCCCGGCGGGCTGGAAAGCCGTTCAGCCAGTCGCTGACCTGGCAGGCCTTGAGGGCATCGAAAGCCTGCTCACAGATACGGCTGAGGCAGCTGGTTGCCCAGCCGGCGCGGCCTTTCCGTTCAAGCTGACCGGCACGGCGTCACAGGCGAGCTGGAGCGCTGTCGGGAAACCGACCGGCGCGAAGGGCGACGCAGAGGATGTGGCCGTAGAGATCGTCGGCATCTACGCCCCCGGCCCTGAAGACACCTATTTCCTTCCGGACGGCCGGACGCTTCATGCCCACGCGCATATCGTTGGAACACAGATTACCGGGCATCTCGGGCAGATTGGCGCCCTGAGCGACGTGGCTCTTTATGTTCCTGCCGCGCACCAGCCGTAACTTACCGAAAACACGGGCGGCCTAGGCAACAGCGGCTTCAAACGCCTGATAGCCGTCCTCGATGGTGGGGATGATGTCGACGATCTCGAAGTACGGCTCGGCGAAGATCGGGCTGTCGCGCAGATGTTCCATGGCGAAATAATAGGCGCGAAGGTCTGTTGTCTCAAAGAGGGCGACGTCGCTCGCACGCGCCGAGAAGGCTTCCGCATCAAAATAGCGAAAAGCCATCGCATGTTCGGCCAGCGCCTTGGAGAATGCCCTGTCGGCAATGCGGCTGCGCTCATCACGTGGCAGGCGCAACCAGGCCGGTAGCGCCTTTAACAGAACAAAGATCGTGTAGGTCGTGGTCATAGGTAGTATCCTGTACTTGCTTGCCCAAAAATACGAGTTATAGCTCGCATATGACAACTCGTATTGAGGCCACCTCAGACCGCGTTCGCAAACGCCCGAAGCAGGCACGCTCTCGGGCGATGTTTGATGACATACTGGAAGCGGCAGCTCGCATTATCGAGAAGGAAGAGCTCACCGCTGTGACAACAAACACCGTCGCGGAGGCCGCAGGCGTCAGCATCGGTTCGCTCTACCAGTACTTCCCCAACCTGGCCGCAATCCTCGCAGAGCTGACCTTGCGCGAGCGCGGTATACTCATGGACAATGTAAACCGCGTTGCACTGGAGTTTGATTCCGCGCCGCTGGAAGAGACGCTGCTGGCGCTGATTGAGGTGGCGGTCGCGCATCAACTGGCACGTCCGCGGCTTGCAAGAACCCTGGATTATCTTGAGGATTCGCTGAACCTCTTCGACGAAACCGTGCAGATGGGCGATGAAATACGGGCAGCCGTTGCTTCGCTGCTGCGTCGCTATGATTATCCTCTCGCTGATCAAGCGGCCGCAGACCTCGTGGCCATGAGCAAAGGCATGATTGATGCGGCTGGGCGAACAGGCGAAACAGACAGCAAGGCTCTGTCGCTGCGCGTAAAGCGGGCAACGCTTGGATACTTGAAATACTGACGGGGCGTTCCCTCAGGTCTCTGCGACCGCCTCACGTTCCTCGTCTTCTTCTGCCGTCTTGTCGCTGCCCAGGCGCAGGACGTGTGCCAGCGGCACGATCGTCCAGCCCTGCGCGATGAGCGAAGTGACGACGATGACGAAGACAATGTTGAAGAACTCGATCGTGACCGGCCCGGGCGTGATCACGGGATAGATTGCGAGCAGGACCGGCACCGCGCCGCGCAGGCCGACCCAGCTGAGGAAGACATTCTCGCGGAAGGAAAAGCCCATCCATCCGATGCTGAGCATCACGGCCAGCGGGCGTGCGACGAACATCAGGACGCCAGCCACGGCGAGCGCAGCCCAGATATCCTTCAGGAGGTGGCTGGGCGCCACGAGCAGGCCCAGCATCAGGAAGAGCGCCATCTGGCTGATCCACTGGAGGGCCTCGTTGAAGTTCAGGATATTGTCGAGCGGACGCCGCAGGCGGTTGCGGATGGCGATGCCGACAAAATAGACGGCGAGGAAGCCGCTGCCGCCGACGAGCGCCACAGCTGAATAGATGGCGAGGGCGCCGGCCAGGGCCATGGCGGGATAGGTGCCGTTCGGAAGGGTCATCTTGTCGATAAGGAAGGTCAGTATCCGGCCGCCGCCGATGCCGCCCAAGAGGCCGAGCCCGATTTGCGCCACGAGAAACACAAAGAAGCCGCCGACTTCGAGCGCCGAGGTCGGCAGACCGCCATTGACCATGGTGGTGAGCGCGACAACGAGGAAGATGGCCATCGGGTCGTTCAGGCCGGATTCCAGCACCAGCGTGTTCTTCACGCGGTCGCCAATGTCGCGCTTGCTCTGCTGGATCAGCAGGAACGTGGCGGCGGCATCGGTGGACGCCACGGTGGCGCCAAGGAGCAGCCCGACAAGCGGTGGCATTCCGAGGACATATGTTGCGAACAGGCCGACAATGAGCGCCGTGACGAGCACGCCAACCGTCGCCATCATGATCGAGGAATTGCGCGCGCTGCGGATGACACCGCGCTCCGTCTCCAGGCCACCGGCGAACAGGATGATGGCAAGAGCGATGCTGCCGAGGTTGAAGCCGGTCTGGTAGCTGTAGAAGCGGATGCCGCCCGGGCCGTCCACGCCGAGCAGCATGCCGAGGCCGAGCACCACAAGCAGGATGGGGGCGCCCGCCTTATGCGCCAGCGGCATCAGCGCAAAGGTGGCGAACACAACAAGGCTGCAAAAAAGGATCGCCAGTTCCATCAATTATCCTTCAACCGCGTGAGTCTTTGCCTGACTCCCTTCTTACGTGACAGGCCGGTGAGGGCATACTCCCAGCAGGCTGCAAAGCGGACAAAACCGCAGTGAATTCCTCGAAATTTGCCCAATGCCCTACGCTTTTCGCTCAAACAGATTAGGTAGTTGGGAAACAGGAAGGCAAATCGATGCAGATTGGCGAAGTGATCTCCCTCGTCGTGCTTGGCGCCTATGCGGTTCTCGGCGCCATGACGATGCTGTCGCCGGGCTGGATGGCCCGTATTGTCAGGCTGGTTGAGGATCCTGATCCGGAGCGGCCGGGCGGCTTCTCCGAATTCCGGGCGACGTTTGGCGGCCTGTTCATGTTTTCGCACATGATGACGGCGGCCCTGCTACTGACCGTGTCGCAAAGCGAGGTGAATGTGCTGAGCGTGCTGGTGGTGCTACCGCTGGCGGCGGGATGGATTGGCGCGGCCTTCGGGCGGACGCTGTCGCTGGTGCTGGATAAGCAGAAGAACCGGGGCAGCGGCATGATCCCGGTGTGGATTCCCATGGAATTCCTCAGTGGACTTGCTATAGCGGCCCCAATCCTGCAGTTCATGGGATAGAAAACGAAAGATAGAGATATGACGGAGCGTCGAGAGACGGGCCGCTCGCGCCAGGCAAAGCCCGGTTCGCGCCCCCAGAACAGCCCGAATAAAACCCCGAAGGATGCCCGGAAAAAGCCCGGACACAACCCGAAAACGCTAGCCGAGCCCGACTGGAGCGAAGGCGAGCGCATTGCCAAATATCTCGCCCGCGCCGGCGTCGCCTCACGGCGCGAAGTGGAGCGGATGATCGAGGCCGGTGATGTCTGGGTGAACGGCACCAAGCTGACCTCCCCCGCTTTCAAGGTGACCGGTCGCGAGCTGATCAAGGTCGGCCGCAAGACGATCAGCGCGCCCGAGCCGACGCGCCTGTGGCGCTATCACAAGCCCGCCGGCCTGATCGCGACGAACAGCGACCCTGAAGGCCGCCGGACGATCTTTGACGAATTGCCGAAATCCCTGCCCCGTGTTGTGACAGTCGGACGTCTCGATTTGACCACCGAAGGCCTCCTGCTTCTGACCAATGATGGCGAGCTGGCGCGCGAGCTGGAACTGCCGAAGAATGCGCTGGAGCGGACCTATCGCGTGCGCGCGCAGGGCACTGTGACGGACTTCAAGATTGCCGACCTGGCTGCCGGCATCTCGGTCGACGGCGTGGACTATGCCCCGATCACGGCTGTGTTCGACCGGGAGAACGGCGCCAACTCGTGGCTGACCGTGACGCTGACCGAGGGCAAGAAGCGGGAGGTGCGCCGCGCACTGGAAGCTGTGAACCTGATCGTGAACCGGCTGATCCGCATCAATTACGGCCCATTCGAGCTGGGCGACCTGCGACCCGGCGCGGTGGAGGAGATTCCGCCTGAACTGATGCTGGAAACTGTTGGCCACATGATCGCAGAGGCCAATCGCCCGCTGCGTGAAGCGCCGAAACGCGCGGCACCTGCCGCAAAGTCACGCCTTGGCACAAGGCCCGGTTCCAGTAGACTTGGAAACAGGAAACCCAAACCCAGACAATCCTGACGGAGAGCCCCATGGCCGATACCGCACTTGCCACCCCACCCGAGACCAAAATGGACCCGGATCGGACGATGAGCGCGGCGGCCGCGGCCACGTGTGACCAGATCGTCGACCCTGCCGTCTATGCCGACCAGCCCAAGCTGGACGCCGCTTTCGCCAAGCTGCGCGCGGAAGACCCGCTTGCCTGGTGTGAACCGGAAAACTTTCGTCCCTTCTGGGCTGTGACCAAGCATGCCGACATCATGGAAGTGAGCCGCCAGAACAAGCTGTTCACCAATGGCGAGCGCGAGATGCTGTCCTACAAGCAGGCCGAAGAAGGCGTCTATGCGCAATTCGGCCAGCCGCACCTTCTGAAGACTTTGGTTCAGCTGGATGACCCGCTGCACTTCAAGCTGCGCCACCTGACGCAGGAATGGTTCATGCCGCAGAACGTGAAGAAGCGTGAAGAGGGCGTGCGCGCGATTGCCAAGCAATTCGTTGACCGGATGGAAGACCTGGGCGGCGAGTGCGACTTCCAGCAGGATGTGGCCCTTCACTACCCGCTGCGTGTGATCATGCAGATCCTGGGCGTGCCGGAATCCGACGAGCCGATGATGCTGAAGCTGACGCAGGAAATCTTTGGCGCGCAGGACGAAGACCTGAACCGCAACAAGAAAAGTCTGGAAGACCGGGACGTCGAAGGCGGCCTCGCCTCCATCCAGGCAACGCTCGCAGAGTTCTTCATGTATTTCACGGCGATCACGGCAGACCGCCGCGCCAACCCGCGCGACGACGTATCGACCGTGATTGCCAATGGCATGGTCGACGGTGAGCCAATCGGCCAGTTGGAAGCGATGAGCTATTACATCATCACTGCGGCGGCAGGCCACGACACGACCAGCGCCTCGACCGGTGGCGGCGTTCTGGCCATGTTGCAGGACCGCGACCAGCTGAAGAAGATCATGGCAGACCCCAAGGGCATGTCGCGCACAGCCGTTGACGAAGCCATCCGCTGGACGACACCAGTGAAGCACTTCATGCGCACGGCACAAGAAGACTATGACCTGCGCGGCAAGACCGTGAAGCAAGGCGAGAGCCTGCTGCTCTGCTATCCATCCGGCAACCGCGACGAAGAAGTCTTCGACGAGCCATTCAAGTTCAAGGTGGACCGCAGCCCGAACAAGCTGATCTCGTTCGGCCATGGCGGGCACATGTGCCTCGGCATGCACCTCGCGCGCCTTGAGATGCAGATCATCTACGAAGAGCTGTTCAGCCGGATCAAGTCGTTCGAACTCGACGGCGACCCGACCTTCATCAAGGCGAACTTTGTCGGCGGCCCGAAATCGATTCCGGTGCGCTACAAGTTCTAGTCAGGCCTGCAAGCCGCGCCCGCGAAACGAGGCGCGCTGCAGGACAGAGGAAACATTTCAGGAGGACAGACTATGGGATTCCAGAACGTCACCGAAACCTACCAGGTTGAGCAGCCGCCCATCACGCCGCACAGCAAGCCTGTCTATGACCTAAAACCGCCTGTGGACCTGACCACTGCCAACGTCTTCTCCGACAATGGCGGCTATACGTTCGACGCATTCGAGACGATGCGGACGAAGGCCCCGGTGATGTGGCATCCGGAAGAGTACGGCGCCGGTTTCTGGGCTGTCAGCACCTATGACCTCGTCAAGAAGATGGAACTCGACCCGGAGACCTATTCCTCGCAAAAGGGCGGTATCCTGATGAATTATGGCATGGAGGGCGTACCGCGCCATCCATTGCTGCACTCATCCTCGCTGAACTCGCTTATCAACCTGGACCGGCCCTATCACACACCGCTGCGCATGGAGCATATGGCGTATTTCCGGGCGGATTTCGTGGCCGAGCTGCGCAAGCGCGTGACGGCGCAGGTGAACGTGCTGCTCGATGGCATGGCCAAGCAGGGCCCGGTTGTCGACATGGTGGAGACTTTCTCGGCCGAGCTTCCGCTGTTCACGCTGTGCGAGATTCTCGGCGTGCCTGTGGCCGACCGGCCGAAGCTGGTGCACTGGATGCACTTCCTCGAGCAGTCGCAATTCCAGGCGCAGCAGGAAGGCCTCGGCAATGTGTCGATGGAGCAGATCACGCACTTCATGAACGAGATTCAGGCCATGTTCGAATATGGCCGGTATCTGCTGGCCGAGCGGCGCAAGAGCCCGCAGCCGGACCTGCTGAGCGCCATCGCCAATGTCGAGATTGACGGCAAGCCGCTGTCGCCGGAATTCCTTGACGGCTCGTGGCTGCTGATCGTGTTCGCGGGCAATGACACGACGCGCAACTCGCTGTCGGGCACGATGAAACTGCTCACGCAGAACCCGGACCAGAAGGCCAAACTGATGGCTGATGACAGCCTGTTCCCGAACTTCGTGCACGAGTCGATCCGCATGGTGAGCCCGGTGACCTATATGCGCCGGACTGCGACGAAGAATACCGAGCTTGGCGGCCAGCCCATTGGCGAGGGCGAGAAGCTGGTCATGTATTATGCGTCAGCCAACCGCGACGCGGCGAAGTTTGACAATCCGGATACGTATGACATCACGCGCGCCAATGCGAAGGACCATCTGGCCTTCGGACATGGCCCGCATGTGTGCCTTGGCCAACGTGTGGCCAACATGCAGGTGGATGCCGCCTATCGGCAGATTCTCGCGCGCTTCCCGGATATTGCCTGGACGGGCGAGCAGTCGATTGCGCCAAGCAATTTCGTGCATGCGATCTCGTCGCTGACGGTTGACCTCGGCAAGCCGGCATGAGCGCGCTTGTCCTGCGGGAAGACCACGACGGGCTGGCCGTTCTGACGCTGAACCGGCCGGACAAGCTGAACTCGCTGACCGTGGGCGTGTTCCGCGAACTGCGCCAGCATGTCATCGACCTCAAGAAAGATGACTCGATTGGCTGCGTCGTGCTGCGCGGGGCGGGACGGTGTTTCTCGGCCGGGCATGACCTTGGCGACATTGCCGAGGGCGAGAAAGTGCCATCGCCGGGCTGGCATTCGGAAACGCTGCGCATGCTGGAGACGCTGCCGAAGCCGGTGATCGCGGCGGTGCACGGGCATTGCTACACCGGCGCGCTGGAAGTGGCGCTGGCCGCCGATTTCATCATCGCAGCAGAGAGCGCGAAGTTTGGTGACACGCATGCGAAATGGGCGCTGACGCCGATCTGGGGCATGAGCCAGCGCCTGCCACGGCGCGTGGGCATTGCCACGGCGAAGCGCCTGATGTTCACGGCCGAGATGTTCGGCGCGGCTGAAGCGTTGCGGATCGGCCTCGCCGAGCAGGTGGTGCCTGACGCGGCGTTCGATGCCTCCATTGACGCGATGGCGCAGAAGATTCTGGCCAATTCGCCCTTCTCCCACGCCGCCAACAAAAGGCTGCTTGAAGCCACGGATTCCCGTGACATGGATTCCGGGTTACAGTGGGAAGTGCTCAAAAATGAGGGCGTCGGGCCTGACATGCAGGCGCGAATCGGCGCCTTCATGCGCAAGGACTAAGGGGACGCGAAATATGGACTATCTGATCAGGCGCAATGACCTGCGCGATTGCCAATGGACCGAGGGCGCGGTGGCGGAACTCGGCGAAGGCATGGCGCGTCTGCGCGTGGAAGCCTTCGCACTGACCGCCAATAACGTGACCTATGCGAGCTTTGGCGAGGCGATGAAGTATTGGGACTTCTTCCCGGCGGCCGACCCGGCCTATGGCCGCGTGCCGGTTTGGGGCTTTGCGACGGTTATCGAGTCGACGACGCCCGGCGTGGAAGTGGGCGCGCGGGTCTATGGCTACCTGCCGATCTCGGACACGTTCGATGTGAAGCCAGCGCGGGTGGGCAAGGAAAGCTTCATGGACGGCGCGGAACACCGCAAGGGCCTCGCACCGATCTACAATACTTACATCGTGACTGCGGCGGACCCGACCTATGATGCCGCGTTCGAGGCGCAGCAGATGCTGTTCCGGCCGCTGTTCACAACCGGGTGGATGATCGACGACTGCCTGATGGAAACGGGCGATGCCGTGCCGGAGACGGTCGTGATTTCAAGCGCCTCATCCAAGACGGCGCTGGCGCTGGCGCACTGCCTGAAACTGCGCGGCGGCGTTGATGCGGTGGCGCTGACATCGCCGGGCAATGTGGATTTCGTGAAGAGCACGGGGCTTTACGCGCGGACGCAGACCTATGATCAGGTCGACACGATGCATGCGCGGGGGCTGACGGCGTTTGTGGATTTCCTTGGCCGCCCTGCCCTCACCGCTGATGTGCACAATGCATTTCGGGACCGGCTGGTGCGCAGCCTTGTGATCGGCGTGACGGACTGGGAGGGCAATCGTGCGCCGATCCAGCTGCCGGATCCGCAACCGGAATTCTTCTTCGTGCCGACCTATGCCGCCGAACGCGCCAAGGTGCTGGGGCCGGACGTGCTGAACCAGAAGCTGGGATCGGCGCTGATGTCGTTCTATCGCGCCTCAGCCGCGTTCGTGACACCGCAAAGCGATAGCGGCATGGAAGCGATTGATGCTGCCTGGCATGATACGGTGAACGGCAAGGTAAGCCCGAAAACGGGCCTTGTCCTCGCGTTCTGATCTGGCTCAAGGCTGGCGGGAAATCTTGAATTCGGTGCGCGCGTTGCGGCCCCATGCCTCAGCATTGTCTGCCGTGTCGAGCGGTACGCCTTCGCCATAGCCAACAGCTGTGAGCTGCTCTGTCGAGACGCCCTTTTCCTCAAGATAGTGCTTCACGGCATCCGCACGCTTCTGCGAGAGGACGAGGTTATATTCGTCAGACCCACGGGAATCCGTGTGCGAGCCGATTTCGACATTGAAGTCGTCACACAGCATCGCGATGCCAGCCACCGCATCGAGCAGGCCCATGCTGACCGGAGAGATGTCACCCCGGTTGGTGGGGAACTGTATCTTCTGCCCCTCCATGGTCTCGTTCAGGGCCTGTTGGCAGGCATCCTGCGAGATACCGCCGCGCGCGAGGGCTGCGACGCTTGCGCCCGGACCCGGCTCGCCCTCAGCGACGCTGATGCCGTCGACGACAAGGTTGATCTCTGTTCCGCCTGTTGGGTCGGCCATGATGGCGGTCGTTGCGGCTTCAAGGGCGCGGCGCTTTGTGTCTTCGTCAGGGGCAACGCCGGTCACAACGCCGATATTCTCGCGGGCAACGAAGTCCAGCCACGTATAACCTGCTGCGCTGAAGGCGTCTTCGATGTCACCGACCCAGCCAGCGGAGGCGCGTGTCACCTGCTCTGGCGCACGAGACTGCTGCGGCATGATCGTGGGAGAGAATTTGCCATTCTCGAAAACGTACATCCCTTCGGGCAGTGTTACGCATTCCAGTCCATCAGCGGCAGGCGCTGCGGCCACTTCAGCCGCCTTGTCGCCGCCACAGGCGACCAGCCCGAGCAGGGCCGTCGAAGCGACTCCGACCCGCAGGAATTGATCCATCTTAACCATGACGTGCCCTTTCCTGCTGGAGGTGTGAGGGTTTCTGGTACGGAATTTTTGCATGCCCAACACTCTGACCTTTGTCCCGCAATGTCAAAATGCTTCGCGGGTTAGGCGAAGGTCTTGCAGGTTCCGGGCCAAACTGCGGCAGATGCAGCTATTCCAGCGCCTTGTAGACCTTGCCCCCCTGCATAACAAAGTCGACGGATTCCAGTTCCGTAATCTTTTTCAGGGGGTCCGCTGTGACGGCGACGATGTCCGCATACTTGCCGGGCTCGATCGTGCCTATCTCGCCATCCATTTCGAGGTGTTCGGCGGCAGATACCGTGGCAGCGCGGATAGCTTCCTCTGGCGTGAACCCTGCCTCAACCATGAGCGCGAATTCCTTGGCGTTCAGGCCATGCTGCGAGACACCGGTATCCGTGCCAAAGGCGACGTTCACGCCGCCTGCATGGGCGCGGCGCAGCATGTCCAGCATGAGCGGGCCAACAATGGCGGCTTTCTTGCGCGAGGCTTCGGGCAGCCATGGTTCATTGGTCCAGCCGGTGACCGTTACGCCCGCAATCACGGTGGGCACGAGCGTGGCCTTGTGTTCCTTGAACAGGGCGATGGATTCGTCGTCGAGATAGGTCCCATGTTCGATGGAATCGATGCCGGCGCGCAGGGCTGCGTCGACACCGGCCTTGCCATGGGCATGCGCGGTGACTTGGCGGCCCATGGAGTGAGCGGCTTCGACGATGGCGACCAATTCGTCATTGCTGAACTGCTGTTCGAGGCCAGCGGCCGTGTTCGACAGGACGCCGCCGGTTGCCGTGATCTTGATGACATCGGCGCCTTCCTTGACCTGCTGACGCACGGCGCGGCGGCAGTCATCGGCGCCGTTGCAGATGTTCGTACCGGTGAAGAGCTTCAGGACCGGGGAGGAGTAGCCATTGATGTCGCCATGACCGCCAGTGATCGAGATGGCCTGCCCAGCGGCCCGCATCCTTGGACCCGCCACCGCGCCACGTGCGATCGCGTCACGCAGGCCGAAGACGGCGTCATTCTCGCCGCCGACGTCCTGAACCGTGGTGAAGCCCGCTTCGAGCGTCTTCTTCGCGAAGGCCGCGCCATCAAAGGCGGTATCGACGGATGAATCGGTGAAAGCCTTCAGGCGCTCGCCGGGACCGCTTTCGCTGGTGATGTGGACGTGGCTGTCGATCAGGCCCGGGACGACATAGGCGTTTTTCAGGTCGATGACGGGCACGTTCTTGGCGCCGGATTTGTAGCCCGGCTGGACGGAAACGATACGGCCTTCCTTGATGGTGATCGTCTGCTCGGTGAGATAGCCTTCGCCTGGCACGGCCAGCAGATGGCCCGCATGCACGATGGCATCCTGCGCAGCGGCGGCGCCGACAGCGCCCAGACAGACGGCGGACAGGGCGAGCGATTTCAGTGTCACGGGTTTCATCTGTGCAAACCTTCTCATGGGGTGAGGATCATTTTCATTGCGCCGTTCTCGCGCGCGTCGAACATGCGATAGGCTTCTGCCCCTTCGGACAGGGGCATGTGATGGCTGATGGTGCGTTCCGGGCGGAGCTTGCCAGCCTGAACGAGCGGAACGAGTTCCGGCCAGTGCATGGGGACCGAACATGTGCCGGTCCGGAAGGTCAGGCCCTTGATGAAGGCCAGCGCCATCGGGAACTTGAAGTCCATCGACTGGTTCACGCCGATGCAGGACACGGTGCCGGCATTGCGTGCGAGCTTCATGGCGAGATGGATGGCGGCATCTGCCCCGACACATTCCACAACACTGTCGCACATCCGGCCAGAGGTCAGCTCGGTGATGCGGTCGCGGGCATCTGACGCATCGAAGGCGACCGCGCCGAGCGCTTCGGCTTCCTTGCGTCGTTCGGCCACGAGGTCGACCGCGAAGACGCGC
Source organism: Hyphomonas oceanitis (assembly GCF_036964545.1). Classification (NCBI taxonomy): domain Bacteria; kingdom Pseudomonadati; phylum Pseudomonadota; class Alphaproteobacteria; order Hyphomonadales; family Hyphomonadaceae; genus Hyphomonas; species Hyphomonas oceanitis. The sequence goes on from NZ_JBALTL010000005.1 coordinate 187,177, forward strand.
GCGGCACCCATCAGGAATGCCCCCTCAACCGCCATCAGGCCGATGGGGCCACAGCCGACAATGGCAACCGTGCTGCCGGGCTTGATGTCGGCATTCTTCAGGCCGAACCATGCGGTGGGAAGGTTGTCCGTCAGCAGGACGGCCTGGTCCTCGCTGATGCCGTCCGGGATTTTCGCGAGGCCGAAATCGGCGACGGGCACCATCGTATATTCGGCCTGCACACCCTGCAATTTATGGCCGAGGCCGTAGCAGCGGATATTGTTTGTCTCGCAGCGGTTCATGTTGCCGGCCATGCAGGCAGGGCATGATCCGCAGCCGACAGCCGCAGAGATCATCACCTTGTCGCCCGCCTTGAACCGGGTGACGGCACTGCCGGTTTCGATGACTTCGCCGACGGCTTCATGGCCGACGCAATAGTCATTCGTCTCGGAAAAGCCGTGTCCCTGATAGATGTGCAGGTCTGACCCGCAGATACCGCATGCCGTGATCTTCACGATCGCGCTGCGGATATCCTCGGGCTGGGGCGGCGGAGCATCGGCATATTCAATGTCACGGGCGCCGCGATACAGAAGGCCTTTCATGGGGAGTATTCCTTGGTGTTTGAGCGGCTTATGCCGGTAGCTTGTCGGCTGGATAATGCGGATAGCTGGCTTTCAGAACGCCGTGATTGAGCAGCGTTTCAGCGACCTGTTTCGTGCCGGTTGAATCGAAGATGCGCGTGCGGATCCAGTAATTCTCGGCGCGGCGGCTGGCGCCCAGCGCGACCACTTCGCGGCGCAGGATGTAATCCTCGTCGACAAAGAGCGGGCCGTCGATCATGCGCATTTCGAGATCGGCGAAGAGGCCGATGGACGGGTGCTTGACGGGCCAATTGGCCATGCCGCCGGTATAATTTGCAAGCACACTGATCATCTCAAGCGGGATGACGGGGCGGCCCCAGGGCGAGGCCTCGGCGTCGCTGTACCAGTCGCTCGGCTCGGTGATGACGGCCAGTTTCTGCGCGAGGCTGAAGGGGTAGAGATTGCCCATGTGCTGGTCAGGGCCCATGCGGACGGGCTCGTCCTTGGTGGTCTTCAGGCCGACCTTCATGTCTTCCAGGATGACGAGATCATCGGCGGGGCGCAGCTTGGCCATGCGCTCTTCAAGCAGCGTCGTGCCGTGGTCCGGGCCGAGCGTGGCGCTGGCCTCCAGAACGGGCGTGCCGTCTTCCTTTTCGGCCCAGCACCTGGCGCGGGTGGCGCCTTCGGCGGGGCGCTCGACAAAGGCGCGCACCTTCTCGCCCTCGAACACCATGTTGAGAAAGTGGACAGACAGGCATCCGCGCTCGAACCAGGCCTTGCCCCAGATATCATAGAGCATTGGCACGAATTGCTGGAAGTGCGTGGGGCCTTCGATGGGGCCGGCCTTGATGCCGAGGCGTTCGGCTTCGGCATCATCGTGCAGCGACTTGTGGCCGCCATAGGATTGCTCCTGCAGCATCTGTGCGGGCGCGCGGAGCGGGCCTTTGAGAATGTCGGTCATGTCATCTCCCTTATTTTGGGCAGACAATGCCACCCTGATGTTCCGGCGTCACCCCGTTGCGAGGGACTGCCGTATTATTGCGCGTCCGCGTCGAGGGCTTTCTGCACGGCCTTGTAGAAAGCCTTGCGGGCCTCGAACTCGCCGTCCTTGTCGCCAAGGGCCGATGTCCAGCTGCTATTGGATGCGATCACGAGGCTTCGGGCGGGATCGATGAAGATGCCCTGCCCGAAGATGCCATCAGCCTGGAATGAGCCATCGTCCCATGTCCACCACTGATAGCCATAGCCTTCGCCGGGGGCGCCATAGGAGACTTGTTTCTGCGTGGCCTTTTCGAGCCAACCCTCCGGCAGGACGGGCTGGCCATTGACCGCGCCGCCGTCGAGGATGAACTGGCCGAAGCGGGCAAAGTCACGCACGGCCGCCTGTATGCAGCAGCCACTGATCTCGTAGCCATCCTCACTGAGCAGCCAGGTCGCATCCTGCTGCATGCCATAGGGCTGCCAGACCTTTTCCGACAGGTACTCGGCCAACGGCTTGCCGGTGGCGCGGATGACGAGAATGCCGATGAGGTTTGTCTCGCCGGTGGAATAGTTCCAGACCTCACCCGCCGGATGGGCGCGTGGCAGGGTGGCCATATAGGTCGCCGTGGCGCTCTTGCCGGTTTCGGCGGGCTGTTTGTCGAACTGTGCGACGTCGGAATTTGGATCGCCATAATCCTCGTTCCAGGCGATGCCGGATGTCATGGTTAGCAATTGCTCGACGGTGACATCGGCATAGGCCGAACCGCTCAACTCGTCGATATAGTCCGATACCGGATCATTCAGGCTCTTGATGGCGCCGTCCTTGATCGCGGCGCCGACAAGGGTCGACGTCAGCGACTTGGCGACCGAGAAGCTGGTCCAGCGGCCATTGTCGCGGAAGCCCAGCGCGTAACGCTCAAGCCGCACTTTGCCGTCCTGAAGGATGACAAGCCCTGCGGTGCGGTTTGAGGCAAGGTAGGCATCCATGTCCATGTCGAGCACGAGCGGCTCACCATCGGGCAAGGGATGAGCCGTGTCACCGGCCGCAATCTCATGCGACTCGATGACGAACGGGATCTGGTCGAGCATGCGGAAGCCCGCATCGCGCTGGTCGAGATTCCAGAAAAGGATGTCCCGGCCATAGGGCTGGTGCGCCAGCAGCGCGCGCCAGTCCGGCCCGATGAAGAACCAGCCGGCGAGACCGGCGACGCCCAGTGCTGCCACGCCGATGGCGAGACGCCGCCCAAGTCCCATGGCCTATACCCTTTCCAAAAGTTCGGCGGGAGGGCGCTAGCCCTCCATGCCGGCCTTGCGGGCATAGCTCGCAGCGAACTGCGCAAGTGGCACCACGCGTGCGGCGTTTGACTCGGCGTTGGCGCTATTGGCCGTGCCATCACGCACGCGGCCGATGATGCCCTGAAGGATGCCAGCGAGACGGAAGGCATTGTAGGCGAAGTAATAGTCGAGCTCCGGCAGGCCGTCACGGCCTGTGTGCTCGCAATACATGGCCACATATTCTTCCATGGTCGGAATGCCCCAGGCCTTCAGGTCCGGGATGGCCGAGATGGCGCCACGGGTCGTATCGCCTGCTGGCATGACCCAGTTCATCAGGTGATATGAGAAGTCGGCCAGCGGATCGCCGAGGGTCGAGAGTTCCCAGTCGAGCACGGCGATAACTTTCGGCTCGGTCGGGTGGAGCACCATATTGTCGAGGCGATAGTCGCCATGAACGATCGTGGTCTTGTCGCCAGCCGGGATATTCTTGGGCAGCCATTCGATCAGCTGTTCCATCTCCGGGATGTGCATCGTCTCGGAGGCCTTGTACTGCTTGGTCCAGCGGTGGATCTGGCGGGCGACATAGTCGCCTTCCTTGCCGAAGCCTTCGAGGCCGGCCTTTTTCCAATCGACATTGTGGAGATCAGCAAAAGTCTTGATCTTCGCTTCATAGATCTTGCGGCGCATCGCCGGCTCGTATTCGGGCAGCGTGCCATCCCAGAGGATGCGGCCTTCGACATTGTCCATGACATAGAAAATCGTACCGACGACGCTTTCATCCATGCACAGGCCATAAGGCCGCGCGACGGGGTAGCCGAGGGGATAGAGCGCGTTGATGACGCGGAATTCACGGTCGACGGCATGGGCGCTGGGCAGGAGGTTGCCCGGCGGCTTGCGGCGCATCACGTATTTCTTCTTCGGGGTGATCAGCTGGTAGGTCGGGTTGGACTGGCCACCCTTGAACTGGCGCACGACGAGTGGGCCTTCATAGCCCTCGACATTGGCTTCCATCCAGGCTGCGAGTTTCGACTCATCGAACTTGTGGGATTCCACGACCGGTTTGGTCCCTGAATACAGGTCCTGTGCCGTTTCTGTCTCTGCCATTGGGTACTCTCGTTTCTGAAGTTTCCTCTGGGACACCATAACGGGCCCATACGCGGTGCCAAGACCTGCCGTAAGGTCGCCGTATTTGCCGGGGAAAGTCTCCCCCATGATACGTTCCCTTAGTGCCCTCGCCTTCTTCGCTTTCACCGCGCTTGGCGCGCAGGCCGTGACGCTTGATCCGCAGGGCCAGATACGGCCCGAATTGCTCGGACAGGCGCTCGCCGCGCAGGAATCCCACAAGGCAGACTTGCGCGACACGGGCCGCCTTGTGATCGTTGACTATTCACAGCATTCGCGTGAGGCGCGACTTTACGTCGTAAACCTCCAGACAGGCGACGTCGCCGCATTCCGGGCCGCACATGGCAAGGGATCAGACGCCGATCATGATGGCTATCTGGACAGTTTCTCCAATGTTTCCGGTTCCAGCGCCAGTCCGCAGGGAGCGTTCGCCACTGCCGAGGAATATGTCGGCCAACATGGCCGCAGCCTGCGCCTCGACGGCCTCGACGCGACCAATGATGCATCCCGCGAGCGGGCCATCGTTGTGCACGCAGCCGACTATGCCGAACCGGAATTCCTCGCCCAGCACGGCAAGCTCGGCCGCTCCAACGGCTGCATCGTGTTCTCCAAGGCCGACCTGAAGACTTTCCTCGCCGATGTGCCGGAAGGATCGCTGCTCTTCGTCGGCAAATAGGCCTATTTCAGCGCGCGCCAGCCGATGTCGCGGCGGCAGAAGCCTTCGGGCCAGTCGATGCGGTCAACACCGGCATAAGCGCGGTCCACGGCTTCCTTGAGCGTATCGCCTGACGCGGTGACGTTCAGCACACGCCCGCCAACGGCGACGATGGCGTTCTCGGAATCGCGGTCTGTGCCGGCCTGGAAAACGGTGACGCCGGGCAAGTTGTTCGCGTCGGTCAGGCCATTGATGACTGAACCCTTGGAATAGCTGTCCGGATAGCCCTTGTTGGCGAGGACCACGGTGGCGGTGGGTTCGAACCGCTCCAGTTCCAGCAGGGATTCAAAGGCCTCTTCATTGCCGGCCAAGCCGTTCGTGGCCGAGGCGAGGATGGCGGGCACGATGTCGCCTGCGAGGCCTTTCATCAGGGCCTGGCATTCGGGATCACCAAAGCGCGCGTTGAACTCGACGACCTTGGGGCCTTCCTCCGTGACCATGACGCCAACATAGAGCACGCCCTGATAGGGCATGCCGTCTGCCGCCATGCCCTTCAGCATGGGCTGGACGATCTCGGCCTTGATACGGTCCATGATGGCAGGCGTGACGACAGGCGCTGGCGCATAGGCGCCCATGCCGCCTGTGTTGGGGCCGGTGTCACCGTCGCCGACACGCTTGTGGTCCTGCGCGGCGGGCAGGTAGACGGCGCCCACACCGTCCGTGATGACGAAGATGCTGGCTTCTTCGCCATGCATGAATTCCTCGATGACGAGCGTGGCGGAGGCGTCGCCATGCTTGCCGGAAAGCATCTCTTCAACTTCCGTGTCGGCCTGTTCCAGCGTCTCGGCGATGACAACGCCCTTGCCCGCTGCCAGGCCATCGGCCTTCAGCACGTAAGGCGCTTCCATCGTGCGCAGGAAGGCCTTGGCCAGCTCTGGCGAGGTGAACTCGCCATAGGCCGCCGTGGGCACCCCATAGGCCTTCATGCGGCCTTTAGAGAAGGCCTTGGAGGCTTCCAACTGCGCGGCCTGCTTGCTGGGGCCGAACACATCAAAGCCGCGGGCGCGCAGCACATCGGCGAGGCCGAGGGCCAGCGGCGCTTCCGGACCGATGACGATGAGGTCAGGCTCCACCTGCAGCGTGAGCTTCACCAGATTGTCGATATCGTCGGCGGCAATATCGAAACACGGGCCGATGACGTCCATGCCGGGATTGCCGGGCGTGGAATGGACCACATCCACGAGTGGCGACTGGTCGATCTTCCAGGCCAGCGCGTGTTCGCGCCCGCCGGAACCGATGAGGAGAATGTTCATGGGATTTGGCCCCTCGCCTGCTGCTTCCCAGCCGCTATAAAGGCTGGATGTCCGACTCGCCAGTCTCCAATGACCACGCCGTTTCCGTTTCCGAGCTCGCCGCGAGCCTGAAGCGGACAATCGAGTCCAATTTCGACCATGTCGTCGTGCGCGGGGAGCTGGGACGGGTGACGATTGCCCGGTCCGGCCACATGTATGCTGACATCAAGGACGACAAGGCCGTTCTCAACACGATCATGTGGAAGGGCCAGGTCGACAAGCTGCCCTTCCGGCCGGAGGAAGGCCTCGAAGTGATCGCGACGGGCCGCCTGTCGATCTATGAAGGCCGCTCGAACTACCAGTTGCTGGCCAGTTCCATGCGGCCAGCGGGCGCCGGCGCGCTGATGGCGCTGCTGGAAGAGCGCAAGAAGAAGCTCGCCGCCGAAGGCCTTTTCGACGCCGCGCACAAGAAGCGCCTGCCCTACCTGCCGCAGACCATAGGCGTCATCACCAGCCCGACCGGCGCCGTGATCCGCGATATCCTGCACCGCATCCGGGACCGTTTCCCGGTGCGCGTGATCGTTTGGCCCGCATTGGTGCAAGGCGATGCAGCAGCGGCGCAGGTGACGGCCGGTATTCGAGGGTTCAACGCGATGATCGGTGCGGACCGGCCGGATGTGATAATCGTGGCGCGCGGCGGCGGCTCGATTGAGGATCTCTGGCCATTCAACGAGGAAAATGTCGTACGCGCGGCGTTTGAAAGCGAAATCCCGCTCATCTCGGCTGTGGGCCACGAAACGGACACGACGCTGATCGACTATGTGTCGGATGCGCGGGCGCCGACGCCGACCGGGGCGGCGGAGATTGCCGTGCCTGTGCGCAACGACCTGCTGCTGAACATTGACGAACATGCCGCGCGGCTGAAGCGGGCGCTGGCGCGGCGGACGGGACGTGCGCGGGATGCGCTGCGGGCCGCGCGGATGCCGCGTCCGGAAACGCTTTTGCAGTCCAAACGCCAGCGGCTGGACTATGCGGCGGCCAGCCTGCCCCGCGCGACGCGGACGCTGATCGAGCGCAGCCGCGCCCGGCTTGCGGCCGCGCAAGTGAGCCCGAGTGGACTCAGGGCGGACATTCGCCGGGCACGCCAGAGCCTGCGGGAGACCGCTGTGCGGGCACGCCCTGCCCTGCTGCGCCTGATGGACCGGCGCCGTGTGTCGCTGGAATCGCAGGGCAAACTGCTGGAAACGCTGTCCTATCACGCCACGCTGAGCCGCGGCTTTGCCATCGTGCGCAGCGAAGACGGCAAGCTCATCCGGTCGGCAGGCGTTGCCGAAAACGCAGCCGTATTCAAGGTAAGCTTTGCCGATGGCGACGTGTCGGCAGCTCCTCTGGATGGACCGCCGCCCTCCTCGTCACCAGCGGCCCCTGCCCCCAAAACGAAGAAAGCCCCGGCCAAGGGCCAGGGCTCTTTGTTCTAGGATCAGGGATCGCCTCAGGCGCCCTGTAGATCTTCCTGCAGCACCGTCATCTGGAACTGGTAGGACGTCTCGCCCTCGTCGACATCCTTGTAGACCAGCGCGATGAACTCGGCGCCGAGATAGACCTCGACGGAATCGTCTGTCTTGTCGCGGGCCAGCAGGCGCAGGCCCGGGTGCAGTTTCTCTTTCAGATACGCCTCGAGACGCAGTGTTTCTTCACGTTCCATGACGCAACTCCTTCGCAATTCAGCGGCGCAACCTAGTCTTTTTCTTTTCCGGCGCAACCGGCGCGCCTGTAAACAAGTGTGGGAACAGGGGCCGGACTATTTGGCCATTTCGTCCGGAATGTTCTGGTCCATGGTCTGTGCGGGCTGGCAACAGAGCGGTTCACCAACAATCTTGGCGGGCACGCCTGCCACAGTGCAATGCGCCGGCACGTCCTTCAGGACCACGCTGCCAGCGGCAACCTTGGCTTCGTCGCCAATCGTGATGTTGCCGAGCACTTTGGCGCCAACCGATAGCAGTACGCCGCGACCGATCTTGGGGTGCCGGTCGCCGACTTCCTTGCCGGTACCGCCGAGCGTCACGCCATGGAGCAGCGAACAGCCATCCCCGACAATCGCGGTTTCACCGATGGTTATGCCGGTCGCATGGTCGAGCATGACGCCGTTGCCGATGCGTGCGGCGGGATGGATGTCCACGCCGAAGAGCTCGGAAGCGAGGCCCTGGAAATGAAAGGCCAGCGACTCGCGGCCCTGACGCCACAGGACATGCGCAACGCGATGCGTTTGCAGCGCCATGAAGCCCTTGAAGAAAAGGAAGGGCTGCAACATGCCCCGGCATGCCGGGTCGCGCTCAAGCACGGCCTGCATGTCGGCTTCCGCGGATGTGAGCAGCGATGGGTCGGAATCATATGCGGTGGAAAGGATATGGCGCACCTGAAGCGTGCCCATCACCGGCCCGCCGAGCTTTTCAGCGAGATGGTAAGACAGGGCCTGGCAGAGGCTGTTATGCGACAGGATAGCGGCATTGATATAGCTCGCCAGCGTGGGCTCTTCTGCAGCAGCTGCTGCAGCTTCGAAGCGCAGGCGGCGCCAGGCCGGTGGGGGCGAACCGATATCAGGATTTTCGACCATTCCGGTCTCCGTCAGAAGTGGGCTTTGTAAGCACATGGGCGAACTGAGCGCCCGTATCAAGTTGCCTCGCGTTCATATTTGACTCACTCGGCGGGCGCAGGACGCCAGCCAAAGGCCCGGCGAATGGGCTTCAGCGTCATGATACGGAACACGGATGGGGTGAAATACAGCGCCAGCAGGGCAGATCCCGCCACGCCGCCGGAGATGCCCGCCGCCAGTGGCATCCAGAAGGAATCCCCTGTCAGCAGGATCGGCACAAAGCCGCCCATTGTCGTGAGTGTGGTGGCCACGATGTGGCGCGTGGCATCTACAACGATCTCGCGCTGGGCGATGACATCATCGGCCATGGCTTCGGGACTGGCCCTTAGCAATGAGAGGACCACGATCGAACTGTTGATGGCGATACCAAGCAGGCCAAGACCGCCGACAATGGCGTTGAAACCGAAGGGCAGATTGAACAGCCAGACACCGAAGAAGGCGAGGCCGAGCGACAGGAAACCGGTCGTCAGGATCAGCAGCATCATGCGGAACGAGTTGAACACGAGCATGATCGCCCCGGCCATGACCAGCACCAGCGGAATGCCGACGCCGGCAAGGTTGCCGATGGCTTCCCCGGAATTCTCGGCTTCGCCCCCGATGCTGATCCTGTAGCCCTGCGGCAGGTGGAAGTTGCTGGCCGCGAGACGTTCCTGGAAGTCTGCAAAAACGGGCGCTGGAAGTGTGTAAGGGTCCAGGAAGGCGAGGATCTGGTTCACACGCTCGCCATCCTGACGCGAGACAACGGCGGTCTTCGGATCAAGCGACATTGTGCCGAGCGCCGACAGGGGCGTGCCGTTGCCGATGGTCATGGCGCGCAGGTCGGCCAGCGATCCGCGGCGGTCATCCGGCGCGATGACCATGACAGGCAATTCTTCCGTTCCCTCCACGACCGAGCCCGCCCGCACGCCTTCGAGTTCGGCGTTCATATCGGAGGCGATCTGCGTGAGGCGTTCGCCAGCAAGCGCCGTGGCCGCTTCATCAGCTTTCAGGCTGACCGTCGGCGCGCCAAGCTCAAGCGAAGCCACCGTGTAGGTTACGCCCGGTGTCTGGGCGAGGATGGTGCGCGCCTCGTCGCCAAGGCGGCCAAGCGTATCGAAATCGTCGCCGAGAATGGTGAACTCGATGGGCGCATCAGCGGGCGGCCCCTGTTCAAACGGCAAAGCCAGAACACGCGCGCCGGGGAAGGCATCGCGCATCTCGCGCTGAACCTCGGCCACGATCTGGTGCGTGCGGCGATTGTCATCGAGCTGGACCCAGCCAGCGGCGAAGCCCTGCACGCCTTCGGTATTGTTGATGACATTATAGTAGACACGCGGCGATGGCTCACCGAGCACCCATGTGACCGACTTCACGCCCTCCATGGCTTCGATCAGTTCGGTGGCATGCCTGGTGGACTCAATCGTATCCGAGAGGCTCGCCTCAGGGGGCAGTTGCATGCTCATCTGAAACTGGTCGCGTTCTGTCTGCGGGAAGAACTGGGAGGGTAACTGGCCGACAAGCCAGAAGCCGACCACAGCAGGCGTAACGCCGAGAATAATGCCGAGCGGCGGGAAGCGCAGCACAGCCTCGATCGTGGCGCGATAGCCATCCGAGATGAAGTCCACCGACACGCCATCACGCCACCAGCGACGGGGGCGCTTGGGCTCTCCTGTCTCCCAACCGCGTGTCCGGTCAAACCAGCCAGCCATGGCGGGTATGACGGTCACCGAGACAAGGAAGGAGGCCGTGATGGAGTAGATGACCGACAGGCCGATCATGCCGATGAATTCGCCAGCGCCACCGGGGAGCATGGCAATCGGCGCGAAGGCGAGCGCGGTTGTCAGTGTCGAGGCTGCCAGCGGCGCGAACAGGTGTCGGAGGCATTTGTCGATCGCCCCGATACGCGAGGCGCCACGCGCGCGCATCTGGTCAAAATCGTCGACGACGACGATGGCATTGTCGATAAGCAGGCCGAGAGAGATGACAAGCCCGGTAACCGACATCTGGTGCAGCGGATTACCGAACACCTTGAACAGGATCAGCACGAGCGCGACGGTCAGCGGAATGGCCGCGCCAACGACCAGCGCCGAACGCCAGCCCATGGTGAAGAAGAGAACTAGGAACACGATGCCTGCCGACATGACGAGGTTCTTGGCGAGGCCGTTCAGGCGCTCATTCGTATAGACGCTCTGGTCGAAAACGGTCTCGATCCGCAATCCGGGTGGCGCATCCATGGCGAAATCGTCGACCAGCGCATGGGCTGTCTTGGCCCATTTATCGACCCGCTGGTTCTCGGAGATATAGGCGCCGACCAGCATGGTTCGTTTGTTGTTCTCGAAGGCCATGCGCAAAGGCGGGTCTTCGAACCCTTTCTGGACTATGGCCACATCGCTGACCCGCACGGCGGAGCCATCCGGGCGCTGGATGAGCGGCACGCTGCGTATACGCGAGATATTGTCGAACTCGCCGCCAACTTCGAGGCCGACATTGCCGCCATCGGAGCGCAATGTCCCGGCGGGGGTCTTGCTGTCGGCCGATCCAATCAGGGCCGCTGCCTGCCGCATCGAGAGCCCGGTTGCCGAGAGCTTTTCCGGATCGACAACAACGCGAACTTCCTCGGCGGGAACGCCGAACAGGTCGGTCAGCTCGGTTCCGGGCAGACGCTGGAAACGATCTTCAAGGTTGAGCGCCATGCGGCGCATTACCGCGAGCGGCGGATCGCCCTCGCCTTCCCAGACAAAGCCCACAACCAATGTTGCCGCGCCAACATATTGGCGGTGCACGATGGGCGTGCTGGCACCCGGCGGAAAGTTTGCGCGCGCTGATTCGACCTTCTGCCGGATCAATGTCCAGGCATCATCCACTTCAGACCTGGAAAGATCGTCACGCACCTGAATGCTGACTTGCGACACACCCGGACGAGACACCGAATGGACTTCGTCCACCTCAGGCAATTCCATGAGGGCCGCTTCCACGGGTTCGGTGACGAGCGCCTCCATCCGCTCGGCATCAGCGCCGGGCAAGGTCGTCAGCACGAAGCCATAGCGCTCGATCAAGGTCGGGTCTTCCTGCCGTCCGAGCGAGAACATCGCGCCTATGCCGCCGACCATGATGACCATCATGATCAGGATCGTCAGACGCGGGAGGTTGAAGAATACAGTGCGCATGCCCGGTCCGCCCTCAGCCGCCGTTCGGCGCGTCGGCCAGCACCGGATCGCGCGGCGTGACGGGCATGCCGGGTGCGATGCGTTGCAGGCCATCGACGATCACGCGGTCACCTTCCTGAACCGGGCCGCGGACAAAGCCGCGCCCGCCTTCGGAATGGACCATCTCGACGGGGCGCGGCTCGGCGCGCCAGCCGCCGCCGTCTACGGGGGCAGCAACGAACACGGTCCACAGCCCACGCGAGGCCGTCGACATGGCTTTTACCGGAACCCAGAAGCCCGGCTCGTCGATTTCGCGCTCCATGGAGAGGCGCACAACGGAGCCCGCTGGCAGGTTACCCGGGTTTTCGATGTCGAACATGGCAGCAACCGTGCGCCGGTCTGCATCGATCACACCCGTCACGGTGCGGAGCTTGGCGTCCACAGGGCCGGTGTCGGCAACAAGTGTGTAGATATCGCCGGGGGTCAGACGGATGGCGCTGACAGATGGAAGGCCGATCCTGGCTTCAAGATGGCCGGATTCGACCAGTTCAAGGATCGGCGTGCCCGGCGCGGCGATGGCGCCTTCGTCAGACATGCGGGCCGTGACAACGCCATCAAACGGCGCCGTGATGCGCGCCAGGTCGATCTGCACACGCAGTGTGTCCGCCTGCGCCTTGGCGGCTTCGATCCGCGCCATGGATGTGCTGGCCTGCGCTTCGGCCTCGTCAACGCGCTGTTGCGACACATGCCCCTGCGCCTTCAGTGTTCTCTGGCGTTCAACCGTGTTGAGGGCGAGATTGTGTGAGGCGCGGGCCTCTTCGACGGTCGCCTGAGCAGACGCGAGCTGCGCGCCGAGGCTGCGTGTATCGAGACGCGCCAGCGTTGTGCCCGCTTTGACCCGGTCGCCGACATCTGCCGAGATCGCCTCGATACGGCCACCGGTCGAAAAACCGAGCTGGCTCTTGCGGCGCGCCTCGGCAAGACCGCTATAGGATTCATCGATCTTGAACTCGCTGGCGAGCCGCACCGGCAGGACCGAGACAACGAGTGGCTCGGGCGCCACGGTCGCGACCTTCGGCCCTTCCGCGCTGCGCAGCTGGAACGCCGCAAAGACGAGCCCACCCGCCACCAGAGCGAGGATCACGAGGAAAATCAGCCCCTTTAAAAAGGTCGGCCGCTTCTCGCGGGCAGTGTCGCCCTGATACGGATCGGAAGGCGTCATGGCTTGTCTCCCAAGGGGATGAAATCAGTTTGCTGCCGATTGCCGGGGCCTTGCAAACCCCGAAAGACCAAGTCGGCATGAAAGGTAATGAAGTCGCTCGCAGATACAGGCGCATGCGTCGGCGCAACGGCAGGAAAGTGCGGCAGGTGAGTCAGCAATTGCGCAACGCCGTGTGATGCGGCCCAGACCGATGTGGCCGACAGGAAGGGGTCGAGATCGGGATCGAAAATGCCGAGCGACTGCCCCTCTTTCACCATTGAGACGAGAACACCGAAGGCACGGCCCTTGTTGGATGCCGTAAACGCATCCCAGTCAGCATCACATTGAGGGGACATTTCAGCGCTTTCGATTTGGGAAAAAGCGGCTGCATAGTGATACGGACGCTCAATCGCCGTCTCGATATAGGTGGAGACACAGGCACGTCCGCGCACGGCAAAAGGGGCATCCACGCCAGAGACCCGGCCGACACGCGCCAGAAGCCGCTCGAAGAACGCCTCCTTCAATTCGTCGATCAACTCATCCTTAGACCCGAAATACTTGTAGATGGCGGAGGGTGAATAGTCGATTTCCTCGGCGAGCCGGCGGATCGACAAGCCAGACTCGCCTTCCAGCGCGAAGACACGCTCGGCCGCCTCGATAATGGCGCCGCGCACCTTGAGACGGCGGCGCTCTGCAGGCGTGGGGTCGAGGGACAGATCAGTTGGCATGGAGCGTTAATCAGTCGATGAGCTTAAGGCATGTTCAGAAAGTGAACACTGTTCACCTCATCTACCGCCACCCTCCTGCCCCGGCAAGAAGAAACATGGAACCGCGCCCTTTCACGCCCCCGCTGTGGCCTCTATGTAGCGAGGATGGCAAATCGATTTCCCCCCGCTCCGCCCGTTGGCACACCGATGCTGGCAACCCGTCCCAGCGCCGACGCGCGCGCCATGCTGGCTTTGCGCCGCTCGGTTGGTAAGCAATTCCTGACCGAACCCGGCCCCTCTCCATCAGACCTGGACGAGTTGCTGACGATTGCCGCCCGCGTACCGGATCATCGCAAACTCAACCCCTGGCGCTTCATTGCGTTTGAGGGCGATGCCCGCGTTGAATTCGGCAAGGCCATCGCCAAAATCCACGGCAGCAATTTGCCGGACGCGGAATCCCAGGATGTGCTTCATGCGGCGGGTTTGCCCCTGCGCGCACCGGTCATGGTGGCCGTGATCTCGTCACCGGACCACACCCACAAGACACCCGTCTGGGAACAGGAATTGTCGGCAGGCGCGGTGTGCCACAACCTCTTGCTGGCTGCCAACGCGTCAGGCTGGGCCGGTGTCTGGCTGACCGAATGGCTCGCCTTCGACAAACAGGTCGATGCTGTTTTGGGCCTCACGGAAGGCGAGCGTGTTGCCGGTTACATCTATCTCGGGACCGCCACGATGGCCTCTCTTGAGCGCCCGAGGGCGGACATGAGCGAGAAGGTCACGCGCTGGACGGGCCTGCCTGATCAGCCGCGTCCGCGATAGGACGCAACGCCCGTATCCGGCACATAGAGGCCCTTAGGCACTTCGCCGGACTGCCAGAACACGTCGATCGGAATGCCGCCGCGCGGATACCAGTAGCCCGAGATGCGCAGCCATGTGGCGTGGGTAAAATCGAAGATGCGCTTGCCGATCGAGACGGTGCAATCCTCGTGAAACGCACCATGATTGCGGAAACTGGTGAGGTAGAGCTTGAGGCTCTTGGACTCGACCAGCCAGTCGCCGGGCGCATAGTCGATTACCAGATGCGCAAAGTCCGGCTGGCCCGTTACTGGGCAAAGCGACGTGAATTCAGGGGCAACAAAGCGCGTCAGATAGAGAGTGCCAGCATGCGGGTTGGGCACGCGCTCAAGCTGCGCCTCTTCCGGGCTTTGCGGGGCGGCCGTTTGCTGGCCGAGCTGATCGAGGCCGCTATAGATCGGATTATCAGGCATTGGTCAGAATTCCTGGAACGGGGACAAGGCCGAACAAGAGCCCGAAATAGGTCGCATAGGCAAGCAGGAGGACTGCACCTTCCCAGCGCGAGATGCGCTTGCGGGTGATCGCAAAAAGCATAAGCAGGACAGTCGAGAGCACAAGCATGCCGATATCCAGCGGCGAAATGAGACTGGTCGTCGCGCCGTCGGCGATGGATCCCACAGCCGTGTTTCCGCGCACGCTGAATGGCTGGACAAGAGCCGTCACGCCGAGAATACCAAGCACATTGAAAATGTTCGAGCCAATGATATTGCCAAGCGCCACGTCAGACTTGCCACGATAGGCCGCCACAGCCGTTGTGGCGAGTTCCGGAAGGCTGGTGCCGACCGCAACAATCGTAAGACCGATGATGGTTTCGCTAATGCCGAAATCACGCGCGATTGAAACACCGCCGTCCACCAGCAGACGCGCGCCGATGATGACCGCTACCAGGCCGACAACCGCGATAATGAGCCCGACAAACAGGCCATATTGCGCCTGAACGCTTTCGCCTTCAGCGGCGTGCATCGCGGCCGCATCCGTCTCGCGTTTCTGATCCGCCACCAGTGAATACGTCAGATACGCCAGCAACAGGCCAATCAAGCCAAAACCCGCCACCCGGGTGAAAAGATCAAACCAGATCAACGCACACAAAAGGGCTGTCACACCCAACATCACGGCCCCGTCCCGGCTTAACGCCCGGGGATTGGTCAGGATCGGGCGGATGACAGCGGCGAGGCCCAGCACGAGCAGGATATTGGCGATATTCGACCCGACGACGTTCCCCACCGCGATGCCGACTGCGCCCTGACCAATGGCCCTCAGGCTGGTGACCAGTTCGGGAACCGAAGTGCCGAAACCGACCAGCGTGAGACCAATGACAAGCTCGGAAATATTCAGCTTCCGGGCAATGCTGACAGACCCCCGGACCAGCGCTTCACCACCCACAAACAGGAGCACAAGGCCGCCAAGCACCATAAGGTATGTCATTCAGTCTCCGTACTGCGTTGATAACTGCATTATATGGTGTTGCCGCTCATACTTGCAATTACCCGTATGGAGCGCCCCAAGACTATAAAAACTCGCCTGAATGGCGATGTACTTACGAGAATATTTTTCATTTTCTTGCAGTGTTCGGGGCGTAAACGGCAGACCTGCGCAGTATGTTGCCACTATACAGGCCTGTTCAGGCTTCATTTAGGAAAACTGGCGCAATCCTCGCATTGCAATTCGAATGGTAAATTCTTTGATGTCTCAGCGGCTAGCCCGTTTCAGCTCTGTCGCCGGGAGTGCCTTGATGCACCCCGCAACGGGCCTGTGCATGTTAAGCGCAGTGACGGCGTGCGCCGGATTTCCCGGAGGCAGTAACGGCATAGGCGGCGCGAACAAGCAGATGCCTGTCGAACTGGACGGCCTGCCGCCCGGACTGGAAGACAAGACACGCACCGTTCTGGAAACCGATGAGGCCCCGCCAAAGAGCATCCTGGAGTCGCGCCGACAGGCAGGCGATGCGGCCAGCACGCTGGAAGAGTTCCTGGCGGCGGAAGGCTATCTCGCCGCTCAGGTCTCGCCCGAGCTGATCGACACGCTTGAGAAGAAGCCGCGCCTCGACGTGCAGGCCGACGAACGTTTTGAAGTTGCCTCCGTCAAACTCTCCATGGCGTCCCCGGTCAGCGAGCCGCTTCAGGCCAAACTGGACGCGGCGCTCAAAACGGTTCCTGTCGGCTCGCCGGCTCGGACAATCGATATCGAGGGTCTGGACAGCCGACTGGTGCGGACGCTGCAGGATAATGGCCACGCCTTTGCCGAAAGCGGTGGCATTGATGTGCTCGCGTCCCGCAAGGAGAAGTCGGTCGAGATCACCTACGCCCTGAAACCCGGTCCCTATGTCCGTCTCGGCGACATGACACTGACCGAAGGCAGCGCGTCCGACATGGACACGATCCGCCTCTACCGCACCTGGACACCCGGCGACGTCTACGTCGCCGACAAGATCGACCAGTTGCGCGCACGCCTGCGCAGCAGCGGCCTGTTCGACGGCATCGGCGTCGCGATATCGGAGACGCCGGACTCGAACGGGCTCTACCCTGTCGAATTGACGCTCACTGAAGCCAAGCGCCGCTCTGTGGGCGCGGGCGTTACGGCCTCCACGACAGACGGTGTCGGCGCGGACGCCTTCTGGGAACGGCGCGACGTGACCGGCGCAGGCGACACTTTCCGCCTGCAGGGCGCAGTGGCGACACTCGCCCGGGACCTGACGGCCACCTATACCCGCCCGAATATCGGCCGCTATGGCCGCACGTTCACCGCGGAGACAGGCGTCCGCGCCGAAGAGACCGACGCCTATGACCTGCAAGGCGTAAAGGTCGGCGCGGCCTTGTCGCAGCCTTTCAACAAGAACTTCACGCTCTCGGCAGGCGTCACGCTCGATGCGACCCGCACCAAGGAGCTGCGCCTGCGCGCGTTGCTGGAGCCGCGCGAACTTGTGACCCTCTCCTTCCCGCTGGCGGCGACCTATTCGACCGTCAAGCAACCGCTCGACCCGCAATCGGGCAACAAGGCCTTCCTTGGCATTGAGCCGGGCATGTCGGTGGGCGATGCGAATGCGGGTTATACCCGCCTCCTCATTTCCGGATCGACCTACAAGAAGATCGCGGATGGTCCCTTCGTGGCCGCCTTGCGCAGCGAGTTCGGCGCCTTCTTTGGCTCGAATGGCGTTCCGGCTGACCGCCTCTTCTTCGCGGGCGGCGGCGGCACGGTGCGCGGCTTTGATTATCAGAGCCTGTCGCCAACCGATTCCTCCGGCGCCATCCTCGGCGGCCGCGCACTGTTCGATATGTCGGCCGAGCTGCGTTACCGCCGCAGCGAGAAGATCGGCTATGTCCTCTTTGTCGACACCGGTTCGGCGGCGAATAGCACAGACGAAGTGTTCAGCGATTTGCGCACGGCCGTCGGCCTTGGCTTTCGCTACTATCCCGGCTTCGGCCCGGTCCGCGTGGATATCGCAACGCCTGTCGACCGCCGTGACGGCGAGAGCCCGGTTCAGTTCTATATCTCCATCGGGCAGTCCTTCTGATGAAGTATCTGCGCGCCACCTGGACCTTCATACGCCGACGCCCCTTGATCTCAGGCGCGGGCGGCATCGTGACACTGCTCCTGGTCGTCATCCTCGGCGCACGGCTCTGGATCAACAGCGATGGCGGGCGTGCCTTCGTCCTGTCGCAGATCGACGGGCGCGAGATCGGCAGTCTTGGAACAATCTCTGCGGAGGGGCTGACGGGCGATCCGCTCAATCGCATGCACCTCAACCATCTCACAATCGCTGACAGTGATGGCATCTGGCTTGAGGCGAACGATGTTCGCCTGAAGTGGACTCCCCGCGCCCTGTTCTCGCGCAAGGTCGAACTCAATCTCGCCAGTGCAGGCGAAATCAGTATCAGTCGCCGGCCCCAGACCGGCTCGCGCGAAAGCACAGGCGGCGGTGGCTGGAGCGTCGAGCTGGACGATCTCTATATCGGCAAGCTGTCGCTCGCCGAAGGTGTTGCAGGCCCGGCAGCGGCCTTCAGCGTCGCTGGCGCCTTCACGCGCGGCAAGGACAGCATCCTCACCGCCAAACTGGATATCACGCCCATTGAGGGCCTCGGCGACCGGTTCAAGATTGACGCGCGCCGCGACGCAGCCGGCCAGTTCAACCTGAACGCCGAAGGGGCCGCACCTGCGGGCGGAACCTTTGCCACCCTGCTCCACCTGAAAGATGGCCAGGACGCATCCCTCACCGCCTCTGTGGACGGCACGCTTGAGGAAGGCGATGGCTTTCTGCAATTCCAGATCGCAGGCGAAGACGCCGCCTCGATGACTGCAAAGGTTCTTGACGGTCGCCTGACGGCCAATGCGGACGTCAACGCCCTGTCGCTTCCGTTGCCGGAGAACGTGCAGACACTGCTCGGCTCCGATGCCCGGTTTGTGCTCGGCGCGGATATCAAGAAGAACATTGCGTCGTTTGACCTCTCGGCCTCCATGGCCTCCGGCCTGCTCACAGCCAAGGGCGAAGCAGACACCAAGACCAGGAAGCTCAACGGCCCGGCCGCAGTGACACTCAAGTTCACGGGCCTGCCGGATCTCGCGGGCCTTGATGCCAACCTCTCACTCGATGGCACACTGGAAATGGCGGGCGATGTGCCCTCCTATACCGGGCAGGCAAATCTCGTCGCGCTCGACGGCACCGACCTCCCCTTCCGCCAGCTGAGCGGGCCTGTGACCGTCTCGGTGGAACCGGACAGAATCCCTTTCCAGGCTGACCTCATCGGCGAAGGCATCCTCGCGGGCAATGACACTGTGACAGGCCTGCTCGGCAAGCAGCCCCATCTCGTGGCCAGCGGCGCCTATGCCCGTGACACCGGCGTGCTGACGCTGGCGCCTTCCGCACTCACCCTGCCCGAGGGCAAGGTTTCCGCGTCCGGCACTGTCGCCACAAAAGCCCGCACGCTCGACATTCGGGGCACGCTGGACCAGGCACTGCGCAGCCTGCCCGGCTCATTTGGCGGGCGCGCCGCCGGCACATTCCGCGTGCACGGCCAACTCTCCAGCCCGTCCATCGAGACCAGCCTTACAGGCCAGAGTTTCTCAGGCCTTCCAGACAGCGTACAGCCGCTCATCGGTCCGGCGCCGAAGGTCAATGCGTCACTGAAGATTGATGGCAAGGCCATACGCATCGCCAGGGCAACGCTAGCTAGCGCGGGCCTGGAGCTAAAAGGTGACGGCGTCTACCGGATTGGCGGCAACAGCGCATTGGCCTTCGATTTCGACCAGACCGCCCCCCTTGAGATCAGCGGCAACGCATTTGATCTTGGCACAGGCAAGATCAGTCTTACCGGGCCCTCCGATGCGCTTGTCGTGGATTTGAAATCTAGTTCGGGCACGTTCCACGTGGCCTCCCGCGATATGGAAGACGTGGCGACAACCGCGACAGTCACGCTGGCCGGTGATCGCATCAGCGGGCCTGTCAGGCTGACCGGAAGCTTCGCCGGTGAAGCGCTCGACGTGACGGCGGACTTTACACGCGCCGATGGCGACATGGTCATCGACAATATCAGCGGCAATTATGGCCCTCTAGCCCTCGCTGGCCGGACCGAGATCAACAAGGCAGGCGACCTGATCGTTGCCATCAACGCCGATGGCGATGGCCTGACGACGGAAGACATCCGCGTCAAAAGCCTGCGCGCCAATGCCAGCATCATCAAGGAAGGCGACGCCCCGATGTCGCTGGTCGTGCAGGCCCAGGGCAGTGGCGCGAGACTGAAGAACGGCGTCAAGCTCGACACTTTCTCTGCTGACATAAAGAACAACAAGGACGGATATGATTTCCGCGCCACCCTCGTCAGCACGCAGGAATCGTTTCCGTTCGACTTCACTTTTTCCGGCAAGGCCAATCTCTCCGGCGATGCGCCCGAAGGCACTTTCAGCCTTTCTGGCACTGCGCTCGGTGAGAAGCTGAACACGCCTCAGCCTGCGCGCTGGCGCCTTGGCGATGCGCCCGATCTCAACGGTCAGCTGGATCTGCTGGGAGGCGAGATCAAGGCGAGCCTCTCGGGCAGCGGCGAAGCGGCCACGCTGGCCGTGGACGTCAACGCAGTCGACTTTGGTGCCCTGTTTGCCCTGGCAAATCTCGGCGAGGTGGATGCGCGCCTGAATGGCCATGGCGAGTTCAAGCCGATCGGGCTCTCGCCGTCGGGTTCGTTCGCCTTTTCCGCGACAAGCCCTGTCCCGGGTCTAGATACGTCCCTGTCGCTGGACATGACAGCCCAGCTGAACGCAAGGGTGTTCAAGCTGAACGCCCGCAGCAATTACGGCAAGGATCTGGTCCTCATCGCCGACGCAGCTTTGCCGGTGAAGCCTTCGGCCACATCACTTGTCAGTCTCGACCGTGACCAGCCTCTCAACGGAGAGGCAACGCTCAAAGGCGATCTGGGCGCGCTCCAGTCAGCCGCACTTGCCTACGGGCATGATGTCGGTGGCCGGATTGATGCTCTCGCAACACTGACGGGGTCGCTTTCCGCGCCCGCCTATCAGGCCAAAGCGACCATCAGCAATGGCATATACGAGTTCGGCGCAACCGGCATGCGCCTGACAGGCATCGCTCTTGATGCCGCCTATGACGACCAGACCTTCACCGTACAGGGCACCGGACGCGGCGACGGCAATGGCACCGTCTCGGTTAGTGGCTCAATGGCCAAAACGCGCACCCGTGTCGACGTGGACCTGAGCCGCCTACTTGTCTATGATCGGGACGGAGACATCGCCCGCCTCAGCGGAAAAGTGACCGTTACGGAAGATGGCGACGGACGCCTCGCGGCGGGCAAACTGGTCGTCGATGAAGCGCGCGTATCGCTCGACAACCTGCCATCCTCCGGGCCCAAGGCGATCGACGTGCGCTGGACCGATGACGACGTGTCGGCCTCCGGGGCCAGCAAGATGAGGCAGTCACTAAGGCTCAATCTCGATATCGACGCTGCACACCGCGTATATGTTACGGGGCGCGGTCTGGACAGCGAATGGGCGATTGACCTGACGGCGACAGGCACGTTGTCCGACGTGAACCTCAGGGGCCAGGCCACAATGGTGCGCGGCAGCCTCGACCTCGCGGGACGGCCCTTCATCTTCGACAGCGGCAAGATCACATTTGACGGCCCTGTCGACTCGGCGCGCATCGCCGTGGACGCGGAACGGTCCGTCAACGGCTTCGTCGCGAGGGTCCAGGTGTCCGGCAAGCCGTCCAATCCGGTCTTCGAACTGTCGAGCACGCCGGACCTGCCGCAGGACGAAATCCTGTCGCGGCTCCTGTTCGGACGATCGTCCATCGACCTCTCGCCCGTCGAAGCGGCCCAGCTGGCCTCATCCATCGCCAAGCTCAGCGGGCGCGGCGGCGGCTTTGACCCGGCAGCACAGCTGCAGTCGGCGCTAGGCGTTGACCGCCTCTCGATTGGCTCCAACGATGCCGGCAATGCTGAACTGGGTGTGGGCCAATATCTGAGCGACGACGTCTATCTCCAGCTCAATGCCGCCGGTGCCAGTGGCAGCTCCGTCGAGGTCGAATGGGAGCCTGCTGATCACGTCTCCGTGACATCTGAAACAACCTCGACAGGAGAGAACAAGCTCTCCATAAGGTGGAAAAAAGACTACTAGTTCCAATTTGAAGCGATGACTACCATTGAAACCAAAGGTATATTTAGCGTGAGTTAATTCCCCCATTGGTCGTGGATGCAAACAAAAGCGCATCAAATAGGCACTGCAGCGTTTCATATTTTTGGTAAGCCATGACCTTGCTTTAACATCCTTAGCGCGAAATGCATGGGGTGTTGGAAAAGGAAAATTAAACGTGCAACACGAGCAAAGACACTCCAGTTCGCGCGCACCGACGCGCGTAGATCAGCTAGTAGGTGAAAAAATTCGCGCACTGCGCATCGCGCAGAACCGCACTTTGGCCGAGCTTGGCACGGAACTCGGCATCAGCCATCAACAGTTGCAGAAATACGAGACAGGCACGAACCGCCTGAGCGCCGGTATGCTGTCGACTGTTGCAGAGGCTTTGCGTGTCCCCATTGCGGACCTGTTCGAAGACGAAGGCGACGCCGATCCGACGATCAAGGATCCGGCAATGCGTGTACGAGCCGAATGCCATGACTGGATCGAGCGGACCAAATCACCCGAGAAACTCGAAACCATGTCTCGCGTGCTGAAAGCCCTAGCCACCGGCTGAAGCATCGCCCTTCAGGTATGGCTTGAGCGAATCGACGCGATTCGGGTGGACGAAGTGTTCGGTGAACCAGAACGCATCTTCCGCTTCGAACATGTCTTTCAGCCAGTCGATGACGATACGACCACTCGGCATGCGCCAGACTCTTTCGGTATAGGTCAGCCAGAACTGGATCGGCGCGACCTCTGGCAGTTCCAGAGGCACCAGGGACGGCTCGACCGTACCGATATAGGATGGCAGCAAGGCAACGCCGCCGCCATTCTTGCACACTTCAATCATGGCGCTTGCGGAATTGGTGACGAACGCGAAGCTCACCAGTTTCCGCAGCTCTGACATTTTCGGCGCCCAGCGCTCAATCTGGTGCACATAGGCCTGATGAAGAATTGAGCGGTGCCGGAAATATTCGAACAGGCTGTTGGGCTCGCCATGCTCATCCAGATATCCGCGTGAGGCGAAGCTGATATAGTGAAGCGTGCCCATGCGCCGGGCGATGACATCGTGCTGCTTCGGCTCGGTGAATTGTATCGCGATATCCGCATCGCCAGCCCCGACATCAGGCGCCTTCTCGACCACATTCATCTTGATCTGAATGCGCGGATTCGCACGGTGGAATTCCGGCAGGCGCGGCGCGATCCAGTAGGGGCCCAGCCCGTCACCTGTCGCCAGCGTGATTGTTCCCTCAGCCGGCTGCCCCTTGTCATTGGATTGGCGTGTCAGCTCCTTGGCGGCGCCGGCCATGGCCTTGGCTTGGTTCAAGACAAACTTGCCCGCCTCGGTCAGCTCCACCCCCCGCGTCGAGCGATTGAGCAATTGCACGTTCAGCTCGGTTTCGAGGTCATCAATCTTGCGCCCGATGGTCGGAGGGGACTCGCCAAGGCGCACAGAGGCGGCCTTCATGCTGTTCAGCTCCGCGACAACCATGAAGACCCGGAGATTATCCCAATTGAGGCGCTCCGACGGCATGCCCGTATCCTTCCGCTGGGCACAAGCCATACGCCATGCCTGACGCATCTATATCGGGGCAGACAAGGCACGTCATTACCGGAATCCAGCCAGTATTCGTAAAATCTATACCGTCTATCTCTTCAGGCAGCTCGACGAAGCGTAATGAATCCCGGATCTACTGTGACGGATTCACAGGTGATTTTCAAAACCCAATCGCGAATACTTCCTGGACCACCAAGGCATAGCCGGCCTTCGCGCCGCACGATCGGCAGGGGCCGCGCTGCCACAACACCAAACCCGCTGACGCCGCGCATGCACTGCGTTTCACACCAGTCCCAGCGATCATTGACGGTGGCGCAACGGAACCCATCATCGTCGATCGGCTTGCGAAGGACGTACAGATGGCTTCCATTGACGAAGAGGTGCGAGACAGCCGTGTCGAAATAGGCTGGCACATGGCCACCGAATGTCTCGGGATCGGTGAGCAATCGAACGATCTCGACCTGCTCGGCAGCGATGGGTGAATTGGGCAGCCCGCGCGGAATGGTTCCAGGCTGGCGGGAGGGAATTTGCGGATAGAACACGGCAGTCTCCAATCACGGATATGGACAAACAGGCCTCACCCATCGTGATTGGAATCTAGAAGCCCTGCCGCTGCAGCGCCAGTTACGAATCGGCCATATGGACGGAGTTTAAGACTGGCCCAGGCGCCCGAGTGCACTGCGCCTGTCGCAGCGCACTCGGGCTGTTTCAGCGCAGGGAAGAAAGCACATCGAACGGGCTGGACGATGGCGTGTCCTTGGGTGCAACCGTCTTGGGCGCGGATGTATTGCGCGGCGCCCTGCCCGCGGCCTGCTTGAGGCTGAGCCCGATGCGCTTGCGCTGAACATCCACGTCCAGCACGACCACATTCACCACCTGCCCCGTACTGACCACCGTGTGCGGGTCTTTCACAAACGTGTCCGACAGTTCCGATACGTGCACGAGCCCGTCCTGGTGAACACCGATGTCCACAAAGGCGCCAAACGCCGTGACATTGGTGACCACGCCTTCCAGCCGCATGCCGGGCTTCAGGTCAGTCACCTTCTCCACGCCATCCTTGAACGTCGCCGTCCGGAATTCAGGGCGCGGGTCACGGCCCGGCTTTTCAAGTTCGACGAGGATATCTTTCACCGTTGGTACGCCGAATATGGCATCAGCAAACTCTTCCGCCTTCAGCTTCGAGAGGAAGGCCTTGTCGCCAATAAGCGCCTCAAGCTTGCGACCCGTCTTCTTGGCAATCCGCTCAACGACGGGATAGGCCTCCGGATGAACGGATGAGCCGTCCAGCGGGTTCTTGCCTTTGGAGATTCGCAGGAAACCAGCTGCCTGTTCAAACGCCTTGGGCCCGAGGCGCGGTACTTTCTTCAACTCGCTCCGCGTCTTGAACGGCCCGTTCGCATCGCGATACGCGACAATGTTGGCAGCAATCGTGGCATTGAGGCCAGCAACGCGCGCCAGCAGCGAGGCCGACGCGGTGTTTACGTCAACGCCAACCGCATTGACGCATGTCTCGACAACGGCATCCAGCGACCGCGACAGCGCAGCCTGGTCCACATCATGCTGGTACTGGCCGACGCCAATGGCCTTCGGTTCGATCTTCACGAGTTCCGCCAGCGGGTCCTGCAGGCGTCGCGCGATGGAAACCGCGCCGCGGATGCTGACATCAAGGTTAGGGAATTCCTTCGCCGCAAGTTCAGACGCCGAATACACCGATGCCCCGGCTTCCGAAACCATCAGGCGCGTCAGGTTCAGGTCCGGCAGCTTGTCAGAGAGTTCCGCCACCAGCTTGTCGGTCTCCCGTCCCGCTGTGCCATTACCCACGCTGACCAGCTCGACCTTGTGCTTCTTGCAAATGGCCGCGAGCGTCGCGAGCGAACCCGCCCAATCGCGCTTCGGCTCATGCGGATAGATCGTCGCCGTATCCAGCAGCTTGCCAGTCGCATCCACGACAGCCACCTTGCAACCCGTGCGGATACCCGGGTCGATACCCATCACCACTTTGGGCCCGGCAGGCGCCGCCATCAGCAGGTCATGCATGTTGCGGGAGAAGATGCGGATCGCATCCTTGTCGGCCAGTTCTTTCAGGCGCGTGATGGACTCGCGTGAACTCGATGGCTCAAGCTTGCCCTTCCACGCGGCCTGAGCCGTCTCTTTCAGCCACGAGTCTCCCGGGCGGCCCTTGGTCGCGATCCCGAATTCCTGACAGATTTCACGTATGGCCGGATGGTCGCGCGTCTCGTCATGCGGCACAGCCAGCTTGACCCGCAGCACGCCTTCCTTCTGGCCGCGCAGCAGCGCCAGCGCCCGGTGCGATGGCATCGCATTGATCGGCTCATCGAAATCGAAATAGTCGGCAAACTTCGCGCCCGCCTCTTCCTTGCCCTTCACCAGCGCCGAGCCGAGCTTGCCACTGCCCCACACGGTCTCACGGATCTTGCCGACCAGTTTTGGTGCTTCGGCCATTTTCTCGACGATAATCTCGCGGGCGCCTTCCAATGCGCTCTCCTGGTCCGCTACGCCTTTCTTAGACGAAACGAACGCCTTCGCTTCGGCGGTTGGCAGCAGGGCGGGATTGGCCAGCAGCCGGTCGGCAAGTGGCTCAAGCCCGGCCTCGCGGGCGATGGTCGCCTTGGTGCGCCGCTTCATTTTGTAGGGGGCATAGAGGTCTTCAAGCGCGACCTTGGTCTCGGCCGCCATGATCTCGCGCTCCAGCGCGGGGGTCAGCTTGTCCTGTTCGCGGATCGCGCTCAGCACCGTCTCGCGCCGGCTCGCCAGTTCCGTCAGGTATTCCAGGCGCTCGGTCAGGGCGCGCAGCTGCGTGTCATCAAGGCCGCCGGTACGCTCCTTGCGATAGCGCGCAATGAACGGAACCGTGGCCCCTTCATCCAGCAGTGCCATGACGGCCGATACCTGACGTTCAGCGACATCCAGTTCCTTGGCGATCTGCCGGGCGATGGCGTCTGAAGTCGTAGAAGCGGAGGAACGAGATGTGCCGGTCATGATATTGGCCTTCTGAATGCAGGGAGGAACAGCGCGTCCAGGAACGCGCGGGTCCATCAATTCACCCTAAATCGTTCACACCTCGTTTACGCTTGAAGAAACATCTGCAGTTAATCGATGCCTTCCCTCATTGTAATATTTGTGGGCCTGTCATTACAGGCGATCTAGACAAAAGCGCTCCCCTCAGCTCGCTTTTTCTACCGGCACTGCGTCTCATGAGCAGAAATACCGGAAAACAGAATTTTTTTCTGTTTTTTCGCTTCAAGCGCTAGACAGCACCGGAATTCTAAGGTTCCGATGGCGCAAATGGAGGAAACATAAATGACATCCAAGCACCTTATCAGCGTATGTCTGGCGGCAATGCTCGCCGCATGCGGTCAGAATACACCCAAGCCTGAAGCCCCGACCGAACAGCTTAGCGCCGAAGACACGCTGATGCAGCAGCTCATCGACGCCAAGGCGGGGGATGTCATCGAAATTCCCGAAGGCAAGCTTTCCTTCAAGCGCGCCCTCAGCCTGACGGTAAATGGCGTGACAATTCGTGGCCAGGGCATGGACAAGACCGTGCTGAGCTTTGCCGACCAGATTTCCGGCGCCGAAGGCCTCCTCGTCACAGCCAGCGACTTCACGATTGAAGATCTCGCCATCGAAGACACAATCGGCGATGCCCTGAAGGTGAATGAAGGCGACAATATCACCATCCGCCGCATTCGCACCGAATGGACAAACGGACCAGCGACAGAAAACGGCGCCTACGGCATCTACCCGGTCCAGACGACCAATGTGCTGATGGAAGACAATGTCGCCATCGGCGCCTCTGACGCCGGCATCTATGTCGGCCAGTCGAAAAACGTCATCGTCCGCCGCAACCGCGCTGAATACAATGTCGCCGGTATCGAGATCGAGAACACAATTGGCGCCGACGTCTACGAGAACGTCACCACCAACAATACAGGCGGCATCCTCGTCTTCAACATGCCTGCCCTGAAGCAGGCAGGTACAACGACCCGCGTCTATGACAACAAGGTCTATGCCAACAATCTCGGCAATTTCGGCCATGCCGGCACACCCGTCGCCAGCGTTCCTGCCGGTACGGGCGTCATCGTCAACTCGAACGACAAGGTCGAAATCTTCAACAACGAGATTTCCGACAACAAGACCTCCAATGTGATCATCTCCAGCCTCTTCGAAACCGGCTACTCGGACGACGAGAAGAGCGACACGTTCGATCCGTATCCAGAAAGCATCTACATCTATGGCAACACGTTCTCGGGCGGCGGCAACGCCCCTGACAGAGCCGGCCTGGAAGCGGCGCGTGTGGCGCTGTTCGGCGAAGATGGCAGCTTTCCGGACGTCCTCTGGGACGGCTATGTCGATCCGGCAAAGATGGTGGACGGCAAGATGCCGGATGATCTGCGCATCTGTGTCGACAATGGCGACGCGGAAGTGCTCAACGCCGATGCACCGAACAAATATGCCGCCCCGGCGCTTGTGACCGACGCGCATCGCTGCACGCTTGAGAAGCTGCCAGCCATCGAGTTGAACCGCGAGGGCTAGGTTCATGCATTTGAATCGCTTGGGTGGTTTCCTGGTTGCCGGATTGCTTTGTGTGCTCACGGCCTGTGGCGCACAAGGCAAATCGGCAACGGCGACCGTCCATTTCTATCCGGACACCAACCCGGCGCTCTTGAGCGAGTGGGGCGTGCTCAGTGCATCGAAAGGCGCCCTGCGCCTCAGCACGGGCGTTGTGCCCTATGACCTGAACACGCCGCTCTTCACGGACTATGCCCACAAGCTGCGCACCATCTATGTGCCGGAAGGTGAGGCCGCAGCCTTTCGCGACAATGACTACCCTGACTTCCCCGTCGGAACGATCATCAGCAAGACGTTCTACTATCCCCGCGCTTCCGGTGAACCGGCGGGAGATCGCTCCCGCATTCTCAAGGCCAATGACACGCCCGGAAAGGTCGAACCGATCCTAGACGACCTCGCATCGGTGGACCTGGTAGAAACACGCCTGCTGGTCCGCCGCGAAAAGGCATGGGAGGCCATCTCCTATGTCTGGAACGACGAGCAGACAGACGCCAAGCTCACCAGGATCGGCGCCTATCGCGACATGACAATTGTCGACGATCAGGGCCAGGAGACGGATTTCACCTACGTCGTGCCCAACACGAACCAGTGTGCAGGCTGCCACGCGCTGAACAACACCACGCGCGTGATTGCTCCGCTCGGTGTCCGCCCACGCCATCTCAACAAGCGCTTCGAGCATGGCGATGGCGAGACGAACCAGTTGGAATATCTCGCCATGATCGGCTATCTGAAAAACGCGCCTGCGCCTGAAAATGTGCCACGGAATGCCGACTGGAAAGACGAAGCGCTCCCCCTCAACGACCGCGCCCGCGCCTATCTCGATATCAATTGCTCCCACTGTCACAACCGTGATGGTCCGGCCGATACGTCCGGCCTTTACCTGACGCCTGACATCCCGCTCGGCGAGGCCTCAGGCCTATGCAAACTGCCCATCGCAGCGGGTGGCGGCACGGGCAACCTGCCCTACGATATCGTGCCCGGTCATCCCGAGGACTCCGTTCTCGCCTACCGTATGGGATCGACCGACCCGGGCGCCATGATGCCGGAGCTTGGCCGGTCCCTCAGGCATGACGAAGGCGTCGCACTTATCCGCGAATGGATCCAGAATATGGATGGCTCATGCGCCGGTTAGTCGCTCAGGAAATTGGCCAGATAGCTTTCGAGGTTGAGCTTCAACGACTCGAAATAGCTGTCAGCCATCTCCTCTGCCGCCTGGCTGACAAGAATGCTTTCGACCGACAGGAACACCTGCATCGTGATCTGAGCCGTAATCATCGGATCGCCGCCCTTGAAATTGTCCCCGCCCGCGCCCCAGTATTCCGCCAGGTGCAGCGTGATCGAGTCCTGCTTGGCAATATCAAGCGCAAGGCCGCCCGTACGTATCAGTATGGCTTGCAGAAGCTTGCGGTAATACGGGTGCAGGTCGAAATACTGGCGCACAACATCCATGACCGCGCCCAGCCGCGAGCGCCAGTCGGTATGCGTTTCCGTATCCAGCAACACCTCGAACAGCTTTGCGTCAATCTGTTCCGTGACCTGCAGGTAAAGCTCGTCAACAATCAGGTCCACGGTCGGGAAATAGCGATAGACCGAGCTGACAGGGATGGATGCCTCTTCGGCGATCAGCGTCGTCGTGAGCTCGCTGACGGCATGCGTGCGCAGGAACTCGGCCGCCGCCCTGAGGATCGTATTCGCCCGCTGCCGCGCCCGCGCCTGCGGGGGATCTTCGCGCGTCTTCAGCGGACCGATTTCGAAGGAATCTCTCTGGGGCATAAAAATTTCTGCTTTGTTTTTATCAAGCGAGATTCATCGGAGAAGAAAAAGAAACAAACATCAAGGGATACGCAACAGGGAGGCCCTATCGCTGCCTTCTACATCAATACATAGAAACATTTATCAAGATAACAATGCAGTCGCAGGGGGTCACTGTGACGCAAACACCGGGGAATACACATGAACAAGAATCGATTTGGTATGAACACGGCGCGTCTGGCGCTACTGACCAGCGCAGGCATCGTTGCCCTGGGCATGGCACCCGCTTCCGCTCAGGAAGAGGCGGCCGAAAGCCAGCGCACGATGGACACGGTCCTCGTCACCGCCCAGCAGCGCGAGCAAAACCTGCAGGAAGTGCCGATCACGCTGCAGGTCCTCTCCGCTGACGCGCTCTCAACGCTCGCCGCCGACAATATGGGCGATATCGACGCCTTCGTACCGGGTCTGGAAGTGTCCGATGGCAGCCCGACACAGCCGAAGTACAAGATCCGCGGCATCCAGACTTCAGACTTCGGCGTCGGCACCGATCCGGCTGTCGGCATCTACGTTGATGGCGTCTATGCCGCACGTTCCGGCGCTTCGCTGCTCGCCTTCAACGACGTCGAGCGGATCGAAGTCATCAAGGGCCCGCAGGGAACGCTCTTCGGTCGCAACAGCGCCGCCGGCGCCGTCTCGATCACCACCCGCAAGCCCAGCGACCAGTTTGAAGCCGAAGTCGGTGTCCGCGTCGGCGAATACAACAAGCAACGTATCGAAGGCCTGCTGAACCTGCCCGTCAATGACAAGGTGGCCATCCGCCTGAACGGTGTCATGAACAAGCGTGACGGCATCTACACCGACGCCGCTACAGGTCAGGATCTTGGCCGCGAAGACAACTGGGCCATCAAGGGCGCCCTGCGCTGGGACCTCACGCCCGATACTCGCGCGATCCTGACCTACACGCATGACGAGCTGGACCAGGACGCCCGCCCCGCCATCGGCATTGTCCCGATCCCGGATGCCCCCGCCCAGCCTGCCTATCCGGTAGACGAGTCAACCTATCTCAATCCGTTCACGGCCAAGATCCGCAATGATGTGATCGACAATAGCGAGCGCCGGGAACTCGACGAGTTAACGCTTGCGGTCACGCATGACATCGGCTCTATCACCCTGTCATCGATCACGTCCTACCGGACATTCGATACCAATAACCGCGAAGACGAAGACGGCACAAACCGCATCGATCTCTATTTCGACACGAACAATGTCGAGAGTAATGAGAGCTTCTATCAGGAGTTCCGCGCGGCTGGCGAAACGGGCCCACTGAACTGGGTGGTTGGCGCAAGCTATTATGATGAATCTGCCGACCAGCGCAGCAACACATTCGCCTACACCAATACGATCAACACCGCCCTTGGTAATCTCGGCCTTGGCACACCCTTCTCTGACATCGATAATTTCGTCCTCATTCCATTCGACATCGATGCGCGCCTCATGGGCAATGGCTGGACCGAGGACATGATCAACCATGGTGACTTCAAGGCCTATGCCGCCTTTGCCGACGTCATCTGGGAAGCGACAGACAAGCTAAGCCTCACCGGCGGTCTGCGCTATACGAAGGATGAAAAATCCTTCTCCTGGCTGAATGGACCGCGCGTCGCGCCAGAACTTGATGCCACGCTGGCCGCGCTGGAGGAAGCGGGCATTCTCGGCCTTGTTGGCGCCTCGCCGGAAGACTTTCAGTTTGACCTCGTATTCGACATGTCAGGCCTTGCCGGCGTGCCTTGCGACAATGGCGTCACGGTGGCCGAAGGCGTCACATGCGAGCTGAATGATGAATGGTCGAATGTCAGCCCGCGTTTTGTTGTCGACTATAAGCTGGCCGACAATATCCTGCTCTTCGCCTCTTACGCCAAAGGCTACAAGGCCGGCGGGTTCAACAGCGTCGAACAGGCATCCCGTTTCGACAATGAAGACGTGACCAATTACGAAGCCGGCATCAAGTCGACCTTCCCGTCGGCTGGCCTTCTGATCAACGCCTCGGTCTTCCAGTACACGTACAATGACAAACAGGCGATCAGCCTGGTCAGCGGCGTGAACGGCTCGAATGTCTCTCAGTACGTTGTGGAGACCAGCGATGAGGAAGCCTCTGGTGTCGACCTGCAGGTTGAGTGGGCCCCGACCGACGCCCTCTCCTTCTTCGGCAACGGCCAGTATATCAATGTCCTCTACAAGGATCGTGTCACGCGCTCCGGTGTTGACCTGTCCGGTTCGCCAACGGGCGAGCCGGAATGGTCCTTCGCCTTCGGCGGGCAATATGTGCTTGACCTGCAAGACAATGGAGAGATCGAATTCTCCGCCTCACATGCCTATACGGGCGAGCGCCGTTGCAACGCGGAATCCGATGGGCAGGGCTCTTGCGCCACCTATGCCGCATTCTCCGTAGGCGAAGCACAGGAACGCACGGATGTCCGGGCCTTCTGGACAGCTGAAAGCGGCCGCTACCAGGTCGGCGCGTTCGTGAAAAATGTGTTTGATAATCGCTACGTATCAGGCATCAATAATATCACTGTCGGAACGCAAGGCACGGCCTTCGTCGGCCTCACCGACCCGCAAATTTGGGGCGTCGACTTCAAATACGTCTACTAGGACGCCACACACCTACATCGACTAAAATGGCAGGCGGCGCTGATATCAGCGCCGCCTGCCTTCATATTGGCGCCTCGAATTTTGCCCGCCAAAACGTCCGGCAAGGTGAGCATCGGCCCGCATGCGGTTCAACACCACGCCGATCACGCGTCCGCCCTGGTCTTCAATACCGGCCTGCAGGCGCGCCACTTCCTCGGCGCCAGTCGTCTCCGCCTGCACCACAAGAACCACGCCATCGGCTTCCGCCGCCACATCCAGCGCCACGTCAGACCGGTCCAGTGCAGGCGCGTCCATGATGATCCAGTCCGTTGACCGCCGCAGCGCCTGCCACCAGTCAGGCTGTGTACGTAAACGAACACTCTGCCCCGCAGCCAGTCGCTCCGTGCGGAACCGTGTCACGAGCAGGCGCGTCCCCTCCACGGGATGCACCGTCAGCATTTTGCTGCCGCCTCCCAGCGGGGCCGGGACGAGTTCATAGATCGGCTCACACCCAAGCGCGGCGTCGTAGGCCCGCGCGGGCCGCGCCACGCCGCCCGCAAACCCTGTATCGAACCCGCCAAACGCCTCATTCACCCCGAGATCGAGATCCACGAGCCAGGCCGTGCGCGCCGCATGCCCGGCAGCCATCAGCGCGAACGACGCTGCCATGCTGCTCGTTCCCTCGCCGCTTCGCGCTGCCACGAACATCACACTGCGCGCACCACGCGCAGACCGCAGGCGCGAAACAGACTGCCAGAGCGTTGCAAGATCAGGCCTCAGGTCACGCATATGCGGTCACACCTCCCGCACGGTTGCGAGCACCGGCAGGTCCAGCGTGCGCTCCACCGATCGCCGCGTCGCAAAACCTGTCCGCGTCAGCGCTTTCAGAAGCCCTGCGAACAGGGCCGCGCCAAGAGCCGCCGCAAAGGCCATTACCGCAAGCACAGCCCGTGTCGGCTGAGGCTCGGTTGGCACTGTTGCCGGTTCCAGCACGCGCACATCCTCGCCCTGCCAGCGGCCTGTGCGCTCATCGCCAACGGATGATGTCATCATCTCCTGCTCAAGCACATCGCGCTTGCGCTTCAGCTCATTGTAGCGCGGCGCCAGCGCGGCCAGTTTCGCCTGGCGCTCCTTGAACGCCGCGATCTGCCGGGCCAGGGCCGCCTGCTGGTCCGTCAGCGCCGCCGCTTCGGCTTTCAGGTCGTCTATCGTCGTCAGCATCTGTTCGTAACGCGGGTTCGGTCCCGTCCGCGTGGTGCCAACCGGTTGGTCCAGCGTCGCGATAAAGGCCTCAGCCCGCGCGATCCGCCGGTCCATCTCGATCACCTCGGCTGATCCGGGCAGGCTGGTCACCAGCAGCGCCTCGCGCGCCAGCTTCATGTCCAGCAGGGTCTGCCCGGTCGAATCTTCGACGAAGATTTCCTGCTTCGGCCGGATCGAGCGGATCTGGCGGCGATAGGCCGTCAGCTGGCTTTCGACCTGCCGCAACCGGGAATCCGTCGCCAGCAGGTCTTCACTCGCCGCCTTGTAGAGACCGGCCACCGTATCGCGCTCCGCCTCGAAACTGCTTAGCCCTTCTGTCTCCAGGAAGGCGCCAATATCAGTTTCCGATTTCAGCAGGCTGCGCTCCAGCACAGTCCGGTCTGGCGCAGGGGCCTCATCGGCCTCCGGCCGCGCCAGCACGTCGGAACGATATTTTAGGTACACGCCGACCATGGCGTTCAGCACTTCGGCCGCCGCTTCGGGGTCGGAATTGCGGTAGCTCACGGTCATCACGGGCGCACTGGACTCGGAATGGACTCGGAAGTCCCGCTGAAGGGCCTCAACACACATCTGTCGGCACTCTGAAGCGAGCCGGGAAAGGGCCTCGGCGTCCCCGCGAAGGGAACGGCTGCGCGCCTCGCAAGCTGCATTGATTTCGGGATAGAGGCGCGACATCGGAAACAGGTTCAGCGCGCGCGTCGCAACCACAGGACTGCGCAGGAACGCCAACTCAGGCGCCACGAGCGCCTTCGGCTCTGACACGCTGGCGCCCGTCACGATCAGCCGTGTCCGCGCCTCATACAGGTCAGGCCGCGACAGGGCCGCCGCCAGGCCGAGGGCGAATACCGGCACAAAAACCAGCAACATCAACCATTTGGCGCGCCAGAACTGGACCAGGACGTCAGCCATACCGAGGCGCAGGCGCGGCGCGGATGTCCGCACCAGCCCATTACCCTCCGGATCTCGGCTGGGGGCCTCGGTCACAGGCATGTCGTTTGCGGCTCCTCATGGCGCATAAGCCATTAGATTCGCACGCGGGCATTTGATATTTCATTAACCTTAACAGCGGCGTCCGGGCAGGTCACTCTGGCCCCGCTCGCTGCTTGCGGCCTAGTTCATCAGTTTCAGCCACTCGCGGGCTGCCTGAAGGGCTTGCTTGACCTCGTCGGTGCTCATCATTTCGGCCATTTCAGCGCGCTGAGCCTTGGCCTCTTCCGAACCGCGCAGGGCGGCCAGATTGAACCATTTATGCGCGGCGATCAGGTCGATCTCCACATTGAGACCCGTCGCATAGACGAGGCCCGCCTGGTAAAGCTCTTCCGGAGCGGACTCCGAATGGAGCATCGTTGCAAGGTCGACTGAGTAATCTGCAAAAGGCATTGTCTTATTCCTGTTTTCACCTTGCCGTCGCATCGCCGGGATCATTCCCGTGTCCTGCTCTGGCAACCACCACCCGCCATGTCCGGCGATAGGTACAGATTGGGCTCAGAGATTTGCGTTATGGTTAACAGCGAGGCCCCCAAAGGGGCAGAGCGTTAAGCCCTGCGCGCATTGCGTTAACCCTACCTCTGGTTTCAGGCCCAATAGGCCCGAAATCGTGAATCAGTGCCCGAACGCTATCCGAAAACAGCCCGGATAAAGCCCGAACGATGCCCGGAAATCCTTGCGCGCCCCGCAATTCGGCCCAAGGTGACGACTTGGCCGCATTTTCACGCTGGCAGCTTCGCGGTAGATTTAAGACATGACCGAGTATTTCAAACCGATCCCCTATGCGCTCTGGCGCAAAGACAAGGCCGCCTTCGCCGAGGCGCTGGGCACATCGTTCCGCGAAACAGGCTTTGCCGTCATCGCTGGGCACCCTGTGGACCAGCGTACGATCGACGACAATCTGCGCGCCACGAAGGCCTTCTTCGCCATGCCCGACATTGCGAAGCTCGCTTATGACGGCAAGGCTGGCGGCGGACAGCGCGGCTACACCGCCTTTGCGACCGAGAATGCCAAGGGCGCCGCCAAGGCCGACCTCAAGGAATTCTGGCACACGGGCCGACACCTGCCGCCCAAGTCCCCCTATCGCGAGACCATGGCGGACACGCCCAGCGTTGGCGAGATCCCGGATTTCGACCGCGCCACCCGCGCCCTGTTCGACGCACTCGACGAGATGGGCCGCGACCTGCTGCGGGCCATCGCCCTCCATCTGGAACTCGACGAGATGTGGTTTGAAGACCGCGTCGAGATGGGCAATTCCATCCTGCGCCTGCTCCACTATCCGCCACAGGAAAACCCGCCGCCCGAGGGCACAGTGCGCGCCGGTGCGCATGAAGACATCAACGTCATCACGCTCCTCCTCGGCGCCGAAGAGGCGGGTCTTGAAGTGAAGCACCGCTCCGGCGAATGGCTCGCGGTCAACCCGCCACCCGGCGCCCTCGTCATCAATTGCGGTGACATGCTACAGCGTCTCACGGCGGGCGTCCTGCCCTCCACCACGCACCGCGTCGTCAACCCGTCGCCCGAGCGCGCGAAATTTCCACGGTACTCGACGCCCTTCTTCCTGCATTTCAACCAGGATGTTGTTATCGAAGCCCTGCCCCAATGCGTGGCCGAAGGCGGCGAGCCCCAGCCCCCGATCACCGCGCAGGACTATCTCATGGAACGCCTCCGCGAGATCGGCCTCGTAAAGGCCTGACGCCGCGCCACCCCTTGCCTCGCCGCCGCATTGCGCCCTGAATAGGGACACAGCTCAGCAGAGACTGACGGCAAGGCAGGAGGACGCGCATGTTCAACAATACAGAATGGCTCGCACAAGTCCGCGAAGACGTGATCGACCCCGATCGCGAGATCGTCGACCCGCACCATCATCTCTGGCCCAAACCCTTCCTCAGCTACGACCTTGAGGAACTCTGGTCCGACACCGAAGACGGTCACAACGTGGTCCAGACCGTCTTCATGGAATGCGGCTCCTCCTATCGCAAGGACGGCCCGGAACGCCTCAAGCCCATCGGCGAAACCGAGTTCATCGCCGCCGCTGCCGCTCGCTCCGCTGCTGATCCGGACAAGGCCACCATTGCCGGCTTTGTCGGCCATGCAGACCTCCGCCTCGATAATCTCGATGAAGTCCTCGACGCTCATATCGCAGCCGCCAATGGCCTCTTTCGGGGCATTCGCCACGCTGGCGCCTTCGACAAGGACAGCGCCGGATTCGCTATTCCGGGCCGCGCGCCCGAAGGGCTCTATCGCGACTATGATTTCCGGCGCGGCGTCGCCCGCCTGGGAGAGCGCGGTTTCACCTATGACACCTGGAACTATCACCACCAGATCCCGGACTTTGCAGAACTTGCATCAGCCGTGCCTGACACGACCATGATCCTCGACCATTTCGGCACGCCGCTGGGCGTTGGCCCCTATGAAGGCAAGCGCGACGAAAACTTCGCCCGATGGAAAGACGACATCGCCGCCGTAGCCGAATACAAGAATGTCTTCGCCAAGATTGGCGGCCTCGCCATGCCCGACAATGGCTTCGGCTGGAACACACGCGCCACGCCGCCCACGTCGAATGAGTTCGTCGAGGCGCAGGCGCCTTACTACCATCACGCCATCAAGTGCTTCGGGCCTGAGCGCTGCATGTTCGAAAGCAATTTCCCGGTCGACCGCCTATCGATCAGTTATCGCACGCTATGGAATGGCCTGAAGAAAATTGCCGCCGATTATTCCGAGGCCGAACAGACCGCCATGTTCAGCGGCACCGCGCGCAAGGTCTACAAGCTCGACGCCGTCTGAAGCCAGTCGGCTGCGCCCTCGCCTGCGGCCTTGCCGGTCGCCATGCACGCCGTGATCAGATAGCCGCCCGTGGGGGCGTCCCAGTCAATCATTTCGCCCGCGCAGAACACGCCGGGCAGTTCGCGCAGCATCAGCGCATTATCCAGCGCGTCCCAGGCTACACCGCCAGTTGTCGAAATCGCCTCGTCCAGCGGCGCCGTGCCGGTAACCTTGATTGGCACGGCCTTGATGAGCCGGGCGAGTGTCACCTTATGGTCCGGCAGTACGCCGCGTGCCGCCTCGTGCAGCAGGGCGAGCTTTACGCCGGATATGCCGAGGCTTTTGCGTAAATGATTGGACATGGATTGCTTGCCGCGCGGACGCTCGAGTTTCGCGACCACCGCTGGCACATCCATATCCGGCAGCAAGTCAACCAGCAGCGTTGCTGTCCCGGCCCTGCGCAAGACATCAACCAGCGCCGCCGATAGTGTATAGATGCCTCCGCTCTCGACACCGCGATGCGTGATAACAAATTCCGAACGCGTGTCCTGTCCGTCCACTGACAGGCGAACCGACTTGACCGGTGCGCCTGCAAACTTCTCGCGCATATGGGCCGACCAGTCGACAAGGAACCCGCAATTCGACGGTCCGAACGGAACAGTCTGCGCGCCTTTTGCTTCCAGCAAGGGCACCCACGCTCCATCCGACCCCAGACGTTTCCAGCTCGCGCCGCCCAGCGCCAGAACCGTCGCATCGGCCGCAGCGGTCACCGCGCCTTCAGGCCCGTCAAATACCAGCGCGCCATCCGCATTCCAGCCCTGCCAGCGATGTTTCGGATGCAACACAGCGCCCGCGTCCTGCAACCGCACCAGCCAGGCCCGCAGCAGCGGCGACGCCTTCATCATCTCCGGAAACACGCGCCCCGTCGGCCCGGTATGTGCGGCAATGCCAAGCGCCTCCATCCAGGTAACGACTTGCGCTGGCCCGAAAGCCCGCACCATGTCCTGCAATCGCGCATCGCTCCGATAGCGCGAGAGGAACACGTCCATATCCTCGGCATGGCTGATGTTGAGCCCGCTCTTGCCCGCCATCAGGAACTTGCGTCCGAAGCTCGGCATCGCGTCATAGATATCGACG
This sequence comes from Hyphomonas oceanitis, assembly GCF_036964545.1. NCBI lineage: Bacteria > Pseudomonadati > Pseudomonadota > Alphaproteobacteria > Hyphomonadales > Hyphomonadaceae > Hyphomonas > Hyphomonas oceanitis. The sequence continues at coordinate 225,904 of NZ_JBALTL010000005.1, forward strand.
CCCACGCCCCGCGCCAGCAGCGCCTCGGCCGCCATCAGGCCAGCCGGTCCCGCGCCAATGATGGCAGTGCGCAACTAGATCAGCCCGGCGAGGGGCGAGCTTGGATCGGCATACATCTTCTTCGGCATACGGCCCGCGAGATAGCCCTCGCGTCCGGCGATGACGGCATGCTTCATCGCGCTCGCCATCAGGATCGGGTCCTTGGCGGCGGCAATCGCGGTGTTCATCAACACGCCGTCACAGCCGAGTTCCATGGCCATGGCAGCATCCGATGGTGTGCCAACGCCCGCATCGACGATCACCGGCACGCGGGTCTGCTCAACGATCAGGCGGATGTTCACCGGGTTCATGATGCCAAGTCCCGAACCGATCAGGCTGCCAAGCGGCATGATTGCGCAACAACCCGCTTCTTCCAGCATCTTGGCGTAAACCGGGTCATCCGAGCAGTAGACCATGACCTCGAACCCGTCCGCGATCAGCGCCTTCGCGGCGGTCAGCGTCTCCGGCATGTTCGGGTAGAGCGTCTTCTGGTCGGCCAGCACTTCCAGCTTCACCAGGTTCCAGCCGCCGGCCTCACGCGCTAGGCGCAGCGTGCGCACGGCCTCGTCAGCGGTGTAGCAGCCCGCCGTATTGGGCAGGTAGGTGAACTCGTCCGGCTTGACGAAATCGGTGAGGATCTCCTTGCCGGGGTCCGACAGGTTCACCCGGCGCAGCGCCACGGTGACGATCTCGGCCCCTGCCGCGCGCGCAGCATCGGCATTCTGCTGATAGCTCGCATACTTGCCCGTCCCCACGATGAGGCGCGAGTTGTAGGTTTTTCCGGCGATGATCAACGGGTCTGACATGGGCTTCCAATGGTTCCTGAACGGCTTCTCTGACGGGTTTTAGCGGCCTTTCGGCTTATCCCCCACCCACAAACTGTACAAGTTCCAGCCGGTCGCCCTCTTCCAGCACGGTAAAGGCATGTTCGGACTTCGGCACGATCTCCAGGTTGCGTTCCACAGCCACGCCGCGCGGGTCGCGGCCGGTGGCCTCGGACAGCTCTTCCAGCAGCATGGCCACGGTCATCCCCGGGTTCACCTGCCGTGGCTCGCCATTCAGGGTGATGTGCATGTCTACTCGCCTCCCGTTTGTGCCCCCTTGCCTTGCCGGGCGTTCCAGAGCAAGACGGGGTCCATGTCAAAACCGATATATGTTCTCGGTGGGCCAAACCTCAACCTGCTCGGTACACGCGAGCCGGAGATCTATGGCCACGAAACCCTCGAGGGTATCCATACCCGCCTGCGCAGCCTCTCCGGCGACGTGCCCCTTGAGGCGCGCCAGACCAATCATGAGGGTGAACTGGTGGACTGGGTACAGGAAGCCTCCCGCGAAGGCTCAGCCGTCATTCTCAATGCCGGCGCCTATACGCACACATCTGTGGCCTTGCATGATGCCCTCAGGGCCTGCACAGTGCCGGTCATCGAAGTGCACCTGTCCAATCCGGCGGCGCGCGAAGCCTTCCGCCAAGTGAATTATGTTGCGCCTGTTGCAAAAGCTACAATTGCGGGCCTTGGTGCCTATGGTTATGAGCTCGCGCTTCTGGCAGCCAAGTCCCTGACGGGCCAAGGAGATAATTAGCACCCCATGAGCACTGCAAAGACAAAACTCGACACCGGCCTCGTCCGGGAGCTGGCCGCCATCCTCCGGGAAGCCGACCTCGGCGAAGTTGAAATCGAGCACGAAGGCCTGCGCATCCGCGTCAGCAAGCCCGCCGCGCCCGTGATGCAAACGGCCCAGTACGCCGCTGCACCGGCGCCTGTCGCCGCTGCCCCTGCAGCTGCCGCACCGACTGCTGCCGCTGCAGCGCCCGCAGCACCGGCCGTTTCCGACAATGCGATCAAGTCGCCCATGGTCGGCACCGTCTATCTCGCCCCAGAACCCGGCGCGAAACAGTTCTTCAATATCGGCGACAAGGTCAAAAAGGGCGACACGCTCATGCTGGTCGAAGCCATGAAGACCTTTAACCCCGTCGAGGCCGACCGGGCCGGCACGCTCACGGCCCTCTATGTTACCGACTCCCAGCCGGTCGAATTCGGCGAACCGCTAGCCCTGATCGAATAGCATGACTGAGCCCCGCACGATAAAGAAGGTCCTCATCGCCAATCGCGGTGAGATTGCCCTGCGTATCCACCGCGCCTGTAAGGAAATGGGCCTGTCCACGGTCGTCGTGCATTCCACGGCTGACCGCGACGCCATGGCCGTTCGCCTGGCCGATGAAAGCGTCTGCATCGGCCCGCCGCCGTCGTCCGAGAGCTATCTCAAGAAGTCCCAGATCCTGGCAGCTGCCGAAATCACCGGCGCCGACGCGATCCATCCCGGCTATGGCTTCCTGTCCGAGAACGCCCAGTTTGCGGAAATGGTTGAGGCCCACGGTCTCGCCTTTATCGGCCCGACGGCCGAGCATATCCGCATCATGGGCGACAAGATCGCCGCCAAGGTCGCGATGATCGAAGCTGGCGTGCCTTGTGTGCCCGGCTCCGAAGGCGCGCTGACCTCCATTGCGGAGGCCAAGAAGGCCGCCAAGAAAATCGGCTTCCCGGTTCTCGTAAAAGCCTCTGCCGGCGGCGGTGGCCGCGGCATGAAGCTGGCCCGCACCGAGGCGGACCTCGAAAACGCGGTCAAAACCGCCAAGACCGAGGCCAAGGCCGCCTTTGGCGATGACGCCGTCTATCTCGAGAAATACCTCGAAGGCCCGCGCCACATCGAAGTCCAGATTATTGCCGACACACATGGCAACGTGGCCCACCTCTGGGAACGCGACTGCTCCCTGCAGCGCCGCAACCAGAAAGTCCTCGAAGAAGCCCCTTCGCCAGCCCTCAATCAGGCCCAGCGCGAAGAGATCGGCAACATCTGCGCCAAGGCCATGAAAAAGCTGGGTTATCGCGGCGCCGGTACGATCGAGTTCCTCTATGAAGACGGCAAGTTTTACTTCATCGAAATGAACACCCGTCTGCAGGTCGAACACCCGGTCACAGAAATGATCACCGGGATCGACCTCGTGCGCGAGCAGATCCGCATCGCCGAAGGCAAGAAACTGTCCTTCAGCCAGCAAGATGTCATGCTGGTCGGCCACGCCATCGAGTGCCGCATCAATGCCGAGCACCCGGAAACCTTTGTCCCTTCACCGGGCCTTATCACGGATTTCCATGCGCCGGGCGGCCCCGACGTGCGCCTCGATAGCGCGGCCTATGCCGGTTACCGCATCCCGCCCTATTACGACTCGCTGATCGGCAAGCTCATCGTGCATGGCCGCACGCGCCGCGAATGCATCATGCGCCTGCGCCGCGCCCTGTCGGAAATGGTTGTCGGCGGCGTCTTCACCACGCTCGACCTGCACCGCCGTCTCGTCGAGAATGATGATGTCCTTGCCGGCGAGTACAACATCCACTGGCTGGAAAAATTCCTCGCCGAGAACAAGATCACCGCTGAATAGGTCGCAAGGCTTGTCCACAGCTGGCGCCGTCTGCCCCATGGACAGGCGGGCCTGAGGGACTCATATTCCGGCCATGTCTTCGCGCTTTGGAACACAGGACCTGCTCGCCTGCTATCGCCGGGGCGTCTTCCCCATGGCGGACTCGCGCGACGATCCGAACCTGTTCCTTGTCGACCCGGACATGCGCGGCATCCTCCCTCTGGACGCCTTCCATATACCCCGCCGCCTGAAGCGGACGGTCCTCAAGGACCCGTTCCGTGTTACCGCAGACACCGCCTTCACGCGCGTCATGGAGTTCTGCGGCGAAGAAACAGACGGGCGCGAAAGCACCTGGATAAACTCCGCAATCCTCAATCTTTACAGCGCGCTGCACCGCGAAGGACACGCCCACTCCATCGAATGCTGGGATGGTGACCACCTCGTCGGCGGCCTTTATGGCGTGTCGGTCGGAGGCGCTTTCTTTGGCGAGAGCATGTTCTCGCGCGCAACGGACGCGTCAAAGATCGCGTTGGTTCATCTGGCGGCGCGTCTGATCGCTGGTGGCTATACGCTGCTCGATGCGCAGTTCCACAATCCGCATCTGGAACAGTTCGGCCTGATCGAAATCCCACGTGCGGATTTCAAGGCCCGCCTGCGCGCAGCCCTGACAATCGAGGGGAACTTCTATTCCGGTGTCGGCTCGGTATCGTCTACCGGCGGCGCGTCTTCGACCATCGGCTCGTCCGACGAAGCGGCGTTGCGCTCAGGCACTTTCACCGGATCAGGCGCCGTGCAGCGGATCACCCAGACATCATAGACAGGGTGCTCCAGCGCGCTGAGGCCCGGCGATGAGGCATACATCCAGCCGGAGAACAGCTCCGGGTTCTCGTCACTAGACGTTTCAACCTCGCTGGCATCAACAGCGGCTTCCATCGTCTCGACAGCCACAGGCTGAGTCGAATGGATCTTCAGGAACGCCGCGCTTTCGGGCGCCTCCTCAGGCGGGGTCTGATAGCAGGCTTTCAGCTCGACCTTCAGCGAGCCGAATACGACCGGCTCTCCCACCTTCACTTCGATATCCGTCGACCGGCCGGTGATCTTGTCCAGCGCCCGCAAGGTCGCCCTGTCCTTCTGCGCATAGGTCGCGGCATGGGCTGCGCCGATGAGGCCAAGGCCAAGAGCCGTTGCGGCGAGGAATCGGATCATTGGCCATCATCTCCAGAAGGCGCAGGATAAGGATCATCCGCCGGGGCGGGATAAGGGTCAGCTGCTTCAGGCTCGCTGTCAGTTTCCGGTGCCGTGGCAGGCTCCGCCTTCACAGGCTCAGGCGCTTTTTCAGCCGCAGGCTGCTTCTTGGGCGCAGGCTTTGGCTCTGCTGCGGGCTCAGGAGCCGCTTCCGCAGGCTCAGCAGGCGCTTCGGCCGCATCGGCATTGTCACCGCCACCACCACCACCCGCAAACGAAGCGAACAGGGTCAGCAGGTCCACGCTACCGCGCGTATACTGGATTTCACCGGTGCCATCCTGCGGGATAACGTCATAGCCGCCACCTGGCTCGAGGCCGATATAGCTGCCGCCGAGGAGGCCATCGGTCGAGATCCGCGCATCCGTGTCGTCCGGCAGCTCCCATTTCTTGTCGAGCGCCAGTGTCAGCACGGCTTCGAAACGTTTGGGGTCGCCCTCGATGGATTTCACAACGCCGGCCTTCACGCCCGCGATGCGCACATCGGAGCCGCGCGAGATACCGGACACATTGTTGAAGCGCGCAATCACGGTGTACTGGTCACCGCTCGCTTCGGCATCGCCGCCTACGGCCAGCGCGAACCAGAGGAAGACGGCCGCAACCGCGACAACGACTGCGCCGACGAGTGTTTCAAAGATCGATTCACGCATCTGGGGTCCATGCCTCATAGTCGCCGTCAGACTTCTGGCGAACGCCGCTGGCGCCTACGCTGCCCTTCGGCTTCACGGCATACGGTGTGCCGGTCATGTTCGGTGTGTGATCGGTTTCCCAATCGCGCCGCTCCAGCGGCATATGGGTCGGCGGCTGGTCCACGGTGTGGTGCAGCCAGCCGTGCCAGTCAGCCGGCACTTTCGACGGCTCGGCGAGGCCTTCATACATCACGTAGCGGCGATGGCGGCCTTCCAGCGAGGTCTTGCGCTCCTCGAAATACTTGTTGCCATACTCATCGGTGCCGACATAGCCGCTGCGCCGCTTGATGTCGAAATTGGCGCCGACGGTATTCCCGTTCCACCAGGTGAAAATGTGCTTCAGCATCGTAGGCCTGTCCTGACGTGACTTGATGGCGGCAATATGGCGCCAGTCGGCCTGTTAATCCAGACCGCCGCGGCAGGCAATGCGCCGCATGGCCGGATTGCACCGCATTGAGGCGCGCCATGGGTGACGACAGGGGCGATGTCGGATAGCGTCTGGATAACGCCAAGACTGTGAAAGGGCCGCCAATGTACGGATCATTCAAGGCCGCTGGACTGTTCGCAGTGCTCCTGTCAGTCGCGTGTACCAGCGCACCAGCAACCGCAGATACGACTGCAGATACCCCGCAACTGACCTATCGCAATTCGCCATTTTTCATGTTCGACAGTCCCGACAGTTTCAGTGCGAATATCGGACTGGCCGACGTGGACAATGATGGCGATCTTGACGTGCTGGTGGCCAATGGACGCCACTGGGCACAGCAGGATTATGTTTACCTGAACGCCGGTAATGGACGCCTGCTTGAAGCCCGGCCAATTGGCGACACGATGGGCCCCTCCTACATCGTGCTCGCGGGCGACATCGATGGCGACGGAGACATGGACGCCGTGATGATTCGCGATGTCCTGCCCGCTCAATCGTTCATGAATGACGGCACAGGAAGGTTTTCCTTCGCCGGGCTCGTCGAGGGCACGGGCGGCGCAGCACGCAATGCGATCCTGACCGACCTCAATAAGGATCAGACCCTCGATATTGTGATTGCCCGTCGCGGCGGGACAAACCTGCTGGCGCTGGGCCGGGGCGACGGCACATTCGAGGCCGCCAAATCACTCGAAGGGCCTGAGGACGGCGCCACCGGTCTTGCGGCGGCTGATATTGATGGAGACGGCGACGTGGACCTCGCCTTTGCCCGTCGTGACGACAATGAAAGCCTGATCCTGCTAAACAACGGTGCCGCTGAATTTACGGCGCGTGCCTTGCCAAACAGCCGCGGCGACCATCGCCAGGCCGTCCTCGCTGACCTGACGGGCGATGGCAATGTGGATCTGCTGCTCTCAGCCATAGGCGCGGAAAACCCCCTCTTCGTCGGCGACGGCACGGGCAATTTCACCCTTGGCGGACATGTTGGCTCGGCAAGCGAGGCGACACAGGCGCTCGCGGCAGCAGACCTCGATGGCGACGGCGATATCGATATCGTCGTCGGGGCTGGCGAAACCTCCAATGCCGTCTATTTCAATGACGGAAACGGCACGTTCGCCGTGCTCCCGCTCGATGATGAGGCTGAGGACACATATGGGGTCGCGATAGGCGACATGGACGGCGATGGCATACCCGACCTTGTTTTCGCCAATTCCGAGGCGCCCAACATGGTTATGACCGCACGGCGGCAAAAATAATCGCGCAAATTTCGGACCGATCCCTGTATTTGCCGACGTTTGACGTTGAAGCCTGACCTTCCAAGGGTCACGCTGGCAGAAAGTGATTCGCGAAGGAGCCGCTTATGCCTGACCAGAGCCTCGACGAAATCCTCTCAGCGGCCGAATCAGACGGCCTGATCTCCGCCGAAATGCCCTTCGGGCGCCTCTGCCGCGCCGCCGGTCTCGCGCCTCAGGACATGACGCCTCACGCGCTCGACCATCTGGCCTCCGCCGCATCCGTCGCGAGCCTTCAGAGCGTGTCGCAACTGGCCCTCGCTGAAATGCTCGAACGCCTCGGCCCTGCTCCGCGCAATGCCGAACTGGCCGAAGCGCTCGCCTCCGGCCTGCCACAGGACCTGCTGGAAGAGGCGCTGCGCCTGCCCGGCGGCATCCTGCGCACCGCAGACGCCCTGCGCGCCGCCGCCGTCGACACGCCCGCTCCGCCCCCTGCCGTGTTCACCGCCGGGCCGGTGGATGTTGCGCTCGAGCCCTCGCTCCTCGCGGCCCTGCGCGAAGGCGGCGAAGTCTTCTTCCTGCAGTCCGCCCTGCCCGCCGCTGCAACGCCTGCGCGCGTGGTGGATGTGGCCCAGGCCGTCAGCCCGGATGGTTTCGAAGATGGTTTCCTCGTCTCCGCCATTGAGGCCGCTGCCGCACAGATGAAGGAGGGCGTCATCCTCCTCACAGGCCTTGGCGCGGCCGTCATGGCCCTCGGCCTCGACTATGGCTCTGATGACGGCATTGCCGCTGGCGCCGCGCTCACGGCCCTTGTCCGCTCAGCTGCGACCGGTACCGCCTTCAGCGCCGCACACGCCAAGCCGCTCGGCCTGCAGGCCCGCAAAGCCTCCACCAAGCGCCCCTGCCAGGTCCTGATCCTGCCCATCGTTGACCCGATGGTGGCCCTGCCGGAATGCGAGAGCGATGCGGCCGCCCCGGTCCGCGCCGTGCTTACCTATGGCGACGACGCTCCCAGCCTCACTCGCGCGGCCCGCCTTGGCCTCGCTGCCCGCGCGCCTGAGGCCCTGCCCGGCGTGCTCGACCAGATCAGCCATGCCGGCGCGCAGGACCTCGAAACATCGCTCGGCACAGCCCGCCTGCGCGACCGTGGCTTCACCGAAGCCGCGCTGGACCGTGTCAGCCGCGCCCTCGGCGAAGGCCTGCCGCTCAACGCTGCCTTCTCCCGCTGGGTCCTCGGCGACGAGATCATCTCCCATGACCTGAAACTCACGCCTGAAAACTTCGATGCCGACGGACGCGGCGTTCTCTCGGCCATGGGTTTCTCGCGCGCGGACATCGCAAAGGCCGAAGCCGCCATTGATGGCGCTGGTGAAGCCCTCGCTTCGCGCGCCCTGCAGGAATGCGGCTTCGTGCTGGATGTCTCCGCCGAGGACGAGATCCGCTTTGCCGCCGCCTGTAACAAGGTGCTCGGCGGCGGTGTGACGGTCCCGGTCAGCGCCCGCGCTGGTCTCGACATGGCCGAAGCCATCACCGCAGACGGCCTCTCGGCGCACCTCATGGGCCACCGCTCCCCGCCGGGCGACGATGTGCGCGACCGGATGGAGCATATCCTCTCCCTCGCCGAGGAACTGGCCGAGGAGGCCGACACACCACAAGCCACGCCCGAGTTCACGGAGGCGCGCAGCGCCGCCCGCACGCGCCTGCCGGACCGTCGCAAGGGCTATATCCAGAAAGCCACAGTCGGCGGCCACAAGGTCTACCTGCACACAGGCGAATTCGATGACGGCCAGCTCGGCGAGATCTTCCTCGACATGCACAAGGAAGGCGCCGCCTTCCGAAGCCTGATGAACAATTTCGCCATCGCCACCTCGATCGGCCTTCAATACGGCGTGCCGCTGGAAGAATTCGTCGACGCCTTCGTGTTCACGCGCTTCGAGCCGGCCGGGCAGGTCACCGGCAATGACCGTATCACCCGCGCCACCTCCATCCTCGACTATATCTTCCGCGAACTCGCCGTCTCTTATCTCGGCCGCGACGACCTCGCCGAGGCTGACGTCACCCATGACGGCCTCGGTCGCGGCGCAGGCGATGCCACCCGCGAGCCTGCCCCGTTCACCGAGGAAGCCGCCCAGATCATCTCGCGCGGCTTCTCGCGGGGCCAGCTGCCCGACAATATCGTCATCCTCGACAAGCGCCGCGCCGAGAAGCAGGCCGAATCGGACCTGGACGACGAATCCGAGGAACTCGCTCCGCCGCCCTACCTCGAACAGGGCTGCGAAGCATGCGGCAGCTTCACCCTCTTCGCCGTGGGTGAGGATGGCGACACAGCCTGTGACACATGTGGGGAAGAAGGCCGCCTGTCGCGGTAGCATTCCCTCTTTATCCACCAGTATTCAGGGGCTTACGCAGCGGAAACACTTCCGCGACAATCCGGCAACACTTGGGACGCATATGCAGTTGTTACAGTTTGTTCAGTATAGCTCGCTACCACAAAGCGATATCCCGGATACATGACTGGTATGCCTTTTCGCCTGATTTTGCCTGCCGTGATCGCCCTGCTTGGCGCATCCTTTCCGGCTGTCGCACAAAGCAAGCCCGTCGCATGGCAGCCCGGCTATGTCGGCTCGTGCGGGGGCTGCAACCTCGCTGGCCGCAACATGTCCGGCTGGACGCTCAGCGGCGCCAACTACCGCGAAGCCAATCTCGAGTTCGCCTTCATGCGCGGCATCCAGGCCACCAGCACCAATTTCGAGGGCGCCAATGCCGCGGGCGTTGACCTGCGCACCGCCCTGCTGACGGCCGCCCACTTCTCCGATGCCATCCTCACCAATGCCCGCCTCATGGGCGTTCAGGCCTCAGGCGCGGAATTCCGCAAATCCATCCTGCGCGGTGCCAACATGCAAGGCGCGCTTATGGTCGGCGCCAATTTCTCCGATGCCGACCTCGGCGAAACCCAGCTGGATGAAGCCGACCTCTCCGGCGCAAACCTCAGCGGCGCGAAGTTCGACAAGGCCGTGATGAAAGCCACCGTTCTCAACGGCGCCAACATGACCGGCGTCGTTATGACAGGCGCAGACGTGGCCGGCGCCTCGTTCCGCGATGTACGCTTCATCGGGGCTGACCTTTCGGGCATGACCCATCACGATCTGGCCAATTTCGAGGGCGCCTGCAGCTCGATCGACACGCTGATGCCACCGGGCCTGCTGCTGCCCCTCTGCGGCGACGTCATCATGGCGAGCGCCACGGCTCAATAAGCCCGTATCCAAAAGCTCCGCAGTCCCGGCGAACGCCGGGACCTCAGGCAATTGAAGAAACCAATTCAGCCAAACCGCATGAGACCCCGGCTTTCGCCGGGGATACGTATGGATGGTAAGCCGCTATCGCCTCAGGATTTAACCTGAGGCGCCATGCGGATGTTCAGCTCTTTCAGCTGCTTGTCGTCGACAGGGCTCGGTGCGCCCATCAGCAGGTCGCGTGCCTGACCGTTCATCGGGAACAGCGTGACATCGCGGATATTCTCGGCATCCGCCAGCAACATGACGATCCGGTCGACGCCGGGAGCAATCCCGCCATGCGGCGGGGCGCCATAGCGGAACGCGTTCAGCATGCCGCCAAACTCGGCTTCGACGACTTCCGGGCCGTATCCCGCCATCTCGAAGGCCTTGAGCATCACGTCAGGGCGGTGGTTCCGGATGGCACCCGATGACAGTTCGATACCGTTACAGACGATGTCATACTGGAAGGCCTTGATGTCGAGGATCTCTTCCTCGGTCTTGGCTGCGGTCAGGGCCTCCATGCCGCCTTGTGGCATCGAGAACGGGTTGTGGCTGAAGTCGATCTTCTTGTTGTCTTCGTCATATTCGAACATCGGGAAGTCGACGATCCAGCAGAAGCGGAACACGCCCTCTTCAATCAGCTCAAGCGACTTGCCAAGCTCGTTGCGGGCGGCACCAGCCAGCTTGTAGGCCGCGCCCTTTGCGCCTGCCGAGAAGAATACGCCGTCGCCAGCGCCGAGCCCCATATGAGCCAGCAGATCGGCCAGATGGCCCGCCTCAAAGCCTTTGAGCACAGGGTCCTGGCTGTCCACACCGCCGCCATCGGCCTCCTTCAGGCGCGCATAGCCAAGGCCGGGCGCCTGCATCTCTTTCTTGGCCCACTTGTCCATGTCATCGAAGAACTTGCGGGACTTTTCAGCCGCAGCCTTCGGCGCCGGAATGGCAATGACCTTGCCGCCGCCCTTGATGATCTTCGCAAAGATGCTGAAACCGGTCTTGCTTTCATCCGCAAAGAAATCGGTCACATCGGAGAGTTCCAGCGGGTTGCGCAGGTCTGGCTTGTCTGAGCCGTATTTCGTCATCGCTTCGGCGTAGGGAATATGCACGAACGGTTCGGCCGGGACCGAACGTCCCTTGCCTTCCCAGTTGGCGAATTCCTCGAACACGCCGCGCATGACAGGCTCAATCGCGCCAAACACGTCATCCTGGGTGACGAAGCTCATTTCGATATCGAGCTGGTAGAACTCACCCGGCGACCGGTCGGCGCGCGCGTCTTCGTCGCGGAAGCACGGCGCAATCTGGAAGTAACGGTCAAAGCCGGACACCATCAGCAGCTGCTTGAACTGCTGCGGCGCCTGCGGCAGCGCGTAGAATTCGCCGGGATGCAGGCGCGACGGCACGAGGAAGTCGCGTGCGCCTTCCGGGCTGGAGGCCGTCAGGATGGGCGTCTGGTATTCCATGAAGCCCTGCGCGATCATGCGCTGGCGCAGACTGGCGATGACCTGGCTGCGCAGGATCATGTTCTTGTGCAGCGTCTCGCGGCGCAGGTCGAGATAGCGGTGCTTCAGGCGGATATCTTCCGGATAGTCCGGCTCCGCAAAGACTGGCAGCGGCAGCTTTTCAGCTGCACTCTCGATAATCAGCGTGTCTGCGGGCAATTCCACCTCGCCTGTGGGCAGTTCGGCATTAACCGCCTCTGCCTCTCGCGAGATCACCTTGCCGGTCACGGTCAGCACGCTTTCGGCCGAGGCGCGCTTGGCGTCCTCGTAGAAAGGCGCGCCTGGGTGGACCACGACCTGCGTCAGGCCATAATGGTCGCGCAGATCGATGAACAGGGCGCCGGCATGTTCGCGGCGGCGGTGCAGCCAGCCGGACAATTTGACGGTTTCGCCCACGTGGGACTTGCGAAGTTCACCGCATGTATGGGTGCGATAGGCGTGCATCGGATCGTTTCTCCGGAAAGGCATTCATTATAAATCAGGGGCGCAAGGGCATTTAAGCCCTTTCACTTGTCAAGGGCCTGCGATACGCAAGCCCGCGATGACTGACAACACCTTGACTCCCATTACTGAGCAGTCGGCGCTCGAAGACCTGTGCGGCAAACTGGCCGAATCGGACTTCATCTGCGTCGATACCGAATTCCATCGGGAAACGACCTACTGGCCGGAACTCTGCCTCGTGCAGGCCTCCGCACCGGGGGTCGAGGGCCTTATTGACCCTCTGGCCGAGGATCTGGACATCGGTCCCTTCCTTGACCTGATCGCCATGGATAACCGGGTAAAGGTGTTCCACGCCGCCCGGCAGGACATCGAAATCTTCAATCGCCTCATCGGCCACCCGCCCGGCCCGATCTTCGATACCCAGGTGGCCGCCATGGCCCTCGGCTATGGCGACTCGATCTCATACGACAATCTGGTCCAGCGCGTCGTGCGCCGCCAGATCGACAAATCCAGCCAGTTCACTGACTGGATGCGCCGCCCGCTCAGCCAGAAACAGCTGATCTACGCCCTCGGAGACGTCACGCACCTGCGCGACATCTACCTCATCATGCGCGAAGAGCTGGAAAAATCCGGCCGCATGAACTGGGTCCGCGAGGAAATGGCCGATCTGGAAGATCCCGCCAAATACGACACCGACCCAATGAACGCCTGGCAGCGCCTGAAACTGCGCAAGCCCAAGAAGGACTATGCCGCCATCGTCGTCGCCGTCGCCGCTTGGCGCGAACGCCTCGCGCAGGAACTGGACAAGCCCCGTCGCCGCATCCTCAAGGATGACGCGATCCAGGAAATCGCTGCCCAGAAGCCGCGTAACGAGAACGATTACAGCCAGCTGCGCGCTGTGCCGTCAGGCTTCATCCGCTCCAAGCATGGCCAGGGTCTGATGGAAGCCGTGATCGAAGCCATCGACAATCCGGACAAGTTCGCCCCCGAGCTGGAGCCGCGCGTGCAGAATGCACAAATCCCTGCCGGCGCGCCGGAATTGCTCAAAGTGCTGCTCAAGCATGTCAGCGACGAGCACAATGTCGTGCCCCGCCTGATCGCCAATGCGGCCGATATCGACCGCATTGCCCGTGGCGAGACGACCGAAGACATCGCGGCCATGACCGGCTGGCGCTATGATATGTTCGGCAAGAAGGCGCAGGCCCTGCTCAACGGCCAGCTCGCCGTCTCCTTCCAGGGTGGTCAGGTCCGCCTCTTCGACGTCTAGGCCCAGTCTTAGACCGTCACGACCTTCGGCTTCAGCCGCAGCTGGTTCGCCGTCTGCGACAGGCGCCGCAGCACCGTGTCCGATACCATCGGCGCATCCACTTTCAGCACATGCAGTTCCAGGTCGCCGCCTTTCCGCGCGAGGCTCGCCCGCTGCAGGATCGGCCCTGACCGCCCCGAAAACACCGCACCGAGCCGCATCGCGCTGCCCAGCTGCTTGGCCCGGTCGGCCTGTTCGTCCGTGGTCAGCCCGAGATATTCGCTCGGCCGTTTGAAATCCTTCTCGTACCGGCAGCCAATCGCGTAGGCGATCATCGCCCGCTCGGCATGGCTCACGCCCGCATAGGGCGCCCTGAGGGCCTGTTCATAGGCCAGCAGCGAGCGGTGGTCCGGATGGAAGCGCCCTGCGCTGTCGGCCATCATGCAGGCCGCCTTCTCGATCCGCGCATCCGCCGCCGGTGAGCCGAACAGGTCCGCTTCCGGACCGAAGGCCGGGCTCACGAATTCATGCAGCGCCTGCCCAAAGGCGATCTGGTTATGGTCAAGCCGCCCAAAGGCGATCACACCGTCCAGCAACGGATCGGTCACCGCCGCGCCCGTCAGGTCGCGCAGCACGCCCTCGCGCAGGCCGCCGGACGATATCGTCACGCCCTCCAGCTGGCTGCTCGCCAGCACTTCTTCCAGGATCATCGCCGCAATCGGCAAGTGCCGTGCCCGGCGCCGGTCCACCTTCTCGATCACGCTGCGGGCTGCCGGGTTGGTCACGCTGTCGAAGCAGAGCTTCGCTGCGCGTGCCACCTGCCCCTCATTCATCTGATAGCCCTGCAGCACGTGGAGCGAATAATCCTCCACATCCATGTTCAGCCGCGCAAACGAGCGCCACGCGCCGCCTACCGCATAGAACCGCCCCTGTGCGCCCGGCAGCGCCTTGGACTTCTTCAGCTCGGCTTTCACCTTCTTGCGCAGCTCGCGCAGGTCGATCACATCCTCGGCCAGTGACAGCGGCCCCAGCAGCAGGCTCTCGCCCAGCGCCTTGCCATAACCGATGCGCTGGAATTCCAGGCTTGAGCCGCCAAGGTCGCCCATCACGCCCTTGGGCTGGTGGAAACTCGCCTCCACGCCCAGCGCCGAAAGCCGCGCCTCGTCCGCCCCAGACAAGACTCTCACAGGCCGCCCCAGCACGCGCCCGGCCTTCTTCACGAAGTCCGGCCCGTCGCTCGCCTCGCGCACGGCCGCCGTTGCGACGGCGGTATAGTTCCGCAGGTTCAGCGCCTTCAGGATCGCCCGGTAACGGCTCAGCGCCCCCAGCGCTGCCTCCCGGCCGGTGGGTGACAAAGTCCCCCGCTTGATCAGACCTTCGCCGAGGCCCGCCATCACCTTCTCATTGAAGGTCTGCAGGATCGACGATCCGAGCACGTCATAGATCACAAGACGAACAGAGTTCGACCCGATATCGATAATGCCGGCGCGTTCTGATTTCGGGAACATCATGCCGACTTGCCGCCCTTGTGCGACAGGCGCGGGGGCAGGCTGACTTCAAGGGCACTCCCTCGCCCGGAAAGGCTTGGATTGTCCATGAAATACTGGTGCGCCTCGAAGGCCGTCTCGCGGTTTTCCGGCTTCACGCGGCGATAGTCGCCATCCGCCTCCATGATCCAGCTCTGTGTCTCGTCATTCAGGTTCGCCACCATGATCTGGTTCAGCACCTGGCGATGTACGGTCGGGTTTTCGATCGGCACCAGCGCCTCAACGCGCCGCGTCAGGTTACGCGGCATCCAGTCAGCCGACGAGATAAACACTTTGGCATTCGGCGACGGCAGCGCCTCACCATTGGCAAAGCAGACGATCCGCGAATGCTCCAGGAAGCGGCCCACAATGCTTTTCACAGCAATGGTCTCCGACAGCCCCGGCACGCCCGGACGCAGGCAACAGATGCCCCGCACCACCAGCGTGATCGGCACACCCGCCTGGCTCGCCTCATAAAGCTTGTCGATCACCTCGCCGTCCACAAGCGAGTTCATCTTGGCCCAGATGCCGCAGGGCTGGCCCTTCCTGGAGGCCGCCGCTTCCGCCTCGATCATCTTGATCAGGTTCGACCGCAGGGTCAGCGGCGACATGGAAATCTTCTCCAGCACCGGGCCAACATCCGGCGGCTCGCGATAGGCGGTCACGAAGTTGAATAGCCGGTTCGCATCGCGCCCCAGCGCCGCGTCAGCCGTGAACAGGGAAAGGTCCGTATAGATACGGGCATTGATCGGATGATAGTTCCCCGTCCCGAAATGCGTATACGAACGAAGCTCCGTCCCCTCACGCCGCACCACCAGCGACACCTTGGCGTGCGTCTTGTACTCGATAAACCCGTAGACCACCTGCACACCGGCCCGTTCCAGGTCGCGCGCCAAGCGCAGGTTCGCCTCCTCGTCAAAGCGCGCCTTGATCTCCACAAGCGCGGTCACGTTCTTGCCGGACTCGGCCGCCTCGATCAGCGCCGCAACAACCGGCGAGTTCGATGTCGTGCGATACAGCGTCTGCTTGATGGCCACGACCTGTGGGTCCGCTGCGGCCTGCCGGATAAACTGGACCACCACATCAAAGCTCTCGAACGGGTGGTGGACCAGAATGTCCTTTGCCCGGATCGCTGCAAAGCAATCGCCACCCATCTCGCGGATGCGCTCGGGATAGCGCGGCTCATAAGGCGGGAATTGCAGGTCCAGTCGGTCGTCGACGATCAACTCAGACAGCTGCGCCATGCCCAGAATGCCATCATACAGAACCGTATCGGCCTGTTCGGCGCCAATCTCGTGGGTAATGAATTCACGCAGCTTGTCCGGCGCGCTCGACTGCATCCTGAGGCGCACGATACGGCCCCGGCGCCGCTGCTTCAGCATCACCTCGAACTCGCGGATCAGGTCTTCGGCCTCTTCCTCGATCTCGATATCGCTGTCACGCACCACGCGGAAAAGGCACCGGTCCTTCTCCTCGAATCCGGGAAACAATTCTTCGAGGAACAGGCCGATCACGTCTTCCAGCGCAATGAAGCGCATATGGCCCTTGGTCGTCTTCGGCAGCCGGATGAAGCGGCGCACGAAGGCCGGCAGCGGCACGATGCCGACATGCCCTTCCCCGCCTGAGCGCGAGACGAGATCCACGGCAATCGAAAAGCCGAGGTTCGGAATGAACGGGAACGGGTGCGCCGGGTCCACCGCCAGCGGTGTCAGCACCGGAAAGATATTGTTGCGGAAATAGGTCTCGAGGTCAGTGCGTTCCTTCTTGGTCAGCGCGGCGGCCGAAAGGACGTGGATATTCTCCGCCGCCATTTCCTCTTTCAGGATGCGCCACTGTTCCTGCTGGTCTGCGATCAGGCGCAGCGACGCCTTCTCGATCTGCTCGACCTGTTCGGAGGGTTTCAGCCCGTCCTGGCTCGGCTTGACGATACCGGCCCGCACCTGCTCACGCAGGCCCGCATAGCGCACCATTTCGAACTCATCGAGGTTGCTTGCCGAGATGGACAGGAAACGCAGACGCTCCAGCAGGGGGTGCGCCTTGTTGGCCGTCTCTTCCAGCACACGCCGGTTGAATTCCAGCCAGGACAGTTCCCGGTTGAGGAACCTGTCAGGCGACGCCTTCAGCGCCTTTTGGGTCCGCGTCGTTCCGTCTGCCATGTTTGCCCCGTCAGCTTTCAGTTCAGTATCACGACTTAGCCGTCCGGCGCCCGATCCTGCATTGCATCGAGCACCTCCTTCACCAGCGGCACGCTGGGCGCCCGGCCAAGGTCGGTTACGCCATCGCTCAGCCTTTCGGCAAAGGTCTCAATGGCCTCATAGGAGAGATCAAGCCGCGGAACCAGATATTTGAGGACATCCGGCTCCAGTTTGAGGAAATGCCGCACCGCAGCCGCCTTCAGCCGTCCCATCATCATCGCCTCGTCCGGCGGGTCGATTTCCGTCACGGGCATGGAATTGAGGCGCGATTTCAGGTCCGCCGAAGGTGCCTGCCATTGCGGTGGCGGCACATTGGCCGTCAGCAGCATCCGCCCGGCCCCGCCCGAAATGAGGTTGATCAGCGACAGCACCTTGTCGCCTGCGGGCACGCGGTCTGCCCCGTCAATCGCCGTGAGAGCCGCCGCCCGCGCATCCACGTCCCGCGCCTTGAGGCTGGCAAAGGCCTTCGCCTCGAACACATCGCCGCCAAAGCGCTGCGCCCAGGCATGGGCAATCGTGGTCAGCCCCGACTTTGGAGCGCCCACGAGGCACAGCACCGGCGTCGGCCAGTTCTCTGGCCGCTGCACGATGCGCAGGGCGCTCTCGTTGACGGGGGAAACCACCAGATCGGCGAAGCCGAGCCCCGTGGCGGGAAATCCAAAACTCAACTGGTCGGGCATGCCGGGCCTGTCAGGATACTCTGGCTCACGGCCTCGCCGTGGCAGACACGGCAGAGCTGAGCACGAGGCCGTCTTCACCATCCGGCGCTGCGGCCAGCGACACACCGCGCTGCAACAGGTCATTCTGCAGCCGTGGCTCATCGCCCGCATAGGCAAAGGTCACCAGCGCGCCATCGCGGGCAATCGCCGTGATCTTGAAATCCGAGACGAGCGGCGAACGGGCCAGCGCCCCGCGCAGCGTGTTCCACTCAGCGAGCGACGTGTAGCGCACGCTGGCGCTGGTGGTCGTGCGTGCACCGCCCCGGATGATCGACAGCTGCTTCCAGTTCTCGTCCATCAGGGCAGAGGCTGCGGCTGCGGCATCCGCCAGCGTCGGTACTGAATTCGTCGTGCCAACCAGTTCGGTCCCGGCCGCCGTTACGGTCGACAGCGTCACGCGATAGGCGCCCTCGCTGCCAGCCAGTTCAGCCAGCACGCCGCGCCGCGCATTGACGGTCGCCGCTTCGGTCGAAACCTGCGACCAGTCGGAATAATTGGAATAGCCAGGGTCCGTTGCCGTCACATAGGGTGTCAGCGCCGTGGAATTGCGTGGGCCCAGCGCTGCCCGCCAGGCTTCCTGCGCCTGGTAGTCCGCTGCCAGCGGCACCATCAGGCTAAGGGGCCCCTGCGTGTCCACATAGGGCACGCCTTTCTGATCGAGATGCGCGCGTACCATCAGCGGATTGAGCACAACCGAGAGGACGCCGCGATAGCGCCCGGCGCCCGCATTCTCTTCCTGCACGTCCACAGCTGCCGCAAGGCGCTCGGCCAGTGCATAATCCACCGGCAGTCCGCCGACAGCGGCCCGGTCAGACGCAAGGGTGATCTTGTCGAGCAGGCGCCGCGCCGCTTTCTGGCGCGCAACGGACATGGCCGCATTGCGCGCTTCGATCACGCTGGCAGCCTGTTCATCGACTTCGATATTGCGGACGGTGTAAACATCACGGGTATCTGCCATGGCTGGCAGGGATGCCATACAGGCGAGGAATACCGAGGCGAGAAGCAAACGAATCATGGTCAACGACCTCCCTGTCAGCCTTCCTTGTAGCAAGCTGATGCGGCGGCTGGAACCGCAAGCAGCACTGGATAAGGCGATTTCCCCATGCTAACGCGCGAGACATCATGACCGAAACGCCAAAAACTCCCCTTTCCTACCGTGACGCTGGTGTCGATATTGAGGCAGGCGAACGCCTCGTTGGCGCCATTGGCCCCATGGCCAAGGCCACGTCCCGCGCGGGCGTCATGGGCGGCCTCGGCGGCTTTGGCGCCTTGTTTGATTTGAAGAAAGCCGGATACGACGACCCCATCCTCGTCTCCGGCACGGACGGCGTCGGCACCAAGCTGATGCTCGCCTTCGACGTCGGCCAGCACAATACGGTCGGCATCGACCTTGTCGCCATGTGCGCCAATGATGTCCTCGCCCAGGGCGCAGAGCCGCTGTTCTTTCTCGACTATTTTGCCACCGGCAAGCTCGAAGGCGGCATCGCCGAAGCGGTTATTTCCGGCATCGCCGAAGGCTGCCGCCAGTCCGGCTGCGCCCTTGTCGGCGGCGAAACGGCCGAAATGCCCGGCATGTACCCGCCGGGCCATTACGACCTTGCCGGTTTCGTCGTCGGTGCTGTCGATCGCACCAAGGTCCTGCCCCGCATGGACGACATGGTCGAAGGCGATGTGCTGATCGGCGTGGCCTCCTCCGGGCCCCATTCCAACGGCTATTCCCTCATCCGCCGCATCGTCGAGCGCGAAGGGCTGAACTATGAGTCCACAGCCCCCTTTAGCAACCAGACGCTCGGCGAGGCCCTGCTGACCCCGACGCGGCTCTATTCGCACCTTGCTCTTCCGCTGATCCGGTCCGGCCTCGTGAAAGGCCTCGCCCACATCACGGGCGGCGGTATCACCGAGAATACCCCGCGAATGGTCCCGGAACACCTCAAGCCGGTCATCGACCGGTCCGCCTGGACCCCGCTCCCGGTCTTCCAGTGGCTGCAGGAAGCCGGCAATGTGACCGAAGACGAGATGCACCGCACCTTCAATATGGGTATCGGCCTCATCTTCGCTGTGGCTGCTGAAGACGCTGACGCCGCCATGGCCCAGCTCACAGACGCGGGCGAAATGCCCGTCATCCTTGGCCATCTCGCCGCGAAATGACCCCGCTAAACCTTGCGATCCTGATCTCCGGCCGCGGCTCGAACATGGAGGCGCTGCTCAAGGCCGCCGCCGCCCCGGACTATCCGGCCAAGCCCGTCCTCGTCCTCGCCAACCGCCCGGACGCAAAGGGCCTCGAAACTGCAATGGATGCTGGTATCCCAGCCCTTGCCATCGACCACAAACCCTATGGCAAGGACCGCGAAGCCTTCGAGCGCGCCATGGACCAGGCCCTCACGGAAGCTGGCACCGAGATCATTGCCCTAGCCGGTTTCATGCGCGTCCTGACGCCCTGGTTCGTCAACAAGTGGCAGGGCCGGATGATCAACATCCACCCTTCGCTCCTGCCCAAGTACAAGGGCCTCGACACCCATCAGCGCGCCATCGACGCGGGCGATGCAGAGGCCGGCGCCACAGTCCACTGGGTCAGCCCCGGTGTCGACGATGGCGAGATCATCCAGCAGGCGAGCCTCCGCATCCTGCCCGGCGACACAGCCGACACGCTCGCCGCCCGCCTCCTGCCTGTTGAGCACCAGCTCTATCCGGCTGCGCTCGCCAAGGCCTGCGCCGCGATCAAGGCGCGCCGCTAAGCCCCCGGCGGCTTCTTCAGGCTCTTCATCGCATCGGCCTTCGCATCATCAATCGCCTGCCGCAACGCCGCATTCACCGATGTCGCGCCATTGTTGAACGCCTGCCCCGCAGCGCGCATCTCGTCGCAATTCGAACAGCGCGACACGTTGATATTGTTCTCGGCGTCGCACTTGGCGCAGGTCCATTTGGGCATCGGAACATGTGGTAAATTCGGCACGGCCTTCCCTCGCTGATCAGGTGACTCAAGGAAGAGGCGTCAAAACAGGGCCCAATGGGTCAACTCTTGGAAACAGGGGGCTGATGCGGTATGATCCCCACATCGAACCGGAGATTTTATGTCCCGATAATATTGGCGCGCATGGTGCGGCCAAAACAAGTTGCAGAAGATGAGTCTCGCCGTGCCGCGCCACGCTGAGCCCTTTGACTTGATCCACAAAATCCCGAAAACACGCGCCCGGCATTCGCCGGGCCGCAAACCATGAAAGAGGTCTCTGACAATGATCAGGCCCTATACTGACCACGACGCTGACGCTGTGGTGTCCATCTGGCGTGCTGCCAGCGAACGCGCCCATCCGTTTCTCTCCACGCCGTTTCTGGACGCGGAGGCGGAGAATGTGAGGAACGTTTATCCCCAATTCGCTGACATCTGGGTGCTGGAAGGCGCAGGCATACCCATCGGCTTCATCGCGCTCATTGATGCAGAAGTCGGCGCCATCTTCCTCCAACCCGAACATCATGGGCAAGGCTACGGCCGCGCCATGATGGATTTCGCCGTGTCGAAGAAGGGCGCCGTCACGCTGGACGTGTTCAAGGCCAATGCCATCGGCCGTGCCTTCTATGACCGGTACGGCTTCCGACAGGTCGGTGAATACGTTCACGAAGCCTCCGGGCAAGAGACGCTGAAACTGGCATTCTCGCCATCAGAAGGCTGACATATTCGGGGCGCCGCTTCCCGGCGGCGCCCAACTTCCTCACGACTCGCGTTCGTCCGCGCAGGGATAGGAAGGCGGCTTTCCACTCCCATGCACCAATCCCCGCCGCCTGTCCTACCACTCCAACCCAACCCCACATGCCCCCATGCGATACTTCTCATGCTGCCCGGCCCCACCGGGCGGCGGCAAGCGGGGGAGGCAGGATCGCAACCTGACTTCCCAAAACATCATCCATGCTAGCGGCCCTGTTTTCCCCGCTCGCTTCTATCGCTAAAAACCGGAGAGCTTCCTGCCCGTCCGGCTTTTCGTGCTGTTGCCATCGCCGTTGCACGTACGCTCCCGTAGAATTAGGATACAGCCAACGTGCACAGGGGCATTCAGCAATGATCACCGTATACGGCGAGGGCCGCGGTTTCCGTGTCGTCTGGCTGCTCGAAGAAATGGGCCTGCCCTACCGGCTGCGCCCCGTCGACATGCTGGCCGGTGTCGAGAACGATCCCGAATTCCTGGCCATCAACCCGGGTGGCTTCATCCCCGCACTGCAGGACGGCGATGCCATCTTGGTCGAATCCATCGCCATCATGGAATACCTGCTGGCCCGTTACGGGCCGACGCCGCTCGCCCCAGACCCGCACAATCCCGCCTTCCCCCTCTACCAGCAATTTCTCCACCTCGGCGAGGCAGGCCTCGCTGCCTCCATGTTCTTCGTCGTGGTCAGCAAGATGCTCGCGCCCGAGGAAGAGAAAGACAATTGGGGCGCCCGCAAGGCCATGCAGACCTTCGAGAGCCGCCGCACCATCGTCGCCCGCCGCCTCGCCGAAGCGCGCTACATGGCTGGCGACGCCTTCACCGCCGCCGACATCTCGATCACCTATGCGCTGCAGTTCGCCCGCCGCGCTGGTGGCGTACCCCTCACGGAAGCAGAGCAGGCCTATGTCGCCCACACCACCGACCGCGACGGCTATCGCCGGGCAATGGACACATGCGAGGCCACGAGGGAATGGGCTGCGGCGCTCGGGGAGTGATGCGCCCAAATGACCGCATGATTGACGGCAACCTTATCGCGCCCCAACAGTTGTCCCCATAATGAACGAACCAACAGCCCCGCCGGAAGACGGCACTGACGACCACATCTCCGCCGAGGAGCAGGTCGAAGCCAAGAAGCTCACACGCCTTAAATCGCGCGTCGTCTACGAGACGATACGTCAGGAGGGCGAATCCGAACTCAAGCGCCCGCAATCGGCCATGTGGTGGTCCGGCATCGCCGCCGGCGCAGGCATCTCCCTCTCCCTCATGACCGAAGCCATGTTCCGGTCGCACCTGCCGGACGCACCATGGCGTGGCCTCATCGAGAATCTCGGCTACACGTCGGGCTTCCTGCTCGTGATGCTGTCGCGCATGCAGCTCTTCACCGAGAACACGATCACAACCGTGCTGCCCACACTCGCCCACCCCTGCCGACGCACCATGTTCGGCACGGCGCGGCTCTGGGGCATCGTCTTCACCGCGAACATGATCGGCACCTTCCTCGCCGCCCTGCTCATCGCCTATGGTGGCATCCTCACGCCGGAAGTCACCGCCGCCGCCGTCGAGATCAGCCACCATGTCGCCGCGTGGAGCGCCTCCGACACATTTGTGAAGGCCATTCCCGCAGGCTTCCTGATCGCCGCCATCGTCTGGATGCTGCCCAGCGCCGAGGGCAGCGAATTCTGGGTGATCGTGCTTTTCACCTATATCATCGCGCTCGGCGACATGGCCCACGTCGTTGTCGGCTCGGCAGAGCTGTTCCTGCTGGCGGTCACCGGTGAGGCAAACATCTTCAAGCTGATCACCATAAACCTCCTGCCCGCCCTCCTCGGCAACGTGCTCGGCGGCACCGGCCTCTTCGCCATGCTCGCCTGGGGCCAGGTCAGCGACGAAATGAAAGAGGAGAAGGATTAGGGCCGCGGCCCGTTCGCACACCCGGTTTAACCCACTTGCAGATTCGAATGGCCGCGCTCTATTCACAGGCACGATCCGGCACCATGATCGAAGACGAGGGGAGGCCCAGCCCGGAACATGACTGTCTTGCGCGTATGCCTCATCGCCGCCGCGCTCCTGCTGCTGGCCATGCTTGCGGTCGCCCTGCTGGCACTGGCCGAGACGCGGCAGCGGATCACCGCGCTGGAGGCGGAACGCTCCCTCGCCGAAACCCGGCACGGCCCCATCGAATATGCCAGCTGGGGCAAAGGGCCGCCCGTGCTCGTGGTTCATGGCGCGGGCGGCGGGTTCGATCAGGGTCGCATCCTGGCGCAGGCCATTGGCGGCGACGGGTACAGGTGGATTTCCGTTTCCCGCTTCGGCTATCTCGGCAGCGCCCTGCCTGAGACGCCCTCGACAGCGGCGCAAGCTGAGGCCTTCGCCGATCTCCTTGATACGCTGGGCATTGGCCGTGTCAGCATCCTCGCCATGTCGGGCGGCGTGCCCCCGTCCCTCCAGTTTGCCGCCATGTATCCCGAACGGACCGACCGCATGATGCTGCTGTCGCCTGCCCCGTTCACGCCCTTTTCGCCCGAAGTGGCGGATCGCCCGATCCCGACCTGGGCCTATTCCGCACTGCTCGGCAATAACGTGATCTACTGGACGCTCACCAAGGTCGCGCGCCGCCAGCTGGAGGCCGCCTTCGATGCCCGCGCCGACCTGCGCGAGGGCCTCTCAGACGAAGAGGCGCTGTTCGTTCGCGACCTGATCGACACGTTCCTCCCCGCCTCGCGCCGCCTTGCCGGGGTCAATAATGAGGGCGCCGCCGTCGATCCGTCCGCCACCTACAATCTGGAAGCCATCTGCGCCCCAGTCCTGATCGTGCATGCGCGCGACGACCGGCTGAACCCGTTCGCCGTCGGATCAACCCTCGCCGCCCGCATCCCCCATAGCCGCTTCCTCGCACTGGACCACGGCGGCCACCTCCTCCTCGGCCACCACCCCGACCTCCGCAGGGAGTTCGACAGCCTGCTGGCTGAATGATACGAGGGGGGCGAAATGGTGGCGCCTCTGAAGCTTGAAAAGCCCTGTATTTGACGCTGTGATTTATTTCCGCAATCGACGAGACTTCGTTCACAACCGCAGGGCTTCCCATGTCTGATGTTCCCGTAAAGAAAAATGGAGATCGTGAACTTCCGATCCCGACAGAATGGCGGGCCGCCTTGAAGCAAATAGCTGATGCGCTCGCAGCGGGAGATTTTGAGCTGAGCAGTCTTCCGCAAGTTTCCCAGTACGAAGATCCAGACTTCGCAAAAATCAATCGCGCCAATATTCAAGATTATCCAGATTCCTTGGCCCCGCTCGACGCGAGCACATGGGACACGTCAATCTACCGGTGGATGGAAGAGTATTGGGAAGTGCTTGTCGATCTGTCAGCGGGAGCAACCCTAACAAGCGACCTCGTACTGCATGTGAAAGTCCGGAAAAACGGTCAAGATTTCATATTTCAGCCGGGGCTCGTTTATGTGCCTTGAATTTTTGCCCGCCAGGTAAATACATCAATCCCAACAAAAAGGCCCAGCCTTTCGGCTGGGCCTTCTCTTGAATCTCTGCTGCCCCGAAGGGCGGTGGAGGCTTAGCCGACGATCTGGTCAGCCGTGAAGAATTGCGCGATTTCGATTTCGGCGTTCTCTGCGGAGTCCGAACCGTGGACCGAGTTTTCGCCAATCGACAGCGCGAACAGTCTGCGGATCGTGCCCTCGGCGGCGTCGGCCGGGTTGGTCGCGCCCATCACGTCGCGATACTTGGCCACGGCATCGTCGCCTTCCAGAACCTGCACCACAACCGGCGCAGAGGTCATGAATTCCACCAGTTCGCCAAAGAAGGGGCGTTCCTTGTGAACGCCGTAGAATTCTTCCGCCTGCGCCTGGCTCATCTGGATGCGGCGCTGGGCGATGATGCGCAGGCCTGCTTTTTCGATCACGGCATTGATCGCGCCGGTCAGGTTGCGGTTGGTCGCGTCAGGCTTGATGATGGAAAATGTACGCTGGACAGCCATGGGGAAGTTCCTGTTGTGCTGGAAAGGGGAGTGTTGGCGCGGCCTATAGCGGCGCCTGCCCGCCGGGGCAAGCGCAGAGGGCTGCCTTGCGCAGAGGCGGGATGCGGCTTAGGGGCGATTATCACTGCCGCCCAAGGACCACGCCATGACCGCCCTGCCCCCCTGCCCCAAATGCCAGTCCGAATTCACCTATGAAGACGGCACCATGCTGGTCTGCCCGGAATGTGCCCATGAATGGGCCGCAGGCGAGGCCGCCGAGGCTGGCGACAAGGTCATCAAGGATTCCAACGGCAACCCGCTCGCCGATGGCGACACGGTCACCGTCATCAAGGACCTGAAGGTGAAAGGCAGCTCCCTCGTTGTGAAGCGCGGCACCAAGGTGAAGAACATCCGCCTCACCGACGGCGACCACGACATCGACTGCAAGATCGACGGCATCGGCGCCATGGGTCTCAAATCCGAGTTCGTGAAGAAGGCCTAGACGCCTGCCTCGCTCCAGCCACCCTTCGGTGTCTGCTGGAAGTAGCGTGTCACGAGGCCAGCATCCTTGGCGGCCTTGAACTGCGCCCGCGCCTTGGTCCGCGCGCCGCTGTCGCCATCGTCGAACATCACCATACAGCGCGTATAGGGCGCATCCACAGGCACGGTGACGCCGTCCATCAGCACCAGAGCCGCCGCGCCGTTTACATTCTCGGCCTTGGCTGACAGCAGCACCGGCTGGCGCGCGGCGTCCAGCCCCGGCGCCTCGGCCTGGCCATGCGGCAGGAAGCTCTTGTCCTCATAGGTCCACAGCGCGGCGTCCAGCGCCGCCCGGCGCTCCGCACTGGGCGAAACCGCCAGCACGCGCCACCCGGCTTCGAGGCATTTCGCCATCAACGGCGCCGCCGCCTGCTCCAGCGTCGTGCGGGAGAGATGGTAGAACCACCATTCGGGGGAAGCAGGCGCGTCAGTCATGAGCCTTCCTTATCCTCCCCCGCCTGCGGGGGAGGTGGGCTGCGCAGCAGCTCGGAGGGGGGAACCCTTCCACGGACGCAAAACGCCCCCTCCGCCCCTGCGGGGCACCTCCCCCGCAGGCGGGGGAGGATAAGGAAGGCGCCTGGTTGTCCACATCAGTCCTCGTAGTTCTGCGCGATCCAGCGATCCAGCAGGCGCGGGCCGAAGCCGGATGCCCAGGTCACGTCAAACGCGGCCTTCTGGCCTTCAACCCATGCCACACCGGCAATATCGAGGTGCGCCCACTTCACGCCGTCCTTGACGAAGCGTTTCAGGAACTGCGCCGCCGTGATTGAGCCCGCGGCCCGGCCGCCAATGTTGCGCATGTCGGCAAACTTGGATTTCAGCAGGCTGTCATATTCCGGGCCCATCGGCAGGCGCCACACGCGCTCGCCCTCATGGAGGCCTGCCTTGGTCAGCTCGTCAGCGAGGTCGTCGCTGCCGGTGAACAGGCCGGCATGGTGGTGGCCAAGCGAGATCACGATGGCGCCGGTCAGCGTCGCGAGGTCGACAATGGCCTTCGGCTTGAAATGCTCCTGCGCGTACCAGAGCACGTCACAGAGAACGAGGCGCCCTTCGGCGTCGGTGTTTTGCACTTCGATGGTCTGGCCGCTGGCCGACGTGAGAATGTCACCGGGGCGAATCGCATCGCCGTCAGGCATGTTCTCGACGAGGCCCACGAGGCCCACGACGTTCACTTTCGCCTTGCGGGCTGCCAATGCTCGGATCGTGCCGGTCACAGCGGCAGCGCCGCCCATGTCGCCGCGCATGTCTTCCATGCCCGGTCCCGGCTTCAGCGAGATGCCGCCCGTGTCGAAGCAGACGCCCTTGCCGACCAGGATCACCGGATCCTCGCCTTCCGCGCCGCCCATCCATTTCATGATGCCGAGCTGGCTTTCCTTGCGCGAGCCCTGGCCGACGCCCAGCAGCGCGCCCATGCCCAGCTTCTTCATTTCCTTCTCGCCGAGGATTTCCACCTCAACGCCGAATTCCTTGAGGTCCTTCAGGCGCCCGGCAAAGCTCTCGGGGTAAAGGTCGTTCGGTGGCAGGTTCACCAGGTCGCGCGCCATGTTCGTGCCTTCGGCGGCGGCGTCCAGCGGCGCGAAGGCGGCCTTGGCGGCTTTTGCATCGTCGACGATAAACGTCAGCGACGTCAGGCTCGGCTTCTGGTCCGCCTTCAGTTTCGTGAAATAAGTATCAAACCGGTACGCAGCCAGCTTGGCGCCAAGTGCGACCCGTGCGGCATCCTCGGCGCTGGCCACATGCACGGCCATCGACTTGAAGCCGCCCTTGGCATGCGATTTCACCAGATTGGCGCCAAGCGACTCGAAAACGCGCGCATCGCGCTTCTTGGGCTTGCCGCCGCCGATCAGCACGGCGCGGCGGGCATCGCCGCCTTTCGGCAGAACCACAACAGCTTGCTGGTCCTTCTTGCCGTCAAAGCGCGCGCCC
The DNA here is from genome assembly GCF_036964545.1 of Hyphomonas oceanitis. Lineage (NCBI taxonomy): Bacteria > Pseudomonadati > Pseudomonadota > Alphaproteobacteria > Hyphomonadales > Hyphomonadaceae > Hyphomonas > Hyphomonas oceanitis. Next base: position 253,977 of record NZ_JBALTL010000005.1, read on the forward strand.
GACAGGGCTTCGGTCAGCAGGCCGCCCGAAGCCGCATCCACGTCCGCTGCAGCCCCCGGCAGACCGTCGCCCTCGTCTACGATAAAGGCAACGATGTCGGCCTTGGCGGCGTCGGCGAATGAAATCTTCATATGAGTAATCTCCGTTTGTGACGGAAAGTAAACGTCGACGCGCGCAGCGCAACTCGTTAGCTAAGAAAAAAGCATGCCCTATATGATGCAGACTAGCCGGAAATGACTGTCAATTTGAGCATATGAGCAAAGTACAGACCTATCTCTTCTATGAAGTCTTGCGCGCCGTGCTCATCATCGTCGGTGGTCTCGCGATGCTTGCGCTCCTTGCGCAGGGCCTCGCGCGCACGGATCTCATCCTCGAGAACCGCCAGTCAGCGCTGACATACTTCTACATCGTGATGCTGGGTGCGCCGCAGGTGATCGCCCTTTTGACGCCGCTCGCCCTCTTCGTCGCGGGCGTTTGGTCGCTTAACCGCATCCACAAGGACAGCGAGATCGTCGTCGCACAGGCCGCCGGCATGACACCCTGGCAGATCGCGTCGCCCCTCATGCGCCTCGCGGTCCTGTGCGCCATTGCCCATCTCGCGGTGAACCTCTGGGTCCAGCCTTCGGCCCAACGGGCCATGCGCGAAACCGTCTCCATGGCCCGGGCAGACCTCGCCGCAGCCCTCATTCGCCCCGGCCAGTTCACCTCCAATGGTGAACGACTGACCTTCTATGCCCGCGAGCAGATCGGGGGCGAACTGCGCGGCGTGCTGATTTCGGACATGACCGACCCGGAGTTCCCGACCGACATCCTGGCTCGCAGCGCTGCCCTGGTCGAGGTAGAGGGCCGCCCCACGCTCCTGCTGCGCGATGCTATCAGCCAGCAGCTCGATGAGAACCAACAGCTGTCGATCCTCGAATTCGACCAGTACATGTTCGATCTCAGCGATTTCATGAAGGAAGACGCAGACCTGCGCCTCAAGGCGTCGGACAAATTCCTCTACGAGCTCTTCTTCATCGACCGATCCAACTATTTCGAAGCCAAGGACGCCGATACGCTATTGGCTGAAGGCCATTCCCGCCTGACGACGCCCTTGCTCAATATCGTCATGGCCTTGATAGCGATCTTTGCCGTCCTTGGCGGCGATTTTAGCCGAAAGGGCTATGGCAAGCGCATCGCCATCGCCTCGGCGGGCGCAATTACGGTCCTCATCATCCAACTCGCGGTGCAATCGGCTGCGGCGGGTGATCCGAGCCTCAATATTCTCCAGTGGATCCTGCCGCTCAGCGTGATTGGCGGGCTCAGTTATGTTTACTTCCATGGCGGTCGAAAGATCGGCAAGGCCCCACATCGAGGGTCTGGCGGCGGCGCACCCGATCATGCGGTGCCGGCATGAACATCACCTTCAACCGCATTCAACGCTACATCCTGCGCGAATGCCTGACCGGCCTCTTGCTCGTCCTTGGCGTTCTGCTGCTCGCCATCCTGATGATCGACGTGGTCGAGCAGCTGCGCACGGTTGGCGGTGACGTAAAGCTCAGCCTCGGCGGCGCGCTGCGGCTGTCGCTCATGAAGCTGCCCCAAATCATGGAGCAGACGCTTCCCTTCGCCATCCTTGTGGCCAGCATGCTGGCCTTCACACGCCTCAATCGCCGCTCGGAACTCTCGATCATTCGCGCCAGCGGCATCTCGGCCTGGCGCTTCCTGGCCCCGGTCATCATCATGGGCCTCGTGCTCGGAATCTTCACGACCACGCTTCTCAACCCGTTTGCGGCCCGGTTGACGGAATCCTTCGAGCTGGAACGCGCCCGCCTGCTGAACGATGGCCGCGAAGCCATGGCCGTCTCGGACAGCGGCGTCTGGCTACGTCAGGGCGACGACACCAGCCAGATCGTGATCCATGCGGCCCGCGTGGAAGATGGCGGCATCGTGCTGATCAAGGTGAAGATGATCCAGGAAGAGCGCCTCTTCGCCGGCAACCAGCCCACCAATGACTATACATTCGTGCGGCGCATCGATGCCGACCGCGCCTATCTCCGCAACGGCTTCTGGCAACTCGAGAATGTGGTCGAGAACGTCCCCAACCTGCCGCCCGAGCGCAAGAAGAACCTCGCCATCCCGACCTCGCTTGACGCCGTCACCCTGCTCGACAAGTTCGCCTCGCCAAACACAATCGGCTTCTGGAACCTGCCCCGGTTCGTGCACCAGACGCAGGCCGCCGGGCTCGATGCTTCGCGTTACAAGATGCGCTGGAACAGCCTCATGGCGACCCCGGCTCTGTTCGTTGCCATGGGCCTGATCGGCGCCATTGTCTGCCTGCGCCTGTCGCGTCTTGGCGGCACATCGCGCCTCCTCGCCATAGGCTCACTGCTGGCCGTCGGCCTCTATTTCTTCACCCAATTCTCGTCCAGCCTCGGTGCCACGGGTGCAGCTCCCGCTGTAATTGCAGCATGGAGCCCCCCCTTGTTTGTGCTCTTCTGTACCCTCACATGGCTCGCCTATCGGGAAGATGGCTGACCAGTTGCGGCCTTGACATACGGCGCTTGTGCCCCCCATCACTCCCGCCCTTGAAGAGGTGCCTCCATGAAACTTGTCGTCGTCGAATCGCCCGCAAAGGCCAAAACGATCAACAAATACCTCGGCAAGGACTACAAGGTTCTCGCCTCGTACGGTCACATCCGCGACCTGCCATCGAAGAATGGCTCGGTCGATCCGGACAATGATTTCGACATGATATGGGAAGCTGACTCCAAGTCGGCCAAGCGCATCTCCGACATTGCGAACTCGCTGAAAGACGCCGACACCCTCATTCTCGCGACCGACCCTGATCGTGAAGGGGAAGCCATTTCCTGGCACCTCGTCGAAGCCCTGAAGAAGCGTCGTGCGCTCAAGAAGGACATCCACGTCGAGCGCGTCGTGTTCAACGCGATCACCAAAAGCGCCGTTACAACGGCCATGGAACACCCGCGCCAGATCGACCAGGAACTTGTTGATGCCTACCTTGCGCGCCGCGCGCTGGACTATCTGGTCGGCTTCAACCTCTCACCCGTCCTCTGGCGCAAGCTTCCCGGCAGCCGCTCGGCCGGCCGCGTTCAGTCCGTTGCCCTGCGCATTGTCTGTGACCGCGAGAACGAGATCGAGCTGTTCCGCCCGCAGGAATACTGGAACATCGCCGCCACACTGCGTGCCCCCGACGGGACCGACTTCGAAGCCCGCCTGCATGCTCTTGATGGCGACACGCTGAAGAAGTTCACACTCGGCAACAAGGGCGACGCCGACAAGGCACTCGAAATCGTCCAGACCGGCGGCTATTCGGTCTCCAGCGTCGAGGCGAAGCCCGTCAAGCGCAACCCGCCGCCGCCCTTCATTACTTCTACGTTGCAGCAGGAAGCCTCCCGCAAGCTCGGTTTCGGCGCCAAGCGCACCATGCAGGCCGCCCAGAAACTCTACGAAGAGGGCCGCATCACCTATATGCGTACCGACGGCGTCAACATGGCCGAAGAAGCCTATGCCGCGGCCCGCACCATGATCCAGTCGAACTATGGCGCCCGCTACCTGCCGGAAAACACGCGTCGTTATTCCTCCAAAGCCAAGAACGCGCAGGAAGCCCACGAAGCCGTCCGACCGACCGACTTCAACCTGCGCCCTGAGGACTATCACGGCGACGGTGACCTGAAGAAACTCTACACCCTTATCTGGCGCCGCGCCGTGGCCAGCCAGATGGAAACCGCCCTGTTCGAGCGCACCACGATCGACCTTGCCTCCAAGGATAAGCGCGCCACGCTGCGCGCCACCGGTCAGGTCCTCGTGTTTGATGGCTTCATAAAGCTCTACACCGAAGGCCATGACGCGGGGGACGATGAAGACGACGCCGAAGGCCGCCTGCCGAAGATGGAAGCCGGCCAGCACGCGGACCTCCTGAACGCACTCGCGAACCAGTCCTTCACCGCCCCGCCGCCGCGCTACACCGAGGCCAGCCTCGTCAAGCGCCTCGAAGAACTCGGCATTGGCCGCCCGTCGACCTATGCGTCCACCATGTCGACGCTGGAAGACCGGGGCTATGTCCGCATCGAAGGCAAGGCGCTGATCCCCGAAGACAAGGGCCGCCTCGTGACGGCCTTCCTCGAGAACTTCTTCTCGCGCTATGTGGAATATGACTTCACCGCCGGTCTCGAAGAAAAGCTCGATGTCATCTCCGACGGCAAGCTCGACTGGAAAGCGTTCCTGCACGAGTTCTGGAAACAGTTCGCTGCTGACATTGACGGCACCAAGGATCTGCGCGTTTCCGCCGTGCTGGACGCCCTCAACGAGACGCTCGGCGCTTACGTGTTCCCGCGTCAGGATGCCGAAGGCAACCCGATCGAAAACCCGCGTCAGTGCCCGCTCTGCAAGGAGGGCGAGCTATCCATGAAGCTTGGCCGATTCGGCGCCTTTGTCGGCTGCTCGCGCCACCCTGAGTGCAAGTTCACCCGCCAGTTCAGCGCCGATGGCGACGCGGCAGCCGCGATCAACCCGGACGGCAACGAGATCGGCATCCACCCGGAAACCGGCGAGATGATCTATCTCAAGACCGGTCGCTTCGGCCCCTATGTCGAGATGGCGAATGGCGAAAAGCCGCAACGCGCCTCCCTCACCAAGGCCGAGAAAGAAAAGCCACAGGAGCTGACGCTCGAACGCGCCGTGGAGCTGCTGCTCCTGCCGCGCGAAGTCGGCCGCCACCCGGAAGACAACGAACCCATCCTGGCCAATTTCGGCCGTTTCGGTCCCTACGTTCAGCATGGCAAGACATATGCGAACCTGAAAGACCCGGCAGACGTCTTCAATATCGGCCTCAACCGCGCCGTGGCGCTGATCGAGGACAAGAAGGCCAATCCGGGCCGGGGTCGCGGTGGCGCCACGCCACTGAAGGAACTCGGCAATCACGCAGACGGCGAGCCGATCCAGGTCTTCGCGGGCCGCTACGGGCCTTACGTGAAGCATGGCAAGGTCAACGCGACGATCCCGAAAGAGATCGCGCCGGACGCCATCACACTGGAACAGGCCGTGGAACTGGTGAACGCCCGCGCGGCGGCTGCCCCGGCCAAGAAGAAGGCTGCGCCGAAGAAGAAGGCCGCGCCGAAGAAGGCTGCTGCCAAGAAGAAACCGGCGGCGAAGAAAACGCCTGCCGCGAAGACAGAGGACTAGGCCGCGCCGGGCCCGCAAGGCCCGGACTGGCTCCCCCTCGCGATGCGCCTGTCGCCCCGCCTTATGTTCCCGTTTGCCCTGCTCGCGGCGAGCGTCACGTGGATATTTACAATCGAAAGGCTGCCACCGCTGGAGCCGCTGGTTGAGGAAGTCGTCGAGCCCCTGCCGCCGCCTCAGCCTGCCCTGCCTGTCATCTATGATTTCCCGGTCACGCTGTCGCTCTGCCCCAAGCTCTACGTCGCCAATGCGCCACCCACCGATACCGGGCTGCACATCATCGGCTATACCGCGATGATCACGATCAACGGCGTAACCCTCGCCCGTGCTCCCGTCGAGGATGGGTGCGTGTCGTCCGGCTTCGGCGCCCGCAACGGTCAGGTCCATAGCGGCGTCGATCTCTACAATCGCGACCCCGTCGCCATCTATGCCGCCGCCGACGGCACGATCCGCGAGGCGCAATACCGCGACGATTTCGGCAACATGATGGTCATCGACCACGGCAATGGCGTCTTCACCCGCTATGCCCACATGGCCAGTTTCTCCGGCTTCAAGGCGGGCGACACGGTCCTCGCCGGTCAGATCATCGGCGTCATGGGCAATACGGCCGGCTACCTCGTGCCGCGCCATCTCCACTACGAGATCCTGACCGGCGAATGGGGTGAACAGGCGGGATCATTTGCCCTCGCGCCCACCGACCCGCTCGCCATTCCACCTATCGACTAAATCTATTCATTTTATGCGAGACTTTATTGCCTTCTGGTTGTATATCGCCGGTCGATGGCTGGACCCACCCGACTCGAAATCATGATTGATGCGGCATCGCCCGTCGTGGCAAAACTGTCACCGGGGCGCAGGGCGCGCTTTACCCATCTCGTCGACCAATTCCTGCAGGATGTGGAGTTTCGCGGCGCCGACGGTTTTGACGTCACCTCCCGTGTGCGGGTCACCCTCGCGACCTATGCCTGCCTCCTACTTCTCAATCGCCCGCGTGAGCGTTTCGATCTCGGCATGCGTATCGTGATACGCGAACGCGGCGTGCCCACCGACGACCAGATGATCGGCCGCTATTCGCGCTGGGGCCGGATGGATCTCTGCTGGGCCAGCATCATGAAGGATGGCGTGCTGTCCATCCCGGGCTGCTGCGCGGCCATGCACGAGCTTGCCCACCGGCTCGACAACCGGAACATCTTCCGGGACGGCCTGCCCGCCACCCATTCGGCCGAATGCCACGAAAAATGGTGTGCCGACATGGATGAGGAGTTGGATTTCCTCCGCACGCGCCTCGCCAACGGGTTCGAGACACCGCTGACGCCACACGCCGCCACCAGCCAGGCCGATTTCTTCAACTGCACCACCACGGCCTATTTCGAACAGCCCGACATGCTGCGCGACCATTTCCGCCGTGTGCACGACCGCCTGGCCCATTTCTACGAGGATGGACGTTAATTGAAAGGGACCGGCTTAGAACTAAGAGAAATTCTGACCCGACAATGCATTTGAATTGGTCGTTTGCATCGAGTTAGCCCAATTCGATTTGATCTCATGTCCATCATAACATCTGAAGTCGTGATTTCCTGACGCTATACACATGGCGTTGTATGCCAAATCGACATCACCGTACTTGAACAGATTATGATAGAACGCGGTAAAACCTACGGAACTATCGGACCATATGACATCGCCCACGTTTCCAATAAGTTTCCAATACGGAGGTTCTTCATCTGTATGAAACGCCATTGCACCAGCACCGGCGCCACCGCAACTGGACATACAGATCAACAGATTTCCATTCATCTCCACATTAAGCCAAGCAATGAGAGTGCGTAGCTGAACCCAAGAGACATATGTGCCGTCCGCTAACCCGATACCGTTCGCATTTCCGTGCGCACTGATATGTAGAATCGGAAGCTTTTGTTTCTCTCTGCTAATTTCGAGAAGCTGAGACTGAAGACATTTCGACAGGGTGTCGGATGTGACAGCCAACCTGTACGAATGCGGAATTGCAGCCAGTTCAAGCGCGCTACAGAGCGATTTCCCTTCCGTTCGCCCATCCATCAAGTCGTCCGCTGAGGGACTTTCAACGAGAGCAACGAATGCATTTGACATATTTGAGTGCGCCATCGGCTGTGCCACCAAATGTAAAAATTAGGCCGCAACGATATGTTGCCATTATGTTCTATGATGCCTCCTATTGCCAATCAAGTATCTGCGGCATTTCCCACAAGCATTTCGGGCAAGAATCCCTTATATGCCGGATTATGACATTTCCAGATAAGCAAACTGTCCTTGATTATATTCGGGACAATCCCACTGCCACAACGAAACAAGCCATCGCCAAGGGCCTCAAGGTCAAGGGTGAGGAACGCGCCACGCTGCGCGCCATCCTGCGCGAACTCGAAGCCGACGGCGCCCTCGAACGCACCGGCAAACGCGCCTGGTCACAGGCTGATCGCCCGCCGCCCACCGGCATCGTCGAATTCATGCGGATCGACAAGAATGGCGACCTGATCGGCAAGTCGATAGGCGACAATGGCCCCTTCGGCCCTGACATCATCTATGCTGGTCCCTCGGGCAAGCCGCGGGGCAAGTCCAAGGCGCCCGGCGTCGGCGACCGCGCCCTGTGCAAGATCAACGAGCATGACGGCGAATGGCGCGCCCGCGCCATCACGGTCATGGAAAAGCGCATTTCAGATCGCTTGGTCGGCCTTTACTCAACCACTGCACGCGGCGGCCGGGTCAACCCGTCCAGCCGGAAGGACCGCCGCGAATTCGTGATTCAGGAAGCCGACACCAAGGGTGCCAAGGATGGCGATCTCGTGATCGCCGAGCCGAAGCCCCAGGGCCGCCGCCATCATGGCCCGGCCCTCGGCGAGATCACCGAGATCATAGGCCATATCACGGACCCGCGCTCGGCGAGCCTTCTGGCCCTCCACGCTCACGACATCCCCACCGAGTTTCCCGAGGCCGCCCTCGCGCAGGCCCGCGACCCGAAACCGGCCGCCGCCGAACGCGAAGACCTGACGCAGACCGCCCTCATCACGATCGACCCGGCCGATGCCCGCGACCATGATGATGCCGTCTTCGCCGAAAAGCTGGACGATGGCTGGCGCGTGATCGTCGCCATTGCCGATGTCGCCGCCTATGTCACCGAGGGCTCGCCCCTCGACAAGGAAGCGCTGAAACGCGGCAACTCCACCTACTTCCCGGACCGCGTCATCCCGATGCTGCCGTTTGAACTGTCGGCTGACGAATGCTCGCTGAAGGAAGGCGAACTGCGCCGCACGCTGGCTGTTGAGATGATCTTCGGATCGGATGGCCACAAGCGCTCGCACCGCTTCATTCGCGGCATGATGAAGTCTGCCGCCAAGCTCTCCTATGAAGAGGCGCAGGCTGCCATTGACGGCAAGCCCGGCGGCAAGGCTGGCGAGATGCTGGACACTGTGCTGCGCCCGCTCTGGGACGCCTATCACGCGCTCGCAAAGGCTCGTGACAAACGCGGCCCGCTCGACCTCGACCTGCCGGAACGCCGGATCCGGTTCAAGGAAGATGGCGAGATTGACGGCATCTATACCAAGGAACGCCTTGAAGCTCACCGCCTGATCGAAGAGTTCATGATCCAGGCCAACGTCGCCGCCGCCGAAACGCTGGAACGCCAGAAGAGCCCGCTCATCTACCGCGTCCACGACACGCCGACCGATGCCAAGATCGCCGCCTTCGCGGACTTCCTGCAGACGCTGGAGCTGAAATGGAATGTCGGCGAACGCCCGCAGACCCACAAGTTCAACAAGCTGCTCAGCGAGCTTAATGGCACCGAATTCGACCAGATGGTCACACAGATGATCCTGCGCACGCAGGCGCAGGCCGTCTATGCCCCGGAGAATCTCGGTCACTTCGGTCTGAACCTCGAACGCTATGCGCACTTCACCTCGCCGATCCGCCGCTACGCAGACCTCATCGTCCACCGGGCGCTGATCGCGTCGCTGAAGCTCGGACCTGACGGCCTGTCGAAAGAAGCCGCCTCGCAGCTTGAGCAGACCGCGCAGCACATCTCCGACACCGAGCGCCGCTCGATGGCCGCAGAGCGCGAAGCCACAGACCGCTATCTCGCCCTCTTCCTGAAGGATCAGGTCGGCGCCGAGTTCGAAGGCCGCATCACCGGCGTCACGGGCTCCGGCTTGTTCGTTGCCCTCGCCGGAACAGGCGCCGACGGCTTCATCCCGATCTCGACCATCTCGGATGACTATTGGGTACAGGACGAGGCCGCCATGGCCCTCTATGCGCGTGGCAGCGGCAAGACCTACAGCCTCGGCCAGATCGTCCGCGTGAAGCTGAAGGAAGTAACGCCCCTGCAAGGCGGCCTCCTGCTCGAAATGCTCTCCGAGCCGCAGCCGGCCCCCGAAGGCCGCAAGCAGCACCGCCGCGAAATGGATATCGGCAACGTTCCCCGCCGTAAGGGTGGACCTCCCCGCTCTGGCAAGCCTAGATTCAACAAGAAGACCCTTCCGAAGACGAAGGGCAAAGGCAAGTCAAAGGGACCGAGGAGATGAGCGAGGCCGTACCGGGCATAAAATCAGCCTTCGACAAGGAAGATGAGGGTGACGTTGTGGTCACCGACCAGCGCAGTCCGCGGCCCAAGGATGCCGCCACGCTGATCCTCGTCCGCAGGGATGCTGCCACACCGCGCGTCCTGCTCGGCAAGCGCTCTGGCGGGCACACGTTCATGCCCGACAAATACGTCTTCCCCGGTGGCCGTGTGGACCCTCACGATGCCCGTGCACCGACGCTGACGCCCCTCTCCGAGCCTGTGGCCACCAAGCTCGCCATCGGCACCCGCCGTGCGCCCCACGCCTTCGCGCTGACGGCTATCCGCGAGACATTCGAGGAAACCGGCCTGATCGTCGGCCGCCCCGGCACGCATACCGGCAAACCGCCGCAGGGCTGGCACCGCTATTATGGCGAGGGCGTCATGCCCTGCCTCGAATCCTTCGAGTTCATCGGCCGCGCGATCACGCCGCCCTACCGCCCCAAGCGCTTTGACGCTCGATTTTTCATGGCCGATGCCGAAGATGCCCTGATTGACGAACGCCCCCCTGTGGACGGCGCAGAGCTGTCAGACCTGCAATGGGTGACGCTGGCCGACGCCCTGGACCTCGACCTGCCCTCGGTTACACGCTTCATGCTGGGCGAAATCGGAGAGCGGATTGCAAAGCAACAAGCCCCAAAAGGCCCACCGTTCCTCCGATGGACTCGGAATGGTCACACAACGGACAGGCTTTAGAGCAGGAACACTGCTTGACTTCCCCTTCGGGCCCCGTCATTAAGCCGCTTTCCAGTTTCAGACGCTAGCACAAGCGAGCCAACACTATGGCCAAGCCAACCACGATCAAGATTCGCCTCAACTCGACGGCCGATACAGGTTTCTTCTATGTCACCAAGAAGAACCCACGCACGAAGACTGAAAAGCTCGTGATGAAAAAGTACGACCCGATCGTGAAAAAGCACGTCGAATTCAAAGAAGGCAAGATCAAGTAAGATCCTGCTTTTAAAGGCAATTTGTCAAAAGCCCGTTCGCAAGAGCGGGCTTTTTGCTTATGGGCCTCAGGCGTCCGGATTGCCCTCGTGCAGGTTGCTCGCCTTGCGTATGCCCGGGAACAGCACCGACCACGCCGCTGCAATGCCCACGGCCGCATAGCCGCCCGCCACGACGGTAAACACCGCCCCCCACTTCGCCGCCATGAACCCGGCCCGCGCCTCGCCCAGCTCGTTTGAAGCACCAAGGAAAATGGAATTCACCGCATTCACCCGCCCCCGCACCTGGTCCGGCGTCCAGAGCTGCAGCAATATCTCGCGAATATAGACCGACACCATATCGAACGCGCCAACGCAGACGAGCGCCAGGATCGAAAGCCACGCCACGGTCGAATAGCCGAACACCACAGTCGACAGGCCGAACAGGGCCACACAGACGAACAGGATCTTCCCTGCATGCTCGCGAATCGGGAAAGCCGTGATAACGGCCGTCACGATCAGCGCGCCAATACCCGGCGCCGCCCGCATCAGGCCAAGGCCCGTCTCGCCCACTTGCAAGATGTCGCGCGCATAGACCGGCATCAGCGCAACCGCCCCACCAAGCAGCACCGCGAACAGGTCGAGTGAGATCGCCCCCAGCACCACTTTCTGCTTCCAGACATAGGTGAACCCACCCAGAACCACGCTCAGCGTCTTGGGCTCCGTAGAGACGCGCTGGGGCGGCTTGGGGATCGAGAAGATCAGCACCGCTGCGATGGCAAACATCACCGTCGCGGTGGAATAGGACAGCACATGCGACACGCCATAGAGGAGGCTGCCCACGACAGGCCCGACAATGGAGGCCATCTGCCAGGCCGAGGCATTCCAGCCAACGGCATTGGCGAAATCCTCACGCGGCACCACGTTCACCGCGAGGCTGGCAGATGCCGGCGACAGGAAGGCCCGCGCCACGCCGAACGCGGTCAGGATGGCCAGCACCCAGACCGGGTGGAACTGGTTTGTCGCCGCCAGGAACAATATGCCCGCCGCGCAGCTCATCTCGACGAGGATGGCGAGGCCCATCACCAGCCGCCGCCCAAACGTGTCCGAGGCAAGCCCCGTCACGAAGACCAGCAGCAGGGCGGGAAGGAACTGAACCAGCCCGATCCAACCGAGATAAATCGCGTTCTGCGTCTCGTCATAGATCTGCCAGGCGACCGAGACCGACACGATCTGGGCCGCAAAGGCGGTCATGAAACGGGAGGTGAAATAGCGGCTGTAGGACGAGTGCCTGAACGCCGCGAAACGATCTGCCATGTCCTTAAAACCTGCCTTGGAAGCTCAAAACGTGCAGTTGCGCCGCGTCGTGGCCCAAGTCAATCAGGCGGCAATGCTTTCAACGCGGTTTCGGCCGCCGGACTTGGCCTGATAGAGCGCCGTATCGGAACGCTTCATCAGGTCTGCCATCGTATCGTCCGGCCCATTGATCGTGGCGACCCCTGCGCTGATGGTAAGGGTGATCTCACGGCGTCCGCCGCTGACACTGAAGGGCCGGCTCGCAACGGCGCGGCGGATGCGCTCACCCGCTGCGCAGGCAAGGTCTCCAGCCGTGTTCGGCATGATGACCATGAACTCTTCGCCGCCCGGCCGGCAGACAATATCACTGGGCCGTACATTTTCCCTGAGACGGGTCGCCACTTCCTGCAACACTTCATCGCCTGCATCGTGGCCATAGGTGTCGTTGACCGATTTGAAATGGTCGATATCGCACATCACCACGGAAACGGGCTTACCGCCCATAACCGAGCGCTGCATCAGCTGCTGGAGCTGGTCGACCATGTAGCGGCGGTTGTAGAGGCCGGTAAGCTGGTCGATGACCGAGAGTTCGAGCCCGCGATCCACCCGCTTGCGCAGCATGTCGATATAGCGGGAACGGCGTGTCTGCGTGCGCACACGCGCCAGCAACTCCAGCCGGTCTACCGGCGAGAAGATCACGTCATTCGCGCCAATCTGCAGGCCGCGACCGGCTTTGGACGTATCCGCCTGATCACAAACCAGAAGCATCGAGATCGCACGTGTCGCTTCGGTCATCCGGAAATGGGCACAGAGTTTCAGCGCATCGAAGGCTTTTGATGCAGCCGACAATATCAAGATGTCGACGCCCATTTCCGAGAGGTTGGACATGTCGCCCGCCTCCAGAAGCGTCGTGGCAGAATGGCCCGCCTCGCGCATCATGGTGGCAATACGGGCCGACGTACGCGGGTTGTCGTCGATGATGAAAGCGCGTGCGGAACGGTTCAGCTCTTCTTCGCTGATCGCTTCAACCGCACCGGCCTTCAGGCCGCTGGCCTGACGTTGGCGCAGTTCCGAGGCAACCGCATTGTAGCGCATCAGCGCGCCCACACGCGACATCAGCGCGAAATCATCTACCGGCTTCGTGAGGAAATCTTCCGCGCCGACTTCGAGCCCGCGGATACGGTCTTCAGTGTCGCTGAGCGCAGTCACCATAACCACGGGAATGAAGGAAGTGCGGGGGTCCGCTTTTAGGCGCTGGCAGACTTCATAGCCATCCATGCCTGGCATCATCACGTCGAGCAGGATTATATCCGGCATTTGGGCGCGAGCGAGATCCAGCGCCTGCTTGCCATTCTCGGCATGCAGCACGTTGAAGTACTGCGCCTCCAGCTTGGCCTGCAGCAGGCGGCTGTTGGCTTCAATATCGTCGACGACAAGGATCCTGGCGCTCATGCAGGCTCCTTGGGCATCAGCGCCTCCACCGCTTTGATGAAGGTCATGATCTGGATCGGCTTCGAGAGGTATCCCTCACAGCCGGCTTCGCGAACGCGCTGCTCGTCGGCCCGCATGGCAAATGCCGTTACAGCCAGGACAGGGATATGCGCGACCTTGTCGTCATCTTTCAACCAACGCGTGATGTCGAGGCCCGAGACTTCGGGCAGCTGGATGTCCATGATGATGAGATCCGGCAGCTCGCGCCGGGCAATTTCGACCGCCTTGGCGCCATCGCGGCACTGGTAGGTTGCAAAGCCATAGGCGTCCAACAAGTCGCAAAAGAGGCGCATGTTGAGTTCATTGTCCTCAACAACCAGCACTTTTCTGGTGCGCTTTTCCGCCATAATTCCCCGTAACGACTAATGATTCGGCCGAATTCTATTCAATCTATTTTAGCTATACCCCAAATACTTAATTTGGCTTTACACTAGCGTACACATCTCATTGCCGCGAGTCGCGGAACATGGCATGAACATTCTTGTCATGTACGCCCTTTGCCGTGATTGCCTGCATCTGGAAAACGGTGCCGTTTCAGCCTGTACGCGCTGCGGACGGGGCCGGATCATTGCGCATCCCGCACTGACGCAACTCAGCATTGCGCATCTCGACTGCGACGCCTTCTTCGCCGCCATCGAGAAACGCGACGATCCCAGCCTGAAGGACAAGCCGGTCATCGTCGGCGGCGGTCAGCGCGGTGTCGTCTCCACCTGCTGTTACATTGCCCGCCTCTATGGCGTGCGGTCCGCCATGCCCATGTTCAAGGCGCTGAAACTCTGCCCGGACGCCGTGGTGATCAGCTCCAATTTCGGGAAGTACCGCGAAGCCGCAACGATGATGCGCGAAAAGATGGACGCGCTGACGCCACTGGTCCAGCCGGTCTCCATCGACGAGGCCTATATGGACCTTTCCGGCACTGAGACCACCCATCACGCTCCGCCTGCCGTCAGCCTCGCCCGCCTCGCCCGGGATATCGAACGCGACATCGGCATCACCGTCTCCATCGGCCTCTCGTCCAACAAGTTCCTCGCCAAGACGGCCAGTGAACTCGACAAGCCGCGCGGCTTCGCCGTCATCGCGCCGGAAGAGGCAGAAGCCCTGCTCGGCCCTAAACCCATCGACTTCCTGCACGGCGTCGGCCCGAAATTTGCCCAGAAACTCGCCGCCGACGGTTTCGATACCGTCCACGATATCCAGCAGGCCGAGCTGAAGCCACTGATCCAGCGCTACGGCGAGACAGGCATGTGGCTGAAGCAACGCGCCCACGGCCTCGACAACCGCCCTGTGCGCAATGACGAGGAGCGCAAATCCGTTTCCAGCGAGACCACGTTCCGCACTGACATTTCCGATCCCGCCGCGCTTGAAGACGAGCTCTGGCAGCTGTGTGTAAAAACCGCCGACCGCGCCAAAGCCGTGGGCGTTGTCGGGGTCGTCGTGACACTGAAACTGAAGACCGCGAACTTCCGCGCGCTTACCCGGCGCATTTCACTGCCGGAACCCACACAACTCGCCCAGGAAATTTTCCGCGCCGGTCGGCCGCTTCTGGCCCGTGAAGCCAATGGCCGCGAACGCTATCGCCTGATCGGCATCGGTATCTCCGGCCTTGACGACCATCGCGCCGATACGGTCGACCTGCTTGACCCGAGCATTGCCAAGCGCGCCGCCGCCGAGCGCGCCTCCGACGCGGCTCGTGCGCGCTTCGGCACGGATGCCGTCGTCACCGGCCGCGCTGCCCGCATTGCGAAACTGCGCGAGTCAGATGGCTGACTTGCCCCCTTCCGCAACGTGCGGCATGCAGGGGCCACACCGTCATTAACGCACCGGAGCACGCCCCACATGACCACCCCAGAAGCCCGCCTCGACGCCCTCGGCATTGAACTGCCCGCCCCAATGGTGCCCGTCGCCAATTACGTGCCCTACGTGATCACCGGTAACATGCTGTTCGTCTCAGGCCAGGTCAGCGCCACGCCTACCGGCCGCATCACGGGCCGCCTCGGCGAAGACATGGAACTCTCGGCTGGCCAGCACGCCGCTCGCCAGTGCGGCATCAACCTGATCGCCCAGTGCAAGGCCGCCGTGGGCGACCTCTCGCGCATCAAGCGCGTCGTGAAGCTTGGCGGCTTCGTCAACGCAGCCGGCGATTTCACCGACATCCCGCAGGTCATCAATGGCTGTTCCGACCTGATGGTCGAAGTCTTTGGCGATGCCGGCAAGCATGCGCGTTCGGCTGTGGCCTGCCCGGTCCTGCCGCTTGGCGTCGCGGTTGAAGTCGACGGTGTGTTTGAAATCGAAGGATAGTATCCGATGGCCCGGCACTTTGACCTGACAGCATTTACCTATGCACATCGCGGTCTCTGGTCCGCCGATGGCCATCCGGAAAATTCTCTTGCCGCCTTCGAGGCCGCCATCGATGCCGGACTCGGCATCGAATATGACGTGCGGCCCTCGAAGGACGGCGAGGTCATGGTCTTTCATGACCCCACCCTTGTCCGCATGACGGGCGTCGAGGCCGTATTCGAAGACATGACGGCGCATGACCTTCAGGCCGTGCGGCTGGCTGGCACGGACCAGCCTGTGCCCACGCTGCACGCCTTGCTCGACATCTGGCCGACCGACCTGCCTCTGCTCACCGAAATGAAGATCGAGGGGAACACAGACCCCGTTGCCTTCGCCCGCAAGGTGGGTGAGATGCTAACGGGCCATATCGGCCCTGCTGCCGCGATGAGCTTTTCGGAAGCCGCCGTCGACGCCATTCCCGAAGCGGTGATGCGCGGCCAGCTGATCCACCCGATCAGCCGCACCAGCGAAGCCGAGTTTGACGCCAAGCTCGCCCGCGCGCTTGAGCGCAAGGTCGACTATCTCGCCATCAATGTCGCTGATGCCGAGCGTGCCGCCGTCTCGCTCGCCGGAAAGCTGCCCTTTGTCGTCTGGACGGTGCGCACGATTGAGGATGTCCGCCGCATCCATGTGCTGAATGGCGGCATCATCTTCGAACACCTGCCCGTTCCGCTGGCAACATGATGCCGCGCGCCCTAGATTGATGGGCATGGACGACACCGCGCTCAAAATCACGATCGTCCCGGCCTTGGCCGAGGTGTCTTCCGATGAGTGGAACGCCATCGCCAATCCGCCGGGCGCGCGCTACGATCCCTTCCTGACATGGGAATTCCTGGAGGCCATGGAGAGCAGCGGCGCCGCAACGCCGCGAACGGGCTGGGTGCCGCGCCACTTGCTGATCCGCGGCGATGACGGGCGCCTGCGCGCCGCCATGCCGCTCTATGCCAAGATGCATTCGCGTGGAGAGTTTGTGTTCGACCATAGCTGGGCCGAAGCGTTCGAACGCGCGGGCGGCTCCTATTATCCAAAACTCCTCGCCGCCGTGCCCTTCACGCCCGTTACGGGCCGCCGCCGCCTCGTGCCGCCCGGCCCTGACGAAATCCAGCTCAAGGCCGCGCTTCTCGCTGGGGCGATCCAACTCGCCGAGGAGAATGATCTCTCCTCGCTGCATATCAATTTCATCGACCATGACGACGCAGACGTGCTGGAGAATACCGGCCTCCTCTCGCGCACCGACCAGCAGTTTCGCTGGGAGAATGACGGTTACGAGAACTTCGATGGCTTCCTGGGCGCGCTCTCATCGGCCAAGCGCAAGAACCTGCGCAAGGAGCGCGCAAAGGCACAGGAGGGCGTCGAGTTCGTCCACCTCACCGGCGACGCGATCACCGAGGACCATCTCGACCATTTCTTCCAGTTCTACATGGACACCGGCAGCCGCAAATGGGGCACGCCGTATCTCACGCGCCTGAGCTTCTCCCTCTTGCGTGATCGCATGGCGGACGACCTGCTTTTCGTCTTCGCCATGGAGGATGGCGAGCCTATCGCCGGCGCCATGAACCTGATCGGGTCCGACACGCTTTATGGCCGCTACTGGGGCTGCAGCGACCAGCGGCCGATGCTCCACTTCGAAACCTGCTATTACCAGGCCATCGACTTCGCCATCGCGCGCGGTCTTCAGTACGTCGAAGCGGGCGCCCAGGGTGGCCACAAGCTCGCCCGCGGCTACGTGCCAGTCCTCACCCGATCGGCACACTGGATCGCCCATCCGGGCCTGCGCAATGCCGTCGCCGACTATCTCACCCGCGAACGCGACGCGGTTGAATCCGACATGGACTATCTCACAGAGCGCACACCCTTTAAGAAAGACTCATGACCCTTCACGACACCTACGATTCCGACAATATCTTCGCAAAAATCCTGCGTGGCGAGATGCCCGCCGTCAAAGTCTACGAGGACGATACCGCCCTCGCCTTCATGGACGTTTTTCCGCAAGCCGAAGGCCACACGCTGGTCATCCCCAAGGATGTTGAAGCACGCAACCTGCTCGAAATGCCGCCCGAGAAACTCGGGCCTTACATGCTAGCGGTGCAGAAAGTGGCCAAGGCCGTCGAAGCCGCGCTGAAGCCTGACGGCCTCGTCGTCACGCAGTTCAACGGCGCCCCAGCCGGGCAGACCGTCTATCATCTCCATTTCCACGTGATCCCGCGCTGGGAAAGCGTCCCCCTCGGCCGCCACGGCAGCGGCGGCATGGCCGATATGGGCGAGTTGGAGAAGCTTGCATTGAAGATTCGCGCGGCGCTGTAGAAGCACTCCCTAAGGCATCGGGATTCCCGCCGCCTCGAACAACGCGGCCCGTCGGCGCAGGCTGTCCGGCGACCAAGTGACCTCATACTCATAATAGATGTCGACCGCCCGTGCGCCGTCGGGCAGGCGCACCCAAGGCTGCTTGTCGGACGTGTAGATATGCACATCGGGCGGGCAGAGGTCAGGATTGTCGAGCGTCCCGACACGGATGAAGTTTATGCGCTCCCGCAAGCCGGACATGTGATAATGGCTCCACACCGCAACGCGGCACCTGGGGCAGCGCGCGATCGTCTGCCCCCTGCCGCTCGGCGTGTCGACGAGGATATCCTCGACATCGGCGCCAGTCACTTTTACCTGATCGGCTTCGATAAGCGCATTCAGCGCAAAGGCTGCCCCGGTCTGCCTCTGGCAATAGCGGCAATGGCAGCAATGCACGATCATCGGCTTTGACAGCAGGCTGTAACGAACATGGCCACATGTGCAGCCACCCTCAGCTGAGAAGAGTGTATTAGTCATCGCCTGCCTTCCATACTGGCGTTTCGTGCCGATAGCCGGTCCGTTACGATGAGGTGACAATGTCGCTCTTGAGACTGTCCAGAAACGCCATCACCTCACCACCTTCCTGGGCCTCAACGCCAAGTTCGCCCGCCACGCTAACCACAATCTCGAGGAAACGCGTCCAGTCAACGTCCGTGATCCCCATTCCGGCATGGGCCAGCGCCATGTCACGCCCGGTATAATACATCTGGCCCCCTGTTTCCCGCACGAGATAGTTGATCAACATCTGCAAAGCTCGGGCGTCCCTGTCTTCGCCGCTATGGGCCCAGAAGCGCCCCAGCAAGTCGTCAGCCTTTGCCTGGTCAACAAGCTGTGTCGCAAATAGTGCGATTGCATCATATCCGCCGAGGCGGTCGTAAAGTGATACCGTCATTCTCGAAGTCCTTTCCTTACCGTCCAGATACGTGCCGCCGGTTTGGTGAAGCCCCACCACGCCCCGATTTCGGTTGCCAACTGGGTCGCATTCTCACACGATCCTGGAAACTCGATAGAAATCGAAAGCGGTTGTGCAAAAATGCACGCCGAGGGGGACGCCAAATGCAATGGGATGACGCGCGGATGTTCCTTGCCCTGGCGCGCGAAGGCTCATTCAGCGCTGCGGCCAAGCGGCTGGGCGTCCAGCACTCCACCGTCTCGCGGCGCATACATACGCTGGAAAAAGACTTGGGGACGCCGCTGGTTGAGCGCAGCGCGACCGGCTATGTCCTGACCGAGGCGGGCGAGAACCTGAGGACATCCGCCACCCGTATAGAGCGGGAGTTATTGTCCTTCGAGGCAGCCAGCACAGGCCAAAGCGACGCGCCCTCGGGGGAACTTCGCGTTACGGCCATCGCCAATATGGCCTCGACCGTACTGATGCCGCTATTTGCCGGGTTCAGCGCCGCCTATCCGGGCATTGACCTGCATATTGAAGTGACCAACGATTCCGTCCGCCTGGCCGAACGCGATGCCGATATTGCCCTGAGGCAGACAAATACGCCGGGCGAAACACTGATCGGTACCCGGCTGACCACCGTCTCCTCGGCAGTATACGCATCAACCGAATACTGCGCCGCCCTCGAGGCCGGTAAGGTTGCGGAAAAGTGGATAGGCGTCGATTGCTGCGAATACCACCGAACCTGGACCAGGCAGGCGAGGCCACAGGCCGATCATTCCTTCTGCGTGGACGACACGTCACTGACAATCGCCGCCATCCGGGGAGGGCTGGGTGTCGGATACCTGCCGTGCTTCATGGGCGACAGCGATCCGCATCTGGTGAGGTTCCATGAGCCGGAAAAACACCATGATCTCGGACTATGGCTGCT
The DNA here is from genome assembly GCF_036964545.1 of Hyphomonas oceanitis. Taxonomy (NCBI): domain Bacteria; kingdom Pseudomonadati; phylum Pseudomonadota; class Alphaproteobacteria; order Hyphomonadales; family Hyphomonadaceae; genus Hyphomonas; species Hyphomonas oceanitis. The sequence continues at coordinate 273,959 of NZ_JBALTL010000005.1, forward strand.
CTATCATCGCGACCTGCGCAACACCAGGCGCGTGACCCTTTTCCGCCAATACATGCAGCGCGAAATCGTTGGCATCAGCCCATTGTTCGAGGGGGCCGGAACCCGCTAGACTCTTAAAGCCCCAGCTTCGCTTTCAGAATATCGTTCACGGCTTTCGGGTTGGCCTTGCCACCTGAGGCCTTCATCACCTGGCCGACGAACCAGCCGAGCGTCTGCGGCTTCTCTTTGACTTTCTCGACCTGTTCCGGGTTGGCCGCGATGATCTCGTCGACGACCTTCTCGATGGCGCCTGTGTCGGTCACCTGTTTCAGGCCGTGCTTTTCGACAATCGCCGCCGCTTCGCCCTCGCCCGCAATCATGCGCGCGAAAACATCCTTTGCGATCTTGCCGCTGATCGTGTCGTCGCTGATCAGGGCGATCAGTCCGCCCAGCGCATCCGCCGAGACCGGACTATCGCCGAGTTCAAGGCCTTCCTTGTTCAGGTAGCCGAACAGTTCCTGCGTTACCCAGTTGGCAGCCAGTTTCGCGTCACGGCCCTTGGCCACGGTCTCGAAATAGGCGGCCTTGTCGGCGTCCGCGATAAGCACACCGGCGTCATAGTGCGAGATGCCGTATTCGGATTCAAAGCGCGCGCGCTTCTGGTCCGGCAGTTCCGGCAGGCTTGCCTTGATCTCGTCGATCCAGGCCTGCTCGATTTCGAGCGGCAACAGGTCCGGGTCCGGGAAGTAACGGTAATCGTGCGCGTCTTCCTTGGAGCGCATGGAGCGCGTTTCGACCTTCACAGGGTCGAACAGGCGCGTTTCCTGGTCCACACTGCCGCCGCCTTCGATGATCTCGATCTGGCGGCGTGCTTCGTACTCAATCGCCTGCTGGATGAAGCGGAACGAGTTCATGTTCTTCAGCTCGCAGCGCGTGCCGAGATGGCTGAAATCGCCCGTCTCGCGGAATTTCTCGTACTGGCCGGGCTTGCAGACCGACACGTTCACGTCAGCGCGCAGGTTGCCCTTGTCCATGTCGCCGTCGCATGTGCCGAGCGCGATCACGATGGCGCGGATCTTCTTCACATAGGCGGCGGCCTCGGCAGGCGAACGCACGTCCGGCTTCGACACGATTTCCATCAGCGCGACGCCGGAGCGGTTCAGGTCCACATAGGTGGAGTTCGGGTCCATGTCGTGGATCGACTTGCCGGCGTCCTGCTCAAGGTGAAGGCGCTCGATGCGGCACGGGAAGCTGTAGGCCTCGCCGCCATGAGCGGGCTCAACGTCCACATCGATCTCGCCTTCACCGACGATGGGGTGGGCAAACTGGCTGATCTGGTAGCCCTGCGGCAGGTCAGGATAGAAATAGTTCTTGCGGTCAAACCGGCTGTAGAGATTGATCTCGGCCTTGAGGCCAAGACCTGTGCGCACGGCTTGCTCGACGCACTTCCTGTTGATCACCGGCAGCATGCCCGGCATCGCGGCATCGACCAGCGAGACGTTGCAGTTCGGGTCGGCGCCAAATTCCGTCGAGGCGCCCGAAAACAGCTTGGCATTCGAGGCCACCTGCGCGTGGATCTCAAGCCCCATGACGACTTCCCAGTCGCCGGTGTCGCCTTTGATTACGTAGGGTGTGCGCGCTGACATGGCTTGCCTTCTGATCCAGTTGAAAATCTGGGTTCTTTTAGCGGCAAGCGGCCCGGCCTGTCGAGCCGCGAAGGCTGCTCAATGGGCCCTGACTTCCCTTTTGCGCCGGACTGGTCAAGAATGCGGCCAAGCGCAATAGCGCATCGGGAGGGAAACCATGTTGTTCAAGATGATCCTGGACGGGTCCGGAGAAGACGAACGGCCGATTGTGAGGGGCTTCCTGAAGCACCTGATCGCGGGCTTTGCGGTGGGGCTTCTGGTCGGCGCGGTCGGCCTGTTCATGGTGATCGCCGCCTTCGGCAACCTCAAGCTCGACATGCCCATCCTGTTCATCGCGGCCATGATGCTGCAATTCGGGCCGATTGGCGGACTGGTTGGCGTCGGCATCTATCTCTCGCGCATCACCGACAGGTCACGCGCGGATGATGAGGAGGAGGATGGACCCGGCGGCGGCACGAAAGTGCGGGTTGAGGCCGCGGCCAGCACCCATAAGGCACCGCCCCGGCTTCAGGCCGCAATCGCCAGCTAGATCTTGCCTTCTTCCTTGGCACGCTTGTAGCGCTCGCGGCGGGCCGCCATCTTGTCAGCCACTGAGGCAGACTGCGGCACGCGGGTCGGGGCTTCACCCGGGGGTGTCGGCGCCACTTCAGGCTCGGCTGGCGCCTCTTCTTCCAGCTTGCCCTCGGCGATCAGCTGTTTGCGGCGGGCGGCAACGCGAGCTTCACGCGCCTGCAGGGCCTGGCTTTTGGAATTGAACAGGCCGGACAGTTTGGATTTTTGCGCGCCTTTCAGCGGCGAGCCGCCTTCCGCGCGCTCGGCCCGCTTGGCCAGGATCCGCGAAATCCGGAAGGACACATACATTGCCACCAGAACGGCCACGAGCATCATGCCGGACATCTCGGGCGCGAACAGGTCATACCCGTTCTGCGCCATCATGGCCCACATCAGGCCGACCGAGACAACGAGCATGATGGCGAAGAGAATGAGAAAGCGTTTCATGTGGAGCAGCTTACCACCACTTCTCCGGCTTCGCCACGAACCCAGCTGCACGTTCCAGTTCGCCGCCGACACGGAAGCAGGCCGCTTCGTCCAGCGCCTTGCCGATCACTTGCAGTCCGAGCGGCAGGCCGCTCTTGGACATGCCCGTCGGCACCGAAATGCCCGGCAGGCCGGCGAGGTTCGCCGTCACCGTGAACACGTCGTTGAGGTACATTTCCACCGGGTCGCCGCTCTTCTCGCCAAAGGCGAAGGCCGGGCTCGGGCAGGTCGGCGTCAGCACTGCGTCACAGCCTTCGAAAGCGGAAACAAAGTCGTTGAGGATCTTGGTCCGCACTTTCTGGGCACGCAGGTAATAGGCGTCATAATAGCCACTGGAGAGCACATAGGTGCCGATCAGCAGGCGGCGCTGCACTTCCGCGCCAAAGCCGCCGGCGCGCGTACCTTCATAGGTCTGCGCGAGGTTGTTGCCCTCAATGCGGGCGCCGTAGCGCATGCCGTCATAGCGGGCGAGGTTGGACGAGGCTTCCGCTGGCGCCACGATGTAATACGCAGGCAGCGCGTATTTCGTGTGCGGCAGGCTGATCTCGACGATCTCCGCGCCGGCCTCTTTAAGCCAGGCAATGCCTTGGTCCCAAAGTGCGTTCATCTCGTCCGACAGGCCGTCAATTCGGTATTCCTTCGGAATGCCGATCCGCATGCCCTTCACACCCTTGGAGACATCGCTGCGCCAGTCCGGCGTCGGGATGTCCAGTGACGTGGAATCCTTCGCGTCATGGCTGCACATCACTTCCAGAAGGATGGCGCTGTCTTCCACGGTCTTGGCAATCGGCCCGGCCTGATCAAGCGAGGAGGCGAACGCCACCATGCCGTAACGGCTTGCCCGGCCATAGGTCGGCTTGATGCCGACCGTGCCTGTGAAGGCCGCAGGCTGGCGGATCGAGCCGCCGGTGTCTGAAGCGGTGGCCGCGAGGCAGAGGTTCGCCGCCACGGAGGCCGCAGAGCCGCCCGATGAACCGCCCGGCGTGAGGCTTTGATTGTCGCCATCACGGCGCCAGGGGTTGATCACGTTGCCGAAATGCGAGGTCTCGTTCGACGAGCCCATGGCGAACTCGTCCATGTTGAGCTTGCCCAACATGACGGCGCCTTCGTTCCACAGGTTTTGCGTGACGGTGGATTCATAGGTCGGTGTGAACTCGCCGAGAATGCCGCTGCAGGCCGTCGTGCGCACGCCCTTGGTGCAATACAGGTCCTTGATGCCGAGCGGCGCGCCTTCCAGCCTGCCGCCCTCGCCCTTGGCCAGTCTCGCGTCAGATGCATCGGCCATGGCCAGCGCCTTTTCCGGCGTTTCGACGACATAGGCGTTCAGCACCCGGGCGCCCTCAATGGCGCTCACGAAGTCCTGCGTGATCTCGCGCGACGAAAACTGCTTGGCCTTCAGGCCATCAAGCGCTGCTGCGAGGGTGAGTTTGGTCAAATCGGTCATGTATAATCCCGCGAAGAAATCTGCCCGCCTGCTATGACGGCTTGGGGGGAAAGTTCAAGTCTCCGTGACCGCGCTTGTCAGTTCCTTAGGCCCGGCGCATCAATGAATTTCGGAACATTTGCCCGGATTCCCCGCATTTTTGACGGGCAGCACACCCGATAAAGGACAAGATAATGCGCCTCATTGCACTCGCTCTCTCAACGACCCTCCTCGCCGCCTGCACCAGCCACGCACCGACGCAACCCAAGGCCAAGGGCGTCGCCCAGTTCGCAGGCGACGCGCGGCTCGGGGAAGAGGTCAACAAGGTCTGCTTCGCTTCAACCATAGACGGCTTCCATGACGCCACCGATGACACTGTCGTCCTGTCCAAGGGAAATGATGACTATCTCATCGAAACCTTCGGCGGCTGCTTCAACCTGGATCAGGCCCAGCGCCTGGCCGTGGATTCCACCACCGGCTGCCTCGGCAAGGGCGATCATATCATCACCTCCGATTCCATATCGGGGCAAAGCGACACCGGCTTTGGCGTCCAGCGCTGCACCATCAAGGCGATGTACAAATGGGATTCGAAAGCCAAGGCGCCCTCAGAAACCGCAGAATCCCAATAGCGCCGAATCTGGCCTGTGCTAGAGAAGTACCCATGCCCCATTCTGCGCAGGCCTCGTTCGTCGAGGTAAAGACTTCCCCCTTCCACGGCCGCGGCCTGTTCGCGGTCGCGCCCATTTCAGCCGGCCAGACGATCGCGGTTTACCCGCTGCTGGTCCTGTCACACGAAGATACCGCCACCGTGCGCTCCACGCTGCTGCATCACTATGTGTTCTATGTGGACGAGAGAGACGACGGCACGATGCGCGCCGCCGTTGCTTTCGGTGAAATCTCGATGTGCAATCACAGCCCCGAAGCGAATGCCGATTTCGTGGTGGATGGCGCGGCGCAGACCGTCACGCTCTCAGCCCGCATGGCCCTGAAGCCCGGCGACGAGATCCTCATCGACTATGAAGAATTTGCGGACGAGATTATCTGACGCCTAGGCCTGTTCGCAGGCGACCAGCGCTCGCAGCTCGCGGCGCAATACCTTGCCAATAGGCGACTTTGGCAATTCATCAACGAAGTGCACCTTGCGGGGCCGCTTGTAGGCCGTGAGCTGTCTGGCGCAGTGCGCCAGCACGTCCTGTGCTGTCAGCTCCGGGTGGCGACGTACCACGAAGGCATGCATCACATCGCCCATATCGCCATCGGTCACGCCAGCCACAGCTGCCTCGGCAATGCCCTTATGCTCGGCCAGCACCGCGTCGACTTCGCTTGGGAATACGTTGAACCCGCCAACCAGCAACATGTCCTTGCTGCGATCAACAATGAAGAGATAGCCCTCGTCATCGAGATAGCCGACATCGCCTGTCTTCAGCATGCCAGCCTGATAGGCCGCTGCCGTCGTCTCCGGCCGGCCGAGATAACCCGCCATGACCTGCGGACCCGCCACGGCGATCTCGCCAACTTCGCCCGCTTTGGCAAAGCCGCCATCCTCGCGCAGGATCGCGACGCCCGTGCCGGGCAGCGGCAAGCCGGCCGAACCGACCTTGGTGCGCGCGTCAGGCGGGTTGACGCTGATCAGCGTCGTCGCTTCCGTCATACCATAGCCTTCGATGACGCTGGAGCCTGTAAGGCCGGTCCACTCGGAGCGGACCTGTGGGCTCAGCGCCATGGCACCGGAAATCGTCAGGGTTAGCTTGGGTGGGTTCTCATAGAACCATTTCTCTTCCATCAGCTTGGCAAACAGCGTGCTGACACCCGGAAACACATCCGGCCGGAATTTCTTGAACGCCGCCTTCAGGTTCGACAGCGGCTTGGGGCTCGGCACAAGCACCAGGTGGGCCGCATTGCGCAGCGCGATCACAGACGCGAACAGGCCGAACACATGGTAGACCGGCAGGACCAGCAATATGGTCTGCCCCGACTTGTCGATCATATGCGGCGAGAGGCTGGCAAACTGGTCAACATTGGTGACGAGGCCCGCTTCGGTCAGGCGCACGCCCTTGGAGATGCCAGTTGTGCCGCCGGAATACTGGTAGATCGCGTCCTCATCGGCCTCGCGGTCTGGCGCATAGTCAGCGATCGGCGTCGTGTGTGCCGCGCCGAGCTTCAGCGCTTCAGCCATGGGCACATGATCCACGATCAGTGGCCGGCCCATTTTCTTGACGTGCTGCAGCACGAAATCCATCGCGGCCTTTTTGACTGGCGAGAAGAAGTCGGTCAGCGACAGCGACACGACGGTATGAATGCGCGTGCCGGTCAGCGCCTCTTCCGTCATTTCGGGAAACAGGCTCGATGTGATCAGCACGCAGGCTTTCGCGTCACGCAGCTGACGGCGTGTCTCATGCGCTGTGTAGAGCGGGTTTACATTGGTCAGCACAAGGCCGGCGCGCAGGACGCCCAGCATGGCCACGACGTAGGAGATGCAGTTCGGCGACTGGATCGCCACGACATCGCCCTTCGACAGGCGCAGCTCGTCGCGCAGGTAGCGTGCAAGGTTCGCCGAATGCGTCTCGACATCAGCAAAGCTCAGTGTCGCGCTGGCGCCGTTCGGCAGGGCGGTGGAAAGGAAAGGCTCATGCCCATGGTCGCGGGCCGCAGCCTCCATGAGGGCTTCAATGCGGCGCGGCAGATAGGCGCCCAGTTGTGTCTGGAAGGTGGCCGCTTCCCGGTTATAGAATCTCGGGACCGGCTGGTCCTGATACGGAACGGCACTGATTGGCAAAACGGCAGACATGTCTTCTCCAGCCCCGTGGCAAATCGGGATCGTCCCAACCTGACACATTGCTTTTGAAACATGCTGAACCCGATCGATGAAATTTCACCGATCGGGAAGATAGATGACGGTCAGTGCCCAGGATACCCGGTGCGCTCGCAGAAAACGGCTCAGAGTGCGCAGTCCAGATCGTCCGTGCCGGCCTTGCGCTGCCACTGATAAGCCTCCACCGTCTCGCCGCGAGGCAGGTAGGTAATGTCGCTAGTCTCGCCGTTGCGGCGGATTTTCAGTTTCAGCACCTCTGTCTGGTTGCCCTGAATGCCATCCTGCGGAACCGGAACAACAATCTCGTCGCCATTCTGCAGACCCGCCTGCTCCGCAGCAGATCCTGCGACGAGGCCGCGAACAATACGTTTGGGCTCTGCCAATACCGCCGTGTCAAAGCCAAGTTCATACCGGCGCATAGGCTTGGTCGTCCGTTCAAAGCACGGTCCGAAAGCATCCGAAGCCGGGATCGGCATGTCGCCATTGAGGAAGCCGCGAAACGCTGTAACCGCATCCGGACCAAGCGCGTCTGTCAGCAGCGCCTCCCAGTCAGCGTTCGTCGTCACCTTGCCGCTCTTCTCAAGCGCAAGCATGGCCAGCATCAGGTCGTCCAGCGAGCGCGTCCCGTTTGACGCCTTGCGAACCGCATCGTCGACGGTCGCAAAATACAGCATGCCGCGATCATAGGGCAGCGTCCGGATGCGCGTATCAGCCCAGAAGCGCTTGGGCACCTCGCTGTTCGGCTCAGTTGCCATGAGGCTCGTATAGTAACGCCCTGCCCCACTGTTCAGATCGTCGAGGAATGCATCCGGCGTGATACTGTCGAACCGCAGGGCCAGACGGCGCGCATACAGGACTGCGAGCCCCTCGCCGAACCATGAGGATTCCAGGCCCGGCGGTGACTCGATGTAAGGCTGGAACGTATGGAACATCTCATGCGCCAGCGTGATCCGGATCTTTTCAACATCCGCCCCGTCGCCCGCACCGAAGGTCGTCACGAAGGAATGATAGAGCCCGACCCCACCGCCCGCATTGATCGGATTATAACGCAGGAATACACCATAGGGCGGAGGCGTTTCCTGGCCAAAGAACTTTGAATAATGGCCGTACAGATTGCTCGTCCATGCCAGCAGCTTGGTAGCATCAAAAGCGGGCTCCCCCTGCCATGCGCCGAAGAAACCTGTTGCTGGCACCACGGTTGGGTACGCGCCAATCTGGCCAGCCATATAGAAGGTCATACGGAGTTCGGAGGATGTCAGCGGCTCAGGCGCAATCACATGCCCTTCACCAAAGGTCGTGACGCCGCGCGCGCCAGCCGGCAGCGCCGTCAGATCCCAGTCAAAGCTCGCGCGATATGTTGCATCACCAGGCGGCAAAGGAAGAAAGACATGCCCGGAAGCGGAAACGCCGCCACCGTCTGCGCTGAAGGAAAAGGGCGGGGCCGGCCCACGCGGTGGCAAAGTGGCTTCCGCAGGAACAACGAAGCTGACCGTCACGGGCCCCACAATGGACCGATCAGCCAGCCACGCCCGGGAGGGACCGCCGCTCTCCGCATCACCGGCCGCCTCAAGAGGGGCGTCAATATGACTGACGCGGAGCGTGAGGGGGCCACGCTCGTCGCTTGCCTTCATGTCGGTCAGCGTCGTGGCAACGCTGTCCACATTGCTCACGACGAGCGGCATCAGCAGCACGGGTTTCATTATGTCCCCGGTTTCCAGCCCCGAGAAGTGCAAGGTCACCGCTACCGTATCAATCGTCTCGCCATGATCCGGATCTGCGTGCGGCTTCAGCGTGATAGCCAGCTCCGTTGCCTTGTCCCCGGAGTCGGCCGTCGTGGCACAGCCCGAAACCAATCCCCCGATCGCTGTCGCCAGTAAAGCTCTGCCTATGATAGCACACACGTTCTGACCAAACATTTGACCTCCAGACGCCAACACATGGCGCAACATCACCACAGCACACATTGCCCAATGGGGCCTGCATCTGAAAGCCTAAGGGATGCCTCCGGCTATTTTCATCCCATTTGGCGATATCAGCCCGGTAATACGAATAATCTATGTCGGCAGGGATTGGGCCAACCCTATCTGCCCGTAAACACGGGCTTTCGTTTCTCAAGGAAGGCAGCGGCACTTTCGGCAGCGTCCTCAGTCTCCATCAGAGACCGGATTTCCTTGATCGCCCAATTGCCGACATCGCGCCAGTCCGGGTCCAGTGTGCGCCGCAGGCCTGCCTTGATCGACTGCACAGCGCGCGGCGGGTTGGCGGCAATCCTGCCTGCAATTTCCATCGCCGTCGACAGAAGATCATCCGGAGCGACGACCCGCGATACAAGGCCCATCTCCTTCGCCGTGTGCGCGTCAATGATATCGCCCGTGAACAAAAGTTCCGCCGCACGTTCGCGTCCCACGACCTGCGCCAGTCGCCCGAGGCCCGGCGCGTCACAGCAGAGCCCGCGTTGCACAAACAGCTCGCCGAACTTCGCCGCCTCAGATGCCACGCGGATATCTGCCATCAGAGCCAGCTCCATGCCCCAGCCGAGCGCAAATCCATTGACCGCCGCAATCACCGGAATGTCCGTATAGAGCAAGGCGTCGGCCGCCGGGGTCAACCCGCCCGTGCGCCGCCCCCGTGCCTTCATCTCGGCCGGGCCCTTGGCCTTCTGGCTCAGGATCTCTTTCACATCGTCGCCGGTGCAGAAGCCACGCCCTTCGCCCGTGATCACGATCACCCGCGCCTCGCTGTCGCGCACGGCATCTTCCAGCGCCATGTACAGCTCATAGTTCAGCGCATTCATCACCTGCGGACGCCGGAGCGTCAGCAGCGCGACATGGTCCTTCATCTCGATGGTCATTACCGTCATGGCGGCCTCCCTTGTTATTTTGGGAGACTATGCGGGCCCTACCCCAGCCTGAACAAGCGACGACGTCGGGTAAGGGCTCAGGGCGTCATGCGCTTGTGCGCCAGCGTGTTGCCGCGTGCGCTGTAGCTGTAGTCGAGCCTGTCAGCGCCGGCATCGATGATGCTGAAACAGCGTGCTTCGTCGTCGCCATCCGCTTTCAGCGTGAACGACATGCCATCCGCATCCGGCGTCATCGCCGTGCAGTCAGCAACGACCGTAATTGTTTCGTTGCCCAGGGGCTCGTCATTATAGACGCTGCTCATCTGGTCACCGCTGATCGTGAAAACATTCATCGGGTCTTCCAGCGATTGCCAGGTGCCCTGCATCATTTCCAGCAGTTTCGGCTCTTCCTCCATCTGTACCGCCGGGGCCGGCTCGGCAGCGACTGGCTCTGCGACAGGTTCCGCCGGCGCGTCCTTCGGCCCCGGATTGCAGGCGGCCAGGGCGGCGAGCGCGGCGCCAGCGATTAATGCTCGAAACATCATGTCCATTCATCCCTCGTGATACGTTTGCGCCGCCAATCCCATCAGGACTCGCGGCGCAATGCACGTGACAAAATTGAGGGGGTCTAGCGCTTGAGGTGCTCAAGGCCCTTGATAGTGCCCGGCTTCACCGATGGGTTCGACGCGTTGGTCTTCACCTTCTCCGCCTTGGGCTTGCGGACTTCCTTGTTCGTTTTCTTCTGACCTTTGGCCATGATCGTGTCCCTGTGTTTGGGCCCCAAACGGGTCCAGTCTCACAGGTGGGGGTGATCCGGTGCTTAAATAAGGCGGTCGCGCACTTATGTTTTGCGCGCGCCGCCGGGCGTCCTACTCGACGGCCTTCGGCACGACGAAGAACCCGTCCTGGCTGCTCGGGGCATTGGCCAGAACCTGTTCCTGGATATTACCGTCAGTCACCACGTCTTCGCGCATGGGCAGCCTGGTCGCCACAACAGACGTCATCGGCTCCACGCCCTCAATGTCGACTTCGTTCAGCTGGTCGATCCAGCCGAGGATGCCGTTCAGCTCGCCGGCCATCTCTTCGAGGCGCTCTTCGGGCACCGCAATGCGCGACAGGCGGGCAACCTTGCGGACGTCTTCCTTGGTAACGCTCATTTTATGGGCTCCGGTGGCTTGGCTTCGTTCCCGCCCGAATACGCGATAGGCAACAAGGCTTCAAGGCGCTATGTGAGCGGCCAATGGCCGTTACAGATCTCGATTCCCTGCCGCGCACCGGCGTCCTCCTCGGCATCGATCCCGGCACCAAGACAATGGGAGTCGCCGCAACAGACGGCATTCGCATGCTCGCCAGCCCGGTCGAGACCATCCATCGCGGCAAGGCGCTGGGGCCCATGATCACCCGCCTCTTCGAAATCTATGACGACCGCAAGGCCGTCGCTCTCATCATCGGCCTGCCGCTCAACATGGATGGCAGCGAGGGCCGCCGCGCCCAGTCTACCCGCGCGCTCGCCTGGAACATCTTGCAGAAGCGCGATGTACCGATCTACTTCCAGGACGAGCGCCTCTCGAGCGCCGAAGCCGAAAGCGCCATGTGGGAAGCGGAAGTTTCCCGCAAGCGCCGCGACGACCGTATCGACGCGCAGGCCGCCGCCATCATCCTCAAATCCACGCTTGACCTTCTGGAGCGCCGCCCATGACATCCTTCATTTTCGCGCTCCTGCCCGTCATCATCATCGTCGCCATCGGACGCCTGATCGCGGCGAAGAACTGGATCACACCCGAAGGCTGGCGCGCCATCGAGCGCATCTCTTATATCCTCCTCTTCCCGGCGCTTATCATCCGCTCGCTCGGCAATGCCCCGTTCGACACCGCGCCATGGAAGCTCGCTGCTGCGCTGATCATCGCCCAGCTCGTGCTGGCCGCTATCGGCTTCGGCGCCCGCCTCTGGCCCGGCATGGAGCGCCCGGCTGTTGGCTCGATCATCCAGTCCAATGTCCGCTGGAACACATTCGTTGCGCTCTCGCTCGGTTCGATCCTTTTCGGTGACGAAGGGCTGGCGCTTGTCACCATCGCCGCCGCCGCGATGATCCCTACCGCCAATGTGCTCTCGGTCTACGGCCTCATCCTGAACGCCGAACACGCGCCGGGCACAAAGCCACGCCCCTTCCGCGCCCTCATGACCAACCCGCTGATCATCGCCTGTGTCATTGGCGGCATCGTCGCGGCCACGCATTTCCAGAGCCCCAAAGTGCTTGACGACACGCTCCGCATCCTCGGTCAGGGCACAATCGCGCTCGGCCTGCTGAGCGCCGGTGCCGGGGTTGACCTCGCCGCCCTGCGCCGCGCAGGCGTACGCACCTTCACATGGGCCCTCATGCGCCTGCTCGGCCTGCCCGCTGCAGCGCTGGCAGCAGGCCTCGCCATTGGCCTCAGCGGCACGCCCCTCGCCATCATGCTCATCTGTGCCAGCGTGCCGACCGCCACCAACGGCTATATCCTGGCCCGCCAGCTTGGCGGCGACGGCCCGCTTTCAGCCAACCTGATCGCTGTGGAAACCGTGCTCGCCATGATCACCCTGCCGCTGATCTGGTTCACCGCGATACATTTCGGCCTCGCCTGAGGCTTGCCGCCGACCGGAATCGCGCCTAAACCGCCCCAAATCGAAAGGGCTTCCATGCCGATGGCGGGATACACTTACAGCTTCGATCACGCGCACTTGCTGGGAATCGAAGGCCTTCACCCTCTGGATATCACCCACATTCTGGATCTCGCCGACCGCTATGCGGATGCCACGCGCGCAGGCCAGCGCGCCGATCCGGTCCTAACCGGGCGTACGGTGGTGAACCTCTTCTTCGAGAATTCCACCCGCACGATGAGCAGTTTCGAGATAGCCGCGAAACGCCTCGGCGCCGATGTCATCAACATGCCGGTCGCCAATTCCAGCGTGAAGAAGGGCGAGACCCTGATCGACACGGCGATGACGCTGAACGCCATGAAGCCGGACGTGCTGGTTATCCGCCACTCGGCCTCCGGCGGGGCCAAGCTACTCTCCCGCAAGGTCGACTGCGCGGTCATCAATGCCGGTGACGGTACCCACGAACACCCCACTCAGGGCCTGCTCGACACACTCACCATCCGCCGCCACAAGGGCCGCATCGAGGGACTCAAAGTGGTCATCTGCGGCGACATCGCCCACAGCCGCGTAGCCCGCTCGACCACGATGGCGCTCCACCTGCTGGGCGCCGAAGTCCATCTCTGCGGCCCGAAAACCCTGCTGCCCCCCGGCACCGATACATGGGGCGCCGCCAGCGCGACGACTGACTTTGACGCTGCCTTGAAGGGCGCCGATGTGGTCATGATGCTGCGCCTGCAGATGGAGCGCATGGACGGCGCCTTCCTGCCAAGCCGCCGCGAATATTTCCGCTATTTCGGCCTCACTCAAGAACGCCTCGCGCTGGCCCTGCCGGATGCCACTGTCATGCACCCCGGCCCGATGAACCGCGGCATCGAGATCGAAAGCGCCATTGCCGACGGGCCGCGCTCCGTCATCACAGAACAGGTCGAAATGGGTGTCGCCGTACGCGAAGCCGTTCTGGACCTTCTCGCGGGGACACGACCATGAGCCTCTCGATTTACAATGCCCGCCTGCTCGACCCGGCCACCGGCCTGGATGAGCCCGGCACGATCTTCATCGACAAGGGCAAGATCAAGGATGTCGCCAAGGGCCAGTCCGGTCCGCACGGCGATGCCAGGGAAAGCCTCGACGCGGGCGGCCTCTGCCTCGCTCCTGGCCTGATCGACCTGCGCGTCAAGACCGGCGAGCCGGGCGACGAGCAGAAGGAAACGCTCGCCACCGCCTCGCGCGCAGCCGTTGCCGGCGGTGTCACAAGCTTCGTCGTCATGCCCGACACGCGCCCTGTTGTGGATGATGTCGCCCTCGTGCGCTTTATCATCGAGCAGGCCCGCAAGACCGCCAAGGCCCGCATTTACCCCTCCGGCGCCCTGACCGTCGGCCTCCAGGGCGAGCAGATGGCCGAGATTGGCCTGATGGCTGATGCCGATGCGATCATCTTCACCAATGGCGATATGCCCATCGCCAACGCCTCGATCATGAAGCGCGTGATGACCTATGCCGCCAGCCGCAACGCGCTTGTCATGTCACGGCCGGACGAGCGGGCGCTGTCCGGATCTGGAGTGATGAATGCGGGCGCCTTGGCTGCACGCATCGGCCTCTCCGGCATTCCGCCCGAAGCCGAATGGATCGGCGCGGCCCGCGACGTGATGCTGGCCGAAGCGACCGGCTGCCGCCTCGTGGTCGATCAGGTCTCCACCGAGCGCACATTGCAGATCATCGCCGCCGCACGTGGCCGTGGCGCCAAGATCCACGCCACTGTCGCTGCCCACACGCTGTTCTTCAACGAGCGCGACGTCGGCGACTATCTCACCTATTGCAAGGTCAACCCTCCCTTCCGGGACGAGGACACACGGCAGGGCCTGATCGCCGCCCTGAAGCGTGGCGAGATCGACGCGGTCGTCTCCGCGCATGATCCCCAACCCCCGGAAGAAAAACGCCTGCCCTTCGGCGAAGCAGCCTTTGGCGCGGCCGGCCTTGAGACCACACTCTCGGCGCTGATGAGCCTCGTCAACGATGCGGACCTGCCGCTGCTGGATGCCCTCGCCCCGGTCACCTGCCGCCCGGCCGACCTGCTCGGCCTGCCCCAGGGCCGCCTCAAAACTGGCGCACCGGCCGACCTGATCCTCTTCGATCCAGGCAAGCCGTGGCTGTGCGTGCGGGAAGATCTGCGTTCACGCTCGACCAACTCGCCCTTCGATGGCCGACGCCTGCAGGGCCGCGTTATCCGCACGCTCGTCGGGGGTGAAACCGTATTCGAATACGCACCTGCGGGCTGACGCCTGATAATGCGGCGTCAGGGGGCGGAAAGGGATGCAGAAGCCACTTCTGATTGACCGCATTTCCACATCCTGTCAGATGCATTTCATGAATAATGTACAACATGTAATGAAGCGAAGCGTATCGGCGCTCGCCTTCCTCGTGCTCGCGTCAAGCGTGCTGGCGGCTTGCAGCGAGACCGCCAGTTTGCGGCGTCCATCCTCCCCTGTTCAGCGCTGCATCAATATGGGTGGCGCGCTGGAAGCCCCGAACGAGGGAGAATGGGGCTACACGATCCGCATGGAAGACATAGACCGCATAAAGGCGGCAGGCTTCGACACGATCCGACTGCCCGTCCAATGGTCTGCCCATGCAGGAACATGGGGCGGTTACCAGATTGAAGACCACCTCCTGGACCGCACCGACGAGGTCATCAACTACGCCCTGTCGCAGGATCTGAAAGTCATCCTCGACGTTCATCATTATTACGATCTGAACATGGAACCGGCCAAGCATGAGCGCCGTCTTGAAAGCATCTGGAAACAGCTCGCAAGTCACTACGAGTCCTATCCTGACACGCTGATCTTCGAAGTGCTCAACGAGCCGAACACGAACATGACGGCGAAACGGACCGATTCCCTGAACAAGCGCATCGTCCGCCAGATAAGGCAGTCCCAGCCTCATCGCTGGATCATCCTTGCAACGGCGGAATGGGGTTCGCTTGCCGGCCTCCTGGAAAGCGCACCGCCAGCCGATTCGCGCGTTATTCTGTCCTGGCACTATTATGACCCGTTCAGCTTTACCCATCAGGGCGCAGACTTCTTCAAGCCCACGCCGCCAGTCGGAACCCACTGGGGCACGAAGGCCGATATGGACCGGGCCAAAGCCGACTTTGACCGCGCAGCCGCCTTCCGCGACTTGCACAACCAGCCGCTCCTCCTCGGCGAATTCGGGGTCTATGATGCGGCGCCCATGGAAGACCGCGCGCGGTGGACCCGTACGGTCCGCGAACTGGCTGAGTCAAATGAGTTCGGCTGGTGCCACTGGTCATTCTCATCAAATTTCCGGGTCTACGATCCCGAGAAGGAAGCCTGGATCGAACCGATCCGCGCCGCTCTGCTGGGCGATTGATCTGAAGCCCTTGCCGCAGGCTGGCAGGGTTCGTAGACCGTCTGTCAGGATGCGTCAGGAGAGAACGGCATGCAGGCATGGATGGGATATGGCGCGGCGGCTGCCTGCGGTTATCTCGCAGGCTCGATTCCCTTTGGCCTGCTGATCACCAAGGCCGCTGGCCTCGGTGATATCCGCAGCATCGGGTCCGGCAATATCGGCGCCACCAATGTGCTGCGCACCGGTCGCAAGGACCTCGCCCTTGCAACGCTCCTGCTCGACAGCCTCAAGGCGGGCCTCGTCGCTTTTGCCTTCTCCTATTTCTTCGGCCGCGAGGTCGGCTTCGTCGCCGGTGCCATGGCCTTTGTAGGCCATTGCTATCCTGTCTGGCTGGGCTTCAAGGGTGGGAAAGGCATTGCGACTTATGCCGGCCTTCTGTTGTTCACGACGCTGCCCGGGTTTCTTGTCGCCGCGCCGGTCTGGTTCCTCCTTTTCGGCATCACGCGCATCTCCTCACTCGCGGCTCTCGCAGCCGCCGTTCTCGTGCCGCCCGGCGCTTACCTCCTGGGTGAGCATAATTCGGTTGTGCTGGTCGGCCTGACGCTCCTCTCGCTCCTTGTGTTCTGGACGCACCGAACCAATGTGAGCCGCCTGCTCAAAGGCACCGAACCCAAGTTCGGCACGCCCAAGGCCAAACCTGAAGCATGAGTCCGGCGCGGCCCCTGTCCGACACTGAGCGCCGTAATTGGGTCCGCCTCGCCCGTACGCAGAATGTCGGCCCGGTCACCTTTGCCCAACTGGTCAAACGCTTCGGCACGCCAGGCGCTGCGCTCGATGCCCTGCCGGAGATCGCACGGCGGGCAGGCCGTGGCCGCCCCATCATCGCGCCATCCGTTGACGCGGTTGAGGACGAGATCGCCGCAGCGCGCAAATATGGCGCCCGCATTATCGCCAGTTGCGAGGCGGACTTTCCGCCTCTGCTTCGAACGCTGGCACCGCCCCCACCCACGCTGACGCTGCTCGGCCGCGCTGACCTTGCGGCCCAGCCCACAGTCGCGATCGTCGGCGCCCGCAATGCCTCAGCGGCCGGTCGCAAGCTCGCCCGGGACATATCAGCAGGCCTCGGCGCGGCGGGATTCGTTGTTGTGTCCGGCCTCGCGCTCGGAATCGACGGGGAGGCCCATGCGGCCACATTGCGCACGGGTACGATCGCCGTGCTCGGTGGCGGCGTCGACCATGTCTACCCACCCCAGCATGAG
The DNA here is from genome assembly GCF_036964545.1 of Hyphomonas oceanitis. Classification (NCBI taxonomy): domain Bacteria; kingdom Pseudomonadati; phylum Pseudomonadota; class Alphaproteobacteria; order Hyphomonadales; family Hyphomonadaceae; genus Hyphomonas; species Hyphomonas oceanitis. The sequence goes on from NZ_JBALTL010000005.1 coordinate 290,958, forward strand.
CGCCTGTATGCCGAGATTGCCGCTGAAGGGCTCATCGTCTCCGAAAGCCCCTTCGGTTACCGGGCAAAGGCCCAGGATTTCCCCCGCCGCAACCGTATTATTACCGGAATGTCCCGTGGCGTGGTCGTCGTAGAGGCCGCAGAACGGTCCGGATCGCTTATTTCCGCGCGTATGGCTGGCGAGCAGGGGCGCGAAGTCATGGCCGTACCGGGCTCCCCCCTCGATCCACGAGCATCCGGAACAAATGCCCTTATTTATCAAGGCGCCTCCCTCGTGCGACATGCCGAGGACGTGCTTGAAATCCTGTCCTCGCTTCGCTTCGGCCATGTCTCCGAACCGGAGAACGGACCGTACGACGCGGAAATGGATGGCGACTCCCTTCCGGAGGGCCAGCTCGAGCGGGTTCTTGAAGCCCTCTCGCCCCACCCCATGCCGATTGACGAAATCGCCCGCGCCTGCGGCCTTGGCGCCGCGCGATGTGCAGCTGTTCTCGTCGAACTGGAGCTTTCGGGCCTCGCCCTGACTCTACCCGGCGGGCTGGCGGCACGAGCCGTCTGAGGGCTGGCGGCTGTGTTCCGAAAGCACCGCGTCCTGCAGGAAAATGCCGCCATAAGCTGCCTATGGCTGGACGGCCTTCGCCATCACCTCTAAGCCTCCTGTCTGATCAACAATCCGGCGCAGGCATGTAATGCCCATTCAAATGCGCAGACGTGACTGAGGTAATCCCGACTTGGCGAATTGGCTTCTCTACGCCGCGGCATTGGGTCTGGTGTCATCCGGGGCCTTTTCTGCGCAAGCACAGGAAACCTCGGAAGTGGCCGCACCCGCCGCCGCGCCGACCGAACACGTCGTTCTCGAAGCCGACTATATCTATGAAATCCGCGAAGAGAACAGTGTCGTTGCCGAGGGCAATGTCGAGGCGCTGTACGAGGGCCGCGTGCTGCGCGCCGACCGCATCATATACAACAAGACCACGGACCGCGTCCGCGCCACCGGCAATGTCGTCATCGTCGATACTGACGGCTCCCAGCAGTTTGCCGATGAGGTCGAAGTGAATTCGGACCTCGCGGACGGCTATGCCATCGGCTTCTCCGCCCGCCTGCCGGAAGGTGCCACGATCGTTGCCAATTCCGCGATCCGCAAAAAAGACGGCGTAAACGCCCTTGAGCAGGTCATCTACACGTCTTGCCAGCTCTGCGGTGACGATACGACCCCGACCTGGTCGCTGCGCGCCCGCCGCGCCGTGCTTGATCAGGAAAGCCAGATGATCTCCTACCGTGACGCGGTGATCGAGGTTGGCGGTATTCCGGTCTTCTACCTGCCTTATCTGTCTCACCCCGATCCAACCTCCGACCGGCGCTCTGGCTTCCTCGTGCCATCGGGCGGCGTCTCGTCGAAGCTCGGCACCTTCTACCAGCAACCCTATTATTGGGCGATTTCAGACTCGCAGGACCTGACCATTTCGCCGATGGTCAGTGCCAACGTGAACCCGATGCTGGAACTCGATTACCGCAAGCGGTTCTATTCCGGTGGCATCAAGATCAATACGAGCATCACCCACGAAGCTAATTTCGACAGTGACGGCATCAGGTTTGGCGATGAGAAGTGGCGCGGCCACATCTACGGCAAAGGTCTGTTCGCGATCAGTCCGGAATGGAAATGGGGTTTCGGAGTCGAAACCCAGTCGGACGACCTTTATGATCGACGCTACGATCTCGATGGTCAGGGGGAACGGCGAGGCCTCTACAAAAGCCAGCCGCGCAGGCTGCTCTCCCAGCTTTTCGCAGTGGGCCAGGGCGATAGCTACTATACCGATGTTGCGGTCCTGGATTTCCAGGGGCTTCGCGAAGGAGACACGGCTGAGAGCCTGCCAACAGTCGCGCCTGTTCTCTTCAGCGAAAAATACTGGGATCTAGGCGATTATGGCTTCGCCGCCGTCAATGCCTCTTCCGCCATGCTGACACGGGAAAGCGGCCTAAACAGCCAGCGCGTCAGCGTCGGGGGTGACTGGTCTGATCTGAACGTGCTGCCCGGCGGATTTACATTCGAGCCGTTTGCGGAACTCCGTGGAGATTATTACGCGCTAAATGAAGATGTCTCCGGCGAACCCGATGTCAGCCGCGCCGTCGGTAACGCTGGTGCGCGCGTTTCCTATCCGCTGATCCGTCCGGGCAAGGTCGTGGATATCATGGTAGAGCCCACCGTGATGGCTGCCTGGGGATTCTCGAACGTCAATGGTACCGCCATTCCGATCGAAGACAGCATTCTCTACGAATTTGACGAAGGCGACCTGTTCGAAGCCAACGGATTTGGCAATTACGACCTCTATGAGGGCGACGGAAAAGTCGCCGCCGGCGTAACGGCGCGGGCTGTCTTCAAGAACGGACCTGAATTCAGCACCACGCTGGGTCGCCGCTGGCGCTCAAGAACAGACCCGAATTTCGACGTCGCCAGCAACCTTGACGGTACGTCGTCCGACTGGGTCGCCGCTGCCACAGCCGACTTCGGCAAAGCACTGCGTGTCGACACGCGCATGCGTCTTGATGATGATGGCTACAAGCTGAACCGGATAGATGCGCGGATCAGCACATCCTACAAGCGCCTGGTCGCCGTTGCCCAGTATTACAACATCAACGAGCGCATCAGCCCGCTTGGCCGGCCAGATGAAGGCGTATTCCTGCGCGGCGAGTTTCAGGTCACCAACCGCTACTCGTTCATCTTCGGCCAGTTGCGCGACATTGTCGGCGACTTGAACGCCAAGCGTGAATTCGGCGTTGCCTATGAAGACGATTGCTCTCGGTTTGAACTCGTCTACCAGCGTTCCGAGTTGAACGACCGCACGCTGGGTCCGTCCGAAAGCATCCAGTTTCGCTTCTCGCTCAAATCCATCGGAGACTTCGGGTCGAGCGAATTCGACTGATTCGGAAGCCCCTCTTGGCGCCCCCGCCATCGGGATCGCCTGAAACCTGATTTTTCTGTAACGATTCAGGCATGACTGTCCTGATCCGTTGCGCCTTGCGACAGGACTTGTATGGTCCGCATCAGTTAATGATTTGGGCCCGGCTGGGGGCTCAACGGAGAAAATACATGGTCCGTCAGTTACTTGTCGCTGCCTCCCTGTTCGCATTGTCTGCCGCAGGCGTCGCCAATGCGCAGGATTCCACGGATTCCGGACGCCTCGCGCTGGAAGGCATCGCCGCCGTCGTCAATGACAAGCCGATCTCCTATTCGGACGTGCGTCAACGCGCCCGTCTGCTCCTGCTCAGCCTTGGAGGCCAGCAACCCTCCCCTGAGCAAGTCCAGCAGATCACAGGCCAGGCCCTCGAGCAGTTGATCGACGAAAGTCTGCAGCTTGAGAAAGCTTCCGAATTCGACATGGAGATCGACCCTCGCGAGATTGCAGGTTCGATCGAAGACATGGCGCGTCAGGGTGGTACAACTGGCGACCAGCTTAAGGCGCAACTTCTGGAGTCGGGCGTGAACCCGGCCAGCCTCGAGGAGCAGATGCGCGCCGAAATCGCCTGGAACCGCGTCATGAGCGGCCTCTATGGTTCGCGTATCCGCGTTTCGGAAAACCAGGTCGACGACCAGCTGGAGCGCATGCGGTCAGCCGCAAAGAAAACCCAGTATCGCGTATCGGAAATCTTCCTGTTCGCGCCGGACGAGGAAACCAAGACGCAGGCGCTTGCCGCCGCCAACACCGTTCTTGACCAGCTGAAGCAAGGCGCAGACTTCCGTGTCGCCGCGCAACGCATCTCGTCGGCGCCGACCGCCGCAACGGGCGGCGACATGGGCTGGATTTCCACCGAGGACCTCGCACCTGAACTGGCCGCAGCTGTCGCCGCCAACGACAAGCCCGGCCTGCTTGAACCCATTCCTGTCGAAAACGGCGTCTACATCCTCCTCGTCGCCAACAAGCGCGAGCCAAGCCAGGCCGTGACCAAGGTCAATCTGAAACGCCTCTTCGTTTCGGACGGCAAGGAGGAAGACCTCCAGGCCGCCATGGACCAGATCAAGACCTGTGATGACGTCCAGAGTATCGCCAATTCCAAGACCAACCTGCGTGCTTCCGATCTTGACGAGATCAATGTCGATGAGCTCGGCCCCGAGGGCAAGGATCTGGTCATGCAGGTTGATGTCGGCCAGCCCACAGCCATCTTCGCGGCGTCCGGCGGCCTTGCCACCATGTATGTCTGTGCCCGCAATGACGGCGCTGAAGCCCTTCCATCGCGCGATGACCTGAAGGGCAGCCTCAAGAACCGTGAACTCGGCATGATTTCCGAGCGCGAGCTGCGTAACCTGCGCCGTGAAGCCACGATCATCTATCGTTAGGGCTTGCACGATCCCGCGTTTGGAACCACACCTCCGCACGTGAGCGAAGATGTCTCCTTTTTGCCCCTGGCGCTGACCATGGGGGACCCGGCCGGGTGCGGTCCTGCCATCACGGCAGAGGCCTGGCGCCAGCTTCGCACCGATCCGAGCCTTGCCTTCTACGCCATCAGCGCCCCGGCTCTCTATCCGTCCGACCTGCCCGTCCGCGAAATTGCCTCGCCGGAAGAGGCAGCAGCCGTGTTCCCAGATGCCCTGCCGGTGCTCGTCCTCAACGACGTGCCGGACATCCAGCCCGGCAAGCCAAACGCTGAAGCCGCACCCGCCATCATCCGATCCATCGCGCTGGCCACGTCCCACGCCCTGGATGGCGCAGCTGCCGGACTCGTCACGAACCCGATCAACAAGGCCCTGCTCTACGGCGCAGGCTTTGCCTATCCCGGCCACACGGAATACGTCGCGCACCTTTGCGCCGACCCGAACAGCCCGCCGCCCAAGCCGGTCATGATGCTCGTCGGCGGCGGCCTGCGTGTGGCGCTCGCCACGATCCACATTCCGCTGATGACGGTCGGCTATGCGCTGACAGTGCCAGGCCTCGTGCAGATCGGCCAGATCGTTGCCGCCTCGCTTCGACGCGATTTCGGTGTTGCCGCGCCGCGCATCGCCTTTACCGGCCTCAACCCGCATGCGGGTGAAGACGGCACCATCGGCAAGGAAGAAATCTCCGTCATCAACCCTGCTGCCCATGCCCTGCGCCTTTCCGGCGTGGACATGTCAGATGCCCGCCCCGGCGACACGGTCTTCGCCGAAGCCCTCAGCGGCGCCTATGACGCCGTCATCGCCATGACGCACGACCAGGGCCTGATCCCGGTGAAGACGCTGGACATGTGGGGCGGCGTGAACGTCACGCTCGGCCTGCCTGTCGTGCGCACCAGCCCGGACCATGGCACCGCCTATGATGCCGCCGCCGCAGGCACCACACGCCCCGACAGCCTCATCGCCGCCATCCGCCTCGCCGCCGCCATGGCCAAAACAAGGGCGAACGCCTCATGAGCGACATTGAACGCCCCGAACTGACAGACGCGCCAGCCCGCAAGGCGCTCGGACAACACTTCCTGTTCGACCCCAGCATCCTCCACCGCGCCGCGCTCGCCGCAGGTCCGGTGAAAGACCGTGTCGTCATCGAAGTCGGCCCCGGCCCCGGCGGCCTGACCCGCGCCCTGCTCGACGAAGGCGCAGGCACCGTCATCGCCGTGGAGACAGACCCGCGCTTTGCCGAAGCGTTGACGCTCTGGCCTGCGGCCCGCGACGGCCGTCTCATCGTCGTCCAGAAAGATGCCCGCAAGGTCAATTTCGAGAAACTGGTCAACGAGGCAGGCGCCACACAGCCCGCCATGATCATCGCCAACCTTCCGTACAATGTCGGCACGCCTTTGCTCGTCGGCTGGCTCAAGGCCGGTGACTGGCGCGGCGAGATGGCGCTGATGTTCCAGAAGGAAGTCGCCGAGCGCATCTGCGCTGCGCCGGACACAGACCATTACGGCCGCCTCGCCGTGCTCGCCCAGTCGGCCACGCGCCCCTACATCTCCTTCACGCTGCCGCCGGGCGCCTTCTCGCCCCCGCCCAAGGTCGACAGCGCCGTCGCCGTGCTGGAGCCCCTGCCCGCCGACCAGCGCTTCCAGCATATCGACCAGCTCGAACAGATCACCGGCGCCGCCTTTGGCCAGCGCCGCAAAATGATGCGCGCGGCCCTGAAACCCTTCGCCAAGAAGCGTGGTATGAAAGCCGAAGAATGGCTCCAGAGCGTCGACATCGACCCCACAGCGCGGGCGGAAACCCTGACGCAGGACGACTTCAGGCGGTTGGCGGCAAGTCTGGCCTGAACGCACTCCCATACCCGCAATCCCGGCGAAGGCCGGGATCTCATGCCATTGAAGACCAAAGCCACCCGCAGGAGACCCCGGCCTTCGCCGGGGATACGGTCATGTTTCTCCTCACAATCGCACAAACATTGCGAATCGCCGGCGATGCGATCATGCTTGTGTCAGTCCACGCTCGCCAATGCAGGCAGGACCGGGCTCCGGGGGCATGCGTCCCTGTCCGACTATCTGATCAAAACGACAGGAGCAGTAAAATGCGGAAATTGAAAACGACAGGCCTCATGCTGGCCGGCCTTCTCATGCTGGCCGCATGTGGCGAAAATTCGAGTGCCGAGAAACAGGGCGAGAAGATGGATTCCGCCATCGAAGAAGCCACCACGGGTGAAGTCGATCGCACCGATGGCCCTCTTGAAAATGCAGGCGAAGCCGTCGACGACGCCGCCGATGAGGCGTCCGACCCGGAGTGATCCAGGCCTGAACCGAATTGATGCGTTCCCCTCTCCTCACACGTGAGGGGAACGCATTTCTTTTTCAGCCGCAGTCCCGACCTTCTCCGTGGATGCGGACTTTTCTCCCCCACCTTATCCAACCCCAATCCCACCCGGCCTATACTGGCCGCCATGACCAACCCGTCCGCCTTCGTCACTCACGGCATCGCTCACGCGCAGCGCGCGCTGGCGAACGTCGGCGTGATGACGCGCGCGCACCTCAACCCCACCACCCTGAAACGCACGCTCGCTCAGCGCGCCCGCGCCGAACTCGCGCGCCTTGAAATCATCATCCGGCGCCTGCTCACGCTGATGGCGCTGGGGCTCGTGCTGCCTCCGGTTACTATTCGGGCATCGTCCGGGCATCATTCGGATACCGAACGCGTCGAGACCAAGGCCTCGGGCCACCTCACCGGCCTGTCGCCGCGCGTCATGGGCCCGGACATGGACAGGGACGGGCTTGCGACTGCGGCGCGGTCCTGCGGCCCCGTTCAGGCCGCCCCGATCCTCGCCCGGCTCGCGGCTTTGCAGGAACTGCTCGCCGCCCCCGAAGCTCACGCCAAACGCCTCGCCCGAACCCTCGAACGCCAACGCAAGGCCGGCGAAGCCGCGCCCATGGCGCTGCCCATGACCCGCACCCACCGCATGCCGCCAGAACTTGGCGCCATCGCGACAGCCCTGCCGGAATTGCTGCGCAACGCGTTCAAAAGCTGGGAAAGCTCGGGGTAGATCCGACAGTCAATCAGACCATTTTGCCGGGCATCGCAGGATGGTCCGGGCGCACCTGCATCCCGCTAATTCGCACACCCAACGCTCCCCCCGATGGCCCCTGCGCAGGCAGGGGCCCATGGACTGGCCGGGCCTCACAGCGCTTGGGGACAATCCGGTCCATGGATACCTGCCTCCGCAGGTATCCCCGGGCGGTGAGTGGGTCTCTCAAAGGGGCTTAACGCGTCCACCCCACACGCCGCAGTCCCGGCGAACGCCGGGACCTCAGGCAATTGAAGAAAGGACAAAGCCGCACGAGACCCCGGGGATACGGGCCGTTTCAGCCGACAACAAGGCCTATCCGAGCTTGCAAACGCAGATCTTGTTGCCGTCCGGGTCGCGGAAATAGGCGCCATAGAAGGTCGGCATGCGGTTGCCCGGTGCGCCTTCGTCGACAGCACCCAGCGCGATGGCCTTGTTATAGACCTTGTCGACGGTTGCATTGTCCGCGCAGGCCAGCGCCGGCATCACACCATTGCCGCAGCTGGCAGAATCCTTGTCATAGGGGTCACCAATCGCCAGCATGGGCTGGCCGGGGCCGACGCCATAGAATTGCAGGCGATCGTTCGCGAAGAAGCGTTTCGCGCCCATTTCGCCCAGGACAGCGTCATAGAAAGTCAGGGCTTTTTCCTTGTTGTTCGTTCCAAGGGTTACGTAAGCCAGCATGTCGGTTCCTCCCATTTCATGCGTTTCGTTTTGGGACTCTGACCACGGGCATGCGCTTGCGGCAAGATATGACGCAGGGACGCGGCTTGACGTTTACGTGAACGTCTGGTGTGACACCGACCAGAACCGTTTGTAGCAATTGCAGGAGTTTTCCCATGTCCGATATCCGTTTTGACGGCAAAGTTGCCATCGTCACCGGCGCCGGCGGCGGCCTTGGTCGTTGCCACGCCCTCGAACTTGCCCGCCGCGGCGCCAAGGTCGTCGTCAACGATCTGGGCTCCAGCATGGACGGATCGGGTGGCAGCTCCGCTGCAGCTGAAGGCGTCGTGAAGGAAATCGAAGCCCTGGGCGGCGAAGCGATCGCCAACGGCTCCTCGGTTGCTGACGCAGCAGGCGTGAAAAAAATGATCGATGACACAATGGCCAAATGGGGCCGCATCGACATCCTGATCGCCAATGCCGGCATCCTGCGCGACAAGTCTTTCTCCAAGATGACGCAAACCGACATCGACCTCGTCATCGACGTTCACCTGCGCGGCTCGTTCATGCCGATCCACGCCGCCTGGGACATCATGAAAGAACAGAATTACGGCCGTATCGTCGTAACGACTTCCTCGACTGGCCTCTATGGCAACTTCGGCCAGGCCAATTACGGCGCCGCCAAGCTCGGCCTCGTCGGCATGATGAACACGCTGAAGATCGAAGGCGCAAAGAACAACATCAAGATCAACGCCGTCTGCCCGGTGGCTGCAACGCAGATGACGGAAGGCCTGATGCCGCCTGCCGTTCTGGAACAGCTGAAGCCTGAATACGTGTCGCCCGGCGTGATGAACCTCGTCAAGGAAGATGCCCCTACCGGCGTGATCCTGTCGGCTGCCGCAGGCGCATTCTCCATCGCGCGCATCGTTGAAACCGAAGGTGCATTCGTCGGCGTCGGTGACGACCTCACGGCTGAGGCGGTTGCCGCCAAGTGGGACCAGATCACCGATACGTCCAAAACGCTTCCAGCCTTCAAGGCCGGTGGTGAACACGGCCAGCACATGTTCGCGGTCGCAGCTGGTGGTGTGAAGGCCTAAGGTTGCTTCAGGCGAGTTTTAAGCGCAGGATTCTCCTCACACGCTATTGAGGGGAATCCATGCGTTTTACTGCCATTACATTTCTATTTTCAGCCTTCCTGATTGCCACGGCGTGTAGCGCCCCTGCTCCCGCTGAGCCTGCCGAGCCCGCTTCAGAATCAGTCGCGTTACCCATTAGCGCCGAAGGCGAGACCTGCGGCGGCATCGCTGCCCTGCAATGCGAAGATGGCTATTTCTGTCTTGTGCAGGATGGCATGTGCGTCAATACGGCTGACTATGCCGGCACCTGCCAGAAGATTAAGCCCGCCTGCACACGCGAATATGCACCCGTCTGCGGCTGCAACGGCAAGACCTATCCGAATACGTGTGAAGCCCATGCCGACGGCACGAGTGTTGCCACGAAGGGCGCCTGCACAGGCTGAAGCTGTAACGGCCCCCCCGAGGGGAGGCCGTTCGCGTTAGTCCTGCATGGCTTTCAGATACATTGAGTTCTTCGGCTTGGAAAAGACGCGCTCAACCATCGGCGCGAAGAATTCCAGCGGCTCGCTCTCATAATCAGGGTCGAATGCGGCCTGATCGTACAGATGGCAGAACTGCGCGCAGTATTCGTAGTGCGGGCTGTCCTTGAACTGCTCGCGCATATTCTTGTCGAGGCCAAGATACTCAAAGAAGTAATAACCCTGGAACGCACCGTGATTGGCCACCATGAACAGGTTGGCCTCTGACACAAAGGGCTTCAGGATCGCCGCAGCCACGTCCGGGTGGTTCATGCTGCCCAGCGTATCGCCGATATCGTGCAGCAGGGCGCAAACGACATATTCCTCGTCACGCCCGTCGCGGTGAGCGCGCGTTGCAGTCTGCAGCGAATGGGTCAGACGGTCGACAGGGAAGCCACCATAGTCACCGTCAAGCAGCCTCAAATGGTCCAGTACGCGCTTGGCTAGTCCCTTGTTGAACTGCTTGGCATGCGTGGCGATGATACCCCAGTCTTCCTGCGTGCCCTCCAGCATTTCGCGGAATTTTGCACGCTCTTCGATGTCGTGTCCGTCGGCCATGTTGTGTCTCCTCCATGTCTCGTTGGGCTTACAATATACCACACGACGGAAACAGGAAAGCGCGACTGCGGCAGGCCGCCGTTTGGCCACCAGCCAAAATCGTGTCATTCTGGCAAGTGCAAGAGCGAGGATACGCGATGCACGGGAGGAAAAAGTCGACACTTAGCCCGGCAGGAAAATGGCTGCGCCGCTTTCGTCAGGCCGCCTTGGCTGCCTTGTGCGTCGTCGGTTCCGTTGCCGCGCATGCCACCGAACGCCAATCTATTCCGTTCAATGTAGACATGAATGGCAATATCGTCGTGCAACTGACCTTGAACGACGAGACGCCCGCCATCGGGGTGATCGATACGGCAGCAACATATGCGATGATCGGTATGGCAACGGCCAAACGCGCAGGCGTGGAACCACCCGATTCCTCTATGGTAACTGTCCTCGGCCTTGAGGGCACGCGCGCCTATCCCATCGTATACCTGGACAGTATCGCAGCAGGAAATTGCCGGTTCATTGATGTGGCCGCCGCACTGAACCAGCGGATCGAGGTGACCGGTGTGAAGAACATCGTCCCGCTGACGGTTCTTGAGGGCGATGTAGTGGACTTTGACTTCGCAGAGGGCCGCGTCCTTGTCTATAACGGGCGCCCCGATACGCACACGGCACAGATAACAAGTCGCCTGCCGATGCGCCAGATCAACGGGCTCTGGTTCACGGAGGTAAAGCTCAATGGACGCAAAGGTCTGGCGCTCATCGACACCGGGTCCAGCGTCTCATATATCAACAGCCGGTTTGCTGAAGACGCGGACATGACGCCCAATCTCCAGAAGACCCATATCCTGCAAGGAATCACCGGGAATGGTATTGATGTCCGGGTGGCGACGGGGCGAAAAATCCGGCTCGGCAAGCACACGGTCTCCCGGCCCGATATGATCGTCGCTGATCCGCTCCTATTCGAGCATCTGGGGCTTATCGATGCACCTGCCATGGTGATGGGGCTGGACTATCTGTCCGCTTTCAGGGTCCAGCTTGACCGCCGCAGGGGTTATCTTGTCCTGACTCTGCAGGATGGAAAGCGTGGCACGGTGCCGATCCACGGTAATGCGACCGGCACGAATATTCGCGGTGATTGAGCGGCTCACGCGCTGGCATTCGCGATCTGCGATCGGGGCAATGCAATCAGCTAAGAAGCCTCTAAAATTCAGGGAATTTTCGTCGCGAAGAAGGCCGCTGCCCCATCGGTGAACTCCGCCACCTGGGCATTGCTGTATCCGACATGGCTATTTGCGCCCGGCACAAGATAGAGTTCGGCATCAACGCCGTAGGACTGCGCGATCTGCACCATGTCGCACCCACCTGCGAGGCTGAAGCCTGCATCGCCCATGGCATACCGGCACGGAACGGTTGGGTCGAACTCTTCATGCGCCGCGTAGATCGGCGCCGTGTTCGCATCAATCCAGAGAAAATCCGTCAGCCCGCCCGAAATGCTGAAGACACCCTGAATATCCGAGGAAATGCCCGTATTCGTGCTGCTGTCGCCCGCTGTGCCGTTATGCGCCGTCAGGAAATTACGCACATTCGTCGACAGGCCGTCGCCAAGGTCCAGGGCACCGGCGAAGGACGCCATGATGCCCCCGGAGGAAACGCCGCCGACGAAAATGGCATCGTCACGCGTGCCATAGACATCGGCGCCTTCCGCATCCTGTCGGAGAAAACGCACAGCGGCTCGCATGTCATACATGGCTTCAATGATTGCGATATTCGCATCATCTTCCGTAGCCGGTGTGTTTTCAAAAAATCGATAATCGATGGAGGCTGTCACATAGCCACGCCGCGCCAGATTCTGAGCAACGGAGACAATGAGGGGGTTCCGGCGACTGCCCTCCGTAAATCCGCCACCGAAAGCAAGCACGAATACGGGGCGATCCGTCTCTGTGTCGCCCACAGGCGTGTAGATATCCATGCGGAGCGTCTGGGTGCCGACATTCCGGTCCGCCTCACCAAACACCACATCGGACGTCCGGTTCGTGCTGGCGAACACCTCGTCCATGTAGCGCTGGGGGCCGGGTGCCGGAGGTGGCGGCGGTGGCGGGGACACCGGCGGTGAAGCAGGCGGGGGTGGCGGCGGAGGTGCTGGTGAAACGGGCGGAGGCGACGCCGGTGGCGAAGGGGGCACAACGACAGGCCCTGATGAAGAGCCGGAGCCCCCACCACCGCAACCCGCAAGACTGACAGATGCGGCAACAATGACCGCGGCTTTCCAAATCGACATGGTAAACTTCTACGGCACTTATTGGGACAATGACAATTTCGGATTTGTAATCCTTTTGTCGCGCTCATCACGGGGTCGAATAACGGGCAGTTGTCCGGTTTCCTGATGGCATATGCAAAATGCCCCTCCTTCCTCGCGGAAGAAGGGGCATTCCATCAGACGCCTCAATCCCAGAGCGAGCCCAGTGCAAGCCGGTCACGCCAGGTTTCACGCGGGCCGATATGGGCCGGACCGCACCTGTCGCACGCATGGTCGTGCAGCTGGCGGGCGAGCGCCCACGTCGACTGCCCGGTGCGAACGCCAGCCGCGTCGAGGACAGCGACGATGTGCCGGAGCGCGGCGTCACTTGCGTCCGCGTTCTGCACACCGAGCGCCTCGGCCAAGCGCCAGCCGGCAGGATCCTGCCGCAGGGCAACAGCCAAGTGCTCACCCGCAACGCGCACGGTGTAGACCGCCATCCGCCCGGCGGACAGATCGCCCACAAAGTCCCGCAAACAATTGCGAAACTCGAGCGCGACACTGACCAGTGCCTTGCGGTCATTCACCTGCACGAAGGCCTCCGGCAGGCGCGGCAGCGCCATCACGCTGCCGAACCGAACCGGCTGAAGTGCCTCGGCTGCCATGTCGAACAAGGCGAGCGTATCGCGCGCCCGGTTCCAGCGGCTGGCCATGGCGACCGCCTCGCCTGCCCCATGAATGCGCAAGGCCAGACGGAACGCTTCGGCAAGGTCATCCACGGCGACCGGCAAAGCTGGCAACCGGGAAATGATCCCCGCCTGACGCAGCTGTATCGGCAATTTACCGATCAGCGCGAGCCGATCAGCACCGATGGCCTTCATGTGCCGCAGCACACGTGCCGCTTCCTCCTCAGCAAACAGGCTGAGGAAACGGGCATAGTCACCCGCCTCCCACAGCACTTCGCCGAGACGGCCGAGCGCCTTCATCAGGCCGCCCGGCGCTTCGCCTCGCATCAGGAAGCACGCAACGTCACGATCTCGCCCACGCTCAACTGCGTGGATGATCTCGCCCATTCGCATCTCCGGCGCACGACCGAGCAGGATCGCGGCAGCATGGCGACGGGCCGTTGGCAGGGTGAAGAACCCGTTGTGCGGCGCAGGCCAGGCCTGAGCAATCAGGTCAGCATGGGGCCCGGCCAGGAAGCCGAGCAACGGCGTCTGGATGCCGGCACGCCCTTTCGGACGCACATGCATCAGGGTCATGGGCGTGCCCATGATCCACCTCCTTTCAAATCGCATCCGCCGAGGCAATGCCCCAGCGCGAGCGGATCAGGTGTTCAATACGAGGTCAGGCATCCACCGGCCAAAGCGCGGGGGAGGCCGACAATGCCCCCCGCAGTCGCGAGGAGCTGATTGTGTTTTTACAACTCAGCTTCATCTCAAATCTCTTCGGGTTAGGTCTGCCGGGCCATCCTTGAGCGGACGGCCCGGCAGTGAGGTGCGGCGTATAAGGCCAGACATGGTTAACTGTCAACCCTTTACACAGACGACCTGACGAAGCGTGTGCACCACCTCCACCAGATCAGACTGCGCGGCCATGACGGCGTCGATGTCCTTGTAGGCCATCGGCGTTTCATCAATCACGCCCGCGTCTTTGCGACATTCCACGGCGGCTGTTGCTGCGATATGGTCCTCCAGCGTGAACCGGCGCTTCGCTTCCGTGCGCGACATGGCCCGCCCTGCCCCGTGCGAACACGAACAGAACGAGTCCGCATTGCCCTTCCCGCGAACGATGAAGGACTTCGCCCCCATCGAACCCGGAATGATGCCCAGCTCACCCTCACCTGCGCGCACGGCGCCTTTGCGAGTGACCCAGATATCGGCGCCGAAATGATGCTCCCGCTCCACGTAATTGTGGTGGCAGTTCACCGCCTGCTTGGCCAACGTGAAGGCTGGCAGCATGTCACGCATGGCGATCAGCACACGGTCCATCATGACTTCCCGGTTAAGGCGCGCATAGTCCTGCGCCCAACCGATGGCATCGATGTAATCCGCAAACAGCTCCTCTCCTTCCACAAGGAAAGCGAGGTCACGGTCGGGCACATGATAGCCGAGCACGCGCTTCTCCAGGGCCTCACGGGCTTCCTGGATGAAGTACGTACCGATCACGTTCCCGGTGCCGCGAGACCCGGAGTGCAACATGACCCAGACATGATCCGTTTCATCGAGGCAAAGCTCGATGAAATGGTTCCCGCCACCGAGCGAGCCCAGCTGCTTGGCAAAGGCCGTACGCTGGATGCGCTTGTGCTTGCCGGTAATGGCCTCAAGACGGTCCACCAGCCCGGAATGACGCAGCGCCGTGGCTGCCCGTGCGGGTGCTTCCTTATGGCTGCCAGCGCGCCCGTTGCCGACCGGCACCTTGCGCTCGATCTCACTGCGGATGGCCGCAAGGCTGTCCGGCAGGTCGTTCGCTGTGAGGCTCGTGCCAATCGCCATCATTCCGCAACCGATGTCGACACCGACAGCAGCGGGAATGATCGCCCCCTTCGTGGGGATGACCGAACCAACAGTGGCGCCGCGCCCGAAGTGCACGTCTGGCATCACGGCAAGGTGCGAGTGAATGAACGGCAGGCCCGCTACATTCTCAAGCTGGTGCCGGGCGCTCTCCTCAACGGGAACACCTTTTACCCAGGCCTTGATGCGCCCACCGGCGCTGGTTTCGAAAACGTCAAATTTACTCATCGTTCCAAAGTCTGGTGGTTCCAAACTCCTCCTGACAAGCCCTCCGCGGTTCCCTTTGGGTGAAAGACATAAAAAACCCTCCGGGCGTAAGACGCGGAGGGCGGACAAAAACCGGTTTCCCGATCTGCAGACTGACAATCAGCCCTATCCAGCTTCCTCCATGCGAACGCATTCGCTGCGCAGTTCCTGCGCGTCAAACTTCGCTCTTGGTTGGTTGGTATACCAGTTCATTGGTATCTCCGTTGCTGAATGGATGCGCCGTATGATGGAATCAGATTGCGTCGTCAAGCTTTCCTGAAAAAGAAAACCCCGGACACATTGGTCCGGGGTCTGATGTGTTTTACATAAAGTCTCTTATCACCCAAGGACTTGCATCTATTTCGCGACACGTCCTGTCTTGTCGAAACGGGCATAAAAATCGGTCAACGTGACGGCATAATCGTCTTCATCATGGAAAGCTTCGTCCGAGAGTTTCGGCTTTTCTCCGGCCTTGTACCAGGCCGCATATGTATCCGTATCGCGGCTCATCTTCTCATAATGCGTTGAATAGGTTTTTACCGTCATGACCGGCGTGGCCTCGGCCATGTCGAAACGCATCAGGCGCATCCACCCATCGCCAATGCCCACGGGCCAGGCCGATTTGACGCCCGCATCAATGGCCGTCTGCCCGCGGTCCTGATAGTCGGCCAGCACCTGCCACACCTTGTTGCCGAATGCGTTGTCATCGACGCGGTAGGCTTGGCCATGCTCATGGCCGCACAGGACGAGGAAAATCTGGTCATTCTGGCTGATCAGCTTGTCCCACACCATTTGCGGGTTGTTGTTCTGCGGGTCCACGGCATGCCCATCGACCATAGGGTTCGGCACGCGCGCGCCTTCCTTGTCCATGTAGTCATGGGTGGAAACAATGGTCGGCACGCCGGGGTATTTCACCATCACGGCCTTGGCCCAATCCAGCGAGCTGTTCGGCGGATCGAATTGCAGACCGATGTGCAGGAAGCGATAGCCGCCCGCCTCGAAAATCTGCGCGCTGTCCGCGCCGCCATCATGGCTGGCGACATACCAGGGTTTGTCCTTGAAGAAGGCCGTATCCCCGCCGAAAACGGAGCGGAAATTGTCGAGCCCCCCCGGATGGACAATCCCAAGTGAGCTCTTCAGGTCGTTCGGGTCCACCTCCTGCGGGCGCGTGGCCTTGGGTGGGAACTTGGAGTCCGTAAACATGGAATCATAGTCGTGATTGCCCGGCACGACCGAGAAGGGCGTCTTGCCGGCGATCAGCGAAAAACCTTCATGGGCCTTTGGCATCTCGACGGTCTTCGTCTTTTCCGTTGGTGCAAAGAAACTGTCCATGATCGGATTTGGCACGGCCTTGAATCCACGCGCCTTGTGGTCTTCGTCCATAACCAGCGTCTGGTGCTGCCAGACATCGCCGAGGGACGTAACGAAGGCGATCTCTCCGCCAGCGCTCTCCAGATTGTCGGCAACATATTGCATCTGTTTGAGGAACAGCTCGCTGGCCTCAAACGGAAAGCCTTCGGCGGCCTGGTGCGTGTAATCGAGATAGTTCTGCGTATCGGGCAGAACCGCAATGGTGAATTCCGAATCAGCAACCGGCGCCTCGGCTTCCATAACTATCGTAGCGGTTTCACTTGCCGGTGTTGCACAGGCACTGATCAGCGACGCAGCCAGCAAAATCGCCGTCGCTGTCGTGCGGCCCGAACTGTAAGGGAATGGAATCATGGATGCAGCCTCCTCGCTATTGCCTGACAGGCGTTAGCAAACCAGCATGACACTTTCTTTCGGCCAACCCCTGTTGCAACGAATTCCTTTGCCCCAAACGAAAAACCCCGGACGTTTCCGTCCGGGGCTTTGAGTATTTCAGTGAAGGCGCGGAAGGACTAGTCGTCCATCGCTTCCAGTTCAGCAGCGTGACGCGCCTTGTCGGCAGCGCCGCGAGCCGTTTCGTCACGATCAACCAGTTCCAGGACAGCAACAGGTGCGTTGTCGCCATGGCGGAAGCCAGCTTTCAGAACGCGGGTGTAACCGCCGTTGCGGTCCTTGTAACGGTCGCCCATCACGTCGAACAGCTTGCGGACAGCGTCCTCGTCGCGGACTTTCGCGATCGCCTGACGGCGGGCCGCAAGGTCACCCTTCTTGGCAAGCGTGATAAGCTTGTCCATGAGCGGCGCCATTTCCTTGGCCTTGGGCAGGGTCGTAACGATCTGCTCATGCGTGATGAGGCTCGCCGCCATGTTGGCGAACATCGCCTTACGGTGCGAGGTCGTTTTGTTCAGTTTGCGGTGGGCTAGTCCGTGGCGCATTGTCGTGTCCTCTGGAGGTGATCAGGCCCCCGGTAATCAGATTGATCGGGTCCTATAGGTGGTCGTCGTATTTCTTGGCAAGGCCTTCAATATCTTCTGGCGGCCAATCCGGCACTTCCATGCCGAGGTGCAGGCCCATGCCAGCGAGAACTTCCTTGATTTCGTTGAGAGACTTGCGGCCGAAGTTCGGCGTGCGAAGCATCTCTGCTTCCGATTTCTGGATGAGGTCGCCGATATAGACGATATTGTCGTTCTTCAGGCAGTTTGCCGAACGCACGGACAGTTCCAGCTCGTCGACCTTCTTGAGGAGGACGGGATTGAAGCCGAGGTCGGTTTCTTCCTGAGCCTGGCCCACTTCGAGGGTTGGCTCTTCGAAATTGATGAACAGCTGAAGCTGGTCCTGGAGGATGCGGGCAGCATAAGCGACCGAATCCTCGGGCGTTACAGAACCGTCCGTCTCAATGTCGAGCGTCAGCTTGTCATAGTCCAGCACAGTGCCTTCACGCGTATCTTCAACCAGATAGCCAACGCGGCGAACTGGGCTATAGATCGCGTCAATCGGAATATAGCCGATTGGGGCATCTTCCGGACGGTGCGCATCAGCAGGCACGTAGCCTTTGCCGGTGGCAACAGTGAATTCCATGCGAACTTCTGCGCCGTCGTCGAGCGTACAGATGACGAGGTCAGGGTTCAGGATCTTGGCGTCAGCTGGCGTTTCGATCTGACCGGCTTTGACTTCGCCTGGGCCTTTCGCCTTCAGCACCATGCGCTTCGGCGTGTCGGATTCCATGAAGATCGCGACCTGCTTCAGGTTCAGCACGATCGTCGTAACATCCTCACGGACGCCCGGGATTGCCGAAAACTCGTGAACCACGCCGTCGATCTGGACGCCAATGATGGCGGCGCCCTGAAGCGATGACAGCAGCACGCGGCGCAGGGCGTTTCCGAGCGTCGTGCCGTAGCCGCGCTCAAGCGGTTCAATCACCAGCTTCGCTTTACGCTTCGTGTCATATCCAGCCTGAACCACAGGGCGGTTCGGACGGATGAGTTCTTTCCAGTTACGGTCGTTGACGGAGATAAGTTCTTTGTCAGCCATGGGCGACTTTCCTTGAAAGCGGCAAGCGGCGCAAAGCGCGCCGCTGGAGAGGTTTGATTAGACGCGGCGGCGCTTCGGCGGGCGGCATCCATTGTGCGGGATCGGCGTCGTGTCGTTGATCGACGTGACGGTCAGACCCACAGCCTGGAGCGCACGCAGCGCGCTCTCACGACCCGAACCAGGACCGCGCACGTTCACTTCAACCGTCTGGAGGCCGTGCTCCTGGGCTTTTTTCGCAGCGTCCTCAGCAGCCATCTGGGCAGCATAGGGGGTCGACTTGCGCGAGCCCTTGAAGCCAACGACGCCCGAGGACGACCAGGAAATAGCATTTCCCTGCGCGTCGGTGATCGTGACCATCGTGTTGTTGAAGCTCGAGTTGACGTGAACAACACCGGAAGTGATGTTCTTGCGCTCTCTGCGGCGGACTCGTGTCGTTGTATCGCGGGCCATCTCGGTGTGATCCTATTATTTCTTCTTGCCGGCGATCGGCTTGGCCGGACCCTTGCGGGTGCGGGCGTTGGTGTGTGTACGCTGGCCGCGGACTGGCAGCTTGCGACGGTGGCGAAGGCCACGGTAGCAACCAAGGTCCATAAGGCGCTTGATGTTCATCGACGTATCGCGGCGAAGGTCACCCTCCACGAGATAGTCGGCATCAATCGCTTCGCGGATGCGGATAACTTCGGCGTCCGACAGGTCTGCGACGCGGCGTGCAGGCTCGACGCCCACTTTTTCAATAATTTCGCGTGCCATCGCCGGGCCAATGCCATGAATATAGCGCAGCGCGATTTCGACGCGCTTGTTGGTCGGGATGTTAACGCCTGCAATACGGGCCAAAGCCGTTACTCCTGAAGCGACTGTTCAAACATAAAGAGCGCAAAGGGGCGGATGCCGCCCCGTCGCGCACTGGCGATTAAGCCTTAAGCTAAGAGATGAGGCTTATAACCCCACAAATTCCCGCGTCAACAGCGGAATCCCAGCTTTAGGCGGTCTGTTTCAAGGCCGTGTCGATTTGGGACGCGACCTCATCAATTCCACCCATTCCGTCGATCTCAACGAGGACACCTCGTTCGGCATAGATCGGCAGCAAGGGTGCTGTATCTTCATAGTATTTTTCGAGACGGCGCGAGAAAGTCGTTGGATTGTCGTCCTTACGCCCCTGCTCCTCGAATCGTTTCGTGACACGGCTCAGCAGCTTGTCATCGTCGACCAGCATGCGGATCACGAGATCCACAGAGGTGCCGCGCGACTCAAGTAGCGTATCAAGTGCCTCAGACTGGCCCACAGTGCGTGGGAAGCCGTCGAAAATGAAACCAGGCGCACCCGCCTGCACTTCCAGCTGCTCATCGATCAGGGCGATCACGATCTCGTCGGAGACCAAGCCGCCTTCATCCATGATTTGCGCAACCCGCTGGCCCAGCTCGGAACCCGAGGCCCGCGCTGCACGCAGCATGTCGCCGGTCGAGAGCTGGACGTATCCACGTTCTTCGACGAGACGTTTGGCTTGCGTGCCTTTTCCGGCCGCAGGCGGCCCGAACAGTATCAAATTCATTTCTTACGGCCCCCGAGCTTCGACTTCTTGATCATGCCTTCATACTGGTGCGCGATCAAATGCGATTGAATCTGCGTCACCGTATCCATAGTTACAGAAACCACGATCAGAAGCGATGTGCCACCGATATAGAACGGAATTTCCGGGAAATAACGACGCAGGAGCTCGGGAAGAATACAGACAAAGACGAGATAGAAAGAACCAATCGTCGTCAGGCGGGTTAGAACATAGTCGATATAGGCTGCTGTATTGGAGCCTGGGCGAATACCTGGAATGAAGCCGCCATACTTGCGCAGGTTATCAGCCGTCTCTTCCGGATTGAACATGATCGACGTGTAGAAAAAGCAGAAGAAGATGATCAGGCCAGCCTGGGTGATGATGTAGGTCCACGAGCCCGGCGAGAAGTGAGTCGCGAGGAAGCCGAGAATGCCGCTACCGCCAGCATCTGCCGCGCCGCCACCGAGGAAGCCGATTGCCGTCATTGGCAGCATCAGCAGCGCCGAGGCGAAGATTGGCGGGATAACGCCCGACGTGTTGATCTTGAGCGGCAGGAAGCTGCGCTGGCCCTGTGCAAAGCCATGGGACTGCTGGCGCTTCGGATACTGAATCAGTAGCCTTCGCTGTGATCGCTCCATGAACACGATGAAGACGACCAGCGCGATAACCATGACCGCAATCGCAAGAACAAACACAATATTGACCGAGGTCGTGCGCGCCTGCGTAATCAGGTTGAAGATTGCCTTCGGAAGTTCCGCAACGATGCCGGCGAAGATGATCAGCGAAATACCGTTGCCGATACCGCGCGCGGTGATCTGCTCGCCCATCCACATCAGCAGCATTGTGCCGCCGGTCAGCGTGACAACGCCGGTCAGGATGAAGAACCAGGGCGCAATGCCCTCAATGCGCACAGCCGACAGGCCACCGGCAATTGCGAACGACTGGACCAGCGCGAAGGCCAGCGTCAGGTAACGGGTGTACTGGTTGATCTGCTTGCGGCCCGCTTCGCCTTCCTTCTTGAGTTTCTCAAGCGTGGGTGAGGCCGACGTCATCATCTGGATGATGATGGAAGCGGTGATGTAGGGCATCACGTTGAGCGCGAAGACGCCCATACGCTCAACCGCGCCGCCGGCGAACAGGTTCATCGACCCCAGAATGCCGTTCGACTGGCCGGCAAAGAGGCTGCGATACTGTTCCGGGTCGAGGCCAGGAATGGGGATGTACGTGCCGAGGCGGTAGAGGACCAGAATTACAAGCGTGAACAGGATCCGGTTTTGCAGATCCTTCGCTTTTCCAAAGCTCGCAAAATTGACGTTGCGGGCCATTTGTTCTGCAGCATTCGCCATCGGCCGTTCAGCCTCCCTGAAAAAGCGTTCGCCGCCAAAATCGGCGGCGAAACAGTATTTGTGAAGGGGTATAAGGAAAAAACCGCTGATTAAACTTCAGCTGTGTCTTTCTTGGGCCCGGTCACCGTGACGGATCCGCCAGCTTTCTCGATTGCTTCAATCGCAGCTTTCGAGGCGCCGGTCACCGTAATGGTCACGTTCTTGGGGGCATCACCCTTGGCCAGCAGGCGAACACCGTCGCCCAGCTTGTTGACCACGCCAGCGGCGACGAGGGTTTCCTCTGTCACGTTTTTGGCGTCGAGTTTGCCTTCTTCAATGGCCTTGGCCAGACGGCTGAGGTTGATCCAGGCGTGCGACTTCGAGTTGCGGGCCGTGAAGCCGCGCTTTGGAAGACGCATGTAGATTGGCATCTGGCCGCCTTCGAAGCCGTTCACGGCAACGCCGGAACGGGCCTTCTGACCCTTGACGCCGCGACCGGCTGTCTTGCCTTTGCCCGAACCCACGCCGCGACCAACGCGCATGCGGTTCTTGGTGGCGCCCTCTGCTGGGGACAAATCGTTGAGTTTCATCGCTTTATCTTCCGATATTTATTCTGTGAGAGGGCCGACTGCGCAAACCTGCGCTACTCGCCAACCACCTCTACCAAGTGAGCCACTTTGCGGATCATGCCGCGAACCGGCGCAGTGTCTTCGAGTTCCTTCGTCCGGCCAACCTTGTTGAGACCGAGGCCAATCAGCGTCTTGCGCTGGCTGGGATCGCGGCCGATCGGGCTGCCCTTCTGACGGACGGTGAGCATTTTCTTCGCCATGTCGCCTGTCCTTCTAGCTTACGATGTCAGCCATGCCGGCTTCGGAAGCGCCATCGGTACGACGACCGACAACGTCCTGAACCTTCAGGCCACGCTTGGAAGCGACGGTACGCGGGCTCGCCTGCTCTTTCAGAGCGTCGAACGTGGCGCGAACCATGTTGTAAGGGTTCGACGAACCGATCGACTTGCCGACAACGTCCTGCACGCCGAGCACTTCCATCACGGCGCGCATCGGACCACCGGCGATAACGCCAGTACCGGGAGGCGCTGCGCGGAGCACAACTTTACCAGCGCCGTGACGGCCCTTGCCATCATGGTGCAGTGTGCGGCCTTCGCGAAGTGGCACGCGAACCATGTTGCGCTTTGCTTCTTCGGTTGCCTTGCGGATCGCCTCAGGCACTTCGCGGGCTTTGCCCTTGCCGAAGCCTGCGCGGCCCTTCTGGTCACCGACGACGACGAGTGCAGCGAAACCGAAGTTCTTGCCGCCCTTCACCGTTTTCGCAACGCGGTTGATGCCGACGAGCTTGTCGACGATCTCGGAAACTTCTTCCTCACGATCGCGACGACGGCCTCTTCCTCTTTCTTCAGCCATAGGGCCTCTCCTTAGAATTTGAGACCGCCCTCACGGGCGGCGTCTGCCAGGGCTTTCACCCGGCCGTGGAACATGTAGCCGCCGCGATCAAACACGACGTCCTCGACACCGGCCTTCTTGGCGCGCTCAGCGAGCGTCTTGCCAACCAGGGCGGCAGCAGCAGAATCTGCACCGGTCTTAGCCTTGCCCAGCACATCCTTTTCCAGGGTCGACGCCGAGGCGAGCGTGATGCCCTTCTCGTCGTCGATGATCTGGGCCGAAATGTTCTTATGGCTGCGAGCAACCGACAGACGCGGGCGCCCTTCGGCGACCTTCCGGAGTTTGGTGCGGACCCGCTGTGCGCGGCGCTGCATTTTTTCGCGTGGACTTTTCATCGGCTTACTTCTTCTTGCCTTCCTTGCGGCGCACATATTCGCCGACGTAGCGAATACCCTTGCCTTTATACGGCTCTGGCGGACGGTACTTGCGGATTTCGGCGGCAACCTGGCCAACCGACTGCTTGTCCGCGCCCGTGATCACAACTTCTGTCGGCTTCGATGAAGCCAGCGTGATACCTTGAGGAGCCTTGTAAACGACATCATGCGAGAAGCCGAGGGCCAGTTTCAGGTCATTGCCCTGCATCTGCGCGCGGTAACCCACGCCGACGAGTTCAAGTGACTTGGTGTAGCCTTCCGACACGCCTTGCACCATGTTGGCGGCGCGAGCGCGAGCCGTGCCCCACTGGGTACGAGCGGTCGAGTCAAGCGCTTCGGCGAAAGTCGGCAGGCGGCGTCCGCGTGCTTTCTCTTGCGCGATGCGATCTGCGGCAGCCTTCACCAGGTCGGCGCGTGGCATGACGGACAGTTCACCGTTTTCGAATTTCGGTGTGATCACTTCCGCGACCGTGAACGTCATTTCGCCTTTGGGGCCCTTGGCCTTGATCGTCTGGCCTTCGACGGAAACCGTCGTGCCATTCGGGACCGGGATTGCGAGTTTTCCAATACGTGACATCAGCGCTCTCCTAGAATACCCGACAGAGCACTTCGCCACCGACATTTTTCGTCCGGGCAGCATTGTCCGACATAACACCCTGCGAAGTCGACAGGATGGAAATGCCAAGGCCATTGCGCACGAGCGGAATGTCAGAGACCGAAGAGTACACGCGGCGACCCGGCTTGGAGATACGTTTGATCTCCGAGATGACCGGTTGGCCTTCGTAATACTTAAGCTCGATTTCAAGATTTTTGTGGCCGTCTTTTTCCACTTCCGCGTAGCCACGGATGTAACCCTCATCAGCGAGGACATCGAGGACACGGGCGCGGACTTTCGACGCCGGGGTGACAACTTTAGACATGCCGCGCATCTGGGCGTTCCGGATGCGTGTCAGCATATCACCGAGGGGATCTGAAAGGTTCATTTAGCTCTCCCTCCTTACCAGCTGGATTTCACGAGACCGGGGATCATGCCAGTGGAACCAAGGTCCCGCAGCGCGATCCGCGACATTTTAAGTTTGCGATAGTAGCCGCGCGGACGCCCGGTTACTTCACAGCGATTACGAACACGGTTCGGCGCCGAGTTGCGTGGAAGTTCCGCCAGCTTGAGACGCGCCTTGAAGCGCTCCTCAAGGGTCAGGTTCTCGTCCATCGCGATTGCCTTCAGTTCAGCACGTTTGGCCGCATAACGGTCAACGAGCTTCTGGCGCCGCTTGTTCTTCTCGATTGCGCTCTTCTTTGCCATATCAGCAGATCTCCTGGCGCTAGTTCCGGAACGGGAAGCCACACTCGGCGAGGAGTGCCTTGGCTTCTTCGTTGGTTGAGGCGGTGGTGCAGACGATAATGTCCATACCGCGAATCTCTTCCACCTGATCGTAAGCGATCTCCGGGAAAACGATGTGTTCTTTGAGGCCCATGGCATAGTTGCCCATGCCATCGAAGCTCTTGCCATTCAGGCCGCGGAAGTCCTTCACGCGCGGAAGCGCAATGTTGGTCAGGCGGTCAAGAAACTCGAACATGCGATCACGGCGAAGCGTGACCTTGCAGCCGATCAGCATGCCTTCGCGCAGCTTGAAGCCGGCGATGGACTTGCGGGCCTTGGTGGCCACAGGCTTTTGGCCCGCGATCAGTTCCAGCTCAGCAAGGGCGGCTTTGATCTTCTTGGAGTCGGAGACGGCTTCGCCTACGCCCATGTTGATCACGACCTTGTCGAGTTTCGGAACCTGCATTGGGTTCGTGTAGCTGAACTGCTCTTGCAGTTTGCCCCGGATCTCATCGCGGTACTTCGTCTTGAGACGGGGTTCGTATGCCTTAGACATCGATGGATTCCCCTGAACGCTTGGCAAACCGCGTTTTGCGGCCATGCTCGTCTGTCTTGAAGCCGACGCGAACGGGCTTGCCGTCGCGTGGGTCAACGTGTGCAACATTGGACACGTGGATCGGCGCTTCAAAATTCTTGATGCCGCCCGGATCCATCTGTGTTGGCTTCTGATGGCGCTTCACGACGTTGACGCCGCGAACCACAACACGGTTCTCGTCGACGAGTACTTTAAGCACTTCACCTTTCGAGCCCTTGTTGCGACCAGCAATGATCAGCACCGTGTCGCCTTTTTTGATCTTCGCAGCCATGACTACAAAACCTCCGGCGCCATGTTGGCGATCTTGACCTGGTTCTTGCCGCGAAGTTCACGCGGGACCGGACCAAAAACGCGGGTTCCGATTGGCTCACCATTGTTGTTGATGAGCACGGCAGCATTGGAGTCGAACCGGATGGTCGAACCGTCTGCACGATTGATGTCTTTCGCGACGCGAACGACGACGGCCTTGCGGACATCACCCTTCTTCACGCGGCCGGTCGGGATCGCTTCCTTGATGGAGACGACGATAACGTCGCCCACAGAAGCGTACCGGCGACCAGCACCACCCAGCACCTTGATGCACTGGACCCGGCGAGCGCCGGAGTTATCGGCGACGCGGAGATTTGATTGCATCTGGATCATGCGTCACTCCCTTCGCCGGAAACCAGTTCCCAACGCTTCAGCTTGGAATGCGGTGGGCATTCCTGGATGGTTACAATCTGTCCCTCGACAGCCACATTGGCTTCGTCGTGGGCGTGATACTTTTTCGAACGACGAACGATCTTTTTCATCACCGGGTGGGTGAAGGTCCGTTCGACGCGAACGATGGCTGTCTTGTCCTGCTTCGTCGAGACAACGACACCTTCCATAATACGTTTAGGCATGTTCTCTCTCCTAGGCCTGACCTGCCACGGCCTTTTCGCGAAGGATCGTCTTGACGCGAGCAATGTCGCGACGGATCTCCTTGGCGCGGGCCGTCTTCTCAAGCTGGCCGGTGGCCGCCTGGAAGCGCAGGTTGAACTGTTCTTTTTTCAGCTTGATCAGCTCGTCTTTGAGCTGGTCGGCGCTTTTGGTTCTTACATCAGAGGCTTTCATGATCAGATCCCCTCAATCCGCTTGACGACTTTCGTCTTGATCGGAAGCTTGGCTGCACCAAGGCGCAGGGCTTCGCGGGCGACATCTTCCGGCACACCGTCGATCTCGAACATGATGCGACCGGGCGAGACGCGGGCGACCCAACGGTCGACCGAACCCTTACCTTTACCCATCCGCACTTCGATCGGCTTTGCCGACACAGGCACATCCGGGAATACGCGGATCCACACTTTGCCCTGACGCTTCATGTAACGCGTCACAGCCCGGCGGGTGGCTTCGATCTGGCGTGCCGTAACACGCTCAGGCTCGAGAGCCTTGAGGCCGAACTCGCCGAAAGCCAGCGTGAAGCCGCCTTTCGCCGTGCCGTTGATCCGGCCTTTGAAGGCCTTCCTGAATTTGGTTCGCTTCGGCTGACGCATCTCTTACGCTCCGGAGGCTTGCGCACCGGTAGCCGGTCCGCGTTGGTTAGCATTGGCACGAGCGCGCGATTGGCCCGAAGACTCGAGGCGCTTGTCCTGCGCCATCGGATCGTGCTCCATGATCTCGCCTTTGTAGACCCAGACCTTGATGCCGATGATGCCGTAGGTGGTCGCAGCTTCCGCTGTGCCGTAGTCGATGTCTGCGCGCAGCGTGTGCAGTGGCACGGAGCCTTCTGCATACTGCTCGGTCCGCGCGATTTCAGCACCGCCAAGACGGCCTGCAACCATGATACGGATACCTTCAGCGCCAAGACGCATGGCGGACTGGATCGAGCGCTTCATCGTGCGGCGGAACGAAGCCCGGCGCTCGAGTTGGCGTGCAATGTCGTCAGCGATCAGCGTGGCGTCGATTTCCGGCTTGCGGATTTCAACGAGGTTCACGCGAACTTCGTCCGTCGTCATCTTGCCGAGCTCTTTGCGGAGCACTTCGATGTCGCCACCCTTCTTGCCGATCACCAGGCCCGGACGGGCCGTGTGGATCGTGATGAGGCATTTCTTGTGCGGGCGCTCGATGATGATCTTCGAGATGCCGGCTTGCTTCAGTTTTGCGCGGATGGCCTTGCGGATGGCAAGGTCCTCATGCAGCAGGCGACCGAAGTCGGCGCTGTCTGCATACCAGCGGCTGTCTGCCGTCCGGTTGATACCCAGACGAAAACCAATTGGATTGACTTTCTGACCCATCAGGCGGCCTCCGCTTCCATGCTTGTGTCACGAAGGACAATGGTAACCTGCGCGAACGGCTTCAGGACGCGAGCGGCACGGCCGCGGGCGCGGGCCCGAATACGTTTCATCACGAGGTTCTTGCCCACGTGGGCTTCGGCAACGACAAGGCTGTCAATGTCGAGACCGTGATTGTTTTCTGCGTTGGCGATCGCGCTCTGCAGAAGCTTGCGAACGTCCTTGGCAGGACGCTTCGGCGAGAACTGCAGCTCAGCCAGTGCCCGCTCGACCGGAAGGCCGCGGATCTGCTGGGCCAGCAGGTTCAGCTTCTGTGGGCTCGAACGGTACATGCGCAGGACAGCGCGCGACTCGTTGGAAGCCTGCTTCGGAGGATTCTTGGTCTTACCCATGACTACTTCCGCTTCGCTTTCTTGTCTGCGCCGTGGCCGTAGAACGTACGGGTTGGAGCAAACTCGCCAAACTTGTGGCCGACCATCTCTTCCGAGACCGTGACCGGGATGAATTTGTTGCCGTTATGGACCTGGAAGTTCAGGCCGATAAAATTGGGCAGGATTGTCGAACGACGCGACCAGGTCTTGATGACCGTCCGCTTCTCGGAGGCGCGAGCCTCTTCGGCTTTCTTCAGCAGATAGCCGTCAACAAATGGGCCTTTCCAGACAGAACGTGACATGTCTCGCGGCTCCTCTAGCGTTTCGCGTTACGGCGGCGGATGATCAGACGATCCGTCGCTTTGTTTGAACGGGTCTTCGGACCGCGGGTTTTCTTGCCCCATGGCGTCACTGGGTGACGACCGCCGGACGACTTGCCTTCACCACCACCGTGTGGGTGGTCGACCGGGTTCATGACCACGCCGCGAACAGATGGGCGCTTGCCCATGTGACGCTTGCGACCGGCCTTCGACAGGACCTGGTTCATATTGTCCGGGTTGGACACGGCGCCGATCGTTGCGAGGCAGGTGTCGAGCACCATGCGAAGCTCGCCGGACGTCAGCTTGATCTGGGCATAACCACCGTCACGGCCAACGAGCTGGGCATACGTACCAGCCGAACGCACCATCTGGGCGCCCTTCTGGGGCTTCAGCTCGATATTGTGGATGATCGTACCGACAGGAATGTTCTTCAGCGGCAGCGTGTTGCCCGGCTTGATATCAGCCGTTGTCGACGTGACGACCGTATCACCAACTTCAAGGCGCTGTGGCGCGATGATGTAGGAAAGCATGCCGTCTTCGTACTTGATCAGCGCAATGAAGGCCGTGCGGTTCGGGTCATACTCGAGGCGCTCAACAACAGCCGGCATGTCCCAGCGGTTACGCTTGAAGTCGACCATACGGTACAGCTTCTTGGCGCCACCACCGATGCGGCGTGCCGTGATACGGCCACGGTTGTTACGGCCGCCCTTTTTGGACAGGCCTTCGGTCAGCGCCTTGACGGGCTTGCCCTTGTGCAGGTCCGAACGGTCGACCAGCACGAGCTGGCGACGGCCTGGGGACGTTGGATTGAATGTCTTAAGTGCCATGGTCTACGTCCTTCCCCTACAGGCCCGTCGAAATGTCGACAGATTGGCCTTCAGCGAGCGTGACATAGGCTTTCTTGATGTCGTTACGACGACCAAGGTGACCTTTGAAACGCTTCGTTTTGCCCTTTTGGAGCACAGTGTTCACGGCCGTGACATCAACCTTGAAGAGGGACTCGATGGCCTCTTTGATCGACTTCTTGTCAGCGGTGAGCGCGACTTCGAAAACGATCTTGTTCTCTTCAGCGACCAGCGTCGATTTCTCGGTGATGATCGGCTTGCGAATGATGTCGTAGTGATGTTGCTTCGGATCAGCCATGACTATTCAGCCTCTGCTGCGATTGCGGGTTGGGCCAGCGTGCCGTCGAAGCGCGCCTGGATGCCTTCAGCGGCTTCCTTCGTGATGACGAGCGTCTTGCGGCGCAGGATGTCATACACGTTGAGGCCGGCGACAGGCAGCACATCCACGTTCGGGATGTTGCGAGCGGCCTTGGCGAAGTTTTCGTCAACCGTGATGCCGGAAATGATCAGCGCGTTCTCGATGCCAAGGCTGGCGAAGTGAGCCGCCAGTTCCTTCGTCTTCGGCGCGGTCAGCGTTGCAGCGTCGATCACCAGGATCGAGTCAGCGACAACTTTCGACGACAGGGCATGTGCGAGCGCCAGCTTGCGGACCTTCTTGGGAAGATCGTGGGCGTGGCTGCGAACGCGCGGGCCGTGAGCCACACCGCCGCCGACAAAGATAGGTGCGTTGCGCGAACCGTGGCGAGCGCCGCCCGAACCTTTTTGGCGGATCGACTTCTTGGTCGTGACCGACACTTCAGACCGCGTCTGGGTCTTGTGCGTGCCAGCCTGGCGCTTGGCCAGCTGCCAGCGGACCGTGCGGTGAAGCAGGTCCTTGCGGATTTCGGCAATGCCGAAGATGGCATCATCAAGTGTGATGTTGCCAGCCGCTTTACCGGCAAGGGTTTTGACTGCGAGTTCCATTATTCAGCACCCTCTGTCTGGGCAGGAGCGTTTGCCGACTTGAAGGAACCGGCTGCAGGCGCGTCGGCATGCAGGGCTTTCTTCACGGCATCGCGGATTTCCACGAACGAACCGTCATGACCGGACACGGCGCCCTTCACGAGGATCAGGCCGCGCTCAACGTCTGTGCGCACAACCGTCAGGTTCTGTGTGGTGATACGGTCGGTACCGAGGTGGCCGGCCATTTTCTTGTTCTTGAACACGCGGCCCGGATCCTGGTTCATACCCGTCGAACCGTGCGAGCGGTGCGAGAGCGACACACCGTGCGTGGCGCGAAGACCGCCGAAGTTCCAGCGCTTCATCGCGCCGGCAAAACCTTTACCGATCGCGTAGCTGGAAACGTCAACCTTCTGGCCTGGCACATAGTGGTCAGCCTGAACTTCGGCGCCGATTTCCGGCAGGTCGCCCGAGACGCGGAACTCACGGAGTTTCGACTTGGGTGCCACGCCGGCTTTCGCGAACTGGCCGCGCAGAGCCTTGTTCGTGCGCTTGGCTTTCTTTTCGCCAGTGCCGAGGATGACAGCCTTGTAGCCGTCGGTGCGGGTGACTTCGCCACCCTTCTTGGTGGTGACGGCGCGCTCTTCTTCGGTGCGCAGGCCAACGACCTGACAACCATCAAGCGACAGGACGGTCACCGGGATGTGGCGGCCATCTTCGTCAAAAATGCGTGTCATGCCCAGTTTGCGGGCCAGCACGCCGGAACGGGGGGCTGGAAGAGCCATTAGCGCGCTCCCTCAAGCTTGATTTCAATGCCAACGCCGGAAGACAGGTCGAGCTTCATCAGCGCGTCAACGGTCTGTGGGGTTGGGTCAACGATGTCGAGGATACGCTTGTGCGTACGAATCTCGAACTGCTCGCGTGATTTCTTGTCGACGTGCGGCGAACGGTTCACGGTGAAACGCTCGATACGGGTTGGAAGCGGGATAGGACCCTTAACTTCAGCACCGGTACGCTTGGCAGTATTCACGATCTCTTTCGCCGACATGTCGAGCGCACGGTGATCGAAGGCTTTGAGCCTGATCCGGATATTTTGTCGTTCCATCGTTCGTCCGTCCACACAAAACACTTAAGCCCAGGGCGATGGCTCGTCAGCATCGAGCGCCCGGGTTGGGTAGGGTTAAATTGTCAGTTTCGAGGGAGCGTTCGCTAATTAAGCGCGGCCTTCCCGGCGAATTGGTGCTTCTATGGGAAGGAATCGCATAGGTCAACAGCCGAAACAGGGAATCTGCAGACCAAATCCGCACAGGCACGGGGGCGCATCACCACACCATTGATACACCGTAGGGGTGGGTTGAGCAAAGCGATACCCACCAGCCGAAAGCGCCTCACAAGCCGCCCCCCCCGCACCCCGGTTACAAACCGCAGAAAGCATCGATGCGGAAAACCTATTCGCCTCGGCGGCGAGCCCATCAATCAAAGATTTAATTTTGAGGTTGATCTTACACTCGCTCCTTGTAGATAAATAAGCAAAAGGAGATTCGTGCGCATAATGTTTGGCTGGGGATTATCGAGCGCATCTTATGGTAGTCAGCGCATTGCGCGACCACGGGCGATACTAAAACCGATGAGAAATCCAAGTTTATCGTCGGAGTTGAATAATGAACGAGTTTACGCCATATTGCACCATATATGGACGCACGAAATCGCAATTCATGGTCCAGACATTGAATCGCTAGTCGGAACTGCTATTTTTGACGTGCCGTACAGGTTTTTTGAGTTGTATCATATCTTTCCCACGACGGAACCTAAAATTGGGGCTCGGGTTACAAACGTCATGACCGTAGTAGGAGACATGTTTGAATTTGGCTCTACCCGAGTAATTTTATCACCTGGGCTGCTAGTTTCACTTGAGCCTCAGACTGGGGAAATGCTGTGGTCTGGCATCGCGAGTCGTTTATCGCCCGACCAGCTCAATATTTACGTCAGAGAGACATTAGCTACGCATATCGGCGCAGAAGCTGGGTCTATAGGATGGAATGGATACAAGTAATGGTCTTTATTATAACCGATCACTCGAAAATTGTTCCTGAAGAAGAGGCTGTTAAGCTTGATCACACCCATCTCAGTCCTTCTTTCTTTGAATTTCTGGCGGTAGTATCCAGACTAAATATTCAACAGGGATGGCTGCGAAATAAGTTTACGACATCCGGTGGCGGCGAACCTAAGGGATTTGGACCATTTGTGGGGCGCATTTTCTCTGTAAAGAACCGAAGCGTTATCCAGCCCACTAATATTTTCCCTCCCCAATCAAACGTTCCTACTCAACCCGGTGATCAACCTTCTCGTAAGAATCCGGAGAGCCGAATTTAGGTGCTCACTTGGATTGTTAGGCTTCTATATCCATTCGCGTTTATTGCGATCATTTTGCTATCCTCAGATACTTGGAAGCCATTTTCGTTCACTTTGCTGGGCGTTCTGTCAGCTTTAGTTTGGGCGGCAGTGGAATGGGGAGATTCTCAAGCTAGAGTATCGGCTCCAGTAAGTAGAGGAATGTCTCGAATAGTTTTTGCGTCATTCGTAGGACTGGCGGCTCTGGCTTCATCATGGCCACACCACGCAAGTAGCAATTTAGTTAGTTCGACATATTCAAGATGATTTAATCCAAATCATCTTAGCTGCCCCCCCCTCTCCCCCTCCCAATCCAACCCTAAACCCGCCCGTGCCATACTTGACGTCATGCAAGTCTCTGACGCCTTCATTGCCCATGGTCTCGAGCAGGCGCGCTATGTCCTGTTCAATGTGCGCAACCTGACCGACATGGTGCGCGCGCCGGTCACGCTGCGGCGGGGCACGGCGCAGCGGGCGCGGGCGAAGCTCAAGATACTGGAGACCATCGTGCGGCGGCTGCTCTGGCTGATCGCCCTCGGCCTGACGCTCGCGCCCGTGCGGCCCCGCGCCGCCACCGGCCCCGCGCCCCTTGCGCAAGGCGTGGAGGACGTGACGCAATCCTTCCCCTCCGTGCCCGCCTGCCGCATCAGCCTCGTCGGCCGGGCCATGGACATGACGCTGACCGAAGGCTCCGGGCATTTTCCGGACACTATCCGGGCATCCGGCCCGGTGCCCGCCGCCCGCATTTTTGCCCGCATCATCGCCCTGCACGGCCTGCTTTCGGCGCCGGACGCCCATGCCAAACGCCTCGCGCGCAGTCTCGAACGCATCCGCCGCGAGGGCGAGGCCCGGCCCGTCTGCATGCCGGCCAGCGGCGCCTATCGCCTGCTCGCAGAGCTTGGCCTCGTCGCCACCGCCCTGCCCGGCATGATCAATGCGCGCCTTGAAACATGGGAAAGCTCGGGCTGAATCCGCCCCGCTTTCCACACTTTTTGCCGGGCGCAGCCATGCGTGCCGGTCGCTGGCGCAGGCTCAGGCGAGCTTGACCAGATGCGCGCAAATCGTATCCGTCGCCGTGTGAAGAATGTTCGAGCCATGGCCTTCCAGAACATGGAAATCCACATTGGCCCGCCCACGCATATGGTCGGCCACATCGGTCGCTGAAATGATCGTGCAGTCTTCCGCCTGAAGCCAGGTCTGCCGCGCCGTCACGGCCTCAAGATCATCGCTCCAGTCGGCCATCGCCGCCCCGCCATCGCGCAGCCAGGCCTCGGCCCCCTGCTCCACCGCGTGATAAAGCCCCTCGGCCTGAACCTTCATCAGCGCCGGAACCTCCAGCGTGGCCAGGTCTCCCGGCGAGCGCACATATTGCGCCTTCAGGAAGGCCTTCGTCCCCCGCCGCCGATAGACCGGCAGGCCCACCGACATCACCATCTTCATCACCGAAGGCGCATGCCGCGTGGCCATCGCCGCAAACCGCGTCTGCCGGTCCATATGGGCCAGGTGCCTGTCCTCATCGATCGGAATTCCACCGCCCAGCACCAGCATATCCCCCAGCCGATCACCCAGTGCCCTTGCGATTCGGAAGCCATGCGAAGAGCCGCCCTGATGAATACAAAGGCTGATCTTCGACAGGCCAAGATGATCAACCAGCGCCACCGCATCTTCCACGACCGTCTTGTCGAAATCCGCCCGCGAACGGCTCTGGCTCGTATAGCCAAAACCCGGCCGCGACGGCGCAATGAAATGGACATTCGCCCCGGCCAGTCCCGCCAGCATCTCTGCGGTAAAGAACGGCCCCTGAAGATAGCCATGAATGAACAGAACGGGCTTTTCACCCGCCCCCGCCTTGTACCAGGCCAGCTCCCGCCCGCCCGGCCGCGCCAGCATGGAAAGGCCGCATTTCGGCGTCACCCAGGTCTCGGCGCTCGGCGGATTGGCCTGCTCCGGCAATTGCCGCATCAGATAGGCAATGCTGGCGGAAAGCTGCACGACATCCGACATCCGCGCGCAGCCAGTCTTCCTCAGGATGCTCTTCGACTGCCCCTTGATCGTATCCAGCGCCCGGTCACGCTCGCGCGCGATTTCCTTCTGGCTGAGATTGCCGAGATAGCCCTCAAGGATTTCCGTCTCGCTGGAGGTCAGCCCAAACGCCTCGCCCAGCCGCGTCATCAAGGCCGGCGACCAGTCGATATAGGACAGCGAAACATGCAGCAGATCGGCGCTATCCTTCGGCCGCTGGATCAGCGCGAGGCAGGCCCTTGAGGGGCCGGTCTCGATATTCGCGAGGATGATCCGATCCTGCGCCTGCGCTGTTGTCGCCCTGAGGGCCCGCCGGATTTCACTCAGCGCGCCCGGGTCCAAAGGCAGCTCGTCGAACGGGCACGGAAAGGTCCGCCCTGTCAGCTGCGCGGCCGCAGCATTGCCTGAAACCAGCCCATTGCGGGCCGAAACATCCAGTATCGCGTGGAACCGATCCGCATTGGAAGCATCCCGCCGCGAGGCCGCATCCACCAGCGCGCCAACCCTCTGGCCATGCGTATCAAGCGTATCATCATCGCCCTCGTGACGCGGCACATCGCCCGCCAAAAAGCCATCTTCGGCCCCATCAAAGAAGTAGGCCATTGCGGCATCGAGAAAGCCTTCAAACCGCGCCGTCTCGTTTGGCACGTCATAAGCGGCTCCCAGCATGTCGAAATAGCGCTTGTTCAGGGACATGGGCTCTCGGGCAAAGAAAAGTCTGGACGAGCCTCTAGTCTAGATTGCGTCGCTCCCATCACAAGCGCCCGTTTCAGTCACAGGCAGAAAAGTAGGGTTTATCCCCCCTACGGGCCATGAGCCCCATCCCGCTACGCGCTACGAGAATGCCTGCAGACCTGCGGGCTGGGTGGGGATCCGGCCAAACACCAAAGGATATGAAAGATGAAGACCATACCGCTGACGTCCCTCGGACTCGCGCTTATCACCCTCCTCGCCGCGCCAAGCGCCAGCGCAGATCCAGTCTCGACCAATGAAATCGCGTGTAGCAAAGGCGGCGCGGAAGCCTGCTTCTACGCAGCTGCCGACTATGCAAATGGCGACAACGGCATGCCCCTGAGCAAGCCCAAAGCCGCCGAGCTTTTCATCAAGGCCTGCGACCTCGGCATTCCTGATGGCTGCTTCTATACCGGCACGATGTATCGCCATGGTGTTGAAGGAATCGCGGCTGATCCGGCCCGCGGCATAGTCCTTTACGAGAAAGCCTGCGCGATGGGGCATGAGGATGCCTGCAACGCGACCTATGCCATCCTTGGTTCCGATGAGAAGGGCGAGAAGGACATTCCCCGCCTGCTCACGGCTTTTGAAAAGGGCTGCGCTAACGAATCGCTGAAAGCGTGCAGCTGGGGCGCGTCATTCTTTTATGATGGCCTGAAAGGAAAATACCCGACCGTCATCGATTTCGTGCGCGGCGCGCCACTTGCCGCAAAGGCGTGTGAACAGGTAGATCCCTATTTTTGCGTCACAGCAGAACACATGTATGCAGATCCCTCGTCGCCCGCTTTCGATGCCACCCAGGCGCTGAAACTCACACAGATTAACTGCGATGCGAACGTCAAGGAATCCTGCGCGAACCTTGGTCGGATCTACGCGATTGTCGAAGACTTTGATTTCGCGGTCGGGCCGTACGAAAAGTCCTGCCAGCTCGGCAATGAGAAGATCTGCGACTATTCAAAGGACGTGCGCCGCTATGTTGATGAACTGGCCGCGTGGAATGCCAAGCAGGAAGCCCGCCGCGCCGAAATGGCCTCGCTGCTGAGTGCTGGCGACTATAATGGTGCGGTGGCCACCGCCGTCTCGGTCTACAGCTCCACGGTCTATGCCGAACAGGCGGTCCGCGCAGCCTCGGCCGCTGGCCGCATGTCGGCTGTCGATGATTATGACCTGCAAGTGCTGGAGCACTGGTTCCAATCCGGCCAGATCGCCTCAATCGTGCGAGCGGAATTGCGCGGCCGCGGCATGGCCATCTCCGGCGAGGACAATTCCTGGGCCAATGACATGAAGATGATCAAGTCCGCCAATGCCCGCTTCAACGCGGCAAGGTCGACCTCGACCTATCGCCCCATCGAGCAGGGCCCGGCACCGCAGGCCACCGGGGGTATGAGTTCGGGTGAGGCACGGGCGCAGACACGCGAGAAATACCGCGACGCCCACTGCACGATGAACAACAACGCCAATCGCTACCTCTGCAATTAGGCCATCCCTGCATCAGAAAAACCTCATCCAAATGCAAAAAAGGCCGCCCATCCGGGCGGCCTTTTCTTATCTCAGTTCCCGAAAGGATCAGGACTTATTTCTTGATTGCGGAGACGACGCCGGCGCCGACGGTACGGCCGCCTTCGCGGATGGCGAAGCGCAGGCCCTGGTCCATGGCGATCGGCTGGATCAGCTCGACGTCCATTTTCACGTTATCGCCTGGCAGAACCATTTCCTTGTCGGCCGGCAGCGTCACCACGCCCGTCACGTCGGTCGTGCGGAAGTAGAACTGCGGACGATAGTTGGTGAAGAATGGCGTGTGACGGCCACCCTCTTCCTTCGTCAGGATATAGGCTTCGGCTTCGAACGTCGTGTGTGGCGTGATCGAACCTGGCTTGCAGAGAACCTGGCCGCGCTCAACGCCTTCACGGTCGATACCGCGAAGCAGGGCGCCGATGTTGTCGCCAGCCTGGCCCTGATCGAGCAGCTTGCGGAACATTTCAACGCCCGTGCAGGTCGTCTTGACGGTCGGACGGATGCCGACAATCTCGATTTCCTCGCCAACCTTGACGACGCCCTGTTCGACACGGCCCGTCACAACCGTACCACGGCCGGAGATCGAGAACACGTCTTCCACAGGCATCAGGAACGGCTTGTCCAGCGGACGCTCTGGCGTCGGGATGTAATCGTCAACGGCCTGCATCAGCTCAAGAACCTTGTCCTTGCCGATTTCAGGATTGCGGCCTTCAACAGCGGCCAGCGCTGAACCCGCGATGATCGGAATGTCGTCGCCCGGGAAGTCGTACGATGTCAGAAGCTCGCGCACTTCCATCTCGACCAGTTCCAGAAGCTCGGCATCGTCAACCTGGTCAACCTTGTTCAGGAAGACAACCATGGCAGGCACGCCGACCTGCTTGGCCAGCAGGATGTGCTCGCGCGTCTGTGGCATCGGGCCGTCAGCTGCGTTCACAACAAGGATCGCGCCGTCCATCTGCGCTGCGCCGGTGATCATGTTCTTCACATAGTCAGCGTGGCCCGGGCAGTCGACGTGGGCATAGTGACGGTTTTCCGTCTCATATTCCACGTGCGCCGTGTTGATCGTGATGCCGCGTGCTTTTTCTTCAGGCGCCGAGTCGATATCAGCGTACGATTTCGCTTCGCCACCGGATGCCTCTGCAAGCACCATCGAAATGGCCGCCGTCAGCGTCGTCTTGCCGTGGTCAACGTGTCCAATCGTGCCGATGTTCACGTGCGGCTTGTTGCGTTCAAACTTTGCCTTGCCCATCGGGCCTCTCCTTCATTCTAAATTCAAAAGACCGGCTCACCGGTCGGGGATGGATCAGGAACCTGCGACTTCCTGAATGATTTTCTGTGCTTCGGCACGCGGAACTTCGTCATAGTGAGCGAAGATCATCGTGAACTGGGCACGCCCTTGCGACATGCCGCGCAGGTTCGAAACGTATCCGAACATGTTGACCAGCGGGACCAGAGCGTTGATCGCCACGGCGTTACCGCGTGGTTCCGAACCCTGGATCTGGCCACGGCGGGAGTTCAGGTCGCCGATCACGTCGCCCATATAGTCTTCCGGCGTGACAACTTCCACTTTCATGATCGGCTCCATCAGGCGCGGATCGCCTTTGCCTTTCAGCTCGCGGAATGCGCCGCGGGCGGCGATTTCGAAAGCGAGGACAGAGGAGTCAACGTCGTGGAACGCGCCATCAACCAGCACGGCCTTGAAGTCGGTGACCGGGTAACCAGCCAGAAGGCCGTTTTCCTTGGCCATGTTGAGGCCTTTTTCCACACCGGGAACGTATTCCTTAGGAACGGCGCCGCCGACGATCGAGCTTTCGAACACGAAGCCAGAACCGGCTTCGAGAGGTTCGAACTGCAGCTTGATGCGCGCGAACTGGCCGGTACCACCGGACTGTTTCTTGTGCGTGAAATCGATCTCTGCTGCACGGCCGAGTTTCTCACGGTAGGCAACCATCGGCTGGCCGATGTTCGCTTCAACTTTGAACTCGCGCTTCAGGCGGTCGATCAGGATGTCGAGGTGAAGTTCGCCCATGCCCTTCATGATCGTCTGACCGGATTCGAAATCGGTTTCGACGCGGAAGGATGGATCCTCTGCCGCGAGGCGCTGAAGGCCCACCGACATTTTTTCCTGGTCAGCTTTCGACTTCGGCTCGACGGCGATCTCGATAACCGGATCGGGGAACGTCATCGTTTCGAGAACGACTGGCTTGTTCGGATCACAGACCGTGTCACCCGTTGTCGTTTCCTTGAGGCCGGCAAGCGCAACGATGTCGCCTGCGAAAGCTTCCGTGATCTCGTCCTGCTTGTTGGAGTGCATCATGACCATACGGCCGACGCGCTCTTTCTTGCCCTTGGTCGAGTTCATGAACGCGTCGCCTTTCGACAACGTACCGGAATAGATACGTGTGAAGGTCAGAGTGCCCATGTAGGGGTCGTTCATGATCTTGAAGGCAAGGCCCGAGAACGGCTGGCTGTCATCAGCCTTACGCTCGATGTTACGAACTTCTTCTTCGTCACCCGGCAGGAAGCCGAAGTAGGGCGGCACGTCGAGCGGGCCTGGAAGATAGTCGATCACAGCGTTCAGCATAGGCTGCACGCCCTTGTTCTTGAAGGCCGAGCCGCAAAGAACCGGCACGAATGCCATGGCGAGCGTACCCTTGCGGATAAGCTTGCGCAGGGTTGGCACGTCTGGCTCGTTGCCTTCGAGGAAGGCTTCCATCGCATCATCGTCCTGCTCAACAGCAAGCTCGACCAGTGTGGCGCGCATCTCTTCGGCTTTTGCCTTGAGGCTGTCCCGGATAGGCTTCAGAATCCATGAAGCGCCGAGATCGTCGCCTTCCCAGACCCATTCCTGCATCGTGACAAGGTCAACGTGACCCGCCAACTCGGTTTCGGAACCAATTGGCAGCTGGATCGGCGCAGGCGTTGCGCCTGTACGATCCTTGATCATGTGGACGCAGTTGAAGAAGTCAGCGCCGATCTTGTCCATCTTGTTGACGAACACGATGCGCGGAACCTTGTAGCGGTCAGCCTGACGCCACACAGTTTCGGTCTGCGGCTCAACACCGGCGTTCGCATCAAGGACGCAGACGGCGCCGTCGAGAACGGCCAGCGAGCGCTCGACTTCGATCGTGAAGTCAACGTGCCCAGGCGTGTCGATGATGTTGAAACGGTACTTGTCGGAGAGCGGCGTGGAGCCGTCTTCAGTGCGCTCCCAGAAAGTGGTGGTCGCAGCGGACGTGATCGTGATGCCACGTTCCTGCTCCTGCTCCATCCAGTCCATGGTCGCGGCGCCATCATGCACTTCGCCAATCTTGTGCGACTTGCCGGTGTAGTAAAGGATGCGCTCAGTGGTCGTAGTTTTGCCGGCATCAATGTGTGCCATGATGCCAAAGTTACGATAGCGATCCAGCGTGTATTCGCGGGCCATGTGGGTAAACCTTCGTGTCTGCTTTCCGGGAGGAAATTGTGGCAACTGACGGGCGCGTTACCCTCAGTTGCCATGAAATTCCAGTGCTGATTACCAGCGGTAGTGTGCGAAGGCCTTGTTGGCGTCCGCCATGCGGTGCGTGTCTTCGCGTTTCTTGACAGCGTTGCCGCGGCCCTGGCTGGCGTCCATCAGTTCGCCTGCAAGACGCTCACGCATAGTATTTTCGTTGCGGCCTGCGGCAGCAGCCGACAGCCAGCGGATGGCGAGAGCCTGACGGCGCTCGGTACGAACTTCAACCGGGACCTGGTACGTGGCACCACCGACGCGGCGCGAACGCACTTCGACGGAAGGCGCAACGGCTTCAAGCGCAGCGTGGAAAACCTCGACAGGGTTTTTCTTGGCGCGCGTTTCGACGAGGTCGAAGGCACCATAGACGATACGTTCGGCAACCGACTTCTTACCATCGCGCATGATCTGGTTCATGAACTTGGTGACGACGATGTCTTTGAATTTCGGATCCGCGAGGACCTGACGCTTCTCTGCACTGTGACGACGAGACATTGAGCGGCCCTCT
This sequence comes from Hyphomonas oceanitis, assembly GCF_036964545.1. Classification (NCBI taxonomy): domain Bacteria; kingdom Pseudomonadati; phylum Pseudomonadota; class Alphaproteobacteria; order Hyphomonadales; family Hyphomonadaceae; genus Hyphomonas; species Hyphomonas oceanitis. The sequence goes on from NZ_JBALTL010000005.1 coordinate 331,608, forward strand.
TATTTCGGTTTCTTCGCGCCGTAATGCGAACGGCGTTGTTTACGGTTCTTGACGGGCTGGGTATCCAGCGCGCCGCGGATGATGTGGTAACGGACGCCCGGAAGGTCTTTCACGCGGCCGCCGCGGATAAGCACAACCGAGTGCTCCTGCAGGTTGTGGCCTTCGCCCGGGATGTAGCACAGCGATTCGAACCCGGAGGTGAGACGCACTTTTGCCACTTTACGAAGCGCCGAGTTCGGCTTCTTCGGGGTCGTTGTATAGACACGCGTGCAAACACCGCGGCGTTGTGGGCAAGCTTTGAGAGCCGGCGTCTTGGTGCGCGTCGGCTTTGGCGAACGCGGATTACGAATAAGCTGTTGAATTGTGGGCATTCGGGCCTTCTGTCTCTTCTGAACTCATGGCCCGATGGGCCGGTAACGAAATGATGCCCCGAATGCCATAGCAGCTTCCGGGACGGCTGAAAACTTGGGGGTCAGATTGGCCGGACCATTCCTGAACCGGTACGGCGAAAGGGCAAAAGCCCAGCTGCCTCTCTGACAATGGGTGGCGTTTAAGCCTCTCAAGCGCTGGCGTCAAGGGTCGCATGCGGCCAGACCGCAGCAATATTAGGCCTGAACGGGCACCTCTAGAACGGCAGGCCGATCCTGTCGACGCAGGCAGCCGCCTCAGGGCCCGCTGCGCCGCCTTCAAGCTGGGCGCGGAATGCCGCAAGATCGGCCGCAGCGTCCGGCTCCAGCGCCCCTGCCCGCTGAAATTCCGCTTCTCTCAGAACGGTGCGGCAATCGGCAATGGCCCAGCTGTCCAGCGATAGAAACGTAATGATTCCAATCGCAACGACCGCACACGCCGCGCCGATAATATCGTTTCGTTCCATCTGACGCCTATCCCCGAAAGCAAGAAAGCCTGCCAAGGCTGGCAGGCTTTCTCATTTGTATCAAGAGCCGTGTCGGACCGGACTATTCGTCCGCAGGCTCGGCAGCAGGTGCCGGAAGGGCCGCCATCGCGAGATTTGCCGCTTCTTCCTGGGCCTTGGCCATCGCAGCAGCGCGCTTGGCTTTCAGCTTCAGGTCGCGCTCGGCCGCAACGCGGCGGAACTGACGGATACCACCGCCCGTACCGGCCGGGATCAGGCGGCCAACGATGACGTTCTCCTTGAGGCCGTCCAGCGTATCGATCTTGCCCTGGATAGCCGCCTCGGTGAGCACGCGGGTCGTCTCCTGGAACGACGCAGCAGAGATGAAGCTGCGGGTCTGGAGCGAAGCCTTGGTGATACCGAGCAGAAGCGGGTTGGCAGTTGCCTCGCGCTGGTCCTTTTTACGGGATTTGCGCACAACTTCATTGGCGTCCTCGAAGTCGATCAGATCGATATGCTCGCCGACGATGAATGGCGTGTCGCCACCGTCCACGATTTCGACCTTCTGCAGCATCTGGCGAACGATCACTTCGATGTGCTTGTCGTTGATCGGCACGCCCTGCAGGCGATAGACCTTCTGCACTTCGTCGATGAGGTAGTTGGCCAGAGCCTCGACACCAAGCGTCGACAGGATGTCCTGCGGCGCCGGGTTACCGTCCATCAGGTATTCACCACGCTTGATGAAGTCACCATCCTGAACGGCAAGGTGCTTGCCCTTCGGAACGAGGTAATCGATCTGGTCACGACCTTCCTCGATCGGCACGATCGAGACGCGGCGCTTGTTCTTGTAGTCACGGCCGTAAAGCACCTTGCCATCGACTTCTGCGATGATGGCGTGGTCCTTCGGACGGCGCGCTTCGAAGAGTTCCGCCACGCGTGGCAGACCACCCGTGATGTCCCGTGTCTTCGCACCACCGGTCGCAACACGTGCGAGCGTGTCACCGGCTTCGATCTTGTCACCATCGGCGACGGACAGGATAGCGCCCACCGAGAGAAGATAGACAGCATCAGAGCCATTAGGCAGTTTGACGGGCTTACCGTCCTTGTCGATGACCTGGATCGACGGCTTGATGTCAGCCGCTTTCGAGGCCGAACGCCAGTCGATCACAACGCGGGACGAGATGCCCGTCGCTTCGTCGGTTTCTTCACGCACGGAGACGCCATCGATCACGTCGATCAGTTTGGCTTCGCCGGCCACTTCCGACACGATCGGCTGGGCAAATGGATCCCAGTCTGCGAGCGGCATGCCGGGCGAAACCTTCGCCTTGTCCTTGACCATGAGGCGTGTGCCGTAGGCCGGGCGGAACGACTGACGTGTACGACCGTCGGCATCGACGATCTCGACCTGCATGCGGCGGCCAACAACAATGATGTTCTTGTCCTTGCGGGTCACATACTCGCCATCCGTGAACCGGACGGTGCCTTCGAAGCTGGCTTCGATGGACGATTGGTCGGCCACCTGCGCTGCGCCACCAATGTGGAACGTACGCATGGTCAGCTGGGTACCCGGCTCACCGATCGACTGGGCAGCGATAACGCCGACCGCTTCACCGCGGTTGACGACCGTGCCGCGGGCAAGGTCACGTCCATAGCACTGAACGCAGATACCGTTGCGCGCTTCACATGTCAGCGCAGAGCGGGCTTTCACCACGTCCACACCGGCATTCTCGATGATGTCGGCAAGGTCTTCGTCAATATAGGTGTTGGCAGGCGCGACCAGCGTGCCGTCCGCACCTTTGACATCTTCAGCCGTAACACGGCCGAGCAGACGCTCGCCCAGCGAAACGGTGACATCAGCACCTTCCATGACAGCCGAGATGTCGATGCCTTTTTCCGTACCGCAATCATCTTCGTTGATGATGCAATCCTGGGCAACGTCGACAAGACGACGGGTCAGGTAACCCGAGTTCGCCGTTTTCAGAGCCGTATCGGCAAGACCCTTACGGGCACCGTGGGTCGAGTTGAAGTATTCAAGAACGGTCAGACCTTCCTTGAAGTTCGAGATGATCGGCGTCTCGATGATCTCGCCTGACGGCTTGGCCATCAGGCCCCGCATACCGGCGAGCTGCTTCATCTGGTTCTTCGAACCACGCGCACCGGAGTCGGCCATCATGTAGATCGAGTTGACCTGAGCCTTCCGGTCACCCTTGGCCACCTGGGCCTTGGACGCGGATTCCATCATGGCGTCAGCGACCTTGTCCGTACATGTGGACCAGGCGTCGACAACCTTGTTGTACTTCTCACCGCGCGTGATGAGACCGTCAGCATACTGGCGTTCGTATTCGGACACCTGTTCCTTGGTCGCTTCGACGAGCTTCTTCTTCGCTTCCGGAATGACCATGTCATCCTTGCCGAACGAGATGCCCGCTTTCGCAGCTTCCTTGAAGCCGAGACCCATCATCTGATCGCAGAAGATGACCGTCGCCTTCTGCCCGCACAGACGATACACATCGTCGATGATCCGACCGATGGCTTTTTTGGTCAGCGTCAGGTTGACCATGTCAGGCTGGATGCCTTTGAAGCGCGGCAGGATGTTTGCCACCATGAAGCGGCCCGGTGTCGTGTCGATCACACGGCGCCATGGCTTGCCTTCATCATCGACGCCTTCGTACATCGCCTTGATTTTCGAGTGCAGCGAGACGAAGCCGTTGTCCAACGCCTGCTCGATTTCGGCGAGGTCCGTAAACATCATGCCATTGCCGACTTCCTCGTCGCGATCGAGCGAGAGGTAGTAGAGGCCGAGGATGATATCCTGCGACGGCACGATGATTGGCTTGCCGTTGGCAGGCGACAGGATGTTGTTCGTCGACATCATGAGCACGCGGCATTCCAGCTGGGCCTCGAGGCTCAGCGGCACGTGAACGGCCATCTGGTCGCCGTCGAAGTCAGCGTTGAACGCGGCGCAGACCAGCGGGTGAAGCTGGATGGCCTTGCCCTCGATCAGTTTCGGTTCAAACGCCTGGATGCCGAGGCGGTGAAGCGTCGGTGCGCGGTTGAGCAGGATCGGGTGCTCGCGGATGACCTCGTCGAGGATATCCCAGACTTCCGGCTTCTCTTTCTCGACCAGTTTCTTGGCAGCCTTGACCGTGCCGGCAAGGCCCTTGGCGTCGAGACGCGCATAGATGAACGGCTTGAACAGCTCGAGCGCCATCTTCTTTGGAAGGCCGCACTCGTGCAGTTTGAGGTTCGGGCCAACCACGATGACCGAACGGCCGGAATAGTCGACGCGCTTGCCGAGAAGGTTCTGGCGGAAGCGGCCCTGCTTGCCCTTGAGCATGTCGGAGATCGACTTCAGCGGACGCTTGTTGGTGCCCGTGATCGTGCGGCCGCGACGGCCGTTGTCGAACAGGGCATCAACCGACTCTTGAAGCATACGCTTCTCGTTGCGGATGATGATGTCCGGGGCGCGAAGCTCCATAAGGCGCTTCAGGCGGTTGTTCCGGTTGATCACGCGGCGATAGAGGTCGTTAAGGTCGGACGTCGCAAAGCGGCCGCCATCCAGTGGAACGAGCGGACGCAGGTCCGGCGGGATCACGGGAACGACGGTCAGGATCATCCACTCGGGCTTGGCGCGCGACTGGAGGAAGGACTCAACTACCTTGAGGCGCTTGGAAGCCTTCTTGGTTTTCAGTTCCGAGGTGGACTCGCGCAGGTCATCGCGCAGCGTCTCGGCAAGCGTTGGCAGGTCGAGGTTGCGGAGGATCTCGCGGATGGCTTCGGCGCCGATCATGGCTGTGAACGCGTCTTCACCCAGACGGTCCTGCGCATCCATGTATTCTTCTTCGGTCAGGAGCTGCTTGGGCTCCAGTTCCGTGAGGCCCGGCTCGATGACAACATAGCTTTCGAAGTAGAGCACGCGCTCCACATCTTTCAGCGCCATGTCGACCAGGGTCGAAATCCGGGATGGAAGCGACTTCAGGAACCAGATGTGTGCAACAGGTGCAGCCAGGTCGATGTGGCCCATTCGCTCGCGGCGGACGCGTGCGAGGGTGACTTCAACGCCGCACTTCTCGCAGACAATGCCGCGATACTTGATGCGCTTGTACTTGCCGCAAAGGCACTCATAGTCCTTTACCGGGCCGAAGATGCGGGCACAGAAAAGGCCGTCGCGCTCGGGCTTGAACGTCCGGTAGTTGATGGTTTCAGGCTTCTTGATCTCACCTGACGACCACGAGCGGATTTTCTCCGGGCTTGCGATCGAAATGCGGATCGCCTCGAAAGTCGGGGCGGGCGTATTCGGGTTGAAAATGCTGGCGACGTCCTGGCGCATGGGTGTCTGCTCCTTGGGTGGGCGATGTTGTCGGGGCGAAAGGGCCCCTGCCCTCATGAAATTTCGTATCGAATGGGATGCCCCGTGAAACGCGTGTCGCTTCCCGGGGCACCCCGATATTTCGTTTACTGTCTACTCGGCAGCAACCGTGGACTCTTCGTCCTCGATTTCGCCGTTGTCTTCTTCGATCAGCTCCACGTTGAGACCAAGCGAGCGCATTTCCTTGATCAGCACGTTGAAGCTTTCCGGGATGCCAGCCTCGAAGGAATCGTCGCCACGGACGATCGATTCGTAGATCTTCGCACGGCCTGCAGTGTCATCCGACTTCACAGTCAGCATTTCCTGCAGCGTGTAGGCTGCGCCGTAAGCTTCGAGTGCCCAGACTTCCATCTCCCCGAAGCGCTGGCCACCGAACTGCGCCTTGCCGCCCAGCGGCTGCTGGGTAACGAGCGAGTAAGGACCGGTCGAACGCGCGTGGATTTTCTCGTCCACGAGGTGGTGAAGCTTGAGCAGGTACTTGTACCCGACCGTGACAGGACGCGAGAACTGAACGCCGGTACGACCGTCGAACATTTTCACCTGGCCTGACGTGTCGAGACCGGCACGTGTCAGCAGGTCGTTGATGTCGCTTTCGCGGGCACCATCGAACACTGGCGTGGCGATCGGAACGCCGTTGCGCAGGTTACCGGCCAGCTCGACGATTTCAGCGTCGGTTTCAGGAAGCTCCTGCTCTTCGCCATAGGCGTAGGTAACCGCTTTACGAAGTGCGTCCATGTCATGCTTCTGGTGGAACTCCTCCAGAGCCTGGTCGATGATCCGGCCAAGACCGCGGCAGGCCCAGCCTGTGTGGGTCTCAAGGATCTGGCCAACGTTCATGCGCGACGGCACGCCGAGCGGGTTCAGAACGATGTCGACAGGCGTACCGTCTTCGAGGAACGGCATGTCTTCGCTCGGGTTGATCTTCGAGATGACACCCTTGTTGCCGTGACGGCCGGCCATCTTGTCACCCGGCTGAAGCTTACGCTTCACGGCCAGGAAGACTTTGACGACTTTCATCACACCCGGAGGCAGGTCGTCGCCGCGCTGGACCTTGTCGACCTTGTCGTTGAAACGGGCATCAAGCTCGTGGATCGAGGCATCAAACTGGGCGCGCAGGGCATCGAGATCGGACTGGGCCTTTTCAGACTTCAGGGCGATATCCCACCACTGGCTCTCGCTCAGCTCTTCAAGTGCGTCGGCCGCAATCTTGCCAGCCTTGAAGCCTTTCGGCCCCGCAACGGCTTCCTTGCCGGTCAGTAGGTCAGCAAGACGCGCATAAGTGTTGCGCTCAAGGATGGACTGCTCGTCCTCCTTGTCTTCCTGCAGCTGCTCGATCTGCTCGCGTTCGATCTGAAGCGCGCGCTGGTCCTTGTCGATGCCGTGACGATTGAAGATGCGAACATCGACAACCGTGCCTGCGTCGCCCGGAGGCACACGCAGCGACGTATCACGCACATCGGACGCTTTCTCACCGAAGATGGCGCGGAGGAGTTTCTCTTCCGGCGTCATCGGGCTTTCGCCCTTCGGCGTGACCTTACCGACGAGAATGTCGCCAGCTTTCACTTCAGCGCCCACAGCCACGATACCGGCTTCGTCGAGGTTGCGCAGGGCTTCCTCGCCGACGTTCGGAATGTCGCGTGTGATCTCTTCAGGGCCAAGCTTCGTGTCACGTGCCGCGATCTCGAATTCCTCGATGTGGATCGACGTGAAGACGTCGTCCTTCACGATACGTTCGGAGATCAGGATCGAGTCTTCGAAGTTGTAGCCATTCCACGGCATGAACGCGACGAGCACGTTCCGGCCGAGTGCCAGCTCACCGAGATCGGTCGAAGGACCGTCCGCGATGATGTCATTCTTCGAGACCGTATCGCCCACTTTAACGATCGGACGCTGGTTGATGCAGCTGTTCTGGTTCGAGCGGCGGAACTTGGCCAGACGATAGATGTCGACGCCCGACTTGGAGCCTTCGAGATCTTCAGTGGCGCGAACCACGATACGCAGCGCGTCAACCTGCTCGACCACACCAGCCCGACGGGCGATAATGGCGGCGCGGCTGTCACGGGCCACAATGGATTCCATGCCCGTGCCGACGAACGGCGCTTCGGACTGGACCAGCGGAACCGCCTGGCGTTGCATGTTCGATCCCATGAGGGCGCGGTTGGCGTCGTCATTTTCAAGGAATGGGATGAGCGAGGCAGCAACCGATACGACCTGTTTCGGCGAGACGTCCATGAACTGGATGTCGTCCTTCGAAACCATGGTCGCTTCGCCAGCCACACGGGCGTTGACGAATTCGTTCTGCAGCTCGCCCTTTTCATTCACCGAGGCGTTGGCCTGGGCGATTGAGTAGATCGACTCTTCCATGGCCGACAGATAGACGACCTCGTCAGTCTGCTTGCCGTTCACAACCTTGCGGTACGGGCTCTCGATGAAGCCGTACTTGTTGATGCGCGCATGCGTGGCGAGCGAGTTGATCAGACCGATGTTCGGGCCTTCCGGCGTCTCGATCGGGCAGATCCGGCCATAATGGGTCGGGTGCACGTCGCGGACTTCAAAGCCGGCACGTTCGCGTGTCAGACCACCTGGGCCAAGCGCTGAAAGACGGCGCTTGTGGGTGATTTCCGACAGCGGGTTGGTCTGGTCCATGAACTGCGACAGCTGAGAGGAGCCGAAGAATTCACGCACAGACGCCACAACCGGTTTCGCGTTGATCAGGTCGTGCGGCATGACCGTGTCGATATCGACCGATCCCATACGTTCCTTGATCGCGCGCTCCATGCGCACGAGACCGATACGGTAGTTGTTTTCCATCAGCTCGCCGACCGAGCGGACCCGGCGGTTGCCGAGGTTATCGATGTCGTCGACTTCGCCCTTGCCGTCCTTCAGGTCGAGAATGACCTTCATGACGCCGATGATGTCGTCATTGCGCAGCACGCGCATGTCGTCAGCAGCCGACTCGTAGCCTTTGACGGCCACGGAGAGGCGCATGTTCATCTTCACCCGGCCAACAGCCGAGAGGTCATAGCGCTCTGGATCGAAGAAGAGCTGGCCGAACAGGGCGTCAGCGGCTTCCTGCGTTGGTGGCTCACCTGGGCGCATGACGCGATAGATGTCCGACAGGGCTTCGAAACGGGTTTCGTTCTTGTCAGCCTTCAGCGTGTTGCGCAGCCATGGGCCACGGCCGGACGCGTCGATGTCGAGGACTTCGATCGTCTTGATGCCGTATTCGCGCATCTCGGCGATGACTTCTTCTTCCAGCATGTCGCCAGCTTCACCGAAGATCTCGCCGGTTTCCATGTTCACGACATCGCGTGCCAGGAATTTGCCAACGAGGGCTTCAGACGGCACCAGGATCTCGTCCGTGCCGGCCTCAGCAATACGCTTGGCTTTCAGCGCGGTGATCTTCTTGCCAGCTTCGGCAATGGCCTTTTTCGACTTGGCGTCGATGAGGTCGAACTCGGGCTTGAGGCCTTTCCAGGCTTCCGAACGGAACCCGGTGACCCATCCCTGCTTGTCCATCCGGTAGATGGAGTGCGTGTAGAAAAGGTCGAGGATCTGCTCGGTGTCGTAGCCGAGGGCGTAAAGCATCGTCGTCGCCGGCAGCTTGCGCTTACGGTCGATACGGATGTTTAGCACGTCCTTCGCGTCGAACTCGAAGTCGAGCCACGAGCCGCGGTAAGGAATGATGCGCGCCGCGAACAACAGCTTGCCGGACGTATGGGTCTTGCCCTTGTCGTGGTCAAAGAACACGCCAGGCGAACGGTGCATCTGCGAGACGATCACGCGCTCGGTGCCGTTCACGACGAACGTACCCTTGTCGGTCATCAGCGGGATGTCGCCGAGATAGCATTCCTGCTCTTTGACTTCCTTGACCGAGCGGGCGCCCGTGTCTTCGTCAATGTCGAACACGACGAGCTGAAGACGTACCTTGAGCGGCGCCTGATAGGTCAGATCGCGCTGCATGCACTCTTCAACGTCAAATTTCGGCGTTTCGAACTCGTAGTTCACATATTCGAGCGTCGCGCGCTCGGAAAAATCTGTAATCGGGAATACCGACTTGAAAACGCCTCCGAGACCATCATCCGTGCGTTTCTCGCGCGGCGTGTGCATCTGAAGGAAGCTCTCGTAAGAATCGCGTTGAACCTCGATCAGGTTCGGCATTTCGATGGCTTCGGGAATGCGCCCGAAGGACTTGCGGATACGTTTCTTTTCCGTGAAGGAGAGTGCCATCCCAGGATCCCAATTTTGTCCGTCCGGGCCACATGGCCACAGACCTTATCACCAGAACGCGAGTTCGCGGCGGCCTCTGAATGAGACCGCCGCGCATCTTTTAGATAGAACAGCGCCTCGCGCGAACACTGTCCGGATTTTAAAGCAGCAAGCGCTACTTGATTTCGATCGTAGCGCCGACGTCTTCGAACTTCTTCTTGATCTCTTCAGCTTCAGCTTTGGAGACGCCTTCTTTGATGGCTTTAGGAGCAGCTTCGACGAGGTCTTTAGCTTCCTTCAGGCCGAGGGCAGGAACAACGTCGCGGACGACCTTGATCACGTTGATTTTCTTGTCGCCCGCCGACGTCAGAACGACGTCGAATTCCGTCTGCTCTTCAGCAGCGGCAGCTGGAGCAGCACCACCGGCAGCAGCAACAGCCACTGGCGCAGCGGCGGAAACGCCCCATTTTTCTTCGAGCATCTTTGCGAGCTCTGCAGCCTCAAGAACGGTCAGGGCCGAGAGGTCTTCGACAATCTTTTCGAGATTTGCCATTGTATGATTTCCTGTTTGGTTCGGTTGTTAGTGTTGAGATGTTGCGAAAACGGGTGCCTTAGGCGGCGTCTTTCGACGCGTATGCCGACACCACACGGGCAAGCTGGCTGGCCGGAGCCTGAATGACGCCTGCAACTTTCGTTGCCGGTGCCTGCAGAAGGCCAACAATTTTGCCACGGAGCTGGTCGAGAGACGGAAGCTTCGCGAGAGCCTGGACGCCATCAGCATCCAGAACCACGTCACCCATGACACCGCCGATGATGATGAGCTTCGCGTTGTCTTTCGCGAATTCATCAGCTGCTTTCGCAGCGGACACCGGATCAGCAGCATAGGCAATTGCCACAGGGCCCTGGAACAGGGCTTGGGCATCGTCGCCACCTTGACCGTCGAGCGCAATTTTCGCCAGACGGTTCTTGACCACCTTAAGCTGACCGCCATCCTTACGAAGAAGGGCGCGCAGCTTTGACATTTCCGCAACGGTCATTCCGGAATAGTGCGTCACGATGACAGCACCGGACTCAGCGAACACGCCTTTCAGCGCGTCGAGGGCCACTGTTTTTCCAGCTTTATCCATAGCGGGTCTCCAGTAGAGGCGCCCGGACCATCCGGCCGCCCTGGTAATCGCCTTCCGGCCCAAGGGCCTTCCAGCGCCTGCCCAGGGATTGGCCTGCCCGGTAAAGCAAAACAGGAAATCCTGTTTTTCCGAACCGTTTCAACGCCTCACCCCGTCTGCATAGGTGGCTAAAAAGCCTTTACCGCGTCCGAAAACGTGACCTATGGTCTAGGACAGGAAAACGGGAGGCCGCCGATGCACATCGGTGATCTCCCGTCAAGAGAGGTCTGTTAACGCTTTATCCAAAGGCCCGCAACCCCCTGAATCCAGAAAAAGTGCTATCACAGGAAAAAGCCCGGCGCCTTTTGGCACCGGGCTTTTCTGATTTTCGAGCAAATTAGCCGCCGAAGCGAGCCTATTTGGTTTCGGCCGTATCGATCATGATGCCCGCGCCCATCGTCGAGGACAGCGAGATTTTGCGAACAAACGTGCCTTTTGCGCCGCTTGGGCGCGCCTTGACGAGCGCATCGAGGAACGCCTTGACGTTCTTTTCGATGTCAGCTTCGGCAAAGCTGGCCTTGCCGACGCCTGCGTGGATGATACCGGCTTTTTCAACGCGGAATTCAACCGAGCCGCTTTTGGCGTCTTTGACAGCCTGTGCGACGTTTGGCGTGACCGTGCCGACTTTCGGGTTAGGCATCAGGCCGCGTGGGCCGAGGACCTTACCGAGACGACCGACGATAGCCATCATGTCCGGCGACGCGATAACGCGGTCGAAGTCCATGAAACCACCCTGGATTTTTTCCATCAGGTCTTCTGCGCCAACGAAGTCAGCACCGGCAGCCTTGGCTTCGTCAGCCTTGGCATCTTTCGCGAACACGGCGACGCGAACGTCCTTGCCCGTGCCGGCTGGCAGGTTAACCACGCCGCGGACCATCTGGTCAGCGTACTTGGGGTCGACGCCGAGATTGACGGCAATCTCGATCGTTTCGTCGAATTTCGATTTCGCGTTGCCCTTCACCACCGAGACGGCCTCGCTGATTGTGTAGGCTTTTTCGCGGTCAATCGTTTCTGCGATTGCGCGTGAGCGCTTTCCTGGTTTCGCCATCGTTCTTACTCCACCACTGTCAGGCCCATCGCGCGGGCGGACCCTGCGATGATCTTGGACGCTGCATCGAGATCGTTTGCGTTGAGGTCTTCCATTTTGGCTTCCGCGATTTCGCGGATCTGCTTCATGGTGACCTTGCCGACCGTGTCAAAGCCAGGCTTTTTCGAGCCGGAAGCTGGCTTCTTGCCGAGCTTCAGGCCAGCAGCCTTCTTCAGCAGCACCGTGGCAGGTGGCGTCTTCGTGACGAAGGTGAATGATTTATCCTGGTAATACTGGATGACGACCGGGATAGGCAGGCCTTCTTCCATGCTCTGCGTCTTGGCGTTGAACGCCTTGCAGAATTCCATGATGTTGATGCCGCGCTGACCGAGCGCTGGGCCGACGGGCGGCGAAGGGTTTGCCTTGCCTGCGGGAATCTGGAGCTTGATCTGCCCCAGCAGTTTCTTAGCCATTGTGTCCTCACAATTGTTACGAGGGGGCGGTGGTCTTTCGATCCGCCCCGATTGGTATCGAGGGTCCGCGGTCCGGCTGGCGGGCCTTCCGCAGAAGCGGGCGTATGGCCCAATCACCCCTTCAGGTCAAGCAGCCCGGATGTGAAAAGCCCGGACGGCGTAGGCCATCCGGGCTTGTTTCGTCTCGCCTTGGGGCGCCGCCTACATCAGCGCATAGCCCTTGGCATTGATATATTGCTTCAGCGCCGCCGCACGATTGAGCGGATCCGGGTGCGTGGACATGAATTCCGGCTGGCGCTGGCCTTCCGAGTTGGCCGCCATGAGTTCCCACAGGCGCACGGACTGTTTCACGTCATAGCCGGCATTGTGCATGTAATCGACGCCCAGTCGGTCGGCCTCGGATTCGTGCCGGCGGCTGTAGGGCAATACGACACCAAACTGCATGGCCGCTCCACCGAGTGCGCCAATGGCCGTGCCATACTGACTAAGCGTTTCCGATTGCGTGATGGCGATCTGGCCCAGCATCAGGCCGGCCTGCGCAGCCGTCGTGATCGACAGGCGCTCGGCGGCATGGCGGCCCACGACGTGCCCCGTCTCATGGCCCAGAACGGATGACAGCTGATCATCATTCTCGGTCAGTTCGGTAATGCCGCGATATACGCCCACCCGGTTGCCTGGCATGACGAACGCGTTGACGTCATCGGTATCGAACACGGCGACATCCCAATCGGCGTTCGGGTCGACATACCCGGTCTGACCTGCGCCGCGCACTGTACGGTTCCACACATTGAGAACGCGGCTCTTAAGCCTGGAATTGGCTGTCACCGGCACTTGCGCCTTCATGTCGGTCCATGCGCTTGCAGCCATACCAGCGATCTGGTCTTCGCCGAGAAAGATGAACTGGTTGGAACCCGTCGCCGGATTTGTTGCGCAACTGGTTACGAAAGGCAGCACGCTACCGGAGGCAATGCCGCAGATGATCGCCCGGCGGGACATGTTGATACGCGGCGCATTCGCGAGAATTTCGCCGTCAAAATCGATGCGTTCGACCATATAAAAACTCCTTCACCCTTTGGCGCCATGGTTACTCTCTGGGGGCTGAAAAGCAATGCCACAAGAATAGCGCCAAGACGCACCTGCCAGATCCGGAATGAATGCACCGTGAATTGCGCGCCTATTCCTCGGCGACGTCGCCGGACAGGATCGCGGCCTGTTCCACCCAGCCTTCACGGGCAATCCGGCCCGAGAAATTCAGGTGGTTGTCGACCCAAGCCATATTGGCCGGTGTCCACGCAGCGATCTGGTCATAATGGAAGATGCCGAGTTCATTCAGCACTTCCTGGATTTTCGGACCGATGCCGCCGATGATTGTCAGGTCGTCAGGCGAGTCCGCAACGGCCTTAGGCAGGGCGATCGGGCGCTCTGCAGGGATCTCGTCAGCCTCAGCCTCCTCATCGTCCACGCCGTCTTCATCATCAAGTTCTTCGTCGGCATCATCGTCTGATTCTTCATCATACTCGCCGTCGTCATCCTCGTCCGCCTCGTCGAGCGCCTCTTCGTCGATGTCTACATCGTCTTCGTCGAAGTCTTCCTCGTCATCAGACTCGTCCGCGTCGTCTTCTTCGGAATCGTCGTCTTCGACATCATCCTCTTCGACTTCGTCGTCCTCATCGTCCTCGTCAGATTCATCGTCTTCTGACTCATCTTCGTCAGACTCGTCGTCCTCCAGGACGTCTTCATCTGCCTCATCGTCGGACTCTAGATCGTCCTCATCTTCCGCGTCGAGGTCCTCCTCATCGGATTCCTCGTCATAGGCATCGTCGTCCTCGGTTTCATCGTCGGACTCTTCGTCCGCTTCCGCCTCGTCCTCGTCTTCCTCGTCGATGTCCGCGTCATCTTCCAGTTCGAAATCTTCGTCCTCGTCCAGCGCGTCCTCATCACCCTCGTCTTCGTCGTCATCCTCTAGCGCCTCGTCCTCGAGGTCTTCATCTTCCAGCTCATCGGCTTCATCCTCGGCCTCAAGCTCGTCTTCGATCTCGTCCGCCATGTCGTCTTCAGGCTCATCAACGTCTTCGTCGAATTCACCCTCTTCCTCGGCATCTGCCGCTGCATCAGCCTCTTCCAGCTCCTGCAGGATGGCATCCGTGGCAGAGATAACCTCGTCATCATCGTCCGGCGTCTCGTCTGTCTCAACTTCAAGATCGACCAGCTCGGCCACGTCCGGCGCGGCGGCGTCCTCAGGGGCAGCATCACCCTCGAAATAGGCGAGGCGCCCCTCAAGGAAGCGGTTACGCCAGCGCAGCCGGGCCAGTTCCTCGCCCGCATCATCACTTTCAATCGGCGCTGCAACCGCTGCCGGCTCAGGCGCCGGCTGGGCTGCCAGTTCTGCCTCCAGCGTCTCGACACGCTGCTTGAAGAAGTCAGCCTGCCATTTCAGCTTGTCCACTTCAGCCTGATCGACAGCAGGCTCTGCCGAAACAGCAGCAGCCGCGGCTGGCGCTGCGACAGCCTGAGCCGGTGCAGCGGCCTGCTCGTGCAGCGCGGCCTCCAGATGTTGCACGCGGCTCTCAAGGTGCCGGTTGCGCCACAGCAGGCTTGGTTCGGTCTGGTCGCTGGCCATTTTCGGGGCGACAGGCGCAGCGCTACGTCCGGCGCCGGATTTCAGGGCTTGCAGCTCCGCCTTGGACCGTGACAGCTCGGCGGACAGCTCCGACAGCCGCTTCTCGCGCACGTTCAGCTCGGCCCGCAGCGTGGGATCTGCCGCAGTTGCTGGCGAGACGCTGCCGGGCACTGTGTTGCGCTGGGCCGCATAGAGGCCTTCGATTTCGGCCTTGGCCTGATCCAGTTCGGTCCGGGCGATATCGCGGTCCACACGGGCCGTCCGCAACTTGCCGACAAGCAGGATGCCACGCATTGACCAACCAAAAAGCAGGCTGAACAGGCCGACGCCTGCAAGCGCTATCCACATGTGCGTCAGAAGCCAGGCCATTATTCGCTCCGTTCCAGTACTGTGATCTCGATTGTCCGGCTGTCTGCCCCGGCGTCAGCTGAATCAATAGCCTGCTCCGCAGCGCTGGGGCCATAGCCAATCGCAGACAAACGCCCCGCATCCACCCCGGTTGCCTCAAGAAAGGCCACCAGCGCCCCCGCGCGTGCCCTGCCCAATGCAACATCTGCAGGTTTGGGGTTTCCGGCCTCCGAACGGCCATTGATGCTGAATCCGAGCGCGGGGTCGCAGGCCGAAAAAGAAGCCGCCAAGGCATCGAGAACGGGCCCACTTGTTCGCTGCGGCTCAGCGGCGCCCTCTGCAAAGCTTATATCCCCGGAAGCCACAGCGGCGTCCACGAGGCGCTGGCATGTCTCGACAGGTGTCGCAGCAGGCGTGACATCAGGAGGGGCTGGCAGACGACTGACAGCTCTGATCTCTGCCCCATAAGGGGCGGTCAGGCTCGCCACGTCCTGTTTCAGGTAGGCCAGCGTGCTGGGCCGCGCCTGCCCCAGGATCAGGAAGCCCGCCCCATCCGGGTCGAAATCCATTTCTCCGCTCTGGAATTGCACGAACTGCGGCAGCCCCCGCCGTACGCCTTCCATCCAGCCATTATACACCTGGTCGGCAATGGCCATCTCGTCCACCATTTTGCCCTGGTAGTGCTTCTTGGCCAGCGTCAGGATTTCCCGGCGCTCGGATTCGCTGGACACATTGCCCTTCAACAGCAGGCCTTCATCCGACACCCGCGCCAGCCAGAGCGAGGCCCCGCGCACCAGAGGCTGCCCCTGGAAGGGCGCGGCAATATTGGCAACTTCCGTCTTAACGGCCTCACGTACGGCCTTGTCACTCGCCACGCCATTCACGCGCAGGCGCGTATCCTCAAGCGTTACATCGCCTGAATCCAGGCTGGCCAGCTGTTGCAGGCCGAGGCGCGCAATGCCCTGCCAATTGCCCACAGGCGCGCCGGAAGCAAGCTGCATATGGTCTTCCACCGGCGCCCCGGCGGCAACGGCTTGCGCCTCGGCGAGCAGGGTCTTCCGGATCGCGCGCGAGGGCACGTGGCCCGACAGGACCAGCGCGCCCTCAGGTGTCTTCTCTACATGCCATACAAAGGGCGAAACCGGCGGCGCGTCATCGGCGACACTCTCGACCTGCGTGACGCCGCCAAAGATCAGGCCGCCCGGGCCGGCGGCCGTGAGAATGGTGAGTGCGGCATCGCGTACGGCATCGGTTGAGGGTGCCTTGCCCGACAGGACAGCGTGCTGGCCATCCATGGTGACAAGGGCCCAGTCATGACCGGCGGCCTTGAGGGCAGCTGAGGTTTTCTGCTGAAGTTCCATCTGCAGATTTGCAGCATTCTGCGGTGACTGATAAACGCCCCACCAACCCATCGCCACGAGACCGGCGAGAGACACAAGTGCAAACAGGTGATCGAGTAGCCTCATTGGGACCCCGCCTTACTCCCTGAAGTCACTTCCCTTCCTTCAGGGATGCCCTATTCACCCCCTAATCGCAAGACTTTCGCTGCAGGCCTGACGCCCCATGAACCACCCTATCGAGACCATTACGAGCCCGTCCAATCCGCTTATCAAGTCATTGAAAAGTCTGGAAAGAAAAAAGGGCCGTAGCGAAACGGGCCTGTTCCTGGCCGAGGGCGCACGTCTCGTCGAACAGGGGCTGGAGCAAGGCTGGAAGGCAGAAACGCTCGTTATCACGGCGACCATGGCAGAGCGGCCACACCTGGCAGCCCTTGCCAAACGCGCCAGCGCGGCCGGCGCGCGCGTGGTTCTGGCGCCTGAGCGGCTGATGTCGAAGGTGACCCACAAAGACAATGCGCAGAGCGTGATCGCCTCCTTCCACCAGCAGCACCGACCGCTGGATGCCCTGACCAAGACCGGCGACGGCATCTGGATCGCCCTCTACGAAGTACGCGATCCGGGCAATCTGGGCACCATCCTGCGCACCGCCGACTGCGCCGGGGCGAGCGGGGTTGTTCTGCTCGAAACCTGCTGTGATCCCTACAGTTTCGAAACAGTCCGCGCCTCGATGGGGTCGATCTTCGACATGCCATTTGCGAACGCCTCGTTCGACGCGTTCAACAGCTGGCGCCAGGCGCAGGGCTTGTCGCTAACCGCTGCTTCGGTGAACGGCACAGCGCGGCATGACAAGGCGCCTTTTGGGGCGCGGTCAGTCATCATCATGGGCAATGAACAGGCCGGGCTGCCGGAAGCGATTGAGGCGCAGTGCGATACGCTCGCCCTCATCCCGATGCGCGGCGGGGCGGACAGCCTGAACCTGGCACAGGCCACCGCCATCATGACCTATGAGGCCTGGCGGCAGAGGGATTTCACATGAAAACCGAGACCAAACTCCTCATCGCCGACGACTGGGACGACTATGCCCTGCTCGACAGCGGCCACCTGAAAAAGCTGGAACGCTTTGGCAGCCAGACCGTCATCCGGCCCGACCCGCAGGCCTTCTGGGAGCCCGCGCGCCCGGTGGACACATGGAAAGCGGACGCCGCCTTTCTCAGCAAGAACGACGACGAAGATGGCGGCGGCAACTGGGAAACCCTGTCGCCCCGCGCGGCCGAAGACTGGCCGATGCGCTGGAACGGGCTGACCTTCACCGCCCGCCGCACCGCCTTCCGCCACATGGGCGTTTTCCAGGAACATTCAGTCCACTGGCGCTTCGCGCAGGAGCAGATCCGCGCCGCCAAACGGCCAGTCAAAGTGTTGAATTTATTCGGATATACCGGGATGATGTCCCTCGCCTGCGCTGCTGCTGGCGCCGAGGTGACGCATCTCGATGCGAGTCCCAAATCGAATGGCTATGGCAAGGACAATCAGGCGCTGAGCGGCCTGTCGGACCGCACGATCCGCTGGATCGCCGATGACGCGATGAAGTTCGTCGCTCGCGAAATCCGCCGCGAGAACCGCTATGATGCCATCGTTCTCGACCCGCCGAAATTCGGCCGCGGCCCCAAGAACGAGACCTGGCGTTTCGAGCAGGACCTGCCCGAACTGCTTGATAATATAAAGGAATTGCTGGTCGAGAAGCCACTCTTCGTGATTGCAACGGCCTATGCGGTGCGCCTCTCATATCTCGCCCTGTCGCAGACGCTGGGCGACCGGCTTGCCTCCTTTGGCGGCATCATGGAACAGGGGGAAATGGCCCTGCCGCAGCAGGGCTCCAGCCGCCTTCTGCCGACCGCGCTCTACGCCCGCTGGCGCACCAGCTAGGCAGGAAAGGCCCTGCCTTTTCCATCAGCTGCGCCCCCCGGACAGATGCCCGGATAAAGCCCGAAAACACCCCGAAGACCATACGGACCTGCCCGAACAGCCTGCGGCTGTCGGCTAGCAAGTCACAGCCAACCCTCCCCAGACCTGACATTCGCCCAAAAGAAAACGGCGGCCCCGAAGGACCGCCGTTTCCGATTTTGGTTAGGTCAGAAAACCTAGAACGTGGCTTTCAGGCCGATCGTGTAGGTACGGCCGAAGACGTCGTACGTGCTTGGGAACGTGTTGCCCGAGTTCGCATCCGTCGAACCAGCTTCGTTACCAACGACTGGCAGATCTTCTTCGAACAGGTTGCGGACACCAACGGTGAGGCCAACCATGTCGTTAACCTGGTAGCTGCCGGTCAGATCGAAGTAGTCCTGGGCCTTGATTTTCTCGAAGCCATCAAACGTTGCCGCTTTCTGGGTGTCCTGAATTTCGACTTCGCCGAGGTGACGCCAGTTGAGCGAGAGGCTTGCAGGGCCCATGCTCCAGCTGGTGCGCTGTTGGAAGCGGAATTCAGGGGTCGGGTAGCAGTCGTTACCGTACTTGCCGAGGCAGTCGATCGCTGGCGAAGCCGACGAAGACAGGCTTTCCTGAGTCATCAGGAAGCTACCGTAGAACGAGAAGTTAAGCGCGCCGTACTGGTCGAAGTCCATACCGGTCGATGCGACGAGGTCGACACCTTCGGTACGGATATAGTCCAGGTTGGTCGTGTAAGTGTCAACGCCCGAACCGGCCGTTGCAAGCGAGCCACCGATACGGTTGATCTTGGCACACTCGTTGAGATCTCCGGCGATATAGCACTGGTCCAGAACTTCCTGTGGAGAGAATGAACCGATGTAGTCGGAGATTTCGATGTCGTAGTAGTCAAGCGAGATCGTGGTGCCCTGAAGCGGACCCATGTTGAAAGCTGGCTGATACACGAAACCAGCTGTGAACGTATCAGCTGTTTCTGCGTCAGGCAGAGCGGCTGGATCCGAACCTTGGAACTGGTTGATCTGGCCCGACACAATGTCACCAACGACACCCACGAGCGCAGGGTTCACACCTGTCGCGACGCAGCGTGCAGCAAGCTCGGCACTGATTGGATTAGGGTTGCCATCGGAGCATGGGTCGAAGGACGCATCGCCGAGACCGGTGGTGATTGGCGAACCAAGCTCACCGATGTTTGGAGCACGAACAGCTTTCTGTTGCATGACACGAACGCGGAACGAGTCTGTCAGAGCCCAGTTCACACCGGCCTTCCAGGTTTCGTTCTGGCCAACCGACGAGTAGTCGGAGATACGGCCACCGAGCTCGAGGCTCACGTCTTGTGCAAACTGCTTGCCGCTGATCAGTGGCACGATCGTTTCAGCAAAGAGTTCGATCACGTCGAAGGACGACGAAACAGGAAGCAGGTTACCACCGGCGCCGCCGAGGCAGCTTGTTGGAGCCAGTTTCAAGCATTCGTCAGGCGTGGTCGAGCCGCTTTCTTCACGGTACTCTGTGCCAAGTGCGAACTGAAGCGGGCTATCAGCGAAAGGCGACGTCAGCATTTCAACCGGACCCGAGATCGAGGCGGAAGCAATGTTCTGCGTGTAGTTGCGCTTTTCGATGGCCGTTGCGCTCGAGTAGCCAGCCATGGCTGGTGTGATCGAACCAAAACCGGTCGAGAAGAGATCGAGCGGCACACAGCCGTCGGTCGTCGAACCACCAGGTGTTGTACATGTGTCGGCGCTGATTGTGTTCAGGGCCGTCGCGATGTTTGCAACGTTGGTATAGCCGGCATTCACGTTCGTACGGTCGGATTCGCCGTGCGAGAACGAGATGTCATAGTTCCAGCCATTGTCGAGATCGCCACGGATACCCGTGAGGATCTGGAACGTGTTGCTGTCATAGGCAGTCGAACGTGCACCAAGCTCGGTCGTACGACGACGGATAGGAGTCGAGATGGAGTCCTGATCGTCGAAGATGCCGTTGTCGTTGAGGTCGTTCACGCCGACGTCAGCAAAACCAACAGCTGGGTTGTCAGCGAGGAACGTGTTGATCTGGCCGAGGATCGCGGTGCGAGCCGAGTCAGACAGGAACGGGTTCTGCAACGGAACTTCGAAGACGTTACCGAACACGCCCGATGGCGCAACCTGTTGCGTCACGTTGATCGACGAGAACGATGCACGTGCATAGGCCTCGATGTTGTCCGTGATGTCATACCGTGCCGTCGTGAACGCGTTGTAGCGCTGCTGTGGCGTCTGGTAATAGTTGAACGGGTTGAAGTTGAAGCGCGAGCAACGTGGGCCAACTGTGCCGTCGTTGCGGATTTGCAGCGAACCACCGGTCAGGTCGAGTGTCGTCGGGATCGTTGTGGTCGAACCAACACCCGATTCGAACGCCGTGGTGTCCGGGTTGTCGCAGTTAGCTTCTGGCGAAGCAGGTGCGCCGCCTTCGTTCGGGCCATTGGCCGTCGCGATGCCAAAGAGACCGAGTTCACGGTCGCCGAGCAGAACAGCTTTACGATCGGTGTGACCCATCGAAACCGTCACGTTACCGCGGCCGCCGTCAAAGTTGGCGCCGAAGAGCGTTGCGATGTCATAGATCTGGCCGTCGCCTTCTTCGGTGACGGTGTACTTGGAGTCGACTTCAACGCCAGCAAAGTCCTGACGGGTGATGAAGTTGATCGCGCCAGCCATGGCGTCCGAACCGTAAACAGCGGAAGCACCGCCGGTGACGACGTCAACGCGCTCAAGCATGTTCACCGGGATGGCGGAAACGTCGACCTGGCCGTTCACGTCGAACGGGGTCATGCGCTTGCCGTCAACAAGGATCAGGCTGCGCTGCGTGCCGAGGGCGCGCAGGTTGACGGTGGTTGCACCGGCCGTACCGTTGTTTGTGTTCTGACCGTCGCCTGGGACAGTGATCGGCAGGTCTTTGAAGAGACGCTCGACTTCAACAGTCTGAGCAACTTCAAGCTCTGCACGGCCAACCGTCGCGATCGGGCTGGACGAAACGACGCCCGGGCTCTGGATGCGCGTGCCGGTGACATAGACAGTTGCCTGACGGGCAGTGGTGTCTTCAGCGGCTGGCGCTGCGACGGTATCGACTGCCGGATCTGCTTCTTGTGCGGTGGCGAGTATGCTCGCCGATGCCATGAATGCAACGCCCGCGAATACGGACGAGGCAAGCAGGCGGGACTTAATAGTATTCCCGTTCACGTTGGTACCTCCAATGATTGAAAATGGCGCCTCCTCACAAGGCGCGTTCCGGACCCCTGATTCCGGAACTTGGCAGTATCGATAGGGCTTTCGTCACGTAGCCGTCAACGCGCCGTTACCTTTCCGTCATTATTAGATTCAGGGTGTGGTTTATTTGCCTCAGTTGAGGGTATTTCCTGCCTCAGGTGAGCACGAAGCTGAGAATGACTAGGCCGACAGCAAGGCTGACGAGCAATATCATGCTGAAAATCAGGAGGATGGTAGCGCCGAGCAGGGACGCGACAAGACCAGAGCCGTAAATTACCCTTAACATCCTGTAAATATAAACAAAAACTGCCAGAAGAGCCGCTCCGGGCGCCGCATAGGCCAAATGGGGGAAAATGGCCGTAAAGAGCAGCACAAGTGTCCCCAGAATATACAGGAACGTCTGGAAGTGCAGGCTGGCGACAAGGTGGTCAAATACATAGAACTTGCGCCACCATGCGTACATCAGTGTCAACAGTAGCGCGAAAACCGGCAGGAAGAGAAGACTGAAGCGCGGCGCCCATTGCCGCAACCTAACGCCGAAACGGTCCTGGTTCTCGTAAACGGTTGCGGCCTTGTCGGCAGCGAGAAAACTGGTCCTGAGCTCCGCATCTGTCGTCCCCGGACTTGCCTGCTGCTTGACCATTTCGTGCAACTTGGCCCGGTCGATCGTGCCGTCCGGCTGCATGATGTCGGCAAACCGCACGCTGTCCGCAACGACGTCATCCGCTGGTGGCGTTTCGGGACCCGCAGGCGCGCCAGCCGGCGGCGCGTCCAGGGCCGCGTCAATTGCGCTGGGGGAGAAGTCCATGCCGCTCTTGCTGTACGGGTCGAATGTCCAGCCCTCGAACCAGCGCTGCGTATCGTTCATCGTGAAGATCGTCAGGAAGAAGATCACCGATGCCAGCAGGAACATGCGGAACGGCGGCACATAGCGCGCCCGCTTGCCGTCAAGATAGTTGCGCGTCATCCGCCCCGGCCTGAACATCAGCAGGGGAAGCGACCGCAAAAGCCGCCCATCCAGCGCGAACATGTCGGCGATGCTCTCGCTGACCAGCTGCCAAAGCGGCCGGTGGAAGCTGGAGGCCAGCTGGCCGCAGGCCGAGCAGAAGCGGTCCGGCACCACCGCGCCGCAATTCTCGCACGGCTTGCCGGAATTCACCGGGTGATGAGTTCCCTTGGACAGGCCGCCAAGGGAGGCAGCCCCCGCTGCTTCGATGTCATGCTCCATGCCGCCCTCCCGCGACGCTGAGGCCTATTCTGCCTTCATGCCCTCCCGGCAGATGTAGCGCGAACGGTGCTGATCCACTGCATTGTCGGTCCAGCCCGTCAGGGTGGGATCGACGAGATTCTTGGTCACCTGGAACCACATCGGCGTAATCGGATAGTCGTTCAGCATCAGCTGTTCGGCCTCGGCAAAGGTTTCGGCCCGTTTCTTCAGGTCCATCTCAGCATTGGACTTGGCCAGAAGCGCGTCATATTCCGGGTTCTTGTAGCGGCCATAGTTCTGCTGGCCGGTATTGGATTCCAGCAAATAGAGGAAGTTCAGCGGGTCGTCATAATCCGCCACCCAGGCGCCGTCCGCGACCTGGAAGTCGGACTGGCGCAGGCGGGCATACAGCACTTTCGTGTCCTGCTTGATGATGACCGGATCAACCCATGGGGCAATTTCGGCCCAGTTCTGCTGCGCGACCGGGGCGGCCTTGGGGTTGTCGTCGGTCGAGCGGTGAATGAATTCAAAGCGGAAAGGCTTGTTCGGGCCATAGCCCGCTTCGTCCAGCAGGCGCCGGGCTTCGGCCAGGCGGTCTGCGCGGGGCATGTCCTTCCACTCAACGGTCGGGCGCACGACATCGTAATTGTCGATGCCCGGAGGGACCATGGAATAGGCGGGCACATAGCCGGAAGTAAGTACGTTGCGGGTGATGAATTCCCGGTCCAGCGCCATGGCAAGGGCCTTACGAACGCGGATATCGTCGAACGGCGGCTGGGTGGAATTGAATGACCAATAGGTCGTGATCAGGGACGGTGAAGTATGCGGCCAGCCGGGAAACTTCTGTTCCAGCTCGGCCTTGCGCGCTCCATCGAATGCATTGTTGATGTCCAGCTCGCCGGCTTCAATCTTGTTCTCGACGGCCGTCTGATCCTCGAGTTCGTAATACACAATACGATCGAAACAGACATCCGCGGCGCCGAAGCCCGTCGGGTTCTTTTCCGACACGAGCTGGTCGCCGGTGCGCCAGTAGACCAGCTTGTAAGGGCCATTGGTGACGATGTTGCCCGGCTGAATCCACGCGTCACCATATTGCTCCACGACGTGCTGAGGTACCGGATAGGTCGTGTAATGGGTCAGGAGGCCCGGCAAATAGGGCGCGGGATAGTCGAGCGTGACCTCAAGCGTCTTGTCATCAATGGCCCGCACGCCAAGCTCTTCCGGCGCCATCTCCCCTGAATTCACCTTGGCGGCATTCTTGATGACGTAAAGCAGCGACGCATACTGCGACGCGATCGTCGGGTTCTGGATGCGGCGCAGGGCATAAACGAAGTCACCCGCCGTCACCGGCTCACCGTCCGACCACACATAATCCCCCAGATGGAAGGTCCAGACCAGACCATCGTCGGTGGTTTCATAGCTTTCGGCCATGCCATTCACCGGCTTGCCGTCCTGGCCATGAGTCATCAGGCCGATCATCATGTCGCCAATGACAATATTCTCCCATTGGGCCGATGACTTGTGTGGATCGAGCGTGTCGACCTTGGCTGAAATACCCCTGCGCAGGGTCGGCACATCGTCGGCCGCTGTGCTGCCACCACCGCCACAAGCGGCCAGTGTGAGCGCCAAAGCAGCGGCGAGGGTCGAACTCATCAGGGATTTCAGCAACATGTTTCCTGTCTCCGGTGGCTTCCCGGCTCTCGCCAGATTTGCCACACTGCTGCCAGACTGATGCAGCTTTGGGAAGCCTGCGTCGTAAAACGATTATGGAGGACGCCCCGAAATGACCCGATTCCTGAGCGCGATTGCCGCGATCTGCCTTGTTTCGCTGCCTGCCATTGCAGAAAATGCCTCAACCGGGGACGTTTATGCCTGCGCCGAAATCACCGGCAATGACGAGCGCCTGGCCTGCTATGACGCCGCCGTCGGACGCCTCAAAGCTGCTGAAGACGCTGGCGAAGTGACCACGGTCACCCGTGCCGAAGTCGAGCAAGCCAAGCGCGAAACCTTCGGATTCTCCATGCCGTCCCTGCGCTCTTTGGGGTTCAAGAATGACGACGGCTCGCAGGAAAAATTCGACGAAGTGACCCTTGCCGTGAAATCGGTCAGCCGCGACGCTGCAGGGAAGTTGCGTATCACGCTCGAAGGCGGACAGGTCTGGGTGCAGAATGACGGCATGCGGATTCGCGCCAAAAATCCTTCCGAAGCCCGTATTTATGCGGCCGCCCTTGGCAGCTACAAGATGAAGATCGATGGCGGCATGGCCTTCCGGGTTCGCCGGGAACAATAGCGCCGCCTCGATTTTCCCTTGGCAAGCGAGGGTCCATTCGTCACTCTCTCCCGCAAGTACCGACAAAAGGTACACGGGAGGAAACAACATGAGCAGATTTACGGGATGGGCCCTGCCCGCCCTCGCCTTGGCCGCATGCGCGCCCAGCACGCAGATCACGACGGATCTTGAGGCGGCCCCGCCGCCCCCGGACACCGCCACGGTCGACGCCAACCCGACACGGAATGCCTATTTCGGCGACGTCCATGTCCATACCAGCAATTCCTTCGACGCCTATATCTTCGGCGTAAGGGCGACGCCCGATGATGCCTACCGCTTCGCCAAGGGCGAAGCGATCCGGCATCCGGCGGGTTATGACATCAAGCTCGCCGGCCCGCCGCTCGACTTCCTCGCTGTCACGGACCATGGCGAATATCTCGGCGTGGTCCCTGCGATGGACACGGCCTCGTCCCCCCTCTCGCAGACAGCCCTGGCGCAATCGGTGTTCGGCCCGGACGCCACCGATCCCGGCACGTCCTTCCTGCGCGTCGGGATGACCGTGGTGACAGGACAGGAGATTGAGGAAATCTATGACCGCGACCTAATCGATTCCGTCTGGGCCGCGACGATCGCCTCGGCTGAAAGCAACAATGAGCCGGGCAGGTTCACCGCATTTTCGGGCTATGAGTTCACCTCCATGCTGCCGGTTCCCGGCGATGGCCCGGCAGCAGCTGCGAACCTGCACCGCAATGTCATCTTCCGTGGCGAGGCGCCCGCGCGCCTGTTCTCGACGCTCGATTCCACCAATCCGGAAGATCTTTGGGCCTGGATGGAGACCGAGCGCGCAGACGGCCGGGATGTGCTTGCGATCCCACATAATTCGAATGCCTCGAACGGCCAGATGTTCGCCCTGCAGACATACAAGGGCGAGCCCCTGACGGCTGGCTATGCCACGACCCGCATGCGCAACGAGCCACTTGTGGAAGTGTCACAGGTCAAGGGCACGTCGGAAACCGCCCCCACCCTGTCGCCCAATGATGAATGGGCCGATTTCGAACAGTACGAATATTTCATCGGCAGCACGGTCAAGTCGACGCCCAGTGAGGGCGACTTTGTTCGCCCCGCCTACAAGGCCGGTCTGGCGTTGCAGGAAACCGAGGGCTTCAACCCCTTCAAGTTCGGCCTCATCAGCTCCAGCGACACGCATGTTGCGGCGGCCTCGCTGGTCGAGGAATTCCATTGGGGCAAGACACCCCAGGACGGTGCCAGCCCCGAAGCCCGCCGATCCGTTCCGCCAAACGGCGCCACGACATGGGAGGGCGCCGAAGACCCGAGCACCAGACGGCAGATCACCGCGACGCAGTTCAGCTCCAGCGGCTTGGCCGGTGTCTGGGCCGAGTCCAACACGCGCGAGGCCATTTTCGACGCCATGCGGCGCAAGGAAACCTTCGGCACATCCGGCCCGCGCATGAAAGTGCGCTTCTTTGCCGGCATGGATTACGCGTCCGAAATGCTGGGCTCGGCTGCGCTGCTTGAAACAGCCTATGCGGACGGCGTGCCGATGGGCGGCCAGCTTGAGAAGGTCAGCGGCGATGCTGCACCGGGCTTCCTTGTCTGGGCGATCCGCGATCCGCTGAGCGCGCCGCTGCAACGGGCGCAGGTCGTGAAAGTCTGGTCCGATGGCGGAAAAACGCATGAGGCCGTTCACGATGTCGCCTGTTCCGGCGGCGCCGTTCCGGATGCGACAACCCATCGCTGCCCGGACAATGGCGCCAGCGTCGACATTTCCGATTGCAGCACAGAGCCCGGCAGCGGCACCAGCGAACTGAAAGCCTACTGGCAGGACCCGGATTTCGCGCCGGACCTCGAAGCGGCCTATTATGTGCGTGTGCTGGAAAACCCGACCTGTCGCTGGTCAACCTGGGATGCGGAGCGCGCAGGCACGCCGCCTAATCCGGAATTGCCGAAAATGCTGCAGGAGCGCGCCTGGTCGTCACCGATCTGGTATGCGGGCTATTCGGGCGAGTAAGGCCTCAGGCCGCCGTGCGGACGAGTTCGAAACGTGACCGCACGGTGGGCGCAGCATCAGGCGAGACCACGACACCGGTCTTGATGAGCGCGATCATGTGGCCGAGCACAGACATGGCGGCCGCAGGGTGGAGGCGTTTCTCGACATCGGCATACATGATCTCGACCATGGCCGGGATAGACGTTTGACCGTTTCGCAGGTGTTCGAGGATCGCCGCTTCGCGGGCGCGACGGTGCTTGGCGTATTCTGTGATGAACTCGTTGACGAAGTCCTTGCCGCGCACGGGGTCGCCATGCGTCGGCCATAGCGTGTCGAAACCCTTCACACGGATCTTCTCGAGACTGTCCATATAGTCGGCCATGTCGCCATCCGGCGGCGCAACGACGGTCGTGGACCAGCCCATGATATGATCACCGGAGAGGCAGGCATTCTCTTCGCGCAGGGCAAAGCAGAGGTGGTTGCAGGTGTGGCCAGGCGTCTCGATCACGTCGATTGTCCAGCCGGGGCCGGAGAACGTGTCGCCGTCACCGACCATGACATCGGGCATGAAGCCAAGATCGTCAGCGCTGCCGAGTTCGCCCTTAGCCGTCGGTACACCGCAATTCTTCGCATAGGTCTTGCAGCCAGCCCATTCGGCCATCGGCATGGCGAGCGGAGAATGATCAGAATGGCCATGCGTGACCAGAACGTGCGTCACGGTCTCGCCTTCGAGAGCTTTCTTCAGGGCGGCAAAATGCGTCTCGTCCATCGGGCCGGGATCGATGACCGCAACCTCGCCATGGCCCACAATGTAGACGCCTGTGCCGACATAGGTGAACGGGCCCGGATTGTTGGCGATGACACGGCGGATCAGCGGTGAGACCTGCTGGACCTCGCCATATTCGAATTCGATGCCGCGGACGTAGGGAATTGCCATTGTATAACTCTTGAACTTTCGCCTTGCTTGCGCCGGTCAGCGCTTCTTCGGTGCGAACGCCCCGGCAAAGGCCCGGGCCATGCGGCGCGTGGCGCGAAGCTTCGCAGCCAGTTTGAGCGCCACTGGGGGACCCATGTCGGTCTTGTTCGCATCGACGATATAGATTCGACCGGACATTCGGTCACGTAGGACGTCTACCCCGCCCCAGTCCAGCCCAAGCTCTGCAGCAAAACGCTCAATCACGGCAATTTCATCAGCCGTGTAGCAATTGGCAGGCTCATCGAGCAAAACTTCAACATTCTCGTTGAGGAAGCGGCGCTCCAGAGGGCGACGCTTGCGGAACACGACGGTCGGGCGTCCGCCGACGAGGCAGCAGCGCAGGTCTTCGACCAGTCCGCCTTCAATCTCATTGTCGATCAGCAGCTGGTAGGCCTTGCCCTCGACCGGCGCATCAAGCGGGCCTTCGAGCACGCGGCCGTCATGCGCTGCATTCATTTCCGATTTCTCGACCATGCGCCCCTGATGGGTGGTCGGATCAACTTTCAGCGTATAGCCGGAGGCGCGCTCGAACACTTCGGCCACGGTGGTTTTGGACACATCCTGGCAGCCGAAATTGACGAGGCGTGCGCCCTCTTTGACGGCGGGAATGGCGTTGTCGGTTTCGGTGGAATCGTCGAACTGGAAAACAATGTCGGCGGTCGAGACGTCATCAATCAGCTTGGCGCCGGAGACGTGCATGACCGGCCAGATGAAATACCAGGGGCGCGGCTTGTCAGGATAAAAGGCGATGGTCGGGCGCTTGTGACCCGTTACGCGGCGCCATGTGCGCCATGTCTGGGCAAAGAAATAGAAGCAGAACCAGATAAAAATGCTGTGCAGGAGCGACAGGTCCGGAACAATCCGGTGCCCGGTTTTCTTCACCAGGATCGTACCCTCGTCGTATTTGAAATCCGTGATCCAGAGACGCTCTGACATCGGGTCAACTCCTGTCGCGGGAACAACGGATGGCTGCACCCTCGGTCCGCTTGCCTCGCACGGCGGTTAATCACTGACAACACACTTAATGCGGCGCAATTGTGAATAATTGATCACAATTGGCATCATCAAGTGGCCTGCCCCGCGCTAGAGCAGCGACTCAAGACTGGACAGATCATATCCGGCGGCCGCTGCGGCATCAATGATATCGTCAGCAGAGCCCTGTCCGGCCTGCGTCAGGGCCCAGGCCGTGATGCTGCGGGTGCCCGTGCGGCAATATGCCAGAACCGGCTGGGGCGCCTCGTTCAGGATGTTGGCCATCCGCTCGACGATTTCAGGCGTGGGCGCGCCGGAGAATGGCAAGGCCGCAAAGCTCAGGCCAAGCGATTCGGCCTTGGCCCTTATCGCGCCCATGCGCGGCTGATCGACACCGCCCTCGCCATCGGGCCGGTTCGCCACAAGTGTCTTGTAACCGGCGGCGGCAATCGCCTCCACATCATCCTCGGAGATTTGCGGAGCGACGGAAAAGGCGTCGGTTACGCGTCGAATGTCTGCCATGGGAAATATCCTGAATGTTGCCGCAGTCTTGATTGGCTCTGTACACAAGCTAAGGAGGATGGCGCAACCTTCCAAGCGGCACGCGCAATCTTTCGGGATTTCGCCGTGTTATCAACAGAAAGTCTCCCGCCCTTGTCATCCCTCCAGAGAGCTCTCAGCCGCGTTCCATGGGCCTACACGTTCCGGCGCCTCCTGATTGCCATCCCGACAATGCTGGCCATTATCACGATGGCTTTCCTGATGATGCGCGCCGCGCCGGGCGGACCTTTTGATGGCGAGCGCAAACTGCCCGCCGCCACGGAACAGGCCATCTCGGCCAAGTTCGGCTTCGACAAGCCCCTCCACGAACAGTATTTCAACTATGTCGGCGGTGTGCTGCAGGGTGATTTCGGGCCGTCCTACAAGACACTCGGCAAGAGCGTTAACCAGCTGATCGCCGACGGCCTGCCGATTTCGCTTACCATCGGCTCCCTCGCCATGCTGCTCGGTCTCGGGCTTGGCACGCTCCTCGGCGTCTTTGCGGGGCTCCGACAAAACACGGCGGCAGACTTCACCGTCATGGGCGTCGCCATGGCGGGCATATCCATACCGACCTTCGTGACAGGACCAATCCTGATCCTCCTCCTCTCCCTTGGCGCCGGCATCTTCGCCGTTGGCGGCCTAGGCGAATACCCGAACATCGGCATGAACTGGCACAACATGACCCTCCCGGTCGTCGCCCTCGCCCTGCCCCAGATCGCCATCATCTCGCGCCTCATGCGTGCCTCGATCATCGAGACCATGCGCTCCAACCATATCCGCACCGCGCGCTCGAAAGGCCTCTCGGAACAGCAGGTCATCGTGCGCCACGCCCTGCCGGCGGCCATGCTGCCCCTGATCTCTTATGCGGGCCCCGCCATGGCCCGTGTCATGACCGGCTCCGTTGTCATCGAGAAAATTTTCGGCCTGCCGGGCCTCGGCTCCTATTTCGTCAACGGCGCCCTCAACCGGGACTACACGCTCGTGATGGGCGCCATCATTGTCTATGCGGGCCTGATCGTAATCCTGAACCTCGTCGCCGACGTGCTCTATGCGGTGCTTGACCCCAAAGTGAAGTACGACTGATGACCGATATCGACCCCCTCCTCGACCCGACCGGCCGTATCCAGCCCGTCCGCCAGGCCATTGTCGGCGGCCGCTCCCTCTGGGACGATGCGCGCGCGCGCCTGTTCCGCAACAAGGCCGCCGTCATCTCGATGTGGATCCTTGGTGTCATCGTGATCGTCGCCGTGTTCGGGCCGATGGTCTGGATGAATGACTACAAGGAAATCTCCGACCTTCGGACAATCGCCCCCACACTGGAGGGCGGGCACATCCTCGGCACTGACATCCAGGGCCGCGACCTGTTCGCCCGCCTGATGATCGGCCTGCGCATCTCGCTCATGGTCGGCGTTGTGGCGACGGCTGTCAGCCTCGTCATCGGCGTCACATGGGGCGCCACAGCGGGCTATCTCGGCGGCCGCATCGACAATTTCATGATGCGCATCGTCGACGTGCTCTACGCCCTGCCCTTCATCTTCTTCGTCATCCTGCTGCTCACCGTGTTTGAGCGGAACATCGTGCTGATCTTCGCTGCCATCGGCGCCATCGAATGGCTGACCATGGCGCGCATCGTTCGCGGCCAGACCCTCGCCATCAAGGGCAAGGAATTCATCGAAGCCGCCCGCGCCTCCGGCGTGTCGCGCCGCGCGATCATCCTGCGCCACATCCTGCCCAACGTGATCGGCCCGGTGGCCGTCTATGTCACGCTCACCATCCCGGTCGTGATCCTGGCGGAAAGCTTCCTCTCCTTCCTCGGCCTCGGCGTGAACGAGCCGCTGACATCGCTCGGCGTGCTGATATCGGAAGGCGCCAAGACGATGGGCGAAAAGCCATGGATGCTGCTAGCGCCTGCCATTACCATGGCGGTCACGCTGCTCTGCCTCAACTTCATCGGCGACGGCCTGCGCGACGCGCTCGACCCGAAAGAGCGCTAAAGCACCTTCTCCATCGCGAAATTATGGATCTCAACGCCGTCGATCTCGAACGTGCGGCGCTGCACCACGGCAAAGCCCTGCTTCAGGAAAAACCGCCGCGCCGCCGCACTGGCCTCAACATGAAGCCGCGCCATACCCACCGTCAGCGCATGCCCTTCGAGTTCTGCGAACAGAACCGCGACGGCGCCCCTCCCGGCAATCGCCGGCGAAGCGTAGAGCAGGTCGATATGCCCGTCAGGCTCGAGATCGATAAAGGCGAAGGCACACCCGGCCTGATCCGCCAGCACCCAGACACGCCGCCCATCACCCAGACGCTCGGCCAGCGCATCCGCTGACGGCACACGCCCGAGCCAGGCGGCAACCTGTGCCTCGCTATAATTCGCAGGGCCAATCGCGGCCACGGCCTCGCGGAATATCTCCGCAAGCCGCGGCACGTCCTCGCCCCGATAGGCGCGAACCGTCAGATCGCCATCCGGCTGGCGCATGGCCCACCTCCCGGAACAAAGGCCTAATTCAGGCGCGTCTGGATTTCGGTGAGCAGGTCGCTCACGCGCTTCGAGTTCGCGCCAAGGTCCGACAGGCCCACCCGGCTGATCGACCGCACGTCGATGCGCGAGCCTTCACCTTCGGGCATGACGCGGATCATCACGTCATCCTTGAAGTCGAACCAGAAGGAACTCACCGTCGCTTCGATGCTGCCGGACTGAACGTCGTCAGTCACAACGGTCCAGCCGCGCGCCTTCACCGCTTCGAGGGCCGCTTCATAGGCCATGTCATAAGAGGCGGCCGGCTCGACCAGCGTTTCCAGCATGGGATAAGGGGCGTTCTTCGGCGAAGATTGCTTGGCCGGATCAAATTCAGCTTCTTCCTGCACTTCGGACACAAGCCGTCCACCCGTGCCCGGCCAGCGCGCATCGGCGGCCTCCGGCACAATCGGTGCAGCCTCGACCGGGTTCAGCGCGCCCGTTTCGGCGCGGTCTGCCAGCAGGGCCTCGCTTGGCATGATCGGGTTGGCCCAGTCGGTCTGCACATCATGCAGCGGCGGCAGGCGCTCGGCCTGGCCCTTGAAAGCAATCACCCGGCCAAAGGCGAGCGTGGAAATCAGCAGTGCGCCCAGTGCCAGCATCAGCGCCTGCTTGCGCGGCGACTTGATCACGGCGAGGAGGATGGCGATCAGCGACACGGCAAGCGCCAGCATCAGCAGCATCGGGCCCCAGCCAATCGTCATCTTGCCAAGGCCGAACTGCCAGCCCCAGAGGCCGAGCTTGGTGCCTATGGCCGCAATCGCGAACCAGAGCACCGAAAAGATCGAGAGCCCGAGGGCAAAGCCCGCAAACTTGCCGCGCCAGCCAGCGTCCTGCGATACATCATTCATGTCTGCCATTGGCTCAACTCCCTCGATTTTCCCATCAGATAGCGCGACCTGCCGAACTTGTCGCCCCCGACTTATC
This sequence comes from Hyphomonas oceanitis, assembly GCF_036964545.1. Classification (NCBI taxonomy): domain Bacteria; kingdom Pseudomonadati; phylum Pseudomonadota; class Alphaproteobacteria; order Hyphomonadales; family Hyphomonadaceae; genus Hyphomonas; species Hyphomonas oceanitis. The sequence goes on from NZ_JBALTL010000005.1 coordinate 364,610, forward strand.
CAACAGTTTTCTGGTTGCGGTCAGTAACAATCACGGCATATCGGGAAAATCTCTCCGACACCGGGCGCGCGGGCTTATGATGACAGGTGATGTCCCTGCTTACGCCCCCTGATTATGTGCCTGCGCATCTCGTGCCGATCTGGCCGTGGATATGGCTGCAGCATCAGATCCTGCTCGCGTGGATTCGGCTCACCTATGGGCGGGGCTATCGCTATTGCTGGGGCGCGACACATTCCGGGCGCGTCTTCCTGATCTCTATTGATCTGGAATCGCGCGACCGCGCACATGTCCGCCCCCTCGCAGCACACGCCTCGCCACAGCTGGCTGCTGCGCTCAGCGGAGTAGACCCCGCGCCCGCATACGTGCAGTTAATGTCTGACCGGCCGCAACCGCGCGCCGTTTCGTCCCGCCTGCCGCGCCATCCGGCGGTGCAAGCAACCGCCCTGCCGCTGCCGGATTCCTGACCCGGCAGCCGCAGTTCGTAGAATTCAGCCCCACAAGCAAGCGCCCTCACAGGCGCCGCTTGTGCTGCTGGAAAGGCCTTAAGCTGTTGGCAGCTTATAGTCCTTGAACGTCTCACGCAGGGCGAGCTTGTTGATCTTGCCCGTCGCGCCCAGAGGGATTTCGTCCACGAAAGCCACATCATCCGGCGTCCACCATTTGGCGATCTTGCCTTCGAGCGACTTCAGGACTTCTTCCTTGCTCGGCTTTTCGCCGGGCGCAGCCTGGATGATCAGAAGTGGACGCTCATCCCATTTCGGGTGGTAGATGCCGATGGCGGCCGCGTTGGCGACTTTCGGGTGGCCGACAGCAATGTTCTCGATGTCGATGGAGGAAATCCATTCGCCGCCGGACTTGATTACGTCCTTGGCGCGGTCGGTGATCGTCATCGTGCCGTATTTGTCGATGTTGGCCACGTCGCCCGTGTCGAAGAAACCTTCATCACACAGCACTTCGCCGCCATCGCCCTTGAAATAGCCGGACGCAATCGCCGGGCCGCGCACCATCAGCTTGCCGGATGTGTTGCCGTCACGCGGCAGTGTCTTGCCGGAATCGTCAACGATCTTCAGCTCGACGCCGAAGGGCGGACGTCCCTGCTTCAGTTTCTGCTTCATGCGCGTGTCGATATCGGCATTCATCAGGTGCGGCGGCAGTGAGCCGAGCGTGCCCAGCGGCGATGTTTCGGTCATGCCCCAGGCGTGGACAACGTCCACTTCATAATCTTCCTCGAAGGCCCGCAGGATCTTCTCCGGAATGGCCGAACCGCCGATCAGCACCCGGTTGAGGTGAGGCAGCTTCAGGTCGTTTTCCTGAAGGTAGTTGAGCAGCATCAGCCACACGGTCGGCACAGCCGCCGTGATCGAGACCTTCTCGGTGTCGAGCAGCTCATAGATCGACGCGCCATCCATCTGCGCGCCCGGCATCACCATGTTGGCACCCGTCGCCGGACAGCTGAGGGCCAGGCCCCAGGCATTGGCGTGGAACATCGGCACAACCGGCATCACCGAGTCAGCCGCGCCCATGCCCATCGCATCCTTCGACATCGTGATCAGCGTGTGCAGCACGTTCGAGCGGTGGGAATAGAGCACGCCCTTCGGATTGCCCGTCGTGCCCGACGTGTAGCAAAGGCCACATGCTGTCTCTTCCGGGAAGTCGCCCCAGCGGCACTCGGTCGAACGGCCATCAACCCAGATATCAAACGCAATGGCGCCCAGCGTGTTTTCCGGCATCGTGTCGGCATCGGCATAGATCACGAAGGTCTTCACCGTCAGCAGGTGGTCCTTGATGGCTTCGACAATCGGCAGGAAGGTCTTGTCGAAGATCAGCACCTTGTCTTCGGCATGGTTGGCGATCCAGGCGATCTGCTCAGGGTGGAGGCGCGGGTTGATCGTGTGCAGGATCGCGCCAATGCCCATCGTGCCATACCAGGAGGCCATGTGGCGCTCGGAGTTCCAGCCCAGCGTCGCGACCCGGTCACCCATGCCAATGTTCAGGTCTTTCAGCGCATTGGAGACCTGTTTCGACGTATTGAACAGGTCGGCATAAGTCGTGCGGACGATATTGCCTTCCACGCGGCGCGTGATGATCTCACGGTCACTGTGGATCGTGTTCGCGTGTTCAAGAATCTTGTTAACCGTGAGTGGCCAGTCCTGCATGATGCCGAGCATCGGGTCTCCTCCATGGGGTGCGCCTCAGACAGGCGACGATTTCTGCGTTGCCCCCTGCTTTATTCGCGGTATTGCTGCCATGCAAGGATGAGGAGTCGCACCCATGTTGAGATTTGCGTTACTTTGCGGAATGTTGCTGACCGTCGGATGCAGTCCCGAGCCGACAGAGAGTGAAAATCCGGAAGCGACCCAAGGGCAAGTCTACACCTGCGATCTCGATCCCGACACGGGCAAACCACTCCCCGATACTTGCGGCACACGCAGTTCTGACACCGGTTCCAATTCGATAAGCCTGTCCGAATTGAAGAAACTTCCCCTGCCAGCCTATTTCGACTGCGTGCGCGAGAACAAGGGCCTGCTCATCGCGGCCCATCGGGGTGGCCCGGCGCCGGGCTATCCAGAAAACACGCTCGAAACGCTCCAGCATGCTTTCGCCGAGGGCATCCGCGTCTTTGAAGTCGACATCGCCGAGAGCCGCGACGGCGTCATGCTCCTGATGCACGACAACCGGCTCAACCGCACCACCACCGGCGACGGCTATGTTGCCGACACAGACTGGGCGGACCTTGCCGGCCTCCGCATGGTCGATGATGACAACCAGCGCACAGACTTCCACCCGCCCAAGCTCACCGATGTGCTCCTCTGGGCCAAACAGTCCGGCGCCATCCTCGAACTCGACCGCAAGCCGACCACCAGTTTCAAGAATATCGCGTCCGCCGTCCGCGCCGCCGGAGCGGGCGACAATGTCCTCCTCATTTCCTATTCCGATGATGAAGCCGCCGAGATCGCCGCCGCTGACTCCGGCCTGATGATGACCGCCGGTGCCAAGGGCTCACGCGACATTGGCCGCCTCGAATCCCTAGGGGTCGACCGCACCCGCCTCGTCGCCTGGACCGGCACCAGCTCACCCGACTATGCCGCCTGGGCCCGCGACATTCAGGAAGGCGTCGAGCCCGCTTTCGGCACGCTCGGTCGCAAGGGCGAACGCCTCGACGACCAGTATTGGGCCGATGGCGATGCCAGCGAATACCAGGACCTGGTCGACAACGGACTCGTCCTCCTCGCGACAGATGAGCCTTACCGCGTCGCCTCCGCCCTCAAGTCCGACGACCTCGCCCGCGAGAAATGCGGACGTTGACGCAAGCGGAAACCCGGCGTATTTGCGGCCCCGGTTTGAGACACCAGCCGCTCGCCGGGACAAAATCCCGAAGGTGAAGATCTCACAGGCGCCTCACAGCGGCTGTTTCCATCAGGATGCTGAACCTCTTCCAGCGGTCCTGCGGCAAGGCGAGCCCCCGCGTTGACGTGACCGCTTCTGGATGACGGTAAAGGATCTGAAACCCATGTCTCCCACCATCAATACGCGCGAACAGGCGAAGGCCCGTGCGCGTGAAATCCGCGCCGTGGAAACACTGGCCGGCCACCCCATCTCGCACTCCGCCGCGCTCGAACGCGTCGCGACCGAACTCGGCTATCGCGACTGGAACACCGCCTCGGCGCGCCTCTCCAACCTGCCCGAAGTGCCGGTGCAGGTCGGTGACCGCGTCACCGGGCTCTACCTGAAGAAGCCGTTCGAAGGCGTCGTCATCGCCGTGCGCGACATTGGCGGCGGCTCGGCCTTCGAGGTGACGCTGCACTTTGACGAGCCGGTCGATGTGGTCGAATTCGAAAGCTTCTCGGCCTACCGCCAGCGCGTCAAAGCGACGATCTCGGCCGACGGCAGCTCATGGGCAAAGACCAGTGACGGCCACCCGCACATGCGGCTCCTGTCCGTGCTGAACGGGATCGTCTGAGGCTCAGGGATAAAGGCGCGTCGTCGTCCAGCTATCGCCATCGCGCGTATAGCGCAGCCGGTCATGCATGCGGAACGCCTGGTCCTGCCAGAACTCGATCTCTGTCGGGGCCAGGCGGAACCCGCCCCAGAATTCTGGGCGGGGAATGTCTGGCCCGTCGCCGTAGACTTCAGAGACTTCGGCGATGCGCTGCTCGAACACGGAACGGTCCGGCAAGGGGCGCGACTGGTCCGACGCGATGGCACTGATGCGGCTCTGCGCGGCGCGGGAGGCGAAATACGTGTCCGCCTCGGCCTCGGAGACCTGTTCGATATTGCCCCGGATGCGCACCTGACGGCGCAGGCTCTTCCAGTGCAGGCACAGCGCCGCTTTCGGATTCGTCGCCAGCTGGCGCCCCTTCATGCTCTGCAGGTTCGTGAAAAACGAGAAACCGGCGTCCGAAATCTCTTTCAGCAGCACGATCCGCACGTCCGGCATGCCGTCTGGATCCACCGTCGCCAAAGACATCGCGTTGGAATCATTCAGCTCCGCCGCGCGCGCCTCGGCCATCCAATCCTTGAAGAAGGCGATCGGATTATCGACCAGCGGGATCAGCGGCCGGTCGCGCTCCGAGGCATAGTCGGCGGCGCTGGGCGAAGGTGGGATGACTGGGGACACGATAAATCTGCCTTTTTCCGGGTTTGTTAGGCTTCATGTTTTCATATAGGAGGCATCCAGCTTTAACGAGGGGTGCGGCACAACATGTCACACAACACATTCGGTCATCTGTTCCGCGTCACGACCTGGGGGGAAAGCCACGGGCCGGCCCTCGGCTGTGTGGTTGACGGCTGCCCTCCCGGCCTCGCGCTGACGCCCGCGTTCATCCAGACCTTCCTCGACAAGCGCCGCCCCGGCACATCGCGCTTCGTGACGCAGCGCCAGGAAGCCGACGAAGTCAAAATCCTGTCCGGCGTGTTCGAGGACGACCGCACCGGCGGCCCCGTCACCACCGGCACACCGATTTCGCTGATGATCGAGAATACCGACCAGCGCTCTAAGGACTATGGCGAGATCCGCGACCGCTACCGGCCCGGCCATGCCGACTTCTCCTATGACGCCAAATATGGCGTGCGCGACTATCGCGGCGGCGGACGCTCCAGCGCCCGCGAAACCGCTGCGCGTGTCGCCGCTGGCGCCGTGGCCCGCTGCGCCCTTGGTGACGGCATCACCATACGCGGCGCCGTCGTGCAGATCGGCCCGCACGCCATCGACCGGGACAAATGGAACTGGGACATGGTCGACCAGAACCCGTTCTGGTGCCCGGACGCCGAGATGGCAGCCAAGTGGGAAGACTTCCTCGATGCGACCCGCAAGGCGGGCTCGTCCACAGGGGCCATCGTCGAAATCCATGCCAGCGGTGTGCCCGCCGGCTGGGGCGCGCCCATCTATGGCAAGCTCGACGGTGAACTGGCCGGCGCGATGATGAGCATCAATGCGGTCAAAGGCGTCGAGATCGGCGCGGGCTTTGCCGCCGCCGCCCTCAGCGGCGAGGAGAATGCCGACGAGATGCGCGCCGGGAATGACGGCATCCGCTTCCTGTCGAACCATAATGGCGGCGTCGCGGGCGGCATATCGACCGGACAGGACGTGGTTGTGCGCATCGCGATCAAGCCGACCTCGTCCATCCTGACCGAAGTGAAGTCCGTCACGCGTGACGGCGAGAATGTGAATGTGCGCACCAAGGGCCGCCACGACCCCTGCGTCGGCATCCGCGCCGTGCCCGTTGCCGAGGCCATGATGGCTTGCGTGCTGGCCGATGCGAAACTGCGCCACCGGGGCCAGACCGGGCGCTAGAAACTGTCACATTCTATTCAAGTTCCTCCCATCGGATTCATGCCTTCAAGCTGCTAACTGAAGTGCCAGTTGAACAGACTGGCGGGCAGGCAAAATGGGTGGCGTGGAAATCTTCGGGGTCATCGGTTTTGCCGTGGCCGCCTATGCGGTTGTGGCGAACGACTCGATCCAGACGCTGGGCACATTCCTGTCCTCGAATGCCAAACGCCCCTGGTGGGTGCTGTGGATTTTCGCCAGTCTGATCATGGTGCTCGTGATCGCCTATGGCTATTTTCATGGCCATGGCGACGTCGCCTACGACCGGCTCGACAAGCTGTCATTCATCCCCGGTGAAGGCGACCGGACGGCGCTGCTCATGCCCGGCATACAATGGTGGCACGCGCTGCCGCCCGTCGTTCTGCTGGTGATGACGCGTTACGGCATTCCCGTTTCCACCACGTTCCTCGTGCTCACCCTGTTCGCCCTGTCCGGCGGGGCGTCCAGCGAAGGCGTGCTGCAGAGCATGCTGGTCAAGTCTGCGCTCGGCTATGTCGTCGCCTTCGTCGTCGGTGTCCTGATCTGGATCGTCATCTCGCGGACATTCGAGCGCTGGGTGTTCGACACGAAGGAAGAACTGCCCTTTCCCTACTGGGTCAGCTTCCAGTGGCTGTCGACAACCTTCCTCTGGTCGCAATGGCTGATGCAGGATCTCGCCAACATCTTCATCTACCTGCCCCGCACCGTCACAGTCACCGGGGGCGTCACGCATGTCAGCTTCGACCCCGCCTATGTCATCGGCGGCACAGTGCTGCTGGTCCTGATCCAAGCCTATATCTTCGCCACCAAGGGCGGCGACATACAGAAAATCGTATCCTCAAAGGTCAACACGGTCGACGTGCGCGCCGCGACGATCGTCGACGTGTTCTACGGCATCATCCTCTTTGTCTTCAAAGAGATGAGCAATGTGCCGATGAGCACGACCTGGGTCTTCCTCGGCCTGCTCGCAGGACGTGAACTGGCCATCGCCTACGTCGCCCATCTGCGTGACCAGGGCGAGACCGTTCGCGATGTGCTCAGCGATGCGGGCCGCGCCTTCCTCGGCCTCATCATCTCCATCCTGCTGGCCTTCCTGATGCCGTTGATTGGCACGGGTAAGCTGCCGGGGCTTTGATCAGACCGGCTTGCGCCAGGTCGTTACTTTTGTGAGGAAAGCCAGCGTTTCGCGCTCCTTCACAAGGCCCGCAGCGTGGCAGGCTGCCGCCTTGTCCCAGGAGAGATAACCCTCGTAATAGGGCTCGTGGAAACCGTGCGGGAAATATTCCAGCAGGCCGTCCATCTCCGGATAGTCTCCGAACTGCGTACTGTCGGCGAGAATGAACAGCCCGCCTGGCTTCAGCACGCGCGACACTTCCGCCAGCACCGCGCCGCGCACTTCCGGCGGCAGCTCATGGAACAGGAAGATCGACACAATCATGTCGCGGCTCGCATCCGCCAGCGGCATCGCCTCGGCGGCCTCGTGCAGCACGCTCACATGCGGCCAGCGGGCCAGCCGCTTGCGCGCCGCCTCGGTATAGTTCGGTGAGAGGTCCAGCCCGCTGGCCTTGAGGCGCGGATAAATCTTCATCACACGTGACAGGAAGCGGCCATTACCGCACGCCATGTCCAGCAGGCTGACCGTGCGCTGGTCCCGGCCTTTCAACTCGCGGGATATTTCGGCCAGCGCCGCGCGGCGCATCGCGTCCGCCGTGCCGCTGAACAGGGCCTCCACCTGCGTGTCATAGAGTTCGGCGCTCTCGTCGGTGAACCAGCCGCCGGACTGGTAATGGAAGTTCTGCTGGTAATAATCAGGATAGCGGTTGGAGCCTTCCGGGATATGGCTTTGTATCTCGGTCCCGTCCCGCGCCATCCGGCGCCGGTCCACTTCGGCCACGTCGGCCATGAAAGCGCGCGCCGATTTCAGCGCGTCCGGCAGATCACGCACCCGGATGTCCTGAGGCGCCGGATAAAGCCCGGCTTCCACATTCAGCCGGTCCTGTATGAATAGCTGGAAATAGGCCTTTCGCAGCGCCGCTATGTCGGGTGTTCCGCGCGTCGGCCGGAATTCCGGTTCACCGGGCCGGTTGAAGCCATTCGCACTGCGCCGCGCGGCCGACATCTGGGCGCCATACCACGCCGAGCGCAGGCCCTGCTGGGCCGCATAACGGGCGCGGGCGGCGGTTTTGGCGGCGGTATCCAGAATTCCCATGAGGCTAATATGGGGCGGCCCTGCACACGGGTCCAGCCTTCAGCTCCGGTTCAGGTTGCGCCTGTCACATTGGCCGTCAATCTGGCAGCATCATGCCTGCCATAGAAGGAGATACGCGATGATGAAACGATCGCTGTTTGTCGGCGCCGCAGCCTTTGCCGCGCTGGCCATTCCCGCCACTGCCTCCGCGCAGGGCTATGGCTATAATAATGGCTACGCGCCGCAGAACACGCAGTGCGAGCGCCAGCGAGGCAATGACAAGATGGCCGGCGGTGTCGCTGGGGCTCTTGTCGGCGCGCTGGTTGGCGGTGCCATCGGCAACAATATCGATGCAGGCGACGACTATTACTATGTGCCGGGTCGCCGTGGCCATCACGGCCATGGACGTGGACGGGGTCGCGGCGGCTATTACTATTCCGAGCCCCGGAGCAATAGCGGCGAAGTCGCCGTTGGCGCGGTGCTTGGTGCGGTCGTTGGCGGCCTCGCCGGCAGCAGCCTCGCGTCGGGAAACAATGATTGCCAGTCCACAGGCCCGACACCTTACCAACCCTCAGGCGGTTACAATGGCAACGGCTATTATGAGAGCAACAGCTACAATGGCGCCTATCAGGGCGGCTCCATCCCGCGCACCACGGACGGCCTCTACGGTGGGCCGGAAGTGATGCAGCAGCCGCGCTACCCGGCGTCCCAGCCACCTGCCCGCACCTATCCGGCGTCAGCCTATCCGACATCCGGCTATCCCGGCCCGGACTATGGAAACCAGGGCTACAATGATCAGGGCTATTCCGACTATGATCAGGGTTATTCCGGCTATCAGGACAATTCGGCCTATTCGCAGCAGGAATGCCGCCAGATCTACATGAATGGCGGCCATGTCATGGCCTGCCGCAACAGCCCGACCGACACATGGCGCCCGGTCGCCAATAATGGCCAGCAGGGCGACGAACTCTACGGCGGCTACTAGGCCTTCACGGCATGAAACAGGCGTTCGGCATTGCCGTCGCCACCTGAAATCGGGCTGGCTGTCCAGGCATGGATAGGCCAGCCTTTTTCTTTCATCCACACTGCAAAGCGTTCCGCCGCCGCGTCCGCCTCGGCCAAATTGGAGACGATGCCACCCTTGCCGACATTCTCGCGGCCAACCTGAAACTGCGGCTTGAACAGCCCGACTAAGTCCGCCCTCGGCGACGCGAGGCTGAGCGGCACCCCGAGCAGTTTCTCCAGTGAGATGAAGCTCGCATCGCACACCAGCAGGCCAGGCGCCTGTGGCAGCATGTCCACCGTCAGCGTCCGGGCATCCTGCGCCTCCAGCGACGTCACGCGCGGGTCGCCCTGTAGCGAGGGGTGGAACTGGTCCCGCCCGACATCCACCGCGGTCACATGCGCCGCGCCTGCCCGCAAAAGTACATCCGTGAACCCACCCGTCGAGGCCCCAATATCGAGGCAATACCGGCCTGAAGGGTCCACACCGAACGCCGAAAGCCCATGCGCAAGTTTCAGCCCGCCGCGCGACACATAAGGATGCGCCGCCTCCGCTATGATCGAATCGGCGGCTGAGAGCATCTGAGATGGCTTGGTCACCTTCACGCCATTCGCCGTCACACCGCCTGCCTCAATTGCGGCACGCGCGCCCGCCCGGCTGTCAAAAAGGCCCATGGACACAAGGAGTTTATCGGCCCGCTCTTTCATTTCATGAAACTTCCCCTGCATTTGCTGCGTTGTGCCCTATACTGCCCCAAATATCGACAGGAGACATGCCCATGCTTGACCGTTTTGCAATCGGCCTATTCGCACTTTCACTCGCCGCCTGCAGCCAGCAGGCAGCAGAGCCCCAGGAACTGCCAGCCGAACCTCTGCCCACACCCGCCGAGATGCCGGGGCCTGATGAGGGCGTGTACCCGTCCATGATGCAGTCCAGCATATCCATCGTCGGTGGCGAAGGTACCGAGATCGGCACAGGCAATCTTATCGGCGGCCCGAACGGCCTCCTCATTCGTGTTGAAATCGCGCCGGGTGGCCTCACGCCTGGCTGGCATGGCCTTCACCTGCATGCTGTGGGTGATTGCTCGGATGTCGGCACGTTCAAGCTATCCGGCGGCCATGTCGGCAAGGTTGAAGGCGGCCACGGCCTGCTGAACCCGAAAGGGCCAGAAGGCGGTGACATCCCGAACATCTGGGCCGCCGCTGACGGCTCGGCTGGCTACGAAGCCTTCACAACGCTGACCAAGATGTCTGACCTGCAGGACGAAGACGGCTCGGCCCTCCTCATCCATGAGGGCGAAGATGATGCCATGACGCAGCCCATCGGCGGCGCCGGCGCACGGGTTGCCTGCGGCGTTATCAACTAAGAAACACACTTTCAGTTTTTGGCCCGGTGGCGCAGGTGTTCCAGCACTTGCGCCACTTGCGCTTGAAGGCGGCGCAATTCACGATGCGCCTAGCTAAAAAATTGAGAGGAAATGACATTGAAACAGATTTCACGGCGCGGAGTCCTGCTGGGCGCGACCGCAATGGCGACGCTCGCCGCCTGCAAACAATCCCCCATGGCACAGGCAGATGTCACGCCAGTTTCCGAGACGGCCCCTGCCGCCGCATCGTCCGCCTGGATGGACGGCACAGCCATGGCCGCCGCCATCGCCTCGGGCCAGACAACTTCGCTGGAACAGGTGAATGCAGCGATTGCGCGGGCCCAGTCCGTCAATGGGCAGATCAATGCCATCGCGACCGAAATCTATGACACTGCCCGCGCCGAGGCTGGCCAAACGCCCGCCGGGCCATTCCAGGGCGTGCCGACGTTCATCAAGGACCTTCACGACTGGAAAGGCGCGCCGACCATGTATGGCAGCCGCGCCTTCAAAGGCCATATCGCTGAGAAGGATTCCCCGCTGCCGGCCAAATGGCGCGCTGAAGGCGTGGTCGTGCTCGGCAAGTCCACCTCCCCGGAAATGGGCCTGATGGCCTCGACCGAACCGCTGGTGACCGGCGAGACCCGCAATCCGTGGGATACGACGCGTATCGTTGGCGGCTCGTCAGGTGGCGCAGCGGCCCTCGTCGCCGCGCGTGTTGTTCCCTTTGCCCATGCCAGTGACGGCGGCGGCTCGATCCGCATTCCGGCCAGCACCTGCGGCGTCTTCGGTCTGAAGCCCTCGCGCGGCCAGCTGCCTGCGCAAGGCGAAAGCAGTGCGCCGCTTGAGATTTCCGTCCAGCACGCCGTGACGATTTCCGTGCGGGACTCCATCAACCTGTTCCGCGATACGCAAATGAATGACGGCACATTTGCGCCGCTCGCCGCCAACCTGCAGCCGCTCAAGCGCCGCCTGAAGATCGGCTTCACGACCGACGCCCCCGCCGGCACGCCGGTCGCACCGGAAACGAAAGCCGCGCTGGATGATGTGGCCGCGCTATGTGGCAAGCTGGGCCATGAAATCGTCGCTTACAAGCCGACCTATTCCGGACAGGAATTTGTCGACAAGTTCCTGCTGTATTGGGCTGCGGGCGCAGCCGAGTTCGCGCAACAGGCCAGCGCCTATACCGGCAAGCCGGTTGGCCCCGACATTGTCGAACCCTGGACACTCGGCCTGACCCAGATGTTCATGAGCCGCAAAGACGAAATGGAAGAGACGGTGAAATGGCTCAAGGGATTCGAGGCGGTCTATAATGCCGACCTTGCGGACCAGGGCATTGACCTTCTGCTGACGCCGACAACCGGCAGCCCGGCCGTGAAGCTGGGCGAACAGGCGCCGACAGTCGCTTTTGACACGCTCTACGAGCGGGTCATCACGTTCGCCGCCTTCACGGCGCCGATGAACGTGTCCGGCGCTGCTTCGATGAGTGTGCCGCTGTCATGGTCGCCCGAGGGCCTGCCAATCGGCTCGATGTTCTCGGGCAAGAGCGGCGACGACCAGCTCCTGTTCGAACTGGCGCTGGAACTCGAAGCAGCCCGCCCATGGGCCGACAAACTGCCAGGGGTCGTCGCGATCTAGATGATCATCGAACCTGCCCCCGTTACCAATGCGGATTCGGACGATGTCCTCGGCATCGATCCGTTTCTGTTTGGTTTCGGGTTTACGGCGGATGGCGCGGCCACCCCCCTCAAATGGGAAGACGTGATTTCAGGCGAATTGGCCACCTATCCACGCGTCTGGCTGCATCTCAACCGCCTGTCTCGGCAAACGCAAGGCTGGCTCTATCGCAAGAGCGGCATCGACAAGGTCGCCGTGCAATCCCTGCTTCAGGAAGAAACGCGCCCACGATCGACACGCCATGGCAACGGCTTCCTGATCAATTTGCGCGGCGTGAACCTCAATGACGGCGCGGATCTGGAAGACATGATCGCCCTGCGCATGTGGGCCAGTGAAAGCATGCTGATCACGCTCCGATCACGCCCCGTGCAGGCCTCGCGCGATGTCGAGGCATTGGTGAAAGCGGGCGAAGCCCCGGCCTCGACAGGTGGCCTCGTATCGGCGCTCGCCAATGCATTGACCGACCGGATGGAACCCGAGATTGCCACCTTCGACGAGCATTGTGATGGCTACGAGGATGAAATCCTTGATCCCGCCATTCGGCTCGGTCGGGCCACGCTTTCGGAATTCCGGCGCAAGGTTCTGGCATTGCGCCGCTATATCGTGCCGCAGCGCGAAGCCTTGTCCCAACTGGTGCGCGAGGGCAGCGCGGCGGGCTTCTTCACGGATACGGACGTGCTTTACCTGCGCGAGTCCGTCGACCGGGTGACACGCCTCGCGGAAGACCTGGATGCCATTCGTGAACGCTCCATCGTGTTGCAGGAACAGGTGATGGAAGAGCGATCCGACATGATGAACCAGCGCCTGTTCGTGCTGTCCATCCTGTCGGCGGTGTTCCTGCCGATCAGCTTCGTGACAGGCCTGTTCGGGGTCAATGTCGGGGGAATTCCGGGCGTGAATAGCCCGATGGCTTTCAGCATCCTAATCGGCTCGCTGGCGCTGGCTACGGGTATCATGCTGGCCATCTTCCGATGGCGTCGCTGGATCTGATCCGACGCCCTTCCCTTAGGGCATTTGTTAACCATAGCTTTCAGGCTAGTGTGAAAACGACGCACGCGGTTTGTCATAATTCAATGCTGTTCGTGTAGTTAAGGTTGAAACGGCGCTTATCCCGGCGACGTATCGACCTATATTGGCTATAGTCAGCTCCCAGAAAGTTATCACCCGTGAACCGTTCCGCCTACATCGCTCTCAGCCTTCTGGTCGTCCTTCTCGCCTATTTCGGCATCCGCAGCGTCATGCGCGGCAGTATCAGCTCCCAAACTGAAGCAGCCGCCGTCGATACGTCCGTGAAAACGCCTGACGCAATTGTGGAAGAAGTCTCCACAGCGCCGCACGCGATCATGCTGGAAGCCAAAGGCCGCACCGCGCCCGACAAGTCGGTCACGGTCAAGGCCGGCACGACGGGTACCGTTATCTCCACCCCGGCAAAAGAAGGCAGCTTTGTCCGCAAGGGCGCCCTGCTTTGCGGCCTGGATGTCGAGGCCCGGTCGGCCCGTGTCAGCGAAGCACAGGCCCGGCGCGATTCTGCCCGTATCGATTATGAAGCCGCCCGTACGCTGGCATCCAAAGGCCTGACGCCTGCCAACCAGGAAGCCGCCGCGAAGGCCTCGCTCGACGCCACAGAAGCAGCCCTCAACTCAGCCAAGGTCGAACTCGGCAAGACCCAGGTACGCGCGCCCTTCGATGGCGTGTTCGAGACCCAGCTTGCCGAAGCCGGCGACTATCTCGGCCCCGGCGGCGCCTGCGGCGTGCTGGTCGACATGACTCCCGTCATCGTCGCGGCCGAAGTTGCAGAAGATTATGCCGTCCAGCTGAAGCCCGGCATGGAAGCTACCGCCAAGCTGGCCAGCGGCGAATCCTATCCCGCGCGCATCCGCTATGTGTCGCGCACGGCCAGTGACCAGACACGGACCTTCATCATTGAAGCCGAGATTGACTCAGGCGACGCCACGCTCGCCGCAGGTGTCTCTGCCTCACTGCTGGTCCCGATTGGCACCACGCCGGCCACGCTCATCTCGCCAGCCCTGCTGACCCTTTCAGACAGCGGCGAACTCGGCGTCCGCTATGTCGAGGCAGACAATACAGTCCGCTTTGCCCCCGTACGGATCGTCGACGAAGGCCCAGGCGGCGCCTGGGTGACGGGCCTGCCTGACACGGTCCGCATCATCTCGATGGGGCAGGACTATCTCAATGAAGGGGTCAAGGTTAAGCCAGTCATGTCGGGTGGAGCGCAACGATGAACAGCTTGATCGACGGCGCCATTGGCCGGGCACGCATGGTGCTCGCCATTCTGTTCTGCGCCATCATTGCCGGTACGGTCACCTATATCGGCCTGCCGAAGGAAGCTGATCCGGACATCCAGATTCCCTTTGTCAGCATCACGGTGCCACTGGTCGGCGTGACGCCGGAAGATTCCGAGCGCTTGCTGGTCAAACCGATCGAACAGGAAATCCAGTCGCTCGAAGGCCTGAAGACCTTCCGTGGCTATGGCGCTGAAGGCGCCGGCCAGCTCGTGCTGGAATTCGAGATTGATACCGATATCGACCAGGCCGTGCTGGACGTGAAGGACAAGGTGGACATGGCCAAGCGCTATTTCCCCGCCGACGCGCGCGAGCCGATCATCACCGAATTCAACGCCGCCCAGTTCCCGATGATGATCGTGAACCTGTATGGCGACGCGCCGGAACGCGGCCTCAACGACATTGCCGAAGACCTTCAGGACCGGCTCGAACGCAATGCCGGCATCCTTGAGGCCCGCATCGTCGGCCGCCGCGACGACGTTCTGGAAATCATCGTCGATCCTGTAAAACTCGAAACCTACAATATATCCTATCAGGAAATCCTGCAGGTCGTGTCCGCCAATAACCAGCTGGTGCCCGCTGGCCAGATCGACACGGGCGAGGGCAGCTTTGCCGTCAAAGTGCCGGGCCTGATCCGTACTGCGAAGGATGCACTCGACCTGCCGATCCGCCGGACGGCCAATTCGGTAGTTACGCTCTCGGACGTCGCGCAGGTGCGCCGGACGTACAAGGACGCGACCAGCTATGCGACCTTCAACGGCCAGCCCGCCATTCTTGTCGAAGTCATCAAGCGCACCGGCGCCAATATTCTCGACACCGCCAATTTCGTGCGGAGTGAGATTGCTGACGAGGAAAAGTCGTGGCCCTCGACGATCCGCGCGCAGGTCACGTCTGACGCATCTGAAATGATCGGCGAACAGCTCGGCCAGCTGCAAAGCTCCATCGTCGCCGCCGTGCTGCTCGTGATGATCATCTGCGTCGCCGCCCTCGGCTGGCGCTCGGCCCTTCTGGTCGGCATCTCGATCCCGGCCTCGTTCGTGATGGCCTTCCTGATCCTTGGCGCCTTTGGCTACACGATCAACATGATGGTCATGTTCGGCATGGTGATCGCGGTTGGTATCCTCGTCGACGGCGCTATCGTCGTGACGGAATATGCCGACCGGAAAATGGCTGAAGGCCTGAACCGCAAGGAAGCCTATGGCCTCGCGGGCAAGCGCATGTTCTGGCCTGTTGTTGCCTCCAACGCGACCACGCTCGCGGCCTTCGTGCCGTTCCTGTTCTGGAACTCGATGCCCGGCAAGTTCATGGCCTATCTGCCGATCACGCTGATCTTCGTTCTGACGGCCTCGCTGGTGATGGCGCTTATCTTCCTGCCTGTGCTTGGCTCGGTGATCGGCGCTCGCCCCAGCGGCACCAATGAAGACCTTGCCGCCCTCGCAGCCGATGCCGACCCGGAACTCGCCAAGGGCTGGCTCGGCGGTTACGTCAAACTGGTCAAGGGCCTCATCGCGCGGCCCTTGATGGTGACAGGTGTCGCCATCGGCTCAGTCATCCTGATCTTCATGTGGTTTGGCAGCACAACCCACAAATCGGAACTCTTCCTCGATATCGAGCCGGAACAGGCCTATGTCTTCATCCAGGCACAGGGCGCCCTCTCGGCCAGCGAGCAGTCTGACCTCGTGAAGCGCGCCGAAGCGGCCATTCGCGACATTAACGGCATCGAGGACATCTCCACACGCACGGGTGGGCCAGGCAGCGACGGCTTCAGCCGCGATGGCGGCAGTGCGCCTGTCGACACGATTGGCCAGATCCTGCTGGACCTCGCCACAGATGATGGCGTGCATGATGGCCGCAAGACGCTGATCGCGGTGCGCGAGCGCCTGTCGACCGTGCCCGCGCTGAAATACCAGATCCAGGCCCGCGAACAGGGTCCGCCAGCCGGCAAGGACGTGCAGATCGCCCTCCTCTCGGAGGACGGTCCCGCGCTTGCCGCCACGGCTGCCCTCGTGCGCAACAAGCTCGACAGCATGGACACCGTGCAGGAGATTGACGACACCCGCCCGCTGCCTGGTATTGAATACCAGCTCGAAGTCGACCGCGCCGAAGCCGGCAAGTTCGGCGTGGACGTGTCACAGGTCGGCGCGGCCGTTCAGCTGATCACCAATGGTATCCTCGTCGGCCGCTACCGGCCCGACGATGCGCCCGATGAAGTCGATATTCGCGTCCGCTTCCCGCAAGACGACCGGAGTGCGTCTGCCATCGACCAGCTGCGTATCGCAACGCCGGCAGGCAATGTGCCGCTCTCCCTGTTCGTCAAACGCGTGCCTGCCCCACGAGTCAGCTCGATCGAGCGGCGCGATGGCAAGCGAGTGGTTGATGTGCGCGCGAATGCCAGGGTCCAGGGTGAAGGCGCCGTCATCGTCGCCGATCTGAAAGACTGGATCGCCCAGCAAGACATACCGTCCGATGTGGAAGTCCGCTTCGAAGGTGCCGATGAAGACGCCGCCGATGCTGGCGCATTCTTCGCGGGCGCTGCAGCGGCGGCCCTGTTCATGATGGCCGTCATCCTGCTCTGGGAGTTCAACAATTTCTGGCAGGTCATCCTGACGCTCACGGCCGTCATCATCTCCACGGCCGGCGTGCTGGTCGGCATCCAGCTCGTGCTGCCCTATGTCTCGGTCCTTATGATCGGCACGGGTATCGTGGCGCTGGCGGGTATCGTCGTGAACAACAATATCGTTCTGATCGATACCTATAACCGCCTGCGCAGCGATGGACGCACGCCCGAATACGCCGCGATTGCAACAGCCGCCCAGCGTATCCGCCCCATCCTGCTAACCACCGGCACGACCATTTGCGGCCTGCTGCCCATGGTTTTCCAGCTGAACGTGGATTTCGGCGCCGGTGCCATCAACTATGGCAGCGCCTCTTCGGAATGGTGGACGCAGCTGGCAACCGCGGTCGTCTTCGGCCTCGCCTTCTCGACGCTCATGATCCTGCTGGTGACGCCGGTCTGGCTGCTTGTGCCCCACCGCGTGGGCCGCTGGACACGGCGCGTCCTGGTTCCAGCTATCCTCTGGCTATGGCGCCAGATAATGTGCCTTATGACCCGAATAAAGCGCTTTGTGACCCGAAAGCCCCCCTCGGATCCCCAACCGGGACCTCGCGAATCTGTGAAAAAGGACGACAAGCCTGTCCGGATCCTGCCCGCCGCTGAATAGGGATCGCACAAAGATTCTTGCGATCTGAGCCACCGCTACTACCAATGGCGTGTGGAACAGATATCACCCGATTCCGTAGCCCAGGCGCCGCCTTCGCCTTTCAACATCCCGATTTTCCGGAATGTCTGGCTGGCAAACCTTGCGTCAAACTTCGGCAGTCTGGTCCAGTCGGTCGGCGCCGCATGGCTGATGACGACACTGTCGAACTCGCCGACGGACGTGGCCCTTGTGCAGGCATCGACGGCCTTGCCGATCATGCTCTTCTCGCTCTGGGCCGGCGCGCTGGCTGATAATCTCGACCGGCGCATCATGATGCTGTGCACGCAGAGCTTCATGTTGATTGTCTCGGTCGGCCTCACCCTGTTTGCCTGGTCGGGCGCCCTGACGCCCGCCCTGCTGTTGACCTTCACCTTCCTGATCGGCTGCGGCACGGCCTTCAACAGCCCAGCCTGGCAGGCCTCCGTCGGCGACATGGTCCCGCGCCCTGTGCTGCCAAGCGCGGTGGCCCTCAACAGCATGGGCTTCAATATCGCCCGCAGTGTCGGCCCCGGCATTGGCGGCATCATCATTGCCACGGCAGGGGCGGCCGCCGCCTTCATGGTCAATGCTTTCAGCTATCTCGGACTGATCTTTGTGCTGCTGAAATGGAAGCCGCCGCAGCACACCCGTCTCCTGCCCCGCGAACCCACGTCCATCGCCATCCTGGCCGGCCTGCGATACGTATCGCTTTCCCCCAAAATCCAGATCACCCTGCTACGCGCCACGCTGTTTGCAATCGCCGCCAGCGCTGTGCCGGCCCTGATGCCACTTGTGGCCAAGGAACTGCTCAAAGGCGGCCCGCTGATTTACGGCGGCCTGCTCGGGGCGTTCGGTATCGGCGCTGTGCTGGGTGCATTTTCGAGCCGCCGCCTGCGGGCGCGTCTGTCAACCGACGGCATCATCCGCCTGTCGTCCACGGCGCTTGTTGTCGGCGTCACGAGTACGGCCCTCAGCGGATCGGTGCTCTTGACCATTCCGGCGCTGATGATTGCCGGCGCGGGCTGGGTGCTTGCGCTGTCCACCTTCAACGTGGCCATCCAGCTGTCGGCGCCGCGCTGGGTCGTCGCGCGCAGCCTCTCGATCTACCAGATGGCGGCCTTTGGCGGCATGGCGCTCGGCAGCGCCGCGTTTGGCTATGTGTCGGAACATTATGGCGTGCGGAACGCGCTGCTTGCGGCAGCCGGCTTTCAGGCCTTTGGCATGTTGGTCGGCTTTTTCGTGAAACTGCCGCAAGTGGAAGATATTGATCTCGACCCGCTCGGGCGTTGGAAAGAGCCGGATGTTGTCTTGCCAATTGAACAGCGCAGCGGCCCGATTGTCATCATGGTCGAGTACAGGGTGGCCGAACATAACATCCCCGAATTTCTGACGGCCATGCGCGAACGTCGCCGCATCTGTCGCCGCGACGGCGCCTTCCGGTGGACCCTAGCGCGCGACCTCAACGATCCGGACAAATGGCTCGAACGTTATCGTGTGCCGACATGGCTCGATTATGTGCGCAACACGCAGCGACGCACCAAGGCGGATGCCGACATTGGCGATGCCATACGGCGCTTGATGAAGGACGGACAGAAGCCCGTTGTGCACCGCCTGATCGAACGGCAAGTATCTGCCGATACGCATTCATTACCTAAGCCCGCCACCAACCCGCCTGAGCCAAGCGAGACCTAGTGAGGCGGTAAACGATTTTCTGCACGCGCCGAAACCCCTGCAACACCGTCCATCCTCCCAATGGGCTGATCTTCTGAAGGAATGCCACAATGCGCCATTTTCTCTACGCGCTGTCTGCCCTGTCACTGCTTGCCGTGGGTGCCGCCCACGCTGATGAGCCTGCCCAGGGCGAGACGAGCCTATCGCCCGCGACGCCGGAAATCCTGTCGCTGCGCGATCAGGCCGAGATCCACGACCGCTGGCTGGCCGAACGCCTCGATACTGTGGTCCCAGCCCTCATGCGCGAGCACAAGATCGACATGTGGGTCATCATCGCCCGCGAATACATGGAAGACCCGGTGCTGAGCACGATGCTGAATTCAACAAGCATGCGGGCACGCCGACGCACCGTGCTTGTGTTCAGTGATCCCGGCAATGGCGAGCCCGTGGAGCGTCTTACGGTGAGCCGCTATGGCATGGGTGACTTCTTCAAGGCAGCATGGAATCCAGAAGGCGGCGACGATCAATGGGCGCGTCTTGCGGAAGTCATTGCAGAGCGCAATCCAGAGAAGATCGCCGTCAATGTGTCATCCGCCTCGGCCTTCGCGGACGGACTGACAAGCAGCCAGTATACGGATTTTTATGCTGCGCTAGATCCGGAATACCAGAAGCGTATCGTCTCGGGTTTCGAACTCGCCACCGGATGGCTGGAGACGCGTATTCCCGGCGAGATGGAGTACTATCCCGAGATCGTTCGCACCGCTCACAGCATCATCGGCGAAGCCTTCTCCTCCCGCGTGATCACACCGGGCGAGACCACGGCAGACGATGTCGTCTGGTGGACACGCCAGAAGATTTCGGATCTTGGCCTGTCACCGTGGTTTCACACCTCGGTGAGCGTTTTCAGGGAAGGCGAGCCGGAAGAACTGGCGGGCGATACGGTCATCGAGAAGGGTGACCTGCTCTGGATCGATTTCGGGATCGTCTATCTCGGCCTCAACACCGACACCCAGCACATGGCCTATGTCCTGAAGGATGGCGAAACGGATGCGCCCGAAGGTCTGAAAGCGGGCCTGAGGGCGAGCAATGACGTACAGGACGCGCTTATCTCCTCCTTCGAGACCGGCCTCTCAGGCAACGAGATACTTGCGCGCGCCCGGCAGAAAGCCATCGCAGCCGGTCTTGAGCCAACGATCTACAGCCACCCGATTGGCTATCATGGACACGGCGCCGGGTCGGCCATTGGCTTTTGGGACAACCAGGCACCATCCGACAAAGGCACCTATCGCCTGCGGCCAAACACGGCCTGGTCCATTGAACTGGCTGCAAAGAAGGCTGTTCCTGAATGGGGTGGCCAGGAACTCCCGTTCCGCACAGAGGATGACGCGTTCTTTGACGGCAAGACCGTTCGGTTCATCGACGGGCGCCAAACGCGTCTGCATCTGATTGGTGCTGAGTAAGCACGCAAAACCGCCTGACGCGATCTGCGGTGTTTAATGGTGGGCGGTAACGGGCTCGAACCGCTGACCCTCTCGGTGTAAACGACGCACTTTTTCTTATTTTACATGGAGTTCTCTGTAAACCGCATCAGGTTTTCCGTATTAAAAACAAGGCTCGTTGGCACCAAGTGTAAACCGCAAATGTCATCACTCTGGCATCGGAACTAGGCGCTTGTCGTCATGTCTTCCTCGCTTGCCCAATCGGACTGGTCCACCCGTAAAGTTAGAGTTGGCGGTTTCTGAAATGCCTGGCTCTGGTGGCCCAGTCGTGGTGCTAGAGCATCCTGCTGATTCTGTGAATCGAAGGATTCCCATTTGGTGAGAACGGTGATTCACTCGTTTTAGGAGGTGGATCATGGGAAAGGTATATTCAGACGACATCCGGCTTCGGGTAACCAAGCTTGTTTTGGATGGCGCATCGCGTCGGTCGGCGGCCCGCCGGTTTGCGGTGAGCGAGAGTTCGGCGATCCGGTGGGCCGCTCGAGCAGCCGATGAGGGCAGCCCGGCTCCTCGCAAGCAGGGCCGCCCCTTGGGCAAGGGCCCGCTCGCTGATCATCTCGACCTGCTGATTGCGATGGTCGAGAAGAAGCCAGACATGACGATGCCGGAACTGGCCGACAAGCTTGAAGTCGAGACTGGCAAGGTTGCCCATCCTGCCTCGATCTCGCGGCTGCTGTGCCGGGCCGGGTTCACATATAAAAAAACAGCTGATGGCCTCGGAATGCGCACGCGCCGACGTAGCTGAACGCCGCCGGATCTGGATCCACCATCGCCAGCCCTTTATGCGCCGCTCGCCCGGCCGGCTGGTGTTCATCGATGAAACTTCGGTGAACACCAAGATGGCGCGTCTGCGCGGCCGGGCGCGATGGGGCAAACGGCTGAAAGCAGACGCTCCGTTCGGCAAATGGGGTACCCAGACCTTCATCGCTGCCCTGCGCTGCGGAGAACTCACCGCACCCTGGATTATCCCCGGCGCGATGGATCGATCCGCTTTCAATGTCTATGTCGAAACTCAACTTGCTCCGACCCTGCAGCCCCGTGACGTGGTGATCCTCGACAACCTCTCGGTCCACAAGAGTGCCTACGCCGACGAGATCATCCGATCCCATGGCGCATGGCTGTTGTTCCTGCCGCAATACTCGCCCGACCTGAACCCGATCGAGCAGGCCTTCTCGAAGCTGAAAGCCCATCTGCGGGCAGCCGCCGCACGGACCTTTGACGATCTCGAAGCCGCAATCGGTAGTATCTGCAAACTTTACGAGCCAGATGAATGCTGGAACTACTTCAAGGCCGCAGGCTATGCGTCAGATTAAAAGCATGGTGCTCTAAAATACAGCAGCGATGAAGTGCTTGGCTCTGGTAGTCCGGCCTTGGTGTTAAAATCCAGCAGCGATTTTGACCTTGCCATCATGGCACAGGCCGACGTTGCGGGCAAACTCGGCAGGAGATTGCCCATTGTGAGCCGTATGAGGTCTCCTCTCACTGTAGTCCATTCTCGACGTCTCAAGTAGCTGTATTGCTACGGTCAAGGAAACGAACCCGTTGGCGTTCATCCCGGAGCGATCCATTAAAGGAATTCATGTGCACGCCATCTACCGAGGTACTGGGCCACGAGAAATCCATTTTGATTTGTTTAGATACGTACAAGAGCCCAAGATTTGATCGGTAAGCGCGTCACCATTGTAAGATAGCTAAAGCACTTGCCGGATCACTTTCGTCAGATCCCGTCAATGGTTGAGCTTTATCAACGTCTCTTTTCTATCGATTGAATTCAAACAATAGAGGTTGCTCCAGCCCCTTCTTTATCCGCATACTGATTCTGTCAAGCAACACCTTTACTGAATGCGCGGATGAGTTGGCTGAGCGCTCCCTCGGCTTCAGCGAAGCACGAGCCCGGTTCGCCCCGCTCATGATATTCGCTAATGACTGCCAGGCAGATAGCTGCTAGCTCTCTGGCTAATCCATTCGCGCCTGCGGATGCTTCGAGGCTTTTGCGAAAATCATTTGTCAATCGATTAGCAGCCGCGCCGACCTTGCGGGATTCGACGTTCGGACGCGCGAGCAACAATTCGCGCCTCCGAAGATGCCAGCCTTTCTGAACGAGAGACAAGGACGGCTTACCAAGTTCGGCGGCAACGAACCCGTCGATCAGATTGGCAAGCAAAGTGCATACAGCCAAGACTGCTACGTCATTGCGGAAACCATTCTCAAGCATCCTTGTTTGCGCAGTATAAAGGCCCAAAAGAATATCGACGGCGGCAGATGAGAGCCTCCCCACAGGCACGTCAGCTTTGTCATCGCCTACCGCATTTCTCGCCAATGCCGCGACAACAGTCACTCGCCCGGACCCGATTGAAGTTTTCTGCACAAGAACAATAGTCTACATTTCCCCGAAGAGAGCCGGCCTCACAGCGGCAAGACCAATCGAATGCGTAATAACTCATGCTTCGGACAGCTTGTTCAGAAGCAGAGCTAGCCAAGGCGAAGACTCTTATACTGGAACCTGTTTAGGGAGCACATACCGCCACGATTTTCTGAGACGTTTCGGACAGCCCATTGATGCGCGCTTGCCGATCCGGTATTCCTGCCGATTCAACAAGCTCGTCAATGGACTCTTGTCCTTGTTCTTCAGCGCCTGTTGCTAAGCACTCACAAAAATCCTGACTCTCCTCCTCGCTCAAACCGTCAGCAACAGAAACCGTTACGCAGACGCGCTGCAAATCATCTCGGCCCTCCGCTTGCGCGCTCGCACAATACAGGGCCGCAAAACCAGAGGCAATCAAAGCAAACTTTTTCAACATTTTACCACTCCTTTTTAGTCCTTGTTCGAACTTAATTATTAAGTCAATTGCAGCATACGAATTTTAGATATTTTCGTTTCGCACTAACGACGCACCGCACCTATTTTTCTTCCGCCTCCTGAATGAAATTCATGACGAGTTTTTCAAATCTCGCAGCATGTTCAATTTGCGCCCAATGCCCGCACTCTCCAAAGACATGCAACTGAGACCTCTTGATTAACTGCGACAGCCGCAGGCCATTTTCCAGCGGCACAACCACGTCTTCACGCCCATGAATAACCAGAACCTCATGAGGAATTTTCTGGATATCGCGTTCATCACTTGCCAAGTGCTCCAGCCATCTCCCCCGAGGCGCAGGAAACATCGCTGAGAATGACTCCTGAAAACCCGGACGAATGCTTGCTTTGTACCGTAGTTCAGCAAGCTCATCCGTTACCAAACTTCGATCATATGCAAAGATATCCAGCAAACGGCGCATATTTTCAATGGATGGAGAATACCCCCAAACCTGGTCAAGTCCCTCACTCAGCCCCAACGCCAAACCCGCGCTTCCCATTAGAACAATGCGCCGAACTCTATCCGGGTGTCGAATGGCCATCGCAAGAGAAATCGCACCCCCGAAGGAATTGCCTACGAGATCGGTCCGTTCAATATCAAGAGCGTCCATCAACCCAACAACCTGGTCGAGCCAACTTTCCATATTATAGTAGTCTTTACCCGGACGTTCCGAATATCCGAACCCGAGCATATCAGGAGCAATTACTCTGGCCACCTCACTAAAATTTGGCATTGCCAATCGCCAGTTTGCCCAAGCTGAAACCCCCGGCCCTGATCCGTGAATCAGAAAGAGCGGTTTCCCAGAGCCGAGATCATGATAGTTCGTCTTTACACCGTGAACTTCAATGTTACGTGCGATCTCTGGGTTGGTATCTTCAGATACGCTCTGAATGGCCATGCTAGAATCTCCTAAATGCAGCGTCGGGGGTCGGACGGATTTGGATCAGTTTTGCGGACGCGCCGCTCAAGCTCCTGTGCCCATAAACTTATGTCCCCACATGCTGATGCTGTCATATCGGACGACAGACCAATCTGACTCGATGGGTCGAGCGCCCCATCCATACTCGACAGCAAAGCCGGAAGGCGTGACGCCGTAGAACGAATACATGTGGTCATTTGTGTGCCGACCGAGCGTCATCACGATCTCATTCTTCTCTGACACGCGATCATATGCGCGCCCGACATCATCGAACGAGCTTACTTCCAGCAAAAAGTGGTGTAACTTCTTGGAGGCGGGCGCTTGGATTAATGCCAGGCTATGATGGCGCCTGTTGCAATGGAGAAAGTTCACCTGAAGCTTCACGTCCGGATTGACCTGCCAGTCGATGATGTCGGATAGCTCCATTCCCAGTCCACGGATGTAGAAATCCAAAGAACGTTCAATATCTTCAACACTCAGGACATAGTGCCCAAGTCCCTGATCCTGAGTTAGAAATCCAGATACACCCGTAGGCGAAATAAACGGCTCTTCGTAGAGTTCGCTGGCACCATAATACACCTCAATCTTGATCCCTGACGGATCAAGGCAGGATACCAAATCAATCACTCCCCGTTGCGCCAACAGCTTGGAATCGGCCTGCTCGACGGAGATACCCATTTCCTTTAGTCTTTCAGCGATCTCAAGCATCTCGGCTCGATTCGAAGCTTCGAACCCCGCATACAAAAGATCATCTGCCGCACCTGGATGGACTGCAACCCGCCAATTTCGAGAATCCATTCTCAGAAAGAGAGTGTCATTTCTCGTCCCAGCATCCATTAGCCCTAACGTTCCGGTTGCGTAATCCCGCCACGCATCAATGTTTGATGCAGAAAAACCCAGATATCCCAACTTGTTAACGCTCATTGTCTTCTCCCTGTCTTTTTGATTTTAGTGTGTATCCGTACTTATTGTACTTCACGCGACCGTCTTTGCCGCCAATTTGAAAACGTCTTTCATACGAATGAGTGGATCACGAATTGATTTCGCATCTACCTGCATCCTCCGTTCAATGATTTTTGATGCGAAAGAAAAATCTGCCGGCTGGTTTATTGAAACAACAGATTGAAGCTCCCCACCATTCAATCGACACACCGTCATTCCGGTCCCTCCGGGATCAACCCGAGTGACGACATCGCCAGGACCAGTGACTTCGCCCATCATCTGTATCCGATGCCCCGCTATCTCCGTCCAAGAAATCGGAACTTGCGGTGCTGGCTCACCCTTTCCGAGCATTGCTCCCGCAGCCACAGCCGCCTGGTTTTGAGAATTCAGATAAGTCTCCAGACTGCGGCGCCCTCCGCTCCTGAGAGGCCAACTTGCGACATCGCCCGCTGCGTACACCGTGTCGCTTGAAGCCATACCAACTGAATTTACAATGATGCCCCTCGCGCACGCCAATCCAGCATGCTCTGCTAAAGCGGTGACCGGCTCCGCACCAACGCTGACGATTGCCAGATCACCAGAAAATCTTCTTCCGTCGCCGCATCGTACTTCCCGGAACGAGGGGTCTAGATCTACATGAGTAATTGAGACGCCCGTGTGGACTTCAACCCCTATGGCCTCCAATTCCTCTCGACACCACGAGCCTATTGTCTTGCCCAGAACACGCAACAAGAGCTCATTGGCAGTCTCAAGGATAATCGCCTTTGCACCCATCTTCTGAATTGTAGTGGCAAGCTCACATCCAATGAGGCCTCCCCCGATGATGATGACTTGTGCCCCAGGGGAGATTGCTCCCTGTAGAGCCACGCAATCGTCAAGTGTCCGCAGTGAGTAAAGTCCCGGCGTCTCGCTATGCGCATCTAGACGCAGAGACCGCGCCCGAGACCCAGTGGCAAAAAGGAGCTTGTCAAACTTGAGGTCCGAGCCAGAGCTCACCTCAATACGCATCGAGGGCAAGTCTATTGTTTCAACGCGAACTCCCAGACATTTCTCGACCCTGAATTCTTCGCTCCAATTACAACCCATTAACAAAGGGGGGGCAGATTTGGTCGCTAAAGCAGACTTTGACAAAGAGGGTCGATCATATGGCTCATACGGCTCGTCGCCAAAGAGGAAAATCTTTCCCTCAAACCCCTGGTCTCTGAGCGACCGACACGCTGTCGCCCCCGCCAGACCCGCACCTATGATCGCGAAACTCTGCATCAATCGTTGACCTTACCAGATTCGAAATCCACGTAGACGTCGTTGCCCTCCACCTTCACGGGATAAACAGTTAAGGCCGCGCAAGCGGGTGGAGCCTTCACTTTTCCCGTCCGCACACAGAATTTTCCCCAGTGAAGCGTACACTCAATGACGCCATTTTCGAGAAAGCCATCCGCTAACGACCAGTCGCCATGTGTGCAGCGGTCCTGAGTCGCGAGGATCTCTCCGTCTAAGTTGAATAGCGCGATAGGTTCGTCGAACAACTCCACCCGCAACGCGTCACCTTCAGGAACTTCGTCTAGGCTGCAAACTTTCTTAAAAGCCATCACGATACCTAGAAAAAGATGCTGAGATTATTAGAGAGAATCGTACTTTGATCGATGTGTATGGTTCTCTTAGCGATCATGAAGCCGAGCTTGTTGTCACTGCGGCGCAGTACATCCATTCGCTCTCCTGCAAAAATATCGACCTGCCGTTCCAGACGATTTCGGTAAAGAATAAATGACGACGTCACATGAACTTCCTGATCATCACTTGCATCGTTAATGATGACGTTCGCTATGATGTGGCGCGTTCGCGAAGCCGGGCTTTCAGACCATCCGACATCCGACATTAATTTCCGCTGCCGCCCACGCATCATCACTAGATCATCATCAAAATGCGCGTACTCACCGTCCTTAGAGTATTCGAGCTTTTGATCGCGCCTCGTGCGATTCGTTCTCAACGGCATAAAGTACCTGATGTCCTTGTCCAGAAGGTCAAACCAATCGTTGAACTCGTGCCGATCAAGCAGAAGAGACTCCTTATAATAGAATTGCTCAACTTCATGCTGCAGCAGCAGAGCGGCAGTGCTTATCTGCGACGCTGATGACTCTGGTCCCACTTTTTCTTTCAGCATAATTATCTCCAATTTGCGCGATTTATGCGCCCGTTATTCGCGAGGGTTAATAGAACTATCGGTTGAGCGCACTTCGCTCTGCCTACGAAACGGGTGATCCGCTCACAGACCTCCCTACTTTGGCCCGAGTGTGTCCCAATCAGGTTCAGTCATCATACGGATCCACTGATGATAGAGTCCGCGAGCGGCTTCTTCATTGTACACATACCCAATACTGCCCGGGTAATGCGGATTATCGGCAGCAGAACGACCTTTTCCCATTTGAATGTTGAGCCGGCGCTTCCTAGCCTGATGCCCTCGCAACACAGCCTGGATTTCGACCCAGTTTTCACCATCGTCTTGCTCGAATACGCCTCCGGCAGAAAACGTTCTTAATGTCTGACGGCGGTACTCTTCCTTGATCTCGTCAGGAGCATCAGCATCTACAACTGTAAATGCCCATATCTCTGTCTCGTTCGGGCCTCTCGGCTGCCAGGTTCGAACGGTGTTGACACCGGGAAGGAATGAGCAGGTTGGGAAAACAGTCATGTGCTGGACCATCAATTGACGCGCACGCTCTGCGCTTCCCAAGCGCCTCTCCGCCCTGGCGGCCGCTTCACCTTCCGTCCAATATTTAGCAATCTTGGGCCCCATGATAGCCACTAGCATACCTGGGTCTCCGACATAGAAACCCGTTCCATGCCCGCCCCACTTCGCCCTGAACTGGTATCCCACCGTCGGAATCTTCGCATCCGAAAGCTCCATACCTTCGGGCAGGCCCGCCTCGATACCGGACAGATGGGATACGGTTCCGGCATGATACATATCACTACAAAACTGCTCAGCGGCAAACTTCCAGTTGCATGGGATAACCCATTTCTGCATGCCGCTGATAACTTCAGTACCCGCCTCGGTTCGATCGAGCATGTGGTCCATGTAGAATGTCGCGTCACCAAGATACTCGCGCAGATTTGGCGCGTTTTTATCCCAGTTCGCGAAGATCAAGCCCTTGTAGGTCTCAACCCTTGCCTGGCCCGGCCCCCACTCGGCCTTGTTGAAGTCCTCACAGAATGCCTCAGACTCATATGGTACGTTCACCAAGTTTCCGCCGATGTCGTACGCCCAACCATGATAGCTGCATGTAAACGATTTTGCGTTGCCGCCATCGGTTCGACAGATTCTCATCCCCCTATGCGGGCACTGGTTTAGAAAAACCTTCAAGCTTCTATCTTTTTGACGCACAAGAATGACGGGATCCTCGCCCATATAGGCCGTCAAAAAGTCACCGGCTTTGGGAACATGTGTCTCGTGCCCGAGCATAATCCATGATCGTCCGAAAACGCGTTCCTGTTCCAACTCATACAGATCCTGATCTGAATAAATTCTTGGATCAAGCGTGCCATTCTCTTCGTCAAGCAGAGCCGTTATCTCCTCGACATTCCAAACATTTTTCTTCTCGAACGCCTTTGGTTCGGTCCCGATGTTCAGGCGCGTCTTTGTCTTAGCCGTCGTCATATTTTGTAACCTTCCTTGATATCATGAGCCGCCCATGCCTCCATTTTTAATATGAGGCCTGCCGGCAGAATTAGCTTTCCTTGTCCGGACTTTCCAAAATCAGACCACGCCCCTTCAAGAATTCTACGGCT
>NZ_JBALTL010000006.1:0-324178 GCF_036964545.1 Hyphomonas oceanitis
CCGGTTATCCAGAGCGCCAGTGCGCCCCCCGTCAGGGCCAGCGGGATATTCAGCAGGATGAGGACCGACGACTTCAACCGGCCGAACGTTATCAACAGGATCAACAGTACGATACCGAGCGTGATCGGGATGACCACGGCAAAACGGGCGTTCGCCTGTTGCTGAAGTTCGAACTGGCCACCCCAGACAAGGCGGTAACCGGGAGGCAACTCCAATTGGGCATCCGTCAGCGCCTGGGCTTCCTCGACAAAGGAACCAATATCACGCCCCCTCACGTTCGACTGGACCGTGATAAAGCGTTCTCCATTCTCGCGTGTGATCTGGCGCGGTCCGATGATCGTCTCGATTCTGGCGACTGTTTCGAGAGGTACCCGTGCGCCCGATGGTGATTCCAGCACGATACGGCTGATCGCTTCGGGCGTATCCCGGTTTTCTTCATGCAGGCGCACGACGATTGGGAACTGGCGAACACCTTCGAACAAGGCACCGGCTTCGGCGCCGCCGACGGAGGCGCGAAGCGCATCCAGTGCGTCTTCGACGTCGAGACCGTAACGGCCAAGGGCGGCCCGATCCACCGTCACCACGAGTTGCGGTGCGCCGGTGATCTGGTCGGCCTGGACTTCAGCAGCGCCGTCAACTTGCTGCAGGAGTGTCTGTAGCACCTGCGACCTGTCGAGAAGGATTTCCGAGTCTGGCCCGAAGATCTTTACCGCCAGCTCAGCACGTGTTCCGGTGATGAGCTCATCCACGGCCATGGCAATCGGCTGCCCGATGCTTGCAACGATACCTGGCACCGATTCCAGGTTTTCCGAGATGGCCGTACGCAAGTCCTCGGGAGACATCCCTTCGCGCCACTGATCGCGCGGTTGCAGTTCGACGAAGGCTTCCGCGCTATTGGTCGGGTCCGCATGCGCGCCGACTTCGCCGCGCCCGATACGCGTGACGATCGACTTGATCTCTGGAAACGCATCCAGCAGCCGTTTTTCGACCCGCGTTGTCGTTGCGGTGGCTTCTGTCAACGAGATCGATGGGGCCATCGTGACCCGCAACAGAATGTCACCTTCTTCGAGCGAGGGTGTAAATTCCGACCCAAGCCGCGAGCCGGCGAGCCCACCTGCAACAAGAAGCACAGCAGCCATCACAATGGCTGCCATGCGTTGCCTGACGAAAAAGCCAGCAAGTGAGCTGACATAGCGGGCGATAAGGTCAGGCTTTTCTTCGTTCTTTGCCTTTCCGCGACGCATCAGGCCATTTGCAAGGGACGGCGCAATCAGCGCTGCGTAAAAAAGCGAACCGGTCATCGCAAGCGCAGCAGATGCGGCGAGTGGACGGAACGTCTTGCCCTCAACGCCTTGCAGCGAAAACAGCGGCAGGAAGACAACGATGACCACTGCGACAGCGGCAACCAGGGGCGCAATGACCTCGGCAGTCGAGCGTGCAACGACGCTGCGCTGATCTTCCGTGCCTGCGCTTTCCCGGAGACTCCGATCGACATTTTCCGCGATGACGATCGCGCCATCGACCATCATCCCGATGGCAATGGCGACACCGCCCAGCGACATCAGATTGGCACTGATGCCGAGCACGTTCATCGCGATGAATGCAAAGCCGACAGAGAAGGGAATCGAGAGAACGACGACGAGGCTTGGCCGCCACCCGCCCAGAAAGACGAAGACAACTAGCGCCACAAGCAGACCGCCCTGCCAGAGCGCGGTCGTCACCGTTGCAGAAGCCTTGTTCACGAGTGTACCCTGGTCATAATAGGGAACCGCCGTCACGCCTTCGGGCAGGCTTGCGTTGATTTCTTCAAAGCGCTTCTGCACGCGGGCGATTACGTCAGACGTGTTGGTGCCGTAGAGCTTCAGCACGAGGCCGGCGACGACTTCGCCTTGACCATTTGCCGTGGCAAGTCCCTGGCGGACGCCGCCGCCGATGACGATTTCGCCCAGGTCGCGGACGCGGACGGGGCGTCCGTCATCAACATTGACAACGATTTCGGCAAGGTCATCGACCGACCGGGCCAGTCCGACGCCGCGCACGGTGTACTGCTCCGCGCCAATTTCGAGGAATTGCGCGCCTTCCGTCTTGTTGCCGCGCTCCAGCGCGCCAATCACGTCGCCAATCTGGATATCATAGGCGAGCAATGCATCCGGATCGAGGCGGACCTGGTATTGCTTTTCGAAGCCGCCAAGCGAGAGCACTTCGGTGACGCCCGGAACGGTCTGCAGCTGATACTTGATGATCCAGTCCTGGATCTCGCGCATTTCGACGAGATCCCGCGTCCCGCTGGTGTCATCCAGTCTGAAGTAGAGAATGATGCCCAGGCCCGTCGATATGGGTCCCATTTGTGGGTCACCAAACCCGTCCGGAATGTTGCCGCGCGCCTCAGCGAGACGTTCACCGACGACCTGGCGGGCAAAATAGACGTCCGTCCCGTCTTCGAAATAGATGTTGACCACGGACAGGCCGAAATTCGAGACTGAGCGCATGCTCTTGAGTTTCGGGAGGCCGGACATGGCCGTTTCAATCGGATAGGTGACATAGCGTTCGACCTCTTCCGGGGCGAGGCCTTCGGTTTCGGTAAAGACCTGAACCAGGGAGGGGGTGACGTCCGGAAAGGCATCCACGGGCAGGGCCCGGAAGGCGAACAGGCCGCCAAGCGTCATGGCGAGTGCCGCGATGGCTGCCAGGAGACGGCCCCCGGCGATACGGTGCATAAAATTGATCATGTCTGTTGGTCCTAGTGTCCGTGTCCATCGCCAAAGGCGTCTTTTTCAAGCTGGGCCTTGAGGGTGAAACCCCCTTGCGAGACAAAGGTCTCGCCGACCGCCAGGCCCGAACGAATTTCGACAAAGCCGCCGGCCGTTGCACCGATCATCACTGGCCTGGGTGCGAAACCGCCTTCAACGGGAACAAAGATCGACGGTTTGTCCTCGACAATCTGGACGGCTGTTTGCGGGACCCGCACCACGGGGCTTGCATTGCCGACACTGAGATCGGCCGTCACAAACTGGCCGGGCGTCAGACTGCCATCGGTATTGGCCACAATCACCCGTGCCGTCGCGGTGCGAGAGGTTTCATTGATGACGGGAAGCACGAAAGCGACAGTCGATAGCGCCAGGACATTTCCTGCGTCGGTCTTCAGCGCGACAGGTGCGCCAATACGTATACGACCAATGTCCTGTTTGTAGACGGCGATGTCTGCCCAGACCACGCTGTCATCCGCGATCGTGAAGAGCGTGTCGGCGCCGGCGTCTCCCGCGGCAACAGTCTCGCCAAGAGTCACTGCGCGCCGCACAATCGTTCCAGCGATCGGCGCAGTCAGGTAGGAATTGGCATTGTCGCCATCTCTTGCTGTCGCGACGTTTTCCAGCGCTTCATGACTGACACCTGCTGCGTGTAGCTCATTTTCGGCTGCATCACTTACGGCTTTTGCGGCTTCAAATTCCGCACGTGCGGTCTGAACGTCGGCTTCAGAGGTGACCTTGTCGGCCCAGAGCTGTTCCTCGCGCGCGAGGGCCTGAGCGGCAAGGGCTTTTCTGGTTTCACCCTTCTGCCAGGTCGCTTTCAGGCCGGCGAGATCGCGGCTGGAGATCAGCGCCAGAGTCTCGCCTCGCTTCACGTGATCGCCTTCGCTGGCGTAGAGCTTTGCGACAACGCCGCTGACCTTTGGTGAGACATTCGCGACCCTGTCTGCGTCGAACATTATTTCTGCTGGAAGGCTGAGTGACTGGCCCATTTCGGCCATTTTCGCCTCACTGAGTTCAATGCCCGCTTCGCGTGCTTCTGCTTCGGTCAGATTGACGACATCGCCTTCGTCTTCGCCGTGTTCGTCGTGAGTATCGTTTCCTTCGGAGTCCTTCTCCTTGTCGGCAGCTGAGAATGCCTCATACGGGGTGTTCCCGTGCGTGTCATTTACGGCCGAAGCGACGGCGCTGGTTTTGCCGTCTGCCGCTGAAGTCTCGCCACAGGCCGACAGCAGGGCTGTCAAACTCAGTAGGGCTGTTGTCAGGATCAGGGACTGTTTCATTGGATGTCTCCATTAAAGGGGGGGGCGCCAATCAGGCTTCGCAGGCGCATGTTTTCGGTATTCAGGGCGCGGGCGGCATCGATCACGGCCACGCCGGATTCGATCAGGCCCTTACGGGCATCGAGGGTCGAAGTGAGATCGAACTTGCCTGCGGCATAGCCCTGGACGGATGCTTCATAGGCCGCCCTGGCAGAGGGCAGGGCATCGTTTTCAAGGAGGGCCAGGCGTTCCTGGGCCGCGCGGACCTGAGCGACTGACGCACGTTGGCTGGCAAGCAATCTTGCCTCCACAGCCGCCCGGTCGGCGCGACCGGCATCGGTTCTGTAACCCGCGGCGCGGGTTGCGTCCCGGTTGCGGTCAAACAATGGGACAGGAACGCTGACGCCCAGAAGGAAGGCGGTATCGCCCGTTTGTTCAAACTGCCGCATGCCGGCACTTAGCGTAAGATCAGGAATCCCTTGCGCGCGCGCCAGATCCTGCTCTGCCTGCCGGGCGACGATGCCCGCTTCGGCTACTTTGATGGCGGGGTGTTGGCCCAGGTTGGCAGGACCGGGGTCGGCGGGCGCCGTCATTGGCTGGACGGGTGCCTCGAAGACCGGGTCGGCGCTTCCCCACAATGCGCTGAGATCGTAGCGAAGGGATTCCATGTCACCGCGTGTCTGTGCGGCCACTGCGCGCAAGGCTGCAGCATCGGCTTTCGCCCGGGAAAGTTCCGGTGGCGCGGCCGCGCCTGCATCCACTCGCTTGCCAACGGTTTCGCTGAGCGTGTCCGCCAGTTCGGCCGATTGATCGGCGAGACGGACGAGCTGGGCGGCCGCGTCCAGTTCATAGAAGAGCGTCACCGCCTCCAGTTCTGTTTCACGCAGGATGGCGCCGCATTCTGCCGTTGCAAGCGCGGCACTGGCACGCGCAGCGCGCTGACGTTTTGTTCGCTTGCCGCCCAGCTGGAATGTCTGGGCAATCGAAAATGTTGTCTCGGTTTGATCAAAGCCAGCGAGTGGCCCGGAGCCCGAGAAGTTTTCTAGTTCCAATCCAATCGACGGATTGAGCCAGCGACCGGCCTGATCTGCGTCCGCCTGGCGAGCGCGTGTTTCCAGTGCGGCCTTGCGCACTTCCGGGGAAGCATTGCGGACTTCTGCCAGTACGGCGTCCAATGTTAAGGGGGCACCTGCCTCGATTGCGGAGACAGCGACCATTGGTCGGCTGCACGGAGCCGCGACCGCAGTGCCCGCAAGGACAGCTGCGATCAGGGCACAACATGCACCCTGCTTCAATGTATTCATTGAGTTAATTTCCTCGTGATGACCTGAAATATGCCGACGGCAGAGCCGTGGCTATGGCGTCAGATCAGACACGGGGAGGGCGGTAGAGGCCGAAGGGACCGGCGCGAGGCGCGGTCGCGTTTATGCCTGGCCACACGGAAGCGTCAGGAATTATGCGAGATACGGAGCTGGTATGAAAGGACCCGGCCAGATGGAAATGACAACTCCCGCATGCATCTACATGATGATCATGATCCGGGCTCGACTGTCCGTCTTTCGTGCGTTCTGTGCTCGTTTCGACGCCCTGGTCATCCAAAGCCTGACAGACTATCGTCTCAGGATCAATCGCATGTACATCCGCCGACGCAGGGCCAATCAACATGGTCGCGACCAGACAAGTCGCGAGCCAAAGTCTGATATTGAAGATGACGCCGAACAAACGCATGTGATGCGCCATAACAGTCAATTCTTCAAAAATCACTAAGAAATGTCACGCTCTTGAGGACTTTAACGCAACAGGGCTGGTGGTGGCTTACTAGTCCGGCAGGCATTTAGCGCTATCCGGTCGCCCGTAAATATATCGCGAGTCTTACGGCAGCGCGATCACAACTCCTTGATTTACCATGTCGGACTATTGGAATATTAATTTTGATGTGTGCATAGGGATCGAATGATCGGCATCTGTCGCCTCTTCCTCGCGCTTGTCGCGGCTGCACTGGTCGCCTGCCCGGTGATGGCCTTGGATGTCCAGAATCGTGGCGACGGCATCGAGGCGATGCTTGTGTCGAAGAGTGTTCAGGCAGCCCCTGGCATTGAAGATGTTCATCGCGATGCTTCCGGACCCGATTCGATGGAAGAGTCGTGCCCTAAACGAAATGATTGCAGCATTATCGCAATCAATCAGGTTTCACCCGCGCCCACCGTCTCTCCGCTGCCCGATGAAGCGAATTTGATCGCGATTCCGGCGGTGCAATTTTCGGTGGAAGAAGTCCTTATCAAGGGGTTCTCAACCGGTCCGCCGGCAGGAACATACAAACCCCGCCCGCAGACACCTCTCGTCCTGAAACAACGTTTCCTGATCTGATCAGCACAACAATCGCTCTGCCGCGCGCCTGAAGGCTCGCGGGCGGTTGCCTTGTTCTTCTGATTCAAATCCAGGAAAGACCCATGTTCACTCACCCATCACGCGTCTGGCTGCTCGCAGCGGTCGCCGGATTCGCATCTTCAACTTTCTCGGGTGCTCGCGCCCAAAGTCTCGATCAGCTGGAGGCAGAGCTCGCGCGCCATCCCGCGCTGGACGCCCTGCAATACCGTTCGGACGCAGACCGCGAACGCGCCACGGCTGCTCACGCGCTACCCGATCCGGTCATATCGCTCGGCATCAACAATTTGCCCGTTTTCGATCCGGTATTCGACAGGTTCCTGCCAACCAACAAGGCTGTAGGGGTACGCCAGCAGTTTCCGTCTGCTGCCTTGCGAAACGCCCAGTCATCGGGAGCGAATAATCGCGCCGCCCAGACCGATGCGGCGCGCGATTGGCAATATGCCCAGTTGCGCGCGGAGCTGCGCATTTCGCTGATCGAACGCGCGCGTATCCGGGAACAACGCCGCCTCGCGCTGGCCCGGCGCGAAAAATATGCCGAATTGACGGACGTCATACAGAACGAGATCGATGCGGGCCGCCCGGCTCTGTTCCGGCTGGCACAAGTCGATGTTGAGCGGGCTGATATTGATCGCGCGCTCGCAGAGCTCGACGCCGAGAACGCAGATATCGATGCCAGGCTAGTCGACCTAATCGGCGCGGTACCTGATACAGATGCGCCTATGCCGGTCGTCGCTGAATGGACGGGGGAGGCCGGCGCCTTTCACGCTGTTCGTATCGCGCAGGCGTCTGTCGGCGTTGCCGACGCCGGCGTCGATCAGGCGGCCGCCGCATATAAACCAGAATGGGGCGTGCAGCTAACCTATCAGCAACGTGAAAACGGGCGCGGAGGCATGGGATCCACCTTTGCTGGCGATGACTGGGTCTCGGGCATGGTGACATTCACTGTTCCCATCTGGGCTGAGAAGAGCCAGGCGCCCCGGCTGCGCGCGGCCAAAGCCGACCGTAGCGCGGCACGTGCCCTGTCCATGGCGGCCGCGAGGCGCGCGGCATCCGACTATGCGGGTTACCTGGCGACACGGCGTGCAGCCGTCGAATCGCTGGCGGTGCTCAAGCAGAAGATCCATTCTCTTGAGGACCAGCGAGACGCCTTGCTCACTGTGTATGAGTCCGGCGCCGGAGACTATTCCCCGATCATCGATGGCGAACTCGCTATCCTGCTCCTTCAGTCGCAAACCGCTGCCGAAGCGGCGCGCCGCGACGGCGCGACCGAGCGCCTCAATGCCCTTCTGGTGACATCATGAAAAATACAATTGTAACAAGTTTGCTCGCCTTGACTCTTTTGCTGGCCGCTTGTGGCGGCGCTGACCCCAATGCGGCAACGATGCGTGGGGCGGATGTGTCAGCCGATTCCGGCGGGGAGGTGCAGTCCTACACCTGCCCAATGCATCCGCACTATATATCGACCGACGCTGACGGGACCTGTCCGATCTGCGGCATGGATCTCATACCTGCCAAGGCAACGCCCACAGCAGGCAAGGGCAAGGGGGACGTCCTTTACTACAAGAATCCGATGGGCCTGGCTGACACGTCACCGGTTCCCAAGAAGGATTCGATGGGGATGGACTATATCCCAGTCTATGACGAACCAGCCGCTGGCAGCGGTATCACCGTGCCGTCCGAAATGTTGCAGACAATGGGTGTTCGAACGGCGCGCGCCCAGTATGCGTCATTTGGTCGGACGGTACGCGCATATGGAAACGTACAATCGAACGAGCGAACGGAATCTGCGTCGACCTCTCGGCTTGAAGGCTGGATCGAAAGCCTCACTGTGCGGGCGGAAGGCGATGCGGTTCGTCCCGGTGCCTTGCTGTACCGTATCTACAGTCCCGACCTGATTGCCGCACAAAAGGACTACCTGGCATCGGTCAAGATTGGCAATGACGCCCGGATCGCTTCCGTTCGCCAGCGCCTTCGTTCACTTGGCATGCAACCCGCCACAATCGCCCAGCTGGCCAGCACCGGTCAGCTCATTGAACGCGTCCCGGTCTATGCCGAAACAGGTGGGATCGTGAAATCTCTCGACATTCGCGAAGGCGATTATGTCAAACCGGGCACACCGGTCCTGCGCCTCCAGTCATACAGCGATGTCTGGGTCATTGCTTCCGTCGCAGAGAAGGATCTGCCCTTCATCGACACGGGGCTGCCGGTATCTCTCTCCATCCCAAGTGCACCGGAGGCGGCAGGGAAGGGTCAAGTCGACTATATCTATCCGACAATCGATCCGAAGACGCGTACGGCGCAGGTGCGTATTCTCGTCGACAACGCATCCGGTGCGCTCCGGCCGGGCGCCTATGCCGATATATCGTTCGACCTTGGCGGCGAAGCG
The DNA here is from genome assembly GCF_036964545.1 of Hyphomonas oceanitis. Taxonomy (NCBI): domain Bacteria; kingdom Pseudomonadati; phylum Pseudomonadota; class Alphaproteobacteria; order Hyphomonadales; family Hyphomonadaceae; genus Hyphomonas; species Hyphomonas oceanitis. The sequence goes on from NZ_JBALTL010000006.1 coordinate 8,784, forward strand.
CGCCTCTCGGTTCCGAGCGAAGCGGTGCTGCGTGACAGTTCCGGCGCGCATGTTGTTGTCGCGCTGGGCGATGGCAAATTCGACGCGAGGGCTGTTCAAACCGGTGTGTCCGCCCAGGGGCTGACGGAAATCCTGCAAGGCGTCAGGGCCGATGAAGAGGTGGTTGCCAGCGGCCAGTTCCTGCTCGATTCCGAAGTCAGCCTCCGCGAAGGGCTGGCAAAACTTAGCGGACCAACCGCCGGAGGGAATCCGGACACGCCACTTGACGAACTCGTCACCGATTCCGGAACACTGGCCGAGATCGACCATCTGACGGACATGGCCCTGTATTTTTACGAGGCGCTGACAGAAGGGTACCAGATCGATCCGACTTTTCTCGCGCCGGCGATTCAGACCGGCGACGCGCTTGGCGTACGTTTCAGCGGCACGAGGCTGGCGCCTGTCCTCGAGGGCGCCGTAACTGCGCTGATGTCGACCACCGACGCCACGGATGAGGTGACAACACGCAATGCCCTGGCAGCCCTGATGACTGCGCTTGACCCCTGGCTCATGGAAGGCGCGCCCGCCCATTACCGAGACGCAGGTCTTGCATTCTATCGTGAGACAGAAACCGGGCGCGCCTGGCTGCAGCAAGGGAGCGAGCCGACCAATCCGTATGGGACAGCCCAGGCAGAGAAGATCGCGTGGCCTGATCCCATGAACATGAATATGAGCGACATGTCGGAGGTGCCACAATGAGCGCGTCTTCCGATCAAGACCTTGCTGGCCGCGACCCGTCGCAGTCTTCTATCGCGAGACTTATTTCCTGGTCTGTTGCCAACCAGCTGATTGTGATGACGCTTGCGGTTGCGCTTGCGGTTGCTGGCTGGCTCGCGATCCAGAACACCCCGCTTGATGCCATTCCGGACCTGACGGATACGCAGGTCATTATCCGGACGGACTTTCCGGGCCAGTCGCCGCAAATTGTCGAAGACCTGGTGACCTATCCCCTGTCAACCAGCCTGCTTGGCCTGCCCAGGACGAAGGATGTGCGCGGGGCGTCGATGTTCGGAACCAGCTTCATCTATGTCATCTTCGAAGACGATGTGGACCTCTATTGGGCAAGGTCGCGCGTGGTTGAGGCCCTCTCGAGGCTCGGGTCGGAACTGCCTGCAGGCGCGACGCCGCAGATCGGACCAGACGCGACAGGAGTCGGCTGGATCTACCAATACGCACTGGTCGACAAGACGGGGGGGACCGACCTTGCCGAATTGCGCTCCCTGCAGGACTGGTTCCTCAAACTGGAACTGTCAGGCGTCGAGGGCGTTGCGGAAGTCGCTTCCGTCGGCGGCTTCGTCCGGGAGTTTCAGGTTCTGGTCGACCCGAACCGGTTGCGCGCGTTCAATGTTCCGATCCGGCGCGTGGCTGAAGCGGTAAGGTCTGCGAGCGGCGAGGTTGGCGGGCGGGTGCTCGAGCAAGGCGAAACCGAATTCGTTATCCGGTCCTCCGGCTATGTCGAGCGCAGTGCGGACCTGCAACAGGTCGTGGTCAAGGCCGAGGATGGCGCGCCGGTGACACTGGGCGATCTTGCGCGGATTGTTGAAGGACCGGCCCTGCGTCGCGGTGTGGTCGAACTGAATGGCGAAGGCGAGACAGTCGCCGGCATTATTGTGATGCGCGATGGCGAGAATGCGCTCGATGTCATCAGGCGCGTGAAGGCCAAACTGGCAGAGCTGCAGCGCGGCCTTCCAGAAGGGGTGGAGATTGTCACCGTCTATGACAGGGCGCCGCTGATCGAAGGCGCCGTTGAGTATCTCAAGGGAAAACTACTGGAAGAGGGAATCGTGGTTGCGCTGGTCGTCTTCATATTCCTCCTTCACTTCCGTGCAGCGTTCGTCGCCATCATTACGATACCGCTCGGTGTGCTCGGGGCCTTCCTGATCATGTCGGGGCAGGGTGTGACGGCCAATATCATGTCGCTTGGCGGGATCGCCATCGCGATCGGCGCCATGGTCGATGCCTCAATCGTCATGGTCGAGAATGCCAGCCGGAAGATGTCGGAACTCGGTGACACGGCTACGCCAAAAGTGCGAAGAGCAGCCCTGGTCCACGCGGCCCAGGAGGTCGGACCCGGGCTGTTCTTCTCCTTGCTGATCATTGCGGTTTCCTTCCTGCCAGTCTTCGCGCTTACGGGAGAAAGCTATCGTCTCTTTTCGCCCCTTGCGTTCACGAAGACCTATGCCATGGCATTCGGCGCAGTTCTGTCGGTAACCGTCGTGCCGGTCCTGATGGTCTGGCTCCTGCGCGGACGCATGAAACCGGAAAGCGCCAACCCGCTCAACCGGTTCTTCATCTGGCTGTACAAACCGATACTGCATGCGGCGCTGCGCTTCAAATGGCTGACGATCGGGCTGGCATTGCTGGTCATGGCCAGCGTCATTCTGCCGGTCCAGCGTCTCGGTACAGAATTCATGCCAGCGCTGTATGAAGGCGAACTTCTCTACATGCCGATAGCCTTGCCCGGCGCCTCCTCAACCAAGATGCGTGAAATCCTCGGTCAGACAAACCGGCTCATTTCGACCGTTCCGGAAGTCGAACGCGTTTTTGGAAAAGCGGGCCGCGCTGATTCCGCAACCGATCCGGCTCCCCTGACCATGATCGAAACATGGATCCAGCTGAAGCCGAAATCCGAATGGCGGCCGGGCATGACACCGGACAGGATTACCGACGAGCTGAACAGCCGGCTCCAGATGCCTGGCCTGGTGAACTCGTGGGGCTATCCGATCAAGATCCGTATGGACATGGTGTCGACCGGAGTGCGCACACCGATCGGTGTGAAGGTCACCGGTGACAGCCTTCAGGACATAAGCCGCGTCACGCGCGAGATCGAAACGGCCGTGTCCAATGTGCCCGGCACAAGGTCGGCCTTTGCTGACCGGGTCTTGGGCGGCCGATATCTGGAGATTACACCGGACCGGGCCGAACTCGCACGCCGAAACATCGATATGGGTGTCTTCCAGTCAGTCATCCAGACGGCCCTCGGGGGCATGAAACTGGCGGAGTCCGTTCAGGGACGCGAACGCTACGATATTATCCTGCGCTATGATCGTGCGTTCCGGGAAACCAGCACGGACCTTGAGAATATACTCGTGCCGACTCCGGAAGGTGCCCATATCCCGCTCGGCGAGATTGCCAGCGTCGCCTATACGGAAGGCCCACCCATGATCCGGTCGGAAAATGCAAGGCTGACAGGATGGGTCTTCGTCGATATCGCTGGGCGCGATCTTGGCGGCTACGTCTCGGATGCGAGAAAGGCCGTGGCCGATTCCGTCGATTTGCCTCCGGGCTACGCCGTGGAATGGTCTGGTCAATACGAACAGATGCAGGCTGCCAATGACCGTTTGAAGATTGCTATTCCGGCGGCTGTTGGTCTGATTTTTCTTTTGCTCATGCTGCATTTCGGTAAATTTGATCGCACCGCCATGATCATGATGTCGCTACCTTTCGGCCTGGTTGGTGGACTTTGGGCGGTCTGGCTTGCGGGCTACAATTTGTCAGTTGCCGTCGCCGTGGGCTTTATTGCGCTCGGTGGCATCGCCGTTGAGACCGCCGTTGTCATGCTGCTCTATATCGACCAGCAGGTCAGGCTCGAACGACCAGAAAGCCGCGCACAATTGTTCGCCGCCGTGAGCCATGGCGCGGCCATGCGGGTCCGGCCGAAACTGATGACGGTGACAGTCGTTATGGCCGGTCTCACGCCGATCTTCCTGACGGAAGGGTTAGGGTCTGACGTGATGCGCCGCATTGCCCTGCCCATGCTCGGCGGCATGGTTTCGACAACCGTTCTCACGTTGATCGTCGTCCCCGTGATTTACTACATCTGGGTCGGACGAAAACTGGCCACACGGGCGGGATCGGATTCGACGGTTCCGGCCGACCCTATCGAAACGATTGAAGGAGAAATAGCATGAAAACCATCAAAGGCATGAAGGCGGGCATCATCTTGGGTGGGCTGGCATCGACGCTCGTCGCTTGCGGGCAAGCCCCGGACCACTACGCCACAGCCGCGAGACCTGAAACTGCGAGAGCAGGCCAGCCTAAGAACCCGGCATTGCAACAAGCGCTATCGGGAGAGGGTCAAGGTACGATTATATCGATTGGACCGGATGGTGACTTCCTGACAATTGATCATGGTCCGATTGAAGGTGTTGGCATGGGCGCGATGACAATGGGATTCGAGACACTCTCAAGAGTTGATCTGGCGGGATTTGCCAAGGGCGACAAGGTCGCGTTCAGCGTCAAGCAGGGCAGGGACGGGAGTTTCCGTGTAACAGTCATTTGTAACATCGAAGCTCACGGCAAGGATTGCCTGCCAAAATTGACTCCGAACTAGATTGCATATTTGCGTGAATGCGCAGTTCGGCACGCACGGCAGCAGTTTAGCCCTATCAATTGGCACAACCTCCAAATCCACCGGAGATTCAGCGAATCAGCGTGATCGATCATGTCCGTCATTTTCGTAAGCACTGGCCTTCGGACACAAATATTCTGCATTTCGTTTGCGATTGTGCACTAGAAAGTGCACTAGAATTCATAACAATAAATATTATCCAATAATAACAACGCGCAATGGCGGAGGAGGAGGGATTCGAACCCCCGGAGCCCGCGAAGGCTCAACGGTTTTCAAGACCGCCGCATTCAACCACTCTGCCACTCCTCCGGCGACGCGTGTTTGGAATATCGGCTGGGGCTTTGCAAGTCCTGATATGCGCCCCGGAGCGCGTTGATGCCGACCAAACCTATTAATGATATATTGCCCAATCTGACGAAACCGACATTCCCGGTTCATCGGGCATCCACCTCGATCTGGTAACCATGATCACTGAACGCGGCAGAACAGCCGCTTAGAAATGGAAGAACAGTCCATTTCGTGACCGCAGAACGAGGTAGAATTAACGCAATGCGTTTCCAGACACAGGTTCACGCCACAAAACTCACAAGCGCTCTGATCGCCAGTGCCGTTGCACTCGCAGTCGCGTCACCCGCATATGCCGGTAAGAACAACCCTGCACCAATCGTATATGCAGGACAGGCGCCGCAGACGGGTCAGTCCGCGCCTATGCCCGCATCGCGCCAGCCCCGCTTGAGCGCACCGGCCCGCATCACTGCGCCAGCGCCGGGAGAAGAGGGTAAGCGTATCGCATTCCGTTATCCAGGATCTTCGGTCGCGGCTGCACCAGCGCCCACCGCGCGCAACTATGCGAGCCTTGAGGCACCGCAAATGTCCCAAAAGCAAGAGATCACTGAGGCGGCAGTCACACCCGATGCGTTTGATGCGTCCGTGACGGCTGATCGGATCGCGGCGACACGCCAAGTGCCTGTTGTTGCCTCGGAACCTCTGGAATCCCTTACGCTGGCATCTGCCGTTTCCGCAGGGCAGGGGAGTGTGACCCCCGCCCCCATGAATCTGACTCCTGCCGCTGTCTACTCAGCAATGCCAACATCGACGCCTGTTTTTGATGAAACCGGCATAGGAGTTGTGTATGGCGACGAGTTTGTCGGCCTGCCGACTGCAAATGGTGAAGTCTTTGCGCAGGAAGGCCTGACGGCGGCCCACCCGACGCTGCCGCTGCCGAGCCTTGTGCAGGTAATCAATGTCGACACGCAGAAGGCGGTTGTCGTTCGTGTGAATGATCGCGGACCGTTCGAAGACGGCGCCATGCTTCAACTGTCCAAACAAGCCGCAAGCGCACTGGCATTCGGACCGGACGACCGGGCAAATGTACGCGTGCGTTACCTTGGGCCGGCGCCGGTATCAGGTGCCGTGATTACGACGCAACAAGAGAAAGCGCCTAATAATCTGGTCCTGGCGAGCTATCAGCCGACACAATCAGCCAGTGCACCCGTCATGTATGCTTCTGCACCGCAGCCTGCTCGGGCCGTGAATGTTGCGATGGGGCAGGGTGACTACTTTGTCCAAGTGGGTGCCTTTGCAGACATCGGGAATGCTCAGGACTTTGAGGCAAGCCTTGGTGGTTCAATGCCTGTCGTCATTGTGCCCGCACGGGTCAACGGCGCGGATTACTTTCGCGTGCGTGTTGGTCCGTTTCCGACCCGTGACTCTGCGGCTCAGGCGCGCGATCAAATGGCCGATAGCGGCATCGCCAATGGCCGGATTGTTGAAGATAACTAAGCCCGGCTACAGAACGCCCCATTGACGCTGACCACAAACCGGCCCTTTTTCCCGATTACACGGGAATAAGGGCCGAATGTCGTTTGGCCCTCTGATTTTGCAATGGAGGCCCTCGCCCAATGAAGCGCCGATCACCTATTCTTGCCGCGATGTGCGCCCTAACGCTGCTCGTTGCTCCAGCGACCGCGCAGATCATCGATACACCTGCGACGCATGCCGTCATTCTGGATAACGCCACCGGTGAAGTCCTCTACTCCAAGGATGGCGCGGAACCAATGATCCCCGCCTCGATGACCAAGATGATGACTGCCTATCTGGTGTTCGACATGATCAAGCGCGGCGAGTTGAAGATGACGGACCGTTTGACGGTCAGCGCGGACGCCTGGCGTCGCGGCGGGTTCCCTTCCGGTACATCCACCATGGGGCTGGTTCCCAAGGACACGCCCACCATTGAGGAATTGCTTCATGGAGTGATAATCATGTCCGGCAATGATGCATGCATCGTGCTGGCCGAAGGCATTTCAGGATCAGAAGAAGCTTTCGCACGAAGGATGACGGATCTCGCCCATGAGAAAGGCCTGAAATCGGCGAACTTCCTCAACTCGACAGGTCTTGAAGCTGTCGGACACGTCATTTCGGCGGAAGACCTTGCGCTTCTGGCCAAGATGACCGTGGATGACTTCCCCGAATACTACAAATGGTACAGCCTGCCCTCGTATAGCTGGCGCGAGTACACCCAGCCGAACCGCAATCCACTGCTCGGCATTGAAGGCGCTGATGGCGTGAAGACCGGACATCTCGAGGCGTCGGGTTATGGCCTTACAGGCTCGGCCGAGCGTGACGGCGTCCGGCGCACAATTGTCATCAATGGAATGGAGACGATGGCCGCACGCGCTTCGGAAGCTGAGCGCATGTTGCGTCTGGCCTTCCAGAGCTTCGAATTGAAGACGATCGCTCCTGAAAGCGTCTCGCTGCCGGAGCAAAAGGTGTGGCTGGGCCAACAGGGCCTGGTGCCGGTATCGCTGGCCGAGCCCATGCTGATCGCCGGGCACAAGGCTGCGTTCGAAAATGCGAAGACCGAGATCGTACTCGACAAGGCACTGGAGGCGCCCGTGAAAAAGGGCGACCGCGTGGGCCGCCTCGTCGTGACGCTGGAAGGCCGCGCGCCGGTTGAAGCGCCGATCATCGCAGAGGCTGATGTGAACAAGATCGGTTTCTTCGGAAAAGCCATTGCCGGCCTGAGTGCACTCATTTCTGGCAATGGTGGCTGATAGGTTGACCGGACGCTTTATCACCCTTGAGGGCGGCGAAGGCGTTGGCAAATCCACGTTACAGATGGCGCTTGCTGAGCGGTTGCGGGGCATGGGCATAGACGTTGTCACGACACGTGAACCCGGCGGCACGCCGCTGGCTGAGCGCATTCGCGAGCTGGCCTTGCGTCCGCCTGAAAACGACGGCTGGTCGTCGATGTCCGAAGCCTTGCTGATGAATGCGGCCAGGAGTGATCATCTCGACAAGCTGATCCGTCCGGCGCTGACGAATGGGAAATGGGTGATCTCGGACCGATTTTCCGATTCGACGCTGGTATACCAGAGTGTCAAAGGCGGCGTCGCCAAGGATATACTGCTGAAGATCGAAGCCGCCGTGATAGCAGATACGCGGCCGGATCTTACGCTTGTGCTTGATGCGCCGAAAAGCGCAACCGACGCCCGCCGCACGAGCCGGGGAGCACAAACCGACGCGTTTGAAGCTCGGCCGTCGACGTTCCATGAAGCGGTCCGCAGCGCTTTCCAGACGCTTGCACAGTCGGATCCAGCCAGGTGCCGCCTGATAGATGCCGGCCAAACGGCTGAGCAGGTCGCAGAGGGTGCTTGGCAAGAAATTAAAGCTCTGTTGTCGGCGCAACGTGCGAGCGCGCCATGAGCGCGGCCTTACCCCTTATTGGCCACAAGGACGCTGAAACGGCGTTTATCTCAGCGAATGAAAGTGGCAAGCTGCATCATGCTTGGCTGATCGAAGGCCCGGCCGGTATTGGCAAGACACGGCTCGCCATGCGACTGGCGGCGTATATGCTGGGCGCACGCGGGCCCGCAAACAGCCCGCTCGATGCGCCACAGGATGATCCAGTGATGCAGGCCTACCTAGCAGGCGGCCATCCGGACCAGCGTACCGTCCAGATTGAACTCAATGACAAGGGCAAGCCCCGGCAGGATATCACTGTCGACCAGATCCGCGACCTGAACCATTTCTTTACGCTGCGCCCCGCCATGGGCGGGTGGCGCGTGGGGATCATTGATGCGCTGGACGAGGTGAACCGGAACGGCGCCAACGCGCTACTCAAGACGCTGGAGGAACCACCCGCCTCCAGCATCATGTTCCTGATCAATCACGGCTCGAAACCCATTCTCCCGACCATTCGCTCGCGCTGCCGCACATTGCGCCTGAAGCGATTGTCCGACGAGGACACGGCGGCTGTGCTTAAGGCCGTAGATGCGCCGAAGGAGTCCTTGGGCCTCGCGCGCGGCCGTCCGGGCTTGGGCATTCGCTTGTCCAGCCCGGCAGGCCTGCAGGCGGCCAATGCGGCCCGGGCCCTGCTGCGCGGCATGCCGAAACCGAATGACGCGCTGCTGACGGCTGCGCTCCAGACAGCGAATGCCGACGCGGTGGCCATGGAAGCGTTCAGCGCTGAAGTGTTGGGGTGGCTGGCAGACAAGGCCGATGATAATCCGGCCGCCGCCGATGCGTGGCTCAGAACATCGCGTTTGCTCGGTGAAGCGGATGAACTCAACATGGAGGCATCGCAGACGGCCGCCAAGGTGATCGCGGGCCTTTATTCTGTGGTTGGGCAAGGTTAAGGCATCTCCCATGTTCGATACACATGTGAACCTGCACGGCGATGTATTCGCCGAGGACCTCGATGAAGTCCTTACGCGCGCTCGCGCAGCAGGCGTGAGCCGGTTCCTGGCGATCTGTGACCGATTGGACAATTTCGAAGCGGTCCATGCGATTGCATCAGCGAATGATGACATCTGGTGCTCGGTAGGTGTCCATCCGCATCACTCCAAGGACTTTCCCGACCTGACAGTCGACCAGCTGGTTGAAGCCGCAACACGTAAGGACGTCGTGGCGATTGGCGAGACAGGTCTGGATTTCCATTACGGCTACAGCGCTGAGGATGCCCAGATCGCCAGCCTGCGCAAACATATCGAGGCAGCGCGGCAATCCGGCCTGCCGCTCATCCTGCATACGCGGGAAGCCGACGATCTGATGGGCGACATGCTCGAAGAGGAATACGCGGTGTCGCCATTTGTACCGCTGCTGCACTGCTACACGGGCGGTGCACGGCTTGCGCAGCGCGCACTGGCACTGGAAGCGTTTGTATCTGTTTCAGGTATTCTCTCATTCAAGAGCGCGAGTGAAGTGAGAGACGTGATTGCTGACGTGCCAATGGAGCGCCTGATCCTGGAGACAGATTGTCCGTATCTTGCGCCGATGCCGATGCGGGGACGCCGCAACGAACCAGCCTATCTGCAGCACGTGGCAGAAGCGCTTGCTAAGCTCAAAGGCCTCGAGGTGGACGCGGTGAAAGCGACTACTGAGGACAATGCGCGGCGTTTGTTTGCGAAAGTCGACGCATGAGCGGATTGGACCATCGGCTGACCTTGCTGGGCACCGGTTCGTCCGGCGGTGTGCCGCGCGTCGGTGGAGACTGGGGTATCTGCGATCCGAACGAGGTCCGTAATCGGCGCATGCGCTGTTCGGCTCTGCTTGACAGAATGGGCACTAACGGCGCGATGACGCGCGTCCTGATCGATACGTCACCTGACCTGCGCGAGCAATTGCTCGCGGCCAATGTCCGCGCACTCGATGCACTGGTCTATACGCATGACCATGCAGACCAGACGCACGGGATCGACGATGTCAGAGCGCTCGTGAACATGATGCGTAAGCCCATACCGACCCATATGGATGCGGTGACCCGCCAGTCGCTTGCCACCCGGTTCCAATATTCCTTCGAGGGTATGGGCGGATATCCACCGATCCTGCAGACAATGCCGGACATCATTCCTTACCAGCCATTTACAATCAGCGGCGCTGGCGGAGACATAACGCTCTTGCCGGTCGACATGGAGCACGGGCGGATCCGGTGTTGCGGTTTCCGGATTGGCGGACTCGCTTACTGCAACGATGTAAACGAGTTGCCTGAGGAGAGCCTGGAGCATTTGAGTGGACTGGATGTGCTGGTCGTCGACGCGCTGCGCTACACGCCGCATCCATCACACGCCAATCTGGAGAAGGCGCTTGGTTGGATTGCCGAGCTGAAACCTGCGCGGTCGGTGCTGACCAACATGCATGTGGATCTGGACTACAAGACGCTGCAGAGGGAGCTGCCTGTAGGCGTGGAGCCAGGCTACGACGGCATGGAAATCCCGTTCAGCGCCTGACAACCCGCATGTCTTAATTTCCCATAATGATGATTATGCGACTCTAGGTTAGTGTCTTCCATGACCACACGGATTGCAAATCAGTTCGATTTTCAAGTCGCATACATTGCGCGCACATGCTGTCCGAAGCTCAAGCGGACTTCGCCAGCGCCGTTCCCACATGAGCAGATTAGGAACTTGTTAATCCTCGTCCGCGCAAGCGTATCCCTTCCCCCTTCTCTGCTGAACATCGATGAAAGACTCAAACAAGCAGCACACGATCAATCGCGGCCAGTAGCGTGTCGTCCAGCATCGGCTTGTAGATGAGATCCTCAAAGCCTGCCTGCAGAGCCTGCCGCAGGAGGTCGGGCGATTGCCAGCCCGTTATCATGATCGCTGGTGTGTCATCGCCGCCAGCGCGCAGCTCCTGCAATAACGCGAAACCGTCATGATGCGACATCTTGAAGTCGATCAGGATGCAATTGAAAACCTGCGCCTGCTCCCTTTCAAGAAAGGCCAGTCCGTTGGCGAATGCCGTTACGCCATAGCCCTTTGATCGCAGCAGAAGTGAAAGCGAGCGGCAAACCGGCTCATTGTCATCGACAACAGCAATCCAAAACTGCGTCTCTGTCTCTGCGGATTGCGACATGCTGTTCCTTTTGAGAGCCGGTTATTCTCAAGGATGGCTCAGCATCACCGCGTCGTCTTTAAGTAAAAGCCCCTACGCTTCGTGCGCCGTATCGAGGCCAATGCCTGCAGCGAAGGCGATACGCAAAACAGCGGAAAGGCTTGTCGCGTCGAGCTTTTCCATAAGATTGGCGCGATGTATCTCGACCGTGCGGGGCGAGATATCGAGCGATTCAGCGATCATCTTGTTTGTCAGCCCGTCAACGAGGCCCACAAGAACGTCCCGCTCTCGAGGCGTAAGGCGCTCGACGCGGCCCTTCGCCTCGTCCATCATCACATCTTGGAAATTACGCGCTTCCAGACGCTCGAAGGCGCGCTCAAGGGCGCCCACAAGCGACTGTTTTTCATATGGTTTTTCGACGAAATCGACAGCACCAGCCTTCATTGCCCGCACAGCTACCTCGACATCCCCGTGGCCTGTGAGCACAATCACAGGAAGTGCGACACCAAGCTTGTTGAGATGCTCCTGAACCTCAAGACCATCCATGTGGGGCATCTGGACGTCTAGCAGAATGCAGCCAGGAAGAGCCTCTTGGGCTGTTTCGAGGAATGTCACGCCATCCTGATACGTTTTTACCGCAAATCCCGCATGACGCAGCATGAAGCTGGCCGAATGGCGCACGGCTTCGTCGTCATCGACAAGGTGTATCAGTCTCTGGTCGCTCATGATGCATGAATAGCCGGATCAACACGAAGTGTGAACCTGAAACACGTGCCGCCGCCAGGAACATTTTCAGCGGAGATGGTGCCGCCATGGGCCTCGACGATTGTCTGGCAGATGGACAGGCCTAGCCCCATGCCTCCGGATTTCGATGTCGTGAATGGTTTGAACAGCATGGACTGCACTTCAGGATCTAGCCCCGGCCCGTTATCGATTACTGAGACGCTGACGAATCCCTGTGGGCCTGGTGACGCCTCAATCGATATCTGGGGGCTGGCAATCCTGGTCAGCGCCTCCTGTGCATTTCGCACAAGATTGATCACGACCTGCTGAATCTGGATTGGATCCGCTATGACGTTCTCAAGTCCCGGCGCGACCCTTAGAAGAATCGGCACATCGGACGAGTTCATGGACAGCCTGGCTAGTGCTGTCGCATCATTCAGCAGTGGCCCAAGGTCAACAGACCGACCATCAATTTCCCCGCGGGAAACATATCCTCTAAGTTTCCTGACGATGTCTCCAGCGCGTACAGCCTGCTTCGCGCCCTCATCCATGGCCTCGCGTAGAGTTTCACGCGAATCGTCACCGGGTCGATCCAGCAGATCGCGGCCAGCCTCAAGATAGTTGGCAACGGCGGTCAATGGCTGGTTTAGCTCGTGAGCAAGCGCCGACGCCATCGTACCGACGGCACTGAGACGTGAAAAGTGGACGAGTTCCGACTGCATCTCTCGCATGCGCATCTCTGCCTTGCGCTGTTCGGTAAGGTCGCGAACGAATGCAGTAAAAAGCCAATGATCACCAATCTTCGCCTCGCCGATCTTCAGATCCATGGTGAAAAGCGTACCGTCGGCTTTCCGGGCCGTGACGACCCTGCCGATGCCGATGATCCGCCGCTCGCCTGTTTGCAGATAATTCTGGATATATTTGTCGTGATTGCTCTCATCGCGACCCGCCATCAGCTCGCGAACATTTCGACCCATGATTTCAGCAGCCGTATAACCAAAAAGAGCTTCAGCGGCGCGGCTGAAAGCAACGATCCGACCTGTTTCGTCGATCACGATCATGCCGTCAGGCACTGAGTCCAAGATCGAGGCCAAGTGGGATTGTAATGTCGCGAGATCAGGAGAATTCAACGGCATAGCCTTGGCACCATCAGGTGATTCGGTGCTCATCAGATTCCCTTTTCTATTCGTGTGGCGTCCAGCGACCTACCTAAGGCCAGCAACGCGTCCTGCCCAGCGAATACGCGACTTAAGCATAGCTGGCGGCATTGCCCAGACCATTGCTGCAGCAACAATCAAAGCCGCACCGGTCAAGGCGACAGGGCACCCCCAGCAGTGCCCGCGCAGCATTGTGGACCAAAGAGAAATGGAGCTATGACCGGCCGCAGAGATGCCTTCAGGTCCACAACGGACAGCAAGGAAAGCCTCCAAAGACCTAGTATGCGTCCAAAGTTTGGTGAGCCCCACCAACAACAAGATGATTCCAGGCAAAAATTGCGCGATCCTGAACATGGAGTCCTCCTTCTCTGTGGCTGTTTCCTACGAAGGTGCGACAGCCGGGCCCATCCGTAACAACCCGTATACAACCTGAGCGCGGCTCCCCGCATTTTGCGACCAATTCGAAGCAGGTCTACAAAAAGGGGCAAATTCGGTGAGCACAATCACAAAGCCGCGGTCGTCAATTGCGGGCAGCATTGCCGGCGTGGCGACACTCGTTGGCATCGCATGCCTGGGATCACTACTGATCGCTGCGAATGCGATCGATCCAATGATGGAAGCGCATGCCTGGATATTCTTCTTCCTGACCGCCTTTGCCTTGCTGTCTATCGGCATATGGGCGGGCGGACTAACGGGCAGAAATCCATTCGATGAGTCTTTCTATGAAGACACCATCGTCAAGTTCGGCGTCGCAGCCGCCATGTTCTGGGGGATTGCCGGTTTTCTTGTCGGCGTAATTATCGCCCTGCAGCTGACCTGGCCGAACATCTTTTACTTTCCAGACCTTGGCTGGACTAATTTCGGCCGCCTGCGCCCATTGCACACATCGGCCGTGATCTTCGCCTTCGGCGGCAACGTGCTGATCGCAACCAGCTTTTATGTCGTCCAGCGCACCAGCCGCACGCGGATTGCAGGCGGACTTTGGCCCTGGTTCGTCTTCTGGGGCTACAACCTGTTTATCGTTATCGCCGGCACCGGCTATCTGATGGGTGTGACCCAGTCGAAGGAATATGCAGAGCCTGAATGGTATGCGGACCTCTGGCTGACAATTGTCTGGGTAGCGTACCTGCTCGTCTTCCTCGGCACGCTGTGGAAGCGCAAAGAGCCGCATATCTATGTGGCCAACTGGTTTTATCTCTCCTTCATCGTCACCATTGCGATGCTTCATATCGTGAACAACCTGTCGATTCCGGTGAACCTGTCTGGCTCCAAGAGCTACCAACTGTTCTCAGGCGTGCAGGATGCACTGACGCAGTGGTGGTATGGCCACAACGCGGTCGGCTTCTTCCTGACGACCGGCTTCCTGGCCATCATGTACTACTTCATCCCGAAGCGGGCGCAGCGGCCAGTCTATTCCTACCGTCTTTCAATCGTACACTTCTGGTCACTGATCTTTATCTATATCTGGGCTGGCCCTCACCATCTGCATTACACAGCGTTGCCCCAATGGGCGCAGACGCTGGGCATGACCTTCTCTATCATGCTCTGGATGCCGAGCTGGGGCGGTATGATCAACGGCGTCATGACGCTGTCGGGCGCTTGGGACAAACTCCGTACGGATCCCGTTGTCCGCATGATGGTCGTGTCTCTGGCCTTCTATGGCATGTCGACCTTTGAAGGTCCGCTGATGAGTGTTCGCGCTGTGAATGCGCTGTCGCACTATACAGAATGGGGCATTGCGCACGTCCACTCCGGATCACTGGGCTGGGTCGGGTTCATCTCCTTCGGCGCGCTCTACTGCCTCACACAATGGCTGTGGAAACGCCCTGCCCTGTATTCGAAATCGCTGGTCGAATGGCACTTCTGGCTCGCGACGATCGGCATCGTGTTCTACATCGTCGCCCTCTATTTTGCAGGCATCATCGAAGGCCTGATGTGGCGCGCGTACAACGAATACGGCTTCCTTGAATACAGCTTCATCGAGACCGTTGATGCCAAGCACATCAATTACATGATCCGTACCGTGGGCGGAGGCCTGTATCTGACCGGTGCCCTCATCATGGCCTACAACCTTGTGCGCACGGCGCTGGGACATGGTGAGGCGGCAGATGTCGCCGTCACCGAGCCCAACCGTACGCCAGCCCTTCAGCCTGCCGAATAGGAGCCGGACACATGGGACTTTTCCAGAAACACCAGGCTCTTGAGCGCCACTCTCTGCTCCTGACCGTTGGTATCCTCGTCGTGGTCGCCATAGGTGGCCTCGTCGAAATCGCACCCTTGTTCTATCTTGAAAATACGATCGAGAAGGTGCAGGGCATGCGGCCCTACACGCCGCTCGAACTGGCAGGTCGCAACATTTATATCCGGGAGGGCTGCTATACGTGCCACTCCCAGATGGTGCGGCCGCTGCGAGACGAAGTCGAACGTTACGGGCACTATTCGCTAGCTGCGGAAAGCATGTACGATCACCCCTTCCAATGGGGCTCGAAGCGGACCGGGCCGGACCTTGCCCGCGTGGGGCGCAAATACTCGAACGAGTGGCACCTCGACCACATGACCAATCCACGGTCGGTGGTGCCGGAATCCATCATGCCGCCCTACGCATTCCTGTCGGACAATACGCTTCACTTCGATGATATCGCAGATCATCTGAAGACACTCCGTTTTGAAGGCGTGCCGTATACCGACGACATGATCGAGAACGCGAAGACCGACCTCATCGCACAAGTCGACCCTGATGCTGACTATGATAGCCAGGACGCACTTGTGGCACGGTACGAACAAGCATCCGGTCGCAAAGGCACCATCACCATCGGTGACTTCGATAGCGATCGCACGCGCATTACCGAGATGGATGCCGTGATCGCCTATCTGCAGATGACTGGCACGCTTGTCGACTTCTCGACCTATGAAGCCGACGACCTGAGCAATCGGCGCTAGGAGCAAGAGATGTACGAGACACTTTCCCATTTCGCTCAAACCTGGGGTCTTGCCCTGTTTGTCGCAATGTTCGCCGTCGCGCTCGTCTATGCGCTCTGGCCAACCAACAAAACGAAATTCCGTGAAGCAGCCTACCTGCCGCTCGAAGACAAGGAACCCGGCGATGAGTGACGAAAACACAGAATATGATCCGCACAGCGGCGTCGAAACAACCGGCCATTCCTGGGACGGCATCAAGGAGCTGAACAATCCACTTCCCCGCTGGTGGTTGATTGTGTGGTACGCGACCATTTTCTGGGCGGTCATCTATATGATCCTGATGCCTGCGTGGCCTGCCCTGCCGGGTCTCGGTGGGACAAACACGCCCGGCCTGCTTGGAAAATCGGACCGCGCTGAAGTGACGAAAGAAGTGTCGGCCATGCGCACGGAGCGCGGTGTGGCGTCTCAGAAGCTGATGAGTGCTTCACTGGTGGAGATTCAGAATGATCTGAACCTGCAACAGTTCGCGATGGCGATGGGCGAGAGCGCATTTGGCGACAATTGCGCGACCTGCCACGGCTCAGGTGGCCGGGGAGCAAAGGGCTATCCCATGCTCGCGGACGATGTGTGGCTGTGGGACGGGACACTCGACGGGATCGAGCAAACCATACGTCACGGTATTAGGCACGATTCAGACGACCTGACACGTATGTCTGCGATGCCTGCATTCGGCCGCGATAATTTGCTGACCTCCACACAGATCGATGACCTAGTACAGCATGTACTCAGCTTCTCGGACCGTCAGACGAATGCGGACTCGGCTGCTCGTGGATCAGTGCTGTTCGCTTCGCAATGTGTGTCCTGTCACGGCGCAGATGCCAAAGGCAGCCGCTTGGTCGGCGCGCCAAACCTGACCGATGCGGAATGGCTGTTCGGGGGCGAGCCGGCAGATATTCGCGCTACGGTCACAAATGCCCGGAATGCGCACATGCCTGCATGGCAGGGCCGACTGGATGACCCAACGATCAAGGCACTCGCAGTTTATGTCCACTCGCTTGGCGGGGGTGAATAGGTTTCATCATGAACCTGATCTCGAACACGGCCAAACCTGCGAACAAGGGACAGCAACCGCCTTCGCTTTATGAAGGGCGCAAGCAGATCTATCCGAAACTTGCGCACGGCAAGTTCCGGATGGTGAAGTGGATCGTCATGGCTTGTACGCTTGGCATCTATTACGCTTTGCCATGGATACGCTGGCAACGCGGCGAGGGTATTCCGGATCAGGCAGTACTGGCGGACTTTGCAGGCGAGAAATTCTATTTTTTCTTCATCGAAATATGGCCGCAGGAGATCTATTATCTCGCTGGTCTGCTCATCCTTGCGGCCTTGGGGCTTTTCCTTGTCACCTCGCTGATTGGGCGGGCATGGTGTGGTTATACGTGCCCACAGACTGTGTGGACCGATCTATATATCTGGGTGGAGCGCGCATTCGAGGGAGACCGGGCAGCGCGTATGCGGCTGGACAAGGCGCCGTGGACTCTCAACAAAGCTGCGCGGAAGATAGGCAAGCATCTTGTCTGGCTTCTGATCGCCTTCCTGACGGGCGGCGCCTTGATCCTCTACTGGCATGATGCACCGACGATCGCGCGGACATTCTTCAAGGGCGAGGCGCCGCTTACGGCTTATTTCTTCGCGGGCATCCTGACATTCACGACCTATTTTCTCGCGGGCTGGATGCGCGAGCAGGTGTGCACCTATATGTGCCCGTGGCCGCGCATTCAGGGCGCCCTGACAGATGATTACGCGCTGAACGTGACTTATCGCTACGACCGGGGTGAACCACGCGGCGCCCTCCACAAAGACCAAGGGTTTGAGGGACGCGGCGACTGTATCGATTGCAAGCAATGCGTACAGGTATGCCCGATGGGTATCGACATACGTGACGGCGCACAGCTGGAATGCATCCATTGCGCACTTTGTATTGATGCATGCGACGACATAATGAAACGCGTGGATCGGCCGACCGGATTGATCGCCTATGACACTGACGTGGCCGTCGCTACCCGTGCAGCTGGCGGCACGCCCAAATACAAGCTGCTTCGGGCACGTACCATTCTCTATGGTGTTCTGATGATCGCAATTAGCGCACTTATACTTGTCGGCCTGGCCCAGAAGCCGACTTTTCAGGTGAGCGTCCTCAAAGACCGCTCACCACCGTTCGTGCAATTGGCAGATGGCAGTGTGCGCAATGGCTACACGCTAAAAATCGTCAACAAGGCAACTATCGCACGTAACGCCGAAATTTCCATATCAGGTTTGGACGGCGCGCAATTGCAGATCATTGGTTTGGCTCAACCTGAAAATGGCATGGAAGTGCAGCTGCCGCTTGAGCAATACGGCGTCGACCGCTTCCGCATGTTGGTCACAGCTCCACCGACCGAACGCCCACACCGCACGTCCCTCGTTATTACGATTCAGGACCCAGAAACGGGCGAAACACATACAAGCACCGCCGCCTTTGTCACCGCAGGAGCAAAATGATGGCTACTCTTTCACCCACAATGAACAAACCCTCGAAGGTTATGAAAGGCCACCATGTCCTGTTCTGGATGATGGGATTCTTTGGCCTGATGTTCGTGGTAAATGGCGTGTTTCTGTGGGCCGCCATTACGTCATTTCCTGGTGAGGATGTGCATCACTCTTATCTGCAGGGCATTCATTTCAATGACAGGCTATCTGCACAGGCATATCAGGAAAAGATGGGTTGGCGCAGTGAGGTGGGTCTCCTGGCAACCGATGACGGCGATGTGCTGATCTGCCGTATTCTGGGGCCTGACGGCAGCGCCTTGGCCGCCGGTCCGGTAACAGCCGAAATACGACGCGCCGCGACGCAGAACAGCGACATAGTGCTCACACTGGCCCCAGTTGGTGGGGGTGAGTATCAAGCTTCCCTTCCATTGCTCGCGGAGGGTGCATGGCACGTCATAATCGATACCAACATACATGATGGCGATGCGGAAGTTCCTTTCCAGGCAGTCAAGAAGATCATTCTGAAATGAGCCTTTTGGATACCAATATGGTTACAGGATGCCCTAGCGGACTGGCGCCATCTGAAGCTCCGAGCCTGTCTGATCCATCGGCTTTTGTCCGTCGCGTTGACGGCCAAAACCGATTGAGCCTCACTGTCCGAGGTGCAAAGTGCGGAGCCTGCATCAACCGGATAGAAAGTGCGGTCAAAACCCTGCCGGGCATGGAAAGTGCCCGTCTCAACCTCTCTACCGGAGATCTTGAAGTGGGATGGCGTGGAAGCCTAAAGGCCCCCACAATAGTCACCGCAGTGGCTGAGCTTGGCTACGGAGTTTCCCCGCGCGATCAGGACCAAGGCGCCTCCGATGAGCAGCGCGAAGAGCGCAGCCTGCTGATTGCGCTCGGTGTTGCAGGCTTTGCTATGGCCAACATCATGCTCCTGTCAGTCTCCATATGGGCCGGCGTGGGAGAAATGGGTGAAACAACCCGGACGATGCTGCACGGTCTATCGGGCGTCATTGCCCTGCCGGCCATCATTTTTTCAGGGCGTGTGTTTTTCGTTTCAGCTTGGAATGTGCTGAAACGCGGTCACGCCAATATGGATGTCCCTATCTCCCTGGCGCTTGTGATCGCATTCTGTGTGAGTGTTTCCGAGACTTTGCGCGGCGGAGCGGACGCTTATTTCGACGCGTCTGTCATGCTACTGTTCTTTCTGCTCATCGGTCGGTTCCTTGAGGCAAGGGTGCGCCGTAAAGCCCACGCCTCAGC
The DNA here is from genome assembly GCF_036964545.1 of Hyphomonas oceanitis. Taxonomy (NCBI): domain Bacteria; kingdom Pseudomonadati; phylum Pseudomonadota; class Alphaproteobacteria; order Hyphomonadales; family Hyphomonadaceae; genus Hyphomonas; species Hyphomonas oceanitis. The sequence continues at coordinate 28,602 of NZ_JBALTL010000006.1, forward strand.
GCGCGATCTGGCTGCGATGGCGCATCGCACGGTAATGCGGTTGGGTCCGAACGGGAAAGCAAGTTCCGTTCGCGCAAGTGAGATCAGCCCCGGTGACCAGATATTACTAGCACCCGGTGAGCGCGCCGTCGTCGATATACAGATCGATCGAGGCATATCCGACATTGATGAAAGCCTCGTCACAGGTGAAAGCCTTGCGCGCAGGGCAATACCGGGAATGCACCTTCTGGCGGGCACAGTGAACTTGTCACAGCCTCTGACCGGGACGGCACTAGCGGCGGCGAGCGACTCTCTCCTTGCCGACATTGCCCGCATGCTTGAAGCTGGCGAACAGCGCCGTTCGACCTATCGGCGTATCGCCGACCGGGCAGTCTCGCTCTACGTCCCATTTGTTCACACGTCAGCCCTGCTCGCCTTCATCGGTTGGTTGCTCGCGGGCATGGGTGTGAATGAGGCGCTTCTCATTGGCGTCTCGACGCTCATCATTACGTGCCCCTGCGCCCTGGCACTCGCGGCCCCTGTGACGCAAGTCGTCGCGGCGGGCCGGCTTTTCCGTTCCGGCACGTTCCTCAAATCCGGCGATGCGCTCGAGCGGATCGCCCAATGTGACTACATCATATTCGACAAGACCGGCACGCTAACGCTTGGAACGCCCAAATTATCCGGCCAGATTTCGCCGGAGGCTCTTCAAGCCGCAGCGGAGCTTGCCCGTGCGAGCCGGCACCCTCTTTCGCGTGCCATCGTCGAAGCAGCCGGGGCTGGACCGGTCGCGTCGGACGCGCGCGAGTTTGCGGGGTTGGGGCTGGAAGGAATTGTTCACGGCGCGCCTGCCCGGCTGGGCTCAGCTGAATGGGTCAGCGTGGATTCCGGGCAAAGTGATCGCAGCTCACTGTGGTTCTCACAGGCAGGTAAAACACCCGTCCACTTCCAATTCCAGGATCACGTCCTGAACGACGCAGCCACAACGATCGGCCGCCTTCAGAAAGCCGGTTACGGAGTAGAGATCGTTTCAGGCGACCGCTCTGAAACTGTCGAGAGTGTCGCGCAGACTTTGAAAGTCGATCATTGGTCAGCTGCAGCTTCCCCACGTGACAAGGTCAATCGACTGGAAGAGCTCCAAGCGCAAGGTCATAAAGTCCTCATGGTAGGCGATGGCCTGAATGATGCTGGCGCCTTGGCTCTGGCCCATGCTTCTTTGGCACCTGGGGGTGCAATGGATGTCAGCCAGTCTGCGAGTGATGCCATCTACTCCGGCGGTCTAGCCGCCCTCCCCCGCCTTATAAGTGTGGCAAAACAGGCGCGCTCGGTCATGATCGAGAACTTCGCATTTGCGGCAGCCTACAATGTTATCGCAGTGCCTATCGCGATTACCGGACATGCAACTCCACTGGTGGCAGCCGTGGCGATGTCTGCCTCCTCCATTCTTGTTTCGCTGAATGCCCTTCGACTCAATGCGATGCGGGAGACCCTCTGATGGCAGGATTGATATTCCTTATACCAATTGCTTTGGGCATGGGGCTTGTGGGGCTTGTTGCATTCCTCTGGGCGGCCCGCTCGGGGCAGTTTGACGATCCGGATGGTGCCGCGAACCGCATACTCGTGGACGAGGATCGCCCTCTGCCCGACAATGGAGAGCAAGGCCTTGAGAAGTAGCGCGTTCCTGGCACACTGCGGAGCCGCTCTCGTCAGAGTAAATTTAGAGCGCGAAGTCCGGCAGCCACGTTGAGAGCAGAGCTTGCTTGGCACGCAAGGCCTCCGATGCCTGCTCGTGCGTCCTGCGCAGGAAACGCACCCTGTCACCCGGCCGCATCTGACCCAGAAGATGTAGGTCGGCCCGAGCGACCTGAAGGATGTGGGGATAGCCACCTGTGGTCTGCGCGTCAGCGAGAAGCAGGAAGCCGCGTCCACCCGGTGGCAACTGCAGGGCCCCCGGCCAGATGGCCGAACTCGGTCGATTGGCATCTGGCCCGACCTCTGGAAAGGTCCCCGTTAGTTCAACACCCATCCGACTGGCTCGCTGCGTCGCCGTATAGATTTCATCCCAAACGTCGGCCGAGACCAAGGAAAAGTCAGGGCCTTCTAAGGCGCGTAAAGTGTAGCTGTTGCTGCAGACAGGTTGCAGGTCATCCGGTGTAGTCTGCGTTGGCACAAGACGGACGAATGCCATGGATATCTGGTCATTGGCCTTGAGCGCCCTGCCCTCGTGCCCACCGAGTGCAGCCGGAATATAAGTCGAGGTGGCTCCGAGGAAGCGCCTAGCCTCAAGTACCGCGGCAACGGCGACGTAGATACGGCAACCCTGTGTCGCTGGAGCGATCTGCAACTCATCTCCCTCGTGGGCAGCGTAAGTTACGTGTGATTTTATAGGTTCACCATTTAACGTCAGAGATGCTGGTGCGCCGGTAAGCGCGAAACTGACTGGCGTATTGAAGCAAAGTCCTGCTCCGCCAAAGGTGATCTCGAAGGCTGTCGCGTCACTTGCATTTCCGACGAGACGATTGGCCAGTGCCATGGAGAGCGGATCAGCGGGTCCGCTGGCAGGGACGCCAAGATGGCGGGTTCCGATACGGGGCGCACCCTGAAGCGTCATTTGAACGCCCGATTGCAGAATAGTGATGCTCATGATGCGTCCGCATCAACAAGCTGGACCTGCATACCAGGCTGCAGCCGAAAGGGATTATCGGCAGATGGCTCAAATAGGGAAACATCCGTCCGTCCGATGAGCGGCCAGCCACCGGGACCTGCTAGCGCGTATAGTCCGCACTGTCCGCTGATAAGACCTATGGAACCAGCCGGCACCTGCAGGCGCGGCTGAGAAAGTCGGGGGATTTCCAATTCCTCGCTCAAGCCTGACATATACGCAAAGCCAGGGGTGAAACCGAGCATATCAACATCCAGCGGCTTTGCGGTTAGTTGCGCAATGAGATCGCTCTCGGACAGATCCAGACTGTGTGCGATGCCCCCAAGATCAGGCCCACTCTCTCCTCCGAAATGCACCGGCAGCCTGACCTCCTGCATCGAATGCGCCTCGGACAGCAAAGGCTTCGACACGGCAAGCGACAAGCGATTCTGAGCGGACTGAGGTGTATCGGTGTGAAGATCAAATTGGACCGTGATGTCCCGCCGACCTGGAACGACTTCGATCCATTCACCTGAATCCTGCAGTTGGCGCGCGCGAGCAAGACGGGTCGATTGAACAGGCGCTTCAATGCGTAGGGCATCATCGCCACAAAACGTGATAATCGGATGGCTCATGGAGTGATCGCGGCGATCTCAATGCCCGCAGCATTCAGTGCATCACGAATGGCCAGGGCGCTCGCGAGAGCGCCGGGCGTATCCCCATGAACACAAATCGTGCGGACCGGCAGGTCTATTGTTTCGCCAGTGCGCGCGCTGACCTTGCCTGTTGCTGCTATTTGAACGGCCTGACGGATGCGCTCTGCATCAGTTTCGAGGACTGCGCCAGTCGTAGAGCGTGGCATGAGGGCGCCCGATGTTTCATAGGCGCGGTCAGCAAAGCCTTCGGACAGATAATCCAGTCCGGCGTCTGAAGCAGCGCTTTCGAGGCATGATCGGGGTGGGCCGATTAGAAGCGGAATTCTGGACTGTATGGTGACGTCGACTATTGTACGGGCAATGCCTTCGTCACCCGCAGCCGTATTGTAGAGGGCGCCATGAGGCTTGAGATGACTGAGACTCGCCCCGCGTTCGCGGGTTATGGCGGCCAGCGCGCGGACCTGCTGGGAAAGCGTGGCCGAAAGGTCTTCACGCGACATGGCCATCGGCTTTCGGCCAAACCCTTCTCTGTCGGGATAAGAGGGATGAGCCCCCATGAGGACACCGCGCGCATAAGCGGCCTTCACGGTCGCTGCCATGCTTGTCTGATCGCCCGCATGGCCGCCACAGGCAATGCTGCAGCGACTGACGACGTCGAGGATCGCCCGGTCAAGCGCCCGAGCGTTACTTCCGGGCAGTTCGCCGATATCGGCATTCAGGCAGATAGTCTTCTTCATGACCACACCCCCAGCGCGCGAAGAACAAGGCGCAGGCCGAGCCCAAGCGTGATCACGATAACGAGGCCGCCGAGCACATTCGCAAGCGGGCCGTTTATCCTGTCGCCAAGCAATGAACGACGGTTCATTGCGACGAGGAGGAAAATCGCCACAATGGGCAGCAGTATACCATTCGCGACCTGCGCGACGAGGATCAGGCTTATAGGCTTGTACCCAATCAGTGCGACCAGCGTGCCGACCGTAAGGACAGCCAGCGCGACCGCCTTGAAGAGCGGACCGCTGCGCGGCTTGCGGGCAATTTCGCTGAGGGCATAGGCGGTGGCGAGCGGCGCCGTAATGGAAGACGTGAGGCCAGCAGCGAAGAGCCCGATTCCGACGAGATAACGCGCGGCCTCTCCATAAGTCGGCGCTATCGCCCCAGCCATCGCGACCGCACTGGATATCTGCTGGCCACTGCCAAAGAGACTGGCCGCGGCAGTGGTGAGTATGAGGATGGAGATAAGGCCGCCAAGGCCCACTGATACGCGCGTGTCTGTCTGGGCCTCTTGCAAGGCTCTGGCGGTGGCATCAGGCCAATGCTCACGTGCAGAGGCCGCATGAAGGAAGAGATTGTACGGAACGATCGTTGTGCCGATGAGGGCTATGGCAGTCAGAAGCCCCGCTTCCGGTACGCGCGGCACCAGCCCGCCAAGCATGTCACCGATATCAGGTCTGACGAGGATCGCGCTCCCAGCAAAGGCGAGGCTCATGATGATAACGAGTGTGACGAGGATCCGCTCAATCAGCTTGTAACGCCCAATAAGCAGCACAAGGGCGGCGATGGCTGCGAGTAGAAGGATCAAGGGCCTGCGGTAATCATCGCCCTCACCGATGATGGCCTGAAGGCCGAGCGTACCGCCTGCCAGGTTACCTGCCTCATAGGCGGCATTACCGAGCGCGAGTGCAGCAAGCACGAGGCCCGCTGCGGCCCATTTAAGCATCGGGTTACCTGCCCCACCGACCAGGGCCTCCCCAAGGCCCACACGCCCCATGACACCGAGACGGGCCGCCATGTCCTGCAGGATCATTGTGGCCAGCGTCGCGAAGACGAGCGCCCAAATAAGGGCGAAGCCGAAACTGGCGCCAGCCAGCGTGCAGGTCGTGACCGTTCCCGGACCGATAAAGGCCGCAGCGACGAGTGCACCGGGGCCAATAGGCAGCTTCATTGCGAGTCTATCCCGCGCCGCGTTTCCAGATAGGTCGCAAAGCTCGCGAGCCAGTGACTGCCGGAGTAGTGCTCGTCGCTAACCGCGGCGATACCTGTCTGCTTGTGCACTTCTTCTGCGGCGCGCAAAGCGGGAACGCGCGGATCACCTTCGGGCAAGGCACTGGCAATGCCATCGAGCGCCCAGGCGCGGGACAAGTTCACGCCATCGAGGTGGACAAGCTTACCATCCGTGGGGTCGAGTACCACGCCGGGCAGAAGCCAGTTGGCGCTACCGTCTGCCGGGATTTGTGGCAGGAAGGCCGTGAGCCACTTGGCGAAATCATCCGATGTCATGACTCGGCGCATAAGATCGGCTTCCATCAGGCACGGTGACAAAAAGTCCTCACCCGAAGGCTCGTACGCGAGGGGGCAGTTCCTGTCGTTGGCGTGGAATTCGAGAATCTTCTGCGTCAGTTGGGCACTAAAGGCACCAGCATTTGAGGCCTTGGCCCAGTCAAGCATGAGTCCGAAGGCAAATGCCGTCTGATTATGCGTGCCGATGCGGATGGGGTAAGCGAGCTTCGTGAGCCAGGTGGATGTCTCGTCGGTGATAAAGGCCTCAAGTGGCTCGAGCGTCGTCACCCAGTTTTTTGCTTCTGGCAGTTCGGATTCGCGCAGTTCCGTCATCAGCTGAAGGAGCCAGGCGGTGCCATAGGGGCGCTCAAAGCTCGCGCGGTCTTCCGCTTTGAAATAAGCGAGTTCGCCTTGGATATTTTCAGGCGTAAAGCTCTGCCCCAGAGCGGTGACAATCGCATCCTTGTAGGGCGTCGATGGATCGGTGTTGAGTATGCGCACAAGCAACCAGTGGCCATGCACCGACGAGTGCCAATCAAAGCAGCCATAGAAAGCTGGGTGAAGCTGGCGCGGGGTCTGCGCGTCGGCATCGCTGTTCATGACGTGGCTGATTTTGTTCGGGTATTCCTTGTGGACGCATTGCAGCGCCATTCGGGCGAAGCGGTCTGTCACCACGCCCTCTCGGGAGTCTGGAAGGACGATCTCGGGTGCTGGCAGGGGCGCATCCTCTGCAGGTGGAGCCTTTGGCGCACACGCGGCAAGCAGGAGGGCTGTCAGGCCGATGAACAAGTGGCGTGTCACGCGAGGATCTCCAGCAATTGAGGCTGGCTCTTGCGTATAAGGCGCGGTGCCCGTGGGCAAGGCCCCTGCCCTAGATGTGAAGCGCCTTGCCGTCTGCATCGAGCACGGATTCGTGCATTGTTTCCGAAATAGTCGGGTGCGCGAATATGGTGTGAGCGAGATCAATGTCGGTGAGTTCGCCTTGGCGCGCTATGACATAGCCCTGAATCAGCTCGGTGACTTCCGCCCCAATCATGTGGGCGCCAAGCAGTTCTCCGGTCTTCTTATCGAACACCGTTTTGACCATGCCATTGGTTTCGCCCATTGCGATGGCCTTGCCATTACCAATGAACGGAAAGCGGCCGACCTTGATATCGTACCCTTTTTCTTTCGCGGCTTCCTCAGTCAAGCCGACACTGGCGACCTGAGGGTGGGAATAGGTGCATCCAGGGACGTTTGAGGCATCGAAAGGCTCTGGGGGGGCCTTGCCTTTGCCCGCAATCGCTTCGACGCAGACAACGCCTTCATGGCTGGCCTTGTGCGCGAGCCAAGGCGGGCCTGTGAGATCGCCGATGGCATAGAGACCAGGCACGCCGGTCTTGCCAAAGCCATCGACTTTGACGTGGGTTTTTTCAACGTTTGCGCCAAGCGCCTCAAGGCCCAGATTCTCGACATTGCCAACAATGCCGACAGCGAGGATGGCGCGGTCGAATTCCTTCGACTCCTTCTTGCCATCCTTGTTGGTGATGTCGACCGTGACGGTGTTCTTGCCGGCTTTAAGGTTTTCCACCTTGGCGCCCGTGATGATGTTGAGCCCCTGCTTCTTGAAGTCCTTCTCCGCCATGGCGGAGATTTCAGCGTCTTCGACGGGAAGGATGCGCGGCAGGACTTCGGCGACGGTGACGTCACAGCCAAGCTCATTATAGAAGCTGGCGAACTCGATACCAATGGCGCCAGAACCGATCACGAGGAGACGCTTGGGCATGACGTCTGGCGTCATGGCTTCGCGATAGGTCCAGATCAGCTTGCCGTCAGCAACGAGGCCAGCCTGCGGGATATCGCGCGCGCGGGCACCAGTGGCGAGCATGACGTGCTTGGCCTCGAGCGTCGTATCCTTGCCGTCTTTGCTTTTGACGATGACCTTGGGCGCAGATGTGCCCTTCTCCAGGCGCGCGGTGCCTTCTATGACGTCGATCTTGTTCTTCTTCATCAGGAACTTCACGCCGTTCGACAGCTGGCTGGCAACGCCGCGCGAGCGTTTGACGACAGCTTCCAGATCAACCTCGACCTTGTCTATCTTAAGACCGAAATCCGTGGCGTGCTTGGCGAGGTGCATGACCTCAGCCGAGCGGAGCAGCGCCTTGGTCGGGATGCAGCCCCAATTGAGGCAAATGCCGCCGAGGGCTTCGCGCTCGATGATCGCCGTTTTCATGCCGAGCTGGCTGGCGCGGATCGCAGAAACATAGCCGCCGGGGCCGGAGCCGATGACGATGAGGTCGTATGGGGTGCTCATATTGTGTCTTTCCGCTGCCTATAGCAGCATCGCTTCGGGCGTTTCGACGTAGCGCTTGAAGGCCTGAAGCCATTTGGCACCTTCTGCGCCGCCGATGACCCGGTGGTCGCAAGTAAGAGTGACGCTCATCACCGTGGCGACAGCAAGCTCACCCTTCGCATTCACGACCGGACGCTTTTCCCCTGCCCCGACGGAGAGGATCATGCCCTCGGGCTGGTTGATGATCGAGGCGAAGTTCTTGATGCCGAACATGCCGAGATTTGAGATGGAGAACGTCCCGCCACTATATTCCTGCGGCTTGAGCTTTCGCTCACGGGCGCGTCCTGCGAGGTCCTTCATCTCTTCGGAGATTTCGGCGAGGCCCTTTGTTTCCGCATTGAAGATAACCGGAGTGATCAGGCCGCCATCGATCGCCACAGCGACCGAGACATGGGCGTGCTTGTGATAGGCAATGCCCTTATCCGTGTACGATGCGTTGCAATCCGGCTCGTCCATCAAAGCCATAGCGCTGGCCTTGATGAGCAGATCGTTGACAGACACCTTGATGCCGTTTGGCGCGGCCGCATTGATAGCCGCACGGCTGGCCAAGAGGTGATCGAGTTCGAGATCGATGGTCAGCGGGAAGTGCGGCACCTGCATGAAGCTGGTCGTCAGGCGCTTGGCGACGACCTTGCGGACGCCATCGAGCGGCTTCAGCTCATAGCTATCAGGCGCGTAGACGCGGTCATCGAGAACCTGTGGCAAGATGAGACCGTCAGGAGCGCCAGCCGGGCGGGCGCCAGCCTGTGGCGCAGCGGCGCCGGGCTGTGCGGACTCGACGTCTCGCTTGATGATCCGGCCACGCGGACCAGTCCCCTTCAACGCCTTGAGGTCGATGCCCTTCATGTCCGCGATACGGCGGGCAAGCGGGCTTGCCTTGATGCGACCGTCAGCGGTATTGGTGCTTGGGAGCGGCGTCGACGCCAGTTTTTCGGTTTTAGAAGCCGTATCAGACTTGGCAGGCGTTTCTGCTTTGGCTGCTTTGGGCTCAGGCTTGTCGTCAGATTTCTTCTCGCCCTTGCCCGATTCCTCGGCTTTCGCAGTAGGGGCGGTTTCCTTCGGCGCCTTCACCGAGGATGCATCCTCTCCCTCTTCTGCGAGCACAGCAATCACAGCATTGACCTTCACGCCTTCGGTGCCCTCGGCAACAAGGATCTTGGCAACAGTGCCCTCATCGACGGCTTCGACTTCCATCGTCGCCTTGTCGGTTTCGATTTCGGCAATGATGTCGCCGGAGGAGACGGTGTCGCCTTCCTTGACGAGCCATTTGGAAAGCGTGCCTTCTTCCATGGTGGGAGAGAGCGCGGGCATGGTGATGTTGATACTCATGGCGCTACTCCTGATCCACGTAGCAGACCTTGCGGGCCGCTGCGACGATGTCAGCGACACCGGGCAAGCTCATGGCTTCGAGATTTGCCGCGTAAGGCAGCGGCACATCCTTCTGGTGAACGCGGGCCGGCGGCGCATCGAGATAATCGAAGGCGTCGGAAACGACAGAGGCACAAATTTCGGCACCGATACCCATGAAGCGCCAGCCTTCCTCGCAGGTGACGAGACGGTTGGTCTTCTTGACGCTCTCAATGACAGTTGCCGTATCGAGCGGACGAATGGAGCGCAAGTCGATGACTTCTGCGCTGATCCCCTGCTCTGCCAATTCCTCTGCGGCCTGCAGCGCGAAACCTACCATGCGGGAGTAGCCCACCAGCGTTACATCCGTACCGGCACGCTTCACGGCAGCCTTGCCGATCGGAAGGATATGGTCTTCGAGGTCCGGCACCGGGAAGCTGGTGCCGTAGAGCAGTTCGTGCTCAAGGAAGACAACCGGATTCGGGTCGCGAATGGCGGCCTTGAGCAGGCCTTTGGCATCTGCCGCATCATAAGGCGCGATGACCTTGAGGCCCGGGATGTGTCCGTACCAGGAGGCATAATCCTGGCTATGCTGCGCGCCGACGCGCGAGGCCGCACCGTTCGGACCACGGAACACGATAGAACAACCCATCTGGCCGCCTGACATATAAAGCGTCTTGGCCGCCGAGTTGATGATCTGGTCAATGGCCTGCATGGCAAAATTGAACGTCATGAACTCGACGATGGGCTTCAGGCCACCAAAGGCCGCACCCACGCCGAGACCAGCAAAGCCATGTTCCGTTATCGGCGTATCGACCACGCGGCGCGCGCCGAATTCCTGAAGCAGTTCACGGGTAACCTTGTAGGCGCCTTGATACTCAGCCACCTCTTCGCCCATGACGAACACTGTTTCGTCGCGGCGCATCTCTTCGGCCATAGCGTCGCGCAGGGCGTCGCGCACCGTGGTATCCGTGAAGCTGGTGCCTTCGGGAATGGAAGGATCGAAAAGGACAGGCGCGGCTGGGGCGGCCTCTGCATCCGCTGTTGGTTTCGGCTTCTCCTCTTTGGCGACAGGCTCAGCATCGCTTTTGGCGGGTGCGGCAGCGCCGTTGGACTTGGGCTTCACATCGCCTGCATCTTCGCCGTCTTCAGCGAGCACAGCGATCACGGCGTTGACCTTCACGCCTTCAGTGCCTTCAGCAACGAGGATCTTGGCGAGCACACCTTCATCGACGGCTTCGACTTCCATCGTTGCCTTGTCGGTTTCAATTTCGGCGATGATGTCACCTGAGGAGATCTTGTCGCCTTCCTTCTTGAGCCATTTCGAGAGGGTTCCCTCTTCCATGGTCGGTGAGAGGGCTGGCATAAGAATATCGACTGACATTTACACACCCTCCACTTCGCGCAGGACATCCGTCCAGAGTTCAGAAGCATCCGGCTCCGGGCTCTCAAGCGAGAAGTCCGCAGCATCTTTCACGATACCCTTGATCTCCTTATCGATATTCTTGAGTTCGTCTTCGGTTGCATGGCCGGCCTCTATAATCTGGCCCTTGAGGCCCTCGATCGGATCGTGGTGCGTGCGAATATCATCGACCTCTTCCCGCTTGCGGTATTTCGCCGGGTCAGACATCGAGTGGCCTCGGTAGCGATAGGTTTTCATCTCGAGGATATAAGGGCCCTTGCCGGAACGCGCGTATTTGACAGCCTTTTCACCGGCTTCCTTCACCGCGAGCACGTCCATGCCATCAACGGCCTCACCTTCGATCTCAAAGCTGATGCCGCGTTTATAAAGCTCAACCTCGGCCGAGGCGCGCGCAACGCTCGTGCCCATCGCATACTGATTGTTTTCGATCACATAGACAACCGGCAGATCCCAGAGCGAAGCCATGTTGAACGATTCGTAGACCTGCCCCTGGTTGGCCGCCCCGTCGCCGAAATAGGCCAAGCTGACATTGTCGCCGCCCTTGTATTTATTGGCAAAGGCCAAGCCCGTGCCAAGCGGCACCTGAGCGCCAACGATACCGTGCCCACCGAAGAAATTCTTCTCGCGACTGAACATATGCATCGAGCCACCCTTGCCCTTGGAAAGACCGCCGCTGCGTCCGGTCAGTTCGGCCATGACGCCTTTCGGGTCCAGTCCACATGCGAGCATGTGACCGTGGTCGCGGTAACCGGTAATAACCTGATCGCCATCCTTGAGGCAGGCTTGCATGCCCGTCACGACCGCTTCCTGACCAATGTAGAGGTGACAAAAACCCGCGATCTTGCCCATGCCATAAAGCTGGCCGGCCTTTTCTTCGAATCTTCGGATCAACAGCATGGCCCGATAGAATTCGAGCAGCTCTGCCTTACTTGCTTTTGAAGGTGCCTTTTTGGCACCTTTCGGTTTCGTTGCCATATAATGCTCCATCCCTGCGAGTCTTATGTCTGCGCATTTCCGCAGAGACAAGTCAGAACATCTATGTCAATTTGCAACGCTACGTTCTGACGTCATCAAGACGATTTCGTTTGGATATACGAATGCCAGCTTATCGCGTGCGAGCGCTTCTACAAAGTCCGGATCCACAGAACCTGGTGTAAGTCTGCGGATATCGGTGCGCAGGCGCGAGATATCCGTCTCGATCTTGGCGAGTTCCACCTTGCGATCTTCGAGTTCAAGCTGGGCATCCGACCAACGGCCAAGCCCCTTCTCCCCCGCAAAAGCGTGGTAGGCAAAGTAGAGCACGAGAAGACTTAGGCCGAGGGCCTCAAGGCGTGATACCATGAGGCCCACCTGTAACGACGATTGGTTAACCGTGCGTTTGCACTAAGAAGCGTTTATGCGCGAGCGGCCGGCGTAAATGCCGATCGGACCCAGTTCTTCTTCGATACGGATGAGCTGGTTGTACTTCGCGATTCGGTCAGAACGTGACAGGGAACCCGTCTTGATCTGCCCGCAATTGGTGGCAACTGCCAGATCTGCGATGGTCGAGTCTTCGGTTTCACCGGAGCGGTGAGACATGACGGCGGTGTATGCGTGGAGGTGCGCCAGTTCGACTGCGTCGAGCGTCTCGGAAAGCGTTCCAATCTGGTTGACCTTGATCAGGATCGAGTTCGCAGCGCCCTTCTGGAGGCCGATAGACAGGCGCTCGGGGTTTGTCACGAAGAGATCATCGCCGACGAGCTGGACACGATCACCAATCATCTCGGTCAGTGCGACCCAGCCATCCCAGTCGTCTTCTGCCATGCCGTCTTCGATTGAGACAATCGGATAGCGACCGCAAAGATCGGCGAGATATTTCGCAAACTCTTCCGACCCCAGGATCTTGCTCTCGCCGGCAAGGTTATACTTGCCGTCCTTGTAGAACTCGGTCGAAGCGGCATCGAGTGCCAGGGCAATGTCTTCGCCCGGCGCGTAGCCTGCTTTCTCGATGGCCTTCATGATGAAGCCGATGGCCTCATCAGTCGAGCCGATGTTAGGGGCGAAGCCACCTTCATCGCCAACATTGGTGTTATGACCGGCATCATGCAGCGTTTTCTTCAGCGAGTAGAAGACTTCAGCGCCCATGCGCACAGCGTCTGCCATGCTTTCGGCGCTGACTGGCATGATCATGAATTCCTGAATGTCGATCGGATTGTCCGCGTGCGCGCCGCCATTGATAATGTTCATCATTGGCGTCGGCAGGACGCGGGCGTTGGCGCCACCGACATAGCGGTAGAGCGGCATCGCGGCGCTTTCCGCGGCGGCCTTGGCCACAGCCAACGAAACGCCGAGAATCGCATTGGCGCCCAGGCGGGACTTGTTCTCAGTGCCGTCGAGATCGATCATCATCATGTCGATCAGGCGCTGGTCGCTGGCATCCATGCCTTCAAGCTCGTTCGATATCTCGCCGTTCACAGCATCGACTGCGCCGAGGACGCCCTTGCCGCCATAGCGGGACTTGTCGCCATCACGCTGCTCGTGAGCCTCGTAAGCACCCGTCGAGGCACCGGAAGGAACCGCTGCGCGGCCCGTCGAGCCATCATCAAGAGTGACGTCAACTTCCACTGTCGGGTTGCCCCGGCTGTCGAGAATTTCGCGGGCGTGAATGTCGATGATCTCGCTCATGGCAGTCTGGTGTCCCTCTTAGGCATTATGTCAGATGTAAAAAGCGCCCCCTGCCGGACGGCGGGAGGCGCTGGAAGCCTTAGTCTTGTGCGCGCAAATGCGCAACCTGACTAGATGTCGTCCTTCGGCTCAAGAACCTGACGGCCGCGATAAACGCCGGTTTTCAGGTCGATATGGTGCGGACGGCGAAGCTCGCCCGACTGGGCGTCCTCGATATACGTGTTCATATCAAGCCGATCATGCGAACGGCGCATGCCGCGGCGGGACTTGGAGATCTTGCTCTTTGGAACTGCCATGACAGGTATCCGGTTTGTTGCGCATTTTCAGCGATTGAATTGGAACGGGCCTCATACAGACGCCCAACAGGCTTTGCAAGGTCTGAAGATCACCAAACCCGCGAATTCTGCATTCCCCTTCCCTATTCGGGTTTAGGCGCCGCAGCGTCTTCCACCTGCTTCATCAGTTTCAGCATGTTGCCACTCCAGATTTTCTGGATGTCTTCCTCAGAATAGCCTTCGGCCAACAGGGCTTCTGTCACTCTAGGCAGGAATGAAACGTCTTCCATTCCAACAACACCGCCACCGCCATCCCAGTCAGCGCCCATGCCGACATGATCCGGGCCGACGACCTCAAGCGCATGATTCATATGTTCGAGGAATTTTTCGAAAGTCGAGCGTGGCGCCGGGAATTGGGCGTCAATTTCTTCCATTTTGGCGATATAGCGGTCCCGGGTCTCCGCGTCAGCGGTCGCAGGAGAAATGCCCTCGAATTCCTTCTGCATCTCGTCGAGTGCGGCCTGGCGTTCCGGCGTTGGGGTCAGCTGTTCCAGATACCCGCCATAGGCGTTGATCTGGATAACGCCGCCATCATCAGCGACCTTCCGCATCAGGTAATCGTCAATGTTGCGCGGATGGTCGTAAACAGCCTTCACGCCTGTATGGGACAGCATGATCGGTGTCGTCGACAGTTCGATGATGTCATCAACCGTCGAATCAGATGCGTGCGAGCCGTCGACCATCATGCCGAGTCGGTTGGCTTCCTTGATCAGTTCCACGCCGAGCGGGCTCAGGCCGCCATAGTCATTGGCACCGAGATCCGTTGCGCTGTCGGCGAACTGGTTGTCGCGGAAGTGGACCGGCCCAATCATGCGAACGCCGCGATTGTAGAATTCCTCTACCATGCCGATGTCTGTGCCGAGCGGATAGCTGTTCTCGATCGACATATAGACGACCTTCTTGCCGGTTGCGGCGATTCGGGCGGCATCTTCAGACGTATAGGCAAGCTCGAATGATTCGGGATGAGCCGCGACCATGTCATGGATTTCCTGGTTGCGGGTTAGGGCAGCCTGTTTCGCGGCCTCATAGGAGGCTGGGTCCATCGGGCCCTGCGGTGTGAAGGTCACCCAGAAGCCACCGTCGAGGCCACCGCGGTTCATCTTCGGCAAGTCGACTTGGACACTGCCCAGAACGCTCGGATTATCGGCCATGATATCAAAATCGGCCTTTGAGAAGTTGGCAGGTGTGTCGAGGTGCGTATCGAGCACTAGCATCTCGTCATGGATCTCTGCTGCCGTCTTCGGCGCCGCAACGGTTTCCGGTTCGGCCGGCGCAGGAGCCTTCTGCTGGGAACAGGCCACCAGAGCCAGAGCCAGTACGCTCGTCATCGCAATTTTCAATTTTCAGCCCTCATACTCGTTAGAATGAGCGGGACCATATCGCTAAACTGCAACAGCGCAAGAAAATGGCCGCCCCGAAGGACGGCCAAGGTAAAGCAAGAAGGACGTCGGGCTTTGTTCGGGCAAATAGCCTAAAAACGCGGCACCGACAGTCATGATTATAGTCTTGGCAACCTGAACGGAGCGGTGACCCGCTGTTATGTTCCGTTCACCTGAGAGGCGAGCAGTACCGCCTTCGACTCAGCGGCTGACCTGCCAATCGCGCAGGATTTCCTCGGTATGCTCGCCGAGCCCTGCGGGCCGCCGTTGGATTTCTGCGGGCGTGCCAGAGAAGCGCGGCGCTGGCGCTGGCTGCATCACCCCCTCGACTTCGACGAATGTCTTGCGCTCGGCATTGTGGGGATGGTTCGGGGCTTCAGCCATGGAAAGGACCGGCGCAAAGCAGATATCGGTGCCCTCCATGATGGCGCACCATTCATCGCGCGTCTTCGTTTTGAACAGCGCGGTTAACTTGGCCTTCAGGTCGCCCCACTTGGAGCGGTCCATCTGGGATTTGAATTCGGGATCGGTGATTTCCGCCTTCTCCAGCAGAAGCGCATAGAATTGCGGCTCGATGGAGCCGATCGAGACCCATTGGCCATCGCTGCATTCATATGTGTCGTAGAAGTGGGCACCGCCATCGAGCAGGTTCGATTCGCGGTCATCGGTCCAGACGCCCATGGCTTTCATACCAAAGAACATGGTCGCGAGAGAGGCCGCGCCATCCGTCATGGCCACATCAATCACCTGACCCTTGCCTCCATTCTTGACGTTCACGATGCCGGCGAGGAGCCCCATCGCCAGGTAGAGGGCTCCGCCGCCATAATCACCGACAAGATTCAGGGGCGGGCTCGGACGCTCGCCCTTCCGGCCCATCGCGTAAAGGGCGCCTGTAAGGGAGATGTAATTGAGATCGTGCCCGGCCGCTTGCGAGAGCGAGCCATATTGCCCCCACCCCGTCATGCGACCATAGACGAGCTTGGGATTACGACCGAGTACGACATCCGGACCAAGACCGTTGCGTTCCATGACACCGGGACGGAATCCCTCTATCAGCCCGTCCGCTTTTTCCATCAGCTTCAGGGCGGTCTCGACATCAGCGGGATCCTTGAGATTCAAGCTGATGGAGCGTCGGCCCCGGCTCATGACATCTGCCGCGCGTCCCGGCTTGCCATCGCCGGGACGGTCTATCCGGATAACGTCTGCGCCCATATCGGACAGCAACATGCCGCAGAACGGCCCGGGGCCGATCCCTGCAAACTCCACAATCCTGACACCGTCCAGTGGCCCACTTGCCATCATTCTCTCCCGTTCAATTAAGGCCCTTTGGGCCTGATTAGCGGAACATTAAGTGTCGAACGCGCAAAAGAAAGGGGTGTCCTAGCGTCCGCCCTTCGAAGCGTTTTGAGTGTTTCATGTCTGATACGTCCTATCTGGACCCACCTATCGAAATCGCTGCGACCAGTCCTCGCCTCGAAATGATCCTTGCGCGCATGCGATCAAGCGGAATGAGGCCCTATCCTGCCAGCCAACCGCTCGATTTCAATTCAACCGGCCCTCTCCTCGTCGATATCGCAAGTGTGACGCGGATGACGCTGGAACATTGCGCCCGGGCGTGTGCTGCAGGTCTGTCCCGTCCGATGGCGATTCTCGATGTGGCAGACACTGGCCTCAATCTTTCAGACGTCATCACGCTGCGGCGTGACCGCGACCTTACAATGCTCAAGGGGCGGCTTGCTGCGCTGTCGCGGCGCGAATCCCGCAATATGGAAGTGTGCATCCGCGCAGAAACGGCCCGCGAATTCGGGTTGGCGCCGCCCGTCACCGCCGGTGACGCGCGTCCCGAACTTATCTATGTCGGCGAAGGTTCACCCATATTCCTGTCTCTGCAGGGCGCCCTAAAGGCGCGCGGACTGTCGCTGACGGCCGCGATTTCCCGAAGCACGGTCCGGGACTACCTGTCGAGCCGAAGGTTCGCCGCAGCGTTGTTCGACCTTACTTCCGAAGAAGCGCTTGAGACGGCTTACATCGAAGGCCCACCATCCGGCGACATGCTGAACAATGTTCCGATCTTCGCCCTCGTAAACGGTGAGAGCCAGACATCCGAGGCCATGAAATCAATTCAAGCCCACGCAGACGAAATCATTGAGTGCCAGGATCAGGCCTCCCTCGTCGCAAATCGTATAGACGTGCTGGCGCGCCGCTATAATGCGATTCGGCCCATCACGCCCTCGACGGCACTTGCCCCGGCGGCCCGAGACCTGGCGACAGGGCTCTTTTCCCGCCGGTTTCTTGAATCACATCTTGAGCGGCAAATAGAAGTGGCAGAGCAGCGAGCCGAGCCCCTAAGCTTGGTCATGCTGAAACTGACCGGTGAGCGCCGCAGTGAAAGAAGGGTGCTGAAAACCCTGGCTGATTGTCTACAACCGCTGCTGCGGGAAACAGACTGCGCGGCCGCTCTTTCGGCAGGTATCCTTGGCATCTCCTTGCCAACGACACCTTATCGCGGCGGAGCCCGGCTTGCGACGCGGATAGCAACTCATGTCGCAGACCTGGACACGCTGTCTGACGTTGTTCTGAACTGGCGTGTCGTCGAAAAGCGCGCCTATCATTCCGCAAAAACGTTCCTTGATTCTGGCCTGCAGGGACCGTTCATGCGTCTCGAAGCCGCCTAGGCCGATACGCGGCCCACAACGGCCTCCAGTTCCTTCAGGAATGCTTTAACGGCCACAAGACGTCGCTCGGGCTCTCCGCCCAGGCCGGAGTGGACCAGTTTTGAATCCGCCGGACGCAACTTCAGAACATTAGGGCGTGTCCGGACGAGTTCCATAAGGCGTGCGGGGTCCATGATCGTATCAGGGCGGAAAGCGAATACCGCGCCTTTAACACCTGAATCCAGCTTGGAGATACCCAGTGCCTTGCACTGAACCTTGATCGCAGTGACTTCCAGCAGCTGCCGCGTCGGCTCCGGCAACGGTCCGAAACGGTCAATCAGTTCAGCAGCGAAGGACTCGCGTTCCTCGGCCGTGCTGATGTCTGCTAGACGCCGGTAAAGCGAGAGACGGATCGTGAGATCCTCGACATAGTCTTCGGGGATCAGCACCGCGACGCCAAGATTGATCTGTGGCGACCAGTCATCCACGACTTCGTCTTCGCCCCGCGCACCGGCCTGAAGCGCCTTGACGGCATCTTCGAGCATGGACTGGTAGAGTTCCACACCCACTTCCCGGACCTGGCCAGACTGCTGGTCGCCCAGCAGGTTACCCGACCCGCGCATGTCGAGATCGTGGCTGGCAAGCTGGAAGCCGGCGCCGAGACTGTCCAGCGACTGGAGAATCCTCAAACGCTTCTCGGCCATCTCAGTCACAACCCGGTCACGCGGCGTGGTGAAATAGGCATAGGCGCGTAGTTTGGAGCGTCCGACGCGGCCACGCAGCTGGTAAAGCTGGGCCAGACCGAACATGTCGGCGCGGTGGATGATAAGCGTGTTGGCGCGAGGTATATCCAGGCCGCTTTCGACAATCGTGGTCGACAGAAGAACATCATACTTGCCCTCATAAAAGGCGTTCATGATGTCTTCGAGTTCGCCCGCCGCCATCTGGCCGTGCGCCACAACGAAGGATACTTCGGGAACCTGCGTCGACAGGAACTGCTCCAGCTTGTCCAGGTCCTGGATACGTGGTGCGACGAAGAAGGCCTGGCCACCGCGATACTTTTCGCGCAGCAGTGCTTCGCGCAAAGTAACCGTGTCCTCTTCTGTGATGTAGGTCCGAACCGATAAACGATCCACGGGCGGCGTGGCGATAATGGAGAGATCGCGGATACCCGTGAGTGCCATCTGCAGTGTGCGGGGAATTGGCGTTGCAGAGAGCGTTAGCACATGCACATCGGCCTTCAGCTCTTTCAGGCGTTCCTTGTGCTTCACGCCGAAGCGCTGCTCCTCATCGACGATCAGGAGGCCAAGGCGTTTGAAGTCCATGCCCTTTGCGAGCAGCGCGTGCGTTCCCACAACGACGTCCACGCCGCCGTCTGTGAGGCCGTCGCGCGTTTCCACAGATTCCCGTTGACCCACCAGCCGTGAGAGATGGCGAACCTTGAGGGGCCAGCCAGCAAAGCGTTCGGAGAATGTCTTGAAGTGCTGACGCGCGAGCAAAGTTGTTGGCGCAATGACCGCAACCTGCTTTCCGCTCATCGCCGCCATGAAAGCGGCGCGAAGAGCGACCTCGGTTTTGCCAAAGCCCACATCGCCGCAGATAAGACGATCCATTGGGCGACCGGAGGCCAGATCCCCAAGCACATCTTCGATCGCGTTTAGCTGGTCATCCGTTTCCTCATATGGGAAGCGCGCCGCGAATTCTTCGTACATGCCCTGCCCTGCCGACAGCGCTTCTGCGCGTTTCAGGGCTCGTTCGGCAGCGACAGCCATGAGTTCAGCCGCCATCTCAAGGATGCGTTTCTTGGCCTTGGCCTTGCGCGTCTGCCAGCCCGCTCCACCGAGGCGGTCCAGCTGGCTCTCAGACTCTTCAGAGCCATAGCGGCTGATCAGGTCGATATTTTCGACCGGCAGGAAGATCATGTCGCCGCCGGCATACTCGAGCTGGAGGCAGTCGTGGGGAGCGCCTGTCAGCTCCAACGTTTTCAGGCCGACATAGCGTCCAACACCATGATCGACGTGCACGACAAGATCATCAGGCGATAGCGCGGTTGCATCAGTGATGAAACTGGCAGATTTGCGCCGACGGCGTGGGGCTGCGAGGCGGTCACCGAGTATGTCGGCCTCGGAGATGACTGCAATCTCGGGGGAAACAAAACCGGACTCGAGCGGTATTTCGACAACGGTAAAGTCTGTCTTGCAGGCCGCTTCGAGCGAATGAACCTGCGCAAGATCCGGCAATCCGTGGTCCGCCATGACATTGATGAGGCGATCAGTCGAGCCAGCAGACCATGCGGCGAAGGCAACTGGCTTACCCGACGCATGGAGCGCACGGGCATGCGCTATAGCAGCTTCGAAGATGTTCTGGTCGGACCGCAGCCGTTCGGGCGCAAAGTCCCGACCAATGCGGGCACCCATGTCATAGGCCCCGCCTGACGCTTCAGCCGGGCTGAATTTCACGACAGCATGCGTTGCAAGCAGTTGATCTACTTCGTCTGGTTCCAAATAGAGGGTCGAGGGTGCGAGCACACGCGCTGAGTGAGCATCGCCGCCCGCAGCATCGAGCCGGGCGTTATAATAATCGAGTGCTTGAGAGAGGCGCTCAAAAGCCGATTCAGGCGCGAGGTGTCCGAGCCCTACGAGGGCGTTCCCGCCAACATAATCGAACAAGGTTTCCAGATGGTCGTGAAAGAGCGGAAGCCAAGCCTCAACACCTTGGCGGCGGATGGAAGCGCGAGCCGACTCGTACATCTGATCACCCGATGGCGGTCCAAACGTGGCCAGATAGCGCTCCCGAAAACCACTCAGGATCTTATCATCGAACAGGACTTCGCTGACAGGCGCGAAGGCGACTGAACGCGCGTCCCCTGTCGAGCGCTGGGTTTCGGTGTCGAATGTGCGCAGAGTCTCCAGCGTATCGCCGAAGAAGTCGAGCCTGTAGGGTTCTCCAGCCGTCGGCGGAAAGATATCAATAATGCCGCCACGGATCGCGAATTCGCCCTGCTCGCGCACTGTACTCGCGCGAACGTACCCATTCACGGCGAGATAGTCTGTAAGGTCTTTCTGAGCGACAGACTGTCCGATTGAAACGGAGAACGATGCGCGGCGAAGCGTGGCAACGGGAGGCGCGCGCTGGACGAGCGATGTCGCCGTTGTGACCACCAAGAGGGCCCCTTGCGAGTTGTCATGCCGGGCGACCCGGGCCAAGCCTGCGCATCGGCGTGCCGCGACACTAGGGGATGGACTGATCCGGTCATAGGGCAGTGTGTCCCAACCGGGTATGTCGATACTATCGAGGCGCGGCGTGATAAATTGTGCAAGGCGCCGAGCCGTGTTGGCGCTCTTGTCGTCGCGCGTGACGTAGAGTCCGATACCGCCCCTTGCGACCAAGGCATTACAGAATGCAATCAGGTCCGCACCGAAGGGTGCGCCGGCAAAGCTGGCGGGGCCGCTCAAGGACTTGAGAAGGTCGGCGGGTGTCATCCTGATCTTTTGCAGAGAATTTGGTTGAGGCGCAGGGACTGACTCGTTCAGCCTGCCTGCGGGGCGTAGCGGAAAGCGATCAGCTGGTCCAGCACTGGGCCCTTGTGATTGTCAGGGACTTCTTGCTGACCAATCAGCCATGCGTAAACTTCCCAATCCGGGACATCCAGCAGGCGCGCGAATTCGTCCAGTTCAGCCTCATTGAAATCCGGAAGGAATTTATCCGCGAACGAGCCCATATAGAGGTCCATTTCGCGGAAACCGCGCCGCCAGGCCCGGAACGTGAGTTTTCGGCGTCTTGTTTCCATGAATAGCTCCAGACCAGTCTGCTTCGGAGGATATAGGCTGTGGGAGGGACAGGTAAACCACGCATTGTGTGCGCGGGCGGGCACGCCTAGAGTTTTGAGATGCGAGACGAGCGACTTTTTCCCATGTTTGCAGGGCTGGAAACACTTTCCGGTGTTGGCCCGAAGCTCAAGCCGCTGTTCGAAAGGCTGGTGGGGGGCGATACGCTTTGGGACCTATTGTTGCATTTGCCCGAGCGCTGGGTCGACCGGCGCGTCCGCGAAGGTTTTGATCAGGTCGTCTTTGGCGAGGTCGCGACCGTAAGCGGCGAAGTCCATGCCTATCAGGTGCCCTATTCTGACAAGGCCCCCCACAGAATCCAGCTATTCGACGGAACAGGATTCCTGACGTTGGCATTCTTCCGCGCCGATGGGCGTTGGCTTCAGGGACAATTCCCGATCGGCGCCACGCGCATCGTCTCCGGCCGTGTCGACGATTTCAATGGCGAACGCCAGATGACCCATCCCGACTACATTGTAGACCCCAAGAAGGGCGATCCGCCGCCGGAGGTCGAACCGATCTACGGACTAACTGCGGGTCTGACCAACAAGCGCGTGCATACGCTCGCTGTTCAGGCACTGGAAAGCGTACCGGATGACCTGCCTGAATGGGGCGACCTTCATCTCGTGGCTCAAAGAGGATGGCCGAGCTTTCGCAGCGCTCTGAGCGGGCTGCATGCCCCTGTGCGATACGACGAAGCCGCATTTGAATCAGCCCGGACAAGGCTGGCCTATGATGAAGCCATCGCGCGTGAATCGGCCTTTGCGCTGGCGCGTGCCAGCCGCAAGCGTCGCAAGGCGCCGCCAATACCCAAAGCCCCAGTCGAACAATCACGGCTGGCGCGCTCCCTGCCCTATCAGCAAACCGGCGCACAGGTGCGCGCCGTGGCTGAAATCAGCGAGGATATGTCAGGCCAGTCCCCCATGCGGCGCATGCTTCAAGGTGATGTGGGCGCGGGCAAGACGCTCGTAGGAGCGATGGCGGCCGTACAGGCGGTATCCGGGGGCTTCCAGTCCGCCTTTATGGCGCCAACCGAAGTGCTCGCCCGACAGCAATATGAGACGCTTACAAATCTTCTGGCGCCGCTCGGTTATTCCGTGGCTTCGCTCACCGGGCGCGACAAAGGGGCGGCCCGTGAGGGGACGCTGATGGGCATCGCTGATGGCTCAATCCAGATTGTTGCCGGTACGCATGCCCTCTTTCAGGAATCTGTGTCTTTTCGGAATCTGGGGCTGATTATCGTCGATGAGCAGCACAGGTTCGGCGTGCAGGATCGCATGCGGCTCGTCGGCAAGGGTGTCTCCCCGCACATGCTGGTGATGAGCGCCACCCCGATCCCTCGTACCATGGCCCAAGCCGTCCATGGCGACCTCGACGTAACGATCCTTGATGAAAAGCCGGCAGGTCGCAAACCCGTTGAGACGCGCGCAATACCCGACACGCGAATTGATGAAGTCATCGACGCGGTGGGACGCGCCATTCGCCGCGGCGAACGCGCCTTCTGGGTCTGCCCAAAGGTGGATGTCGATGACGATGATTCCACAGCCGTAGGGCGCCATGCTGCATTGATAGACCAGCTGGGCGTGCCGGTCGGCCTGGTTCACGGACGCTTGAAGCCGACCGAAAAGGATGCCGCGCTGGAAGACTTCCGCACGGGGCGCACAAAGATCCTGGTTGCGACCACAGTGATCGAGGTCGGCGTCGATGTGCCGGAGGCCACGATCATGGTTATAGAACGCGCCGAAGGCTTTGGTCTCGCCCAGCTACACCAGCTTCGCGGCCGGGTTGGGCGCGGCGACAAACCGTCCTTCTGCCTGCTCCTCTATCGCCCTCCACTTGGGGAGACAGCGCGCGAACGACTGGAGACTCTGCGTCGCACAGAAGACGGTTTCGAAATCGCAGAAGCCGACTTCAAACTGCGTGGCCCTGGCGACATGCTCGGACTGCGTCAGGCCGGCGCCACCGACTATCGCGTGATTGAGCTGTCACGCCACGCTGATCTGCTCGCGATTGCAAAGAAAGATGCAACGGCTGTCATTGAGGCTGATCCGGATCTCGCCGGGCCACGCGGGCAAGCCCTGCGGCTGGTCCGGGAGCTTCTGACACCCAAGATCGAAACGGGTAGCGGTAGCTAGGACGCGCGTAGACCTTAAGGCAGGATTTTCTTTGGCGCTTTCGGATCGGGTTTGGGCGCAGGCGGAAATTCGGGAACAACGAGGCCGGCTGAAAGGATCATCTTCGCCCCCTCTTCGACCGTCATTTTCAACCTGATAACTTCCTTTGAATCGACGTACATAAGGAAGCCCGAGGTCGGGTTCGGTGTCGTCGGTACGAATACACCCAGATACTCCCCGCCAAGCGTCGCCCCGATCTCGCCCTTGGCTGGGGACGACACGAAACCGAGGCACCATGTTCCTGTCTTGGGATATTCAATCAGGACAACTTCGCTGAACTGGTCAGTATTGTCTTTCGCGAAGACTTCAACCAGCTGCTTGAACGCCGAATAGAGCGAACGGACGATCGGCACCTGGCTGAGAATGCGGTCACCCACACTAATAACCGACCGCCCGATCAGGTTTGTGGCGATGCCCCCGAGAATGGTCAGGAAAACGACCAGAACGATCAGACCAAAGCCCGGAACGGCGTATTTGAGATAGGTCTCAGGGTTAAGCGCAGCCGGTATCAGCGGCACGACGCGCTTGTCGATCTCGCCGATGAGGAATTGGAGGATGAGGAACGTCACCGCGATCGGCGCGGCGATCACCATGCCCGCAAAAAAGCGCCCCCTGAGCCATGCAAAGAGACTTTGCGTCGGGGCCTTGTCAGGTGGCGGCAGGCCACCCTCGGGGTCTTTCCTTCGAGCCATGAGGCATCTCCGATAGGCAATTCTCAAGGTTACTCTGGGTCAGACCTTGGCGATTCACTTGTTCCGCGTAATTGTGGCCAAGATGGGAAGTAATGAACAGATTGAAAGAGCTTTGGAAAGCTGGGCGCGCCGGGATTTCGGCGATGCGGCCCGTATAGCTGACTTGAAGCGCTTGTCCGGAGGCGCAAGTCAGGAGACTTGGGCCTTTGAAGTGGTCGTGGCCGGAAAGACCAGCCGCCTGATTTTGCGTAGAGCGCCCGGTGGGGAAGCCGTGGCGCGGTCGTCTGAGGCTATTACCTTGCGTATGGAATCCATGCTGCTGGCGTGCGCAGACGCCGCCGGTGTGCCCGTGCCGGGCGTCCTCGGTGTTTTCGAGCCCGGAAGCGATCTGGGCGAATCATTCATCATGCGCCGAATCGATGGTGAAACCATTGGGCGGAAGATTTTACGCGATGCCGTTTATGAGACGGCCCGTACCCAACTCTCCGAGCAATGTGGTGCAGCGCTTGCGGCTATCCATGCAATCGACATGGAGAAGCTGCCAGACCTGCCGCGTAGCGATGGCATGGACCAAATCCGCAAATATGAGACGATCTATCGAAACTTCGACCTGCCCCGGCCGGTCTTTGAACTGGCGTTCGCCTGGCTCAAGGAACACCAGCCTGCGCCCCAGCCGGCCGTGCTTGTCCATGGCGATTTCCGGCTGGGCAACCTGATCGTTGATGCGCAAGGTCTGGCGTCCGTCCTGGATTGGGAACTCGCTCATATAGGGGACCCTCGCGAGGACATTGCTTGGATTTGCGTGAATTCCTGGCGGTTCGGCCAGATCGAAAACCGTGTGGGCGGTTTCGGCCAGCTGGATGCTCTACTTGAAGCATATGCCGCCGCTGGCG
Organism: Hyphomonas oceanitis; assembly: GCF_036964545.1. Taxonomy (NCBI): domain Bacteria; kingdom Pseudomonadati; phylum Pseudomonadota; class Alphaproteobacteria; order Hyphomonadales; family Hyphomonadaceae; genus Hyphomonas; species Hyphomonas oceanitis. The sequence goes on from NZ_JBALTL010000006.1 coordinate 53,875, forward strand.
GCACCCGGTTCGAGCCGCGAGACATCGACTGGTGGGAAATGCTGGGCAGCCTCAAATGGGGCATCATGTGCATGATCATGTACGAAGCCTACCGCTCCGGTGGTGACCCAAGCGTGGAGCGCGCCGCTATCGGGCGGCGGGTTTCGGAAACTGAAATTGACCTCCTGAATCTTCTCGAAAGGGCTGTTTGATATGCATGATGCGCCCTCCCCCACCGAACTGGTCGCCGCTGTAAAGTCCTTCATTGATGATGCGGCTGCCCCTCAATTGACAGGTCACGCTGCCTTTCATGCGAGAGTGGCCTCCAATGTGCTCGCAACGCTCTTGAGAGAGCTTGAGCAAAGGCCGGCTGCTGAAGCGTCTGAAGCCGAACGTCTTCGCAACCTGCTGGATGCCCCGGAGAATGCTGATCTCGCTGCGATGAACAGGGACCTCTGCGCCCGCATACGGGATGGTCAATTTGATGCTGCGACGCCAGGCTTGTTCAAGCATCTAAAAACAACCACAATCTCCCAGTTGGCTATAGATCAACCAAACTATTCCGGACTCAAGGCGGCGCTTTCCTAACCCCGCTAACAGTCTCGCGACAGGCAGGGAACCAACATGAAACGCACGCTTCTTATCGTCGGAATCATTGTTGCACTTGGTGTCGGACTGGGGCCGTGGGCTTACAGAACCTTCCGCGATCAAGGTGAGCTGATCGCCTTGCCCGCCTTTGACTACAGGACCAATGACAGCTGGGCTGCGCTTCCGGCGCAAATGCCTCCTGCCGTTTGGGCCGAGGGTTGGGGCGTGGACGTTATCTTGGTCGGTCCGGATGACAGCCTCGCGCCTCGGTCACAAGCCCAGATTGCCTCACAAACCGATCGTGCTGTCGAGCAATCCAAGCGGCTCGCCGAGTCGCTATCGGTTATTGGACCGGTCTATGCGCCGCTTTATCGCAACGCCAACGCTGCAACTGACCTCTCCGCCGCCTTAAAGACTTATCTTGACGATCATAATCGGGGCCGCGCCTTCGTCATTGCAACCGACCATCCACTGCCCCCGGAAATGCTCGCTCCCATCCGTGCCGACGAAAGCCTGAGAGAGAGATTTGGGGGTTTCCTTCGCCTGACACGCGCTCGGGGCGATGCCGCGTTATTCTCGTCCGTCGCCGGTGTGGAAAATTCAGCGAGCGACATCCTGGCCTATTGCCCGCCCCAATATACCGAATCTGCGACGTGCCAGCCAGTTGTCGAAATCGGACGCCAGGATGGGATGATGATCGTGTCCCAGGATACCCCTATCGCTAGCGATAATCTCACGGGGTACAAGGAATGGCTCGAGGCCAACGTCGCCAAGACAGCGGAACCTCTCGGTGCGCTGGAAGAAGTCGAGATCATCGACATTCGCCGGCCCGGGGAGACTGACCCTATGCCTGAAGCAGGCGATGACTAGGCTAGGCTTTCTGCTGCGCTTCTGGCGCGGCGCGCGCAAAGGCATCGATCAACCGGCACGCAGCATCGACCTCCTGCAGCCGCGGAAAATTAGACAGGTCCATATCGAAACGGCGAGCATTGGAAACCTGTGGCACAAGGCAAATTTCCGCGATCGTAGGCGTATCGCCGAAGAGTAGTGTGCCCGGTGGCCGGTCCTGAGCGACACGCTCCAGCGCCGCGAAGCCGCGTCGGATCCAGTCATGGTACCAACGCGTCACAGCCGCATCATCAGCGCCGAAATCCTTCCGCAACGCGGCCAGAACCGACAGGTTGTTAAGGGGGTGAATATCGCAGGCAATCGTATCGGCAAAAGCGCGAGCCTGTAGCCGCGTCCACGGATTCTCCGGCAACAGGGCGGGCCCGGGCAAGGTCTCGTCAAGCCATTCTATGATGGCCATCGACTGGCCCGATATGCGGCCGTCCTGCTCGATTGAAGGAACGCGCATCTGCGGATTTAAATGTTGATATGTTTCTGCAAATTGCTCATCTTTTCCAGGCGCAATGTTCACCGGAATGCTGTCATAGGGTGCGTTCTTGAGGTTCAAAGCAATGCGTACGCGGTAGGCCGCCGACGAGCGCCAGTAGTCGTACAGTTTCAGCATGCATTTACTCCAACGTTTCAGGCAAGCGACTCAAGGTCGAGAACAGCAAGCAACTGTTCCCGCGCGGCACGGCACTCATCGGCAAAGGATGGATCGGCCAGGTCCGCGGGTGCAAGCCGATCACGATAAGTGGCGCGGATCACGTCCTGAAGCTCATCAATGGCTTCGTCATCAAGCAGAACGCCCTGATGGCAGGAATCGATCTCCGGCTCGGTCATCACAACACGCAGGCGGAGACAGGCGGGGCCGCCCCCATTACGCATCGACTGCCGCACGTCCACAAACTCGACGTGTCCGATGGGGCCGTTACCCGCGACCATGCCCTCGCAAAACGCGCGGGTGGACTCCATCTCTTGAGCCTCAACAGGCGCCACCAGCACGAGCCGGTCCTGGCCAGGCATCTGCAAGAGCTGTGAGTTGAACAGGTAAGACTTGATCGCATCGGCAATCGGCACATCGGCATTCGAAACCATGACAGGCTTTAGTTCGAACAGTCCGTCAGCTGCGCGGCGAATGGCATCAAGCGTGCCGCGCGTGTCTTCGAACGCCAGCTCATGGAAGAAGAGCGTATCCAGGGCACCGACACACACAACATCATTGTGGAAAGCACCCGCATTGATCGCAGCGGCTGACTGGCGCGCCATGACAACTCTGGCACCATCCAGACCGTGCGACCGTGCAATGGCCTCGCTGGCGAGCAAGCTTTGACGTGCTGGAAAGCCAACTGTGCTCTCCCCTGCCTCACGGCCGTATACGAACAGCTCAACCCCCATGGCGCCGTGCTCTGCACACAGCCGCACATGATTCGCGGCGCCCTCGTCGGCAAAATCACTATGCATCGGCAGCGCCGAATGAATCGAGAAACGGTCCTCATTGTCGAACAGCGTGATCAGCGTTGCCGTCGTATCGGGATGCTCGATACTCCTGTGAAGCATCGTGGACAGGTTGGCCGACGTCAGGTGGAGACGACCATCAGCTGTGTCGGCAGACGGAGACACCGTTGCCGCATTCGCCGTCCACATATTGCTCGCCGAATAGGCAGCCTTGAGCAGGTGCGGCGCAACTCTCGCCGCCGACTCGATGATCTGCGCATCCGTGCCATGAAATCCGGCGGACACGAGAAAGTCGAAGTTAGGGCGCGGCAAAGGTGGCAACACGCCCTGTATCAGTCCGTGCTGCAGCAAGGTCCGCATCTTCTCCAGCCCTTGCAGCGCCGCTTCACGTGGGTTGGACACCGCGCCAGCATGCGTGGCACTCGCAAGATTGCCGTCGGACAGACCACCATAATTGTGCGAAGGCCCGATCAGCCCGTCAAAATTGACCTCATACGCGCTCATTGCGGAAAGCCTTGCGCGCCAAGGCGCTCAGCTTTGTCCGACACCTGGCTTGCCTGCGGCCAGGCGCAGTAGTCAGCCGCATAATAGGCACCCGGGCGGAAGTTGCCCGAGAGCCCCGGGCCACCAAAGGGCATGGCGCCACTTGCGCCCGCTGTTGGCCGGTTGCGGTTGAGGATACCGGCCCGCATCTCGCGGTGCGCCTGAACCCAAAGCGCATCATCATCGCACACGAGACCACCGGACAAGCCGTAGCGCGTCGCATTGGCCCGCTTGATTGCCTCGTCGAATGTCTTCACCCGGACCACCTGCATCAGCGGACCAAACAATTCTTCGTCGGGAATGTGATGGGCCTCTGTAATATCCATGACGCCCGCCGTGACAAACCCGCCACCACGATCCATGCGTTTCAAACGTCGCAGCGGTTTGCCGCCAGCCTTTGACAGCATCATCTGGAAATCAGTTGCTGCATGGGCAGCGTGTTCAGAAACAAGCGGCCCCATGAAGACGCCCTCTTCATCCCATGCACCGATTTTCAGCCCCTTGGCGCGAGCAACGATTGCATCGACCACGGCATCACCGAACTTCCCCTCTGGGAGGATAATGCGCCGTGCACATGAACAGCGCTGCCCCGTCGTCAGGAAAGCCGATTGCGCAGCGATATCCGCCGCAGCTTCGACATCCGCAGGGTCCCAGATAATGAGCGGATTGTTGCCGCCCATCTCAAGCGCAAGAATGACTTCTGGTCGGCCCGCAAAATGTTTGTGAAAGAATACGCCTGTCTTGGCAGAGCCGGTGAGTAAGAGCCCGTCAATTTCGGCATTGAGTAGCGCGCCGCCCGTCTCGCGTGTGCCGTGAACGATATTGAGACACCCCTCGGGCAATCCTGCGGCCTCGAAAGCTTCTGCCATCAATGCTGCCACGCCGGGCGCAAGTTCTGATGGCTTGAAGACGCAAGTGTTACCTGCAAGCAGTGCGGGAACAATATGTCCGTTAGGAAGGTGCCCGGGGAAATTGAATGGGCCAAACACGGCCATCACGCCATGTGCCCGATGGGTCAGGTGTGATGAGCCGAAGGGCGCCGTCTCGAATTTGGAGCCCGCACGTTCATTCTGCGCAGCAATCGAAACGGCAACCTTTGCTTTCATGGTCGCGGCTTCGGCCCGCGTCTCCCACAGAACCTTGCCCATATCTCGGCTGATCGCTTCGGCAATCGCGTCGGTACGCTTCGCGATTTCTTCTGCATAGCGCTCCAACACGAGCGTGCGGTCGCTCTGAGGCAGCCTTGACCAGTGCCCGAAGGCCTTTCGCGCTGAGGCGATCGCAGCTGCAACATCTTCCGGGCCGGCTGCATTGCCCTCCCAAACTATTTCTGCGCTTGCCGGGCAGGCATTCGTAAAGCGTGGTCCGCTGCCTTCAGACCATTTTCCGTCGATATAGACACCCAGTGCCATTACTTGCTCCGTAGCCAGATCCGCGCCTTGGCGTCGGAATCTAATTGAAGGGCTTCAATAATTGCGGGTGATATGATCGCCACATCGTCTTCCTCGACAACCACATCTGCCAGTGAAACCCGGAAATTGGGTAGCGCATCGCTCGACACAAGTCCTTGCAGTGCATCCGAACGCCCGGAAACGTTCCCTGCACGCAACGTGACAACACGGCTTTCCTGAATTGTTCGGATATGGCGCTTTTGCGCCGCTACGAGCGGGCCACCATCAAAAATATCCACAGTTCTGTCGAACTGGAATCCTTCCCATTGCAGAAGCTTGTAGGCACCCACGCCATCGGAATGACAGCGCCCGATAACCTCACGCGCCTCAGGCGGCAGAAGGTCAACATAGATGGGGTATTTCGGCATCAGGTCGAGAATGAACTGATTGTCAGTGGTCGCGGACAGACGATCGGCCTCTGTAAAGTCCATCCGGAAGAAATGGCGCCCCAAGCATTCCCAGAAGGGTGACTTGCCCGTCTCGTCGACAACACCGCGCAGCTCAGCCAGAACGTGTTCACTGAAACGATCTGGAGCGGCCGCCATCAGAAGGTACCGGGATTGTGCCGCCAGCCGCCCTGCCCCACCGCCGCGATGATCGGCCTGCAAAAACAACGTGCCTACTTCCGTATACCCCACATATTCATTCGTCAGGATAAGCGCATCCATGTCGAAGCGCATATCGCCAGCCGCATGGCTGGCTTGTGCGAGGGTAATGACACGGTAATTGAAGAAAGGCTGATCAATACCCGTGCCGGCTTTAACAGCAGAGCAACCGACGACTTCGCCGGTTCGTGTGTCTTCCATCATCAACAGGTATTTGCCGTATTCAATTCTTTTCTGCCGGCTATGGAAAGCCCGTTCCGATTTTTCGAGACGCTCATACAGGATCGCCTCATCGACAGGAAGGCTCGTAAAGCCAGGGCCTGACTGCCGCGCAAGGTCCATGAGCGCGCCAAGATCGTCCAACCTCGAAGGTCGCATGACATAGGTTGCAGGCATGTCAGCGCTCCATCAATGCCTTGATACCCGGGCCATCCATACGGCCATCAGCGAGCCGATTCAGTATGAGGGCGGAAAGCGTTGCCCGCTCCGCAAAGCTGTCAATCACGACGAATTCCTCATTCGAATGGATGCGCCCGCCCCGTACGCCGAGTGTATCGACATTCGGAACGCCAGCCGCGAAGATATTGTTGCCTTCACACACGCCGCCTGTGTCCACGAACTCCAGATCCAGCCCGATGGCCTGTCCGGTTGCGCGCACGGCGTCGAATATGGCTTGCTGGGCATTATTGCGTGGCTTTGGAGGGCGATAGAACCCTCCGTGCAGATGTCCTGAAATACCTGCGCGTCCAGTGGCGCGCGCAAACAGGCGTTCAACTTGCTCAGTCGTCCAACCTGCTGCCTCGGCATCGGGAGCACGCGCGCCGAAACGGACCACCGCGAGATCAGGCACGATATTCACTGCGCTGCCGCCCTCGATGGCGCCGACATTGACGGTTACGCCTTCATGCTTTCCGTTGAGGCCTTCAAGGCCAACCACGAGTTCCGCTGCAGCTTCGATGGCGCTGCGCCCCTCTTCTTTCGCCCGCCCGGCATGAGCGGCCTTGCCATGCAGCACAATGTCAAAAACCGCAGACCCTTTGCGACCGCCTGACATCGCACCCGTCTCCATGGCGGGTTCATAGGTCATACCTATATGGGCGCCGGACCGCGCTGCTTCAGTCAGCGCTCCGGAACTGGCGTGATTTCCAATCTCCTCATCGGGTGTAATGACGATCTGATAGCCTAGGCGATCAATAAGAGGGCCGGCTTCAAACGCCTTTAGCGCCTCCAGCATCACGCAGAGACCGCCCTTCATATCAGCCAACCCAGGGCCATTGAGCATCCCGTTGCCAATGTCCTTCACGCCCTCAAACGTACCCTTTGGAAATACGGTATCGTAGTGACCGGTCATCACGACCTGAATGGGCGCCGAAGGTCGGGCCGATACGCGCACAATAGGCCCGGTATAGATTGTCTCGGACTTTCCCGATGAATCAATCGTTTCAAAGCCGGGAGCTTCCTGAAGGCGTACATCGCCCTTTAATTCTGAGAATGCATTGGCGAGATCGCCTGAAAAAGCCTTCAGCCCATCCGTGTTCCAGCTGCCTGTATTTACGTCGGACCATGCGCAGGTCCGGGCCTGCATCGCAGCCGTGGCGGCCTGCAGGCGCTCGCGAGCCGCCTCGTCTTCGCGTGTCATATGGGAGAGTTCGGTCATGTGAGCTTGGTTTCATATGTTACGTTACGGGGCAAGTCTGCCGCGCGCTGGCGGCGCAAACAAAAACGGCCCGGCTGGTGAGCCGGGCCGTCTTATACTGTAGATCAGTCGATCTTATTGAACGCTGATAACGACTTCCGAACGACGGTTCAGAGGCTCGCGAACACCATCGCGTGTCGCTTTGGCAAGATCGTTCTCGCCTTTCGCTTCTTCGCTGATGATCGAAGCAGCCACGCCACGGGACACGAGGGCCGAAGCCACGATGTCTGCACGACGCTGCGAGAGCTTCTCGTTGTACGCGCTGGCACCCGACGTATCGGTGTGGCCAGCAATCGTCACTGCGCTTGGAGCACAACCGTCGCCAGCTGTGATGTTAGCGACAGCTTGGTCGATAACTGCAGCAGCCTGGCTCGTCAGGTCAGCTTTGTCCCACTCGAAGTAAACAACGAAGTTCTGGTTGAGACCGGAACACACGACTTCCGGAGCAACCGTTTCCGTTGTTGGCGGAGGCGGTGGTGGCGGCGGAGGCGGTGGTGGCGGAGGCGGTGGTGGTGGCGGTGGTGGCGGAGGCGGTGGTGGCGGTGGTGTTGCACCGAACGCGTAACGCAGACCAACCGTAGCAACATGCTTGGTCAGGTCGCCATCATAAGCAATGCCGCCGTGATTGCCGTCAAGGTCAAGCTTCTCAGCTGAGAAGTACTTGTAGCCGACATCCATGGTGAGCTTTTCGCTCAGCTTGTAGCCAAAGCCGAGAAGGCCCTGGTAAGCAAAAGCCGTATCCGAACCGGAGAAGCCATTGGCAGCGGAGAGATCCGTGCCGACAGCATTAACCAGGTTGCTGCCTTTAACTTTCGCGCGGATAGCACCGACACCAACACCGATGTACGGCTGGAAAGCGCCTGTACGGTTGAAATCATAGATTCCGTTGAACATCAGGTCAGTCGACTGCAGGTAGCCGCTTGGAAGCGACACTGTGCCTGGAGCAACACCGTTGAAGTTCGTTGGAACGCCAAGGTCGCCGCTGCTATAGCCGAGAACGCCTTCAAGACGCACGCCATTGGCCAGACCGTAGCCGAGGCCGAGGTCGCCGCCCCAAGCTTCTTCGATGTCCGAACGGCTGCCCATTGAGCCATTGACATCACTGACGACTGGATCGTGGTCCAGCGTGCCGTCAAAGGCGTACGTCGCATCAGCGCGGCCGTACCAGCCCTCTTCAGCTTGAGCGACCATACCGGCAGACGCAAATGCGGCCGCGGCTGTCGCGCACATAAGAGTTTTCTTCATACTTGATCCCCTTCTTGTGCCGATGGACGGGATTGTCCTCGACCGCAGGTTCATACGCGCTTGTCTGCGCATGGTTCCTGATAAACTTTTTTCCCGGATGCGGCGAGTGCTTTCAAACACTCAAATACCTAATTTCTAGGTATTTTTTGGTAACGCGACCCATTTGCAACAGATCGCAACGGTATGGCAAAATGATGGCCAAATTGTCATAAATCACCCACCCCACTTGGGAAATGGTACCGCCTCTCCGGTTTGAACGGAGGACCTCTGGTTCCACAAACCAGCGCTCTAACCAACTGAGCTAAGGCGGCCTATTTCGTGGAGATACAGCCCAATCCCTGACGATTCAAGCGCAGGAAGGGGAGAAACTGCGTCTCCGAATCAGATCTTTGCGACCTGGTCGAATTCCAGATCGACCGGCGTACCGCGGCCAAAAATGGAAACGGTGACTTTCAAACGGCCATTGGCCTCGTCGATTTCTTCGACAGCGCCCTCGAAACCCTGGAATGGTCCGTCATTAACCTGAACCTGTTCGCCAATCTCGAAGGAAACCTTGGGACGCGGACGCTCCTCGGCCGAATCAGTCGACGTGCCGAGAATACGATCAACTTCGCGCTGGCGCACTGGCAGGGGCTTCTTGCCGCCATCCGATCCGAGAAACCCGGAAACCTTGGGTGTGTCCTTCACCAGGTGATAGACATCATCTGACATCTGCGCCTTCATCAGCACATAACCGGGAAAATAGCGGCGCTCGACGGTCTTCTTCTTACCACGGGCAACTTCGACAACTTCCTCAGTCGGGACCTGGATGTCTTCGATGAGCTCCAGAAGCCCCTTACGCTCAGCCTGCTCCAGAATAGAGGCTGCGACCTTCTTTTCGAAGTTCGAATAAGCGTGGACGATATACCATTTGGCTTCAGCCATGGGGCCTACGCGCTCCTTGAATACGTGTTGTTCGGCATGCATTTCACAGGCCGGTAATCATTTTGACGATCAAGTTGATCGCCCAGTCGGCGGCGAACAGGAACAGCGCGATCAGAATAGACATGATAACCACGAAAATCGTTGCCTGAATCGTTTCAGCACGAGTGGTCCATGTCACCTTGTTTCCCTCTGCGCGCACTTGGCGGAAGAAGGTTACAGGTCCAACGCGTTTTTTCTTGTCCTTGTCGGCCATTTCGACACTTTCTTGAAAGGCGGGGGGTTAGCGGTTTTGATCCGCCGCGTCCACGGTTAAAGTGCATACGCTCACTTGTGAAGGCATGTGAGGCCGAAAAGTGCAATTCGCAAGTCCCTTTTGCGCCCCGAATCCGGCCTCGAGAATGCACGAATCACCCGCCAACGCCAAAACCCCGAGCTGGAAGCCCCGGTACATCAACATGGATCGCAAACAGGCTTCCTGAGAGAGGGCGCGAATCGAGGGCAGGAAAACTCATTCCCACCCGAGCTGTTGTAATAAATAAAGTTTTCAGGTCGGCGCCGCCAAACGTGCAGGATGTCGGCCTCGGCGCCGCAAGCGTGATGACCTGGTCCACGCTCCCGTCAGGCCGATACCGCACGACCCGCGAAGCATCCCAAAGGCATGTCCACAAACAGCCTTCAGAATCCATTGCCGAACCATCAGGATAGCCGCCAAATTCATACGTTGATGCGAAAAGCCGTCGCCCTGTCAGGCTCCCCGTTTCCGGGTCATGATCGAATGCCAGAATTTCCTGTTCGGCGCTGTCGCACGTATAGAATGTGCGCCCATCGGGGGAGAACTGCATCGTGTTCGTGACCATGACGGACGGCAGACGCAGCTGGGTGAGCTGTCGGTCAGGCCCCAAACGGAAATAGCCACCCTGCGCGTCTTTCTCCCGGTCATCCATCGTCCCGAACCAGAAAGACCCGTCAGGCGCGATGCCGCCATCATTCGTCCGATTGGTTTCCGGCTCATCGCTCAGGGTACACCAGCGCTCATAAGCTTCGGTCGCGGGATCGTATAAGCCAACTTCCTGATCGCCCGCCATCAGGAGGCAACCGTCATGCAAAGCGAGTGCACTGGCACGAATCGGCAAATCGTAGCGCCGCGTATTACCGGTCTTGGGGTTGTAGCGGTGCAACTTTGCCCGCTTGATGTCTACCCACCAGAGAAAGCCCTCTGTCGGGCTCCAGACCGGTCCCTCCCCCAAAGCGCACCCCGTTGGCGCAACACATTCCGGCGTTACGATCATGCATCCACCCGCATTGCACTCAGGAACGGCGATCCAAATGTCATGTGTCCAGCAATCCTGCTTCTTCAGCGATGTCGAACAGGCCGTCCTGCATCGCCCCTTCTGCTGAATACTCTTCCACGCTCGCGCCCAATGCATCAAGGGCCATGCCATAGGCTTTCGCCAACTCGCCATCAGCGACAAGGATCACATCGTCACCGGGATCATAATGTGCAGCCACATCCGCGCCTATAAGCAGGCCTGACAGGGCCGTTATCTGATGCTCAGGTCGCAAGACGCCAATCAACCGCGCAGCGCTCACCGCGAAAGGCGATGCCGCATCATCAGTATCAAGCGATCGCTCAACCCAGTCGCGGAAAATGCCCGCATCAAAACGCGGCTCAATCCCAGCAGGCACCCGAAGAGAGCCTTGCGACAAAAGAAGTTCCTGTATTTCGCCCGTCATCTCGGTCGAGAAATCCAGCACTCGCGCCTGCTCTAGGGCAACGTGCTTTGTATGCCTGCCCGGCAGGCATATTGCGCCGGACAACTGGCCGAGCCCTAAAAGCTGAACTTCCTGCCCCTGCAGGATATCAGGCGGCGACAATTGGCGAAGCCCCGGTACGACATGAATGCCATCAAGGTCTGTCAGCGCATCGTAGAGGTCGCTTAGAAGTGCTGGCACTTGCAACAGCTTGCCGGCACCTCCAGGCGTCTCACCACAAACGATGACCGGCGCCTTTTCGGATGAGCCCAGCCACTCCGTGATCAATGCGCGCGTCATGTCCTGCAAGACGCCGCCCTGATCTGCGGCGCCATCACGCGCAAAGGTCCCAATCACTTCGCCTTCGTCGTCGAATGACCAGGCTTCGAAGCGTCCGGCTCTCCATGATGCACCGATCAGGGAAACAGGCGCACTCATGAGGACACGTCCTGTTCGGTCCTGCAGGAGACAATGAGCATAGTGTGTGGGCCGCGAGTAACCGGATATGAAGATTGCATGCCGCTCAGGTCTCTTGCGTTGCAGTGAATGTCAATCTGTTCTGCTGAGGATCGACCTCGGACAATGGCCCCTGCCCTTTTCGGCATTGTGGCTGTGGGTTAGGACAAACCATGGCTGAAACCACTCAAAATGATTCCTCCGCGCGCGCCTTCGTCAAATTGATTGAGGTCATGGCGCGGCTGCGCGCCCCCGTATCCGGCTGCCCTTGGGATCTTGAACAGGACTTCTCCACGATAGCGCCCTACACGATCGAAGAAGCCTACGAAGTCGCCGATGCGATCCAGAGGGGCAATATGGCTGATCTGAAGGAAGAGTTGGGCGACCTCCTCTTCCAGGTCGTGTTCCATAGCCAGATGGCCTCCGAGGATGGGGCCTTCGATATCGCCGACGTCACGCAGGGGATCGCCGACAAGATGGTTCGTCGCCATCCGCATGTCTTCGGGTCGCCAGATGAACGCTCTGCCGAAGAGCAGACGCGGGCATGGGAAGTGATCAAAGCGGAAGAACGCGCTGCCAAGACACCAAGCGATGCGCCGCCAAGCGCGCTGGATGGCGTAGCCCTGTCTCTTCCCGCTCTTCTAAGGGCCGAAAAACTGCAGAAGCGGGCCGCTCGTGTCGGTTTTGACTGGACGGAAGCAGAGCCCATATTCGACAAGCTGGTCGAAGAGACAGCGGAAGTCCGCGAGGCTATTGCCGCGGGTGTTCAAGACGATATCGAAGATGAGATCGGCGACCTGCTCTTTGTCGGCGCAAACCTCGCCCGCCGCCTCGGCATAGACCCTGAGCAGGCCCTGCGCCGCGCGAATGCAAAGTTTGAGCGCCGCTTCCGAGCGATGGAATCTGCAGCTGCGGGTGATGGAGCGGATTTCGCGAGTCTCGATCTCGAAGCACAGGAAGCTTATTGGCAGCGAGTCAAACGGACTGAAAAAACTTCCGGCTAGGTCTCGAATTCAATGTCCGGAAATTCGGCCTGAAATTGTCCGACGCGCTCTACTGGTAGACGCACGCTGATAGCCAGCCTGCCATCTTTCAAGCTTGTCTCGGAATTCACTTCGCCATTCTGGTGCAGCCAGGCACGGGCCCGCCCCTGCTGAGGATCAAGCGTCACAGCGACGTCAACTGCGCCACGCAACAACGCATGCTCCATTTGATCCAGCAGCGCATCCATGCCCTCGCCGCGCAAAGCAGATACCAGAACGGCCGGAATGTCGCCGGCACTTTGGGCCGAATACGCAAGTACCTCGGCGCGCTCGGGAGGCAACAGGTCTGCCTTGTTCCAGGCCTCAATCATGGGCGGCAGCGGAAGCCCGGTCTCTTTCTCGAGCCGCTCAAGAACGACGCTCACGTCATGCGCCTGCTCCCTGTCAGAAGCACTCGACCGATCACGCACATGGACCAGCAGATCCGCCTGCATCGCCTCTTCCAGCGTTGCCTTGAAGCTATCGATCAGGTGGGTGGGCAGGTCAGTGATGAAACCCACCGTATCAATCAGGGCCGCTTCGCCCAATGTCGGTAAATCGATGCGGCGGATCGTCGGGTCAAGCGTGGCAAAGGGCATGTCCTTGGCGAACACTTTTGCGCCTGACAACCGATTGAAAAGCGTCGACTTGCCGGAGTTCGTATAGCCAACGAGCGCAATAACCGGCTTACCGCCGCGCTTGCGGCCAGCTCTCTGCACGGCCCGCGTGCGGCGCACATCTTCGAGGTCGCGACGCAGGCGCACGATCCTGTCGTCCAGCATGCGCCTATCGGCTTCCAGCTGGCTTTCGCCCGGGCCCGACAGGAACCCGCCACCGCCGCGCTGACGCTCAAGGTGGGTCCAGGTCCGAACCAGCCGGGATCGTTCGTAGAGTATTCGGGCAAGTTCGACCTGTAACCGGCCTTCTTTCGTACGTGCTCTCAGGCCAAAGATCTCGAGGATAAGCCCGGTTCTATCAATCACCTTGACGCCAAGGCGTGTTTCCAGATTCCGCTGCTGGACAGGAGTCAGCGCGCCATCGACAACCGCAACGGTGCAATTATGCGCCTCCAGATCCTCGGCAAAGCGATCCAGCAAACCACCGGAAAAAAGCACGGACGAGTTCACCGCCCGAACATGATCCCCCCGCAAAAAGGCGAGCTCGCAGCCAAGCGCTTCAATTAGGCCTGCCGTTTCCTGCAAGCGATCTTCGGACGGCCGATTGGCTGGCGTAAACCAAGGGATGACGGCGCCCGCAATTTCGGGCTCTGGCAAGCGATCGATAAGCTTGTCAGTCAAAGGGAACTATTGCCCCTCCAACTCTTCATCGAACAGCTGAACTGGCGCGCTGGGCGCAATGGTCGAAATCGCATGCTTGTAGACAAGCTGTGGCGGACGACCGTCGCCGCGGAGCAACACACAAAAGTTGTCAAACCAGGTCACGACGCCCTGAAGCTTAACACCATTCACCAAAAAAACCGTAAGCGGTGTACGAGATTTCCTTACGGCGTTCAGGAAAGTATCCTGCAAGTTTTGTTTTTTCTCGGAAGACATGGGAGATGGCCATTCCTGCAATTGTTCTTGTTATGTGTCGCGAGCTAAATGGATTGGGCCGATTGTGCAAGTGCGAACGCTGCTTATCCCCTCCAAAAACTGGGGGAAAGCGCCGGAATTACTGCTAAAATCTCCAATCTTCCCAGAACCATGGATAATACAAGCAGGCTCGTTGCGCCTCCATCCAGCCCTTCTGTATGTCCGAGGAGAAGACCGCCGGAGTTTGTAAGTCCGCCGATAGAAAGTCTGATAGTCTCGTCAAAAGGCAGATTCAGGAAGCTGAATCCGATCATGACCATGAAGACAGCTACGATATACGCCACAAGGTAAACCCAGACGCCAATCACGCTGCGCTCGTCAAGCTCGCGGTCCCTGAAACGGAAGCCAAGAACGGAGCGCCTATAGCCCAACTGACGGAATTCCTGTCCTGCCCGGCGCGCAAGTACGATCAATCTTGCGATCTTCACGCCCCCTGCCGCCGACAAGGCCGAGCCGCCAATCAGAGCCGGTAGCACCAGAATTGGCAAGGGTATGGACTCCCGTAAAGCAGGATTGGTCAGGGCCAATCCTGAGGTCGACATCGCAGAGACGGACCATGCAATTCCATCCCCGAAGAGGACACCTGTTGGCAATACCATGACCGCGAAAACGATGATGAGGGCCACGAAGGTTATCGTCTCAGGATCAAAGAGAGCTGTTCGCGGTTTCCTGTCCTTCAGTGGAAGCCATACGGCCAAGCCCAGGGCACCGACAATCATGCCAATGCCCAGAATGATGCCAGGGAAAGGCGGGAGGATGGCTCGCTTCATGGCTAGGGGGTCAACAACACCGGTTGTAATAGCGCTGACTGCATCCCCGACCGCTCGTGGGAATGGAACGCCGGCCAGTATAAGTAATCCAATGAGCACGATGAGGCATACCGCCATCATGTAAAATACAGACTTCGCGACGCGCGGAACGGCATCGAAAAAGCTCGTCTCCGGCAATGTGAACAGAACCGTACGGTGTATGCCGGGTCCTCCAAGGTTCAGCGCCGCCAGAACACTGGCGGCCATGGTGATGGATGCAAGGCAGCCCAGGATATGGAGAACCGCACGCCACACGATCAAACTGACAGGCCAAGCGTTTCCTTCGATGCGAATAACCGACTGGCCGCTTGTCGTGAGGCAAGCGGCAGCCTCATGGATTGCGTGAAATAGTGACACGTCCGCAACTCCCACCACAAATGGCAGAGCCGCAGCTACAGGCGACAGAAACCACCAGAGAATCACGACAGCCAAGGCGTCCGAAGGGCGGGCTTTGCGCTTGGGTTTTGGCGTCAACAAAAGAACACTACTCGCCAGGACTGCAATGCTGATTGCCGTGACAGACAGCGCGACGACCTGATCCGTCTCGCCTGCAATAACTGCCACCAGGACAGGCAGCACTGCACTGCCCGCGAGGATGAGCATGATAAACGCGAGTACCCGAACGATCGAGGCGTAGTTCATGGCGTCAGAAGAAGTCCGGACTGACGCGGAAATATTTCTCCACCTTCCGGACCATGCTCTCTTCATAGAACACGATCAGATGGTCTTCTGCGCGAACGGTCACATCGGGCCCCGCGATAATCACGTTGCCGTCGCGAATGACTGCTGCCGCAGCTACGCCATCGGGAAGATCGTCATAGCCGAGCGTCTTGCCGATCAGCGATGAAGATTCGAGCGTAATACCTTCAGCAACTTCCGCCAGGCCGTCTTCGATCGACTGCAATCCGAGGATCCGTCCACGGCGCATCCGTAGAAGAATTTGCGACACGGTGAGCGCCCGCGGATCCAGTACTGCATCGACCCTCATGTCACGGGCAAGCCCTGCCAACTCAGTGGCATTCACGAGCGCCAAGGCACGCTTTGCCCCGGCACGCTTTGCGAGATTGCAGATAAGGAGGTTTGTCTTGTCGTCATTGGTGATGGCGATGACGAAATCTGCCTTCGGTGCGCCGGCTTCGGCAAGAATATCCGGGCTGAGGCCGTCGCCCTGAATAACGATAGTACGTTTCAATTCAGCGACAGCGGCGTCCGCACGCGCGACACTGCTCTCAACGAGACGGATGCGCATTGTGCTTTCGCGTTCCAGTGTCTTGGCAACGTAAAGGCCAACATTGCCGCCGCCTATGATGACGACATGGTCGAGACGCTCATTGTCCCGGTTGAAAATGCTGGTGAGCCTGTCGGCGTGACTATCGAGGACGGCAACATAGGCGCGGTCTTCCGGCTTGAGCACATCCGTCGAGCGAGGCGCGCGAACGGCATCCTTGCGACCGATCCCCACAATCCGGGCTGACAGATCAGGGAAGAGCCCCCTGATCTGGTCAACCGGCGTGTCCAGTAGCGGGCTCTTCGCGTCAATTTCGAGCCCGAGCAGCTTGATCTTTTCCTTGCCGAACGTCGCGCTCATCACAGCGCCTGGCGTGCGTAGGCGTTGAAGGATGGCTTCGCCGACTTCGACTTCAGGCGAGATGACCATGTCTATCGGCAGGCCTTCCCGTGAGAAAATATTCTTCCAGGCAGGGTCGATATAGGACTGGTCGCGGACCCGCGCGATTTTATAGGGAACAGAGAACAATGTGTGGGCGATCTGGCAGATCACCATATTGATCTCGTCAAAATGCGTGACGGCGATGATCATCTCGCAATCGACCGCACCGGCACGCTTTAGGACGTCAGGATGAGCGGCATGTCCAGTGACGCCCCGAACATCCAGATCAGTCGAGACCTGATCCACCAGGTCCGGGTTTTCATCAATAATGGTAATATCGTGCTTTTCACGCGCAAGTCGCCGGGCAATGCCGTGCCCGACGCGGCCTGCGCCGCATATAAGAACGCGCATCTCTTACTGCCTTCCGACGGTCATTCGCCGTCTTGCCGAGTCAGCCCGGAACCTACGCCCAAAGCCTTTAATTTTCTGTGCAGTGCGGATCGTTCCATTCCGATGAATTCCGCAGTTCTCGAAATATTTCCGTTAAACCTTGTGATCTGTAGCGCAAGATATTCACGCTCGAACTGCTCGCGGGCATCCCGAAGCGATAGGCCGACAAGCTCTGCCGATCCTCCTTTGGAGTTCTGCATGGCCCCCGAACCTGTGTCTCGCGGCAACTCGTCGACGCTTACCGGGCGGCTGGAATCAGACGGCGACAGGATCAAAATCCGCTCCACCACATTGCGCAACTGGCGGATATTGCCCGGCCAGTCCATCGACTGCAGAACTGCCATGGCCTCTTCCGAAAATTCGCGCGGCGTAAGGCCGGATGAATCCGAAATACGATCGATGAAATAGCTCACGAGGTCGCCAATATCGTCCCGGCGCTCCGCCAGGGACGGAACCCGGAGCGGAACAACGCTCAGTCGATAGAAAAGATCTTCCCGGAAATTACCCTGCTCGATCTCTTCTTTGAGATCCTTCGTTGTGGCCGACATCACTCGCACGTCCACGCTGACGTCAGAGCGCCCGCCGACTCGCTGGAAACGCTGCTCCGTCAAGACACGCAGGATCTTGTTCTGCGTTCCGAGCGGCATGTCCGCCACTTCGTCCAGCAGCAGCGTTCCGTTGTGTGCTTTCTCGAACAGGCCAACGCGGACAGTACGGCCTTGCTGGTCCTCTTCGCCGAACAGCGCGCTTTCCATCTGGTCAGGCGCGATGCTGGCAGCGTTCACTACTACGAACGGTCCACCGGCCCGCAGGGAGTTCCGGTGAATCAAACGTGCGGCAAGCTCTTTGCCCACACCGGCGGGACCATTAATCATCACACGCGAATTAGTCGGCGCAACCTTCTCGATGGCAGCCCGCAGGTTTGCGGCAGCCTGACTGTTGCCAATCCAGTGCTCGTCTTCGCCGGCGCGGTTGCGAAGGGCCGCGTTCTCATATTTCAGCGCAGCAGATTCAATCGCCCTCTCGATAAGATGCAGCAACCTGTCAGTCTTGAAGGGTTTCTCGATAAAGTCGTACGCACCCCGCCGAATGGCGGCCACTGCTGTTTCAATATTGCCATGGCCGCTGATCACAATAACGGGGAGAAACGGATCGATGGATTTCAAATACTTGAGCAGTGACAGACCATCCATCTGGCTTCCCTGAAGCCAGACGTCCAGCACAACGAGACGAGGCGTCCGTGTACGGACCTCCTCAAGCGCTCGTTCAGCAGTCTCTGCCGTGCGAACCGAATACCCCTCGTCGCTCAACACACCCGCGACCAGCTCACGAATATCGGGTTCGTCATCAACAACCAGAATGTCTAACGCCATGGCGTTGGCTCCTCTACATTTTCGAATATGGCGGTATCGGAAGTTAAACTGCCGCCCGCCTCAGAATCTTCACCAACAGAAGCAGGACCGTTAGCCGGTAGCCACACACGCACCCGCGCCCCGCGCATGCCATCCAGCCTGTTTTGCAGGGAAATGGATCCGCCGTGGTCAGCAATAATGCGATTGACGATTGCGAGGCCGAGACCAGTGCCCTTTTCCCGAGTCGTTACGTAGGGTTCCAACAGGCGATCACGCACGTCCTGTGGAAAACCCGGTCCATTATCCTCGATGGTGACCTCTACGCCGCCCGCATTCGCCGACAGTACGACCCGGATGTGCCCATTGATATCGGAATCCTCAGGAAGCCCCTCAATCGCCTCTGCCGCATTTTTAAGGAGATTCCCGAAGGCCTGCCCGAGGAGACGCTCGTCGCCGCGGTAAACCGCATCATCCGTGTTCGTCTCAAACTCGATTTCGACATCCGGTGACACCATGCTTTGCGAGAATCCGGTGCCCTGCAGGAGCGAACGCATGTTGAACGGAGCGACACTCGGCTTGGGCATGCGTGCGAAGGACGAAAATTCCTCTACCATACGGCCGATATCGCCTACCTGACGCAGGATGGTCTCAATGCAGCGGTCGAAAACGCCGTCGCTATCGTCAATCTTGTCTCCATAACGCCGCTTGATACGCTCGGTGGATAGCATGATGGGGGTCAGCGGATTGCGGATTTCATGCGCGATCCGCCGCGCAACATCGCGCCAGGCGAGTTGGCGCTGCGCATTCACCAGCCGCGTGGTGTCGTCGAAGGTCAGCACGCATCCGCCCGCCGGATCTGGCGCTGTCTTGAGACGAATATGGCGAACCTCGCCATTTATGCTCAGATCAAGCGACGCATCTACCGGCGCTATGCGCTCAAGCGTATCGCGCGCATAGCGCTCGAAAAGCGGCGCGACTTCTCCCAGTGTCTGGCCGGGCATGATTTCCCCAATGCCAAGCACCTCGCCTGCTGACCTGTTCGCGAGCGTCACGACCATATCACCATCCATTCGGATGACTCCGGCACTGACTTCGGCCAGCAAGGTCTCGACAAATTTACGCCGGTCCTCCTCGTCCTCGCGGGCACGGATCAATGCGTTGCGCTGTTCAGCCAATTGCTCAGTCATGGCGTTAAACGAGTTCGTCAGCGCATAGACTTCATCCTGTGGTCCCGACACCGGAACACGGACGGAGAGATCACCATCTCTGACGGTGTGCGCCGCAACGGCGAGGCGCCCGATCGGACCGGTAATCCGGCCGGCTGCTTCCAGACCAAGCCTACCAGCCAGCAGCAATATGAGCGCCGCGATTTGTGTATATCCGATAGCGAATATGTACTGAAGGCGACCGCTGCGCCTTTTGGCGTTGTTGTATTGTGCCAGCGCTGCCTCGGCCTCGCGAAGCTGGACGGCGGCATTCTTGTCGAAGTTCTTGACCGCGTAGATATAGCCGTCCAGCGGCTCCTCAATGCGGATAAGCGCGGTTGCGACACCACGGTTCTCGTAGAGCGTGGTGGCGATATTGCCGCTATTTGCTTCTTCAAAAGCCGATTGAGGTGGCGGCACGAGGATAGGTTGCTGGACGCTCTGCTCCGCAATGAGCTCGACCCCATCCGGACCAAGTACCGCAATCGTCAGAAACTCGCGAAAACCCAGTTCCGATCGCAAGCCATCAATAAAGGCCTTAGAGGCATCCTTGGCGAGACTGTCAGCGTTGATCTCATCATTCTCGCCACTCGCTGCGAGTGACGTTTTCACGTCCCGCGCAAAGTTCTCGATATCAAGAGCTGCAAGGCGCACGTCCACATCGAGCGTATTCTCGAAATTGTCGACATAATCTTGAAAGATGCGGGCATTCTTTTCCATGATCGTGTCGACACGCTCACCAAGCCAATTATCCAGGCCACGCGTGATGAACGCCCCGATGAATATGGCAACAATCATGGCGGGTATCAGAGCGGAAAAGCCAAACAGCAACACAAAGCGCTTGGCCAAGAGGCCCTTGCCTTCTCCGCGACCGCTACGCTGGATCGAAAAGTATTCGCGCGCCACGATGATCGCGAGCACGATGATCACGATGAAGTTCAGCCCGAGCAGCCAGGGCGTTGCACCGGCCGTCGGATTATCGGGGTCCGCACCCGATATGGCGATGAAGGTTGCGAAAACCGCAACAAGCGCCGCAATGATGAAGAGGCCCTCAAAAAGGGCCCAGCTCGCCTTCGTCGCCTGTTGGCTCAGTGTGTTTGACAAATCGACGTGCTCTACCGTGGCCACCCCGGCCCCGTTGCATTTACGACACGGTTAAGTGTCACATCCGCAACAGTGGTGCACTAAAACCACAGTTTCATGTGCCGTCAATCAGTCTTCTGCAATTCCAAGCGCGTTGATCTTCGCCCGCAATGTGTTCCGGTTCATGCCCAGGAGTTGCGCCGCTTTCACCTTATTACCGGCAGTTACCGAAAGAGCGAGCTTGATGAGGGGCCTCTCGACCTGATCGATAACCCTTGAATACACTGCAGAATCCTCGGAATCCCCACCCGCGATGAGGTCGCCCATCACGTAGCGATGTAGAAGGGTTTCAACGTCCTTTTCAAGGCCTGCGCTGACACCCTTTTGCTCGGAGGCACCTGCACGCAGCTCACGCTCGACATCACGCAACGTAATCGCTTCGTCAGGGCTTAGAACGGCAAGACGGAGAATCAGGTTCTCGAGCTCTCGCACGTTTCCGGGCCAGTCATAGGCGGTCAGTAAATCAATTGCGGACTTGTCCAGGATCTTGGCGGACAGACCCTGCCGCTGCGCCCGGATGAGGAAAGCCCGGGCAAGTTCCGGAATGTCTTCCTTGCGAAGACGCAAGGGCGGCATTGTGAGCCGCACGACATTTAGACGATAGTAGAGGTCTTCACGGAAACGGCCTTCTTCCACCAGACGGCCAAGATTGCGCCGTGTCGAAGCAATCAAACGCGCGCCGCTGGAGTCGCGCAGCAGTTTGACCAGTTGTGTCTGCGCTTCCGCTGGCAGATCACCGATCTCATCCAGATAGAGCGTGCCCCCTTTCAAGTGGACTGCGCCGCCCTCACCGCCTGTGCCGAAGAGTTCCTTGTTGATCTCGCCGGCTGGCAGGGCCGCCAGATCAAGCGCGACGAACTTTCCGGCTTTCGCCGCACCGAGCTGGTGGATGGCACGTGCCGCGAGTTCCTTGCCCGTGCCGCTTTCACCTTCAATCAGCACGGTCAGCTCGGTATTCATCACTTTGGCGATGATCCGATAGACTTCCTGCATGGCGTCAGACCGGCCGATAAGTGGCAGGCCCGCGTCGCTGATCGCCTTTTGCGCTTCCGGATTGATCGCCCGGTTGGAGGATTTCGGGGCAGATTTCAGCGCGCGCTGCACAAGGCTGGACAGCATGTCGATGTCAAAGGGCTTTGGGAGATAGTCAAACGCGCCATGCTCCGCAGCGGAAGCAGCCGTGAGGATCGTGTTCTGACCACTCATGACAATGAAGGGAAGTTCGGGCCGAGCCAGTTTCAGGGACGGCAGAAGATCGAAGATCGAAGTCTCACCCAGGTAGACATCCGTAACGACGACATCGCCTTCCCCATTGCGGACCCAGCGCTCAAGAGCGTCCGTCGAACTCGTTGCCCGGACATCATATCCGGCAGCAACCAGTGTCTGGTTCACAACCAGACGAATGCTCGCATCGTCTTCAGCCAGAAGTACTGTCTTGTCAGCCATGCTCTGTTCCATCTCCAAGCGGCAGCAGCACTGTGAACCGGGTTGACCCCGGCTCGCTATCTACCCTTATTTGTCCGCCGTGTGCTGTCACGACTTCACTCACTATCGAGAGCCCAAGGCCTCGTGCACCTGATTTGGAACTCTGGAAGACATCAAAGATCGTCGCTTGCCGCTCACGCGGGATGCCCTTTCCATCGTCCTCGATTGTTATCAGCATCGCCCGGCGCAGACCGGCCCCGAGGCGTGCTTGCTTCATGGCAAGTCCTGCGGCGTAGGCGGTCCGGATTGTGATATTGCCACTCGAACCATTCTCGACGGACGCCTCTACAGCGTTGCGCATGATATTGTGGAAGGCCTGTTGCAGGTGATCCGAATCCCCGACGACGTCCGGCAGGGAAGGATCGAACATCCGCTGGAATGTGACCTTCGGACCATTCGCTGCGCGTTCTGCGGCGATAATCTTGTCGAGCAGCGCGTGTATATTAAAAGGCTGCAAGCGTGGCGCCGAAAAGAGTTCAAACGCAGACAGGCGGTTGACCAGCCGCTCTATGCGGCGCGCTTCATCCTTGATGATGTCCAGCAGTTCGCTTTGGTCAGCCTGACCTTGGCGCTCAAGCAATTGCGCAGCGCCGATTATACCCGCCAGAGGGTTTTTGACCTCATGCCCGAGGATACGGCCAAACCCGGCCGCGCCAGCCACGGAATCACTGCTCTCGCGGGAAGGTGTTTCTGCAAGGGCCAGAACAAACGCACCGCGATCTGCGCTTCTGACCCGAATGTCGCAGATAATGCGGGAATGCATGCCTGGACCGGAAATCGGCGTGCCAGGCGCCATGATGTCGCCGGCTTGTCGCTGCGCGCGATCGATCAGCTCGAAAAGTGGAGAGTCATGATAGATGACCTCACTCAGAGGCCGTCCGGCAAGGGCGCGGCGAGACATTTTGAGGAGCGACTCAGCCGCAGGGTTCGCCTCCAGAATGCGGCGACGCGCATCGATCAGGACGAGAGCGACGGGAGAGAGTTCACCCAGCATTGGCGGTCTCAGGGTTGCGAGTGATGCCATCTTAAGCGGCCTCAAGCAGTTGGGGTTTCAGATAAAGTGTCTTCAGCGATTTAATGAGGTCAGCCGGATCGGCGATCTGGCAAAGGTTGGACCGAAGGGCCCTTCGGCGATCGTCCGCCAAGGGCAATTCAAGACCGTCTATTGCGGCCGACACATGTTTTCGAACGGTGCGAACGCCAAGAGCGCCTCCGTAGAGGTCGACCGAATCCCTTACCTGCTCCGCGAGGCTGTCGAATTGCTCGGCGAGGTCGGGGCGCTTGTAGGGTTTTGCGACCAGTCCGGCCGCTATTTCTCCAGCAAGCCAAGGCTTCCCCATTGCGGCACGCCCGATCATGACGCCGTGGGCGCCTGATTGGGCAAGCGCATTGCGGGCATCTTCGAGTGAACTGATATCGCCATTGACGATTACAGGGACGGATACAGCGTCGACAGTAGGTCTCACTGCGGCCCAGTTTGCTGCACCGGTGTAGAACTGGCAGCGAGTGCGCCCGTGTACCGCTATCATTTGAACGCCCAAATCCTCGGCAATACGGGCCAGTTCCGGGGCATTCAGGCTGTCATCATCCCACCCAAGGCGCATCTTGAGGGTTACGGGCGTTCCGTTGGCTCCCTCCAGCGCCGCTTCGATGATACTTGTCGCAAGCGGGATATCCTGCATAAGAGCAGACCCAGACTGGCCTCCAGTCACTTGTTTGGACGGGCAACCCATATTGATATCAATGACATCAACCCCGGCCTTACGCATCAATACGGAACCTGCAAGCATATCTACAGGACGCCGCGCTGCGAGCTGCACGATCCACTTGCCTGCCCCATCGTGGCGGCAGGTGCGCCGAACCATATCCGGTCGGGCCGAGGCCAGCGTCTCGCTGGCCACCATTTCGGACACGACAGCCGGAGCGCCGAACCGTACAGCCTGGCGGCGCATCGGCGCGTCAGTTGCGCCGGACATCGGCGCGAGCCAAACTTGGGGTGCCTTAAAAACAGTCATAAGGCTATTGTTCCGACTTTTCATTTCTTCGCAAGTGCACAAAAGACGCGCATCTGTACAAAAATTCATGTTGAAAAAGGCCTATAACTCGTTTTGGCAACCTTCCAGAGAAACCCGTTTATGCCAAAGGTAGCCGCAATCATTGTCGCTGGTGGAAAGGGTACCCGCGCGGGTCGCGTTGGGCCGAAGCAATATGAATCCCTTCTCGGGCGAACAGTGCTCGAATGGTCGATTGAAGCTTTCCTTCAACATCCGGATGTGGGTCATTTGGTGGTCGTTTCCGGGACCGGTCAGGGTAAGTTCGGACCATTCCCGGGTACTTCATGGGTACTCGGTGGGGATTCCCGGACCCAATCGGTACGCAACGGGCTCGCAGCACTCGACCTGCCCCCGGACACCGCTGTCCTGATCCACGATGCCGCCCGCCCCGGCCTAAGCCAGGACATGATCAGCGCCCTTATCGCAGCGCTCGAAAATGCGGATGCAGTTGCCCCCGCCCTCCCCGTTCCGGATGCCCTTAAAACGGAGCGGAATGGCAAACTTGAAACCGTGCCCCGGGAGGGCCTGTTTCGCGTCCAGACCCCTCAGGCCTTCCGGCTGGGCGCCATCCGCGCCGCGCTCGATGCGTCCGATGGTGATCTGGTCGATGACCTTGCAGCCATGGAAGCGACGGGTGCGAAGGTTGAACTAATCCCTGGCGACGAACGCCTGCACAAGATCACCTATCCGGAGGATTTCGACTTGGTGGCAAAACTGATGAGCCCAGCCGCTGCTGCACCACGCGTGGGCAAAGGTTTCGACGTTCATGCGTTCGAGCCGGGCGATCATGTCACGCTGTGCGGTGTCGCCATCCCTCATACCGCAAAGCTGAAGGGGCATTCCGATGCGGATGCCGCCTGGCACGCGCTGACGGACGCCATACTGGGCGCCGTTGCGCTGGGCGATATCGGTGATCATTTCCCGCCTTCGGATGCCCGGTGGAAGAATGCCGACAGTGCCATCTTCCTGCAGGAGGCTATCCGGCTGGTTGGCGCTGAGGGCTATGTGGTTTCGAGCTGTGACATCACCGTGATCTGTGAAGCGCCGAAGGTGAAGCCGCACCGTGAGGCAATGCGCAGCCGTACAGCCGAATTGATGGGCCTGCCCCTTTCGGCTGTCAGCGTGAAGGCAACCACGACGGAGGGATTGGGCTTTACCGGGCGACGCGAGGGAATAGCGGCGGAGGCCATCGCAGTGCTGGTGCCAACGAACCAGCCGCGCTAATCTCCGGCCATGTTTCCAGATCGTCTCCGAAATCTCGCCATGCTGATCCTTGATGACGCCGAGCAAGCGCGCCTCAAGATCTGCACGGCTGAAAGCTGCACCGGCGGCCTGCTCGCCGCCCTGTTCACCGACATTCCCGGCTCTTCCAGCGTCTTCGAGCGTGGGTTCGTGACCTATTCCAACCGCGCGAAGGAAGAGATGCTGGGCATTGCGGGTGATGTGCTGGCCGATTATGGCGCCGTATCAGAGCCGGTGGCGCGGATGATGGCGGAAGGTGCGCTGGAAGCCAGCCGGGCCAATATCGCCGTTGCCATTACCGGCGTCGCCGGCCCGGGCGGCGGCACGCGGATGAAGCCGGTCGGCACGGTTCATATTGCCTGCGTCCGCGAGAACCGCGCTGTGGTTCACGAGATGATTCAGGTCGGCGAGATCAGTCGGCAGGATATCAGGATGGCCGCCGTGGAGACGGCCCTGAACCTCATACAGGTACAGATGCGCTAGGCGCAGGGCCGTAACGCTTCTGCGCTTCTGCGAGAAACGCACTCATGATGCGATCAACAGCAATGTCGTGATTGGCGGCCGCCAGCATGGCGATGAGCACATTGCGGAACTCATATTTGATTTCGAGCGAGATGTCTGAGCCACCACGCTCCAAGGGCGTAATCGTCCACTGCGCGCGCAAGGCCCGAAAGGGCCCTTTGATAAGACTTGCGACGACCGTGCCTGCATCAGGATCGGCAACCACGCCAGTCGAAAAGCGCTCAACAAATCCCTTGAACCCAACAACCGCATCGCCCTGGCAATGAGTCGCGCCGGTTTCATCAACCCGAACCTCGGAGACACGCATTGCGGTGATCCATTTGATGAAGTCAGGATAGCGGCCAATATCCGATACGAGATCGAACGCCTGTGCCGGCGTATAGGGCACGCGAACCGATTTGGAGAAACGGGGCATCTTATGCCGTTTGGACTGCGAGCTTTGCTTCGCGCGCAGCGCGCATGCGGGCGAAGTCTTCACCGGCATGATAGCTCGAACGCGTCAGCGGTGTGGCCGATACCATCAGGAAGCCCTTGGCGCGCGCGATCTCTTCAAGCGCCTTGAACTCGTCCGGCGTGACGAACCGGTCAATGGCCGCATGTTTGCGCGTCGGCTGCAGGTATTGGCCGATGGTCAGGAAGTCGACGCCCGCAGAGCGCATGTCGTCCATGACCTGCATCACCTCTTCCTTCGTTTCGCCGAGACCAACCATGAGGCCGGACTTGGTGAACTGCGACGGATCGCGGTCCTTCACTTTCTGAAGCAGGCGAAGCGAATGATAGTAACGCGCGCCGGGACGGATCGAGAGGTAAAGGCGCGGGACGGTTTCGAGATTGTGATTGAAGACGTCAGGACGCGCGTCGATGACCCGGTTTTCCCAGCCATCCTTGCGCAGGAAGTCCGGCGTCAGGATCTCGATCGTCGTGCCGGGAGATGCGGCGCGAATCGCATTGATGACGTGGACGAAGTGCATCGCGCCGCCGTCTTCAAGGTCATCGCGATCGACTGACGTGATAACGACGTGCTCAAGGCCCATTTCGGCGACGGCTTCACCTACGCGGCGCGGCTCATCTGCATCGAGGCCCGCAGGGGGCTTCCCTGTGGACACGTTGCAGAAGGAGCAGGCGCGGGTACAAACATCGCCCATGATCATCATGGTCGCGTGCTTCTTGTCCCAGCACTCGCCAATGTTCGGGCAGCCCGCTTCCTCGCAAACCGTAATAAGGCCTTTGGATTTCACGATTTCCCGCGTTTCAGCATAACCGGCCGATGTCGGCGCCTTAACGCGAATCCAGTCCGGCTTGCGGAGGATCGGCGTGTCGGGGCGCGCCTGCTTTTCCGGATGCCGATGCTTGCGACCGGACGGGGTGAGATCAATGAGTGTTGCCATGGGCGGAAGATGGACGCGCCGACCCGATTCATCAAGGGAAATGCAGCGCAGGCTGCATATGCAAACTTGCATTATCGGTTGCGTCGAGGCCCTTACGTGACAAAATGTTACAAAAGTGAGTGCAGCTCACGAAGTCAAAGGGCCCTTGTATGAATAGCGTGACGATACCTTCGCCAATCAGCTATCGGCCATCCCGCACACGAATCGACCTTTTCTCGGCATTGCTGCGCGCCAAAAGCGAATTTGGCGCCGACAAGGTGATCGTTGTCGATGGGGATGACCGCGAACTTACATACAAAGAGATTGTGCGGGGCGCCTTTGGGCTGGGCGCGGCGCTGAAAAAAGGGACATCACGCGGTGAGGCCGTGGGCGTCATGCTGCCCACAGGGGCCGGCGCCGTTGTGGCATTCTATGCCCTGGCCGCCTATGGCCGCACGCCCGCCATGCTGAATTTCACAGCCGGGTCCGCCAACCTCAAAGCGGCCATGACCGCAGCAGGCGTAAAGCGCATCGTTACAGCGCACAAATTCGTCGAGCTGGGCGGACTGGAAGCGCTGATCGCCGAACTCGGCAAGGTCGTCGAGATTGTCTATCTTGAGGACGTTCGCGAAGCCCTCTCGCTGGGAAACAAAATTGCCGCAGCGGTCGGCCCTATCGTGCCCGCCCTGTTCCGGTCAAAGGCAGCCTACAAGTCGCCGGGTGTTATCCTGTTTACATCCGGCACGGAAGGCGAACCGAAAGGTGTTGTCCTCAGCCATGAGAATGTCATGGCGAATGTCGAGCAGGTGCGTGCTCATATTGGCCTCAGTCCCGATACGGACAAACTGTTCAACCCCCTGCCGACCTTTCACTGCTTTGGTCTTACGGTTGGGGCGATCCTGCCGATCGTTGCGGGTATCCAGGTCATGTTCCACCCCTCCCCGCTTCAACCGCGCGAGATCGTCAAGCGAATCCGCAGTAATGGCTCGACCATCCTGCTCGCGACAGACACGTTCATTTCGCAGTACGCCCGTATCGGCGCCGAGGGCGATATGGATTCTGTGCGCCTCGCCGTTTGCGGCGCCGAGCGCGTGAAGGACGAGACACGGGCGCTCGTGCGGCGCAAATTCGAGATTGAGATACTGGAAGGCTATGGCGCAACAGAAGCATCGCCTGTCGTTGCCGCCAACCAGTGGGAAAACAACAAGCCCGGCACAGTCGGACAGCTTATGGCCGACATGGAGTCAAAGCTTGTGCCTGTTGACGGTATTGCGGACGGCGGGCGACTGCATATCCGAGGTCCCAACATCATGCTCGGGTATTTGCGGCCATCGCGCCCGGGTGTTCTGGAGCGGCCGGAAGGCGGCTGGCATGATACAGGTGATATCGTCTCGATAGATGCCGAGGGTTTCATCCACATCATGGGGCGCGTGAAACGCTTCGCGAAGATCGGCGGCGAAATGGTTTCGCTGGCGGTGGTTGAGAACTGCGCCAGCGCCGTGTGGCCGGATAATCTGCATGCGGCAGTTACCATGCCTGATCCGCGCAAGGGCGAGCAGATCATTTTGCTCAGCGACGCCGAGGCCTGTAACCGCGACGATATCATGGCCTGGGCGAAGAACCATGGCGTGGCGGACTTCGCCGTGCCGCGGCGCGTATTCCATGTGAAGGACATTGCTGTCCTTGGTACGGGCAAGATCGACTATGCCGCCGTCAAAAAGCAGGCCGATGACCTGATGGCGGGTTAGACCTCAGGCTGCGGCGCGAGTTGGCATCTCTTCCGCTTCTTCAAGAAAGCTGCGGATAACGGCAGCCGTTTCTTCAGCGCGCGTGACGAGGAACAGGTGCCCGCCGCCCTCGACGACGTGAAGACGCGAATTCGGCAGCGCGACCTTCAGGATATGCCCGTTCGCGAGTGGCACGATCGAGTCCTTATCACCCATCATGACCAGGGTCGGCATTCGCATGAAGCGAATGAAGGGCAGGCTCGACCAGCCGATGAATGCGAGCAGCTGGTAGATATAGCCCTTCGGTTCAGGCGGCATGAGGTTGTGGATGTGGCCGTCAGCAGCACCATCGGCCACGTCTCCGTAGAGCGTGGCGAAGTTTTCGCGCATGTAGTCAGGATCGGTATAGCGGCGGGCATCGACCATTTTGGACAAGGACGCCGGCTTGCCTGGAATCATCGTCATACCGGCTGTTGTGGCGCACAGGATGAGTTTGCCGACGCGATTGCGATACTGGAAGGCAAACTGCTGCGCCAGTGCCCCACCCCATGAGACGCCCATGACGTCCACTTCGTCGATGTGGAACTGGTCAAGCAGTTTGCGGGCCCAGCGCGCCAGCATCCAAGGGCGGTAGGGCCACTGCGTGACAGGGCTTTTGCCAACGCCTGGCACATCAAACGTGATGATATCGCGGTCAGGGAACATGTCACCAAGGGCATTCGTGAGTTCAAGATTTGCCCCGATGCCATTGAAGAACAGCAACGGACGATTACCGACATCGTTTTTGGCGGCCCAGAACGCCGTGCGCAGGATAACGCCGTCGACGTCCTGCATGGTTATTCTCGGGCGTGGTTCCGTTGCGGGCATTGGTATTTTCCTTGGTCGTATAACGGCAGGAGCGTCTTATTCGTCAAAGACGTATTTGCCCGGTGCCGCATAAAGTGGTGGGAAGGCCTCGTTGCCGCAAGCTTTTGGCGCAGTCTTGAGTGCGCCGGAGCGCTCCTTCAGCCATGCGCCCCAGAGCGGCCACCATGAGCCTGCATGTTCCTCAGCCGTCGCAGCCCACTCGTCAGACGTGGGCTTGATCTCGGTATTACGGAAATACTTGGCTTTTGGATTTCCGGGCGGGTTGATCAGGGACTGTAGGTGTCCGCTTGAGGACAGGACGAACTCAACATTTTCCGATCCCAACAGACCAGGCGTCCGGTAACAGGCTTTCCATGGCGTGATGTGGTCAGTGAGACCGGCCACGACGAACGCATCGCATTTGACCTTGGACAGGTCAGCCTTGTGACCTGCAACATCGATTTCACCTGGGTGATCGAAGGGCTGCGTCAGGCCAAGATCCAGATAGTCCGAATGGAGCTGGGCGGGCAGATTGGTTGTGTCATTGTTCCAGAAGAGCACGTCATAGGGCGGTGGATCCTCGCCCATCAGGTAATTGTTGACGACATAATTCCAGATGAGGTCGTTCGGGCGCATCCACGCGAACATGCGGGCCAGATCCTCGCCCTTCAGGATGCCTTTGCGCCTGGAATACTTGCGCGCGATCTCGAGGCTGCCATCGGAGACGATCTGGCCAAGGTCGCTGTCGTCCCTCTGGGGATTTAGGACGCAGACCATGAAGGTGAGCGCATTGATACGCTTGTCGTCTGCCGCGGCGAGCAGGCTTGCGAAGGTCGCCGTCGTAATCCCGCCGGAGCAGGCACCGCCGATATTGATCTTGGGCGACTTCGTGATCTTGCGGATGACTTCGCTCGCCTGAATGAGACTGTCGACATAGTCCGACAGGCCCCAATGGGCGTGCTTCTTTGTCGGGTTCCGCCACGAAACGATAAATGGCTGCAGGTCCATCGACAGCAGGAACTGCACGATGGATGTCATGGGAGTCAGGTCATTCGCGTAGAACTTGTTGATCTGCGGCGGAATGATGAGGATGGGAGTTTTGTGAACCTTCTCTGTGGTCGGAGCGTACTGGATCAGTTCCAGCATCTCGTTCTTCCAGACGATGGACCCCTTTGATGTTGCGAGGTTCTCGCCAACCTTGAACGGACGCTTGTCGACCTGAGACGGCATACCTCCATTCTTCGTCAGGTCTGTGTAGAGATGCTGCATACCCTTGAGCAGGGAAAGGCCACCGGAATCGACGACACGCTTCGTAGCGGCCGGATTGCCCAAGAGCGTGTTCGTAGGGGCCAGCGCATCTGTGATCATGCCCATGACGAACTTGGCGCGCGCATGCTCAAGCTCGGTCATCTTGAGTTCGCCGACCCAGTTATTGAGATGTTCCTGGGTTGCCAGATAGGCCTGCATCCCGCGCTTGTAGAACGGGTTATGCTCCCACGCTGCGTCCTGAAAGCGCCGGTCCTTCCGGTCTGACTTACGGTCCGATTTGCCCATCAGGATTTTGGCGTTTTCGGCGGTGATCTTGCCGGCGGTCTTGGCCGTGGTGACGGGGTTGGTCATCGTGGACCGGAGCATCATGGCGACAGCGCCAAGCAATTCCTGCCGGTTGAAGCCGCCTGTAAGCGGGTTAAGCGCGGTCGTGCTCTCCGCAGCATTCCGGGCAATTTCTTCCTGTGGTGTCGGCATGGCTTGTCTCCCCGTGTGCGCCGGTCTTCCGCAGACACGAGGATCTACGGCGCCAGCTTAATTTGTTTCTCTTGCGATTGTGCAAAGATAGACTTGTAAAGTTTGAAAGAAAATTCGTTCCATAGTGATAATTGCGTGTCAAACTCCAAGTTGGACCATGAAAACACGCGACCGTATCCTTCAAGTCAGCCTCCTGCTCTTCAACGAGGAAGGAGAAGCGCCGCAAACGGCCGTCGATATTTCAAATGCACTCGATATAAGCCCCGGGAATCTTTACTATCATTTCAAGGGTAAGGACGCGATTATCCGCGCCCTGTTCGGCGCTTTTGAGGACGAGATGCGCGTCATCCTGCGCGGCTCAAAAGGCGGGGTCAACTCGATTGAGGACAATTGGGTCTATCTCTACATCATCCTCGAAGAGATTTACGATTTCCGGTTCTTCTATCGCGACCTTGGTGTCCTACTCGAGCGCTACCCCGATCTAGCCGTTCGTTTCCGGGCGTTGGTTAGCGAGAAACGTCAGACTATTACGCGTGTTCTGGAAGACCTGACAGAAAGCGATGTTCTTCGGCTGGACCCACGCCTCAAGACGGCGCTTACCGACCAGATCATGATGACCGTGACGTTCTGGCTGGCAAATGACAGCATAGGCACAACACACCATGACGGCCCGGCCCTGATCCACAAAACCGTGTTCCAGGTCATGTGCCTCATTGTGCCCTATATGGGAGAGGCCGGCTTTGGCGCCCTAACGCATATGATCGAGCATTATGAAGCGGTGATGGACTGATTTGAAGGGCGACCTCATTCTGAGACCGCCCTCCAGTATCGTCATCCCTACTTCTTCAGGGCTTTTGCCTGCTTCACCCAGTTGTCCCGGGTAATGCGGCCACGCGCACTGATCTTTTCATCCAGTGCAGCGACTTCAGCTTTCGTAAGCGCAGCAATCTGGGCGAAGGATGTGATGCCTTCCTTGGCCAGCTTCTTAAGAAGCGCCGGACCGACGCCCGTGATTTTCGACAAGTCGTCTGAACCGATTGCTTTGTCTTTGGCCTTTGGCGCAGCAGCCTTCGGCTCAGCCGGCTTCGTGGCCACAGCCTCTTTGACAGCAGCAGAAGTCTTCTTGGCGGCTTTCTTTGCTGTCTTGGCGACTTCGGCACCCGTCTCGCCGGCAACGGCTTCGATCTCGGCCGTCAGACGTGCAAGACGTGCTTTGAGGTTCACATCACCAGCAGCCGACTTGGCTTTGGAGGTCAGGTCGGACACTTCGTCTTCCAGCTTGTCCAGCTTCTTGTGAATCTTTTCGCCCTTGGTGCCGAGACCTTTGACGCCAAGGAGATCGCGCATGCGGTCCATACGGGCTTCAAACTGATCGCGCGCCTGCACCTGAAATTCACGGGCAGTTGCAGCAGCCTTGGCCATTTGCTGACCAGCCTTGAGCACACGCTCATCACCGCTGAGACGGGCACGCACGTCGCTCTCGATTTCCGTACCGCGCTTGACGAGGTCTTCGAAAACCTCAGCCGATTGCGTGTTCAGGACATTCGCACCAGCCAGTGCGCTGTCATAGGCTTTGCCATAGGCGCCAACGCCCGCAAGCCAGATCTTGTGCGCCATGTCGGTGGAGTTTGCCTCGATGTTCTTGCCGATCTTTTCGGCTTTCGTGCGCGACTTGGATTTCTCTTTGGATTTCGACTTTGCCATTGCTTGGCTCCTTCGGGTTATCTGATGGGACCAGAAATAAGGAAGAAGTCTAGAAAGCGCATACTAATCGCTGCCGGGGTTGAAACCCGTCGGTGAATAGCGTGTATCTGACCGTAGAAACCACGAGAGGAACATGGATATGAGCACGGTTGACTACAGCATTGATGGAAAACCATATGAGGGCTTCTTTCTGAAACCGGCAGGCAAGTCGAATGTCCCGGTCGTTGTTATCGCGCACGCCTGGGCCGGCCTTGCGGAGAATGAGCGTCAGAAGGCGCAGCTTGTTGTCGACAAGCTAGGCTATGCCGCCTTTGCCATGGATGTTTACGGCAAGGGCAAGCGCGGCACGACGGTTGAGGAAAACCAGGCGCTGATGAACCCGCTCGCGGGCGATCGCGCCGAGCTGCAAAAGCGGCTTGCGGCCGGGCTAGCCGTTGCGAAGCAGCAGGAAGGGGTCGATGCCAACAAGGCTGCCGCAATCGGTTACTGTTTTGGCGGCCTCTCCGTTCTGGACATGGCGCGGGCCGGTATGGACGTACTGGGCGTATGTTCCTTCCATGGCCTGCTCGGCGCGCCGGAGAACATCTCTTCACCGAAGATTTCCGCCAAAGTACTGATCGAGCACGGCTGGCAGGACCCAATGGCGAAGCCGGATGATGTGCTCGCCATCGCGAAGGAGATGACCGAGGCAGGCGCCGACTGGCAACTGCACGCGCATGGCAATTCCATGCACGCCTTCACTACCGAGGGTGCGAACAATGCCGAGATGGGCACGGTCTACAATGCCGACGCCGACCGGCGCAGCTTTGCGCACCTGAAAGATTTCCTGGCTGAACTCTTCTAGTCGCCGCGAAGGGCATAGCCGGCAGAGCGGACGGTGCGGATAGGATCCTCGCCGCCGCCCTGACGGAGCGCCTTACGCAGGCGCCCGACATGTACGTCGACCGTGCGCGCCTCAACATAGACGTCAGAGCCCCAGACAGTATCAAGCAGCTGTTCGCGGGAGAAGACCCGACCGGGATGCTGCATGAAATAATCCAGCAGGCGGAATTCCGTCGGACCGAGATGAATCTCGCCTTCGTTACGCATCACACGGTGAGCGACGCGATCAATGATGATGTCGCCGACAGTGATCTTGTCTTCCTTGAGGCCCGGACGGATGCGGCGCAGGACGGCCCGCACGCGCGCCATCAGCTCGGTCGTCGAGAAGGGCTTGGTGACATAATCATCCGCGCCCGTATCAAGCCCGCGGATACGGTCACTCTCTTCGCCGCGCGCGGTCAGCATGATGATGGGCATATTCGGATTGGCGCCGCCATTGCGAATTCGCCGACACACTTCAATGCCGCTGACCTTGGGCAGCATCCAGTCAAGCAGGATCAGGTCCGGCGCGCGTTCGTCGATCATCATGAGCGCCTCTTCCCCGTCCGCGGCGACGGCGACGTCATAATCCTCTTTCTTGAGGTTATAGAGCAGGAGTTCAGAGACGGCGCTCTCGTCTTCTGCGATGAGCACAAAGGGTTTCATGTTGTCGTCCTCGTTAGCGGCATCAGCCGTCTATCTGGGGTGTTTTGGGTCTGTCCGTTGACAGAAGATATTCTCCCGTCGCCTGGAAATATACAAACTCGGCGATATTGGTGCAGTGGTCTCCGATGCGCTCAAGGTTCTTTGCCATGAACAGCATATGTGCCCCTGCCCCGATCGTGCGTGGGTCTTCAATCATGTAGGTCAGCATTTCCCGGAACAGGGAATTGTAGTGCTGGTCGATATCATCGTCGCCTTCCCAGACTGCCTTGGCGGCTGAGGCATTGCCGGTGGCATAGGCGTCCAGCACCATGTTCAGCTGGCGCGATACGGGGCTTGCCATGCGGTAGATTCCCTTACGCATGGAAGGGCCGACATTCTCATCCAGTCGCTGGGCGCGTTTGGCGATGTTCTTGGAAAGATCGCCGACGCGTTCCAGTTCGCCGACAACCTTGAGAGCCGAGAACACGGCTCTCAGATCGTGCGCCATGGGCTGGCGACGGGCGATAAGGCTGACGATCTGCCGCTCAACATCCGCCTCCAATTTGTCGACCTGCGGGTCACGCGCGACCACTTCACGGGCAAGCTCGACGTCATTCTTGTTCACGGCCGAGCAGGCATCGAGGATCATTGTCTCGACGATGCCGCCCATGCGCAGGATGTCTGCAGCCAGCTTGTCGAGTTCGTCCGTGAATGCGGAAACAATGTGATCAGACATGATTCAAATCCTAACCGAACCTGCCGGTGATATAATCCTCGGTGCGGCGTTCGCGAGGATTGGTGAAAATCTGGTCCGTCTCACCCATTTCGACGAGTTCACCGAGATGGAAGAACGCAGTGCGCTGGGAGACGCGCGCCGCCTGCTGCATGGAGTGCGTGACGATGACGATGCAGTAGCGCTTGCGCAGCTCGTCGATCAGTTCCTCGATACGTGCCGTGGCGACCGGATCCAGCGCAGAGCAAGGCTCATCCATCAGGATGACTTCAGGGCGCACAGCGATGGCGCGGGCGATACACAGGCGCTGCTGCTGTCCACCGGAGAGACTATTGCCTGGGGAAGAGAGACGGTCTTTGACTTCTTCCCAGAGACCGGCGCGCCGAAGGCTTTTCTCGACCATTTCGTCCAGGTCTTCGCGTGTTTCGGCGAGGCCATGAATACGCGGGCCATAAGCGATGTTGTCGAAAATCGACTTTGGAAATGGGTTGGGCTTCTGGAACACCATGCCGACGCGCGAGCGTAGCAGAACCGGGTCGATATCCGGGTCGTTGATGTTTTCGCCATCCATGATGATCTCGCCGGTCACCTTGCAGGACTCGATCGTGTCATTCATGCGGTTCAGGCAACGCAGGAAGGTGGACTTGCCACAACCCGACGGCCCGATCAAAGCGGTCACGGAACGGTCTGGAATGGGTAGCGAAATATCGAAGATGGCCTGCTTGTCGCCATAGGACACATTGATATTCTTGCACTCTATCCGTGGATAAGTGAGGCCCCGTGTCTCGTCCATGCTGGTCCCTGCCGTCAGTGTTTCGCGGCTTTCAGTGATTGTGGTTTCCATTACCATCTCCGCTCGAACCGGCGTCGCAGGAATACGACAATACCATTCATCGTGATTAGGAACATGAGGAGGATGACGATCACCGCTGCCGTCATCGGCTCCCAAGCGCGCTCTGCATGCGTTGCCCAACTATATACCAGAACAGGCAAAGCCGTCGATTCATCCGTCGGGCCTGTGGGTACGTCTGCCACAAACGCCACCATTCCGATCAGCAGCAAGGGCGCCGTCTCACCCAGCGCACGCGCCATGCCGAGAATAGCGCCGGTAAAGATACCGGGCCCCGCTACGGGTAATACGTGATGGAAAACCGATTGCATCTTGGAGGCCCCTACCCCCAAAGCAGCCGCGCGAATGGATGGCGGCACCGATTTGAGCGCAGCGCGCGAAGCGATGATAATCGTTGGCAAAGTCAGCAGCGCAAGCACAAGGCCGCCAACAAGGGGCGCCGAGCGTGGTAATCCGAAAAAGCCCAGAAAAACGGCCGCCCCCAACAAGCCGAAGACAATCGAAGGTACGGCGGCCAGATTGTTGATGTTGACCTCAATGATCTCAGTGAGCCGGTTACGCGGTGCAAACTCTTCAAGATAGACCGACGCGAAAATGCCTACTGGAATGGCGATGAAAGCCGTAACGAGCATTGTCAGTAGTGAACCCACAATGGCGGCCAGTGCACCTGCCAGTTCCGGATAAGTGCTGTCTGTGTGCGTGAGAAGGCTGAAGTGAGGAACGCGTGAAATGCGCCCCATGTCTTTCAGGGCAAGGGTCCAGGCGATCTGGTCGTCGTAGACATTCCGTTGAGCTTCCGGCAAGGCGATGACACGCGCCAAGGGACGGGACCCCTGGAATTCCGAAGCGTTTCCCGTAAGCAGGTCCATCTCCAAAGTGTCAGTGCTCATGTTCACAACACGGCCTGTCGCCGAGCCTGAGGTCACAAGAATTGAGCGCGCATCAACCGCATCCCCCACTTCGGCGCGCTGTGCCGCAATGAGCGATTGCAGGCCTTTGAAAGCGTTTTCGCCTGAAAGCGTTACACGTCCCGGTGCCGTCTCAAGGCCCTGCGCGACAGTGCCCAGTTTGAGACGCGCTTCGGGCGAAACCGCCCCTTTGAGATACAGGTCCAGATCGTCATTGAGCGGCACCTTGATGGTCATCTCCTGACCGATTTGTGTCGGGTTCGCCGCGACGGATTTCGCCACAGGCAGCACGGCCAGCCGTGTCAGAAGATCACCGAGTTGGCGCGTCTCAAGCCGGTTGCCCTTCACATTCGGAAATGTTTGCAACAGGTTGTCCCGCAGCAACTCGTAAAAGCCATCGATATTGCGCGCCACATCCGCCGGTTTGTCTTTCCCGGGAGGGGCGATGACGGCCGGATCAAGCACCACATCGTAGCGAACAACATGATAGGTAGCGGCCGACATCGCTTGAGACAGGATCGATATGATCAACAGCGATAGAGCCGCCAATGCGAAGGCAATCGCGGACATGCCATAGAATTTGAAACGCGTATCGGCTGCCCGGCGCTTCTTCAGGCGCTTCAACGCTTTTTCGTTCCGGAAGGGGGCTGGTGCGGCGTCAGTCATATTTTTCACGATACTTCTGAACGACCCGAAGGGCGATGAGGTTGAAGAAGAGGGTAATGACAAACAGGACAAGCCCCAGTGCGAAGGCAGACAGCGTCTTCGGGCTATCGAACTCTGTTTCCCCGGTCAGAAGGGCAACGATCTGAACGGTAATCGTCGTCAGGTCAGCCGTCGGATCGGGCGAGATGCGCGCCCGCTGTCCCGCCGCCATCACCACGATCATCGTCTCACCGATCGCGCGGGAGACAGCCAGCAGCAGCGACGCAATAATCCCAGGCAAAGCGGCCGGCAGGACGACATGCTTTACCGTCTCTGATTTCGTCGCGCCCATGGCGTAGGCGGCATCGCGCAGCGTTTGCGGAACAGCATTGATCACATCGTCGGAGAGGGACGAGACAAAGGGGATGACCATGATGCCCATGACGAGCCCGGCCGCCAGCGCGCTGGTTGGCTGGGCCGCCAGAAGCGGCTCTGCCGTGATGCCCGCAGACATCAGGGTCATGTTGATCCAGACAGCGACCGCCCGGATCGCTGGCGCGACCACAAGCAAAGCGAAGAAGCCATAAACGACCGTCGGGATACCGGCGAGCACCTCAAGGACCGGCTTCACCCAGGCCCGCACGGTTGGCCCGGCATATTCGGAAAGGTAGATCGCCGCAAACAGACCGACAGGCGCTGCGATGAGCATGGCGATCAGCGCGATCATGAACGTGCCATAGAACAGAGGGAGGGCGCCAAACTCTGCGCTTGTCTGCGCGTTCCAGCGCGTACCGAACAGGAAATCCCAGAATGGGATCTCCGAGAAAAACCGCAGGCTTTCGTAAAGCAACGACGCGACAATGCCGACAGTTGTAGCGATTGCGATGCCGGCACACAGGAACAGGAAGAGCTCTATGCCCCCCTCGACCCGATTGCGGGCCCGGAAGCCAGGAGCCACCTTGCGACGCGCCAGGAAAAAGCCGCACGCTGCGCTGATCAGGGCCAGCCCGATGGCTGAAGCCTTCACCATGCCCTGCAGTTCAAGAAATCGATTGGCGATGGCTGAGAACACGCGGTCTGCGCCGCCATAGCCGTGGTCAAATGCGGCACGCGCGATTGAGTCCAGGTAAACGTCCAACTCGACAGACGGCATGCTCTGGAAATTGGCTGGCAACTCCCCGGCAAGCAGCGACCGGACTATGCCCTCGCCCAGCATTGCGTAGGCCAGCGCCACGACCAGCGCCGGGACAAAGGTCCACATGGCAACATAGTAGCCGTGATAATTGGGTCGGGAATGGACCCGGATAGATCCTGTGGCACCGCTGAATCGTTCGGCTTGGACCCGGCCAACGAAAAAGCCGCCCGATGCCAGCATCGCGAGCAATGCCAGCAAAAGCCATCCCATGGGCAAGTGACCGAGCTGCTGAATCATCCAGTTCGAATTCCCCGTTAATGTGGCTTCCCTTAATGCTGCTCCGCGACAGTTATGTGACAATTGTGACAGGCATGACAGATGACCGCACATGTCTTGCACCAAAGGGCCTGATCGGCCACATCTTGGGACATGAAACAGCGCAATGAATCTGAAGCGATCTGGCACGGGACAACGATCCTCGCCGTTCGAAAATCCGGTAAGCTCGCCATGCTGAGCGACGGACAAGTCTCAATGGGTCAAACCATTATGAAGGGAAATGCACGTAAAGTGCGACGCATTGCAGGCGGCGAGATTCTCGCTGGCTTTGCGGGCGCGACAGCAGACGCCTTCACACTTTTCGAGCGGCTTGAAGCCAAGCTGGAACGGCACCCGGGCCAACTCCAGAGGGCCGCCGTTGAGTTGGCTAAGGACTGGCGAACTGAAAAATACCTACAAAAACTTGAAGCCCTGCTGATCGTGGCTGACAAGGAGGTCACGCTCGTGATCACCGGCGCGGGTGATGTGCTTGAGCCTGAGCACAATGTGGTCTCCGTTGGGTCAGGCGGCAATTATGCGCTGGCTGCCGCGCGGGGCCTCTATGATTATGAAGAGGATGCGGAAGTCATCGGTCGCAAGGCGATGCAGATTGCCGCTGATATTTGCGTCTACACTAACGCCAACTTCACGCTCGAAACGCTCGACCTTTAATCGCCTCCCCTTCTGGTCTGATGCAGACCTGATGGCAAAGCAGTTCCGGAATATCTGAATGCAAAACCTGACACCACGTGAGATCGTTGCCGAGCTTGACCGGCACATTGTTGGCCAGACTGGCGCAAAGCGCGCCGTGGCGATTGCCCTGCGCAACCGCTGGCGCCGCAAGCAGGCGCCTGAAGCGCTTCGCAACGAGATTACACCCAAAAACATCCTGATGATCGGCCCCACAGGCGTGGGCAAGACTGAAGTTTCCCGCCGCCTGGCCAAGCTCGCCAATGCGCCATTCCTGAAGGTGGAAGCGACCAAGTTCACTGAAGTCGGTTATGTCGGACGAGATGTCGAACAGATCATTCGCGACCTGGTCGAAGCTGCCATCGGCATGATTCGAGAGCAGAAACGGGCTGGCGTGGCGCAGCAGGCCAAGGATGCGGCGGAAGAACGCCTTCTGGACGCCCTTGTGGGCGCTGAGTCTCAAGCGTCCACACGCGAAGCCTTTCGGCGCAAATTGCGCGCAGGCGAACTCGACGACAAGCCGGTGGATATCGATTTCACCGACTCAGGCAATGCCATGCAGATGCTCGATATTCCGGGGCAAGGCGGCTCGATGGGCATGATCAACCTGTCGGACATGCTCGGTAAGGCCATGGGCGGCGGGCGCACCAAGCGCGTTCGCACGACTGTGAAGGAGGCCCACCGCCCTCTCCTGGATGAAGAAGCAGACCGCTTGCTCGACGAGGATGCCATCATCCGCGAGGCCGTGAAGGCTGTCGAAGAGGACGGCATCGTTTTCCTCGACGAAATTGACAAGGTGGCCGCACGCAAGGACCGGGGCGGCGCCGATGTCAGCCGGGAAGGTGTGCAACGCGACCTGCTGCCGCTGATCGAAGGCACAACCGTGTCCACCAAACGCGGCGCGGTCAAGACAGACCATATCCTGTTCATCGCGTCTGGCGCGTTCCATGTCTCCAAGCCATCAGACCTGCTGCCGGAATTACAGGGCCGTCTGCCGATCCGCGTCGAACTCGAGCCTTTGTCACGTGACGACCTGAGGCGTATCCTTGTGGAACCGGAGGCGAGCCTTGTGCGCCAGTATGAGGCGCTCATGGCGGCGGAAAATGTAACACTGGTCTTCGAGGATGCGGCCATCGACCGGCTCGCAGACCTCGCGGAAGCGGTGAACAACTCGGTGGAGAATATCGGCGCCCGGCGCCTGCAGACCGTGCTGGAACGGCTTCTGGATGAGATCAGCTTCGACGCACCTGACAAGTCTGGCGAAACCATCACGATTACGGCGGACTATGTGAACGAACGCGTGGCGAGCCTTGCCGGCAACGCGGACCTCTCCAAGTTCATTCTCTAATAGAGGCGATTAGCTCGCGCTGGCCCGTCGCACCGGCAAATGCTTCTTGCCCCAATCTCGCAGGGTCATGAGCGCTGGGGCGAGTTCCTGGCCCTTCTCTGTGAGAACGTAGTCATAACGCTTGGGCGCTTCTGAATACGGGTTTCGGACCAGAATGCCTGCTTCGACAAGGCGCTTGAGCCGGTCAGCGAGTATGTGCCGCGTCATCCCGCTTGATTCCGCAAATTGCTCGAACCGCGAGAGGCCGAGGAGGCAGTCCCTCAAAATGAGAAGCGTCCAGCGGTCACCCAGCACGGACAGCGTCCGCGCGACCGGGCACCAGTTATCCGAGAGCTCTGACCATTTCATACGGGATCCCCTGCGCCGATTCCCAGCAAGTTCTGAAACAGCACTATGGGGCGATTCGTTCTTGTTGGGCTTACCGCGTCACGGTATCTGGTCGCGTTCTAAAGCTTGATACCTGCCGCTTCAGCGAGGCCTGCAAGCGAGACTTCCGGACGTGGGCCAAAATGGCTGATGACTTCAGCCGCCGCGATATGGCCAAGCCGTGCGCAGGTCGCCAGCGGCAAGCCGCGCGCGTACCCAAAAAGGAAGCCAGCGGCGTACTGATCGCCGGCACCTGTTGTGTCGACCACTTTTGCCACCGGCTCAGCCGCAACCGTCAGAGGCTCGCCGTCACCGATCACAACGGAGCCTTTTTCGCTCCGCGTCACGGCGGCGATCGCCGTATCAGCCTGAAGGCGCGCAATGGCTTCATCAAAGTCACGCGTCTGGTAGAGGGACAGGAGCTCCTCCTCGTTGGCGAAGAGAATATCGACATGGCCCTGAACCAGATGCAGGAAGCTCTCCCGGTGGCGATCCACGCAAAAGCTGTCCGAAAGCGTCAGGGCAACAAGTCGGCCT
Organism: Hyphomonas oceanitis; assembly: GCF_036964545.1. Taxonomy (NCBI): domain Bacteria; kingdom Pseudomonadati; phylum Pseudomonadota; class Alphaproteobacteria; order Hyphomonadales; family Hyphomonadaceae; genus Hyphomonas; species Hyphomonas oceanitis. Next base: position 96,368 of record NZ_JBALTL010000006.1, read on the forward strand.
GCGGACTTGGCAATTTCAGACGCGTGGATGAAGGCGGCCTTGGCGTCGTCCTTATCGAACAGATAGCCTTCGAGGTAGAGTATGCGACCTTCGCGGACGACCTCTTCGTCGACATCCTCCTTGGAGAAGAGAACTGAAGCGCCAAGAAATGTGTTCATGCTGCGCGCGCCGTCGTCGGTGACAAAGATGATACACCGAGCCGTTGCCGGCCCATCCTCGAGCGGATGGGTCGCGAAAGGCACGCCTGTTTTGGTCATTTCTTCCCGAAACTGGCGGCCGAGATCATCATTGGCTGTCTTGCCTATATAAGCAGCGCTGCCGCCGAAGCTCGATACGCCCGCTATGGTGTTTGCACCGCTTCCGCCTGACGTGATGATCGGGTTCTTCGCCTCTGCCGTAAGTTCCTCTGCGCGAGGCTCCTCGATCAGCGTCATGGCATCTTTCTGGATATCCCATGATTTCAGGAACGCACCATCCGCGCTGGAAAGAACATCAACGATCGCATTGCCGAGGCCGACAACATCATAACGGGTGGAAGTCATATTTTCTTAGCCTTGAAAACCAAGCCCGCCGATTGCCAGACATGGGCGCTGGACGCAACTGCGCGCCATGCTAAACCGCTCGCCATGAAAATCGCTTACATTGCCTCCCGAGTCACGCTGCCAGGTTCACCCGTTCGTCGTAGTGATGCTTTCGAACATGACTATATGATGCGTTCACTCGTGCCGGCTTTTGCCGAAAAGGGCATGAGCGTTGTCGATGTCGCCTGGGATGATCCAGACGCGGATTGGGGATCGTTTGGCGCCGCCATCATCGGCACAACCTGGGACTATTGGGACCGTATTGATCAGTTCCTCAATACCCTGGAGGCCATTGGCAAGCGCACGCGCCTGTTCAACTCCGCAGACATGGTGCGCTGGAACAGCCGCAAGACGTACCTGAAAGACCTTGAAGCGAAAGGCGCAAACCTGATCCCGACCCTCTGGCTGGACAAGGTGACGCCGGATACTGCTTCGGGGGCATTCGACGTGCTTGGCAGTGACGACCTCGTCTTCAAGCGCCAGATTGGCGCCGGCGCCCGGGACCAGTTCCGCCTCAAGCGCGGAGAGACGATTCCCGCAGTTGCGCACCCGATGATGGTCCAGCCCTTCCTGAACATGATCCAGACCGAAGGCGAGATCAGCTTCATCTTTATTGACGGCCAGTTCAGTCATGCCCTGATCAAGCGTGCCGCAGACGGCGACTACAGGATCCAATCCGAATATGGCGGGCAGGAAGAACCGATTGTCCCGTCCTCACGGGACCTGGCCGCCGCGCAGGCTATAATTGGCACACTTGACCAAACGCCCCTCTACGGCCGCGTCGACATGCTGCGCGCGGAAAATGGCCAACTCCTTCTAATGGAGCTGGAACTGATCGAGCCCTATCTCTATCCCATCGAAGGGCCCGAGCTTGGCAAGCGAATGGCGGCAGCGATCGCACGGCAAATCAGGATCGAGGCCTAAAGCCCTTCGCTGAAATTCCGAGCGCATACTTTACGCTATATTTCCTCGGGTGCGGCCCTACTTCCCGAAGCCATACACGAGCGCAACTTTCAGCGCGGTGTCAGTGTCCTCGAAACCGTCAGCCGGGTTGGTGTCGTAGCGGACATTGAAGGACATGCGCGCGGAGAAGGATTTTGAAACGGAAGCCGTCAGCGCAATGCTATTTTCAATCTGCGTGGATGTTTCCCCGTACAGCACGTCCGTCTCGTTCGCGAGTTTGACATTATCGTTGAATTGATAGCCAAATTCAGAGCGCGCCACCGCACCGATAGACGTCACGGTTTCCGCTGGCGTGACGATCACGACGCCATCTGAATTCGTCACGACAGTGCGTTTCACTTCGTCAATCTTGACACCCGGGCCGCCGCGAACGGTCCAGCTTGCCTTCTCACCATTGAGGATATGATAGCCTAGGCCGCCACCCACAAAGGTACGGCTATCGAATCCTGTGAACTGATCGACCTCATAAGAGGTCCGACCAAAGCTGAAGAGTTTTTCGTTCAGAAGGCGATCAACATCACCCGAGAAGAAGTAGCGGTTCCGGCTTTCGATGCCATCCTGTTCGCCATATTCGCCGTCCGCGACCAGTTCGACTCTCCAAAGACCCGCCGTGCGCGCGACATCAACGCCGAGGCCCAGATCAGTCGTTTCAGTATTGCCGGTCGTGTAACCCGCATTTAAGGCCGCTTCGCCGCTCCAGCCATCCTTTTCCTGAGCGTAAGCCGGCGCAACGGCCACAAGAGCGGCGCCGACAGATGCAAGGATGAATGATGACTGGTTCAGTGGACGCATTGCGAAGACTCCTGGATTTATCGGATAAGTTCTGGTGGCAAATTCAGACCATCGACTCACGGAACCATGGCCACTTGATGGCGCGTATACCTTGAGAATAATCTGCGACAAGCCTGCCTAAACAGGTGGCGTTTAATGACGCGGACCGAGGCGAGAGACAGTCGCAGGGTCCGGCGTTTTGGGCTTGTGACGGCACAGATCTGCTATGGCGCAGTGCCAGCATTCCGGCGTCTGCGCCTTGCAGACGTAACGGCCATGCAGAATCAGCCAGTGATGGGCGCCCTGCTTGTATTCGGTCGGCGTCGCGCGCTCGAGCCCCGCCTCGACCTGCTCAGGCGTCTTGCCTGGCGCCAAGCCTGTCCGATTTGCCACCCGAAACACATGGGTATCCACGGCAATCGTCGGCACGCCAAAAGCCTCGTTCAGCACTACATTGGCTGTCTTGCGGCCGACGCCCGGCAGGCGCTCAAGCTCATCTCGCGTTTCCGGCACAACGCCGCCGAATTCGTCCAGGAGCATCTGGCTCAGTGCGATGACGTTCTTGGCCTTGTTGCGCCAAAGCCCGATGGTGCGGATGTATCCAGCCACCCCCTCTTCGCCCAGCGCCAGCATCTTTTCAGGCGTGTCTGCGACAGCGAAGAGTTTGGCGGTGGCCTTGTTCACCCCGACATCGGTCGCTTGCGCAGACAGGGCGACCGCGACAACCAGCGTATAGGGGCTCGTGAAGTCCAGTTCGGTGCGGGGTTCCGGCCTGTCTTCAGCGAGCGCCTTATATAGCGCATGCGCTTTTTCCGGACCGAATGTTCTTGGAGCCCGCTTTTTCCGGGTCTTCGGCTTGGAGGGTGCGTCATTTGGCATGCAGGACTGTCTAAGTCGCACTTTGCAGCATGCAAGGGCGTGCTAGATATTCCTGCATGAGCGAAATTGACGAAGTCGTTTATCTGGATGCGCTGCTGACCCCGAACAGGTCGCTGAGCCCGCGTGGCTTTGCCATCATCATGAGTGTCGTCGGCGTCGCGAGTTTTGTCAGCGGAATGGCGTTTCTCTCCATGGGCGCCTTCCCTGTCGTGGGATTCTTCGGCCTGGATGCTCTGGCGATCTACCTGGCCTTTCGCTGGTCCTTCCGTCGTCAGCGGGAAGAAACTCGCATCACCATCACCGGGAAGTCGGTGCATCTCTTCCATCGCAAGGCGGATGGCTCCGAGCGACGTGTGGAACTTCCCTCGGCCTTCGCCCGGGTGGAACTCGATGAGCCCGTCGAATCGACCAGTTGGCTGCGAATCGAGCACGGACGGACGGCCTATGTCATTGGACGTTTCCTGACACTTCCCGAGCGCAAATCACTTTTAACGGCCATCCGGGCGGCCCTGATCAGCGCCCGTAGCGAACGGTATTTGGCCTGAATTCGGGTTACCAAAAATAAATGACGCCTGCGTCATGGTTTTTTTATCCGGGCTATGTTAAATTCTTCCAGACATCAAAACTGGCATCCGGTTGAAGGATGCTCCGGAGGAAAAGAAATGGCTGCAGATACTGCACAGAGCATTGATCACCCCGCACTGAAGCGTCCCAAGGTTTCGGACCGCGAACCCTTGCATCCCGGCTATCTCCGCGTTGGCGAAGAGGTGCCGCCTGCGTCCAGCGTCGACATCAAAACCGTCGACATTGTTGATCCGGAAATCTGGCGTCAGGGCAAATATTGGGAGCTGCTTGAGCGCCTTCGCAACGAAGACCCCATCCATTTCACCCCGGACAGCTTCGTTGGGCCCTACTGGTCCATCACACGCTATGAAGACATCATGGCCATCGACACGGACCACAAGCGCTTCTCGTCGAGCTGGGAGCACGGTGGCATCACACTCGGTGAGCCGCTTGAAGATTTCGAGATGCCGATGTTCATCGCGATGGATGAGCCGCGCCACTCCGAACAGCGCAAGACAGTCCAGCCGGCCGTCGCGCCGAACATGCTCAAGGAATACGAATCCCTGATTCGTTCGCGGACACAGGGCCTGCTGGACAGCCTGCCCGTCGGAGAACCTTTTGACTGGGTCGATACCGTCTCGGTCGAACTGACCACGATGATGCTGGCGACCCTGTTTGACTATCCTTACGAGCGTCGCCGCGACCTGACTCGCTGGTCTGACGTCGCGACGAACATGAACAATCCTGACATTTGCCCCGGTGGGGAAGAACAGTGGAAGCAGGAGATGATGACCTGCCTCACCACGTTTATGGGCCTGTTCCAGGAACGCGGCGCGATGGACGAAAAGAACGATCTCATCAGCTTGCTGGCGCATGGTGAGAAGACCCGCAACATGACGCCAATGGAGCTGCTGGGTAACGTCATCCTGCTCATCGTCGGCGGCAATGACACGACCCGCAACTCGATGACGGGTTCGGTCTACGCCCTGAACAAGTTCCCGTCCGAATATGAGAAACTGAAAGCTGATCATTCGCTGATCCCGAACATGGTGTCGGAAACGATCCGCTGGCAGACGCCGCTGGCCTTCATGCGCCGCACAGCGCTGGAAGACGTCGAGATGGGCGGCAAGACGATCCACAAGGGCGACCAGGTCGCCATGTGGTATGTCTCCGGCAACCGCGATGAGCGCTTCTGGGATCGACCCAACGACTACATTATCGACCGCGAGAATGCCCGTCGCCACATCTCGTTCGGCTTCGGCATCCACCGCTGCGTCGGCAACCGCCTTGCGGAGCTGCAGCTGCAGATCCTGTGGCAGGAGATCATGGAGCGCTTCAGCCATATTGAAGTGCTGGATGAGCCATCGCTTACCTCCGGCGCGTTCGTGAAGGGCTACACCTGGATGCCGGTTATCTGCCATCCGAAATAAGCGTGTTGGCTGACGCCGCGCAAAGCCTGATAAACCTCCCATCAGATCCTGATGGGAGGTTTTTTCATGGATGTTTCTACCGCTGTCGCCCAGCGCATTTCAACGCGGGCCTTCAAACCTGACGCGCTTTCCGAAGCCGATGTTCGTGACTGGCTGACCGCAGCGCAGCGGGCGCCTTCGGGGGGGAATGTGCAGCCTTGGCGGGTGATTGTGGTTTCGGGGGAGGCGAAGGATGCGGTGATCGCCAAGGCCGCTGATGTGCTGAAGGACAGCCCTGCTGGCCAGCCGACGGACCGGGCGATCTATCCAAAGGACCTGTGGGAGCCGCATGAGGCGCGCCGCCGGCGTGTGGGAGAGATGATGTACGAGGCGCTGGAAATCCCGCGCAGCGACCGGCCGGCAAAGCTTGCCTGGTTTGCCAACAATTACCGCTTCTTCGGCGCGCCTGCTGCAGTGTTCATTGTGATTGATGAGCGTATGGGCCACGGCCAGTGGGGCCATACCGGCATGTACATGCAAACTTTGGCCCTGCTCGCAGAGGAGCGCGGATGGGGGACATGCATGCAGGAATGCTGGGGCATTTTGCGGCCGATGCTGAAGGAGCATTTCGGGCTGGGCGAGACGGAAATGGTCTGGTGCGCGATGGCTGTTGGCGTTCCGGATCCAGATCACAAGGTCAATGCGCTGCGTGCGGAGCGGGCTGATCTGGACGAGATTGCGGAGCTGAAGGGCTTTTAAGAGTCCGTTCCCGGGCCTTCCGGTGGACTTCCGAGTCCATTCCCGGACCCTTCCGTGACCATTCCCGGCCCATTTGCAACCTAATCCTGCCGCAAGGCGGTGCTTTCTAGGGCCATGATCACGCGTCGTGCCGCCTTGTCCGGCCTTGTGGCCCTCCCCCTCCTCCCGAGCGTCACGGGTGAGCGACTGGTGCCCTGGGAGACGCGGCTTATCCTCGCCGCGCGCCAGCAGATCGGAATCACGGTGAGCTATGACCCGGCCTATGTCAGCCTCGACTATCCGAATGGCGATGTGCCGCGTGAGCGGGGTGTGTGTACGGATGTCGTGATCAGGGCGTATCGGGACGCGTTCGACCTCGACCTGCAATCAGCCGTTCATGAGGACATGAAAGCAGCGTTCAGCGCCTATCCAAAGACTTGGGGCCTGACGCGGACGGACAGGAATATCGACCATCGCCGGGTGCCGAACCTCGAGACCTATTTCCGTCGGCATGGAGAAGCCTTGCCCACTCCCGCCTCACTGACGGATTGGCAGCCGGGCGACCTCTATACAATGCGCCTCAATGGCAGCCTGCCGCATATCGGAATCGTGTCCGACCGGGTGACGGCCATGGGACATCATTACGTGCTTCATAATATCGGCGCAGGGACTGCGGAGGATGACATCCTCGGACTGTTCGATGAGGAAAGACGGTTCAGATTAGAGCCGCCGGTCGTGTGACCTATTCCTCATCATCCCAGTCGCTCATCGGGCGTTGCGGCTCACGCGGATTGGAAGCGAGCTGGATGACGGCGGCCTTGACCGCTGCGCGGTCGAAATCCTCGTCTTCCTCAGGCGTCGTGGGGCGCGGCTTCAGATAAGTAAAAACGCTGACCGAACTGTCTTCAGACTCGTCGTCTTCTGCCTCGCCAGCAATTGCGCCTTCAGTCAGTTCCAATTCGGCATCATCCGGTTCGGCCTCATCAGACGCGCTCGCTTCAGTGTCATCTGCAGGCGCGTCCGCGTCCTCAATGTCCATGTAGTCGGTGACGAAGGCGTCGACGGTTTCGGCGTCGTGGCGATCGTCGATCAGGACGTCTTCCTCGTTGAGCGCCTCCTCGTCCGGCATCTGGAAGCCGGATGGGATGACATCGGAGAGCAGGCCTTCAGCTTCGAGGTCTGCCTTGCCGGGCAAGGTGTCGAGGCTTTCGAGACCGAAATGTTCAAGGAAGGCATCGGTAGTGCCATAGGTCATGGGCTGGCCGGGTGTCTTGCGGCGACCTTTGATCTTCACCCAACCGGCTTCCATGAGGGAGTCGATGGTTGTCTTGGCGACGGCGACGCCGCGGACGGCCTCGATCTCGGCGCGGGTGACGGGCTGACCATAGGCGATGATCGCGAGTGTTTCGAGCGCAGCCTGACCCAGCTTCTTCTGGACCTGACGTTCCTCGACAAAGAGATAGGCCAAGTCCTGCGCCGTCTGGAAACGCCATTTGCCAGCGACTTCGACGAGGTTCACGCCGCGATTGGCATACATTGCGCGCAGCGACATAAGCACTTCAGCGGACTCGACACCGTGCGGCAGGATTTCGGCGATCTGGTCAGCCGACAGGGGCTCACCCGCGGCGAACAGGATGGCCTCTGCGCGGCGGATTCCTTCCGACAAGGCCTCTTGCATTCCGCCTTCCAGCGCCGCTTCGGAGCGCTTGTAGGCGAAGGACAGCTGGGCCATGGGATCCCGCGTCTCTTCCTGTGAATCATCCATCATTTCAAACTTCTCAAGCGGTTGCATCCCTGCCCTCCCCGGGGTTGGTTGCTGCATTACGCAGGTATAGTGGCGCAAAGTGGGCGTCCTGGCGCACATCGACTTCGCCGTCACGGGCGAGTTCAAGAGCCGCCGAAAAGACGCTGGCGGTGACGGACCTTGGCGGCAGGTCCGGATCGACATCCGTCATCGTTGTCCGGATCTCGTCGAGTGTTGACCACTGGGTGAGCTGGCTACGTAGTGCGCGCAGTGTGGTGCGCGCCAGTTCCAGCGGCAAGACGAATTGCTGCTCAATCTTGTGAGGCGCTTCCTTTTCCTTACGCTCACGAATGGCGCCAAAGGCCTGGGTCAGCTCAAAGAGCGAGGCCTTGAACTCGGTATGCTTGACGACGACAGGCTGTTCAGGCCGTCCGCGCAGGAAGATGACATTGTTGAGGATCGGGCCGGCCTCAAGCTCTTCAACGGCGGTGCGCATGGCATCGAGACGCTTCAGGCGGAAAGCCAGCCGCTCAGCCATTTCCTCGCCGCTTGGCTCGTCCTCATCCAGCTTTTCGGGCTTGGGCAGGAGGAGACGTGACTTCATGTACGCGAGCCATGAGGCCATCAGCAGATAGTCTGCCGCAAGATCCATGCGTTTGGACTTCGCGTCCTCGATGAAGCCGAGATACTGGACGGCGAGGTCGAGGATGGACAGGTGGAGCAGGTCTACCTTTTGGCGGCGGGCCAGCTCTAGCAGGAGGTGGAGCGGGCCTTCATAGCCATCGACATCGACGCGGAAGATATCCCCCGCTTCGGCGTCCTGCGCGTCTGCCGACAGCGCATCAATGGAGATGGCGTCCACGCTCATGCCATCGCCCTGAAATCGGGAAAGAGTTGGTGGAAACGGGCCCAGCCGGCCTCAGCGTCAAAGGGTTGCTCATTCGTCGCCATGGCCTCGGCACGGTCAGCGCGCTGGAGCGCCTTGCCGGCGAGAAGTGGCGAGGCTTCGGCCACTTCGGTCATCTCGGCGAGGATCGCTTCGTCGTCTTTCAGGAAGCCGGAACAGTGCAGCAGCATGTCACAGCCGGCGGCAATTGCCCCGTCCGCACGCGTCGTCAGGCTGCCGCCCAGCGCCCTCATCCCCAGATCATCACTCATCAGCAGGCCATCAAACCCGATTCGCTCGCGAATGATGCCTTGAATAAGCTTTTGCGACAGGGTGGCGGCCACACCGGGATCGATCGCGTCATAGGCAATATGGGCCGTCATCGCCATCGGCGCGTCGGCGAGCCGTGCGAAGGCGTCGAAATCCTTGGCCAATTCCTGCTCACTGGCCATAACGCGGGGCAGTTCCAGATGGCTGTCCGACATGGAGCGACCATGCCCCGGAATGTGCTTTACGACGCCCGCAACACCGCCATCGGCAAGGCCCTTGAGCGCTGCGCGGGCAAGGTCTGCGACCTGCTCCGGCTCGGTGCCAAAGGCCCGGTCGCCGATCACGTCATGCGCGCCTGGCACTGGCAGGTCGACGACGGGTGCGCAGTCGGCATGGATGGACATGGAGGCCAATTCGGCGGCGATGAGGCGGTGCCCCAGCCATGCGGCCTCGCGGCCGCGCTCGGGGTCTGCCTTGTAGAGGAGCGCATAGTCTTCACCGCGCGGGAAAAGCGGCCATTCCGGCGCCTTGAGGCGGGCGACGCGGCCGCCTTCCTGATCGATGAAGATGAGTGTCTCGCGGCCAGTGGCATTCCAGATATCGCTGACCAGCGCGCGGATCTGCGTTTTCGATACGCAGGAGCGGCCCATCAGGATGACGCCCCACGGATTTTGTGTGGCGAAGAGGGTCTTTTCCCCCGAAGTCAGCTGCGCGCCGGAGATGCTGAGGATGCAAGCCTTATTCACTATCCAGTCACCACAATGCAGTTTTCGCCAGAAGCCTTGAGCGCATCGCAGAAGGCCGAAGCTTCCGATCTTTCGGCAAAGGTGCCTACGCGCAAGCGGTAAAACACACCCTTGGCGCCAAGATCAGCCCGCTGGATGTGCTTCGAAGCGCCCTGATAGATGTCGGGCCTGCTGCTGGATGCCTTACGCCATGCAGTTTCAGCCGCCTCTTCGGAGCGGAAAGCGGCGACCTGAACCATGAAAGCGCCATTGGCGGCGAATTCGAACTCGGACATGGCCTGTTGCCGGGGCATGGGCTGGGCCGCCATCGGCATCGGAACCGGGTTTACGGCAGCGACTTCAAGGTCTTCATCCGATTCGGCCGGGCGGGAATCAAGGTCGGCCAGCGCCTTCACCTGGTCTGCAACGGCGTTCGGCATGCCGTTTTCGGGGTCTGTCTCGTCGGCGCCGGCTGATTCGATTCCCGGCCGGAGCTCTATGGGCGGGCCACCTTGCAGGAACTCTGTGCTGCGCTCTTCATCCGCCAGTTCGGCATCCTGCGCGGCGGGGCGGTCGGAGGCGTCCATCTGGTCGTAGAAGCGCTTGTCGGTGTCGGGCACGGCGATGCCGCCGCGATCCTCAGGGGTGCGCTTGTAGGGCTGGGAATCGGCGATAACACTGGGGATCCCGGCGCCATTGGCGCGGACGCCCTGGCGATACGTGTTCCAGACGACGGCACCGAAAACGAGCAGGACGCCGATGGCCAGCGCCAGTATGAGCGGCCCACGGGCGGTCTCATCATCGCGGATTTCGAATCCCCGGTAGTCATCCTCGAAAGGCGAATAATCGCCCCCGTTGCGTGATCTGCCCATGGAATACTTCCTTCAGAACAAGTTGCTGAGGTTAATATTAGGGGCTGTTTCGTTAATGACGCTTGAACATTGCCGGGATTTGCCCGGGCGGACTGTATTCAATCGCCCATCAGCGCATGCCGCTGGGATCAAACAGGCGGCGGTGCTCTTCCATGGCGAACGTGTCGGTCATGCCGGCGATATAGTCGCAAACGATGCGGGCGCGGCGGCCTTCGGTGACCTGCGCTGCGTCGTGGCGCCAGGGCGGCGGCAGGGTTTCGGGCTCGGCGAGGAAGATGTCGAACAGGTCGGCGAGCAGGCGCTTGGCCTGGCTGCGCATGCGGTTGACCTTGTAGTGCTTGTACATGCGTTCGTAGAGGAACGCCCGGAGGGGACGCTGGCGCTCGGCCAGCGCATCCGAGAAGGCGACGAGCGGCACATCCATGGCGCGCACTTCAGCGGCGCTCTGGGGCTGATGCAGGGCGATGCGGCGGCGGGTTTCGTCGGTGACGTCGTTGATCCAGATGCCGATGAGGCGCCGGACGGCTTCGTAGGTGACCATACGGTCGCTGAGATGGGGGTATTCCACGCGGACACCGCGGAAGGCGTCGCCGACAACGGGGATGTCTTTCAGGTCGTCAATGGTGAAGAGGCCTGAGGCGATGCCGTCGTCGATGTCATGATTGTTGTAGGCGATGTCGTCGGACAGGGCGGCGACCTGCGCTTCCGGGCCGGCGAACTGGTCGGGCTCGAGGTCGGCTAGCTGGTGGAAGTTGCGGAAGGCGGCGGGAAGGCTGCTGATCGGCGTATCGGGGCCTGTGACGGGGCCGTTGTGCTTCACGAGGCCTTCCAGCATTTCCCAGCTGAGGTTCAGGCCGTCGAAATTGGGGTAGCGCACTTCAAGTTTGGTGACGATTCGCAGGGTCTGGGCGTTGTGGTCGAAACCCTCATACTCCTTCATGCATTCGTCGAGCTGGTCTTCGCCGGCATGGCCGAAGGGCGGATGGCCGAGATCATGGGCGAGCGCCAGGGCTTCGGCGAGGTCTTCATCGAGACCAAGGGTGCGGGCAATGCTGCGGGCGATCTGGGCGACTTCGAGGGAATGCGTAAGGCGGGTGCGGTAATGATCGCCCTCATGGGCCACGAAAACCTGCGTTTTCTGCTTCAGGCGGCGGAAAGCGGTGGAGTGGACGATCCGGTCGCGGTCACGCTGGAACGGCGTGCGGGTCGCAGACGGGGCCTCCTCATGATAGCGCCCGCGGCTGTCTTCGTGACGCGTCGCAAACACTGCTCTCTTTTCCATTGGCCAATTCGTCCCTATCTTGTGTGCATGAGCACCGTAACAGCCCCTGATGTGACCCTGTCCGCCTCCGCTGCCAAGCGGATTAATGCGATTCTGGCCAAACAGGACGGCGCAGCCTTCCTGCGCGTGTCCGTTGAAGGCGGCGGATGTTCGGGCTTTTCCTACAAGTTCGACTTTGCCGATGCGGCCAATGCCGACGACCTGGTGGTCGAGCGCGATGGCGCGCATGTACTGATCGACGAAATGAGCCTCGAATTCCTCCACGGCGCCGAGATCGACTTTTCGACCGAGCTGATTGGCGCGGCGTTCAAGATCAAGAATCCGAACGCCACGGCGGCCTGTGGTTGCGGGACGAGTTTCTCGGTCTGACCTGACCCTGCGTCCGGCTCGCGCGGACATGTCATTGCGCGTATGCTTTCCTCTCAGGAGGACGACAGCATGCCCAGACCAAAGCCATTCCGGATTGATGTGCCCGACAAGAAGATCGAGGCAATCATGGAGCGGGTCAAGAATTACCCCTGGTTCCCCGCCCCTGCGAACGAGCAGGGCTTTGCCTATGGCATGTCGACCCCCGTGATGAAGGACCTGCAGCGCTATTGGCTGGCCGGTTATGACTGGCGCGAGGCCGAGGCCGACCTTAATCGCTATCAAAGCTACAAGGCCGATGTCGACGGACTGGAGATACACTTCGTGCATGTGATCGGCGAAGCGGGCGGCAGCCGGCCGCTGCTGCTGACGCATGGCTGGCCGGGCTCGTTCTTCGAGTTCTGGGAAGCGATCGGTCCCCTCGCCTATCCATCCAAGCATGGCGGCAAGGCCGAAGACGCGTTCGACATCATTATTCCGTCCCTGCCCGGCTACGGATTTTCCGAGAAGCCGAAATCACCGCTGGGCCAGCGCGCGACCGCGAAGCTGTGGAACACGCTGATGCAGGACGTGCTCGGCTACGAGACCTATCTGGCGCAGGGCGGCGACTGGGGTGGCCTCGTCACGTCATGGCTCGGCTATAATCATGGCACGCATGACAAGAAGGGCGGCTGCAAGGCCATCCACCTGAACATGATGGGTTTCCGGCCAAACCCGGCCACGCCGCAATCGCAGGAAGAGACCGACTGGCTGAACGCGTCGCAGGCCGCCATGCAGCGCGAGGGAGCCTATTTGATGGAACAGGCGACCAAGCCGCAGACGCTGGCCATGGCGCTGATGGATTCGCCCATGGGGACGGCCGCGTGGATTTTGGAGAAGTTTCACGGCTGGTCAGACCTGAAGGATGGCGACCTGTTCAGTGTCTACTCCAAGGACCAGTTGCTGACGAACGTGATGATCTACCTCGTGAACGACGCCATTGCGACGAGCGTCTGGTACTACAACGCCCTCTTCCAGGAAGGCGGCGTTGGCCTGCCCGATAGCAAGCGCTGTGAAACGCCGACTGGTTTTGCAAACTTCCCCGGCGAGACAATCTACGCGGCGCCGCCGCGCAGCTGGGCAGAGCGGGCCTACAATATCACGCACTGGAACGAGTTGAGCCATGGCGGGCATTTTGCGGCCATGGAAGCGCCAGAGCTGTTCGTTGAGGAAGTGCGGACCTGGGCGCGGAGTGCGGACCAGGCGGCTTAAGCCGCCCGGAGATCCTGCCCGACATTCTGAAGCACGGCGTTGACGAACTTCGCTTCGGTCTCGTCGAAGAAGTCATAGGCCAGCGAGACATATTCATCGAGGATGACCGCGCTGGACAATTCCTGATGCGCGATGAACTCAGCGGCGCCTGCGCGCAGGATGGCGCGCGTCGTCGAGTCGAGACGTGTCAGTTTCCAGCCGTCCGCAAGGCGGGCGAGAATGGCCGTATCGATGGCGACCTGATGGGCGACCACCGCGTTCAGGATGGACTTGAACAGGTCGGGGTCTGCTTCCTCGATGGGGCGCTCGTCCGGGCCGATGCCGAGACGGTCTTCCATGAAGGCGCGGATGGTCGCTTTGGCGGATTTCTCCGTCTGCTCCATTTCATAGAGCGCCTGAACAGCCGCCAGCCGGGCGCCAGCACGGCGCGCTCGGATGACTTCAAAAGGGACTTTTTGATCGCTCAACGAATGAGTTCCTTGCGGAACTTGATCATCGAGAGGCACGCCTCAGCGGCGTCCTTGCCCTTGTTCTTCTGCTTGCGGTCAGCGCGGACCCAGGCCTGATCGCCATTTTCGACGGTCAGAATGCCGTAGCCGATGGCCTGACGGCGCTGGACGATGAGGTCCATGAGACCTCGGGCGCTTTCGCCGCAAACGTAATCATAGTGCGAGGTCTCGCCGCGAATGACGCAGCCGAGCGCAACGGCGCCATCGAAGCGGCCGCTGTCGGCTGCCATGGCGATAAGGCCCGGCAGTTCGAAAGCACCGGGCACTTCCATGACGGTGACTTTTGCACCGGCAGCTTCAAGCACTTCCATCGCGCCAAGCTCCAGCTCGTCGCTGATGTGTTTGTAATAGCGTGAAATGGCAATAAGGACGCGGTCTGCCATTATTTTGTCTCCTCGTTCAAGCGGCGCCAGCCCTCTATGGTCAAGCCGTATCCGTCAAGCCCTGCAACGCGGGTTGGCTGCGTATCGGACAGGAAAGTCATGCGACGAACGCCCAATTCCCGTAGAATTTGGGCCCCGACGCCATATTCCCGCAAGGGTGCGGAAGGATCGCGCGGCGTGCTGCTCTTAAGGCCAAGACGCTCTGCAATCACGTTGGGATGCATGGAATTGACGAAAACGACGACGCCCGGCTCTTCAGCCTCGGCAATGATGCGCATGGCTTTTCCGACAAGGCCCTGACGCGGACCGGTTTCGCCGAGAATGTCAGCCAGCACGTCGGTGCGGTGAACGCGGACGATCGTATTGGAGTCCGGCTTGATGTCGCCATGGACAATGGCGATGTGTTCCGAATTGTCGAGCGTGTTGCGGAAGCAGACCGTCTTGAAGCCGTCTCCATAGGTGGAGTTCAGCACGGCTTCGACGCGGCGCTCAAGGAAACGATCATTCTGGCGGCGCCAGGCGATGAGATCGGCAATCGTACCGATCTTGAGATTGTGGAGCTGGGCGAAGGCAACCAGGTCTGGCAGGCGCGCCATCGAGCCGTCTTCGTTCATGATCTCGCAGATCACGCCAGCAGGATAGAGACCGGCCATGCGCGAAATGTCGACTGCGGCCTCTGTATGCCCTGCGCGGACCAGTGTGCCGCCGTCCTTGGCGACCAGCGGGAAAACGTGGCCGGGCGAGACAATATCGTCGTCATCTGTCGTCGGATCGATAGCAACGGCGATCGTGCGGGCACGGTCATGTGCGGAAATGCCGGTGGTTACGCCTTCCCTGGCCTCGATGGACACCGTGAAGGCGGTCTGCATGCTTTCCCGGTTGTTGCGGGTCATCATGTCGAGGCGCAGCGTGTGGGCGCGCTCCTGCGTCATGGCGAGGCAGATCAGGCCGCGGCCATGGCGGGCCATGAAGTTGACCTGTTCGGGTGTCGCAAAGGTTGCGGGGATGATCAGATCACCCTCGTTCTCGCGATCCTCGGCATCGACCAGGATATACATGCGCCCGTTGCGAGCGTCCTCAATGATCTCGTCAATCGAGGAAATGGCGTCGTGGAAACTTTCAGACATGAGTAGAGGGTCCTTCCGGCGCATCGGCGCCAATCATGCGCGCCACGTAGCGCGCGAGCATGTCGATCTCAAGGTTCACATGTGCGCCGGGCGTGAGGTCCGACAGGGTCGTCACCTCCCATGTGTGCGGAATGATCGCGATCTGGAAGTCGCCATTCGGCAAGGCCGCAGCGACGGTGAGGGAAACGCCATTGATGGAGGCCGAACCCTTGGTGGCAAAATAGCGGGCAATTTCGGCAGGCGGACGGATCGTCAGGCGCCAGCTCTGGCCTTCGGGTTCGATGGAGACGACCTCGCCGACGCCGTCGACATGGCCGAACACGAAATGGCCGCCCAGCTCGTCGCCGAGCTTGAGGCTCTGCTCGAGATTGACGCGGGAGCCGGCTTTCCACTCGCCGAGAACGGTCTTGGAGAGGGTTTCAGGCACGGCCTCGACGGCGAACCAGGCGCCGCGCTCGGCCTGTCCCATGTCCACAACCGTGAGGCAAACGCCGGAATGCATGACGGATGCGCCCATGGCGATGTCTTCGAGCGGGTAGCCGCTTTCGACCTCAAACCGGATGAGACCGTTGCGCGGCTCGGCCTTGCGGACCGTTCCGACGTCAGTGACGAGACCTGTAAACATGGCGGCTTGGATCCTTAGGGGGACTTATGCTGAATTCGAACATAAGTATCGAGAACGTCATCTCCAATCCGTTCCGTCGCGACAGGACGCCATCGTGACGCAGAGGCGAGGTCATCGAGGCCGAGACTTCCCAATGCTGGCAGGCCATCCCCGCCGATCAGGATGGGCGCACGAAACCATGCAATTTCGTCGACGAGACCCGCGCGTATGAAGGAAGCGGCGAGTGTGCCGCCGCCTTCGAGCAGGATGGATGTGATGCCCTCCCCCTCAGCGCGGCGCACGAGCGATGTGACGTCAACGCGGGTGCCGTTGCCGCAGCGCCAGATGTCCACGCCGCTGGCGGCGAGGATGTCCTGCGGCTGGCCCGCTGTTGCAACTACGACAGGACCACTGGAAATGGACTGGACGAGGCGGGAGTGTTTCGGCGTCCGGCCGCTGGAGTCGGCGACAATGCGGACGGGCTGTTTCTTCGGCATGGGCACGGTGCGAGCTGTCAGCATCGGGTCGTCAGCGAGGACTGTGCCGATGCCGACGAGGACGGCGTCATGTTCGGCGCGCAGCTGGTGGGCCCTGGCGCGGGAGTCGCTGGACGTGATCCACTGGCTGGTGCCGTCGGCAAGCGCGATGCGGGCGTCAAGGGACGTCGCGATCTTGAGGGTGACCCTCACGCCGCTCATGACTCGTCGATATCTTCTTCTTCGAGCGCCGTTTTCTCGATGAACTGGGCGAAATCGCTTGGATCCTTGAAGTCGCGATACACGCTGGCGTAGCGGACATAGCCCACGGGGTCGACGCGCTTCAGGGATTCCATGACCAGCTCGCCGAGCTGCGAGGATGGCACTTCGGATTCACCGCCGCTTTCGAGCTTGCGGACAATGCCGGAGACCATCTGGTCGATCCGGTCCCTGTCGACGGGGCGTTTGCGTACGGCGACCGATATGGACCGCGATAGCTTGTCCCGTTCGAACAGGGAGCGCTTGCCGTCGCGCTTGACGACGACGATCTCGCGCAGCTGGACGCGCTCGAATGTCGTGAAACGGGCGCCGCAGCTTTCGCAAACGCGGCGACGGCGCACGGCGGTGTCGTCTTCAGCCGAGCGGCTGTCCTTTACGGCTGTATTCTCGGAACCACAGAAAGGACAGCGCAAGGCGGATCAGGCTCCCAAACCGTTATAGATCGGGAACTGAGCTGTCAGTGCTTTGACTTCGGCGCGGACCTTGTCCTCGGTTGCGGAACTGTCGCCAGCCGCAACGGCATCAACAACTTCACCGATCCAGTTGCCGATCTGGGTGAACTCGTCTTCGCCGAAGCCGCGCGTTGTGCCCGCTGGCGAGCCGACACGGATACCGCTGGTAACGGTTGGCTTGGCAGGGTCGAATGGCACGCCGTTCTTGTTGCAGGTGATGTAGGAGCGCTCGAGTGCCTGTTCGGCGTCACGCCCAGTCACGTTTTTCGGACGCAGGTCGATCAGGGCAAGGTGCGTATCGGTGCCGCCGGAGACAACATCGAGGCCGCTGGCCTTGCAAGCCGCTGCCATGGCACGGGCGTTTGCCACGACCTGTTTGGCGTATGTCTTGAACTCGGGCGTCAGCGCCTCACCGAAGGCAACCGCTTTGGCCGCGATGACATGCATCAGCGGACCGCCCTGAATGCCCGGAAAGATCGCGGAATTGATCTTCTTGGCGAGCGCTTCGTCATTGGTAAGGATCATGCCGCCGCGCGGGCCGCGGAGCGTCTTGTGCGTGGTCGTTGTCGCAATGTGGGCGTGGTCGAGCGGGTTCGGATGGACGCCGCCGGCCACGAGGCCTGCGAAGTGGGCCATGTCGACCAGGAACAATGCGCCGACTTCATCGGCAATCTCGCGGAAACGCTTGAAATCGATCTCGCGGGGATAGGCGGAACCGCCAGCGATGATCATTTGCGGACGGTGAGCTTTGGCGAGGCGTTCGACTTCGACGAAATCGATGCGGTCGTCTTCACGGCGCACACCATATTGAACGGCGTTGAACCATTTGCCCGACTGGTTTGGCTTGGCGCCGTGGGTCAGGTGACCACCGGCATCGAGGCTCATGCCGAGAATGGTGTCGCCCGGTTTGAGCACAGCGTTGAAGACACCCTGGTTTGCCTGGCTGCCCGAGTTTGGCTGGACGTTGGCAAATTCACATCCGAACAGCGCCTTGGCACGATTGATTGCAAGGTTCTCGGCAACGTCGACGAATTCGCAACCGCCATAATAGCGCTTGCCCGGATACCCTTCGGCATACTTGTTTGTGAGAATCGAGCCTTGGGCTTCAAGCACCGCTTTTGAAACAATATTTTCAGAAGCAATCAACTCGATCTGATGTTGCTGGCGCGACCGCTCGTCGGCTATCGCTGCAAACAATTCAGGATCCGCTTCCGGGAGCGATGTACTAAAGAATCCGCTCGTCACCATCTGGGCCGGAGCCGCCGTATCCGCCATGAGAATCTCCTGTTTCAGGGGTCAGCACGTCTTTACGCCGCCTGCCTCCTAGCTGCAACCGTGGCAAACTGCTGCAAACAAGCCCGTTTCACATTCCGTTTGCTCTAGTGGCTCGACGAATATTGTGCCCGTTTACTTTAATCTATATGGTATTACAGCTTGCCTAGGCGGATGTTCTTAGCAACTAGGAGCAAAGTTTTACTAGAAAGAGGCAAGGCAGACGCATGAGCAACATAGACGATACGGATGTGCTGGATATGACGGCAAGTATCGTCACGTCATTTGTTGCCAATAATTCGGTAGCCGCGTCCGAACTGCCGGCACTCATCAAGACGGTTCACGGCACGATCCTTGATCTGTCCACCGGCGGCGCGCAACCGGCCGATATATTGGAACCTGCTGTATCTATTGCGAAATCTGTGACCCCGGAATACCTTGTTTGCCTGGAAGACGGCCGCAAACTCAAAATGCTAAAGCGGTATCTGCGGTCACGCTATGACATGACGCCTGAGGAGTACCGGGCACGCTGGAACCTGCCAGCAGACTATCCGATGGTCGCGCCGAACTATGCGAAGCTTCGTTCACAGCACGCCAAAGACATCGGCCTCGGCAAGAAGAGGTCGACCGATACTTAAATTATACAATATACTCTAAGTAAAAACCGACGCTACGCCGCTTTGTCGAGGCCCAGTTGCTTCCATACGGCGAGAATTGCCGCAACCAGTTCATCCATCATCGCACCATCATGCACAGGGCTTGGCGTGAAGCGGAGGCGCTCGGTGCCACGCGGGACGGTCGGATAGTTGATGGGCTGCACATAGATCCCGAAGTCGAAGAGCAATGTGTCTGACAGCGCCTTGCAACGCTCAGGGTCTCCGACCATCAGGGGCACGATGTGAGATGGCGAATCCATCACTGGAAGGCCTGCGTCCGCAAATTTCTTCTTCAGAAGCGCTGCATTCTCCTGATGGAGGCTACGCAGCCGACGTCCCTCGTCCGTCCGCAGCTTGGACACGCTGGCAAGCGCGCCCGCAGCCATGACCGGACAGGTCGACGTCGTGAAGATAAAGCCGGACGCCATTGAGCGGATGGAATCGATCACTGTCTCATGGCCGGCAATATAGCCACCCATGACACCATAGCCCTTAGCAAGCGTGCCTTCGATAATGTCGATCCGGTCAGCAAGGTTCAGCATCTCGGCTACCCCCGCCCCGTTCTCGCCGTAGAGCCCCATAGCGTGGACTTCGTCGAGATAGGTCAGCGCGTTGAATTCGTCAGCCAGGTCGCAAATCTCTTGCATGCGACCGAAATCGCCGTCCATCGAGTAGACGCTCTCAAATGCGATCAGTTTCGGACGCTCGGGATCATCGAGTTCGAGCAAGGCACGCAGGTGGTCGACATCATTGTGACGGAAGATACGCCGGTCAGCGCCGGACCGGCGAATACCCTCGATCATGGACGCATGATTGAGCGAGTCCGAATAGATGATCAGTTTTGGCAGGATCTTGCCCAGTGTCGAAAGCGTCGCCTCATTGGACACGTAGCCCGAGGTGAACAGCAGGGCCGCGTCCTTCTGATGAAGGTCAGCCAGCTCACGTTCCAGATCGACGTGGTAGCGAGTCGTGCCCGAAATATTGCGCGTACCACCTGAACCGGCGCCGAAGCTGTCGATTGCCGTGTGCATGGCACTGATGACGTCTTCGTCCTGGCCCATGCCCAGATAGTCGTTCGAGCACCAGATGGTCACTTCACGCTCGCCATCCTCAAAGCGCGCAATGGCCTTCGGAAACTTGCCGCGCTGCCGCTGCAAGTCGATGAAAACGCGATAGCGGCCTTCACCATGAATTTCGCCGAGGGCGTCTTCGAATGCTTTGAGGTGTTTCATGGCAATAGGTCGCCTTTGGACAAGAACTGGCGTTTAGATAATCCGGCAACCGCCGTTTGATAATCCTCAACTACGACAAACGCTGTATTTGTCGCATACGGGAAATCCCCTAGGAATCATATCCGGGCGACTGGCGATCCAGTTTGCGCAGCAGAGCAGGCCATGCGAGCCGGTTGGCGAGCACCTTTGTGCCCTCCGGATTGCTCTGCCCCTTCACCACGTTCTGCACGTCTTCAGACGCCATGATGACGCCATCACGGCCAGCCGAAAGCGCGCGAACCTGCATCGTGCAGGCACGCTCAAGGAAGAACATGCGCAGGAATGTTTCGGCTGCTGTGCCGCCAACGGCCATCGTGCCGTGATTGTACAGAAGCATCGTGTTCTTGGTGCCAAGATCAGCGACGAGTCGTTCGCGCTCGCCAAGGTCCAGCGCGACGCCTTCATAGTCGTGATAGGCAAGATCGTGGCGCACCAGCATGGATGTCTGGCTGAGCGGCATCAGGCCGTCCTTCTGGCATGAGACGGCAACGCCATCATCGGTGTGGAGGTGCATGACAACATGGGCATCGTCACGTGCGGCATGGACTGCCGAGTGGATCGTGAAGCCTGCCGGATTGATGAAATACTCGGTTTCCTGAATGACGTTGCCGTCGAGGTCGATCTTCACAAGCGATGACGCGGTGATTTCTTCGAACAGCATGCCATAGGGGTTGATCAGGAAGTGGTGATCGGGGCCGGGCACACGGTGGGAAATGTGGGTGAAGATCATGTCGTCCCAGCCATGCAGGGCCACGAGACGGTACATGGCTGCGAGATCAACCCGCGCTTTCCACTCCTCTGCGCTCACAGAACCGCGTAGATTGATACTTTGGGCGCCATCGGCCATATCGCATTCCTCCATGTTTTCGTGCGAAACTACCGGAAAATCCCGGCTTACGCCAGTTAAACCTGACACAGGCGTCACCTGAATGCGCCTAAAGCCCCGGTCTATCAGGCATGCATTTCGTCGAAATCCTTGACGATTCCACCAACGCCGCCGACATGTGACCGGCATGAACCAGCTACGCCTCTCATTTTTCGCCTCCAAGCGCCCCGAAGCACAGGACGCGCTTCCCGAACTCGTCCGGCGCTACGGTCAGGTTCCCGAAGCAGAAGCAGACGTCATCGTTGCCGTCGGCGGTGATGGCGCGATGCTCGATACGCTGCGTCGGCGTTTCCAGGACAACAAGCCGGTCTATGGCATGCATCGGGGCACGGTAGGCTTCCTGATGAACGACTACAGCCTCGACGGTCTGGTCGACCGTATCAACGCGGCTGAGCGGGCGAGCCTCGTGCCCCTGCGCATGATTGCGACGGACATTCATGGCGAAGAGCATAGCGCCCTTGCCATCAATGAAGTGTCGCTGTTGCGGCAGACAGCCCAGTCGGCGCGGCTGAAAATCACGGTTGATGATCGCATGCGCATGGAAGAACTGACATGCGATGGCGTGATGGTGGCGACACCGGCGGGCTCTACGGCCTACAATCTGTCTGCCCATGGTCCGATCCTGCCCATTGGCGCGAACCTTCTCGCGCTGACCCCGGTGAGCGCTTTCCGTCCACGCCGGTGGAAGGGTGCTCTTCTGCGCCATGATGCGACGGTGACGATCGATGTGATCGCTCCGGATCGACGGCCTGTTGCGGCGGCTGCCGACAATCAGGAAGTGCGTGACATCAAGCATGTCCTCGTGCGGGAAAGCCGGGAAACGCGCCTCACCATGCTGTTTGATACCGGCCACGCGCTGGATGAGCGCATACTGCGTGAGCAATTTGCCTTCTGAGACAGACACCCCTGTTTGTCAGCGGTTTTTTAAGAGTTGGCGCCTAGCATCGCTTCAAAGATCGGGACGATGCGACAATGAAAAAGCTGATTGGCAAATGGCTTAACGCGAAGAGCGGCAAGGCCGACGAAACCAAGCAGATTGCGACGCCGGACATTTCGCGCGTTATAAAGATGCCGCCCGCGCCGCCTGTTACTGCAGCTGAAATACCTGCGCCTGCCCACGCGCCGGAGCCACAACACGAGCCTGAAACGGCCGATCCTGACGACCTTGCAGATCGCGCTGAAGCCGCTGTGGACGCGATGGCATCCCAGTTCGATGCCTGGATGGAAGCAGACCTCGATCGACTCACGGATGCCTGGCGGCAGGCAAAGCAGCCCGGCGCTACGCCTGAAGCCTACCGCACCGTCTTCATGTGCGCCCACAACATCCGGGGCGCTGCCGGATCATACGGCTACCCGGCCATCTCCCGGCTGTGCGGATCGCTTTGCAACCTGT
The DNA here is from genome assembly GCF_036964545.1 of Hyphomonas oceanitis. Lineage (NCBI taxonomy): Bacteria > Pseudomonadati > Pseudomonadota > Alphaproteobacteria > Hyphomonadales > Hyphomonadaceae > Hyphomonas > Hyphomonas oceanitis. The sequence continues at coordinate 118,977 of NZ_JBALTL010000006.1, forward strand.
TGGGTGAGACACATCCGGGCGAAAATGCTGCGCTGATAAACCTGCACATCGAAGCCTGCCGGGCAGCCTTTATCGGCGCGGGCAAAGGCGACACATCGCAGTCCATGGCAGATGCCGTATGCGATGCCCTGGAACAGAGCGTGGCCGCCAAGGCCGGTCACAAATAGTCAGACATTCACGCGCGACAAAAGCTCGATCATCTGCCCGTAGCCAGCCTCTTCCGGAATGAACAGGCAGGGCTGGCCTGATTCATCCTTGCCCGCCTTCGGCAAGACGGACACGACTTCTTCAGAGCCAAAGCGCGATGCCGCATCTGCGACAGACGTTGCCCGGGCCAGCTTCACAAGGTTCATCCGTGTGGGGAAAATTATGGTCGCCTGCTCCGCCAGCTCCATGTCCAGCGCTTCCTGCGCGCCCAGCCAGACAGCATCGGTGGTCTCGCGACCATCATGCGCAGCGATCTGATCTGCTGGCGCAGGCGCGATGTAGAAATGGGTGTCGAAGCGCTTGGGCATCATGTCCGGCGTGATCCAGTGGCCAAAGTGGATGAGGCTGTCCAGCGCCAGCACGAGATCATTGTCGCGCATCAATTCGAGAAAGCTCTCTTCACGCCGGTCAACCGGTCCGCGATGCGGCGCAAGGCGCTCAGACACGGCCGGACCGACGAGAGTCGCCCCCGGCCCTCGCTGGCTTGAATGACGCGCAAGCAGGAGACCGGATTCCTCGAAGGCCTCACGGACAGCTGCGATCCGCGCGTCCTGCTGGACGGGCCCGAAGTCACCATCCGTGAAAGCGTCCCAGGCAGGGTCGGAATCCTCTTCGTTCGCCTTGCCACCCGGAAAGACAAGTGCGCCGGCCGCAAAATCTATCTGGTAATGGCGCTTCACCATCAGGACCTGTGGCACCTCTTCACCATCGCGAATGATCAGGACGGTAGCCGAAAGGCGGGGTTCTGCTGGGGTCTGGGACATTGAGGTAACCTCGATTGGTCAAATTTCCGGAAAATGCGGACGATTATCTGCGCGTGATGTTCAACTCTCGCCCTTAGGGAAGGCAAGAGACAAGATCAGGAAAGGAAACAGGCATGCGCGCCATTCAATCTCCGCTGGACCGCCAAAGCCGCCTTTCCCCTCCCCCCACATTACGATTTCATTCCGTTGTGCACCTGCTGAGCGGCGACCCGCTGGGACAGGTTTGTGAAACGCCGATGGCATTCGAAGAACGCGTGGCGTTTGGCCCGCGCACCATGCCGAACGAAGTGGCCAACCCGGCAAAGTGGCTGTCTGAACAGCTGATTCGCATCGCTACCGCCACACACGGACAGCCAGATGCGCTGCGCCCTATCCTGGTGCCTGCGCCGCTTGCATCGCTTGCCCACGCGAATACAGCCGTTGCCTGTGACGCCGCCATTAGGCGAACATCCCTCTGCCCGCAGGAAATCTGCCTTGAGTTTGCTGATGCAGCGTTTGCCGGCGGCGTCGCTGACTATGTCAGCCGCGTCAGCCTGCTCCGCCGTCATGGATTCCGGGTCGCGATCGACATGCGCAAGTCATGGCAAACGCCGCTCAATGATTCGCTGCGGCTTCTTGTCGATACGATCCGCGTAGATGCGCGCACGCTGGACGCCAATCCTGACCTGCTCGATATCATCGAGGTAGCGGATGCCTCGGGCGTGCTTATCGTTGCCGAGAATGCCCACTGGCGTGACGGTGAATACCTGGCGAACCTCGGCATTCACGCGGCGACACACCCGAAGGCCGACGCCTAGGCCGCGTCGAACTCGCTCTCTTCTTTCTCGCTCTCGGCCATGGCTGAATAATAGTCGAGCTTGTCGAGAAGATATTCCAGATCGTCTTTCGGAATGGCCTGAAACTGGGTCAGCACCCGCTCAATCATCCGCGCCCTGAAGCGTGCCCGATCATTCGGGCCACCATCATGGGACGTCTCATGAAACACGTTCACGGCAGCCCGGAAAGCTGGCAGCATCTTTCGGGGCAGACCCGCCCGGTCAAACACAGCCTGCAGCCCCAGCGGACCGGCATCATGGATCATCAGCCAGACGCGTTGGTGGCCGACACCTGACAGCTCTGCAAGTGCATGCTCGACGAACGGCATCTGGCCACAGCAGAGCGCGCGCATGATCAGCGAGTGCCCCAGGCGACCATTCAGATTCAGCTGAGAGACAAAGCGCCCGAGGTCCTGCGTGCGGCCCGCCTGCTCGACCAGGTCGATCGTAGCGCGTTCGCGCGCACTGCCGGCAAGGTCGATGGCCATCTGGGCGGGCAACTCATGCTTGTTGACCAGCATGTCGAACATCTGGCCGGATACCAGCGACACCATTTTCTCGGCGATATGGGTCGGGATGAAATCCCGCTTGATGAGTCCGGCCTGTACAACTTCGTCCTGCCCAAAGCGGCGAAGCGTATCGTCATAGGCCTTGTCGCTATATTCCGCGCCTTCATTGCGCGACATGACCCGAACGGCTTCGACAGCGCCATGCTCCGAAATGACTTCCGTCAGCGTGATGGACAGGGAATCGCGATTGGCGATTGCCGCCTGCTTTGCGGCCGTCACGGCAAGAACCAGTTCAATCAGGTCCTCATCCGTGAAGACGGGCGAATCCTGAAGCACAGGAATGGCGACGGCCTCGATATCGCGCGCCAGCTTCAGCGCGATATCGCGCGGCAGGATGGGTGAATTGCGCAATGTAACGGCGAGCGTGCGGCGTACGAGATCGGCAGCGTCATCTGCAAGGATGGCCATGATCTCTTCTGCGAAGGCTTTTTCGCGGTCGCTCAGGACATCAAGCGCAATCCGGCGGCAAACCCGGTGCGCCACCGAGGCGCGCTGCTCGGGCGTTTCGCCCCGCATCAGGCGCTCGATATCCTGCTCGGTCAGTTGCGGTCGGATGCTCTGAACGCTCATGGGCCCCTATTCCTTCAGAATCGATGTCGTTGAACTTCGCTGAAGGCGGTTAACACAGCGTTTACTATCGTGTCAGGGGCTGCGCTGAACGCAAAACGCCGGACTTCTGAAATGAAGCCCGGCGCCTTTGAATTCTGAAGGAATTTGGGAAGACTAGTCTTCGTCTTCCTTGAACAGGTCTTCGCGGGAGACGGTTTCATCGTTCACCGTGGCCGTGGCCAGGATGTGGTCAACAACCTTGTCCTCATAGATCGGTGCGCGCAGCTGAGCCATCGCGTTCGGGTTCTTCTGGAAGAACTCGACCACCTGACGCTCCTGGCCCGGATACTGGCGAGCTTCGGCGATCAGGGCCTGCTGGACTTCCTGCTCCGTGATGCGGACATCGGCCACACGACCGATTTCAGCCAGCACGAGACCAAGGCGCACGCGGCGCTCGGAAATCTTGCGGTACTCGTCTTTCAGATCGTCTTCCGACTTGGCCTTGTCCTCATCGGACACGCGGCCGGCGTCCATTTCGGTTTGCAGCTGCTGCCAGATCTGGTTGAACTCCTGCTCAACCATGTTTGGCGGCAGGTCGAAGTCGTGGGCTTCGTCGAGCTTGTCGAGCAGGTCACGCTTCGCCTTGGCGCGCGAGGCACCGTCATGCTCGGCCTTGATCTGGTCCTTCACGAGGCCCTTGAGCTGGGCGAGGTCTTCAAGGCCGAGGCCTTTTGCGAAGTCGTCGTCGAGTTCCGGCGTCTTGGGAGCGCGGACTTCGTGAACGGTCACTTCGAACACGGCTTCCTTGCCGGCGAGATCAGCGGAAGGGTAGTCTTCCGGGAAAGTGACGTTCAGTTCTTTTTCTTCGCCCGTCTTCACGCCGAGAAGCTGTTCTTCAAAGCCCGGGATGAAGCGGTTCGCGCCCAGAACGACGGATTGCTGCTCTGCCGCGCCGCCTTCAAAGGCAACGCCGTCGACCTTGCCGACGAAGTCGATGACGACAGCATCGCCATCCTTGGCTTTCGCCGTCTTGGCACGGGGTTCGAACTGGGTGTTTTGCTCGGCGATACGGCCAAGGGCCTCATCGATCTGCTCGTCGGACACTTCAGCAACAGGGCGCGTGATCGTCAGGCTGGTAATGTCGGCTGGCGTGAACTCGGGCATCACGTCGATATGCATGTGGTAGGCAAGGTCAGCCTCGCCCTTCACAATGGCTTCCATGTCGCCATCGAGATGAACGTCAGGCTGGCCGGCAGGGCGCAGTTCGTTCTCTTCGAGCGCCTTCTGGTTGGTGTCTTCGACCAGTTTGTTGATCAGTTCGCCCATAAGGTCGCGACCGAACATCTTGCGCACATGGGCCGCAGGCACCTTGCCTGGACGGAAGCCCTTGAGGCGCATGCTTGGGCGGATTTCTTCAATCCGCTCATCAAGCTTTGTCTTGAGTTCGCTCGCCGGAACCTTCACTTCGAATGTGCGGCTAAGACCTTCTGCCTTGGTCTGGGTAACTTGCATGGGTTTATTCATCCGTTTTTATTGGCGTCGCGAGGCAAAAAGCACGCTGGAAGCTGTGAGAAACCTGTCTGAAGGCGCGGCTTATGTCATACGCGAAAGCGCCTGTCCACGCAGACTCTGCTGGATCGCCTGCATGGGCTGGGGAACGGGGCGAATGATATGTCACTCTCATGTTATCTATGTGAACCAATTCCGAAAATGACGGGGGCGTGCAGGTGTTGCCGATTGTGCCACAATTGCGGTCAAACCGGCGCCTTGGCGCTATTGCTGGCTGCTTGTCCTTGGGTTTGGAATTCCTCAGGCCCAGGGTCTTTTGGCAAGTGGAGATCCCAGATGAGACGAGTTACCCTATTCGCCGCCGTTCAGGTCGCTGCGACACTTCTATTTGTCGGCGCGCCTCAGGCTCTTGCGCAGTCGGTTGAGACGCCGGCCAGCGCTGTACCGGCACCCGCAAAAGCCCAGAAGACCAAGAAACTCGCTATTGTGCTTTTCCCCCGCTACGAAACGCTCGATGTATTCGGGCCTGTGGAAATGTGGGGGCGGCTGGACGACTATGAAGTCGTTACGGTCTCCGAGCATGGTGGCTCCGTTACTTCGGCGCAGGGCATCGAGACCGTAACCAATTATTCGTTCGAGGATGCACCTCAGTTCGAGATCATCATGATACCCGGCGGCATGGGCACGCGCACGGAGGTGAATAACCCCGCCATGCTCGAATTCCTGCGCAATCAGGACAAAGGCACCGAGTACACCACATCGGTATGCACGGGATCTGCTGTTCTGGCCAAAGCCGGACTGCTGGACGGCCACAAGGCGACCTCGAACAAGATGGCGTGGAAATTCGCCACCAGCCAGGATGACGACGTGCTCTGGCAGAGCCGCGCGCGCTGGGTTGAGGACGGCAAGTACATCACATCGTCCGGCATTTCGGCCGGGACCGACATGGCTCTAGGGCTTGTTGCCAAGATTGATGGTCGCGAGAAGGCCGACTACGTCGCCAAGACGGCAGAGTACATCTGGAATGACGACCCATCGAACGATCCATTCGCTGTGGACGAGGCCAGTGCGAATTAAGCCCGGAGGCCATCGTTCAAACCGGCGTCTCACTGACGACCGGAATGGACGATGCCATCAATTTTTGAAGGTAGTGGTGCGGATAAGAGGACTCGAACCTCCACGCCTTGCGGCGCTGGAACCTAAATCCAGTGCGTCTACCAATTCCGCCATATCCGCGCAGCGCGCTTCCTACGCGAGGCAGGCCGCTCTATCAACCGTAAAGACCATTCAGGTGTATTTTCAGGCGATCTCGCCGTGGAGCGCACTCAGGATGTCCGGCACATGACGCTCCAGGTCTTCTGAGATCAGGCCGGCGCCGACGCGCCTGCCCGCTTCGCCGTGCACCCAGGCGCCCATCGCGGCCGCTTCAAGCGTCGGCATGCCCTGCGCCATGAAGCCCGCAATCAGGCCCGCGAGCACATCACCTGCGCCTGCTGTCGCAAGCCAGGGCGTTGCATGAGTGTTCACGATGGCACGCCCGTCTGGCGCGGCAATGACCGTGTCGGCTCCCTTGAGCAAGACGACACAGCCGGCATCACGCGCCGCCTTGCGGGCGACCTCGATCTTGTTGACCCCAGTTTCGGCGAGATCGCCGAACAGCCGTTTGAACTCGCCCATATGCGGGGTCATGATATCGTGCGGGCGCAGGCGCTTGAAGAGCGAGGCTGGCGCGCTGTCGAACACGGTGAGCGCGTCCGCATCCAGCAAGACACGCGACTGCGATTTGAGGAGTGCCTCGACATTGGCGCGTGTGGCTGGGGTGATCCCCGCCGCAGGCCCGATAACCATGACCTGCGCCTGCTTTGCAGCCGCCTCAAGGTCACTTGCCCCATCAAAGACCTGCAACATGACGGCCGTAAGGTGGCTGGCATTCACCGTCATCGCACCGGGAGGCGACATGACGGTCACAAGTCCGGCGCCGGCGCGAAGGCCGGCCGTGGCGGAGAGCCGCGCAGCACCCGTCGCTGAGGCGGGACCGCTCACCACTTTGAGGTGGCCACGCTGGTGCTTGTATCCGTCCTGCCCTGGCCGCGGCATGACGCCCGCCCACAGCATGGGGCTGTTCTCAAAAGCCTGGCTCTGAACGGGAATACCGATGTCAGCCGCTGCTACGAGCCCGCAATAGGCTGCGCCTGGCTGGAGCAAATGGGCCGGACGCAAGCCGGCAAACGTGATCGTGCCTTCTGCCCGGAAGCAAGGGCCAAGCGGTTTGGCTGTCAGGCCGTCGATGCCCGAAGGCACGTCAACCGACACGACCCGGCCGCCTCGCTCGGCAAGCGCAGCTGCTGCGCCCTCCAGCGGCCGTGACAGGCCACCGCCAAACAGAGCATCCAGAACAATGTCATGAGGCGCTTCAAGCGCCTGCTCCAATGGCCGGACATCGCCCTCCCACAGCGCCGCAGCTTTTGCGGCATCTCCCGTTAGCGCGTTCTTTTCGACGAGACAGAAGACTTCGACATCGCGCCACAGTTTTGCGAGACGCGCGGCCGCAATAAAGCCGTCGCCCCCGTTGCCGCCGGGGCCGCAGAGGACCTGCACTTTTCCCTCTGGCCAGCGCGCATGAAGGAATTCCGCAACTGCCGTCCCGGCGCGCATCATTACGTCAAAGCTGCTGGTGCCTGCCTTGAATACCGCCTGTTCGGCGGCAACCATTTCCTGCGGAGTAATAATCGGTCTGCCCATGGGGCGACCTCATAACACGCGTGTTGCGGATTCGCTTCCATATTCAGCAACTGAAAGCACGCCATTTTGACGCTTTAGTCGCGTCACCGAGCAATGCCCCGGACGGAAAACAACAACGCGCGAATCCTGATCAATCAAGCCAACCAAGGCGTTGATCGCAACGAAATGCGAAAAGACGACTGTCTCGTCAGGAAGACCTGACACGAAGGCGAGCATGGCTTTCCGCCACGCGGTGAAGTCGTGCGACCCAGCATCCCAATCGCCCGACATGAGCGTTCGCAGCCACGTCACGCGATCGCCGACATCGTCAGGCGTATCGATCTCAGAGACTTCCGGCGCGACCTGCGCAACAAGGCCCATCCGGCGCTCGAACGGCAAGGCCGTTTCACGACACCTTAACATGGGGCTGCAGACCGCCGTGCTGGCACCTGCTTCAATCAGGATGTCGGCGACAGCCTCAGCCTGTTTCTGCCCAAGCTCGCTCAGGCCGGGATCGGGATGATCGCCCCAAGTGGCGGCGGCCTCTCCGTGACGCACAAGGTAAATCACGCGGCAGCCTGAAATTCATTTGGCGCAAGGCCGATCTGGTCAATCACCAATCCCTCGGCCTGGCATACGTCCAGCGCGCGAAGGTAGGCAGTCGGTTTAGCAATATTGAGGCGCTTACGCGCAGCGTTCAGCGGTTCGTGCATGAGAGCGAATATGTCCTCGCGTATAATTTTTGATGCGGCAGCGCCGTTGCGCTTGCCTTCCCGGAAGCAATCCATGACCCGCGCCTCTTTTGGCACGGATTTCATGATCTGGCGCGTTCCGACGAACGAAATGAAGATCACACCCAATCCGGGAGTCTGACTGTAAGTGAAAGCCAGCAGGCTGGCCTCGCCCAGCGCATCCCGGCCATAACCGGACAGTACGTGAAACAGGTCGTGGGTATCGCGCAGGCGATTGCCATACCAGAGCATATCGTCATCGAAATCGCGTACGGCGCCGCGGAATTTCTCGCTCTCCTCGACAAGCCCCTTGGCCGAGAGGCCTTCGCGCTCCATGAAGTCCATATAGGCGCGCCCGACTGTGCCTTCAGGCAATTCACGAATCCACACGTGATCATCAAGCAGCGGCGGAAGGAATTCGCGCTTGTCCAGCAGCGCCTTCCCCTCAGGACTTTCCACGAATTTATAGAAGTTCTTTTCGAACGAGCGCCCGTTGAGCGCCTCGATGATGTGGAATACCTGTTCGGTATCCTCCTTGTCGGCTATCAGCCGCTGCATGTGTTTCCATGCTTTCAAAGGCCGAAACTTCGCGGGTCGACGATCAGGATGAACAAAAATCTGGGTCATTTATTTCAGTGCTCGCTCAACGTAGGCCTGCAAATAGCATGATCGCCCGAATATTAAAAGTGACGCTCGCGTCACGTTTATGGCGGAGATCACGCCATTCGGTGACCAATTCGCAGGCAGCGACGTCCATTTTTTGACCACCCGCTTTGATCCCCCCCACCTTTCCGTATGTTGTACTCGCCTAGAAGCGCGAGTGAGCCTACCCAAAAATGAATACCAATTCAGCGGCTGGGAGAACATGGGCCATGAAAAAAATCGAAGCAATTATCAAGCCGTTCAAACTGGACGACGTGAAAGAAGCGCTACAGGAGATCGGTCTGCAGGGGATGACCGTGATCGAGGCCAAGGGTTTTGGTCGTCAGCGCGGCCATACTGAGCTTTACCGCGGTGCCGAATATGTCGTCGACTTCCTGCCCAAGTTGAAAATCGAAATCGTTCTTGCAGACAGCGCCGTCGAAGGCGCGGTGGAAGCAATCAAGAAGGCCGCCCACACTGACAAGATTGGTGATGGCAAGATCTTCGTTTCCGCCGTACTGGAAGCTGTTCGCATCCGGACCGGCGAAACGGGCGACGCCGCGCTCTAATCCTGCAATAACCGTTCGAAGACACATTCAGACCACTAACCTGGAGGGCAAATCCAATGGCTGACAAACTAATCAAGATGATGAAGGACGAAGACGTTCAGTACGTCGACCTTCGTTTCACCGATCCGCGCGGCAAAATGCAGCACGTGACGTTTCACAAAAACATGGTCGAGGATGATTTCTTCTCCGAGGGCCAGATGTTTGACGGTTCGTCGGTTGCTGGCTGGAAGGCCATCAACGAGTCTGACATGCTTCTCATGCCTGATCAGGACAGCGCCATCATCGACCCATTCTTCCAGCAAACGACGCTGGCAGTGATGTGCGACGTGCTCGACCCTGTGTCCGGCCAGCCGTACAACCGCGACCCGCGCACGACGGCCAAGAAGGCAGAGGCCTATGTCAAAGCCGCTGGCGTTGGCGACACTGTGTTCTTCGGCCCTGAAGCCGAATTCTTCGTCTTCGACGATGTCCGCTGGTCGGTCGAGCCCCATAACACGGGCTACAGCTTCGATTCGACGGAACTGCCGATCAATACCGGCAAGGAATACCCGATGGGCAACATGGGCCACCGCCCTGGACCCAAGGGCGGTTACTTCCCTGTTCCTCCAATCGACTCCGAGCAGGACATGCGTGGCGAGATGCTCTCCGTCATGTTCGACATCGGCCTGGACCCTGAAAAGCATCACCACGAAGTGGCACCTGCCCAACACGAACTGGGCCTGAAATTCTCGACCCTCACCGTGATGGCGGACCGACTGCAGCTCTATAAGTACGTCATCCACAATGTGGCTGCGTCCTATGGCAAGACGGCGACCTTCATGCCCAAGCCAATGTTCAAGGACAATGGCTCCGGCATGCACGTGCACCAGTCCATCTGGGGTGGCGGCAAGCCACTCTTCGCTGGCGACGGCTATGCTGGTCTTTCCGAAATGTGCCTCTACTACATTGGCGGGATCATCAAGCACGCCAAGGCTCTCAACGCGATCACCAACCCGTCGACAAACAGCTACAAGCGCCTTGTCCCGGGCTATGAAGCACCCGTCATGCTGGCCTATTCGGCCCGTAACCGTTCGGCTTCGATCCGTATTCCTTTCGGCTCCAACCCGAAAGCGAAGCGTATCGAAACGCGCTTCCCGGATCCTGCGGCCAACCCGTATCTCGCCTTCGCAGCTCTGCTCATGGCTGGCCTCGACGGCATCGAGAACAAGATCCACCCGGGCGATGCCATGGACAAGGATCTCTACGATCTGCCACCAGCTGAAGCCAATGCGATCCCACAGGTTTGCGGCTCACTTCGCGAAGCCCTTGCGGCCCTCGATGCTGACCGCAAGTTCCTGACCAAGGGCGGCGTGTTCGACGACGATCAGATCGATGCCTATATCGAACTGAAGATGGAAGAGAACATGCGCTACGAACTTCACCCTCACCCGGTGGAATTCGAAATGTACTACAAAGTTTAAGAGCTTGATCCCTCTTAACGACCCGGGCCGGCATCTCAGGATGCCGGCCTTTCTTTATGTCCTGACGGGAATTTCGGTGAATAAAAAGCCCGGACCATCGGTCCGGGCTTTTCTTAATCTCGTATATGTCTCAAGGATCAGCCAGCTTCAGGCTGGCTCTTCTTGGCGTGGACGTAAAGCGGCTCGGCATTGCCTTCGACCACTTCGCCATTGATGACCACTTCTTCGACGCCGCGCAGGTTTGGCAGTTCGAACATCGTGTCCAGCAGGATCGATTCCATGATCGAGCGAAGGCCACGCGCGCCTGTCTTCCGGCCGATGGCCCGGCGCGCAACGCTCGTCAGGGCTTCCGGCGTGAAGGTCAGCGCCACATTCTCCATATCGAACAGTTTCTGATATTGCTTCAGAAGCGCGTTCTTGGGTTGAGTGAGTATCTCGATCAGGGCTTTCTCATCAAGATCTTCCAGGGTCGCAATGACCGGAAGGCGCCCGATGAATTCCGGGATCAGACCGAAGCGCTGAAGGTCTTCAGGTTCGGTGCTGCGCAGGATTTCACCCACGCCCCGTGCTTCTGGATCCTTCAGCGATGCGCCAAAGCCGATCGAGGCATTGTCGCCGCGCGACGAGATGATCTTGTCGAGGCCAGCAAATGCGCCGCCAACAATGAACAGGATGTTCGTCGTGTCGACCTGCAGGAACTCCTGCTGCGGATGCTTACGACCGCCCTGTGGCGGCACAGCGGCGACCGTGCCTTCCATGATCTTCAGAAGCGCTTGCTGCACGCCCTCACCTGACACATCACGCGTGATGGACGGATTATCGGACTTGCGCGAAATCTTGTCGATTTCATCGATGTAAACGATGCCGCGCTGGGCGCGTTCAACATTGTAATCAGCCGACTGCAGCAGCTTCAGCACAATGTTCTCGACATCCTCGCCGACATAGCCAGCTTCTGTCAGCGTCGTCGCATCAGCCATCGTGAATGGCACATCCAGGATACGCGCCAGCGTCTGAGCCAGCAGCGTCTTGCCGCAACCCGTAGGGCCTACGAGCAGGATGTTGGATTTCGACAGTTCGACACCATCGGCTTTGCCAGCGTGGGACAACCGCTTGTAGTGGTTGTGCACGGCAACCGACAGGATGCGCTTGGCGTGGCGCTGCCCGATGACATAGTCATCAAGCACGTCACAGATTTCCTGTGGCGTCGGCACACCCTCGCGGGAGCGCACCATCGCCGTCTTATTTTCCTCGCGGATGATGTCCATGCACAGTTCGACGCACTCGTCGCAGATGAACACCGTAGGGCCAGCAATAAGTTTCTTAACTTCATGCTGGCTCTTTCCACAGAAAGAACAGTAGAGCGTATTCTTTGAATCGCCTGAGCCGTTTTGCTTGGTCATGCCGTCCTCAATGCCGGGTAAGGTTTAACGGGGCCTTTAAGCGCCCTCACCCGGTTTCTTAATATGACAATAAGGGTCATGGCCCACCCTGCAAGAGGCGGGCCGTAATTGGTGGGGGGCGTCTACGCCTATTTTTCGTCCTCGCGGTCGCGCGGTTCGAACACCTTGTCCACAATACCGAATTCAACGGCCTCTTCTGCCGTAAGGAACGTATCCCGATCGAGCTTGCGCTCGATCACATCGTATTCCTGGCCGGTATGCTTCACATAGATATTGTTGAGACGCTTCTTGAGGTCGATAATATCCTGTGCGTGGCGCTCGATATCTGTAGCAACGCCTGAGTATCCGCCCGATGGCTGGTGCAGCATGACACGCGCGTTCGGCAAGCATGTACGCATGCCGTGTTCGCCGGCTGCAAGGAGCAGCGACCCCATGCTGGCCGCCTGGCCGAAGCAAACAGTCGAGATCGGGCAGCGGATGTATTGCATCGTGTCATAGATCGCGAGGCCCGACGTAACGTATCCGCCTGGGCTGTTAATATACATCGCGACGTCTTTTTTCGGGTTTTCCGACTCAAGAAACAGCAGCTGCGAGGTGATCAGCGCCGCCATTCCGTCATCAATGCCGCCAGTTACGAAGATGATTCGCTCTTTCAGCAGGCGAGAGAAGATATCAAATGCCCGCTCCCCGCGGCTGGTCTGCTCCACCACCATGGGAACAAGGTTGAGGGCAGTCTGGTAAGAACTCGTCATGAAATATCGCCTCGGGGCTGGCTATCTGGAATCTCTATTCTGCCAGAACTGGCAGAACACCTTATATTTGTCCACGCGTGACTGACCGCAAGGGGCTTTGGGCTGTGGAATGCCCGCTTCAACGCCATGGCCAATCCGGCGACCCACTGGGCAGGGCTCCCCCCGGATCCTTCATGAAGGCAAGGTAATCGGCATGGACCGTTTCCGCCTGCAGGTCGCGCATAAGCATATGGTACCCTTTCGGATAATATACAGTCTGAATACTGGCCGGCAGCTTTTTCGCCGTGCGTTTCACGCCAGGCGGCGTGATCACGAGGTCATTGGCGCCGTAGGACATCAAAATGGGTACCTTATCGCTTAAATTCGCAACGCGCTGATACGCCGTCTCCATAAGGCTAACGACACCGTAGACCTGATCAATCCGGTTTTCGGGCATCATCAGCGGATCAGCCCATGTCCGGCGGAGCATCTCAATATTGTCTGAGGGCTCGATCTTGACGAGGCCGCGCGGCGGTCGAACGATCCAGCCAGGCCGTATACGCGCCGAAGACCAGAGGCTCGCCTTGTACAGCGGGTTGATAGCGCCCCAGCCTCGCAGGCCCGGGCCTGAAGCGATCAGACGGTCTGCCTCGGGCGGCCTCTCCGATCCGAATGCGCTAAGAGCGACCGAGCCGCCCATGGAGATGCCGACGACCGTGATGGTAGCCCCAGGGTGCCGGCTTCGCGCCACAGCGACCGCCGTGCGCAGGTCCTCACGCATCAGCTCCTCATCCGGCCAGATGCCCCTGCCCGGCGACCGGCCAAAGCCCCGCTGGTCATAAGCATAAGTCGTCACGCCGTGTGCGGCCCAATAAGGCGCGGCCATGTGGAAAGCGTTGGCATAGTCGTTCATGCCGTGAACACCCACGACAACATATTTCGGCTCGCCCACATCATCGGCTGCCCAAACCGTAAGCCCCAGATGCGCCCCGTCTGCCGCCACGAACACCTGATCTTCTATTTCGAAATGAGGTTCGACCGCCTCAGACATCGATAGCGCTCCCTGTGTGACCGGATGGGCACAGCTGGTAATTATCAAGCTCGCGAAAATCATTGTTGCACTTACAAGGCCGCCCGCACGGCGAGGCGAAGTTCGGGTAGCACGTCCGCCTCGAACCATGGATTGCGTTTCAGCCATGCTGTGTTTCTCCAACTGGGGTGAGGAACAGTGAACGTTCGATCACTTGCATAGTCTTGCCACTTGCTGACGGTCTCCGTCAATGTCTTCCCTGCGCGCGGCCCAAGGTGCCATTTCTGCGCAATCGCGCCGACCAGGATCGTTACGCTTATTGCCGGTAGTCGATCCAACAGGCCCGCGCGCCAAGTCTCTGCGCACCGCACCATTGGCGGCCTGTCTGCCCCTCTTGAATCATATCCGGGAAAGCAAAAACCCATCGGCACAATGGCAACGCGAGAACGGTCGTAGAATTCTTCATCCGTCACCCCCATCCAATCGCGCAGGCGGGTGCCCGAAGGGTCATTGAACGGAATACCGGTAACATCAGCCAGGTTTCCCGGCGCCTGCCCCGCCACAAGAATGCGGGCGCTTGCACTGGCTTGCAGCACCGGATGCGGCGGCCGGCTCATCTCACCAGCGCACAATCGGCAAGTGCGAATTTGATCTAGATATGGCTGGAGATCGTCACTCATGATGTCATATGTGAAGTCTATGATTTCGCAGGAAAGGCCAAAAGCACATGACGAATGCAATTGTCAGAACAATCGAGCCACGCGCCAAGGACCTTGGCGGGGGGTTCCGTGTACGCCGCGTGCTGCCCTTCCATGCGCAGAAAATGGTCGGCCCTTTCATCTTCTTCGACCATTTTGGGCCCGTGGACTATGGCCCCGGCGAAAGCTTTGACGTGCGGCCACATCCTCATATCGGCCTCTCCACAGTTACATACCTTTTCGAGGGCGCCATTCGCCATCAGGACAGCCTCGGCACAGACCTCGTGATCCGCCCGGGCGCGGTCAACTGGATGACCGCCGGGCACGGCATCGTCCACTCCGAGCGCACCCCGGCGCCTGAACGCGAAGCGGGCCAGCGTATGCACGGGCTGCAAACATGGGTGGCGTTGCCGATCACGGAGGAAGACTGTGCCCCCGCCTTCACCCACCACTCGGCCGACTCGCTGCCATCTTTCCAGAAAAATGGCGCAAGCATTCGGGTGCTAGCAGGGGAGGCCTGGGGATATAGCTCGCCGGTGGAGTTCCCATGGGACATTCTCTACATCGCAATCGAAGCCCCTGACGGCGCAAGCATGATCCTGCCAGCCAGCCTCGCCGAGGAACGCGCCCTCTACATCGTCTCGGGAAGCGCGCGCATTGACGACGAAACGGCTGAGGAAGGCCACATGCTTGTCATCGCACCGGGCGAGGACATTGCGGTCGAATTCCTGCCCGGCACCAAGGCCGTCGTGTGCGGTGGCGCCACGATGGACGGTCCCAGGAAGATTGAATGGAACTTCGTCGCGTCCGACACGGACAAGATCGAAAAAGCCAAGCAGGACTGGGAAGAATCCACGAAATTGCATGGAACGGACCGCTTCCCCCTTGTGCCGGGTGACGAAGCGGAATGGATACCCCTGCCCTGAAATCGCCACATTTGGTTGAGACGCCCGCAACAGGCGAATTTCGGGAAACGGGGTCGCCGCAAACAAAACAATAAAGTCAAAGTGAGGGTGAATATATGAACTTCAAACTAATTGCTGGTGCTGCCGCATCAATGGCCATGCTTGCCGCTTGCGCCACACCTACAACGGCCGAATCGTCGGCTGCAGCCAGCCTCGACGCCGCTTCGGCCGAAGTGTCTGCGGAAGCCGCAGCGGACGCCGTTGACGTATCCGAAGAAGCCGCGCCCGCCTCAGAAGCCGCGCAGGGCGCCGCTGTCGAAGCCGCCGTCGCCGCTGAAACCGCCGAAGCAACAAACGACCCTGAAGTCGCTGCCGCTGCTGCCGACATGGCGGAAGATGCCGCCGAGGATGCGGCCGATGCTGCTGCTGTCGCAACAGCTGTCGCTGCCGAGGATGCTGCAGAAGCAGCTGAAGAAGCTGCGGATGAAGCAGAAGTCGCAGCCGAAGCGGCCAAGGAATAGTCCAAGGTCGAATTGACCTTTTTAAGGCGGGTTCCAGCAATGGAACCCGCCTTTTTGCTATGCGCCCTGCACAGCCGTGCCTTGAAGCCTGACGCGGCCCATGCCAGACCTTGTCCCAAGCAAGCCGAAATGCCCATTGGAGGGGCACTCAAATATGAAACATTATGTACTCGCTGCGTCCCTGATGGCGCTCGCTGCATGTGGCAGCCCGAAGCCGGAGTCCACTCCCGCCGCGGCGCCCTTTGCGGAGACGCCGCCCGCCCCGACTTTGCTGATGCCACTCCCGACAGATACGACAGCCGCTATCACGGCGAGTGACCTCGCCGAGCGCGTCAAGACGCTGGCAGACGATACATTCGAAGGACGCGGTCCCGGCACGCCGATCGGCGAAGAAGCTGCCGCATGGATTGGCGCTGAAATGGCCCGTATCGGCCTTCAGCCTGGCGGCGATGACGGAACGTATTTCCAGAAAGTCGCAATGGTTAACCAGACCATTGAACCGGACCAATCCTTCCTGACCTTCACCGCTCCCGACGGCACCGAAATGCCAACCGTCCTGAAACAGGACTCCGTCATCTGGACCAAGCATCAGGACTCCACGACTATCTCGTTCGAACCGTCCGATGTTGTCTTCGTCGGTTACGGCGTCGACGCTCCGGAATATGGCTGGGACGACTATGGTGATCAGGATTACGCCGGCAAAACGGTCGTGATCCTCGTCAACGATCCCGGTTTTGCGACTGGCGACCCGGAGCTGTTCAAGGGCAAGTCCATGACCTATTACGGCCGCTGGACCTACAAGTATGAAGAAGCGGCCCGTAAAGGCGCCACCGCAGCCATCATCGTCCACGAAACAGAACCAGCCTCCTACGGCTGGGATGTCGTGAAGAACTCATGGTCCGGCGCGCAGTCCGATCTCGTTCGCGAAGATGGCGGCGCTGACCGTGCCGAACTGGAAGGCTGGGTCACCCGCGCAATGGCCGAGAAGCTCTTTGCGTCTGCCGGCCTCGACTTCGAAGCCATGAAGACAGCCGCGAAAAGCCGCGGCTTCAAGCCGGTATCCCTGACCGGGCTGAAGGCGACTGGCGAAATCGTCCAGACCATCGACAAGCTGGATAGCCGCAACGTGATCGGCGTCCTGCCAGGAACCACCACGCCGGACGAATACATGCTCTACACAGCGCACTGGGATCACCTCGGCAAGAAAACCGGGAAGAAGACCGGTGCCCCAGGCGAGGATTTCTATGAAGACCAGATCTATAATGGCGCCGTAGACAATGCGACCGGCGTGGCAGCCTTGCTGGAACTCGCTGAAGCCTTCGCGGCAGAGCCCCACGAACGGTCCCTTCTTTTCGTCTCGGTCACACTGGAAGAATCCGGTCTGCTTGGCTCGGAATACTTCGCTGAGCATCCAACTGTGCCCCTCAACGAGATCGTCGCCGGCATCAACATGGATGGTGCCCTGCCCGTAGGCCGCACGCATGACATGGTCATAATCGGCTATGGCGCTTCGGAACTGGAAGACCGCCTAACGGACATCCTGAAAGCTGATGACCGCGTCATCAAGCCAGACGGCAAACCGGAAGCCGGCTACTTCTACCGGTCTGACCACATCTCGCTCGCCAAGCGCGGCGTGCCAATGCTCTACGCTGACGGCGGCGAAGACAAGCTTGAAGGCGGCATCGCGGCCGGCAAGGCAGCGGCAGCGGCCTATACAGCCGAACGCTACCACAAGCCGATGGACGAGTACTCTGACGATTGGGACCTCTCCGGTTTCGCCGAAGATATTCAGGCCCTGTACGAAGTGGGTGAAGGCATTGTCGATTCCACCGACTGGCCGACATGGTATCCCGGCAATGAGTTCGAAGCGGCCCGCAAGGAATCGCTCGGCGCCCAATAGACGCCCGCACCTAAACGTCATAGTCCCGGATGGCCCCGAAGGTCGTTCGGGACTATTTCATTCTGAAACCTCGAAAGACCACGCAATGCTCTCCTACCAACATGGCTATCACGCAGGAAACCGGGCCGACGTGCTCAAGCATGCGGTGCTGCACGCCCTGTTGAAGGAAATCGCGGCCGTAGGGAAACCGGTTCTATATGTCGAAACCCATTCCGGACGTGGCCGATATGACCTGACGGGCGAGCAGGCCCGCAAGGGCGGCGAATGCGATACTGGCATCCTCGCCCTGCACAATGGCAAGCCTCCCCGCCCTCTGAAGCCCTGGGTGTCAGATGTCGAGGCACGCGGCATGAAGGACTATCCGGGCTCGCCCGCGCTGGCGCAATCATTGCTGCCGCCGTCCGCCCGCATGATCTTCTTCGAGAAACATCCCGCTGAGCATGCCGCGCTTGTCAAATCCGTCGGCGAAGATGAGCGCGTACAGGTGAAGCACTCGGACGGCTATTCAGGCGCACTGAAGCTGGCGCCACGCGGGGCCGAGCAAATGGTCTGCTTCGTGGATCCGAGTTACGAGACGAGCCGCGACATTGATGCCCTCGCCCTGTGGACACCCCGCGCCCTCAAGCGTTGGCCAAATGGCATCCTCATCCTCTGGCTGCCCCTCTTCCGCGATGGTCGCGAAACAGAGTTCGGTGAATACTTGGCCAGCCTTGATGACTGTATCATTGCGGGTGCGCGCTGGCCTGTGGATGTGGATGACGAAAGCGCACTCGAAGGCTCGGCCATTGTCGCCTTCCGGGCGCCGCCATCGGCCAGCGCGCCTAGCCACGCCATCGCCTCATCCCTCCAGTCCTGGTGGTCGGCCGAAGCGGCGCGGACCTAGTGCGCATCCTCCTGATCGGTGGAGGACATACGCACGTCGTTGCGCTGAGGCATCTCGCTCGCAAACCACAAGCGGGGCTTGACCTCCATCTGGTAAGCCCGGACTCTACGACATCCTATAGCGGCCTGCTGCCGGGGCATGTTGCCGGGCATTGGCCACGGAACGCCCTCGAAATACCCCTTGAACCCCTGTGCAAGGCCGCCGGCGCGACCTTCCATATCGCCAAAGCAACCCATCTGGACCCGAGCAAACGCGAGGCGATCTTCTCTGATGGCCGTCAATTCGGGTTTGACCATGCCTCGCTCGATATCGGCGCCATCGCGGCCATCGACGCGCCCGAAAGCCTTAAAGCCCGGGGCGTACCTGTGAAGCCTCTGGGCATCTTCGCAGATCGATGGATGGAGTTCGTGGCTGATGTCCAATCACAAACCCGCCCGCCACACGTCGCGATCGTCGGCGCAGGAACAGCGGGTATAGAACTTGCCCTCTCCATGAAATATCACCTCGATAATATCGCGGCAGTACAATCGGTTTGCGTCTCTCTGCTCGAGCGTTCCGATTGCATCTTGCCCGGAGCTTCAGACAGCCTCCGACGGCAGCTTGCGCGGGCCCTTGCTAAAGCCGGAATCGTTATAAAGACGAGCGCTTCCGTAACAGATGCGACAGATGACACCCTGCTTCTGAACTCAGGAGAGACAGTACCCTCGCGCTTCACGGTGCTCGCATCGGGTGCGCGCCCCTACCCCTGGCTGGCAGAGACAGGGCTGGAAACACATGTGGGATTCATTGTTGTAGATGAGACCCTGAGATCGGTCAGTCATCCCGCTATATTCGCATGCGGCGACACCGCTCATCTCGGCTTTGCGCCAAAGCCCAAGGCTGGGGTCTACGCGGTGAGGCAGGGCCCGGTGCTCGCAGAGCAAATCATACGGCTTGTCAAAGGCGAGGCGCTCACGACGTATCGGCCGCAATCGGATTACTTGAAACTTGTCAGTCTCGGGCATCGCCGCGCCTTGGCTGAAAAATGGGGACTGACCCTCAACCTGCCAGGTCTCTGGTCTCTCAAGCGACATATCGACTTGAAATTCATGGAGAATTAGCAGGGGCAGTCCCGCAAGATGCCCCCCTCCCTCGTGAGGAAGGGGAGCCTTGGAGACTATTCCGTGATCTCTTCTTTGACGTCTTTAGCGGCATCCTGGACAACTTCTCCACCCGCTTCAACGTCTTTGCCGACGCCTTCAACCGTGTTGCAGGCCGTGACGAATGGCATGTAGGAAACGGCCATAAGGGCAATGAGGAACTTTTTCATTAGGTGCTCTCCTTCTTGACTGAGCAAGTCATGATGGGCCTGTATTTTTGAACCGGCAAGCGGTCATTTCGGTCGCCGGAAAGAGTCCGCATTGACCGCATAAACCGCTGAAATTCTATTCCCATTTCCTGCGACTCCCTGCTAAAGGGGCCGCATGAAAACCGCCGTCATTGTATTTCCCGCCTCCAACTGCGACCGTGACGCGCAAGACGCGCTTGCCCAAGTCACCGGCAAAGCTCCGGCGATGGTCTGGCACAAAGACGGCATCATCCCCGAAGATACGGATCTCGTGGTGATTCCGGGCGGCTTCTCATACGGCGACTATTTGCGCTGCGGCGCCATGGCGGCCAACTCGCCAGTCGTCGAGCAACTTAAGGCGCATGCCGAACGCGGCGGCTATGTGTTGGGCATCTGCAATGGCTTCCAGATCCTTTGCGAAACGCGCCTGCTGCCCGGCGTTCTCATGCGGAATGCGTCCCTGCACTTTGTGTGTCGTCCGCAGCGCCTGTCGGTGGAAAGCGCAAATACCGCCTTTACGAGTGCCTATTCCGGCAGCCCGACCGTCACGATCCCCATCGCACATCATGACGGCAACTATTTCGCGGACGATGCGACGCTCGACCGGCTCGAAGGCGAAGGCCGCGTTGTGTTCCGCTATGCCGCGGGTGAAAACCCCAACGGCGCATCGCGGGATATTGCCGGCATCATGAGCGACAACGGCCGCGTTATGGGCATGATGCCCCACCCGGAACGCGCCATGGGTGGCAATGAAGGCGGCGCAGACGGACTAGGCGTTTTCCTGAGCCTCCTGAACGCCGCTTAAGCTGCCACGACCTTGGAGCGCACACCGGCTCGTGTATAAGCGGGTTCTATCGCTCGTGTCTGCTGGAGGCCCTGAATGACTGACCGCGCCGCACTCATCGCCAAATTACCAAAAGCCGAACTGCACCTCCACATCGAAGGCAGCTTCGAGCCTGAGCTGATGATGCAGATCGCCGAGCGCAACGGTATTCAGACGGCCTTTAAGACGCTCGAAGAGGCCAAGGCGGCCTACGCCTTCTCGAACCTCCAGGAATTCCTCGATATCTATTATCAGGGCATGGCCGTACTGCTGCAGAAGCAGGACTTTTACGATCTGACATGGGCCTACCTGGAGCGCGCGGCGGCAGACAATGTCCGCCATGTGGAAATCTTCTTCGATCCGCAGGCCCATACCGAGCGCGGCGTCGCGTTTGCCACGGTCGCGGACGGCATTCTTGAAGCGCTTGAAGATGGCGAGACAAAGCTGGGCATCACGTCTCATGTCATCATGAGTTTCCTGCGCCACCTGAGTGAAGAAGACGGGTTCGCCCTGCTCGAAGAGTCCAAGCCTTATCACGCCCGATTTATCGGCGTCGGGCTCGACAGCTCCGAGATCGGCCACCCGCCGTCCAAGTTCGCACGCCTCTTTGCTAAATGCCGGGAGCTGGGTTTCAAGCTGTGCCTGCACGCTGGCGAGGAAGGCCCGCCGCAATATGTACAGGAAGCCCTTATCGACATCGGCGCTGACCGGATCGACCATGGGAACCGATCCATGGAAGACGAAGGCCTGCTTCAGGTGCTGCGGGACACGCAGACCCCGCTGACGAACTGCCCGCTTTCCAACCTGTCACTCTGCGTGATCGACGATCTGAAGCAGAGCCCGCTAAAAGCGCAGCTGGAAGCCGGCCTTCTTGTAACCGTGAATTCCGACGACCCGGCCTATTTCGGCGGTTACGTAAACCAGAACTATCAGGCGATCGCTGATGCGCTCGATCTTAGCAATGACCAGCTCATCCAGCTGGCACGAAACAGCTTTACCGCAGCCTTCATGAGCGAGGCGGACAAAGCCAAACACCTCTCCGAAATAGAACGCGCTATGGCCACATAGGCACAAACGCTCTGGCGACTCGCGCACTTTGCGGTTAAAGCGCCCAAATGCCTGATACATCCGCGATCCTCGCCCATCTCACCGCCACCCAGGAAGAGGCCCAGGGCCTCGAGCACGGCATCAAAGCCGATGAATGGGAACGACTTGTCACCCGTCTTGAACGCAAGCCGAACCTTGTCGAACTCGGCATCTATTCGGTGATGTGGTCCGAGCACTGCTCCTACAAATCCTCGCGCCGCCACCTGTCGAAATTCCCGACCAAGAATGCCCGCGTCATTCAAGGCCCGGGCGAGAATGCCGGCGTGATTGATATCGGCGACGGCCAGGCCGCCATCTTCAAGATGGAGAGCCACAATCACCCGTCCTATATCGAGCCTTACCAAGGTGCGGCAACGGGTGTTGGCGGCATCCTGCGCGACGTCTTCACGATGGGCGCGCGCCCCATCGCGCTGGTCAACGCCCTCCGCTTTGGTGACCCGAGCCACCCCAAGACCCGCAGCCTCGTGGCGGGCGTCGTCGCGGGCATCGGCGGCTATGGCAATTGTGTCGGTGTGCCGACCGTGGCCGGCGAAACCCAGTTCGACGCGGGCTACAATGGCAATATCCTCGTAAATGCGATGGCCGTTGGCCTCGCGGATCAGGACAAGATTTTCTATGCGCGCGGAGCGACACCGGGCAATCCGATCTTCTATGTCGGCTCCAAGACCGGCCGCGACGGCATTCACGGCGCGACCATGGCATCCGCAGAATTCTCCGAAGGCGACGAAGAAAAGCGCCCAACCGTTCAGGTTGGCGACCCGTTTACCGAAAAGCTGCTCATCGAGGCCTGCCTTGAGCTGATGGCCACGGACGCCATCCAGGCAATCCAGGACATGGGCGCAGCTGGCCTGACATCTTCTTCTGTCGAGATGGCTGCCAGCGGCGGCGCCAATGGCGAAGGCATTGGTGTTGTAATGGATCTCGACAAGGTGCCCCAGCGCGAAGAGGGCATGACGGCTTACGAGATCATGCTGTCGGAAAGCCAGGAGCGTATGCTCATTGTGCTCTATCCGGACAAGATCGATATGGCGAAGGCCATCTTCGACAAATATGACCTGTCGGCAGAAGTCATTGGCGAAACGACTGATACTGGCCACCTCGTGCTGACGCAGTTTGGCGAAGTCGTGTGCGATATCCCGGTTGCACCACTCGCCGAGGATGCACCGAACTATGACCGGCCTTGGAACGAACCACCGAAGCGTACGCCGCTCGACCCGGCCGCTTTCGATGTACCCGCTGACCTTGCCGGCACGCTCCTCAAACTCATGGGCACACCAGACATGGCGTCCAAGCGCTGGGTCTGGGAACAGTATGATCGCCATGTCATGGGCGACACAATTGACTCCTCTCAGTCCGGCGGTGATGCGGCCATCGTACGCATCCACAAGACCAACAAAGCCCTGGCGATCTGCTCGGACTGCAACCCGCATTATGTCTCGGCCGACCCCTATGAGGGCGGCAAGCAGGCGGTTGCAGAAGCCTATCGCAACCTGTCGGCCGTAGGCGCCACGCCTATCGCGATCACCGACAACCTGAATTTCGGCAATCCTGAAAAACCGAACACGATGGGCTATATCGTCAAGGCCATTGAAGGCATGGCTGAGGCCTGCCGCGAACTCGACTTCCCCGTCGTGTCGGGCAACGTGTCCCTTTATAACGAGACGGACGGCACCGCCATTCCGCCGACGCCCGTAGTTGGTGGTGTTGGCTTGCTTGAGGACATTTCCAAATCCACCACCCTCAAGGGCGCCAAGCCCGGCGACCTTCTGGTGATGATTGGCGGTATCGGCACCCATCTTGGCGCCACCCAATATGCCCGCAGCGTGCTTGGGCTTAAGGGCGAAGCCCTCGGCACACCGCCAGCTGTCGATCTTGCGGTCGAGAAGCGCAATGCCAGCTTTATCCGCGATCTCATTGGCGCAGGGCTCGCGACCGCCGTGCATGATATTAGCGATGGCGGTCTTGCCTGCAGCGTGGCGGAAGTGGCGCTCGCATCCAATTGCGGCGCAGTTGTCAACGTCAGTCCAGAGATGCAGGGATTCCCAGCCTCGCACCTTCACGCCGCCCTCTTCGGTGAAGACCAGGCCCGCTACATCTTCACCGTCGCTGGCGACGCTGAGAACGCGCTGGCTCAGTTTGCTGAAGCGCGCCCGGACGTACCGATGTTGATGCTGGGCTCGATCACGGATGCATCCGACGGCCTCATCTTCGCTGTAGATGTCCGCAATGACCAGACATTCTCGGTTGGCCTGGATGCCCTTCGCAGCGCGAATGAAGACTGGCTGCCCGGCTACATGAACACGGTCGACTAATCGGCGGCTTTCTCGCCGCCGATTATGTCCAGCTCTTCATCTGCCGCCATTGCCGCCATCACCAGTGTGTCCCCTGCGCGCGCGAAGAAGTCAGGCGTAATGTTGGCATAGTCATCAGATGGCGTGTGATAGCCGGGATGGTCTTCGACCCCGAAATAGAGGAACGCAATTCCCGCATCGTGGAAGACCGAATGATCGGACTGGCTGGTCCAGTCGTCCGCCGCACCCAAAGCCGGATCATCATGACCAGCAATCAGTTTCACCGGCGCCTCGGATGCGACGCGCTCCACGAGCGGCAGCAGGTCCGGATTGTGGAACGTGCCCGCCACATAAAGCTCTCCGACCTCTGAGCGGCTGACCATGTCGTAATTCATGTTCAGCACCACACGTTGCATCGGTACGGACGCATCTTCCATCAGCGCATGGGCTCCGAGAAGGCCGATCTCTTCGCCATCAAGCGCAGCGAAAACAATGTCGTGGACCGGCTTGTGCCGTGTGAAATACTGCGCGACGTCGATCAATGCAGCGGTGCCTGACGCATTGTCGTCGGCGCCGTTGTATATCTCGCCATCAATGACACCGAGATGATCATAATGCGCCGTGATCAGCAGGACGGGCCCGTCTGTCGTGCCCTTGATCATGCCCACGACATTGGCGCCGTTGACCGAAGAATCGCCCTCCGTGTCAGGTGTCGCTGTAAACGGATGGACGAAAGCACCGCCGAGCATCTGCATGCCCAAAGTCTCGAAACGCTTCTGGATGAAATCACGCGCCGCTTGATTGCCCCGCGTACCTGTTGCCCGGCCCTCCAGCGCGTCACTGGAGAGCGTCTCGGTAAATCTCAACATGGCGCCAGCATCGATGTATTTTGGCTGGTACTGGACAAGACTTGGCGCTTCTTCCGTCTGATTGAGCGACAGGAGAACGCCGCCCATTGCCAGTGCGATGACACCCATAATGCCTGCAATAATCCACGTTTTGCGGTTATTCATGGCTGCGTTGTCTCCGTGCCTGACCTTGACCCGTGGCGGGCCCACGTCCATGTGCCTATCGCAATTGAGGACACGCTGCCATGGCCATGAACCGCGACACACTGCTCGGCTACCTGACCGACGCCTTCCCGGATGCCGAGATCACGCTCACAGATCTCGCCGGTGACGACAATCACTGGCAGGCCGAGATCATCAGCGCGCAATTTTCCGGGTTATCCCGTGTGAAACAGCACCAGCTTGTCTATTCTGCTCTCAAGGGAACGATGGGCGGAGAACTGCACGCCCTCGCCCTCAAGACCAAAGCGCCCTGAGCCTATTGGCCGGTCAGGAAATCGCGCTTGCCAAGCGCAACACCCTGATGGCGCAGCAAGGCGTAGGTCATCGTTACATGGAAAATCATGTTCGTCAGGACGAACGTGGTGAGATACTGACGCCCCTGCATCGGCACGGTCTGCGGCCCCAAAGGAATTTGCAGCGTCTCATGCTCGCTCGCGTCCACCTTCGTGTCATCGACGGAATTGACAAAGGCGAGCGCCGTATCGCACCGCGTCATCAATTCGGCAAAGGTCGTTTCCACGTCCGGAAAGCTCGGGATCTCGGTGCCAGAGAGGCGCGCAGCACCGCGAGCGGCATTGTCGCAAGCGATCTGAACCTGGCGGCTTAGTGGCAGCATATCCGGATAGAGCCGCGCCGACAGAAACACGGAATCTTCAACGTCAGTCGCCCGCGCCTGTGCCTCTCCCTTTCTAAGGGACGCGCGCATCGACGCCAGCATTTGATTGGCGGATGTTTTGAGAACGTAGGACATTGTGTCGGACATGAGGGGCGCTCCATTTGTGCTTCTGCTAGATAAGGTGAGCCCTGAAAGTAACAATCAATATTTTATCCGCGCTGAGATTGACCCCGGCGCCTCAATCTTGTCACCTCTGGGTAAATTTCACTCAGGGAGTTGTCTTTCACCATGCGTTTATCACTCGCTACCAGCGCTATTGCGCTAACTGTTGCCCTCGCCAGCTGTACAGCGCCAAAAGAAACCCTTCAGGAAACAACGCCTGTTACGGCTGAGACCACGACTGAGTCACCGACCGTTACCGAAGCGCGCGCATTCATGGCTCGCGCAGAGTCGGAACTGTCAGACATGTCGGATGAAGCCAGCCTCGTTTTCTGGGCCCAGGCAACGAACATCACGGACGAGACCAACGCCGCCGCGGCCGAAATCGGCGCCCGCGCGACCAAGCTGTCAGTGTCGCTGGCCAATGAGTCCAAGAAATTCAATATCGACGACCTGCCTCAGGATCTTGCCCGCAAGATGACCAGGCTGCGCGGCGGCATCACCATCCCTGCCCCGTCAACAGAAGGCGCGGCCGAAGAGCTCTCCAAGATCACCACAGATCTGGATGCGAAATACGGCACCGGCACCTTCAATTACAAAGGCAAGGACATGACGCTCGACGAGTTGTCGACAATCATTGAAACCTCGCGCGACCCGGAAGAGCTGAAAGCTGTTTGGGAAGGCTGGCGCACCGTTTCGCCTGCCATGAAGGACGAGTATGCACGCATGGTCGAAATCGCCAATGAAGGCGCTCAGGAACTCGGCTACCCGAGCCTCGACCAGATGTGGCTGTCCAATTACGACATGGCGCCGGAAGAGATGGAAGCCGAAGTCGACCGCCTCTGGACCCAGGTTGAGCCGCTCTACAAGGAGCTTCATTGCTACGCGCGTACGCGCCTCAACGCCCAATATGGCGATGATGTTCAGCCCAAGACTGGCCCAATCCGCGCTGACCTGCTCGGCAACATGTGGGCGCAGGACTGGTCGGGCATCTATGACGTGGTCAAGACCGACACGCCGGGACCAAGCTACAACGTCACGCAGCGTCTTCTGGAGAAGGGCTATGATCCGATCAAGATGGTGAAGACAGGCGAAGCGTTCTTTACCTCGCTCGGTTTCGAGCCTCTGCCCGAAACCTTTTGGGAGCGCTCCATGATCACGCGCCCTGAAGGCAAGGAAGTCATTTGCCATGCTTCGGCGTGGGATCTCGACAACAAGGAAGATGTGCGCATCAAGATGTGTACAGAGGTCAACGAGGAAGACTTCGATACGGTCCACCACGAGCTTGGGCACAATTTCTACCAGCGCGCCTACAAGGACCAGAACCTTCTTTACAAAGACGGCGCCAATGACGGCTTCCATGAAGCCATTGGCGACTTCATCGGTCTGTCCATCACGCCGGAATACCTGAAACAGATCGGCCTGATTGATGAGAGCGAAATGCCGCCAGCGGATGCTGATACGGCCTTGCTACTGAATATTGCCCTGAAGAAGATTGCCTTCCTGCCCTTTGCCCTCACAGTGGACAGCTGGCGCTGGGACGTCCTCTCCGGCAAGACAGCGCCTGCAGACTACAACGACGCTTGGTGGTCCCGGCGCCTTGAGATGCAGGGTATTGTGCCACCCGGCCCACGCCCGGCAGATGCATTTGACCCAGGCGCGAAGTACCACATCCCGGGCAACACGCCCTACCTGCGTTACTTCCTGTCCTACATCCTGCAGTTTCAGTTCCACAAAGCAGCCTGTGAGCAGGCTGGTTGGGAAGGCCCGCTTCACCGCTGCTCGATCTATGACAACAAGGAAGTTGGTGAGCGCTTCAACGCGATGCTGGAAATGGGGGCCTCCAAGCCCTGGCCGGACGCGCTCGAAGCCTTCACTGGGACTCGCGACATCGACGGCAGCGCCATTGTCGAGTATTTCGATCCGCTGATGGTCTATCTGAAGGAACAGAATGAAGGCCAAAGCTGCGGCTGGGACGAGCCCGCAGAAGAATAGGTAAACCACTTGTGCGCGGCGGCCCGCTTGACGTAAGCCGCCGCGCACCACACATCAGGGCTGAACATGTACTGCAGGAACACGCCATGACCGACCAGACCACGCTCGATGCCATCGAAAAGGCCGTAAAGGCCAATGACGTTGTCCTTTTCATGAAGGGCACGCCAACCTTCCCGCAATGCGGGTTCTCATCTGTTGTGGTTCAGGTGCTCGACTATCTCGGCGTTGAATATGTCTCGACCAACGTGCTCGAAGACGCAGCGGTCCGGGAAGGCATCAAGGCCTATTCGCAATGGCCGACCATCCCACAGCTCTATGTAAAAGGCGAATTCGTCGGCGGATGCGACATCGTCAAGGAAATGTTCGAAAGCGGCGAATTGCGCGACTTCTTTCAGGACAAGGGCGTTGAAGTCGAGGCTGCAGCCTAAGCTCAGGCTTGTCTGATAATACAGCGTGGCTAGTTGCTGACCATGTCAGCGACCATACCTGTGGCTGTAACCACCATGCAGCCAGCACAATTATCCGGGCGCAGGATGAGCGGAAGCAACGTTACGGTGAAGGCAAATAGCAATCCGAAAAGATACCCTTTACGCCGGCGGAACGGCATCGGATAGCACGCGCGTGCCGACTTCCGCCAACGTATCAGCACATATCCTATCAGGAATAAGCCGACACCCGACGCGAGCCAGTAAAGGGTGCTTACAGCAAAAGCTGCCATTAAAATCTCCGTTTCACTACGAAGACCAAACTAGCCTCAACACATTTGCATCCAAGAAAATGTAGCATCCAAATTCGCGAAACATCCTTAACGCGGGATTTACGCTGTTTCGCCGCTGATACATTCGGCTCGCAAACGCCCGGCGATGTGCTAAAGCGCGCGCCATGACAGTAACGACCATCACACCGAGCGCCCCGAAAGTGGGTATCGTTTCCCTTGGCTGCCCAAAGGCGCTGGTGGATTCAGAACGCATCATCACCCGCCTGCGGGCCGAGGGATATCAGATCGCGCCGGACTATGCCGGAGCAGACCTCGTGCTCGTGAACACATGCGGATTCCTCGACAGCGCGCGCGACGAAAGCCTTGAGGCCATCGGGGAAGCTATTGAAGCCAATGGCAAAGTCATCGTGACCGGCTGTCTCGGCGCCGAGCCCGACGTGATCGAAAGGGCCCACCCGAAGGTGCTCGCGATCACAGGCCCGCATCAGTATGAAGACGTCATGGCGGCGGTGCATACCCACCTGACGCCTCCTCACAACCCGCATCTGGATCTGGTGCCCGAGGCAGGTCTGCGCCTCACACCACGCCATTACGCCTACTTGAAGATCTCCGAGGGCTGTAACAACCGCTGCAGCTTCTGCATCATCCCGAAATTGCGCGGCGATCTCGCGTCCCGGCCGATCCACCATGTGCTGACCGAAGCCGAACAGCTGGTCCACGCAGGCGTGAAGGAACTCCTCGTCATCAGCCAGGACACTTCGGCTTACGGGCTCGATGTGCGCTACAAGCCAGAGACGTGGCGCGGCACTGAATATCAAACCCGCTTCCTGGATCTCGCAAAGGGGCTTGGCAGCCTCGGCGTGTGGACACGAATGCACTATGTCTACCCCTACCCCCATGTTGACCAAGTCATTCCGTTGATGGCCGAAGGTCTCATCACGCCCTATCTCGACATCCCCTTCCAGCACGCGTCTGCGAATGTCCTGAAAGCCATGAAACGTCCCGCGAAGCAGGACCGTGTTCTGGAGCGCATCCAGCAATGGCGGCGCGATGTGCCCGAACTGGCCATCCGCTCGACCTTCATTGTCGGCTTTCCAGGCGAGACGGAAGAAGATTTCGAAATCCTTCTAGACTTCGTTCGCGAAGCCAAGATTGATCGTGCCGGCTGCTTCAAATACGAAAACGTCGCTCATGCCGACAGCCGCACCCTTCCCGGCCACGTCGATGAAGCGGTGAAGGAAGAGCGTTGGCACCGCTTCATGCAGGTTCAGGCTGAGGTCTCCGCCGCGCGCGCCGAAGCGCAGATTGGCTCAGTGCAGGATGTCATCATCGACGGCGCCGGCGATGAGGCAGGGATCATGATTGGTCGCACGAAAGCTGATGCACCGGAAGTCGACGCCGTTGTGTATCTCGAAAACGCAATGCACCTGAAACCGGGTGATATTGTGCCAGTGGAGATCGACGGCGCCGACGATTACGACCTCTACGGACGCCCAGCGTGAGCAAGCATTCGCTGGCCAGCTTCATGGGCTTCGGCGCGTCGCTGATCCATCAACTTGCCCATATGCGCTGAATAGGCCGAGAGCGTTTCAGCCTCAGCGAGTTCCGGCCGACCACCCGGGAATGGCGGCGAGGGCGCGTATTCGTATCCCAATGTCAGCGCTTTGGCGTAGGCTTCACCGGCGATCTCCGCCACCATGGTCAGCGCGAAGTCGATCCCTGCGGTGACGCCGCCACCCGTTATGGTGTTTCCGTCGCGAACCACCCGAGCTTCATCCACGATCGCGCCAAACTCGGGCAGCAATTCCCGCCAGGCCCAGTGACAGGCCGCGCGCTTGCCCTGCAGCAAGCCGGCCGCCCCAAGGATCAGCGACCCGGTGCATACGGAGGTGACATATCGCGCGCCGAGACCGAGACGCCGGACCTCCGAAACGAAAGCCTCATCCAGCGCCACCTGCGTCGCAGTCATGCCGCCTGGAACACAGAGTAGATCGCAATGCTCGATATCTGAGAGTTTCTTCGTTCGACCGATTACGAGATTGCCCTCTGCCGTCACCTCACCGCCATCCCGGCTGGCGATCATTGTGGAAGCATTCGGCAAGCGGCAAAGCACTTGGTGGGGTCCGGTAAAGTCGAGATGGGTCATGTTGTCGTAGATTGCGAAGACGGTGGTGAAGGGCTGGCTCATGTGGATCTCCTTGCTGACATCCTGAATTTGGCCTAGATGCCGTTTGGCAGAAAGGACGTTGTTCCCATGAATTCCGCCATTCTCACCACGCGCGACATAGGCGTCCTCATCTTTGAGGGCTTCCAGCTGCTTGACGCGGCTGGGCCGATTGCCGTGTTCGAGATGCCGGTTCGGGGGCTTAACCCGCCGCCCCCCTATCGGCTGACCGTGTATTCGCTGAAGGGTGGTCCGGTGAGATCGTCCAGCGGCGTATCGATGTACTCCGAATCTTTACCAACCGGCTTGACGCTCGACACACTGATCGTATCCGGAGGCGAAGGCACGCGCAGCGCGATGCACGACGATTCCATGCTAAGCGCGATCCGGGACATGTCCTTGCGGACAAGGCGCACAACGTCCGTTTGTTCGGGCGCCTTCCTTCTCGCGGCGGCAGGCCTGCTGGATGGCCGCAAAGCAACCACGCACTGGCGCCGGTGCCCTGATATGACCCGCAACTTCCCGGCCGTTAAGGTCGAACAAGACCGCATCTTCGTGCGCGACGGAAAATTCTGGACATCTGCCGGCATTTCCGCCGGGATCGATCTGGCGCTGGCCCTTGTCGAGGAAGATCTTGGAGAAGATGTTGCCCGGGAATCTGCCCGGGAGCTGGTCGTCCATCAACGGCGGCATGGTGGCCAATCCCAATTTTCGGTGATGCAGGACGTGAAGCTCGCATCCGGACGCTTCGACACACTGATCGACTGGCTCCGCGCGAACTTGGGAAGCGAATTGAAAGTCGAACAAATGGCTGAACATGCGGGGATGAGTCCCCGGAACTTTGCTCGCGTCTTTCGTACCGAAACGGGTACGACCCCTGCCCGCCTTGTCGAAAAGCTCAGGCTCGAAGCGGCGAGGGAACGTGTGGAGATGACTGGCATCTCGCTCCAGAAAATCGCGCAGCAGACCGGATTTGGCGAAGCCGAGCGTATGCGGGTGTCCTTTATGCGGGCTTACGGGCAGCCCCCGATGGTTCTGCGCCGTCACCGCAGGGGATGAGAGGAAAAAGCTGTGATTGCCGAAAATTATCGAAAAACAACGATTGACTTATCGTATTTCGATATACAATAGTCTGACGAAATCAATATGGAGACGCCTCATGACACGCATCGCCCTGCCCCTTATCGTCCTGGCTGCCGCATTGGCGCCGATTGCCAGCGCAGAATCGAAATCCTTCCCGGCCGGCGATTTCACCGCGATTGATACGCGTGGCGCCGTGGACGTGATTTTCGAAACAGGCCCGGATGCCTCGATTTCAGTCGAACAGGATGACGGTGACTTCAGCGACATCTTCATCGAACAGAATGGCCAGACACTTCTGGTCAGTCGCAACAGCCTCCGCAACAAAGCCGGTTGGGCCCGCAATGTCTCCCTGTCCACCAAGAACGGACACAAAGTGGTCAAGGTAAACGGCAAGCGCGTACCTTCCTACACCATACGCGTCACCGCCCCCGCCCTTGAAGAGGTCTCCGTTGCAAACTCGTCGAGCCTCTCGGCATCAGGCCTCAACGTGTCCACATTCTCAGGGTCTGTGTCATCAAGTTCTGACCTGACGCTTTCGGGCACAGTGGAGCAGGCTAAGCTTCGAGCATCCTCAAGCGGTGATCTCAATGCAAAGCAGCTGGCGGCCACAAACCTCGACCTGGATGTTTCATCCAGTGCAGATGCTACAGCAAAAGTGCTCGGCGGCAAGCTCACCCTGGAAGCCTCCTCCAGTGCTGACGCTTCCATTGAGGCAACGGGTACTGAACTTGTTGGAATAGACGCCTCTTCCAGCGCCGACGTGGAAATCTCCGGAACCTGCCAGATGCTCAATGCCGCTGCATCTTCCAGCGCGAACGTATCTGCTGACGATATGCAGTGCGTAAACGGCGATATCCAGGCCAGCAGTGGTGCGGATGTGGATGCTTATATCAGCGGAAAGCTTGAGGCGCGCGCCTCCAGCGGAAGCGATGTTACCGTACGCGGCAATCCGGCAACCCGTGACGTGCGCGAATCCAGCGGCGGTGATATCGAGATCAAAGGCTAAGACCAGAGGAGCACGACATATGCGCAAGATGTTACTGGCAACGATTTGCCTCACCCTATCCACCTTTTCAGCAGCCCACGCCGACACGTCGCAATCCTATGACTTCACCGGATTCGACGAACTCGACATATCGGCGGGTGTGGACGTCTCTTTTGAAACCTCCTCGGAATACTCAGTCATAATCGATTTTGAGAAAGGCGGACCTGACGACATGAAACTGCGTCAGGATGGCTCGCGCCTCTATATCGCGCGGAAGGTCATATCGAACTGGGGGGATGACAAGGTGCGCGCAAAGGTACGCGTAACCAGCCCGGCCATGTCGGAAATCGAAGCGAGTTCAGGTTCCAGCATCCGCGCCAGCGGGCTGAGCGCTGATGTCCTCGTTCTCGACGCATCCAGCGGCGCGTCCATCAAGGCGGACGGGAAATGTGGCTCGCTGAAGATTGTTGCCAATTCAGGCGGCAGTGCAAATGGCCGTAATGTATTGTGCGAGAAAGTTGCCGCGAATGCGTCCAGTGGCGGCTCCGTCTCTGCCACCGCTTCGCTCGAAGCTCATAGCCACACCTCAAGCGGCGGAAGCGTCGATATTTACGGCGACCCGCAGAAACGCGAACAGAACAAATCGATGTCTGGCGGCT
This sequence comes from Hyphomonas oceanitis, assembly GCF_036964545.1. Classification (NCBI taxonomy): domain Bacteria; kingdom Pseudomonadati; phylum Pseudomonadota; class Alphaproteobacteria; order Hyphomonadales; family Hyphomonadaceae; genus Hyphomonas; species Hyphomonas oceanitis. The sequence continues at coordinate 152,578 of NZ_JBALTL010000006.1, forward strand.
CAACCAGCTTCCATTAACCGATATCGAAGTCGCCCGGCTTGTATTCAGAAACGGGCCATTCGAGCTTCATGTCTTCTAGAGCGCCGCGTACGAGCCGCGCTATCATGGCATTGCGGCGGGTTCGGCTATCCGACGGAATGACGTACCATGGCGCATGACGCGTGGAACAGCGCGTGACGGCTGTTTGATAGGCATCCATATACTGCGGCCAGAGCTTACGATCCTCGAGGTCGCCAGGATTGAACTTCCAGAGCTTGTGAGGCTCCTCAAGTCGTTCCGCGAGGCGAACACCCTGCTCTTCATAGCCGACATTCAGCATGCATTTAACGATGGTCACCCCATTTTCGGTGAGGTGTTTTTCAAATGCATTGATCTGCGCATAGCGCTGCTCGATCTCTTCCGCAGGCGCGAAACCGCGAACTTTTACGACAAGCACATCTTCATAATGAGACCGGTCGAAAATGCCTATATTGCCCTTCTTGGGAACAGCATTGTGAATGCGCCAGAGATAATCCCGCGCCAGTTCGTTTGAGCTTGGTGCCTTGAAGGCCTTCACTTCCATGCCGAGCGGGGTCGTATCCGAGAAGACGCCTTTGATTGTGCCAGACTTGCCTGATGTATCCATGCCCTGAAGTATGACGAGCAATGAGCGCTTGCCTTCAGCATACATCATGTCTTTCAGCTCGTTGATGGTAGCTGCGTCCTTCTTCAAGCTGGTTTCAGCATTCTCCTTATCCTCAAACAGCGACTTGTCGCCCGTGTCGCGCGATGACAGGTCGAATGTCTTGCCGGGCGCCGCGATAAGCGCCTGACGGGTAGCAGCGATACTTGGCGTGGACATTGATGTAGCTCCAAAACGACAAAGGCCGCACCAGTCTGGCGCGGCCTTTGCAAAAATTCAAGAAATTCAATCCTCTTACGAGGAGTAGAATTCCACGACCTGAGCAGGTTCCATCTGAACCGGATATGGCACGTCAGCCAGGCCCGGCACGCGAACATAGGTTGCCGACATGGCTTTAGGGTCGACATCGACATATTCCGGGATGTCGCGCTCAGGGCTACCCAGAGCTTCGAGGACGAGTGCGATATTACGTGATTTCTCACGGATCTGCACCACATCACCTGGCTTCAGACGAGCCGAACCGATGTTGCAGCGGCGACCATTGATCATGACATGACCGTGGTTGACGAACTGACGAGCGGCAAAGATGGTTGGAACGAACTTAGCGCGGTAAACGAAAGCTTCGAGGCGTGACTCAAGCAGGCCGATCAGGTTTTCTGCGGCGTTGCCCTTCATGCGGCTCGCTTCTTCATAGACGCGTGCGAACTGCTTTTCGGTGATGTCGCCGTAGTAGCCTTTGAGCTTTTGCTTGGCCATAAGCTGCATACCAAAGTCAGAGACCTTGCCGCGGCGGTTTTGGCCGTGCTGTCCTGGCTTGTAGTTACGCTTGTTGACGGGGGACTTTGCGCGGCCCCAGATATTTTCGCCGACCCGACGGTCGATCTTGTACTTCGCGCTGTGGCGACGTGACATGGTAGTACCTCATTTCGACGCGGGCCGGTGGGCGGCGCTCATTCGCACCCACGATTTCAACGGCGGCTCCGCACCAGCCCGTAGATAAGGAACGGCTAGAACACCAAAATCGCTGGCGCGTCAAGCCGCGCTCCTGCTACTGAAACAGCACAAAAAGCAGAATAATCATCTGGGAGGAATAAGATGAAGCGCATGGATGGACGAGTGGCAATCGTGACCGGCGGAGGCAGCGGCATTGGCAGAGCTTCCTGCCAAGCGCTCGCGCGTGAAGGTGCAGCCGTACTGGTTACCGATATCGACGAGGCCGGAGCTGCTGAAACCGCGTCACTTATCACTCAGGACGGCGGCCAAGCGCTGGCTGCTAAGCATGATGTAGTGGATGAGGCCCGCTGGTACGAGATCATGACGCTCTGCGAGGAAAAGCTCGGTCAACCTTCAGTCATGGTCAATAATGCAGGCGTGGCCATTGGCGGCGCCATTCTAGAGTACAGCCTCGCTGACTGGCAAAAACAGATGGCGATCAACATGGATAGCGTGTTCTTGGGGACGCGGGCAGCCATGCAGGCGATGAAAGAGACTGGCGGCTCAATCATAAACATCTCGTCCGTTGCTGGCCTGCGGGGCGCATCCGGGGTCAGCGCGTATTGCGCGAGCAAAGGCGGCGTGCGGCTGTTTACCAAGGCAGCCGCTGTTGAATGCGGTCAGCTCGGCTACCCTATTCGTGTTAACTCTGTGCATCCCGGCATTATCGACACCCCAATCTGGCAAAAAGGCATCACCCGCATGGTGGAGACCATGAGCGATGATCAGCGCGCCGCAATGGCGGCTCAAGCTGGCGCGAATGCGTTTGATGTTGATGCGATTGGGGCTCAATCAGCGCCCATGGGACGCGCTGGCCGTCCGGATGAAGTCGCTGCCTTGGTAGTTTTCCTGGCGAGCGACGCATCCAGCTATATCACCGGACAGGAACATGTCGTTGATGGTGGCATGACAGCCAAGTCCTAATGATGGATTCGAGCATACTCCGGCGCGAATATTGCATTTATACCGCTCTAAATTCGTATTCGCGCCATATGCAGGAGCGCCCCCTTGAGTGACATCACGGTTGTTATCCCTAGCTACAACAGCATCGCCACCATTGAGGCTGCGGTAGAGAGTGCGCTCTCCCAGACCATTCCGGTCAATATTATTGTGGTCGATGACGGCTCGAAGGATGAAACCGTCACCAAGGTTCAGCAACTCGTGAATCAGAATGCCAATCTGACGCTTATCGTGCAGCCACAGAACAGGGGCCCATCCGCAGCGCGAAACCGCGCAATATCAGAGGTCAAAAGCGGCTGGATAGCTATCCTTGATGCAGACGACTACATGTACCCGGACCGACTACGCAAAATGTTGGATGTCGGTGTAAACGAACAGCTCGACATCGTCGCAGACGACCTTGTTCGAGTGCCTGCCATTCCCCAGCCGGCCAGCGGCACGCGTCTCTGGGCAGATCAACCTATTGGCCTGGTTCGCATGGATGCAGGCATGTTTGCGCTCGAGAATCTCAATGCACGCACGGGCAGCCGCCGCGAGCTGGGCTATTTGAAACCGATCATCCGGACCGAGTTTCTTACAGCGAATGCGATCAGCTATAATGAGGATATGCGCCTGTCGGAGGACTACGACATTTATATGCGCTGCCTTCTGGCTGGCGCCCGTTTCGGTCTCATCGACCCATGCGGATATTTCTCGGTCGACTACCCGAACTCATTGTCAAAGGAATTCGCCTCCGCAGATCTACGGCGGGTGCTTGATCGGGATCGTGAGTACCTTACGCATTCCGGCCTAACGGCTGAAGCGAGACAATCAATATCCCGCCACAAGATGCAGGCCTACAAGCATTGGTCATGGATGCATCTGATCGAACGAGTCCGGGAACGCGATCTTGTGGGGGCGCTCGCGACGTTCGCGGCACCTCCTGAGATTGGAGCAACCCTTGTCACTCGCATCGTGCGTCATGCGCTTGGCAAGGAGCCTGTGCCACAGTCAGTTGAACGAGAGGCCAAGGTCCAGCCTATCGAAAAGATACTGGCTGCATCGTAGTTTACGGCAGACTTACTAAACAGCGCCCTTGGCAATTGTGATCGCCTCTTCCCGGCGTCCCTGCGCGACCATGATCAATGCCTGAACGATGCGCTTCGCAAGCGTTGGCGAGAGAAGCGACAAGGCCCCGACATATGACACAACGCCAACACTGACCAGAATGACCATTTCCAGCAAGGCATGTATGGAATCCTGGATCATCTGCATGCTGACCCAGACAATGACACCCATAATCACCGACGCCAAGAAAGCTGATGAACCAGCAATGACCTGGCGCTTCATCGGAAAACCGATCGAGGATTTGACCGCATAGGCACCAAGCGCCCATGTCACAAGCGTCTGGGCAAACATGGCCAAGGCGACAGCCTCAAGGCCGATGTGAATGGTTGCCCCAACAGCCAGCACCGTAAGAACCAGCCCCACCAGAGAGATTTTGAACGTCCAGTCGACACGTCCCACCCCATTCAGGACGCCTGAATTGAAAGCGGTCGTTGGTGTGCGAAGTCCCATAAGCAGGAAAACCTGTATGGTCGGAACGGCCGGCACCCACTGATCGCCGAACACAACGGGGATCGCGACAGGCGCCAAAACACAGGCCCCGATGAAGGTCGGATAAGCAATCAAAGCCGCGAGTTTCATTGCGCCTTCGATCGCACGATAGAGCGTGGGAAGGTCATGCTGTGTTTGTGCGGCAACCGGCAGCGACACGGCCGCAAAAGGCGTCACGAATGCAGCCTTCGCCTGATCAAGCAGTCGCACCGCCATGTTGAACATGCCGAGTGCGGCCGGGCCGAGGATGGCGCCTACCAAGCCTCGCGAAACCGTCCCGTCGGCCGCTACGACCACTTTCGTTGCCATGTTGAACGAGTTGAAACGCGAGAGTTCCCGTGTTTCGGCCCAACTTGACTTAAACGAAGGCCTCCATTTGGCCATCGCAGTAAATGCGATGAGCCGGACCACTCGACGGGCGAGTTCCATGTAGATTAGCGCCCAGGCGCTCTGAAGCGTGAATGCCAGCACAATACCCACGACTGCCGCAACAATCGTACCCATAACGTCAACAAGTGTAATTTCGCTATATCTCAGATCACGCTGCAGGAGCGCTGCCGGAACGGAGGTTAGTGCCCCGATGAACAAAGATATGGAGAATAACCGTATCATTGGGACAAGTTCAGCGTGATCGAACGCATGCGCGATCAATGGTGCCGCGAAATTTATTCCAAGCCAGAAGACCGCTGCCAGTACAAGCGACTGCATGAAAACCGAACTAATGTGGCCCGCCTGAAGATCACGGCGCTGTATCAATGCATCATTCAGGCTGCCCGACGCGAAAATCTCTGGAATAGAGAAAATGACCAATGTCATGCCAAAAATACCGAAATCCATCGGCGACAACAGGCGCGCGATGAATACCAGCGACAGCATGCTGCCTGCCATGCCAAACCAGTTGCCAAGCGCATTCAGGGCAACCGCTTTGCCGGCGCGTCGAAGCAGACTCTGTGTCATTTGGAGCGATCGACTTTCTGAAACAGCCTCATCGAAGCAGCTGCTTCGTGCTGGTAGCGCTTTGAAAATATGGACGATGCTTTGCCAAGCTTGTTCATTAGCAGGAAATATCTAACAGAATTCCAACGGTTTTCACTAAATAGTGCTGAGCGAACGCGCCATCTCAGGCCACGCGCAAGCGAGGCGACAATTTGCGAGCCTATCTCGGAAGACATGGCCAACTTGCACAGTTCGTCCACCAGTTTGGGGTCCTTCAAGACCTCGTCACAGCCATATTTAGATGCGAGAGCCCGCCTCAATGCCGTGATTTCCGAGGGTGTAAGAGGTTCGTCACTGGTGGCTGCCGCTTCTCTGAGATCATCCATGGTATGCGACCAGAGTTTTTTGCGGGCCATCACCGCACTCCGCCTGATCAGCGCATGGCGTTTGGAAGCCTGGTTATGGACTTTCTTGCCTTTGCCCAGGTATTCGCTGAGCTTGAGCTGGGGGTGAATGCTACGAAAAATGATCTTGTCAAATTGCGCCCAAGACGATGCCATCGCCTCAAAATCCACCTGATTTTCCTTAGTTCCCCTGACACCATCGTGAATGCGCTGCCGGAATATGTAGTCTTCCGTGGACACGGGCGTCGCGACCCGCGCAAGACGGATCAGCATGTCATAGTCCTGTGAGCGCACGAGGTTCTCATCGAACGGTCCGACCATGTCGTAGAGTTCCTTGCGAACAATCATGCCTGGTTGATGCGCAAACATATCTTCGAGTGTCGCGGCCAGAAACTCGTCGGATTCACAGTCGCGCCAGTAACCGTCTCCAAGTATGCGCACGGCACCCATAGTATCGACCGTGAAGCGCTCATGACGGCCATAAGCCATATTGGCGTCAGGCGCGTTCAACAGGACCTTCATCAAGGTCGCGAGTCCATCAGGAAGCGCCAAGTCGTCGTCGTCAAAAATCCAGACCAATCCGTCCGAGACCAATTCCAGGGCCATATTTAACGCGGCGGCTTTACCGCCGTTGGGCTTCGAGATGACGTCTACACGTCCTTCATAAGCTTTGAGTACCTCAAGCGTATCGTCAGTGGATCCGTCGTTAATGACGATGATTTTGTGAACAGGCCAAGTTTGAGCCAAGAGGGACTCTATGCTCTCTACCAGAAAGCCCGACCTGTTGAAGGTCGGAATGAGGACCGTAACATTGTTACTCGTCATATTTTGTTCCGACATTACTACAGATGCTCGCTTCTGACCCCAAATTGGTACGCCAAGTCATGGCACCGAACTTGCTCTGACAGCTGTAGCAAATTGTGCGCCAACCCGTCATGCTAACAGCAGTTCACGAGTTCCGGTTCCGGCGAAAATGGAGGCTCAGCGAATGAAAATCGCTTTTTTTGTCAATGCTTTCCCGATGATGTCGGAAGCGTTCATCGCCAACAGCGCCGCGGCTTTGATTGATCATGGACATAGCGTGGACATTTACGGGATCGGAAATGTCGAGCCAACTGGTCTTTCGGTCAAAGCGCTTGTGGGCCATGGGTTGGACAAGCACACTGTGAATATGAGGTGGCCCAATTCCGGAACGGCAAGATTTGCCGGTCTGCCGGCCGCTCTGGGCACAATCGCACGGAAAAACGGGATTGTGTCGCTGACGCGGCTTCGCCCCGACATCTATCGCCGCTCACTGGTCGATCTGTCGGCGTTTTACCAAGCGAGTGGTTTTGAGGGAGGCGGCGAGTATGACATTCTTCACTGCCAATTTGCGACACTCGCCGAGAGTGTCATCAAACACCGCAAGGCCGGTTTCTTGAGCGGCAATATTGTCGTTAATTTCAGGGGATATGACATTACTGAAACCGTCGAAGCGGTCGGCCCCCATGTCTTCGATCATGTATGGCCAGAAGCAGGCAGCTATATTGCAAATTGCGACTATTTCCGTCGAAAAGCGATCGCGCTCGGCTGCCCGGAGGACCGCATTGGCGTTATAGGGTCGGGCATACGGCTGGAGAACTTTCCCTTTTCGTCACCTCGCCTGACCAAAGGTGAACCACTCAAATTCCTGATGGTCGGACGGCTGATTGAACGGAAAGGCTTTCACATCGCGATGCGAGCGATTGCTCAGTTCCAGAAACAGTCTTCACAACGGATCAAAGTGGATATCGTCGGCAATGGACCGATGCGAGAAGACCTAACAAGCTTAGCGTCCGGCCTAGGCATCGCCAATGCCGTGAATTTCCATGGCGCTTGCGATCACTCGGAAATTGCGAGCCTGATAGGCCAGACCGACATCTTTCTGGCGCCTTCCATGACCAGCGCAATTGGTGGCCAGGATGCCCCCGTCAATACGCTTAAAGAGGCCATGGCCATTGGCCGACCCGTAATCGGCACGCATCATGGCGGCATACCTGAACTCGTCATCGAAGGCGAAACGGGCGCCTTGGCCAAGGAAGGCGACGTCGCCAGTCTCTGCGAAGCCATCGAGCGGCTCGTATTGAATCGCGGGGACTGGCCCGCACTGACACATCGGGCACGTAAAAAGGTCGAGTCGATGTACGCTCTCGATACCTGTACCGATCAATTGATCCGCCATTATGAGAAAAGCCTCCATTGGGCCTCCTCGCGCCCACTCCCGCAAATCGTGACAAGTTGAAAGTCCAATCCCATGACGAATTTAAAGAACAATCAGGCCGATGTGACGGTAGTGGTAACAGCGCGCGACCGATTCAGTCTCGCCGTCAGGTCGCTTGAAAACCTGGTAGCTGTTACGCGGCATCCCTACAAACTCATCTATATTGATGCGGGGAGCCCGCCCACCGTTGCGAAGAACCTAAAACAAATTTGCGAGAAAAATGCCTTTGAATATGTGCGCTTTGACCATTTTCTTAGCCCCTGCCAGTCCCGCAATCGTGGGCATCACATGTCCAGCACAAAGTATGTGGCGTATATTGAAAATGATGTCATGGCGTCTGAAGGCTGGCTCGAAGCGCTAATCAAGTGTGGCGAGGAAACCGGCGCGGAGGTCGTTCAGCCTCTGATATGCCAAGGCATGCCGCTGCACACGGAAATTCACCAGGCTGGCGGAAACTTCACTGAAGATATGGATGCCTTCTTCAATGGCCCCACTCAATCGCGCCGCCTTACGGACAAGCACCTCAACCACCAAGGCAAGCGTGTCGACGAGGTCGAACTGGAACGTACGGAAACCCAAGTCTGCGAAGTCCACTGCATTCTGGTCAGGCGGGACACATTCGAGCGGTTCGGCGATTTCGACGAGAACATGCCTTGCTCCAAGGACCATATCGACTTCAGCATAACAATCTGGGCCAATGGCGGAAGGATCATGCTGGAACCCTTTTCAGTGGTGACATTCTGCCATCCTGATCGCCACAATCCGGTCGAGGTAATGGACCGACCCATCTTCATTTTGCGCTGGTCGCCCAATTGGCAGCGCAAAAGCCTCAACCACTTCCGCAAGAAGTGGGGTCTCGAATCTGACCCTTATTTCGAGAAGTATCAAAAACTGACCAAATGGCGTTATCATGATGGCGTCGTTCGACCCATGATCCGCAAACTACCCATGATCGGTCACAGCTACAAAGTTCAGGCAATTGCCTCCAAAGCCATGCTGCCCCTCATCAGTGCGGTAGGAACCCACCTAGGAAACAAGCAAGCCTCGCAAACGGCCAACTGGAACAGTCGAGAAGTCCCCACTTCCCGCTGAAGTCCTAACCTTGCAAATTTGGCCTGTGGTGCGCCCATACAGGCCGGATTTTCAAGCTTTGCCTGTATCCACGAGCTTTTTCCCTTGCGTCAAAACATTGCACAGAACTTGGTTTGACACTTGCATACCGCTGGGCCATCAAGCTTTCGGGGACCGCAAATGCCTATTTCGGATACAGTCAGATTAATCGGTGATGTAATCATTCATCATCCGGCGCTCGTCAACCTGTACGGATGTCAGGTCGGCGACGGCAGCCGTATTGGCGCCTTTGTCGAGATCCAGAAGGGCGCGACAATTGGCGAAAAGTGCAAGATTTCATCTCACACTTTCATCTGCGAAGGCGTGACAATTGAAGATGAAGTGTTCGTGGGCCACGGCGTCATGTTTACCAATGACCGCTTCCCACGCGCAACAAATCCTGATGGTTCAGCTCAGTCTGATGAAGATTGGACGCTTGAATTCACACAAGTTAAACGCCGGGCCTCTATAGGATCCAACGCAACGATCATGTGTGGCATCACGATCGGTGAAGGGGCGCTCATTGCCGCAGGTGCGGTCGTGACCAAAAACGTCCCGGATCACGCTATTGTAGCTGGAGTGCCAGCAAAGGTAGTTGGTGATGTCCGTAACAGCTAAGAACACCACCGGCAAAACCGTCCGCGGCCCTGCCACTAAACCACATAAAGGGCCGAGAATGAGCGCCGGAACTGAAGAAACGAAATTGGTCAATATTGGCGTGGTTGGATACGGCTATTGGGGGCCGAACCTCGTCCGTAACTTTTCCGAGCTGCAGCAGGCACGCGTTCACACAGTCGCAGACCTGAATCCAAAGGTTCTTGAGATCGTTGCGCGTCGCTTCCCTGCAACCAAAACGACGACCGACTTCCAGGAAATGATCCGGGATCCGGAGATTGATGCGGTTGCCATTGCAACACCCGTAAACACCCACTTCTCCCTTGCCATGGCCGCCCTCAAGGCCGGCAAGCATGTGTGGCTTGAGAAGCCGATGGCTGAAACATCGCTGCAGGCCCGCGCACTGGTCGAAGAGGCGGAAAAGCGCGGTCTGATCCTCCATGTCGACCACACATTCATCTACACCGGCACGGTCCGGAAGATGAAAGAGCTTATCGACGCCGGCGACCTCGGGAAAATTCTCTACTACGATTCAATTCGCGTGAACCTCGGCCTGTTCCAACGCGACGTGAATGTGATTTCCGACCTTGGTGTCCACGATTTCTCGATCCTCGATTACCTCTTCGATGAGCACCCGGTGGCCGTGTCGGCAGCAGGTATCAACCACTTCCCGGGCACCCCGGAAAATCTCGCGTACATCACATTGTTCTACGAAAGCGGCCTGATTGCTCACGCCAATGTGTCATGGCTGGCCCCTGTAAAGGTGCGCCAGATCCTGATTGGCGGCGCCAACAAGATGATCACCTATGATGATCTCGAGCCGTCCGAAAAACTGAAGATCTACGACAAGGGCGTCAGCTTCACGGATGACCCGAAGCAGATCCACGAAATGCGTGTGGGCTATCGGACGGGCGACATGTGGGCGCCGAAAGTCGATGGCGCTGAAGCGCTCCGCGTTGAAGGCGAACATTTCGTTGATTGTATCGTCAACGGCACCAAACCGATCACCGATGGCCATCTGGGCCTTCGTGTTGTCGAAGTCATCGAAGCCGCAACCAGCTCCATGCGGGGCCGCGGTGAAACCGTCCATCTCCCACGCCAAGGAAAGTCCGTATGATCCCGTTCGTTGACCTGAAGGCCCAGTATCACTCGATCAAGCCTGAAATCGATGCGGCTATCCAAGGCGTGCTTGAAAGCTGCGCCTTCACGCTGGGGCCAGACGTCGTAGAGCTGGAAAAAGAATACGCGGCCTATTGCAATAACGCATTCGCTGCGGGCGTGAACAACGGCACTAGCGCCCTCCACCTCGCCCTGCTCGCCGCAGGTGTAGGCCCTGGCGATGAGGTCATCACCATTCCACACACTTTCGTGGCGTCAGCTGCAGCCATCTATTACACAGGCGCGACAATTAAACTTTGCGACATTGATCCCGTCACATACACAATGGACCCAATCGCTCTGGAGGCGGCCATTACTCCGCGCACCAAGGCAATCATCCCCGTCCACCTCTATGGCCAAATGGCGGATATGGATCCGATCATGGCCCTCGCAAAGAAGCATGGCCTGATCGTCCTTGAAGATGCTGCGCAGGCACATGGTGCTGAGTACAACGGCAAGCGCGCCGGCTCGATCGGCGACCTCGCCGGCTTTTCTTTTTATCCCGGCAAGAACCTCGGCGCGGCCGGCGAAGGCGGTATGGTTGTTACCGGCAATGCCGAGTTCAACCGCAAGGTCCGTATGCTGCGTGACTGGGGAGCCGAGAAGAAATACCATCACGAACTCAAGGGCTACAATATGCGCCTGGAAGGCATCCAGGGTGCCGTCCTTCGGGTCAAAATGAAGTATATCGAGAAGTGGACCGAGATGCGCCGGGATGCTGCCGGCCGGTATGATGAAATGTTCGCCGGCACCGGTATCGAAACACCTACTCAGTTAGGCAACCGTCGGCACGTCTATCATCTCTACGTCATTAGGACAGCGGAGCGCGCGCGCTGGATCGAAGAACTTAATGGCAAGGGAGTTCAAACCGGTATCCACTACCCCTACCCTGTCCATTTGCTGCCCGCTTACGCCGACCTTGGCTACAAACAGGGCCAGTTCCCGCATTCAGAGAAGGCCGCCAACGAAGTGTTGTCCCTGCCGATGTATCCGGAGTTGACGGGCGATATGCAGGCCGAAGTCGTTGAAGCCGTGAAGGCGCTGTAGAGGCTCCCAATCCGGGGGGACAAAATCAGCGTCGCCTCACCACCACACAAAAGCGTAGACTAAGATAAAGGCGACAAAAATGAATCTCGACGGCGCGAACATCCTGGTTACAGGCGGATGCGGCCTCATTGGCTCCACGACCATCGACCAGATTCTGGCGACGAGCAGCCCTAAGAAGATCGTTATCTTTGACAATCTTGTACGCGGCTCCATACGCAATGTGAATGAGATCATGAAGGATCCACGCGTCGAACTGGTCAAAGGTGATATTCGCGACGTTAAAGCTGTCATGGACGTGACCGTCGGCATGGATGCCGTCATACACATGGCCGCCATCCGCATCACCGCCTGCGCCGCCGAGCCACGCGAGGCTATGGAAGTCATGTGCGACGGCACATACAATGTGATTGAAGCCGCGCAAAAATGCGGCGCCCAGAAAGTGCTCGCCGCGTCCTCTGCATCCATCTATGGCATGGCGGATACATTTCCGACAAATGAGGAGCACCACCCATACAACAACCGCACATGGTATGGCGCATCTAAGATCATGCTTGAGGGCCTGCTTCGCTCGTTCAATGATATGTACGGCCTCAACTATGTCTCGACGCGCTATTTCAACGTATATGGTCCGCGCATGGACATCCACGGCAAGTACACCGAAGTGCTTGTTCGCTGGATGCAGCGCATTGAGGATGGCGTCCCGCCCCTCATCCTCGGCGATGGCAAGACATCAATGGACTTCATCAACATCGAAGACTTGGCACGCGCCAACGTACTGGCGCTGAAGTCGGACGTTTCCGACGAAGTGTTCAACATAGCTTCGGGCGTTGAGACAAATCTGAACGAGCTTGCCTCGGCATTGATGAAGGTCATGGGAGCAGATCCGGCAATGGTGCCTGAATATGGCCCCGAGCGTTCCGTGAACCCAGTTGCTCGGCGGTTGGCCGATACATCCAAGGCTGAGAAGCTTTTGGGCTTCAAGGCAGAAATTGATCTTGAAGAAGGCCTTGAGCGCCTCGTCAACTGGTGGCGCGCCAACAAGGACATGTTCGAATGATACCGATCATCAGACCTGTCATGGACCAGGCAGAGGCCGACGCGGCATCGCGGGTCATCCTCTCCGGCTGGATTACGCAAGGGCCTGAAGTAGCGGCTTTTGAGAAGGAATTCGCAGCCTATATGGGCGCCGAGCACGCCGTTGCCGTATCGAACTGCACAACCGGTCTTCATCTCGCGCTTCTGGCTGCTGGCGTTGTCGCCGGAGATGAGGTCATAACGGTCAGCCACTCCTATATCGCCACAGCCAATGTGGTTCGCTATTGCGGCGCCGAGCCAGTCTTCGTCGACGTTGATGCGTCAACTTTCAACATGGATCCGACACTGATTGAAGCGGCAATCACAAGCCGGACCCGCGCGATCCTGTTGGTCCATCAAATGGGTATGCCAGCTGATCTCGCTGCGATTGTAACGATTGCGCGCAAGCACGGTTTGAAAGTCATTGAAGACGCAGCATGCGCCGCTGGCTCAGAGATAGAGTGGCAAGGGCAATGGGAGAAGGTCGGCCGGGTGCGTGGCGACGCAGCCGTCTTCTCATTCCATCCACGCAAGATCATGTCCACCGGCGATGGCGGCATGATCACAACTCCTCACGAGGACTGGGCGGCCAAGTTTCGACTGCTCCGGCAGCACGGCATGAGCGTGCCAGATACTGTACGGCATAAGGCGAATACGGTTATCTTCGAAACCCACCCGGTCATGGGTTACAATTACCGAATGACCGATATCCAGGCCGCTGTCGGGCGAGAGCAGCTAAAGCGCCTGCCTGGAATTACTGCGCGCCGCCGGGAGATTGCCCAAGAGTACAAAACGCAGCTGGCCTCAGCCCAATGGATCGGATTGCCCGAAGAGCCGGCATGGGCCCGGTCCAATTGGCAGAGCTTTTCGGTAGAAATACCAGCGGCCTGCGACCAGCGCGATGTCATGCAGAAACTACTCGATGCGGGTGTGTCCTCGCGCAGGGGCATCATGTGCTCCCACAGAGAGGATGTTTACAATACCGTCCCCCTAAACGCACCCCTTCCTCACTCAGAGTTTGCTCAGGACAATCGGATCATACTGCCTCTTTATCCTCAGATGACAGATGAAGACATCCAGACTGTTGTCGGCGAATTGAAAAAGGCTACGTCATGACCTCACAAGAGATCACAGATAGCGAAACAAAACTGCCGTCCCGCACGAGCGACCGGATTACGATGCTCCGCCCGGAGCGCGGTCTTTTTGATCTGGAACTTGACCAGATCTGGCGCTTCCGTGGCTTGCTGGCAACCCTTGTCCATCGCGATATCATGGTCATGTACCGGCAAGCTGCTTTGGGAGCGACCTGGGCTATCATCCAACCGATCTTCGCTGTTGCGATCTTTACGATCGTTTTCAGCCGGATTGCGAAGCTTCCAGTACCTGGTGATACCCCATACCCGATATTCGCCTTCGCAGCAGTGCTGCCGTGGACATATTTTGCTGAGGCAGTGAGGCGCGGATCCACGGGGTTAGTCAATGAGTCCAATCTCGTCAGAAAGGTCTATTTTCCCAGGATGATCATTCCGCTTTCGGGCGTTTTGGCTCCTCTCCTGGATTTCACGATCGCCTTCTTCGTCCTGATTGCAATGATGCTCCTCATGGGGGTCGCACCAACGTGGCGACTGGCTGCTGCATTTCCGCTCGTGCTTGTAGCGGGCTCTATGGCGCTCGCGGTGAGCCTCTGGCTCGCGCCAATCAACGTGCGGTATCGAGACATCAAATATACGATGACCTTCATGCTCCAGATCTGGATGTACGCGTCACCCGTTGTCTACTCGAGCACGATGGTTCCTGAAAAATGGAAATGGGTTTACGCGCTGAATCCTATGGTTGGAGTGATTGAGGGCTTTCGCTGGGCCGTAACAGGTCAAGGTGAGCCGGATATGATGGCGCTCGGCATCGGCGTATCACTCATCATTCTTTTGCTGTTCGGAGGCCTGCTCTTCTTCAAGCGCCTTGAGCGAAATTTTGCGGACCTGATTTGATGACTGAACTTGCGATCAAAGCCGACGGACTCGGCAAAAAGTACAAGATCGGCGCATCCGTTGCCCAGCATGACTCCGTAAGGGACATGCTTCAATCGGTCGGCAAAAAGCTGCTTAAGCCTAACAAGCAGAAAGAATCCGGCGAGTTCTGGGCTTTGCGCAATGCATCTTTTGAAATCAATCGCGGTGAGAATGTCGGAATCATCGGCCTGAACGGCGCAGGAAAATCCACGCTCCTGAAGATCCTCTCTCAAATTGTCACCCCGACTGAAGGCCACGCAACAATTCAGGGGCGTCTAGGCGCCCTCCTTGAAGTTGGTACCGGCTTCCACCAGGAGCTTACAGGCCGCGAGAACGTTTTTCTCTATGGATCCATTCTCGGCATGAGCCGCGAGGAAGTGGAACAGAAGTTCGACAGGATCGTCGACTTTTCAGAAATTGCGGACTTCATCGACACACCCGTCAAACGATATTCTTCAGGCATGTATGTGCGGCTGGCATTCGCCGTTGCCGCGCACCTCGATCCCGATATTTTGCTCTTGGATGAAGTGCTCGCCGTCGGCGACTTCAGTTTTCAGAAAAAGTGCATGGACTTCGCCAAATCTCTGGAGAAGCAAGGCTCTACGATCCTTTTTGTTTCCCACAATATGTTCTCCATCAAGACTATGTGCCCGCGCGTAATCTATTTAAAGAAGGGCGAAGTTGTATTCGATGGCCCCACCGATGAGGGTCTGCGTATTTACGAAGCAGACAGTCGTCTGGCCCAAAGCCCGTGGTTTCAGTCGGAAGGCGGACAAGCACCAGCCATCACATTCACTGATATCCAGTTACTAGATAGAAGCGGCACGGAAAAAACTGTTTTCGAATTCGGAGAGCAGATGACAGTGCGCATTCGCTATCAAACATCACGCCCCGTCCAGAAACCGGATATTCGCATCGGAATAAATCGTGCCGATGAGATTCACTGCTGTTCGTTCAGCACATCCTCGGATGAAATCGATCTGCCAATGATTGAGGGGGAAGGCGAAATCGAAATGGTAACGCCCGCCCTTGAACTCGTATCCGATCAGTATACGACAACAATCGCCGTGCGAGAGAATGACCGCCAAATCTGCTCGCAGCTTGGCGCAACATTTCATATCCGCCACCCGGTATATCAATCCAACGCATTTGGCGTCTTCCATCAAAGTGGCGAATGGCGGCTGAACGGAATGAAAAACGGATTGGCCCAGACGACTGTTGCCAAGGCCAAATAGGACCATGGCTGATGTTGATGTCATCATCCCATGCTACAATTACGCCCACTATCTTGAGGGCTGCGTAGCTTCGATTCTCAGTCAGCGCGATGTTGATGTCAGAATTCTGATCGTTGATGACTGCTCACCCGATAACACAGAAGAAGTGGGTCGACGTCTTGCAGCCGAAGATGCGCGGGTTCACTATTCGAAAAACCCGCAAAACCTGCGACTGATTGGAACGGCCAATCGGGGCATCCTTGACTGGGCGCAATCTCGATACACCCTACTCATCTCAGCAGACGACGCCCTCACGCCTGGTGCACTGTCCCGCGCAGTTGAAGTTCTCGACAGCAATCCGGAAGCTGGGATGCTCTATGGCATGGCCGTCATGATGGGTAGCGACGGGCCTCCGCCTCCAGTGTCAGACAATCACTCCCCAGATCATGTCATCCTGGATGGGCCTGACTATATAAAATATGTGTGTGAGCAGGGAAATGCCGTCCCCTCCCCTTGCGCCATCGTCCGCACCGAACTTCAGCAAAGGCTTGGCGGATACGATCCCGCACTTCCGCATACGTCTGATATGGAAATGTGGCTGCGTTTTGCCAGCAAGTCCGACGTGGCCGTCGTGAATGCTCCCCAAGGCTATTATCGCTGGCATTCCAGCAATATGAGCCAAGCGTTCATTGGCCAGGACCTAAGCGATCGCAAAGAGCAAATTGATACATTGCGCAAGCTACGGTCACATGCTGGAGAAACCATTAAGGACCTACGGAAGTGGGTCAAAGATGCTGAAGTAAGGCTAGTACGCGAAGCTCTTTTAATCGCCAGTCAACGAGGTAAAGAGCCTAACAGTTCAGTATCTCGGCAGGCCTTGAGATTTGCGCTCAAGTTTGATCGCTTATGTTTTCTGAGACCGTATAACTGGAAGCCAATCATCAAGATCCTCCTTCAAGCCATTCAAGCTGGCAGCAGCCGCGCAAATGCAGATGCCGAAACGAATGCGGCGCAGGGCGTCGAGTCTACAGCTCAACAATGGTTTAGTCCCGGCCAGAAAATCGGCTGGTGGCCGGGACATTAGGCCTGTCGCATGCGCGGCCTCAGTTTGTCTGCGAGAGCCGACCTAATAGCCGGTCCCGCAAATAGGCCATGCCGCCACGGGTCTCCCAAGCAAGCGAACTCCACGAGAAGCGCCACCGCAGCGAGATGATTCCGCGCGCAAAGAACCATGGCTTACCGCGTAGCAATAATTTCATGTGATACGCTCCGCGCGCGTAGTCATAGCCTCTGCAAAGGGCCGCTACGTCGACCTCCTTGCGACCATGGTGATGCCTGACAACGATATCTGGCCGATACGCACCGCTCCACCCTGCGATAACCACCCTTGCTGCCGCATCGACATCCTCTACCGGGTAGCGGGTGCCCGCACCGAGGTTGCTATCGAAGCCGCCGATTTTTGCCAACGCGGTGCGTCGGAAGGCGAGGTTTGCTCCCATAAGTATATACGGGGAAACATACGTCCCGGCTGGAACATCCCGCGCTTCTTCCAGCAAGTTCACTGAGATTGGATAATCGTCCGGGTCATGCAATACGACCTTTCCGGTCACGAACCCCAGACCTGGATCCTGAAAGGCTTTGTCGATTTGCAAAAGCCAATCTTCATTGGGATAACAATCATCGTCGGTAAAAACGATAATCTCACCCCTAGCAGCCCTTATGCCTGCGTTGCGGGCTCGGCCAAGTCCAGGCACCATTTCCTGGATGCTCTTTACCGGCGCAGGCAAGGAATTTTTCTGTGCTTCGATGACTTCTGCCGTATGATCTGTCGAACCATTGTCGACGAGCACAATTTCCCACGCGCTATCCAAATGGAGCTTGCGGATCACCTCAAGGCAGCGAACCAATTGAGCAGACCGGTTGCGCGTGCAAATGACAAGTGACAACCTTGGTGCAAAAACTCGCCCTGCCCCCATCTCCCGATCCGGTTCATTTGAAATATGAGAACCGATCACTGACTGCTCCCGCTGATATGGTCATGCGAGGCAGAACGTTTTTTTTGCATCAGCCGACCAGGATGCTTTCGCATCCAACGGGCTCGCAAGCGCAACCGGTCAATAATGCGAAACCCCTGCTTTCCAGAAACCTCCCTTAGGAAGTCGGTACGTTTCAAACTGTCCCAATAAACCCATGACCATGGATGGTACCCATCCTTGATCCACGGTTTTTCAGGCCCGGTGAAGTGAACGATATCCGGATAGGCGCCTCCAAGCCGGCGATGCACGGGCTGCTCGGCCACCGCCCAGTCTTGAAGATGCGAAGCTTGGACATTCCAGGAAACCGGGAGTGGCTGCCACGATTGCCAGAATGTCCAGTTCAGAGCATCCTGATCATTATACGGCAGGCCCTCATCATGCTCTGCCGCGAAGTGCATGGCTTTGGTGAAGAGTGCCTCCTTCCGCACCTTAGTCAAATCAATAAGCAGGATTCCAGCGTTGAAATACTCACCCTCAGGCAGATCCCATGTTTGATGAAACGTTTTTCCCTCAAAGTGATCTGTATTCAGATATCCATCTGCCACGGCGCCTAATGCACAGCCTTTCAAATCCATCGACCATAAGTCGCGAAGGTCGCCCAATACAGTTATGTCAGCATCGAGATAGA
This sequence comes from Hyphomonas oceanitis, assembly GCF_036964545.1. NCBI lineage: Bacteria > Pseudomonadati > Pseudomonadota > Alphaproteobacteria > Hyphomonadales > Hyphomonadaceae > Hyphomonas > Hyphomonas oceanitis. The sequence goes on from NZ_JBALTL010000006.1 coordinate 171,219, forward strand.
TAAGCCTTTCGCAATCGGCAGGCGCAAGATGTTCCAGTCCAAGACGATAGAGCGTCGCGCGCGTTAGATGACGACGCGATTCAAATGCCGGAACATCTTCATCTCCAACTTCACGCCAGATAAATGAGCTGCCAGGTGCATTCTTTTCAATACGCTCCTGAACGTCCCTGGAGACATTTTCATAGAGAATGATAAAGCGGAACGGAGCATTGTCTGCATGTCGTGAAACGGCTGCAATAACAGCAGCAGCATGCGGCGCGTACGCACCGTCGAACCCCATTGTCACATCAATCCGGTTGGTCACTGCAGGCGCCATTTCTCGAACTTTAACCATTAGCATCTCTCAAGATGCCCTTACAAACGAACTAGCGCGTGGGTGCAGGTGGCATAAACACCAGCCATCTCAGCCAGAGACGAATTCGCTCTTTCACGCCGACACCCTGCGCCTGCTCAACTTCCTTCAGGAACGGCGTCCGAGTCACGTTCTTCCAATAAAGCCATGCCCAAGGGTGATAAGCGCCCTTTATCCAGGGCTTTTCAGGGCCTGTATAATGCACAATGGACGGCGCTCTACCGCGAAGCCTTTGCTCAAGCGGGATCTCTTTCTCAAGGGAAAGGATAACCATGTGGCGCATCACGTTCCACGAAACGTCGAGCAGTGTCCATCGCATCCAGATAGACCAGTTAAGCGCATCCTGATCGTTGAAAGGTAAATCCCTGTCGTGCTTCGCAACGAAAGCGGCAGCCTTCGAAAACAGCTTTTCTTCTCTTACCTTGTCCAAATCAATGACAAGTATGCCTGCATTAAAATATTTTGGAGGCTTGTCGTTTTCCAGTCCCCATTTTTTTGCAAACGCGACGGGGTCCACATAGCAATCCGTTACAGCGCCGATTGGATTGGGCGCGATGTCGACAGCCCACAGCTTTCGAAGGTCATCAACCACAATAATATCGGAGTCGAGGAAGAGCACCCGATGACAATCGGCAGGAGCCAGGGATTCAAGCCCAAGGCGGAACAGAGTGGCGCGTGAAAAGTGCTCCCTGTCAGCAAACGGTGGCAAGTCGGCATCGCTTACCTCACGCCAGACAAACTCACAGTGGGGAGCAACAGCTTTGCATTTACCTTTCGCCGCCTCACTTACATCTGCATACAGAAGTATAAACCTGAACTCAGCGCCGGGGGCTGCCCGAACAATAGAAGATATAACTGTGGCGGCGTGGGCCGCATAGCGCCCATCAAACCCCATCGCCACGTCGACGACATCATTTGCGTCGAATGTCATATTATACACCAGAATTGTCTTGCTTGAGAGCGCTTTGACCGGCCCAAGGCAGGAATGTCAGACGAAAGGCTCTCCGCAACGCGGAGGGCTGAATAACTGAAGATACCAGACGAAAGGGATTGAGCTTAAAGGCGCACCAGAAAGCTTTGCGCGCAGACGAAAGGTCAGCATTCTCTGAGCGATCGATCGCAGCATCCGCAAAATAGTAATAGTAGCCCTCGATGGACCTAAAATAGGATTTTGCTACTGCGCCGATGGAAGACCAGCGCGACAGGGTCTTGCGCGCATGCCGAATGAATATCTTGCGTGTATACTTAGCTCGATTGGCCTGAAGGACGTCAAATGATCCTGCAGGGCGAGCGCGGCACTTGACGGCGACGACCGGAACAAAGCCAACCTCATGATCCCGCACAAACCGCAGCTGCCAGTCCCAGTCAGAATCGCCAATGAGGGATTCATCCATCAAACCACATGCCCTCGCGATGTCACCACGCACCACTGTTCCACCGACCTGAGGGAAATATCCGCTCAGCATTTTGAGATAGATATTGTTGTCTTCCGGCCACTCGGTTGGCCATGCCGGCTCGATCGGCTCCAGGCTTTGATTGGTGATAAGAATCTGGCCAAAGACTGCTGCAAAGTGTGGATTGGCATCCAACAAATCTATCTGTGGTCTGATGTTGTCTTGCGTCCAGACATCGTCATCATCGAGAAATGCGACGAACTCGCCTGACATTTTTTGCATCGCAACGTTGCGTGCCGCAGGGCAGCCATACACATCTGTCTTACCATACAAACCGCCAAATTCGGCAACCACTCTTTCGGTCTCAGGCGTCGTGCCATTGTCTCCGACGAGAATTTCGAAAGTCAGGTCTGGTCCCTCTATGGCGCGAATACTTGCCAGAGCGTCCCGAAGCGTATCAGGCCGATTTCGTGTACCAACGATGACTGAGACGACACGCGGCGATTTCATTAAACCCACTCTTCCCAACGATCAAACTTGCCCTTCAATAACGCATTGAAGATGAAATCACCGTCAAATTTCGTGACAAAAGTGCGCGGGATTGTGTTTTCTGGACGCGTATCTTCGGCTTGCGCAAATATGACCTTATATCCCGCCGCCTTTGCAATCTCGCCGGCCTCAGGCGTCCAGTTTGCGGACTGGCCGAAAGGAATGGCAAACGTATCTGGCTTGATGCCAATACGACGCTCAAACATGTCTCGCGAGCCCGCCAACTCATCTACGATCTGATCGTGCCCCATCTGACCAAAGTCCGAATGTGTCGCGGAATGGCTTCCCATTTCGGCGCCCATCGAGAGAAGTGTCTCGATTTCATCCCAAGTAAGAATGACGTTGTCGTCCGTCCAATGCCGCCCGTCCGACCACTCGGAGACTGGGAATATCGTCCAAGGTAGGTTGTATTCTTTCATGATCGGCGCTGCGTTGGTGAGCACGCTGCGCAGGCCATCATCAAACGTGATCGCAAGATCCTTTGGACCGCCACCCGTCTCCACGATCTGGCTCGCCGGAACGAATTTGAATCCAGCATCCAAGGCACGCTCGATTTGGCGACGAAACTGGGCCGGTGTGACGTCATTTACGCCCCATTGAGACTGCCCAATGGAATGGTAGCAGAGGATTCGACCGATATACCGGCGGCGCGCGCGACCGAGCGCGGCAATCAAATGCCGCTCACAGCACATACGCGAAGACGCGACAGCCAGCCGGGTCACGCCAGCTGACTTCAACGCTTGTTTTAGAGCCGTTTTCAAGAACGCGTTCCCACTGCTATTTGCCCCGCATCCCCATGGGGGCCTGATATTATATATGGTGGGTGAGTAGCAACTTACATGCCAAGCGGCTACCGGGAAAATCAACCTAGATTATCTAAATTACAGGCCATCAGCCACCGCGTTACACCTTTATGCAGCAGCGAAATCTACCCCAAACGAGCATAATTATGGACGATCCAGTTTTTATCCACCAATACGAGAACATCAGCTATCGTAAGTTCAGCTTATCTTTGACCGCCTAAACTCATCTACCTCATCCGGCGTACCTAAGCAGTGAACAGCGGAGACTGGAACGTCAGAAATATAGATGCCAAGACCGTCTGCTATCATTGAGCGATACATTGGCGCGATATATTTTTCTCCAGCTTCCTCTCCACCAGGAGCCGAGAAGTGGGTTCCATAATATTGCGAGAACATTGTTGCGCTCTTGAACCAGTAGAGGCCGATTGTTGCATTCTCACTAATTCGGCGCTTTTCGGCCACATCCGTGGCGCGTCCATCCTCACCGACATCGACAAAGCTCCAATGATCCCCTTCGGCCCGGAAGCACGGAATCCATCCATCCGCCTCGGCAGGAATTGAGGCTGGCAGCAGTGCCTCGGGCTGAACAAAGGTGTCGATATTGTAGACCAAGAGAGGCGCTTCCGGATTCCAGTATGGTTTTGCGGCCATGGCTGACGTGGCCTGCCCATCCGTCAGAGAGGGCAGTTCAACAACTTTCCATTTAGTGATGCCGAGATGTTTGCACATTCTCTCTATGAAGGCACCGCTCTCAGTCGCCTGCAACGTCACAAAGATAACCCGGCTTTTGCGCGATATGAAGCCTTCGAGCGATTTGAGGGACCACTCAAAGAGGCTCTTTTCGTGCACCTCAATCTCGTATTTCTCGACCTTAAAGCCTGCTTTCTTGAAACGCGAACCAAGCCCAGCCATCGTTATAACAATGTTCAGATCTTCAACTGGACGTTCACGCAAGGCCTCGGCTTGCTGGCGATCTTTCTCAATTATGTCGAGCAAGCCTTGATGGTCATGGGTGAGGAACTCGCCCGGCCTTACCGAGCGGTCATCCAGATAGAATCCGTCTGCACCCGGCCAGGGTTTCCCGAACAGAATTTCATCATATGGCACCCGCCAATGATCGAGCCACTTCAACAAAACGGGCGCTGTAAGCTTGTTGATCAGCCCCAGATTGCCATCATGCGTGCGCATATTTCTCGCAGTATACAGAACGATCTTGAAGCCTTTCGCCTGATACTCCCGCAACGACTCAATGATATCTGAATAGGGGACGAGACTTTCGTATGTATCTCCCCCCCCCTTTATCGGACAAAGCGTGCCATCGATGTCGACAATGAGTGAACGCTCGGACTGGCTCATGCGACGCCTCCATGACTGTCGATTTCAGAGAGGATTGACTCGGCCCGCAGCAGGAAGGCGGCAACCTTATCCGCATGATCGACATGCAGAGGCATCATCGAGAGGAACAAGGACGCCTCCCCCAAACGTAACGCCTTATAAGATATCGACGGCCTCAGCTCAGATCGGAATATCTGTTTGAATATAGCATTTTGTGGACCAAACACCTTGAGTTCAACATTTGCAGACGGGTCAAGAAAAACGCTGAACTTTTTGTTGTTGATCAGATCATAGTCACCCAAAATCGAGTGTGACAACTTGCAGTAATCATACAGCGGATGCGTCCAGAGTTCTGCCTCGGTCAGGGCACCCTTCGGGTCGATCAGCTGGAGCAGCAGGTTTGATTTGTCATAAAGAATATTGGAAAGACATGGGTCCCCGTGGCCGATCACAAGCTTGTTGTCGCCTTTGATTACTGACCAGTTGCGTTCCATCAGCCGGAAATACTTGGCGAACACGCCTTGCAGGCGGTTCTCGCCAGTCGCCGTTGATACAAACCGGGATACAGACGCACCGACCGGACTATCCATTAGCTCGGCTTGGCGGCGGCGCACTTTGTGTTCAAACAATTCACGCGCGACCTTTTCAACTTCCTCTGAGCTTGCCTTCTTATCGGGACGGTTCTCCAGAAAATATAGAATGCGTTCCAGGAAAAGTTTGAAATCGCGTTCTGACCACGCGCTGTGAATCCACTGGATCGCTGCATCCGCCATATACCGACGCGGCATCTTGTATTCGGCTATTCCGTTTTTCTCTTCATACCCGAATGCCCCAACAAACCAGTGCTTCATCTCTTCTGGCAGCAAGCGATAATAGTCGTGCTCTGCGCGTATCTTCGCCTTGTCCCCGGACTGCTTGGTATAGATGATATCGGCTGCGCGCATGCGGTTGAAACCGCGGGGCGTGGTCGCGCCAGCCATGAAATCCAGAAAATTCGCAGACTCCGAAATGTCTTCAAGCGGCCCCGGCGATGCCAACACTTTCGCGTCGGCTATTGGCTCCCGCAGCGTATGCAGCGGCGCAACTTTGAAAGCCTCCCACGTATCGATAAATTCGGCGACGGATTTAAAGTATCGGAAAAGCGGCTCGCGCGGCCGATCAATTACATTGTCTCTCGCAAGCACGACCCGCTCGATGACCGCTTTCAGCGCCGCCGCATCCGCCGGCGCACCAGAGGCAGCAAGAACAATCACGCTCTCTGCATCAGAGAGCTGCGGCAGTGCGGTATAGGGCAAACCGAGGACAGTATTTGACGTAACTCTGACAACACGATGAGCAGCCCATTCCGGTAGCAGCCCCACAATACTGTCATGGAGCGACTGATTGCGAAACCAGATGTCGCCATAGCTGCGCTGACCGACATATCGGGCGATCTGATCTGTAACAGGTGCACGATCATCATAGATGATCAGCGTGTTCTTGGAGTTGTCAGTTTGCATTGGAACGCAACCTTCTTATCGAGAAGAGACTTATGCCTGCTATCACCAGCGCGAAGAGGAAGATCTGGATAGGTTCCTGGAATTCCCGTATCCGCGCATCCAGCTGCGAAAGGCTTTCAATCAGCCGCGATACAACACCCTCGATATTTGAGCCTCCAAAAACGATGGAAATGGCGAACAGCTCCAGCCCCCAAATGAATATCGCGAGCAGGAGCACTGCCAACGCGCGTCCTTTCAGAAGAGCCTCAACAATCCTGGCATATTCCTGAAAGCGGCAAACAATCCAGAAGCCGACCAATCCATGCTTGCTGCGGCTGCGCAAGAGTAGGTCATCGTAAAAATACGGCAGGATGGTTTTGACGGCAAAGGCACTCGAAACAGCAAAAAACAGAAAGACGATCAGGATCAATTGTAGCAGGCGGAGCTGCTCGGGCGGCACCACGAGAAAGCTCAGCCAAGCCGTTAGCAGCAGCAAAGCAATCGCATCACTGGCTCGCTCAATCAACCATATGGCGCCCCCCTCCACATGTGACTTCGCCAAGCCGACGAATCCCGCAAGGCGGACGAGCTCAAGTGCTTTGAACGGCAAAACCGAGTTTGGCCATAGCAGCAGCATATGCACGCTGATGAGCCGCCGCATCGTCGACCTATCCTGCATGCAAAGAATGGCTATGCGCAGAATGCGCAGCACATTTGCCGCAAGATAGATTGCACCTGCCGCAAGCAGCTGGTGCATTCCAAATCCGGTATCCTGAACGACGCCCTGCATAAATCCGCTTCCGTTACACGCCCGCTGCCACATCAGCGGAAGCATACACGACCTCTCCAGCGTAGACGTCGAATGACTTTTCCCTATGGTCTCGCTTGAAGAAGGCCTTCGGCGCAAATGCGCGGTTTGCAAGAAGGGACAGCACTTTCACAGCCTGTCGGAACAGACGTACATTCGATGCCTGGTCTTCTTCCCGCCACGTCATCGGAAAGAATTTCACATTGTCGCCCACATAGAGGCTGTGCATCAGCATCACATAGTTGAATGTCAGATTGTCTGGAAATGTTGAGATCGCCTTGAGGTCTATCTTGCTCAGCCGATACATATTCAGGCCAGAGCCCAGATCTTGGACCTTTGCTCCGCAAGCAATCGAGAAGAGCAGATTGTAGACGCGGTTTCCAAACTCCCGAAACCGGGAATAGCACTGCAGCTGCGAGCCTTTTGAAAAGCGGCTGCCCAGATAGCAATCGGGTTCATATGCCTGTCCGGATTCCAGCGCGGGAAGAATATCCCGAATGTCGGCCTGATCGTCACCATGCAGCACGATGAGATAGTCAAAGGCATTTGCCTTGGCGTAGGCGAAGGCCGTTTTGTGAGAGCCACCCAGGCCATAATTGTTTTCATTACGCCATACGCGCCATGGAATATCGAGTTCACTAGCCGCGTCGCGCGCGCGTTCGCGCGTCGCATCGGGCGAAATATTGTCGACGACCATGACGAGATCAATCAGTCCGGCGAAGCGATCGTTCTTGAGCTGGTTCAGAACACGCGGAATTTGTGTCTCACATCGGTACGCCGGTATGAATACCATCGTGCGGCGGCGCTCTTTCATATCTGCGTTCAACGCCATCTGCTCAGTACCTAATTTGCGCGCCCAGTTGTGCTCGCGACAGAAAACACTCCTATCAGCAACCTGCTAACCACATAGTTGGTTAACAACGAGAAAGGAGTAACCACCACTTTTGCTAGAAATGGTGCAACAACCAGACCAACAACCACGAAATTGTACACTCCAAACAAGCGTGACAGGAATTCGATGGCTAGTGAGAACACGGTGATGGAGGCGATCTGATAAGCGATATAGATGCCTAACTCGCGTCCACGTGGTCGATACAACCCCTTTGTGGAAATGACTGAAAACGCGAAAAACGCGAATGCTGCCCCACAGACTGACGACATATAATTGGAGAAGAAGGGCGTAAGGTGGACAAAACCTACCAGCATACCGAATACCGCAAAGTCTATGAGCCAGCCCAAGCCTGACAGCATCACGAATGTAATGATGTTCTTGATATTCATCAGGTCTGCTTCCGCCGCAAATGAGTTAAAACATAGCCGAAAGGATCATGTCTGACTTGGACTCGCAGACCTCTTCAGGATCGTGAGCAAGACTGGAATTGCGCTTACCAGCAAAATGGGTGCCGCCATGTCGATGGCCGCATAATATTTGTATTGGCCCTCGGGGGCAAAAACGAAAAGAACAGGTACGCGCGAAAAAAGCACAACCCCTGCGAAAACCAGCCCTGTATGTCTCCAGCACACGACCATGATGAGGAGGCAAACCAGAATTTCCGGCCAGAAAGCCCACTGCAGTCGGAGTAAAGGGTTTTGCGTTGAAGCGAGCATGAATTGTTCCACGGCCCTACGGCCACCCGGCCAGATGCCTTCATAGACAACCGGCCTTGCCCATCGCGCGATTTCATTTTGCGAATAGTCCGAGTTCGCGAATGCCTGTCGTGGATAAACCTGATCGCCCTGTGTACGCCCAAAATTCGCGGCTTTGAACACCGCCACTCGGTTCTCAAACCATACGTCAGGATGCGACAGGACAAGATCAAGGGCGGCAGAACTGACGAGGGTAGCCTCATCCGGTGTGGTCGGCGGATTCAGTTGTCCTGTTTCCTTTGCCTCCCAAAATGCATTTACGCCCGTGTCGTCGCCAACGTCCCTGATGAGCGCAATTGGAATGACAGTCCCTATAGGATCCAGGTCCGCATCAGGCAGGGGCTGCTCCGCATGATTAATGATATAACCAACAGGATTAAGCCACATCGTAACCCTGTATTCTGCAGCCGAGAAATAGCTCGGCAGGAAAACCACCGTGAGTATGTTGGCCGCCAGAAATATGCCGAGGACTGGAGCCAGAACACGTGCGCCAACTGCAAGTCCATCAAGCGCGATGTCACGAACCGTCGCGTGCACTCTCACCGCCTCAACGAGCAGGCGGAAGCCAATGCCAGAGAAGATAACAGCCAGATAGACAAGCCCATCCGATCGTAGCAGATAGGCCAGCACCCCAAGCACAACCAGACGCAAAAGTACGCTCGAATTTCGCCACGCGCGCTCCCGCATGAAAGCAATACATTCAGTCACGAGAAACACGGACAGGATCGCGAACCAGCTGTCCCGCGTCACAAGGAGCGCCGTGAAGAGAGACGGCACGTTGATCACGGCAAGCACAATAAGCGTGGCCACACCCAAGCGCCCCGCCCCACCGCGCATGAGCACCTGACCTGCGTATGCCAAGCCCAGCGCGTAAAAGCTGATCTGGAAAAATGTGAGAGCGCCGAGAAACGGAATATGCTGCAAAACAGATTGCGTGATGATCGCCGTATAAGGCCCCAACCACGCATCTATCGGAAAGTGGCGCCCCTGCTCTACCGCAGCGAATGAATCGCTCATGAAAAACCCGGGCCATGAACACAGGAGCAGTGCGAGAAGCGCAATCCACAACCCTGCAAACAAGCGCCGACCGACTTGCTCCAATTTCATGAAATATATGCAGAAAAAGGCGCAGATCGACCAGAACACTACCCCATACCCAAGTGCGGCGAGTGGAAATCCCAAACCGTGTCGCGCCAAGGGGGCCATCGACCACCAATCGAAAACGGATATCCAGAGAAGTGAGCAAAGCTCCAGGATTGCAAACGCACCGCCGATCAGAACGACCCTGCGCATGTAGCGGGACCGCAATAACCCCTCCCGCTCAGTCGAGTCTCGTAGTTGATTGAATTTCATGACTTTAAAACCCTAACCCGCTCATGCGCCGACACATGTCTTCAATCGATGGCCCTACCAGACTTCTGCAGCTTTCAATATACCGCCGACTGCCGGAGGAGTCTGATGAAACTGGACACCACAGCCTACCCAAATGCGTGCAGCATCGGTACATAGCCATGTAAGGGTGTGGAGGAATCTGGCTGATGTCTGAAAGTGATCACCGATTCATTGTGCTTGATGGCCTTCGAGGTGCGGCCGCCCTTCTGGTGATATCCGACCACATTCCTTCCGTCATATGGAATATCGCTCCGTCACGTGCGCTAGCCGTAGATTTCTTTTTTGTGCTGAGCGGATTTGTGCTCGCCCACGCATATGGAGACCGACTGTCATCGTCCATGTCGATACGCGCATTCATGACACGCCGCCTTATCCGCCTCTATCCGCTCTACATCCTCGGTTCGATCTTGGGTGCACTGCTTGTAGTGGTCCAGGTGCTGAAAGGATGGATGCAAGTTCCGCCGGGCGAATTCGCCATCGTGAGTTTTTTCGGGATCACCTTCCTGCCCTGCCCACCGATTTTCGACTGGACAGCCAGCGCGCCCTTTCCGTTCGACGGCCCGGCTTGGTCGCTATTCTTCGAACTCGTCGCAAACCTTTCCCTCGCCGCTTTCGCATTCCTCCGGCGACCGCGCTCGTTGCTGATTTTTCTCCCCATCGCCGCGTTGGCTCTGCTTTATTTCACCCTGCAATCCGGCACCTTCGACATGGGGTGGAAGTACGAGACATTTCCCGGTGGCGCAGCACGTATTGCCTATGAGTTTTTTGCCGGCGTGCTAATCTACGATTTCTGGCGCAAGGGCTATCGATGGCGCTTGCCTGCAACGGCAGCATTCGCCCTCCTATTCGTCGTTGCAATGGGCTCGGCCCTGACACCGGGCGGACTCAGAATGGCCTGGGATCTGTCCATGCAGCTTGTATTCATTCCCCTCATCGTAGCGCTTGCCGCAAATGCTTACGTTTCCGGGGCAATGGCGCGGCTTTGCACGACTTTGGGCGATCTCTCCTACGGGATTTACATGCTGCATATCCCGATCCTGATTGCGACGCGCCTGGCAACAAACCACTTGTTCGGGGACGATCAGGTATCAGGTCTCGCGATGACACTCATCGTTGCGCTGCTCGCCACTATCGCCGCCGCCGTGGCACATGGCGCCTATGATGTCCCGCTCCGCACTCGGCTTGCAAAGCACCTAAAAATGCGCTCCGGCATAGCTGATTAGCCGCGCAATTTTGGACTTAGCTCACAAGTATTTGCGGAAGACGAAAATTGAGCACATCAGCTGGCATGTCGCTTGCTTAAATCTATGGCGGATCAAGCCAATTCTGGCCAATACCCATAACCATATAGTTGTAATCCCGTTCGCACCAAGTATGAATTGTTTCGGGACAAAGACAGAATTCGAGATAGCGGACTCTCATGGAGTCTTGACGTTTATATGCTGATCAGAAGTATCGGCATGTGTTCAGTACAGTTTTGGGGACAACCATGGACAATCAAACAGAAAGCTTGATGGCTGGTGGAGCGGCAAAAAAAGCCCGCAAAGTTCCAGCAGACAATCGTATGCACGGCCTTGATTTTCTGCGGATCATTTTTGCGCTTCTGATCGTGTTTGGTCACTACCGGGTCGGCGCCGTCGATAATGGCGTTTTTGAAGGTGACCCGGGCCCGAGAGTCTATAATTTTATTCGCTTTGCTGTTGAGATGTTCTTCGTACTTAGCGGCCTCCTGATCGCAAAGTCGGTCAAGGATCGGTCATATGTAAATTACATGATTGCCCGTATCGTCCGGATAACACCCGCGCTCCTGTTTTGCGCGACGATCACATTTGCTGTGGCGGTCATTCTCGCAGATACGAAATGGGGCGTGAGAGCTGACTGGCAGCACTGGTTGGCCTCGGTCACGGTCCTGCCACTCTTGATAAACGATACGTGGGGCATCGACTGGCCATACTGGTCGCTGACCTATGAATTCCGGTTCTATTTCCTTGCCGGCTTCTACATGATTTTCTTCAAGAGCGAGCGCGCCCTATTGATCGCCACGGCCGTATGGATGGCGGCATCACTTTTCGCGCTGGTAATAGATAACGTCGCTTTGCAAACGCTCACTGTGAGCCGCGCGTCAGGCTGTTTCGCGATGGGCATCATGCTTCACTTCATTACATCCGTGCCCCGTTACCGGATGCAGGCGCTGATCGTGATGATCCCTTCGTTGCTCGTCGCTCAAATAAGCATGATGCGCGAAGCGGGCCTGAGGCATATCAATGGCGACGATTTCATCCTCTACTGGCCTGAAGCCGTCGGCGCCACATTGTTCATGGTCATCGTCATTGGCGCCTTTGTTTACGTGCCGATGCCTAAGCGGGCAGACAAAGCACTCCAGCTTGGCGGCATGATGACCTATCCACTCTACCTGCTGCACATGTTCGTCGGTTGGGTGATCATCGCCAAATGTGCCGATCATGGAATGCGAATTGACCTCGCGATTTTGACAGCCATGGTCGTCATAGTGCCGGTGGCCGTCGTCATCTCTGCCTGGGGAGAACCATTTGTCGGAAAATATCTCAAGGCAGCGCTGAAATCATCGACGAACGCCATCGAGCCTCACTTGCCAAAGGTGCTGTGGAAATTGCTCTACACGCCTCAGGTCAAGCGCAAGCCCCCAAAGCCGGTTGCCGTGCCTACAGCGGACGTACAGCCGGTGCTTCCCGTGCAAGTACTCTCACCGGACGTTTCCCGTTGAACATGTAAGAGGCAGTCAGTGACTCGCGGATCAACAGGTCCGCCAGCATTGATACGCCGATGGCGGATGCGCAGAGCAATATGAAAATCAGATACGGGTTCGTCATGTCCTGCATGAACAGGACAAAGGCCATCATGATGACAGGCTGATGGAACAGGTAGATCGTAAAAGATGCATCGACGAAATACTGCACTACGCGTCCATGCCTATGCAATTTTCCGAAGCCTTTATAGATGAAGGCACAGCACAAGACCGAGACGGCCGGGCCAAGCAATAGCTCCGAGAGATTTGTCAGATACCCCTTCGCGAAGTGCCCCGTGATCGCGGCAAGTTCAATCGCTACAAAAGCGCTGAGCAGGATAGCGAGTATCGCCAAGCTGATCTGACCAACTTGCCGAAAAGCATTCAGCGCATTGCGGTGCCGGAAGAAGACATAGCCGATCAAAAACCAGGGCAGGAACCGGATGAACTCTGTCACGATCGTCAGGGACAGCATCTGCTGGACAATATGCGGATAAGATACATAACGACGCAGAACGAGTTCGGCGCATATCGCAGTGACGGCGGCAGCGCAGTAGAGCGCGATCAACACAAAGCGTGGCTTGATCGTTCTGCCTTGCAGTAGCCTGTCCATCCGTGCCTGAATCGGTTTTATCCAACCAGATTTGTGCAACACGAAAAGCAGAAAACTGAACTCGAGCAGGACGATCAGAAACCAGAGATGCCGGATCCACCGGAAATCTAATACTGAGAGATATTGTATCGTGTTGGCCAACACGACGTTCCAGTCCCAGCCATGTTGTCTCGCCTCGAAGATGGCACTCGCCAACATCTGAAACGGATTCAGCAAGATCATGCAGGTAATTAGGGGCAAACCCAATCGGACGAGCCGCGTCTTGAACCAAACAACAGGCGGCTTGCGCGACAATAGCATCGCCGCAAAATATCCCGCGACGATATAGAAGCCTTCCATGCGGAACTGATGAACGACTGTAATAAGTGCGTCGAAGACCATTGCATGGGAATCTGATCTCACCGACCACCCTTCGTATGAAACGGGGTGTGCCGCGTGAAAGGGAATACCGAGCAACATCAAAGTCGCACGAATGTAATCCCAGGACGATTCACGCTCTTCAGGACGCATGACCCCATTCCCACCAGCGGCCCGGCCAAAGCCAAGTCATGGAAATTATCCATCCCACAACGAGATCGCGCAATGCGATTCCCTTCAATCGCGAGTCCGTCTATGGAATGGTGGCTAGGCAAATGCGAGTACACAGTTGTCCAGCCCCCTTGTTATGGGCCAGTTGGCGTAAGGGTTTCTGGAACCGGTGGCCGCCACGAGCTTCATCTCGGAAGCTGATGTTGAGGCGGTAGTCTTCAGAAAGAGGCTGGATCCCATCATCAGCAATGGTGAGGTCGCCGAACTTTTACCGCAACGCCTTCGTGAATGGTCCAAAAACCGCTAAGACCTGTTAGATACTTTCGTGTGCTGTGGGAGGATTATCTTGGCGAAGACGGGACTATCGCTGGACTGGAAGCGCTGTGTGGTTTTCCATTTCGCAAGCCGCAAAGAAAAGTCGAGTTGGGATGATGAAAGACATGGGCGCAATCTCCTCCATACCTGTTGTCAGCGCGGCTGCAACGGGCGATATCGCGGCCTTCATTCGAAAATGCGGATTGGACGCTGGACCGGTCTTCCGCGGTGCGGGTATCGATGTCAGGGTGTCGAGTGATCCCTACCAGATGATTGAACTGGCCACGTTTACCCGTCTTCTGAAGTTAGCTGGAGAGGCGACCCAATGCGCCACAATTGGTTTGAATGTGGGAGGGCGCCAGGATCCGGCACGCTGGGGCGCCTTCGGCTATCTCGTGCTCAATTCCCCGACGATTGGCGACGCGCTCAGAAATGTCGTCTCTCACGCCACGATCTGGCAGACCGGGACGCATTTCGCGTTCCGCCAGACGAAAGATGATATCGGTGTTGAATATGCGATTACCCATCCGGCCGTTGAGCACAGGGCGCAAGATGCCGAGTTTTCAATTGCCTATGTGAAGAACATCGTCGACCGGCTGAACGAGCGTCCGGTCACGCCGTCTGATGTCTTTTTTGAGCATGATCCCATCGCAGGCATGGATGCGTACGAGCACGCGTTGGGTGTACGCCCCCTTTTCAATCAGCCGACAAATGCGATTTTCTATCCCCGCATTTATGAGAATAAGCGGATCGCCTTCGCCGATCTGCAGCTCTTCCCGGTCATCAAGCGCCATCTGCGGGACATGGCGGCCGCCGTGCCCAAGAGCGAAAGCCTTGAGGGCGATGTGGTCTACCATATCCGCCAGTTGCTTCCGCGGGGTGCGGCGACCCTCGAGAATATCGCTGGCGTCATGGGACTCCAGCCGCGCACGATGCAGCGCAGGCTGAAGCAGAAAGGGGTCAGCTTTACCGATCTCCTGGAGCAGGTACGGCACGAAACCGGCACCCATCACCTTACCGAAACCTCCATGTCCATCAGCGAAATCGCCTACCTGCTGGGCTATTGCGACACGAGTGCCTTTATCAAGGCCTTCAGGAAGCAGACAGGAACGACACCGTCACGGTTTCGCGATGCGCAAGGGGAAGACTCCGCCGGCGACGCAGGCGATCAATAATTTATACCCA
This sequence comes from Hyphomonas oceanitis, assembly GCF_036964545.1. Classification (NCBI taxonomy): domain Bacteria; kingdom Pseudomonadati; phylum Pseudomonadota; class Alphaproteobacteria; order Hyphomonadales; family Hyphomonadaceae; genus Hyphomonas; species Hyphomonas oceanitis. The sequence continues at coordinate 186,382 of NZ_JBALTL010000006.1, forward strand.
GCTCAATTCCGATCTGGCTCGGCGCGCCGAGCATCAGCTGGTTTGCACCGATCGTGTCGACTAGGTCGAACCCGTGCGCGTAATACGCCTCACCGCCGACATTCTTGGCGAACAGGGCGGCATGCCAGCGTCCGGAGTTACTTTCCACGCCGACCTGAGCGTTCCAAAGCCAATACGCATCCTGGGAGAGCGGCTCGGCATTGTCTGAGGTGAAGTAGACCTGGTCCTGGAAGCTGAAATCAACCTGCACAGCGTAACGGAGCGCGCCAAAAAGGGGTCGCTCATACCGGGCCATGCCATTGGCGCTCCATTCGGGCGCCTGGACCAGTGCGTTTCCGGAGAAATCGACCCCGCTATCGGTCTGATAGTCCTTGAGTTCTGTATCGAGATAGGCGAGTCCGAGAGACAGGTTCAGCCCTTCAGCGGGTAGTGCGGTCAACTCGATCTCGGCCCCTTGCGTTACGGCATTGGCTGCGTTGTCGAGCACCTGGTACGCGACCGGGCCGCCGCCCGAGACAATGGTAAAGATCTGCATGTCGCTGTAGTCATTGTAGAAGACAGCTGCGTTGAGGCGCGCCAGGCCGTCGGCGAGATCTGTTTTCAGGCCCACCTCATAAGCGGTCACTGTTTCCGGATCATAAGGCTTCTGCTCGCTGACGTCGAACAGGAAGCCGCCATTATAGCCGCCACCCTTGAAGCCATTGGCGACGCTGGCATAGAGCAGCCCGCCCTCATAGGGCAGATAGTCGAGCCCGAGCTTCCAGGACACTTCTTCATCGCTTTGTCCGTCACTGAAGTCGAAGAGGGGAATGACCCCCAGTGCGGCTTCATCGAAGCTCGCTTGCTGCGTGAAATCCCTGTCTTCCTTAGTATAGCGCAGGCCCAATGTGCCCCGCCACTTCTCGGTGAACGCATAATCGGCCTGGCCGAAAAAGGCATAGACCGTTGTTTCGAGGCTATTCACCGTGCGGTAATCGAGTGCTGGCACGCCAATGGCGGCGCCAGCCGGATCGAACCCGTCTGGATACGCTTGCGGGTCCACCGACTCGATCAGTGGCCGCAACGTCTTGTAAAGATCCAAGCGCTGGTCCTGGTCGAGTGTTGAATTGGAATAGAACCCGCCCAGCAGCCAGTTCAACCGGTCCTGACCGCCCGCGATCTGGATCTCCTCACTCAGGTCCTCAGACTCCACGCCATACTGGACCGTCAGGATATTCGCCGGCGAAGCGTCACTATCTTCGAGAAAAACCTTTTCCAGCGACTGATAGCCTGTGATCGAGGTGATACTGAAGCCGTCAAAATCCCAAGTCAGTTTGGCCTGGGCGGCGTAGCTGTCGGCATCCAGGCGTGCCGGTGTGTTTTGGTCGACAGTGTAGAAGCCTTCAGGGTTCTGGAAGCCGAGCACATTCACGCAATCATTGGCGATAATGGCGGGTGTGTCACACGGGGTCGCGGCATCGAGCGCGCTGAGCGCGCCCTGGCTGCGGTAGCGAGGACCCGGCTGCTCGACCACAGATCCGTATAAGCCGAACTCGCCGGAAAGACTGGTGGAGAAATCGACGTCGAGCAGGCCGCGAAAGGACAGATTGTCAGTTCCGCCGGCATCCGACCCGTCAAACCGATTTTTTATGTACCCGTCGGAGTCATTCTTCTCGAACGCAACCCGCCCGCGGACTGCGCTTGAAATCGGACCGGAGAGGAAGGCTGTTAGTTTCGTCGTGCCGAATTCGGCATACTGCCCTGTCAGGCCGGCTTCGACCGTTTCGGTTGGCCGGGCGGTCACGAACTTTATCGCGCCGCCCGTCGTATTGCGGCCATAGAGCGTGCCCTGCGGTCCCTTGAGCACTTCGACACGCGCAAGGTCAAAGACCTGCATCACCTGAGCGCCGGGCGAGGAGATGAACAGGTCGTCGACATAGACGCCGACGGGGCCAAGATTGTTTGTTGCGAAGTCGTTCAGGCCGATTCCCCGGAGGAAAATGGCTGGCTGGTTCCCCGCCCCGGTCGGCAGGCCGATATTCAAACCCGGGACGAGCCGGGCAAGGTCGTTTGAATCAGACAGGTTCGCATCATTGAGCTGCTCGCCGGTGTACGCTGTCACTGATATCCCTACATCTTGCAGTGATTGCTCCCGCTTCTGCGCGGTGATTGTGACCGTGCTGAGCCGGTTGGTCGCCTCTTCTTCCACGGGCGTTTCGGGCGCCGCTTGCTGCGCGAGGACGGAGGGTGCCAGGGCGAGGACCGCCGCACTCAGCAAAAGAACAAACCTGTACATATCAAAGACCCCTTGTCTTGGTTGCTGCGCCCAACCCATTTGAACGGCGCCTTGAGGAGAGGCTACGATTGGCTCATCTTGGGGATTAGGACTCTTGCGACAACGGATCGTCCCAATGCGTCAGACGTGCGGCGTTTGACCTCGATTTTTTCTCAGGCCCTTCACTCCAGGCGGCGATTGGCGTTCCGTATACGGGCCTCTGTCTGAGTGCTGAAATACTCCGAGGCGGTCAGATCGAGCGCCTCCGCCTCGCCAATGCTCTTCTCGACAAGTGCCATCAGCTCTGCAGCTTCCTCCATCGTCATGATGAGGGGCGGCATGAACTGCGCACAGACCCGATCATTATTGGAAAAGACGCAAAAGACACCGTTCTCATTCAGGCGCGCGACGGCTGAAATACAGGTCGCGACATCGACAAACTCGATGGCCTGGAACATGCCAATCTGACGCAGTCCAGCCACCTTGTTGGACCGTTTGGCCAGGTCATCCACGGCATGCCGGAAAAAGTCGGAAAGGGCATTCACATGGGCCAGGAAGTCGGTATCGGTCGCATGGTCGATCACGATTTCAGCGGCGGCACATCCGATTTCGCTCCCGCCAAAGCTCGAGAAATGGATCATTGGATTCTGTTCGTAGACCCGCTCCATCTCATCCCTGTAGACCGTCGCTGCAATAGGATAGATGCCGCCCGAGAGCCCTTTGCCGGTGGCGAAGATGTCCGGCATGATGTCATAATGCTGGAAGGCCCAGGTCCGGCCCGAGCGTCCGCACCCGGTCTGGATTTCGTCAAGGATTAGCAGAATGCCATGCTCACGCGTGACCTTGCGGATGTGTTGCATTGTCTTTCTGGGGATGACGTTCATCCCCAGTGTTGCCGGGATCGTCTCAAGCGAGACGGCCGCCGTCTGGGCGTCGAAGAAGGTCTCGATCCTGTCCAGGTCTTCTAGGCTGACTTTCACGAAGCCTTCGGGCTTGTAGTTCCAGGCGTCCGTATATTTTTCATCGCCGGCGCCCATGGAGAGGCCCGTGTGGCCATGGTAGCCGCCTTCCAAGCAAAGGATTGCCGACTTGCCGGTATAGCCCTTGGCCATCTTGAAGGCGAAATCCATCGCTTCGCCGCCGCCGGACGAAAAGACGACCCGCCCCATGCGCTCACCCGAGGATGTCTCCCCGGCCGACTCGACCAGCTTCTTGGCAAGGTGCGAGCGCTCCGATGACATCAGATGATGATTGCCGAGGTCGAGGTGGTCGAGCGCGTCACGGACGGCCTTGACCACTTTCGGGTTGCGATGGCCAAGGTTGTAGACACCGCCGCAGACATGGCAGTCGAAATAGCGCTTGCCATCGAGGTCCCAGAAGAAGACGCCCTCCCGCTTGCCTTCCACCACGTCCCAGCCGAACTGGCGGAAAAGCGGAAGCTTGTGCTTGGAGAGATAGGTCTCGTGAAGCTGAACGGTCTCGTTACGGAGCGTCATCGTGTACATCCTTGAATTACGAAAATTGGGAAACCGAAATCACAGCCCGGCTGGCTGGCCGGCCGAAATCGGAAGCGCGACCCCCGTCATGAAAGAAGCCGATTCGGTCGCGAGAAAGGTCACCACGCTTGCGACCTCTGCTGGCTGGGCTCCCCGTTTCAGGGCATTCTGCTGGGCCAGGGCATCCCGCGCCTCCTCGAAGGAGCAACCTTCCAGGCCCGCGATCATTTCGTATTCCTTGTCGCCCATTTCCGTCAGCACCATGCCCGGACAGACCGCGTTCACGCGAATGCCGGCTTCACCGAGTTCCAGCGCCATTGTCTTGGTTAGTCCGACAATCGCATGCTTGGTCATCACATAAGCCGAGACAAACGGCGCGGCCCCGAGGCCATATATGGAGGCATTGTTTATGATATTGCCGCCGCCCCGCTCAATCATCGATGCAATGACGGCCTGACTGACCTCGATCATTCCGAGGACATTGACATTGAAGGCCTCCTGGAACGCTTCCGATGTCGTCTCGGTGAAGGCGCTGGCGAAGGCGGTGCCTGCATTGTTGAAGAGGATATCCACACCGCCAAAGGTTTCGACTGCGCAGGCAACGAGCGCCTTGACCTGCGCAGGATTTGAGACGTCCATTGGCAGCGCCATGCATCTGACATTGTGGGCCAGCACCTGGGGCACGAGGTCCTCGAAGGCCTTGAACCGGTCGTCGCCTGTGACGGCCAGCCGTTGATCAATCTGACCGCTTGTGCGCGCCGTCATGATGATGTCGGCACCTGCTTCAGCCAGCTTGAGGGCGGCGGCAAAGCCCATGCCGCGGGCAGACCGTGCCCCCGTGATCAGCGCAACCTTGCCCGCGAGCGGACGGAGCGTCTTTTTTGCGCTCGTCAGACGTGCTGCGGTTGTTGGGGGTATGGCTGATGCGGAGACGCCGTCGTCGGCCAGATACTCAGACGCCAGCCCACAGACGCCTTCGATGAGCGCTGGACCAAGCTCTTTCGCCGCTTCCGTTTCTGCGCGGCTCTGCGCCCATGCCATGTAACTGAAGCCGCGCGCCAGAATAAGTCCGGGAAGCAAGGCAAGGTGCTCATCCGGCAAGGGCCGTTGTGAACGATATCCTTCAAGCAGTCCCTCCAGAGCGGTCTCAAAGCCCGGTTCGCCGGCGAGGAAGAATAGCGAGGTTGCCAGGTCCATCAGATGCCAGCCGAAGCCACAGTCGTCGAAATCTATGATCCGGAGGGCGTCTCCCTCCCTTAGCAAATTCTCCGGCAGAAAATCCCCTTGCGTCAGTCCATACCGGTCAGGGCTTTTGCCAAAAGCCGCAAGCTCGCCGCGCAATTTCTCGCGGGCATCCAGCAGGAGGCCGCGCTGGTCATCGCTCAGCAGGTCATACTTCCAGAAGCATCCGAAATGACCTTCATCGCCGAACAGGCCCTCCTCATCCCAGTGTCGGCGAGCGAAACCGGCGGGGGGTGTCCAGCGCTCGGTGAAGTTATGGATCTTCGCAGCCAATTTGCCCGCCAGAACATGGTTCTCGCGCAACTGGTCGTCCGCTTCGCCGGACTGGGTTTCGATCGCTCCGATAGGAACACCATCGACCCAGCCCAGAATATCGATCTGACGCGGCTCGGGAACCTCAGGATGGTCAAGGGTGACGAATTGGTGCCCCTCCAGGGTCGCGATGGGTTCGGGCGTCGCAATCCCGGCCTGGCGCAGTGCGTCCATCAGCGCGAGTTCCGAATCGAGTTCGATGTCTGAATGATAATTGGCGCGGTGGACGCGCATTGCGAAGCGGCTCCCTTTTGCCGGCTCGACTTTGAAGACCGCGTTCTCCCGGTACTTTATGAGCGTGACATCGGCATCCTTGATGCCCCACTCATCGAGCGCCGCGCGACCAATTTTCATCAACCTCTCGACCTGCTGGTCCTGATGCAGGGCATAGAAGATTTTCGGATCGCTGGCGCTTTCCTTGCCTTTGTCTCCGGCCTTGTTTTTCATCCAGTTCAGCATCGGCGCCCTCACAATCAATAAGTCTCTGTCGGCCAGATGCGGGCCGCCATTATGTGATGGGACGTTAAGCGAGGGTCATCGGCAGCAATTGTGAAATGGCGACAATGACTATTTCATTCGCGACAGGCCTCGATCTCGCGCCGGGGACAAGGCCGCTCGTCTCTGAGGCAAACGAAGGCTGCTCATGCAAGGCGTGAAGACCGGTTCAGCGCGTGCGGACGACGTCGTGCTCAGGACTGGTCTTCAGCCTCAATGAACACCTGACGGCTACAGGCGTGCATTGAGGCGGATATAGTATTGTCCGCCATCGGTGTCATAGGGGGCATTGCGGGAGTAGATCAGGCCCTTGCTGACTTCCAGCGCAGCCTCGTCCGGATAGGCATCAAACAGGTTTTCTGCGCCAATGCGGAGTGTCAGTCTTTCCGTCAGCGCAAACGATACGCTCGCATCGACAAAGAGCTCTGATCCGAATTCCTGTACCAGCGTGCCATCCTGGTCGGCAAAATCCACCCATGGCCCGATCCATCTGAGCCTTGTGTTGAAAGCTACACCGCCCTTTTGGAAGCCAGCCGACACATTTGTGGTGAAACGCGGGTAGATCTGTTCGAACCGGGCGAGCCGGGACGGGCTGTCAGCAAAGTCGGACTGCAATACGTCGGTCTGGTTATAGTTGAACGCCAGGCCAAGCGTCAGGTGGCCGCCGACCAGGGACCGGTCATAGTCAAGCACGAGGTCGAGGCCGGATGTGCGCGTGTCGAAGCGGTTCTGGTAGAAATCAACCTCGGTAATGCTCTCCCCGCCTGGCACACCCAGCGCCTCAAGGCGGGCGCGTTCACCGGCATCCAGCGTGTAACTCTCCGATGTGAAGATGCGGTCACGGACGTCGACCTGGTAGACATCCGCGCTGGCGACCAGGCCGTCCAGGGGCTGGAAGACCAGGCCTGCAGAGATGCTGACCGATGTTTCCGGTTTGAGCGGGGCGATGTTCCCATCCGCCCGCTCATTGATGATCTCGGCAACCGGACCGGTGGGACTGAATCGGCCATTGGTGAAAACGTCCAGCGTATCGGGCGCGACCCCTTGCGATGTGCGCTCCGAAAAGGTCTGCGCCGGGGTCGGTGCCTTGAAGCCAGTCGAAACACTGCCGCGAACGGCAAGGCTGCGTGACAGGTCCCGGCGGTAGGCAAGCTTGCCGTTCAGGCGGCTGCCGGAGGGGTCGAACGCTTCGAACCGCAAGGCGATACCCAATTGGCTCGCATCCCCGGGATGAAGCGCTGCATCGGCATAGGCCGCCCAGCTCGCCTGGTCATGCGTCTTTGCCTGTGCCTGCGTATAGCCCGGAAACCCGTTCGAGCCGGACGTGAGGCCGTCGACCGCGCCAGGGCCGATTTCATAAGACGCCGGATCGCCCGCTATGATGCCATAGCGTTCCACCCGGTGCTCCAGCCCGAAGGCGAGACCGATCGGCTCTGCAAACGAAGGCGGCGCGGCCAGGCTGGCCTGGAAGTCTGCATTGAGAATGTATTCCTGCTGGCGTAGGCCGCCGGCATCGAACCGCGTCGGGCTGTCCGGCCCCATGGACGCGTTGATTGTGTCAAAGAGGAAATAGGCAATCTGGTTCTGCCCGAAGCCTGCACTGATGTCATAGGACAGGCCACCACCCGCCTCCCCTGTCAGGCCAAGCGTCGTGGTCAGATCCGTCTCTTCCTGTCCGAATTGCGGCTTGAAGCCATTCGGATAGATCTCGGTGAGCGACCAGTCACCAAATGCGTCACTCGGGGCATAGGCGCTGGGTGTGGTCGGGCTGCGCCAGTTGAAATCGGTGACGCCCTGCCCCTCGCTCGCATTGATGAGGCCATAGGCCTTGCCCAGGCGGGTCGCGTGATCACCTGTCAGGAGGACGCGGACATCCTCGCGTTCGGGCTGGCCCCAGTTCTGGACCGGATCGGCGATGTTGGCCTCCGGGTGCTCTTCCAGATACTGGCGTGCATCGAGACGCTGGCGGGCGCGGGAGGTCAAAGCCGCGTCGCTGTAATCAAGGCTTAGCCGGAAGCCCCCCTCTGCCCCGCGCGTCCCGGCCCCATACCCAAGCCGTTTCTGGATACCGTCTCCCGCATAGTACTGACTATATTGCGCGTAGGCCTCAGGCGCGGCATCGTCGCGGGTAATGATATTGATCACGCCGGCAATTGCGTCGGAGCCATACTGGGCGGATGCACTGTCGCGCAGAACTTCAACCCGCTGCAGGGCATTCGTCGGAATGTTCGCAAGATCGGACGATTGCGACCCGCCCGTGTTCAGCATCGCAGACCTGTGCAACCGCTTGCCATTGACCAGGATAAGCGTGTGATCCGCTGAAAGATTTCGCAGGCTATAGGGCCGCACGAAGACGGTGCCATCACTGAGCGGTCGGCGCTGCACGAAGAAACCCGGCAGTACATCGGCCAGCACATCGGCAAAATCGTCGGAGACCGTGGCGCCAAGGTCGCCCTGCCCCAGCACCTCGATCGGCGACAGGCTCTCATGAGCGGGCATACCGATGCGCGCCCCCGTAACGATGACGGTGTCATAGGTGCGGGGTGGTTCGATCTCCCGCAGCCTAGCGCCGACCGGATTGGCAACACGTGCAACCGGTTTCACTGCTGCCGGCCGTGTCTCCTGGACGGTGACGGGTCGGATGACCCAGACACCGTTTACATCCGACCTGAAGCGCAGGCCTGTGCCGTCCAGGAGCTGCGCCAGTGCCTGCTCGACCGGCATCTCTCCTGTCACAGCCTGCCCGCGCAGGCCGGCAAGGTCTGCCGCTTCGGCCATGATCACAGTGTCCGTCTGCTCTGACAGGAGGTTCACCCCCTCGGCCAGCGGCAAGTCCGGCACGCGCAGGGAATACGCCTGCGCCAATGCCGGAGACACAGCAGCGACAGAGGTCAGCAGGAACAGGCAAACTGATCGCATTCATCCCTCAGGGCGCATTTCACATCACGCGTTGAAATCACCCCTTAGAAACCGATGGCGATGACATCCCGATGACAAAAGCCACCGTCAGCCGTCATTCTTGCGCTGGTGAAACCCAAATGCCGCAGTCAGACCCTCCCCACGCGCCTCAGGCATCCGCCAGGAGTGAACGCAATGCCCGCACAAGCTGAACGCAGTCGTCGGCCGTGTTGTAGAGCGACGGTGTCACCCGGACACAGGCACCCTTGGCCACGCCGGTCCGGATAACGGTGAAAATGCGATGTTTCTCCACCAGCGCGTTCACGATCGCCTTGTTGTCATCGGCTCTGCCTTTTCCGCGGAAGCGGAAGGCCGTGATGCCGGCATGGAGCCGGTCGTCATCCGGCGTGAGGATCTCGATCCGGTCATCCGCCCGCATCTCGTCGACCCAGAGATTGCGCAGGTAGGCAAGACGCGCCGCCTTGCGCTTCGGACCGACAAGCGCGTGGAAGTCGAGCGCATCACTGACCGTCAGGAATGTCGCAAAATTTGTCGTGCCCGTATGGACGCGGTTGACAATGGAGCCCACGCCTTCAGGCCGTTCGGACATGTTCGGCGAGATATCTTGCAGCCGATCCCGGCGGATATACATCAGGCCCGCCCCGATGGGCGCACAAATCCATTTGTGCAGGTTGAAACCGACAAAATCTGCACCGAGGTCTTCCATCCGGAAATCGGTCTGCCCCCAGGAATGGGCTGCATCAACGATACAGTCGACGCCATACCCGCGCGCCATGTCCACAATTTCACGCACTGGAATCATCAGTCCGGTGCGATGGCTGATATGGGTTAGCAGCAGGAGGCGCACAGTCGGGTTGGCGGCCAGCGCCTGACGATACGTGTCGACGAGCCCGTCGTGGGTGACCGGCTCAGGAATTGTCATGCGCACGACAGAGGCACCCGCCCGCTCGGCGAGCGTGTCCATTGCCGTCTGTATCGAGTCGTAGTCGAGATCCGAATACATCACGCCATCCCCCGGCTTCAGCCGGTTATAGCCGCCGACCAGTCCCTGCAGGGCCTCAGTGGCCCCGCGCGTGAACACGATCTCATCGCCTCCCGCCCCCAGAAAATCAGCGAGGCGCTGATGGATGGGCTGAAGGTCGGTGTAATAGTCCCGCCGGGCATACCAGGAATTGTTCCGGTTCACTTTCTCCGTATTCCGGAAGAAAGCCTCCATCACGGGTTTCGCCATCAGGCCCCAAAAGCCGTTCTCAAAATTCACGACGTCAGGGGTGACATCGTATTGCGCTGCGATGGTCCGCCAGAAGGCCTCATCGGTGGCAAGCTCTTGCGCTGTGCGCTCTATTGAAGGCGATAACGGAACGGACGCGTGGGCCGCTCCGGCGGTAAAGGACGCCGCTGCAGCGGCGCCCTTCATGACAAGTCGTCTTGTGACGTTCACATCAGGCCGCGACATCAGAAGCTGAGGTCCAGGCGAACATAGTACTGGCCGCCATCCGTATCGTACGGGGCATTCCGGGAGTAGATCAGCCCCCGGCTCGCCTGGTAGGTGGCTTCGTCCGGATACTGGTCAAACACGTTCTCGGCGCCCACGCGAACTGACAGATTGTCAGTCATTTTGTAAGTTGCCCCAAGGTCGAACAGGACCATGGCGCCGAAATCCTGGAAGATATCGCCGGTGGCATTGCCCGAGAAGTCGCGCCAAGCGCCGTAATAGCGCATACGGCCGAAGACATCCCATTTTCCCACTTCATATGTCGCCTGGAGGTTACCGGTATTTTCGGGCGATCCCTTCTCGAAGCGGTCCGCGTTTGTGGCATTGCTGGCAAAGTCGCCGCCCGTCACTTCGGTCTTGTTGTAGTTATAGGCGCCGGTGAGGTTGAGTTGGCCCGGACCGACAGGCAGGCCATAGGACAGCACGAGATCCAGGCCCTTGCTGCGCGTATCAAAGTCATTCTGGAAGAAATTGACCCGCGTGATGCTTTCCGCACCCGCAACGCCGAGGGCCGCAAATTCAGCCCGCTCAGCATCGGTGACCGCGAAGGTGCTTGATGTGCTGAGGCGGTTGGTAACGTCGATCTGGTAGACATCCAGCGTCGCCGTCAGGCCGAAATGGCTGTTCCATGCGAGACCGGCGGTGACGTTGTCGGATTCTTCCGGCTCCAGCGGGCGAATGTCGACACCGTCACGCTGGCTGATCACGTCGGCCACAGCGCCCTGCGGGCTGAAACGGCCGCTGGTGAAGATGTTCAGCGTTGTCGTGTCGAGGCCCTGGGATGTCCGCTCCGAGAAAAGCTGGCCAGGCGTCGGGGCGCGGAAGCCTGTGGAGGCCGTCGCACGAATGGCGAGGCCAGGGGTCAGTTCGAAACGGGTCGAGAGCTTGCCGGTCGTGCTGCTGCCGAACTCCGAGAAGTCCTCGTAACGGACAGCCGCCCCGACGGTCCAGCGATCCGTGACCGGCGCTTCGACGTCGATATAGCCGGCATAGCTTGTCTGGTCAGACGAACCAGACTGGTCCGGGGAGAAACCCGGAAAGCCGTTGGAACCCGATGGAAAGCCTTCGGCGGCGAGGGGCCCGACGGCATAGGACGCGTATTCGCCGTGGCCGATCTCGTATTCTTCATTGCGACGTTCGGAGCCGAACGCGAAGGTGAGATCATCCGCCAGAAAGTCCAGCGCAAAGCGATAAGCGAAGTCAGCGTTGAGGTTGAGTTCGGTCTGGGTCAGTGTACCAATGTCAAAGGCCGTCGGGCTGGCCGAACCGAGCGAGGCATTGATCGAGTTGTACATGAAATATTCGATCTGGTTTCGGCCGTAGCTGGCACTGAAATCATAGGAGAACGGGCCCTCGTCCGTCCCGCGATAGCCACCGGAGAGCGAGAAGTCATTATCGTCCTGTCCAAAGCGCGGCGAAAATCCCGCCGGGTAAATTTCGGAAAGGTCATAATCCGGGTCGATGGCACTGTCGCCATAGGCATTGGTGGAGACAGGGTTGCGCCAGTTGAAATCAGACACACCCGAGCCGAAGCCATAGGTGCTGAAGACATAGGCTTCGGACTTTCCAAAATCATAAGCGCCGTTCATCGCGAAGCGATAGGCCTGACGCTCGGGCTGGCCCCAGCGCTGCACCGGATTGGGCACATTGAGGTCAGGGAAATCTTCCTGCAGCTGAAGGGCATCCGGGCGTTGGCGTGACCGCGAGGTCAGGCCGGCATCGGTATACTCGCCGGAAAAGTTCAGGAAACCTTTGTCGAATTGAAAGCCCTGTTGCGCGCCGAGGCGGTACTGCTCGCCGTCGCCTTCATAATACTGGCCGGCCTGGGCAAAAGCCTTGGTGCCGGCTTCGTCATCGAGAATGATATTGATCACGCCCGCAATCGCGTCCGACCCGTACTGGGCAGAGGCGCCGTCACGCAACACTTCGATGCGCTTGATGGCATAGGATGGCACCTGGGCGAGATCCGGCGCCTGCGCACCGTTTGAGCCGAGCAGCGCCGACCGGTGCATGCGCTTCCCATTGATAAGGACCAGCGTATGATCGGCAGAAAGGGACCTCAGGCTAGCGGGCCGCACGAAGACCTGACCGTCCGCCATCGGAAGACGCTTCACATTGAAGGACGGGACCAGTTGGGCCAGCGTGTCCATGACTTCATCGGACGCCGTCATATCGATGGCCTTGTCGGAAATCACATCCACCGGGGCAAGGCTATCGAAGACCGTGCGCGGGGCACCGCGCGTACCGGTGACGATGACCGTCTGCTGGACGCTGGTATCGTCCTGTTCGGTTTCGGATTGGGCAAAGGCTGTATGACTGAAGCACAGGGCGGCGCCCGATGCGGTCAGGGCCAGCGCCTTGCGCAGGCTGATCGAATTTTTCATGATTTTCCCCTCATGGACAAACGTGCGGGGTGAGCATCACACCCGCGCCACGCTCCTGCGTGGTCAAGGGGAAGACAGGTCAGGCAGCAGTCCCTTTCAGCCATTTTGAGAACTTCATAAAAAGTTCATCGCAAACCTCGTCAGAAGCCATTCGCAATCACGATTTCAGTCTCATTATCGCGCACGTCGATCGGATAGGCGGCATCCAGGCCGGCCAGCACCTGACCGATCTGCCCGATCGAGAAGGACAAGGTGAGGCGCAGGTCGGCCGGCGCACCGGGCGCAAGGCGGACCGGCCGGTCGCTATACTGGTTCATGTCCGCAACAATATCGCGGAGTGGCGCATCGACGAAGACCAGCCGACCTGATCGCCAGGAAAATTCCGTCTCGGAATCGAAGGACTGAACCGGGCCAAGAGGCAAGGCTGTGGTCGAGAGGATACTCTCTCCGGCCCGCAGGTCCCGAGCGCCAGCGGCCGTCTCGGCAATGACCTGGACATGGCCGCGATCAACGGACACCGAGACTTGCCCCTCCCGCTTCTTGATGTCGAAACGCGTGCCCAGGACGCGGACCAGCACCCTACCGCTATCGACGGTGAGCGGCCGGCTTTCATCATGCGCAATGTCAAAAAAGGCATTCCCGTCAACCAGCTGGAGGGTCCTTTTCCGAGCAGTAAATTCGCCGCGCACACGGCTGGCACCGCCAAGGGTGATCTCGCTGCCGTCGGGCAAGGGGAAGGTCTTGATCTCGCCACGCGGTGTCGTGAGCAGGATATCCTGCGTCGGTGCCGGCTGTAGCGCTATGAGGCCGATACCCGCCGCGCAGGCAAGGCTTGCGGCAAGACCGCCCCCCAGCAGCAGGCGGCGCGTCATGACAGGGCGTGGCTGGAAGGTTTTTAAATTGTCACGATCGGCGAGGATGTCTTCGATCTGCGCGACATCGGCCAGCCCGTCCCATAGGCGCCAGGCCCGGTCAAACGCCAACCGGTTTGCCTCCGATTCAGCCAGCCAGGCGGCGAAGGCCTGCTCCTGCTCCGGTGCCCCCCCCCCGGAGGCGAAGTAAAGGACCCAGCTGCGCGCTCCGTCATCCTGCGTCCTGTCCGTTGTAGACGGCGTGCCCCAGCTTGTATCTCCTGGCTTCTTCATTGCGTCACTTTACCTGTCCAGCTCAGCTTGCAGGAGAACCATGACCTTGCTGAGCTGGCGGGAAATGTCCGCTTCACTCCAGCCGGTATCCCTTTTGATCTCCGCATAGGTTTGCCCCCTGAACCGGCTTCGCAACAGGATGTCCTTCTGCTTTGGCGACAGGTGCCGGATGGCACGCGCAACCCGCTCAAGGTCCTGCTTTCCCATTAAGACAGTTTCGGGCGAGATTTCTTCCACATCCGGGGAGAATTTTCCCTCCATCTGGCTTTTGACGAAATTTCGGCCACGTCTCAGCTTGTCATTTGAATTGAGGCTGAGATTTATTGCTGTCCGGAACAGGAAGGCGCGCGGTGACCGAATGAGTCTGAAATCGGCCAGTGCGGCGAGCTTGGAAAAAGCCGCCTGCGCGACATCTTCCGGGTCGGGTGGCCCGCGCCCATGGATCTTCCTCAGGCGGCCAACCAGTTCGCCATAATGATCGCGAAACAAACGGTTCAGGAACCGCGTACGGTCGGCTGCGTCGGCCTGCCCATCATCCGGTGCGCGCCCGCTCATGGTATCGGTAAATGTGCCGGGCAGTGTTGCGTCGTCCGGACAGGATGGCTTCACCTGCATGTTGGGCCTTCGAATTTATGATCCCGCTCTTGAAGGAGAAGCGCGACGAATTCGTGAAGACCATTTGAAGTTATTGTAACGGCGTTACCGGGTCATCCTCTGGATCGGCACCTAATCCGACCAGCCATTGTCTTTGACCATTTCACACAATTATCAGATGCGCTCGACAACCGGAGTGAGCTGTCTGACGACGCCTCGTTCACGGCGCAAGGAGTTGTCGGCGGATGATGACCATCTGATCTTCGCTGATCCCCAACGCATCGTGAACGTAATTTTCGACCGAACCATAGTCCCGGTCGATGCTGTCGAGCACGGCTGTGATATAGGCCGGGTCAGACCGCATCGTCGGCGGCGGCGGCGAGTTCGTCGCGCCGCATCCTTACGATTTCGCAGGAGCGAGTCTTCAGCGCAATGCGAACAGTTTTTCCGTTGAAGAAGGCCCGCAACCGGGTCGGAATATGCCGGTAATCGTAATATCAGCGGCCTCGATTCTTGAGGTAACGATCCTGATCCGCCGGGCGCGCCATGAAGTCATTTCCAGCCCATTTTCGGTGCAAATTATAGCCCAAAAATAGCCCTGAAAAGATTCAATTGGAAGCTCAAAGGGCCGAAACCCTTTGAAAACAATGACGTGAGTGTGTTGGGAAATTTTATTCTGGAGCGGGCGAAGAGATTCGAACTCTCGACCCCAACCTTGGCAAGGTTGTGCTCTACCACTGAGCTACGCCCGCATCCTGAATTAGTATTCGGCAAGAACCCCCGCCGAGAGGCGTGATAAAGCGCATGATGCGGGCCTTTGCAAGCGGTTAGTTGGACCATCACTGCACAATTTGTGCACTTCTCTCGGCTGTATTTGAAACAGACCCTGGAAGCAGGTGCAGCCGAGCCCAGATCGCCGCAATTTAGCCCCTGATGACCGTTCGAATCTGGTCCGGGCGCACTTCCCTGCCATCAGCATCGACAAAAGCGGCACGTATGGCTGCCTTAGTGCCCGCCTTGGTAAAGCTTATGGGCGCCGATTCGCCAGCCCCGAGCCAGGCGTCACCCCATTGAGTCAGGCCGATCAGGATCGGTCGCAAAGAAAGCCCCATGGCCGAGAGCGTATATTCCGGCCGCGCGCGCTTGCCCGGAGCCTTGTAGGGTCGCTTTACCAGAAGCCCGGCGTCAACGAGCCCCTTTAAGCGGCCGGACAGCACTGTCCGCGGGCATTTGAGTTCGGCCTGAAAATCATCGAACCGGCGCACACCATACAAGGCCGCCCGAAGGATCAATAAAGTCCAGCGATCACCCACAACCTCGATAGCACTGGCGAGGTTGCAGCTTTCCGGTGGAATCGGTGAACGGCGGGCGAGAGGAATCTGCGTCATTGAGACTCTCATGTATGGGTTCGCTTTCTAAATCCAGACCTCTCGTGACCGTCACGCAAATTTCGCGATTTGCGCCTTGTATTTGCCGCCTTCGAATGGGAGAGGCAGCATCAGGAACACCTTTTGCCAAAGGCTTTCAGATGAACAAAACGTGCCTCATCACGCTCCTGCTCATGTCGATAGGCGCCTGTGCCGCGCCAGAAATCGCAGAGCCGGTCGCAACCAAGCCTTCGCCTGCTACGGCTCTATGGAGCTTTGAAGCCGCCTCCCGCAATTTGCGCGCGGAATCCTGTCCCGCCGGCACACGCTTTGGGGCGCCTCTTTCGCTGGACATAACCGCGACGCCCGTTTCGCTGAACGATGAAGACGCCAATCCGCCACTACCAGATGTGGCGACTTTTGCTGGCGGATGGAGCCTGACATCCGATAATGCCAATTTTGGCGGCCTTTCCGGCCTCGAGACACTCCCGGATGGCAAACTTCTGTCCATTTCCGATGTCGGCGCTTTTGTGTGGCTTGGTATGGCTGACGGCCAACCGGACGGCACTGGCGAGCTTGCCTATATGCTGGGGCAGGATGGGGGCCAGTTGTCAGGCAAGGCAGAGGGCGATTCTGAAGGCCTCGCCTATCGCGATGGGCTCGCCATTGTGAGCTTCGAGCGTAATCACCGGGTTGAGGCTTTTGATCTGGAAAACTGCGGTGCAGTCGCACGTGCTGCGCTTGTCGCAAAACTTCCGGCCGAGGCAGGCGGTAAACCAATAGACGAGAATCAAGGTGCCGAGGCGCTCTCCATCTCCCGTGATGGAATCCTGACCTATGGCCTTGAAAGCCTGTTTGGCGGGCCATCGCCCATGGGCGAGGTCTTTGCCAACGGTACGAGCAAGCTTGCAGGCGAGGATGCCGCCAACCCACGCGGTTACTCCTTTGTGGGCCGTGACGAAGTCCCCGTTTCATCCAAATCGCCTATCATCATTACGCTGTATCGCAGCTATGATCCCATCAGGGGCAACCGAAACATTATCACCTGGTCGACATCAGACGAGCGGATTGAGCTCAAGAGGCCCATGCTGGTTGATAATTTCGAAGGCGTAGCCGGTGAAATTGGTGCAGAGGGCAGGCTTCGCATCTGGATGATTTCCGACAATAACTTCTCCGGAAAACAGCAAACGCTGCTTTACGCCTTCGATGTCGACATATCCTCCGAATAAACGCTCTTACATTCGACGCCGTTGAGGCCTACATCTGACGCAGCACAAGGGCTGCGGCGCCCGCAATGGGACTGATCTCCGGCGACCTTACTCATCGTCAGGGAGCTGGCATTCTGGTTCGGACCCTGGTCTGGGCTCACCCGGCGCCCACCTAGTCTCTAGGTTGACGGGAGTGAATATGCCCAGCGACGACTGTGGTTCTTGTGCGCTATTATTGCTGGGTGACGTGAGCACAGACCCGCGTTAAGGCTCTGATCATGTCCCAGGCTCCCGACAAGACACAACTCCGCCACCGCATGCGCACCTTGCGAGCCGAAGCCGCTGCGCGCGACCCTGATGCCGCTGACAAGCTGGCAGACCTGTTTCCAATGAAATTGCTGGAACGCTACGGACCTGTTGTGGCGGGCTATGTTGCCATCAACGAAGAAATCGACCCGGCTCCTCTGATGCAGCGCCTCAGCCGTGCAGGCGCTGAACTGTGCCTGCCGCGTATCGAGGATGATGGCCGTATGACATGGCGCCTCTGGTCCATTGGCGAGCCGCTCGAACGCCGCCCTTTCGGCCTTTCAGAACCGGGAATGGATGCGCCTGAGGTCAATCCGACGCTGATCCTGACGCCGCTGCTGGCCTTCGATGCCATGGGCAACCGTCTGGGCTATGGCAAAGGCCACTATGACCGGGCGATCAGCTCCCTGCGCTCTGCTGGCCGCGCATTTGCCTGCGCGCTCGCCTACCCTGCTCAACAAATCGACTCAGTCCCTTCGGAGTCACACGATCAGCCTCTTGATTGGGCCCTGACACCGATCGGCTCCGTGCCACTATTCATGATGCGCAATATGAAGGCGTTGAATTCCAACGACGCAGGCCCCGGCGCGGCCTGAACCTCAGCACGAGGGGTTGTTAATCATACGACTTGGCGCAATTCTTGCTATTTTAGGGAATGATTAACCTGAATGGCGCGGCGAAAAGTTGAATAATTCTGAACAAAATCAAATCGGTGCAAGCAGCAGCTCGCAAATGGACATTTTCATCATGTCCATGCTGGTTGCAGTGTGCAGTTTTGGCATTTTAACCCTGAATGTCGTCAAGCCGCACGCGGACATCGAAATAAGCGTGGCTCAGATCGATCCCGCCGCACCGGAAGCGGCCGTTCCCGCACCAATCGACCAGATCGAGCCGAAACAGACGCCATCGGCTCCTATAGTGGAAACGCCTGCCGCTACACCAACGCGCCCCGTCCCAGTTCCGACCAAGCGCGCCGCGCTCATACCGTCATCGCCAGGATTCATCTCCCTGCTCGGCGATGCGCAAAATGATGCGTTTTTCTATCGGTCAGATTTCGCAAACCCGGACGGTCACTATGGCGGCGACTGGTCACCCAAAAACATCAAGCAAACCGCTGAGGGCGCAGACCTTGAGGTCCATCATGAGCAATCGCGCTCTGGCCCCTTCACAGGCGCCGAGATTAAGACGGTCAACACCTATGGTTATGGCCGCTATGAAGTTGTCATGCGTCCGTCGAAGGGCTCTGGCCTTGTCTCTTCATTCTTCACCTATACGGGGTCTTATGAAGGCACGGCTCATGACGAAATCGATATCGAATTTCTCGGTCTCGATACTTCGCGCATCCATTTCAACTATTTCCGGAAGGGCAAGACAGGCGCTTCAGCAACTTTCGACCTTCCATTCGACGCTTCGGAAGCCGATCACCTCTATGCCTTTGAATGGAGCCCCGAAGGCATCACATGGTACGTCGACGGCAAGCCCTACTACAAAACGGTCGAAGGTGACGCGTTCGTGCCGAGAACGGCGGGCAGCATCATTTTCAACAATTGGGCTGGCAAACCCTTCATCACCGGCTGGACAGGCAAGCCTACCTTTGAATCAGGCGCGGCGGCCCATTACTCCTGCATTTCCTTTGCCCCGCTAGGCGACAACACGCGCGCCTGCAGCGATCTTTACCTGCCGAATCGCCCAAAACATGACGGTCTCGTGACGGCCCAATTGACACGCTAGCCTGAGCTTTAGGCTGTTCAGCCGGCACCAGAGCGGGCTAATCTGAGGGCATGCGCGAAAGATTACTTACAATCATCTTGGTTACGCTGGCCTGTGCCCTACCAGCTGCCGCTGACCCCACGATCAAGGTGATTAACTTCACCGCCACCTGGTGTCCGGTCTGCCGAATGCTCGATCCGCGTCTGCACGATGCTGTTGAGCGCTTTGAGGATCGCGGAGCAATCCTGGTCAATCTGGATCAAACCCATCTGACGCGCAGAGATGACACAGGCAATGCTGCCCTCATGGAGCACCTCCATCAGCTTACAGCATCCCACAACGTGGCCTATCTCTGGGATTGGTATGGCGGTCATGCTGGCATCGCCGTCATAGTTGCCGCCGACAATGGCGAACCATTGACCTGTATCACATCAGCCCTGGCAACGGACCAGATTGCTGATCTGCTACAGGAAAGCGTCATCCTGGCGACCCGCGTAAGTGCAGGCGCCAGAAGACCAAAAGGAACGAATTGCCCGCCGCGAATGAATGCGCGGGCAAGTGCCGATCCTATGCCTTGATGTCTTTCATGATCTGCTCACGGGCAACGGGCATCAACTGCGCCATCTGCTCACGAATGCGGGCGTCGGTCCGATCAATACCGGCCGTGTCGAAGTCGCCGCGCACCTTGCGGAACACATCCTCTTCGCCAGCTTCTTCGAGATCTGACAAGACAACGGTCTTGGCATAAGCCTCAGCATCATCGCCCATCAGGCCCATCAGGTCTGCCGCCCAAAGGCCCAGCAGCTTGTTACGGCGGGCCAGGACTTTGAAATGGGTTTCCTGGTCGAGAGCGTATTTCGCCTCTTCTGCGCGTTCGCGATCGTCAAATGAGCTCATGGAAGGGGCCTTTCAGCGAGAATTTCCGGATTTGGGCCCATATAGGGTGCCACAAGAGGTGTGCGCAATAATTGTTTATCGGTGCGACTTGGCGTAACAGTCGCGGGCTAGAGGGTATGATGGCGATTCCAAGCCGCTAGGGGCCCTTGATCACCCATGGAAGGGCTCTGTCGAATGTCGAAAAAGCGCGTCGTTTATGAGGGTAAGGCCAAGATCCTGTACGAAGGACCTGAGCCAGGTACCCTGATCCAGTATTTCAAGGACGACGCCACAGCCTTCAACGCGCAGAAGAAGGCCGTCCTTGATGGCAAAGGCGTCCTGAACAATCGCATCAGCGAGTTCATGATGACCCGCCTTGGCGCTGTTGGCATCCCGACACACTTCATCCGCCGCCTCAACATGCGCGAGCAATTGATCAAGAAAGTCGAGATCATCCCGCTCGAGGTTGTGGTGCGCAATATCGCCGCCGGCACCCTGTCCAAGCGCCTCGGCATCGAGGAAGGCCAGGTCCTGCCCCGCCCGATGGTCGAGTTCTACTTCAAAGACGACGCCCTCGGTGACCCACTCGTGACCGAAGAGCACATCGCGGCGTTCGGCTGGGCCGGCCCGCAGGAGTATGATGACCTCATCTCCCTTGCACTGCGTGTGAACGATTTCATGTCCGGCCTGTTCGCAGCCGTCGGCATCCGCCTCGTGGACTTCAAACTGGAGTTCGGCCGCTATTTCGAAGGTGACAGCGAGATGCCCCGCATCCTGCTTGCTGACGAGATCAGCCCTGACAGCTGCCGCCTTTGGGATTTCGACACCGGCGAGAAGCTCGACAAGGACCGGTTCCGCCGCGACCTTGGCGGTGTGACCGAGGCTTATGCCGAAGTCGCGCGTCGCCTCGGGATCATCAAGGAATCCGGCGAAACGGACAACGTGGTCAGCTTCACCGGCGGCAAGTAGGCGCAACGCAAGCCAACGCGTTCCATTCTGAACCGGAGTGCGCTAAACGGAGCGCGACTCACCCTAACGGAGCCCTGCCCGATGAAAGCCATTGTCCACGTCGCCCTCAAGTCCGGCGTTCTTGACCCCCAAGGCAAGGCCGTGGCCGATACGCTCACACGTATGGGCTACAAGGAAGTCGAAGCGGCTCGTATTGGACGTGTTATCGAGCTTGATATCGATGAGACGCTCGATTCCGAAGCCGCAGAGAAGCGCGTGAAGGAAATGTGTGAGAAGCTGCTCGCAAATACCGTCATCGAAAGCTACCGCGTCGAATTCGCCTCCTAGCGAGGTCCAGTCCCTCACCCAGCGCCATGGCACATCCATACCACAGAGCCGCAAGTGAGCGATTATTCACTTGCGTGGATTTGGGCAAACTGCTATATGTCAGGCAACGATAAGGACTGCCGACATGCCGCGCTCACCAGCACCTTCCCGCGAGCCCCCCAAGAAACCCCGTGCCCGCAATGCGCGCCCCAAGATTGAACGCGCGGCGCTCAAACTCTTCATCCATGAAGGCGTTGATGCCGCTACGACGCGCGAAATTGCCGAGCAGGCCGGCGTCTCTGAAGGCGCACTTTATCGTCACTACAAGGGCAAGGACGAACTCGCGCTGGCCCTGTTTATGGAAACCCACAACCGTCTCGGCAAGATGATGATGGAAGCATTAGCAGCGGAAGGAACGCTCGACGAAAAAGTTGGTGCCGCCGTCTCCGCCTATTGCCAGCTTGCCGACGAAGACTTCCTGCTCTTCTCCTTCCACCTCGTCTCGCTGAACCGCTACCTGCCTTATGACAAACGCCGCGAAGACGACCCCGTCTCGATCACGGAACGCGTCATTGCCGGCCTGATGCAGGACGGAACGCTCCCCAAGGGCGACCCGGCCGTGAAGGCCGCAATGGCGCTTGGCGTCATCATGCAGGCAGGCCAGAACAAGATCTACAACCGCCTTCCCGGCCCTCTATCGCAGCACAAGGATGCCTTCACCAAGGGCATCCTCGCCGTGCTCTATTCCGGCTAGACGAAAACGGCATCGTCCCTTCAAGAAGGCTCAGTTTCATGCGCGGCTTCCTGTTTACAGTCACCTATTACCTGCTCTCAGTCATCTATGTCCTGGTATCCTTGCCCTTCCTGGCCCTGCCAGGCCGTAGTCCTGTCAGGATCATCATCCGCAGCTACACGCGCGCGATGAACTGGAACCTCCGCATCTTCGGCGGCATCCGAAAGCAAGTGCGCGGCCGGGATCGGCTACCCGAGGGCGCCTTCGTCATCGCCGCCAAGCACCAAAGCTGGGGCGACGGCTACCTGATCTATCCGGAAGTGAATAATCTCGCCTTCGTCACAGGCGACCATCTGGAGAAGTTCCCACTGGTGGGCGGCATCCTGCGCAAGCTCGGCGCCATCGTCATCGACACCTGCGGCGGTGGGGAGCGCAAGGCTGAGTCCTTGCGTGAAGGTATGGAGACCGCCCGCAAGGAAGGCCGCCGCGTCCTGATCTATCCCGAAGGCCACCTCGCGCCCGTGGACTACCATTTCCGTTACAAGCCGGGTGTCTGGCATATGGCTGAAGCGATGGGTGTACCGGTTGTGCCGGTCGCCACGAATATCGGCCTGTTCTGGCGCCAGCAGGAAACCCAAAAGACGCCAGGCACGGCGACCATCGAATTCCTGGAGCCAATTCCGCCCGGTCTCGACAAAGACGAATTCATGGCCCGCCTCACGAATGCGGTCGAATCGCGCACAGCAGAACTTGTGGCCGAAGTGCGTGGCGGTCCAGCCGTTCGCGCCACCGTGATCCCCGATCCCCCGAAGGGCATGGAAGCCAAACCAACACCCGATAATCTGGCGGCATTCCAGAAGCCTTGAGGCAGACTTTTTCAGCCTCTTAAGGCTGCCTGCCATTCCGCACATTTCTGCTCGAAACGCTTGGCCGCATAGGCGGGACTTGTGGACGGAAGGAGCAGAGCAATCGCCGATGTCGGCAAGTAAGGCCGCGCATACTTCTCGAAACTCTTTGCAGCCTTGCCGCCATTCAGCCCCACCCGCCGAACGTGCGGATGCGCTGCGAAGAATCGCGCAAAGTCATTCGGCACCTCTTCCTTGATATTGGAGTCGAGGCTGCCATCGCGCTTGCAGAACTGAAGGACATCCCACACGGCAATGCGCCTGGATTTCAGGACGGACTGGCGCACGTCATAGGGCAGTTCAAGGCCGGCCCCGTACAACTCACCCATCATGCGCCAGAAGGCATTCCGGGGATGAGCATAATACTGGTTAGCCTCCAGCGAAGCGACACCAGGCATACTCCCAAGAATAAGAATTTCCGCATCAGGCGCGGCGATAGGTGCAAAGCTCTGGATCATCATCTCAGCCCCACATCAGGCCGGATCACTGACCTAAGCGTCAACCGCCGGCACAATCGTCACGCTCTCGCCGCAACCACATGCATCCGTCTGGTTCGGGTTCCTGAACACGAATTTCTCATGCAGCAGCGTGGTCTCGTAGTCGACCTGACTACCCAGCAGAAACAGCACGGCCTTGGCGTCGATCAGGATCGTCACGCCATTTTCCTCAACCACTTCGTCGAGCGGTTCAGGCGCCATGGCATAATCCATGACATATTCCATGCCCGCGCAGCCGCCATTCTTGACGCCAACACGCAGGAAGCCTGCGCCGCGTTCATTCATGATCTCCTTGACGCGCACCGCAGCGGCGTCAGTCAGGGTCACGGGTTTCGGGCGGGGTCTTCTGGCCATGGGCTACAGATAGGGTCCGTTGGGTTGTGATTCAATCAAAGCATGTTCAGCGCGAGGCGCGCTTCGTCTGACATCCGCGATGGATCCCATGGCGGATCGAACGTCAGTCGCACCTCGACATCCGTAACACCTTCTACAGTTCTGGCGGCTGTTTCGACCCAGCCCGGCATATCGCCAGCCACGGGGCAGCCGGGCGCCGTCAGCGTCATGTCGACGTCCACTTTGCGGTCGTCATCGATGTCGACTTTGTAGATCAGGCCCAATTCGTAGATATCCACCGGGATTTCCGGGTCAAACACGGTCTTGAACGACGCAATCAGGGCGTCCGTGATGCGGTTGAGTTCATCCTGCGGAATCGCCGAAGGGGCCGCATCCGCGTCTTCGGATACGTCAACCATGTCGCGAGTGGTCATGTCGTCTGCCATATTTGACCTTCTATACCAGCATTCCGCGCGCTTTTTCCAGCGCCTCAATGAATACGTCCACTTCGGCCTCTGTATTGTAGATTCCAAAGCTCGCACGTGCCGTAGCACTAACACCTAGATGGGTCATTAATGGCTGGGCGCAATGGTGACCTGCACGGATCGCTACGCCATAGCGGTCGAGTATCTGGGCGAGGTCATGCGGATGCGCACCCTCAAGGCTAAAAGCCAATACCGCCCCCTTGCCGGGCGCCTCACCATGGATTCGCAGTCCGTTGATGCCGCGCAGACCCTCAAGCGCACGCTGGTACAAAGCATGCTCATGCGCCTCGATCTCGGCCTGATCAAACTGCCTATACCAGCCAATCGCCGCGCCAAGCCCGATCGCCTCGAGTATCGGCGGCGTACCGGCCTCGAACTTGTGCGGCGCTTCATTGTACGTGATCCGGTCCATGCTGACCGTCTCGATCATCTCGCCGCCGCCCTGATAGGGCCGCGCCTCGGCCAGCGCGTCGGCCTTGCCATAGAGGATGCCGATCCCTGTCGGCCCGTACAGCTTGTGCCCTGAAAAAACGAACCAGTCGCAATCAAGCGCCTGTACATCGACGCCCATATGGACAGCGGACTGGCACCCATCCAAAAGCACGCGCGCCCCAGCGGCATGTGCGATGCGTCCGACTTCCGCGACATCATTCACAGTGCCCAGCACGTTGCTCATATGGCTGATCGCCACCATGCGAGTTTTAGGACCGACAGCGCCACGCAGCGCGTCCATATCCAGCGAGCCATCCGCGTGCAGCCCCACCCAGCGCAGAACGGCGCCATGCCTCTCACGCAGGAAATGCCACGGCACGATGTTCGAATGGTGCTCCATCACCGACAGAACGATCTCGTCGCCTGGCTGGATCGTTCCCGCCAGCGCCGATGCCACGAGGTTGATCCCCTCGGTCGCGCCCTTCGTGAAAATGATGCCGTGTGTGTCGGGCGCGTTCAAGAAACCACGCGCGGCTTCACGCCCGGCTTCGTAGGCCTCCGTCGTCTCGTTCGATAGCGTGTGGATGCCTCGGTGAACGTTCGCATAGGCCGTGCGGCTCTGGTTCGCGATCGCGTCGATCACAGCGTTCGGCTTCTGCGCACTCGCCGCATTATCCAGGTAAACGAGCGGCTTGCCGTTCACCTGCCGCGACAGGATCGGAAATTCCTTGCGTATCTCGGACACATCAAACGGCCGCGTCATGACGAGAGCCAGTTCTGCGCCTCAGCCAGCAACACATCGCGTACGGCCTCATCTGCCATGCCCAGCGCCTCGGCAATAAATGCTTCCGTCAACATCGCCCGCGCCTGCGTCTCGGGAATGCCGCGCTGGCGCAGGTAGAACATCTGCGCATCGTCCAAGGCGCCGCACGTATTGCCATGCGCGCACTCTACGTCATCGGCATAGATTTCCAGCTCAGGCTTGGCGAACACCTGCGCACCGTCTTCTAGCAACAATGCTTGGTGCTGCATATCAGCATCCGTGTGCTGCCCCGTCTTGCGCGGTACAAAGAACTTGCCCTGGAATACGCCCGTGCCGCCATCGAGCACGGCGCCCTTGGTTAGTTGCCGTGTCACGCAAGATGGCGCACCGTGGCGCACATTGGTCGTAATGTCAGCGTGGAAGCCCTTGCCGGAAAGGTAGGCGGCATTGAGATTCAGTTTCGAACCTGACGCCTGATGCACAACCCGCGTTTCCATCCGCGCAACTTTTGCGCCGAATGCCAGCGTCGTCTGTGTCATCTCGGCTTCTGCACCGAGGTGCGCGATGCCGGTCACGGCCAGCGCCTCGTCTGCCCCGCCGCGCTGGAAGATCGTGCGGTTGAGCTTGGCGCCCTGCTCAAGATCAAACTCAAGCACAGAAGCCGTCAGGCCCGCACCACCAAGATAACTCTCCGTCAAAGTCAGCGAAGCGCCGGACCTCACCAGGAAGACGATCCGCGCAAAGCTCGCTTCGCCCGCGCCTTCAAACACAAAGTGCAGACGCGGTGCGTCGCTTGACGTAATTTCAAATGCCAGCGTCGCCGGCCGCTTGCCGCCGCCCGCCAGCGCTGCAGCCAATGCGCCCATGGGCACATCTTCTGCTCCCGGAAAAGCCTGCACGCCCGGCTGCACCACCATACGTATGCCATCCGGCAGCTTGGGCGGCGCCTCAAAACCCTTGGGCGTGAAGCGAAACACGAGCGCGCCATCATCCGGCAACGGATCTTTCGCAGAAGCCGCCGCAGGCGTCTCAAGGGCCTTCAGCGCCGCCTTGAAGTCAGTCCACGTCCAGGCCTCCATCCGCCGATGCGGCAGGCCCGTTTCGGCAAATGCGAGAAAAGCCCGCTCGCGGCGCGCATCTTCCGGCTGCATGCCGTAGCGTGCAACCAGCTCCAGCTCGGCTGGCGTCGGGTTCTTGATGAAGTCACGCAGGGCGGTGGTCACGCCGCCTCTCCCAGAACTCCGTCATAGCCTTCTTTTTCGAGGCGCAACGCAAGGTCGGCCTCGCCCGTCTTGATGATCCGGCCCTTGGCCAGCACGTGCACCTTGTCTGGTTTGATATAGTCGAGCAGGCGCTGATAATGCGTGATCACCAGCATGCCGCGCGAAGGGTCGCGCATCGCATTCACGCCATCGGCCACAGTCTTCAGCGCATCAATGTCGAGGCCACTGTCCGTCTCGTCGAGGATCAGGAATTTCGGCTCCAGCATCATCATCTGGTAAATCTCGAGCCGCTTTTTCTCGCCGCCCGAGAAGCCGACATTCACCGGCCGCTTCAGCATCTCGGCATCAAGGTTCAGCATCTTGGCCACGTCGCGCGACTTCTTGATAAAGTCAGGAGCGGAAATCTCGGCCTCGCCGCGCGCCTTGCGCTGGGCATTCATGGCCGTGCGCACAAAGGTCATCACCGGAACGCCGGGAATCTCTACCGGATACTGGAAGGACAGGAACATGCCCTTGGCCGCGCGCTCTTCCGGGTCCATGCCCAGAATGTCCTCGCCATTGAGCGTGGCGCTGCCGCCGGTCACTTCATAACCGCTCCGGCCCGTCAGCACGTAAGACAAGGTCGACTTACCTGCCCCGTTTGGTCCCATGATCGCATGGACCTCGCCCGCAGGCACGTCCAGCGACAGGCCATTGAGGATGGTCTTGGCTTCGGAATCTTCGCCTACCGTGGCGCTCAGGTCTGTAATTTTCAACATAGGGCGCATGTAAGCTGCCCGGCCCCCAAGGGAAAGCCCCCGCGACAGAGAAACACCATGTGTCGAACCGGCTGAATCCAGCCGTTTTCGGCCAGATGCCTACCCGACACTGCCTTCCAGGCTCACTTTCAGCAGGCTTTGCGCCTCAACAGCAAATTCCATCGGCAGGTGCTGCAGCACATCACGTACGAAACCGTTCACCAGTAGCGCCACGGCGTCTTCTTCGGCAATCCCGCGCTGGCGGGCATAGAACAGCTGGTCTTCCGACAGTTTCGTCGTCGTCGCCTCATGCTCAAGCTGCGCACTTGCGCAGCGGTTTTCGACATAGGGAATCGTGTGCGCGCCGCACTTCTCGCCGATCAACAGCGAGTCACACTGGGTGAAATTGCGTGCATTCACGGCTTTCCGGTTCACCGAAACGAGCCCGCGATAGGTATTGTCAGATTTACCCGCCGAAATCCCCTTGGAAATGATCCGGCTCTTCGTGCGCTTGCCGAGATGGATCATCTTCGTGCCCGTATCGGCCTGCTGGCGTCCATTGGTAACTGCGATCGAGTAGAACTCACCGACGCTGTCGTCGCCGCGAAGGATGCAGGACGGGTATTTCCACGTCACGGCCGAGCCAGTTTCCACCTGCGTCCATGAAATCTTCGACCGGTCGCCCCGGCAATCGCCGCGCTTGGTCACGAAATTGAAGATGCCGCCCTTGCCGTCCTCGTCGCCCGGCCACCAGTTCTGAACCGTCGAATACTTGATCTCGGCGTCTTCCAGCGCGACCAGTTCGACGACCGCTGCGTGCAGCTGGTTCTCGTCGCGCATCGGCGCCGTACAGCCTTCAAGGTACGACACATAGGCCGCCTCATCGGCAACAATCAAAGTCCGCTCGAACTGGCCCGTATTCTCGGCATTCATGCGGAAATAGGTCGAAAGCTCCATCGGGCAGCGCACGCCCTTGGGGATGTAAACAAAGGTCCCGTCCGAAAACACCGCACTGTTCAGCGTCGCAAAGAAATTGTCGGATTGGGGCACCACAGTGCCCAGATACTTCTTCACCAGGTCCGGATATTCGTGCACGGCCTCGGAGATAGACATGAAGATCACGCCGGCCTTCTGAAGCTCCTTGCGGAACGTCGTCGCCACCGAAACCGAGTCAAACACGGCATCAACGGCCACACGCGGCTTCTCGCGCCCCTCGGCAGCGGTCTCGACCGCGCCTTCCACGCCGAGAAGCACTTCAGCCTCGCGAAGCGGGATGCCCAGCTTCTCGTATGTTTCAAGGATTTCCTTCGGCACATCGTCAATCGAGGCATATTTCGCCCCGGCTTTCGGCGCCGCGTAATAGTAATAGGCCTGGTAGTCGATTTTGGGATAGCGAACCATCGCCCAGCTCGGCTCTTCCATGGTCAGCCAGCGTTGGTACGCTTTCAGGCGCCATTCGAGCAGCCATTCGGGCTCGTTCTTGGCCGCCGAAATATAACGGATCGTGTCCTCCGAAAGCCCCTTCGGCGCAAAATCGGTCTCGATCGTTGTGGAGAAACCCGCCGAATAGTTCTCGGATTCCAAGGCCTTGGCAGCCTCGACGGTTTTCGCGTCGATACTATCCTTGACCTTGACTTCTCCGCAGTCGTCTTCGTGCTCGGTGGTGCCGCCGCAGCAGTCCATCACACCTTCTCCTTCAAAACCGTTCGCCGGGCTGCTTCAAGCCAGGCATTCGCCACGCCGTCAAAATCGGCGGGTTCGCTATTCCATCCAAAGCTGGTGCGTATCGCTGATTCCGCAAGGGCGTCAGATGCACCCATGGCCATCAACACGAGGGATCGCTTGACCTTGCCCGAAGAGCAAGCGGAACCTGCAGAGACACACACGCCCGCCAGATCCAGCGCCATGACCTGCGTTTCAGCCCGAAAGCCAGCGCGCGCGAAGTTCGACGTTCCGGCCAAGCGAGGGCTTTCTTCGCCGATCACGACCGCATCGCCCTCGGCTTTCAGCCGCGCTTCCATCGCATCACGATGCTTCCCCAGCGCCGCATATTTCGGCAAATCACGAACGGCCGCTTCAACGGCCGCGCCAAAACCCGCAATTCCAGCCACATTCTCCGTGCCTGACCGCAAGGACCGTTCTTGCCCGCCCCCATAGAGAATGGCTTTCAGCGGTGCCCCAGCCCGATGCCACAAGGCGCCAACGCCCTGCGGCCCACCGATCTTATGGGCTGAAACAGACAGGTAATCGACGCCCAACAGGCCCACATTGACCGGAATCTTGCCCAAGGCCTGCACCGCATCACAGATCGTGAGGCCACCCGCCTCCCGCACAATGGCAGCCGCTTCGGCGACAGGCTGGATGATCCCCGTCTCATTATTAGCCAGCATCAGGCACAGCACAGGCGTCCCATGCGCTTCAGTATCCCAGTCCGCCATCCGCGCGCGCAGGTCTTCCACGTCCACTATCCCGGCTGCCGTCACATAGGCCGTCTGAACCGGCGCACCGGAATGTGCCGCAGACTTTGTAATCGCCTCATGCTCAATCGCCGAGACAATCAAGGTGCAACGCCCTTCAAGCGCATCGACGACGCCCTGCAGAGCCAGCGCATCCGATTCCGTGCCGCCACCCGTGAAGATCACATCAGCAGCCCGGCTACCGATGGCGCCGCCCACCTGCATACGCGCCGTTTCCACGACCGCGCGCGCCGCCCGCCCCTTGGTGTGCACCGAGGAGGGGTTCGTCGCGCCCAGGTCGAGCGCCGCCAGCATGGCTTCCCGCGCTTCAGGGCGCATCGGGGCCGTCGCATTGTGGTCAGCATAAATCATGGATTCAGGTATACTCGCTCCAGCCCCACAGTGCACCTGCAGAAAAATTTGCATTTCGCAGTCCATTTGGCTTATGACCGCGCCCTTACAAGAGATTTAAACCGAGGGTGTCATGGCAGAACTGATCATTCCGGGCCCACAGGGCCGTATCGAAGCGCGCTACACAGAGCCGCCGCTTCCTGGCGCACCTATTGCGCTTGTCCTTCACCCCCACCCCAAAGCGGGCGGAACGATGCAGGACCCCATCTCGATCATGCTCTACCAAATGTTCGAGCGTCACGGTTTTGGCGTCCTGCGCTACAATTCCCGCGGCGTCGGCCGCAGCCAGGGTGTCTATGACCAAGGCATCGGCGAACTTGAAGACGCCGCCTACGTCCTCGACTATATCGAGAACCTCAGCGAAAGCCCTCGCTACGTCTGGTGTGCCGGCTACAGCTTTGGCGCCTGGATCACGCTCCAACTCCTGATGCGCCGCCCGGAAATCGATGGCTTCCTCGCCATTTCACCCCCGGCCAACCACTATGACCTGTCATTCCTGGCGCCCTGCCCGGCCTCCGGCCTGATCGTGAATGGTGACAATGACGCCATCGCGAGCCCGGAAGACATTGAGCGTGCTCTCACCAAGGTGCGCGTCCAGAAGGGCGAAGTCATCGAACGCGCCCGCGTCAAAGGCGCAAACCACTTCTACGTCGACAAGCGCGACGAGCTGATCGGCCTCTGCGAGCAATACCTGCTGCAGCGCCTTGAAGATGCTGAAGAAAAACTCCGCATCGAAGCTGAAAAAGACTAACCGAGCACCCGGCCGCCCGTCATGGCGGCCGGAACGCCCGTTGTCGTCGGCCAGCTGATCGGCAAGCCGCGCACAGTCCGCGCCGCCAGGAAGGCAAACGCCTCCGCCTCAATCGAATCCCCGCGCCAGCCAGCCTCTTCTGCGCTCAGAACAGGGCACGGCAGCGCCTCCGCCAGCGCCGCCATCAGCGCCGGATTATGCCGCCCACCCCCACACGCGATTACCCGCTCCGGCATATCGGGCAGCTGCGCGACGCCTGCTGCGACTGCGCGGGCCGAAAAGGCCGTCAGCGTCGCCGCACCGTCCTCAAGTGTCAGTCCCCGCGCCATATTGGCATTGAAGTCATAGCGATCCAGTGACTTTGGCGGCACTTCCTGAAACCAGTCATGGTCCATCAACTGTGCCAAAAGCCCCTCGTGAACCCGTCCTGCCGCCGCATAGGCGCCGCCCACGTCATGGGTGCCCTTGCCATGCCCCTCGATCCACTCATCGATTGGCCCATTCGCCGGTCCGGTATCAAACGCAAACAGCGTGCCGTCCGCCATTCGCGCCGTAATGTTTGCCACCCCGCCGAGGTTCAGCACCGCGCTCGCGCCATCCCCGGCGCGCTCCAGCAGTGCACCATGATAGGCTGGCGCCAGTGGCGCGCCCTGCCCGCCTGCAGCCACATCCGCCGTCCGGAAATCATAGGCTAACGTCACGCCCAGCGCCTTCTGAAGCGCGATCGCATCAATCAGCTGCAAAGTGGCCCCGACTTGCCCAGGTCTGGGCCGCCGATGGAGCACGGTTTGCCCGTGAATACCCGCCAACGGTCCAGGAATACCCCGTCCCGCCCCATCCCGCAGCATCTCGAAGGCCTCGGCATGGGTCTCGGTAATCACCTTCCGTGCCCCTTCAAACGCGTCGTCGGGCGCCGTACCTGTCCAGTTCCAGGCCCGCGCAGCATCCGTCGCGTCCTGCAAGGCCTGCCGCTCGCGCACCGTATATTTGCGTTCTGCGACCGGCCCGAACTCCAGTACCCGCTCTCCATCCGTCAGGATCAGCGCCGCATCTGTTGCATCCAGTGAGGTTCCCGACATAAACCCCGCCACCCATTGCGGCCCCTGATCGTGAATTGGATGGTTCAAGAGTCCCGCTTTCCGTGTTACGCGCCTGCGCTTACGGAGACACGAGACAATGACCGAATACAAGTCGGAATTCCTGAAAACCCTCGATTCACGCGGCTTCATCAAGCAGATGACGCACCCGACTGAACTCGACGCCTATTGCGCTTCAGGCATTCCGGTCTGCTATATCGGCTTCGACGCAACGGCAGACAGCCTGCACGTCGGCTCCCTCCTCCAGATCATGATGCTGCACCATTTCCAGCGTTGCGGCGGCAAACCCGTCGTTCTCATGGGCGGCGGCACCACCAAGGTCGGCGACCCCACCGATAAGGAAAAATCGCGCCCCCTCCTGACGGACGAGCAGATCGCCTCCAACATGGCAAGCATCAAGAGGGTGTTTGAGCCCTTCCTCACGTTCGGCGACGGCCCAACCGATGCCATCATGGTCAACAATGACGATTGGCTGTCGAAGATCGGCTATGTCGAGTTCCTGCGCGACTACGGCGTGCACTTCACGATCAACACGATGATCAAGCAGGAAACGGTCGACCGCCGACTGCGCAACGAGCAGCCTTATACGTTCCTCGAGTTCAACTACATGCTGCTGCAGGCATACGATTTCCTTGAGCTGTACAGGCGTCACGGCGTCCGCCTCCAACTTGGCGGATCGGACCAGTGGGGGAATATTATCAACGGTGTCGAGCTCACCCGGCGCGTCGCGGGCGGTGAAGCCTATGGCTTAACCTCTCACCTCATCACCACGGCGTCAGGCGGCAAAATGGGCAAGACGGCGGATGGCGCTGTCTGGCTGAATGCCGACCGGAAGAGCCCCTACGAATACTGGCAGTTCTGGCGCAATACTGAGGATGCGGATGTGGGCCGGTTCCTGCGACTATTCACAGATCTTAATGTCGCTGAGATTGAAGAGCTCGAAAAGCTCGAGGGCGCCGATATCAACAAAGCGAAGATTGCGCTCGCGAATGCCGCGACGACACTGCTCCATGGCGCAGACGTCGCGGCGGAATCGGAAGCCGCTGCTTCAGCGGTTTTCGGCGACGGCGCCTCAGCGGACGCGCTGCCAACAGTCGAAGTGCCAAAGGCCGAACTCGAGGCGGGCATGCTCGTTGCTGCGGCGTTCGCTGCTGCAGGACTTGCCGGGTCAAACGGAGAAGCGCGTCGCCTAATCAAGCAAGGAGCCGCAAAGGTGAACGACGTCCTGGTCAGCGACCAGAACGGCACGCTCAGCGCGGCAGATCTGGTCGATGGGGCTATCAAATTGTCAGCCGGCAAGAAGCGTCATGCGCTGCTGAAGATCAGTTAGGCCTGATCTATTTGAAGCTTTCTTCGGGGATCGGCGGCAATTCTGACGGAATAGGCTCGTCAGGCGTGCGCGGTTTGGCCTCGGGAATACTTGTGTCCGCCGGGTTTTCGAAAATCCGGCGGATGACGCCCGGCGCAAGCGCAGACAACGGGTTTACCGAGACGTTAGCTTTTTCAAGCGTGCCGTTCACGGAATAGGTCAGCGAGAAAACGCCCTCCCCGTCACGCCCCACGACGAGGTCGCCAATGATCGGGATCTGGCCAAGCGCTGAGTTCAAACCGAAACTCGGCACCAAGACGCCATCAAACTCAATGCCGCCGGTCTTGCTCTCGACATAGCCGCTGGAGGTCAGCCCAAGTGCCGGCCCCTGCGCCTTTGCGCCAGTCACGATATAACGGCCATCAGCGATCTTGAGGGGGATGTCGATACGCGAGAAAAGAACGCCTTCGCCGCTAAGCGTATCGGCCAGCCCCCTGAGAGAAGCGAGCGACAGGATCTGCGTCAGGAATGGCGCATTCCGCATACGTACATTTGTCAACGCAATATCGAAGTTGGCCGGCGAGGAATCCTTGGTGAACTTTCCTTTCAGCTCCAGATTGCCGCCTTCCAGAAAGTCCGCGCCGAGCAAGGCCTGCGCCATGAAGCCGGCATTGCCACTCTCGACGTCAACGGTCGCTCCGCCCGGGGCAGTAGAATCATATCTCGCCATCAGCGGCGAGCCATCATCGGCCTTCCCGGAGGCTTCGAAGAAGGCGAGACCGCTTGCCCCCGTCTTCGCTTTCAAGACGGCATTGCGCATATCCAGCCCTGGCCTCAGCGTCAGCGTATCCAGTTCGGCATCAATCGTGAGCGGCGTTGTGCTGTTATTGGCCGTATCACCAGCTGCCCCCAAGCCAGACATGGCGCCGGAAAGATCAAGATAAGTGCCCTTCAGCGACAGCGCTAATCCGCCACCTGCGGCGCGTACAACATTGCCGCCGAGGTCAGCCTTGTTCTTCAGGTAGGCCCGCCGCAGCGTAGCTGACACCAGTTTGGAGTCAGGGCCCAGCGAATAGTCACCATCGACCCGCGCGTCTTCCGTGGTGAACAGGATGGTCGACTTTGTGTCGTCTCCCACTTTCTCATAACGGACGGATGCCTTGGCAGGCACGCCCTTGGGCTTCACCCAACCGATTTCGGACAGATCGATACGCGCCTCACCAAGGTCGAGCGACGTATCGGCGGATAGCAGGTTCTCATCATTAAGACGCGCCTGTACCTCCAGCGGCACTTCACCGGTGAGATAAGCCCGCCCGAGCAGCCCGAACCGGTTCAGGACATCCGGCGTGACAACGGCGGTCGCGGAGAGGTTTGACGGCGCTTCGCCATCGTTGAACGCATCGCGCCAGGTGAACTGAACGGGCGACGGACCGAGGTCACCAAATCCGCTTACCGTGATCCCGGCCTGATTGCCGTTGATGTTGAACTTGCCATTTGTGAGATCGAACCCCAAGGCCGCATTCTTTAGGCCGCCATCAGTCACCGTCCCGAGAATCGAGAAGCGGACCTGCTCATAAGGCACATCGTCCAGCGCCGGGCGGAACATTTCGAAAGTCATCTCTGCATCACCCGTGAGGCGCGCAGGATCGAATTTTGACTTAAGGCGCGATTCCGCCAGGGTCTTCATCACGTTGGTGGCCGGTCCGTGCCCCTTCGCGAATACCCTGAAGGGCACCCCCTTCGGATTGAAGGCCGGAAAATCCACCACCCCGTCGTCCAGCACCCAGCCGCCATAATCGCCGCTCTCGACGACAACCTTGAACCCGTTGCCCGTGAGTTCACCCTTCCCGGTCGCATTCTCTACGGCCGGCAGATCGTCAAGGAACCTCACCGCAGCATCGCGCACAGTGAAATCCAGCTGCAGGTTCTCATCACGAAGGTACCCTTCGGCAAGACTGTCCCGCAGCAGGTCGATGTGCCCCTCGGCCGACGTAACGACACCGGCGGTTACCCGATTCACCGCGAAGCGGCGCGCGCCGTCGCCGAGCTGAACGGGCCAGAAAGCCAGCACAGTCTCCCGGCTCAAATCTCCCTCGGACGCAAAATCAAGACTGCCAATGATCGGCGGTTCGCCGGGTTTCTTGTCCGGCGTCAGTTGAAACGCCCCGGACGCTTTCAGCGTGTCGGCGCCGGTTTGCAGCGTCAATTCCGCGCCCCGAAATGCGTAGTTCGCAAGGTCGACTTCGCCGGCCAGTGTCAGCCGAGAGATCGCGATCGGATGCTCGAACCGAGGGGTGAGATCAAGTTCGAGCTCAGGGCTCGCAAGATTGAACTTTCTGAACCCGTCTCCCTTCATCGCGTCCTGAAGCGATAATACCGCGTTCCCTTTCAGGGGACCGGCGCCACTTGTTTGCGCATCGATGGAGAGCGTGTCAGTCGAAGCCGCATAGGCAGCCTTCAGCTTCAGGTCGTCAACGGCCAGGCCATTGCTGCCCATCGGCAAACGTCCAGCGCCAGCGTCCACATCGATGATGATCTGCTCCACGCCTGCGGCCTTGGAGACATCAAAGGACACGACAACATTCGCCGGAAGGCCCTCGAACCGCTCGCTGCTCATTCCGAACCGGATCGC
The DNA here is from genome assembly GCF_036964545.1 of Hyphomonas oceanitis. Classification (NCBI taxonomy): domain Bacteria; kingdom Pseudomonadati; phylum Pseudomonadota; class Alphaproteobacteria; order Hyphomonadales; family Hyphomonadaceae; genus Hyphomonas; species Hyphomonas oceanitis. The sequence continues at coordinate 222,224 of NZ_JBALTL010000006.1, forward strand.
CAGGTCAGCAAGTGGCCATTTCGCAACTGCAAACTCGGCCTTCAAATGCTGCCCCGAATTGGATGTCTCCAGCGTGGCGGCAAGTCCCGCAGGCAAGCCGTCGCCGACGCCGCTTCCTGAAACCGACAGGACGATTCCGCCTGCGGCGCGCGCCACTTGGCCTTTGGCCGCTTTCAATGTCAGCAGACTGGCGCCTTCGCGCCCCCTGACGCGGACCTCAAAATTGTCAAAGGACGCTCGCTGCAGATCGATGGTCGGCTCTGTCTGCTGAAGCGCGACCAGCAGCTGTGGCAACACTTCGTTCGCGCGAGCCAGCCATTCGGCTGGGGTTGTCGGCAATTGCCCGGTTGGGATTTCAGGCAGGGGATCGCCGGCTATTTTCCATTTTGTATCAGTGACCTGATCGACATTGATCCAGCCTTGGTCAAGATCCATGGTAAGGACTTCGACCTTGCCAAGAACAAGGGACGAGCCGGACAGAACCAGCTCCGCATGTGCGGCCTCGGCGCTCAGTTCGTTTTTTTCATCATACAATTTGACGTCGCGAGCGTTGACCAGAACGCGGCGATCAGCCTGAGACCATTCCAGGTAAACTTCACCGATACTTACATTGTGCCCACTGCGCGCCTGCGCGAGCGCGCGCTCGATATCATCCTTGAAGATGCCGAGGGGCAACGGCCCGCTCGCCAGCCGAAATGCCAGCAGACCAGCGACGACCATGATGAGCAGGATCAATCCGCCAAGTATTTCCAGAATAACCGTCGAGGCGGTCTGGCGAACCAAGGGCACGCTCCTTAAGCTTCATGCGACTCATATCGAACAGCCTGGCTGCAGAGCCTTTGATATAAGCACAGTCGTTAATGTGCACCATAGGAGCATTACATGAGCAAACCACTGGTTGAGGGCGTAAAAGCGCCGTCTTTTTCCATCGAGACGACAGACGGCAAAAAGCAGCTATCATCGTACAAGGGCAAGACCCTCGTTCTCTATTTCTACCCGAAAGACGACACGCCTGGATGCACGAATGAAGCAAAAGACTTCTCCGCCCTCGCCGCCGACTTTGCTGCGGCCGGCGCTGAAATACTTGGCGTGTCGCGCGATACGCTGGCGAAGCACGGCAAGTTTACGGACAAGCATGATCTGAAAATTCCGCTCGGAGCGGACGAGGACGGCAGCGTTTGCGAATCGTTCGGCGTCTGGGTGGAGAAGAACATGTATGGACGCACGTATATGGGAATCGCCCGTTCGACATTTTTGATCGGTCCTGACGGCAAGATAAAGCGAATCTGGCCCAAGGTTCGTGTGAAGGGACACGCTGAGGAAGTGCTCGAGAGTGTGAAGACCTGAGCACCGCCTATTCATTACGCACAATTCACCCAATTTCCTTAGCGTTAACAGGGGATTTACCCAAATAGGCGAAAAATCGCATGAATTGTGCTCTGTAGGGCTTTCACCCCAGTTCGAAATGGGTATTTATGGGTCCACGGGTTTGGGAAACGTGCTGTAGTAATTGTTGCAGCATGGGGTGTGATTTCCAGTCGACAGGTGGCGTGCATGGCAAAGTGGAGTGCAAGCGTAAAAGCGACGTTTGATCGGGCGTTTCCTGAACGCCAGATCTATCATCGCAGCGGTGGCACGGTTCGCTATATTTCGGTATCGCCTTGGCAGCAGGCTATTATTGCTGCTGGTGCGGCTGCCTTGGCCGGTTGGACCCTCTTCGTTACAGGCAGTTATGTTCTCGGCGGGCCCAGCAGCACAATTGCCGGCGCGCCCGATGATCGTGAACTCGCCAAGTATGAGCGCTGGGTTCAGGAACTCCGCGCAAAGGATGCTCTCTCCCGCTCGCTCCTTGAGGAACGCACAGACGCCTTCCAGAAAGAGACCGCTGAGTGGGAAGACCGCCAGAAAGCCCTGGAAGATCTTTTCGACAAACTCAAAGGCGACGAAAACCTTGAAGTCTCTGCCCTGAAGGGTGACGGCACGGGCCTTCTGGTCAAGGCGTCAATCGAAGAAGCTGATAATCGTCAGTCACGCCATTTCGAGCCCATTACTGCCGCCTTCGACACGAGTGGCACACGCGTGAGCCTCAAGAACCTGAAATATGACCAGGAGCGTATCCTGGATGAAGCGGAAGACCTGGCCATTGATCGCGCCGAGCGCGCGCGCGGTGTTCTGCAGTTGACCTCGGTTGGCAGCGACAGGATCATGTCTGGTGCTGAAATGGGCGGCCCGCTTGTACCAATCGCGACGCTCACATCCAGCGCCTCAAACCTGACAACCGATGAGGCATCGTTTTACAATCGCCTCAACCAGACACGCGCACGCGTCGAAGAGATGCGTTATTACGAACAGATCGTTGCCAGCTTGCCGCTTGGTCGACCCGTCGGCGTTCCATTCCGCCAGACAAGCGACTATGGCATGCGCATTGACCCATTCCGCAAGCGCCCAGGCTGGCACAACGGCCTTGACCTTGCTGCGTACCATGCCGCGCCAATTGTTGCGGCCGGACCAGGCAAGGTATCATTCGCGGGCGCCAGCTCCGGCTACGGGCGTCTGGTCGAGATCGACCACGGACATGGCTTCAAGTCCCGCTATGGTCACTTGAGCGCAATTACGGTATCAAAGGGGGATACCGTGGAAATCGGAGACTTGGTCGGCAAGATGGGGACCACCGGACGAAGCACGGGCGACCATCTTCACTATGAAGTCTGGTTCAACGGCAAACCTTATGATCCAGCGAAATTCTTGAAAGCAGGCCGACATGTTCACTAAAAACAAAACACCAGAAACCACCACTCCTGAACCCGTCAAAGCAGCTACTGCACAGGATGCAATCCGCGGCGCAGCGATGAAGCCTGCGGCCCGCGCGGCGTCGATCATTTGCGCCGACATGAAGATAAACGGGTCTGTCATTTCTGAAGGCGCCCTTCAGATCGACGGCGTTGTTGATGGTGACGTCAGCGCAACAGACATTACGATTGGCGCTTCCGGACACATCACGGGCGAAGTGAAAGCCGAAGTCGTGAAGGTAAAAGGCAAGATCCGTGGATCTATCCGCGCTCGCAAGGTCGAGCTGGAATCCGGCGCCCATGTTAAAGGCGACATCGTTCATTCGTCGCTTCAGATCCAGTCGAATGCTGTCTTCGAAGGTCAGGTGAAGCACGCTGATGACCCGCTGAAAGAGACAGGCCCGAAGGGCGCGTCAGCTTCTTCGGTCTCCAATGAATCGTCGACGCCGATGAGCAGCTCAAGCCCTACCGCATTCGGGATTTCGACAACGGCGTCCTGACGCACGCCCGCTTTACAATTACCTCTTCCCAAACCGCCGACATTTTATGATGTCGGCGGTTTTGTTTTGCCGTCAATCGGGCGAGCCCCTTGAGGGTAATCGAAAGCACAACGCGAGTGCCCCCATGCCTTCTGTGTACTCATGCTACAGAAAAAGCCCCGGCAGCTTTGTCCGGGGCTTTTCTCGTTTGATAGATTGTAGGGTGCCTTAAAAGGCCGTGCCCCTTACGGGATCAGGTTGCCTGCCCCTTGCACTCCGGTGTCGCGTTGTACTTCGCTTCAGCCTCGGAGAGACGTTCCTTGATGGTCTTGCAGTTCTCGGGAATGTTGTCTTCACCCAGAACGGCCAGGCGCTTACAGATCTTCGCTTCATTCTCAACGTTCAGCCATGCGGACTGAACTTCGAAGCAAACCAAGGCGCGCTTGGTGTTTTCCTCGGAGTTCATAAAGTCGATCCAGCTGCGCCCTGCATTGTTGCCGGCCGTCTTGAACGATTCCCGGGCCCCTGCCCGATCGCCACGCTCATAGCGCGACTGGCCAATCAGGACGTAAGCGTTTCCGCGGTCCTTGATGCCGCCCATGCTGATCGCCTTGTTGAGCGCGTCTTCTGTGTCTTTCCATTTCTGGAGGTCAGCATAGGATCGGCCAAGACGTTCATACATTGCGCCGCCGCCACCAGCATCAGCAGCCTGCTTGATAACCGGGATCGCTTTCTCGTGTTCACGTGCCACCTGGTACAGGTTTGCAAGGAGTTCGAGGTGATCGAGGTTCTTGGAGATACGGCCCGCATTCATCTCTTTCTCGAGAACGCGTGCGGCATGGTAGGGAGCGTTGAAACGGTTGTAGAAGTTTACGACGCGCATGAGCTCGTCTTCGGTTTTCAGCAAGCCGCCAAGATACATGGCCTTCTGAACTTCGAAGGCCTTGCGCTCTTCATTATCAGCGAAATAGTTGCCGGCAATTGCATCCCAATATTTGCGCTCGTTAGGATTGCGTTCGACAAGAACTTCCAGCACTTCAGCCAACTTCGCCTTTTGACCGGTCTCATTGTAAAGATAGAGCAGAAGGTCATAGACTTCCTGCTTGTAATTATTGCCATCGTCGGCGCGGACTTCTTCGGCCCACCGAACAGCTTCTTTGAACTTGTCGGCGCGCTGGTTGAGCACAGCAAGCTGCCATTTCTGCGTACGGTCAGGTTTACCACCTGCCTGTTGCCACTTGGTCATGTACTCGAGCGCTTTGCCAAGGTCTTCTTCCTGAAGATAAATCTGGGCAATGTTATAGTAGGTCTGAGCGGCGTCCGCTGCAGGGATATAACCTTTGTTGAGCGCAGTGAGCAGATCCTGGACAGCGCCAGCACGATCACCGTTCTCAATCTTGATATACGCGGAGAGCTTGATAACAGCGCCTTCCTCGTAGCAGTTCAACTCGGTTGAACGCAGCGAGTTGAGTTTTGAAATCGCCGTATTGAAGTCCTTCTTGACCATCGCAGCCTGTTCGGCCTCGAGATAGGTCTGGCCCGTTTTCGAGCTGAACTCGGTTTCGGTACAAGACTGCGCCATTGCAGCGCCAGCACCCATCGTTGCCATAAAGCCAACGAGCACGGCGCCCTTGAGAGTTGCTCTAATTCCCATTTTCCTCTCCTCTCCGCGCAGCTCGCGGGGTTTGGCCCAATCAACCGGAATTGTCGGGCGGGATCAATAACTTCCGCGCGGTAACTTACGTAATCTGTAGCGCGCTTCTGCCCATTAAAAGACTGTTACTTATTCACTTCATGTATGGGTCTCACCGACCCAATTCGTCAATGCCAATCAACATCAATTCTTCATTCGATCATAGCGTTTCCCATTCGGAATTCAGGATCTAAATCACGCTTTGCTCAACCTTCAGAAAACCGTGCCGGTAATGAGGCATGAAGGTATTGGGTTGACCATTTTTTGGCTCCCGTAGTACCCGCGCAGCCATTCCAATAAGTGACGGAATGTGCAGCAATCATACGTATCCGACGCGACTCCATTTGTTACATAGTATCATTTTTTGCCGTCTTGCGCAATTGGTACCGCAATCCGGCAAATCTGGACTTTCATCAAAACGCTCTGAAAAAAAGGAGCGCCCATTTCGGGGCGCTCCTTGAATGTCAGTGTGCAATCAATGTTCATCGCCTACTGCAGCTTGAATTCCAGCGGATACACAACGTTCTTGCGCTCAGCTGCCTTGCCACGAATGATCTTCGGAGCAAATTCAACTCGTGCAACGGCGCGTTCTGCTTCCGACTTGAACATGTCGTTCGTGCAGGAGGCCGAGACGTTATACGGGCGACCCCGTGTATCCACGTCGAAACGGACGTCACAGCTACCTTCGATGCCACGCTCTGCAGCGCGCTGCGGGAACGATGGCGTCGGTGGGCGGATCGGCTGAGCATCACGGTCAGAGATCGCAACCGGATCAATCGCGAGCGATTGCATACGGCCAAGGTTGAGCTCCGTAGGAGCTGCGCCTTCGATCTTCGGAGTCGGCAGGTTGATCTGCGATTTTGTTGCCGACACTTTTGGCGGTGGAGGCGGCTTGGCAGCCGAATCCAGGCGCTTCGGTTTGGACCGTTGACGCGTGCGAACTTCGCTATCCTGTTTTTGAGGCGTGATAGCAGCCAGAACGCGTTGCTCACCTTTGTCCACCTTGATCTCGGTGACGTTGATCAGCGAGCTCATCATGATGAACAGAAGATAGACGATCGGAACGGCAATAACGAGGGCAGCTCCCAATCTCATAAACGGACTGTTGAACATGTCTGAGTCTCCTATTCTCGCTTGGCCGAAATATTGATCACCGTCGCGGAATCGATCTTGTTGATCGTTTCCATGACATCGACCAGCACCTCGGCTTCAGCATCTACATCAGCCTGAACAACAACTTCACCTTTTGGGTTGTCTTCACGCAATTGCTTGAACGTGAAGCCAATCTCGTCAGGCGAAACTTGCTTTTTGTCGATATAGATATCGCTGTTCTTGTCGATCGCGATCAGGATCGCGAGTGGCTTGACCTGCGCCTTGTTGTCCACTTCAGGACGGACAATAGGGACACCTGGTTCCTTGATGAACTGCGCCGTCACAATGAAGAAGATTAGAAGGATGAACACAACGTCCAGCATGGGCGTCAGGTTGACATCGTCTTCCGCTCCTCCCCCACCGGCGACTGATTGGCGTTTTCTGCGTGCCATGTGTGTCGCTCCTCTATTCTACAGCCGTAAGGACGAGGTTTACCCGGTCCCTATAGCCTGCATTGTAAGCCGCATCCCGGATCAGAACGATCACGCCGCTCTTTGCCTTTGGGTGTGCCTGGATGACAACGGCACTCTCTGGAGTTTCGGCACGCACACGCTCGATATTCGCACGCACTGAACCGATATCCGTCGCTCGGCCGTTCACAGTGATGAGGTTAGTCTCATCGATCAGGATCAGAATGGCTGGCACCTGCTCCTGTTGATCTGTCTCCGGAGCCGGTGGCGGTGGCGGTTCAAGACCCAGAGCTTCTTCCTGCGCGAACGTCGCCGTCACGATGAAGAAGATGAGCAGAATGAAAACCACATCCAGCATTGGCGTGAGGTCAACGTTGGCCTCGTCCGGATTTCTTACCTTACGTCCACGCATCAGCCGATCTCCATCTCGTCTTCGACCCACTGGACAGACCGATCCACGCGGCGATCCATGCCGGATGTAAACAGAATGCCAGAGAGCGACGCGACCATGCCGGCCATTGTCGGAATTGTCGCGCGGGACACACCCGCAGACATTGCCTTTGCGTCAGCACCGTTGGTGATAGCCATAACGTCGAACACGGCCACCATCCCCGTCACTGTTCCGAGTAGACCAAGGAGTGGCGCAAGAGCCACCATGGCCTTCGTGAGCTGGACATTCTGCTCGGCTTTCGCACGAACTTCCGAGACCAGCTTGTCACGCACCCAGTGCGCGAGTGTCGACTTCCGATCGGAGCGGGAACGCCACTCCGCGATCGCTTCCGCGGCCACTTGCTTGTGAGCAAACCTGAAATAGAACAGCCGTTCCAGGATAAGTGCCCACATGAAGAATGTTGCTGCCATGATGACAATCAACACGGGACCGCCACGATCGAGGAAAGCTTGTAGATCTGCAAAACCCATGATCGGGTTCCTCCTCCTCGAGTGAAACGAGGGGGATGGCTTACGCCATCACCCCACGCGTGGATTCCGCTTTCTCAGCAACCAGGCCAGCGGCCTGCTCGTCGAGAATTTGCTGGTTGCCACGAGCCATCGACGAAGCGACAGCGTGGATCAGCAGCAGCGGAATGGCGGCCACAAGGCCAAACACCGTTGTCATAAGAGCAACCGAGATACCGCCTGCCATCAGTTTTGGATCGCCTGCACCATAGATCGTGATCGTGGTGAAGGTGATGATCATACCGATAACGGTACCGAGAAGACCGAGCAGCGGAGCAACAGCAGCGAACACCTTGATGATGTCGTTGAAGCGTTCGATGCGGGGCGATTCACGGAGGATCTGCTCGTCAAGTTTGAGCTCAAGCGTCTCGATGTCTGCATTCTTATTGGTTTCGTAGGCTTCAAACACGCGAGCCAGTGGGTTGCCGGTACCGGCCTGACGGGTTTTCGCCGTCTTGCGCATTGCACCGCCCATCGTGAAGAGCGTGAAGATCTTATAGAGACCAATCAGGATACCGATCACGGCGAGCACAGCAATAACTGCACCAACCGAGCCACCTTGCTTAAGGCGGTCAGCGAATTTCGGAAGGTCGCCAAGGATACCGAACAGGTTACCTTTGGATGGATCGACTGGTGCGCGGACGAGTTGGTCCGGGCCAGCATTGATCAGCGAGCCCATTGCCGAGCTATAAGAACCGGCAGGCTGTTGCTTGAATGCCTGAAGGAACGTGTCGCCGTCATCGCCTTTTTTGACTTCGACGAACTTCTTGCCTTGCGTCGTCGCAGCGGTGAAGACACCAACGCGCATCAGCTCGGCTTCAGCGTTCGAACCATCTGGGCCAATGCCGTCGACAACGGCAGTGAAGGTTTTCACTTCGGACTGCGCGATCATCTCTTGCAGCATGGCCTTGGGCAGATTCTCGAGCTGCGAACGCGTTGGCAATGTGCGGGCTTCCGCAACCTGGGCAATGCTTTCTACGCGGTCTGGATAGTTGAAGCTTGCGAACGAGTTCGCAATTTCAGGCATCGTTTCACCAGCAGCCGTACGGAACTGGCCGAGCAGCTCCTGAAAGTCGCCCGCCTGTTCGGAAACCTGGCCTTCAAGAGCCGAGAGTTCCGCTTCATTGGCGTCAAATTCGGCGCCGAGAGCCCTGCCCTTCGCTTCGACAGTCGCAAGCGCGCCACGCGCTTCGGTCATCTTGGCTTCCTGAGCATTCTTGTCCTGCTGGAACTCGCGAAGGCGAGCCTGATCAGCGGCGGACATTTCATTCGAGTCCCGTTTGATGCTGTCCAGAACCGACTTCAAAGTCGCCTGTGCATCTGCCGGAGCAGCGAGGGTTACTGAGCTGAGACCGAGCAGCGTTGCCGCGCCCAGAGCCTTCAGCGAGGATTTAAACTTAAACATCTTCTATACCTCTTCTTGCCTGGATCGCGCCGACTATTCGACCGAGAACTTCTGGACCGGAGCAAACAGCACGTCTTGTTGTGCCTTGCCCTGCGCGACCCGGATCGCCTTGGCGATATCGGGCACATACTTGCCGCTCAGTGGTTCCCACGCTTCGGTTGCCCGGTTGTAGCGAGAAGCCTTGCCGTTCGGCGTCAGGTAAACGAGTGCCACACGTCCATAGAGGAACATGTCGACAGTGGTCGGCTTGCCGTCGAGGTCGATTTCTTCCTGCCAGGTGCTGATCGTACGACCGTATTCCATTTCGGCCTGGTAGGCGTCCATGATCAGGCGATACTGTTCAGCTGCAGTGACGTCAGGTTGCTGCATGATGCCGACGAGACCATCGAGGCGTGCCTCGCGCTCCGTCTTTTTGAATGGCAGATCAGCCGCAACAAAATTCTGAAGATCTTCGATCATGCTCAACAGCATTGGAACTGTCTGGGCAGTGATGTCGTCGATCGAGCCAAGTTGCTCGGTCAGCGAGACAATCTCTTCGCGCTGGCTTTTGACGACCAGCTCTTGTTGCTTGGAGTACAGTTCCGCAGCATCGCGGCGCTGCAGCAGCGTACGATATTCGCGAACCATGTCGGTACGCTCATCATCAAGCTGGTTGATTTGTTCTTGGACTTTTTCAGCTTGCCGTGTGGCCTGCTCGCCCGTGTTTAGCGCTTCGCGCAACTGAGCCTGGGCCGGGATGGCCAGTCCAGCAATCAGCGCCACAGCAATAACGCTGCGAGCTGGTGACAGAAGTTTCTTCATGAGGTTTGCCTCTCACTCTCCAAACGGTCGCGCATTTATTGCGCGGAAAATTCGACAATCAGGCATCCTGCTAGCGAAGATGTCCCGGTTTCAATGCCTGGCCAAAAAACACACCGGCCGAGTTAGTTGGAAGTCGCAAGGCTTAAGCGCCCGACACCTACCCATTTTTCTGGAGCGCTGGTCGCTCTCTCGCTCTGACCCTTGCCATTCTGGCAACAAGTCCGCAACGCCCTAATTTGCGAAACCCGACGCTAACAACCCTGAACGGCGGGATCAACAAGGCTTTACGATTCGTTTAGAAAATATCCGCGTCCCATTCGAAGGCAACACTCGCAATACAGCGATACCTAGTATTACTATGTTGCAGAGCAGCAAAATGGATGGCTGGGGTGCCAGGATTCGAACCTGGGAATGCCGGTACCAAAAACCGGTGCCTTACCGCTTGGCGACACCCCAACGCGAAGCAGGCGAGATAGCCACTCTTGCACACGCTGGCAACACCCGATCACACGGTTTGAGCGGTCATATCCCATCAAACCTTGTGACAAGGCGCATGTTTCTTTGTCACATGCTGCCAGGCCTTTACATTTTTATCGATAATCGGCAACGTCCTAGTGACGATCAATGATCACACCGAACGGAGTTCGCACCCTATGAAAACATTCTTTCTCTCCATGGCAGGCGCCTTCGCGGCCATGCTCGTTTTCATCCTGCTGATGGTTTCATTTGTCGTGGTGCTCATTGCCGGGGCAACGAGTTCCGCCCCTCCCAAACCAGATAAAATTGTTCTGAGCCTCGATCTCAATGCAGAATACCCCGATCAAAGTCCTGTTGGTGGATTGGCAGCTTTTTCACAAACGCCCGGTTTTATAGATCTGCTGACCAAACTTAAGGCAGCTGAGACCGACGATTCCGTCAAAGGCCTCTATGTGAGGGGCGCCATGATCGGTGTCGGCAGCTCTCGCGCGGAAGAATTGCGCCAGGCTTTCCACAGTTTCCGCGACTCGGGGAAGTTCATCATCGCGCATACGCAAGGCACTTACGGCATGAGCGGCCCGTCCGCGCTTCGCTCCATCACGGCTGCCGACGAGATCTGGATCCAACCTGGAACGGACCTGTTCGCCACAGGCGTCACTTTTGAGACTGAATTTCTCAAAGGCCTGTTCGACAAGATCGACGTGACCTCGGAAATCTACCCGTTCTACGAGTACAAGAACGCACCCAACACATATAATGAGACCGCCTACACGGAACCACACCGCGAGGCGATGACGGCTCTGGCTGATTCGATCTGGAATGTCTCGCTCCGCGAGATTGCAGAAGATCGCGGTATCCCGGTCGGCAAGCTCAAGGCAGAACTCGAAAGCGGTCCGAAAACGGCCCAGCAAGTCATCGATCTCAAGATCATGGACAAGCTTGGATGGCCGGAAGAAGCCGAAGAAGCTGCCAAGGAACGCGCAGGCAAGGATGCCGAGCTTGTCGAACTCGCAGGCTATATTGCGCCAATGGTCAGCTTGAAAGCTCCACTTATTGCCGTCGTCGGCGGCGAAGGTGCGATTGTAACAGGCGGCGCCGAGGGGGGCTCACCCTTCTCCAGCCCGCCAGCCTTTGCATCAGACGCGATAGCCCGCGCCATTCTTGATGCAGGTGACAATGACAAGGTAAAGGCCATCGTCTTCCGCGTCGACAGCCCAGGCGGATCGCCCACAGCCTCTGACCAGATCTGGCGTGCCATCAAACGCGTCCAGGAAAACGGCAAGCCGGTGGTCGTATCGATGGGCTCGCTTGCCGCTTCAGGCGGCTATTACGTTTCCGCAGGCGCTGACTATATCATGGCGGACCGCTCGACGATCACTGGCTCGATCGGCATCTTCGGCGGCAAGTTCGCCCTTGAAGGCGCGTTCAACAAGATCGGCGTAACGTTCGATACGGTCAGTGTCGGGGGCGAGTTCGCTGATGCCTATGGGACGGGCAAGTTCACCGAAAGCCAGGAAGCTGAAGTGAAAGCGTGGCTCAAGCGCGGCTATGACCGCTTCCTCGGCATTGTCGGCGACGGGCGCGGCATGACCTATGATGAAGTCAATGAAATTGCACGTGGCCGCGTGTGGAGCGGCGAGGATGCCATCAGCAAAGGCCTGGTCGATGAGATCGGTGGTTTCATGGATGCCATTGAAAAGGCCAAGGAACTCGGCGGCATCGAGGCCGATGTCACGCCGCGTCTGACTTACTACCCGCGCCGCAAGTCGGGCTTTGAGGCCCTCGAAAGCATTTTCGGTGTCTCGGAGGAAAGCGCGAAGGTCGCCTATATGCTCGGAACCGTCGCCAATGACGACCGCATGCAGGTACTGCTCGAAGAGATGACCGCAGCAGACGCGGCAAACTCAGGGCAGATGATGGCCATCGGCCCACGCATTCGCGAGCACTGATACATCCATCTATATTTACCTAAAGGCCTGCCGGGAAACTGGCAGGCCTTTTGCACACTCGGGCCGTAAGCCTTCGCGAGACCGGTATTGTGTGCAATAGCGGCCTCGCCCCTGTTACACGGCGCCCAATCTGGGCCAAGTAGAGAGATACGAGTTTACCCATGAAAGTCCTGCTGACCGGTGCTGCCGGATTTATTGGAAGCGAACTGGCTCACCGCCTGCTCTCTGAAGGCCACGAAGTCTGCGGCGTTGACTGTTTCACACCCTATTATGACGTACAGCTCAAACATGACCGCGTCGCGCGCCTGACGCCTTTCCCATCGTTCGAAATGCACCCGATCCGCGTCGAAGACGACGACGCAATGAAAAAGGTGTTTCACGACTTCATGCCGGAGATCGTCGTGCATCTCGCAGCGCAGGCTGGAGTACGCTACAGTCTCGACCATCCGCGCGAATATATCGACGCCAACGTCGTCGGCTCGTTCAATGTAATCGAGCTTTCGCGCCAGACAGGCGCCAAGCATCTCGTCATGGCATCGACAAGCTCGGCCTATGGCGCGAACCAGAAGTTTCCATTCGAGGAAACAGATGCTGCGCCACACCCGCTTACCATCTATGCGGCGACCAAGCTTGCCAGCGAACTGATCGCGCACAGCCACTCCCATCTCTATGGGACACCGACAACCATGCTCCGCTTCTTCAGCGTGTATGGACCATGGGGCCGGCCGGACATGGCCTTCTTCCTGTTCACCGACAAGATCTTCAAAGGCATCCCGATTGATGTCTTCAATCATGGCGATCTGCTGCGCGACTTCACCTATGTTGAAGACCTTGTAGAGGCGATCCGCCGCTTGATGGACACGCCGCCTGAAATGGACGCGCCCGTGAGCCAGACCGACTCCCTGAGCCCGGTTGCGCCCTACCGCCTCGTCAATATCGGCAATGAGACACCCGTACGTCTCATGGATTATATTGAGGCGATCGAGGACGCGATTGGCCGCAAGGCGGTCAAGAACATGATCGGCATGCAGCCCGGTGATGTGAAGCAGACCTATGCTGACGCCAGCTTGCTTAAAGCCCTGACGGGATATGTTCCGACAACGGATGTCAGAACTGGCGTCACCGCATTCGTCGAATGGTATCGCGAGTATTACAAGCCCGAATAATCTTCGAGCCCGTGCACTTCCGCGAGTTCACCGAAAATGTCGGGCAGCGGCGCCTCCAGCGTCGCAGTCACACCTGACGGCCGGGCGATTTCCAGCTTCAGGGCATGCAGCATCAGGCGCGGGGCGCCCTGCAGGCCTGTGCCATATATTGTATCGCCGAGAATCGGGCAGCCGAGATGCGCAAGGTGAATGCGTATCTGGTGCATGCGGCCTGTTTCCGGACTTAGCTGCATCAGCGCATGCGTTCCTGATGCTGCCAGCACCTTCCACCCTGTTCGAGCAGCTTGCGCGCCCTTACGTCCGGCCTTCGCAACAATCATGCGCGCCCGCCCACCTTCCTGCACCTTTACAAGCGGTGCATCGATCACCCCTTCACGCCCGGATGGGATCGCGCCACTGACCATCGCAACATAGGTCTTGCGCGTCCGCCGCTCCGCGAACTCAGCGGAAAAGAAAGCAGCAGCTGGCTGCGTCTTTGCCACGATGATGACACCCGATGTGCCAGCGTCCAGCCTGTGCACCAGCTTTGGTCTTTTGCCGTTGGATCGCGCAAAGGCGACCAGAAGGGAATCCAGAGAACGATCAATGCCTCGCCCATCCTGGACAGGCAGGCCAGATGGCTTGTCAAAGCCGATCAAGTCGAAGTCCTGATAAATTATCAGTCCACGCATGAACGCGACATCTTCGGGTGAAATATCCGGCACTGGCTTGTTTCGTGTCATTTGCCCCCCTGCTTACGCGCACGGATAGCCGCGATTTCTTTCAGGCGCTCGGCAATGGGGCGCTCCCGCCCCTGCCCTTTCGGCTCATAATAGCGCTCACTTTCCATGCCGTCCGGAAAGTAATTCTGCCCTGACACGCCCTCTTCAGTATCATGATCATACTGATAGCCGTCGCCATAACCCTGATCCTTCATCATGGACGTCGGCGCGTTGAGAATGTGCTTTGGCGGCATACGACTTCCCGTCTGGGCCGCCGCTCGGCGTGCCGCCTTGTAAGCCACATAGGCCGCGTTGGATTTCGGAGCGGTCGCCAAGTGGATAACGGCATGTGCAAGCGCAAGTTCACCTTCAGGGCTCCCTAGCCGCTCATACGTGCGGGCTGCTTCCCCGCAAATCATAAGCGCTGTCGGGTCCGCCAATCCGATATCCTCGCTCGCCATCCGCACCAGGCGTCGCGCCAGGAAAAGCGGGTCTTCACCGCCCTCCAGCATGCGCGCAAACCAGTACAGCGCTGCATCCGGGTCAGACCCACGAATGGATTTATGCAAGGCCGAGATGAGATTGTAATGCTCTTCCCGGTCCTTGTCATAGGCTGGCGCCCGTTTCTGGACAGCCGCGCTCAATTCCTCAAGCGACAGGAGGCGCGGCGCGCTCGCCATCATGAAAGCCTGCTCGGCCAAATTCAGCAAATAGCGACCATCACCGTCCGCCATGTCGATCACGGCCTGCCGCGCGCGATCAACAACAGGCAGCGGCCGCCCCTCCAGCGCTTCGGCCCGCTGCAGCAAAGTCTCCATCGCCTCCGGCTCCAGCCGCTTCAGCGTGAGAACCGCGCAGCGCGAGAGAAGCGCGCCATTGATCTCGAAACTCGGATTCTCGGTCGTGGCGCCAACAAGCGTCACGGCGCCGCTTTCGACATACGGCAGGAACCCATCCTGCTGGGCCCGGTTGAACCGGTGGATCTCATCAACGAAGAGCAGCGTGCCCTTTCCCATATCGCGGCGCGCCTGCGCCTTGTCGAACACGGCGCGCAGGTCTTTCACGCCCGAAAAGATCGCACTGATCGCCTCGAACTCGAGATCCGTCTCTGCGGCCAGCAGCCGGGCAATCGTGGTCTTCCCCACGCCGGGAGGGCCCCACAGGATAATGGAGGACAAACGCCCGGCCTCAAGCATCCGGCTCAGCGGAGCGTCCGCACCGATCAAATGGTCCTGGCCAACCACATCGGCCAGCCGCGCGGGCCGTAAACGGTCCGCGAGTGGTCGCGGAGCGGACTCGGAAAGGCCTGAAGCAGCAAACAGATCGGACATAAAGCACTCCTAGGCGGGAACTAGCTGCATGATAAGGTGACCATGGAGGAAAATAACATGTCGATAGAGATTAGTCCGTCAGGACAGCCATTCGCCGCATCCGTAACCGGGCTTGACCTGTCCCAGCCCGTATCGCCTGATCTGGTGCAGGAAATACGAAACGCATGGCTCAAGCACCACGTCCTCGCCTTCCCCCGCCAGTCCATAAGCGATGACGACCTGGAGCGCTTCACACTCCTGTTCGGGCCCTTCGGCGACGATCCCTTCATCGCTCCCATTCCCGGCCGCAAACACATCATCGCCGTCAAACGTGCCGCAGATGAAACAGCCCCCATATTCGCCGAAACCTGGCATACCGACTGGAGTTTCCAGGCCACGCCGCCGGCCGGAACGTGCCTTTACGGCATTACCATTCCGCCTGAAGGTGGCGATACGCTCTTCGCGAACCAGCACCTGGCACTTGAGCAGATGCCCGACTCGCTACGCCAGAGGATCGAAGGGCGCTACGCCATTCACTCTGCCCGCAACGCCTACGCTCCCTCCGGCGCTTACGGCGAATCTGACAGGGCCGCCGGTCGCTCAATGGATATCCGTCCTTCCGCAGACGCAGATGCCACTCAGCGGCACCCTCTGATCAAGCCCCATCCTGAAACCGGGCGCGACGCGCTCTTTGGCTGCGCCGGCTACATCATCGGCATTGAAGGGATGGACCCAGCAGAATCCTGGGACCTCCTGAGCGAAATTTACCGGTGGCAAACGCAGCCGCAATTCCAGTATCGGCATAAATGGCAATCGGAAATGCTTCTGATGTGGGACAATCGTAGCCTGCTCCACATGGCAACTGGCGGATACAAGGGCTACGACCGTCTGTTGCATCGCACAACAATCGGTTCGGCCTGACGTCTTCCCTGTACGCGCAATCAGGCGTAGCGTGTTTCCCATAAGAATAAAAACACATGGGAGGATACTATGGCGGACACCCTGCATCAGGTGGGACCTGACATACCTAATCCGTGGGATATCCCACTCGAGACACTCGATGTGTCGCGGGCGGAGCTCTTTCTCCACAATCGCCATGGCGACTACTTCCGGCGCCTCCGTGAAGAAGACCCCGTTCACTTCTGCGAGAAAAGCCAGTTCGGCCCCTTCTGGTCGATAACCCGGTATGAAGACATCATGGCCGTGGACTCAAACCACCGCGTGTTCTCATCCAAGCGGGATATCGTGATTGGCGACGCCCCGGACGATTTCGACACGCCGATGTTCATTGCGCAGGATCCGCCGATACATGACGTCCAGCGCAAGGCGGTACAGCCCGCTGTCGCGCCCACGCAGCTCAGCGACATCGAAGCCCTGATACGCCAGCGCGTGTGCACCATTCTGGATGCACTACCAATCGGGGAAGAGATCAACTGGGTCGAGCAGGTCTCGAAAGAGCTGACTACCCAGATGCTGGCAACACTCTTCGACTTCCCCTTCGAAGACCGCCACCTCCTGCCCTACTGGTCCGATGTCACGACGACGTCTGAAACCGTGGGCATTGAAGTCGACATGAAGCACCGCGAAGCGGAACTCCATAAATGCCTCGCCTATTTCATGGGGCTCTGGCAGGAACGCGCGGCCCAGCCACGCAAGTTCGATTTCATCTCCCTGTTTGCCCATGATCCCAAGACTAAGGACATGATTAAAAATCCAATGGAACTTCTGGGCAACCTCATGCTGCTCATCGTCGGCGGCAATGACACGACCCGCAACTCCATCTCGGGCGGCGTTGTCGCGCTTAATGATTTTCCGGAGCAATACGCGAAACTGAAGGCCGATCCTTCCCTCGTTCCCAACATGGTGTCTGAAATCATTCGCTGGCAAACGCCGCTGGCCCACATGCGCCGGACGGTGCTCGAGGATGTCGAGTTTCAGGGCAAGCAGATGCGCAAGGGCGACAAGGTCGTCATGTGGTATGTTTCAGGCAACCGGGACGGTTCCGTCATCGAGAACCCCGACCAGTTCATTATCGACCGGGCGAACGCACGTCGGCATCTGTCGTTCGGCTTCGGCATCCATCGTTGCATGGGCAACCGCGTCGCCGAGATGCAGTTACGCATTCTCTGGGAGGAAATCCTTGCTCGGTTTGAACATATCGAAGTCGTCGGCAAGCCGGAGCGCGTCCTGTCGAATTTCGTGCTTGGCTTTGAGAATGTGCCGGTAATCGTTCATGCGCGCCAGGCTGACTAGAGGGTCACGGTGCCTTGGATCATGTGCCCGTTCCGCTCAAGTTCGATA
Source organism: Hyphomonas oceanitis (assembly GCF_036964545.1). Taxonomy (NCBI): domain Bacteria; kingdom Pseudomonadati; phylum Pseudomonadota; class Alphaproteobacteria; order Hyphomonadales; family Hyphomonadaceae; genus Hyphomonas; species Hyphomonas oceanitis. The sequence goes on from NZ_JBALTL010000006.1 coordinate 239,814, forward strand.
TTCCATGTATGGGTATCGGGCTTGAGCAAGGCCTTCAGGTCTTTGACGGACTTTGTCTGAACGCCATTCACAGAGCGGATGATATCGCCGGGCCGGAAATAACCCCGCGCCACCGAACGGCGCAGAACCGAGTGCACATAAATGCCAGACCCCTTCTGGAATGGGTCGAGACCATTCTCTTCCGCGAGGCGTGGCGAAAGCTCAACGACGCGCGCACCTGAGAATACATTCTGGCCATCGAGCAAGACGACATCAGCTTCGGTTGCGCCCGGCGGCGGCGCCAGCTTCACCTTCTTAGTCATCTGCTTGCCACCGCGCAACAGGGTCAGCTCTGTCGTTTCACCCGGGCTTTTGATCGCAGCCAGAAACTTCAGGCCTTTCTCGTCAAACACTTCGCGACCGTCGATGTCCGTCACGAGATCGCCCCGACGCAGGCCCGCGCGATCCGCCGGACCATCATCGTAAACTTCCGTCACCATCACGCCGATCGGGCGGTCCAGCCCTTGCGCCTTCGCCATGTCATAACTGACGGCCTGCCCGGCAAGGCCCAGCCAAGGGCGCACAAACGACCCCTCATTGATGGCCGCATTCACCACCCGTTTCACCATCTCAGCAGGAATGGCAAAGCCGATACCGTTAGAACCTCCTGAACGCGAGAAGATCGCCGTATTGACGCCGACGAGCTCGCCCTTGGTATTGATGAGCGCACCACCGGAATTGCCAGGGTTCACGGCCGCGTCGGTCTGCAGGAAGAAGGCATAGTCGGAAATGCCGACATCCGTACGCGCCGTTGCCGACAGGATGCCGCTGGTGACGGTCTGCCCGATACCGAACGGGTTACCGATGGCCAGCACGAGATCCCCAACCTGCGATGCACGCGTATCGGCATAGGGCAAGGTTGGCAGCTTGGCGCCATTCGTGTCGATCTTCAGCACGGCCAAATCGGTGCGCTCATCCGCCAGAACCAGTTCAGCAGGATATTCCCGGCGGTCACTGAGCACGACACGAAATGACTCAGCACCCTCCACGACATGATTATTGGTGACGATCACACCATCCGCCCCGACGATCACGCCTGATCCCAAGGAGTTCTGCACGCGCTCGCGCGGCGCAACACCGCCGGAAAAGAACTGCTCCATTGGAGAAACGCGTGAAGTCACACGCTTCTGTGTGTAGACGTTTACAACTGAAGGAGAGGTCTGCTTCACCAATGGCGCAAACGAGAGTTCCATCTCGGTGCGGCTCTGTGGGACGATTTCCTCGGCTTCGGCAAACAAGGGCAAAAGCGCGACGATGAGGAGCGCCAGAACTGCCAGACCCGCTACAGCCAACAGTTTCGAGATGTGTTTCGTCATAGGTAGTGAGTGCATCATGACTATGGCTCTATTGCGGCATCACTCAGGAGGCAATTCGTCAATATATGACATTTCAGTCAGAATGCGGATTTGGTCCAATCGTACCAGCCCGCTCTGCCAGTGCCCGAAGATTGGCCTCATGCCCTTCCCGGCTGATCCGATAGAACGAGACGCAGAATATCATGAGCATCCAGATCGAGAGCAGCGAGACAGCATAACCGATGCCCAGCAATTGTAGCTGCGATTCTGGCACATTACCCGGCCGCATGCCCGGCGTAATGGAGGCGACTGACAGGACAATCGCCGCAAGCATCACGCCTGAGCCCTGTGCGAGCTTGCGGATAAAGCTGATACCCGCGAAGAATATGCCTTCCGACCGCCTTCCGGTCTGGAGTTCGCTATCCTCAACGATATCGGCAATCATGGAGCCCATCAGCATCTGGGTGGCGATGATAAGGGCGACGTCGAACACCGTGACGGTTATCACGATATTGAACAGAAGGTCCGTCCCGTTAGGCGGCATGATGCCAATCACGCGCGCCAGAACCGGCGCCGGCGCTATCGTGAAAGCCATCAGCCCCACGATGATTGCACCTCGCTTCTTGCCAAGCGTCTTGCCGACAAGAGGCGCCACAAAGAGGGCAATCACGGCCGATATATAAACCGCCACCGTAAGAAGTGCCGTTTGGTCCGTCGTGAAGCCCCAGAAGAGTCCATTGATATATTGGTTCAGCGACGCAGAGATACCTGTCGCAAGGAGCCCGAATAGGGTCGCCAGGAAGAGCGCGCGGAATGACGGGTTTGAAACCGTCTCCAGAATTTCCTTGAAAATGCGTCCGACCGTAAGTTTCCGCTGAGGCGGCGGGGACTTCAGATGTGGAATATGACCATGCGTTCCTGCCGTCGTCGCGAGGACAGCGAGGAAAATGACGATGGCCGCCCAAAGCCCGTAAGTATGCCAACCCTCCTTGTTGAAGAAGCCGGACGGATCCGCCTCGGTTGGCCGCAAAAGCAGGGCCAGAAGCGCAATCTGGATACTCAGGCCGCCGACCCAGGCAAAGAAATATCGATACGACATTAGCGACGTACGGGCGTCATAGTCGCTGGTCAGCTCGGCGGCGAGGGCGTTCTGTGGCACTTCATATATTGTGAAGAGCAGTCTCACACAGATCGTCAGCGCAACCAGCCAGCCAAAAAGATCATTCCCCTCCAACCCGGCGGGTGGATTCCACGCGAAGAAATACGCAATGGCGACGGGTACCATAGCAGCATACATGAACGGGTGTCGTCGCCCGAGGCGTGTCCGGAAATTGTCCGACCAGTATCCGACCACCGGGTCTGAAACTGCGTCGACAATGAGTGCGATGAACAGCGCAGCCGCCACAAGCGAGGCCGATACGCCCAGAACCTGACTGTAATAGAACAACAGGAAATAATCGAAGCCGTTATTCTTCACGCCATCTGCGATGCCCCCTACGCCAAACGCGATGCGGGTCAGGTGGCTCGGTTTGCCTTGGGATCCAATGGCCATGCGCAGCCCCCTGTTCAGCGTAAAGACTTAAAGACCAAGGACCATCTTGGACATGATGTTACGCTGGATCTCGTTCGAGCCGGCATAGATCGATGTCTTGCGATAGCTGAAATAGCTCGGAACGGTCGTAACGGCCTCAATCGGCGTTGGCGTGTCGGCGTTCGCACCGTCGCGTGCCAATTCCATAGTGTTCCGCACGAATGGCGCCCCGTAGGTGCCTGCCGCCTCAATCGCGAGTTCAGTGATCGCTTGCTGCATTTCAGAACCGGCACATTTCAACATAGAGCTTTCCGGCCCTACCGCCTCACCTGCCGACAGCGCAGAGAATATGCGCTGTTCCGTGGCATCAAGCGCTTCGATACCGATCTCCATTTGCGTGAGCTTGCGCGCAAAATCAGGGTCATTCAGGAGATCACCACCCGTGACACTATCGACCTTGGCCAGCTTGCGCACCTTCTTCAACATGTTGCGAAGCCCCGGCGCATAGGCATTGCCGCGCTCGAACTGAAGGAGGTACTTGGCGTATGTCCATCCCTTGTTCTCCTCGCCAATCAAGGATTCCGCTATCGGAACGCGTACGTTCTCGAAGAAGACCTGATTGATTTCCTGCTCGCCTTCAGGCGGGCCGTCGAGCGTGGGCAGAGCTGAAATCGTGATGCCAGGCAGGTTCATCGGAAAGATAATGAAGCTGATGCCTTCCTGGTTTTTGCCGCTCTTGTCTGTCCGCACGAGGCAGAAGATCCAGTCAGCCCATTGTGCCAGCGTGGTCCATATCTTCGATCCGTTGAGCACATAGTCGTCGCCATCGCGCACTGCGCTCATTTGGAGGGACGCAAGGTCCGAACCAGAGCCGGGCTCAGAATATCCCTGGCACCACCAGACATCGGACGAGAGGATTGACGGTAGGTGTCGCTTCTTCTGCGCCTCTGATCCGAAAGCCATGATCACCGGCGCAACCATCGCAACGCCCATAGGGCTGACAATGGGCGTTCCCGCTGAGGATAGTTCCATGTTCAGAATATACCGTTCCGACGGGGTCAGCCCCGGACCGCCGTATTGCTCAGGCCAGTTGGGTGCAATCCAGCCCTTCTCATACAGCTTCTTTTGCCAGGCGACCTGCCCTTCCTTGTCGAGATAACCATTCTTGGACAGCGCCATCTTTGCCCGAAGGTCAGGCGTGTAAGATTCGGCAATCCAGTCGCGTACCTCTTTTTGGAACGCGGTATCTTCGGGCGTGAATGACAGATCCATTCTTCGGCACTCCGCCTTATTCTACGATGTCGTAATACTGGATTTCCGGCGCTCCGCCGAGGACACCACCCAGTTTCGGGCCAGCTGCCTTGAAATACTCGGTTTGGCCATGAGACTTGAGAGCATCGGCCGAAGCGTATTGCTCCATGAAGATATAGTCGGTTTCAGAACCCTTGGTCTTGTAAAGCTGGTAGGTCAGACAGCCCGGCTCGTTCGCCTTGACCTTGGCCATCAAATCCTTGGCAATCTGCTCGAACTCGGCCTGCTTGCCGTCCTGAATCTTGAGTTTCGCAACAACGCCGATCATGTGGTCTCTCCCTTAAGTACGATTTGTTTTTCTGCACACTATGAGCTTCCCGGGCGGGGGCAAGCTTGACCTAGGGGCGCGGACTCCAAAAAAGATGGTTCAAGGCGGGAAGGTCCGGCTGAAACGTCAGGCATGTGGATCAAAATCCGTTGTTCCTGACAGCTTTTCGATGTTCGAGTGTAGTATTTCGAGTCTCAGCGGCCGCTAATTCGTGTATTGCGCGTAATTTGGAACGGGACTTGCTCATGTCCCGTTGAAACGAGCCAACTTACAGGATTCACAGTGGAATCAAGCGTCATCCCTCTTGAGAGAACAGATATTAGGATCGATGCCTCGCACGTTCTGGCCGTGATACCGGCGCTGAATGAGGCGCGGCATATCGAGACCTGCATCCGCTCGCTCATGACAGGTGACGTCTGGCTGCGCAGCGTCCCGCTCGTTGTGGTGGACGGGGGCAGTACGGATGGCACAGCAGAGATCGTGGAAAGACTTATCCACGAATTCCCAAACCTAAAGATTCTTTACAATCCTGAACGGTTCCAGTCGGCGGCGGTCAATCGTGCAGTAACCGAGTGTGCCGATGCGGACACCCGTTTCCTCGTTCGTTGCGATGCCCATTCCGTATTTCCTCAAGACTTCATCCTGTCAGTCACCAGCGTCCTCATTCACACCAGCGCCGCTTCGGTTGTCATCCCAATGGATGCCCGCGGCGAAACCTGTTTTGAGAAGGCAAATGCCTGGATCGTCGACACGCCGCTCGGATCCGGCGGATCAGCCCACCGCGGCGGGCGCCAGTCCGGCTATGTCGATCACGGCCATCATGCCGGCTTTGATCTTACCGTTTTCCGGACCCTGGGGGGCTATGACGGATCATTTTCGCATAACGAAGACGCCGAGTATGACGAACGGGTCGCTCAGGCTGGCGGCCGCATATACCTCGATGCCACCATCCGCAAGATCTACATCCCACGCTCAACCGTAGGGACGCTGGCCAAGCAGTATTTCAATTACGGAAAAGGCCGCGCGCGGACCATATTCAAACATCGCCAGAGACCAAAAATCCGCCAGATGTTGCCTGTTCTGGCGCTGCTCGGCAGCGTGGCCGGGCTCCTGGCCTCGCCCTTTTTCCCAGTCGCCTTAATCCTGCCTTTTGGTTATCTCGGCATACTTGTTGCTGCGTCAATCATCGTCAGCGTCTCCAAACGCTCTACCTGCGGGCTTCTTGCAGGGCTTGCGTCGGGTACGATGCATATGAGCTGGGCTGCAGGATTCATCAAGCAATCCCTTATGGGGGCTCGATAATCAGGTGAGGCAGGAAATTGGCGTTTATCACGAAACCACTATAAAGAGAGAGATTGACCAGAAAGTAACCATGTCCAGATTGCCACAACTCTTGCAGAGGTCTTTACTGGAACAGTTCGGGCGCCTAACGCGCTCGGCGACGTCGCTGCGCGCCCGGATTCGTGCGGGCAGCACGCGTGGCGTCCATCTGGAGTCCCCGGCGGTGGCGCAACCTGCCCGCAGTGCGGTGACCCGTGTGACATCGGCTCCTGATGGAGAGTGCCTTTACGCAATCGGAGACATTCACGGAAGGCGTGACTTGCTTGAACGGTTGGTCGAGGAAATCGAAGCCGATTCGGCCAATTTGCCTGAAGGCACAACCGTCACGCTTGTCTTCCTTGGCGACTATATTGACCGTGGCTTGCAATCCCGCGATGTCATTGAATTCTTCCTCGGAGACCGCCTGGATAAGTTCAACACGGTCTTCCTGATGGGCAACCATGAAGAGGCATTCCTCAAGTTTCTTGAGGATGCCTCTTTCGGCAGCCAATGGGTTCGTTTTGGCGGCGGAGAGACACTTTACTCCTACGGTTTTCAACCACCGAATACACGCGGAAGTCTCGGCTCGCATGAGGCCATGGCGGCGGCCCGCGATGCCTGGGCCACGCTTTGGACGGCCTTTCGGGAAAGGCTGCCTGAAGCCCACCTCGACTTTTACCGATCCCTAAAACCCTACTATACGGCTGGCGACTATTTGTTTGTCCATGCTGGCTTGCGGCCTGAAAAGGCCATGCAAGACCAGACCATTCGCGACATGCTCTGGATCCGGGACGAGTTCCTTGACGACACGAAGCAATTTTCGCATCTCATAGTCCACGGGCATACGCCAGCCGAAGGTATATTCCGTGACAATCGCCGCATTGGCCTCGATACCGGGGCCTTCCTGAGCGGCAAACTGTCTGCGGCAAGGTTCTTCGGCAAGGACATTAGCTTTCTGACCACCTGAGTGTGTCAGTGTGAAACGATGGGCGCCTTTAAGCGCCTCTGTATGGAGATTTCAAAATGTCGCTGCTTCGTTCGGCAATTTTTACGGCGATGGTCGCCATGTTCATGTTTATGACAGCATGTGAATCCGGCGGCACGGCTACCCGTCAGGTAGTCGATAACTCCGCACCGACACAGGCCCAAACGAATACTGCTTATACTTTGGGCACGGGCGACAAACTTCGCATCAATGTTTTTGGTCAGCCCGAACTTTCGGGTCAATTTGTAATCGACGGAACTGGCGCAATCTCCCTTCCATTGATCGGTCAGGTGGCCGCGACGGGCAGCAGCAGCCAGGAACTTGAAACCGCCATCGCAGAGAAGCTGTCGGACGGTTTCCTCCTTGAGCCACGTGTCAGCGTAGAGGTTACAAATTACCGCCCGTTTTACATCCTTGGCGAAGTGGGCCGGCCCGGCGAATACCCCTTCAATTCAGGTTTGACCGTTTTGAATGCTGTAGCCGCTGCTGGAGGTTTCACCTATCGGGCCAACAAGAAGGTCGTGTACATCAAGAGTGTGGGCGCTGAACAGGAAGTTAAGTACGAGCTTAACACCAACACGGTTGTGAAACCTGGCGACACGCTTCGCGTAAGCGAGCGCATCTTCTAGGTTCCAAACGAATCAGTCAGTCATTACCAAACATATGCACGCCCGCGTGTCCGATTCAGGGACACGCGGGCGCTTACATATTGTGCCAGTGTTTTAAGCAGTGTGTCTCGTATCGATACACAAAACTCGTCGAAAAGCCGAGTATGAATGAATATTTATCCAATACTTCCCCAGAGACGCGAAAACGACAGAAAATGTATACAACCAGTTAATTATTTGCGGAATTCGCGGTATAACGATTGCAAATCTGGGCTCGAACGCAATAAGCGTCAGAGTCAGATGCGGCAGGAAATTTGCAAATAGGTCGAGTGGACGCGGCCGATTAGCAAAACCGCAAGTAGATTATTAGGGGACCAGAATGGGCTTGAGATTAAGTAACCCGTCAAGGCAGGCAGAAGCCGCCGCTTATGCAGCAGCGACAATGCGCCAGCCTTCGAGTGGCGATCACGCGCAATTCAAACGACTTGTCGACATTGTTGTCGCTGGCGCCGCGCTCTTGTTTTTGGCCCCGCTCATTCTCGCCATCGCGCTTCTTATCCGCATGCAGGATGGCAGCCGGGCTTTCTATTCCCAGAAGCGCTATGGCCTGAACGGCGAGACCTTCAATTGCTTCAAGCTGCGCTCGATGGTTCCGGATGCCCGCGAGCAACTTGAATACTTGCTGGCAACGGACCCTGCCGCTCGTGCGGAGTGGGACGAAACACAAAAACTGACAAACGATCCGCGCATCACTGCGATCGGCAACTTCATTCGCAAGACGTCAATCGACGAATTGCCCCAACTTTACAACGTCCTACGCGGTGACATGTCTCTCGTGGGCCCACGTCCGATCGTCGAAAATGAAATCGTTCGTTACGGCGAAAGCTTCCGCGCATATTGCTCGGTCCGCCCAGGTATAACAGGCCTGTGGCAGGTCAGCGGCCGTAGCGACACAACCTATCCGGAGCGTGTAGCAACGGATGTGGAGTATGTGCGCAGCCGATCCTTCTGGGGTGATATCAAGATCATGCTTCTGACTGTTCCTGCCGTCCTGATCTCGAAAGGCGCGCGCTAAGCTCACCAGGTACGGTTTACCGAAGCCCGGCCCCTATAGGGAGGCGACAGGCAATGTCCCGTATCAGAGCCATCATCACTGTCAGCATCGTCTGCGTTCTCGCCGCGATAATCCTGATCAGCGTGAAGTCCCGAACGTCCACAAGCACAGTGCTCAGCCCGGACAGGGGCGATGGAGCATCCTTCAACCTGTCATTTAGGGACAGTTTCAATGGGGAGGACTGGTACGTTTCAGACTTCACCCTGAAATCAACCTTCTTTCGGGTCGGCTGGATCCCGGCAAATGTTCACTACCATCCCCCAAGTATTTCGCTCGAACTTAATCGCAAACCTGCACCTCCGCAGCCTTTCTCCGGCGCTGAAGTTCAAAAACGCGGTTTCTACGGCCACGGGCGCTATGAAGTTGTGATGCAGGCCGCCCCCGGTTCAGGCGCAGTCTCCTCTTTCTTCACGCACACGGATGCCACCTTTGGCGACCCACACGACGAAATCGATATCGAATTCCTCGGAAAGAACACGCGGCAACTTCACGCGAATATTTTCACAAAGGGAAAGACCCGCGGCTCGATCTACATCGACCTGCCCTTTGATGCCGCCGAAGAAGTCCACCTCTACGCCTTCGACTGGCAGCCGGATAAGATTGCCTGGTATGTCGATGACAAGCTCGTCAAAACCGTCACATCACGCGATCGGCCGATTCCAGAAACGCCAGGCCGGATCATCATGAATATCTGGACAGGCACATCGCAGCAATACAGTTGGCATGGCGAACCGACCTTCGCGGACCCCACACAAGCAAGCTATTATTGCGTCAGCTTCCGCAAGGCAGGCGACGCGAGCCCGCAATGCTCTGATACATTCATTAAATGAGGTTCTGGAGCGAGGCGGCTCAACCGCCGGCACGCAACCGTTTCGCAAGATAGCGCATCCAGCCGGGCCTACTCTTCGCATCGATCTTCCAACTCATGAGGCGCCGCTTTCCACTTTCAGGGAGAAGTCCAAAGAGCTCCCAGAAGATATATGCAAACAGTGACCGCATACCCGTTGCATGACCTTTCTCGTAGCGCGCCGATCGGTGAGCAAGCTGCTTGATTGAATCGCCCTCAACTGGATGCTCACCCGGCGCGAACAGCATCGAAACGAGACGTTCGTGAATGTTGTCAGGGTCATCCGCACCGAGATCGGCTGCAACGCGCAGGCCTAAACGATTGGAATGCTCCCGTATGGCGCGATAGCGTTCGGCATCATGGGCAATGCACCAGCGCGACCGCTTGGCATAGGCGCTGCTGAAGCGCGAATGCTGGCTTCCATGTAGCCGATAGCCTGAGATCGGCGCTTCAAAGCTTCGCGACGCCCCGTAGAGCGGAACGACAGCCGACAGATAGCCATCCCCGCCCTGCCGGAAAGCCTCCGGGTCCATCGGCATAACATGCGCCAGATGCCGCCTTGAAAAGACGAGCCCCGAAGTGATCGTGCCATGGTAGCGCCCGGCTGACCTGAGTTGCTCGGAAATATCACCGTCAGCCAACGGCATGGCAGGTGAAGGATGAATGCCGCTTAGGGTACCTGCTTCATCCATGTAGCGCATGCGGTAATGATAAATCGCAACATCGGGTTGGTAGTTTGACAGAATGGTCTTGATTGCGCCCGGCAAGAGGCAGTCGTCAGCATCAAGGAACATGATAAGCTCGGAAGTCGCGCGACTGAATCCTGCATTGAAGCCGGCGCCATGTCCCCGGTTCACTTCCTGGAAAACCATGGTGACCCGGCCAGCATATTCGCTGATGACATCGCGTGAATTGTCAGTCGAGCAATCATCCACCACAATCAGCTCAACAGCCTCATCCTGCGATAAAACGCTATCGATGGCAGAGGCAACAAACTTGGCGTAATTGTAGTTCGTGATGATGATCGAAAGCCGTGGCGATGCGGTCAGCCCGGCAGACGGTTCAGAAGGCGTTGTTGAAGACGTCATTTACAGGATCTGCGTTGCAGTTGAAGCTTCTGTCAACAATGCAGGATCAACGCCAAAATGATTCTGTGCGCACCATTTTTTCAGCCAAGCGCAATCAGCCAAATAATGAAACTATGCCCGCGATAATGCCGGCCCACATCAACGCACTTAGACCAACGATTATGAGCAGTCGCGCCCATACCGGCCACTTATCAGGGGCGCCTTTGTCGATATATCCCGCCTCTGAACGCATGTGCGCGTCAACAGAATAGTCGACAGCAGATCGACGAGACGGAAAGGCTGGGTTCGGAGTCATCATCGTATGTTTGACCAACCAACTTTAACGACAGCTTAAAAAAGCGTGCTTTGCGTTCAGCCCCTATTCATAAAGCATGCCCGGAAAATCAGGCGATAATGCGTTCAAAACCCGCAGCAGACGCCTTGGTTCCATGAAACTATAGAGAGAATAACGCTGAGTACCCGTCAGACCGTGTGGCGAATGACGACCGGCACCCTGCCCTCAAACTTGCGCGCACCCGCGCCCATTGTCGTCATCGCTCCGAAATAGAATAGATTCACGAGCGTATTGAACGTGCTCCAGAGAGAGGATTCCGTGAAGGTTGACGTGAATATGATGACCATCGTGATCAGCAGCGCAGAGCTGTCCATTCCCGGCGCCCGTAGCCAACTCACGATCGTCCGCTTCATGCACCAGCCCAGAATGAATATGAACAGGACGAGGCCGACATAGCCAAGGTGAACGCGCACTTCCCAATATGCGTTGTGGAAGGTCAGTTTCGTTCCGAAGGCCTTGAAATCGTTCTCGTTGATCGTTTGCGCCGCGCCCACATCATACTGCCAGAAACCTTCAAGCCCCAGGCCGAACAGCGGATGCTCCTGACTGACAAGTTCCGCCTCGCGCCAGATCAGCGCACGGCCGGAGAAAGTCGAGTCCTTGCCCAACAGCCCGAGGAAATCATCCATGAGGGTGTTTTCCGGCATGCTCAGCACAACCATCGTGCTGGCGAGCGCAACAAATGCGGCAAACATTGCCACGGATAGACGCAAATGGCGTATCTTGCCAAAGCTGATCCAGAAGTAGCGAACACCAATCATTCCGGCGATACCGACAACGGCGAAGACCAGTGATGTCGCGGAGTGCGCAAGGTATTGGTAGACGAAACAGATCGGCACGAAGGCAAGGCCCAGCAAACGGACCCATATCGGCTCCTTGTCATTGAGCGCCGTAACGAGGCTCATCAACATCGCAAACAGCATCTGCATGGCGAGCAGGTTCTTCGAGCCATACGCCCCGCCATCAGCAAAAGTGCTGAGCGTAGGGGTAACATATATCGTGGTAATCATGCCCGCAAACATCAGGCAGCGCAGCACTTGTCGCGTATTCAGCCGCACGCCGATCACAATGATCGTTAGCGGTGTCAGCAGCATCAACATACCCGACCGGAGCGCTTCCGAAGGATAGGGAGACCATGTAAACGACAATAGTCCGAATATTGGCAGAAGGAAAAGCGGCCAGCATTTGAACAATACCGGCATTACCTCCCGGTAAAACATCACTGTGAGGCCGACAAAATAGGCCACGAGCAGATAGCGGATTGGCGCGACGCCATCCAGCGGCAGGTACGTCACAAAGAACCAGAGCGTGATGATCGCCTGCTCCCACAGAGGAGCCGACCGGCCCGAACTGTAGAGGTTGCCAAACCCCACCACTTCCTCTTCGCTGACCTTGATGGGCTTGACCATGTTCATTTCGCGCGCGCTCCGGCGAGGGCACGCGCTAAAACCTCCGAGAAGAACCCCTCAGGCTGGATAAACACCTCGTTAGGCAACTCAAGCAACCTGTTGCGGTAGCTCTCGAGAACAGAACGATCTTGCATCACAGCCGCGATCAAGGTCGGCAATGTCTCAGAAAGGGGTTCCGAAATCGTGAAGCCGCAAGCTTTCTGCTCGATCCACCCGGCCGTTTCAGTGAGATTGGGCGCAATGGCAGGTGTCGCAAAATAGCCGCCCTCATAGATCCGGTTCGGCAACAGCCAGACAGAATTATATCCCGCCTCCATGAAGTCCCCGGCCCAGACAAGATCAAGGCCTTCATAAATACCGGAAAGGTCTTCGGGAGACCGGTAGCGGCCCGCGAAAGTCATGTTAGGCCGCGCGTCTATGGCCGGCTCAAAGACAGGAATCTCTTTACGCGCGGGCTGGCCATGGAGTCGAATTTCCAGCGTGTCCGGAAATCGATCAGCCAGATCGCAAAGCAGCTCGAAGGACCTTTTGCACCTGAGATTGCCTACCCAACCCAGCACAAAACGTCCACAATTCTCCGAAACGGCGCCATTATGAGCCGCCGGACGAGGGCCAAAGTCACTTCCGGCTGCCAACCTGTTTTCAATGAGGAAGGGCGTGTAGAGCCCCCGATAGTATTTCTCGAAATGATTGGTGAGAAAGGCAGGGGAGCTGACGACCAGACCAATTGTCCGCCGCAACAGGCTCTTTTCAACCCACCGCAATGCCTTTCCGATAAAGTCTTCACGCGTCAGCAGCCGGTGAACGTCCAGGCTCTCATAGACGACCGGCGTCTTGAGCCGGGTATAGTGCTTGGCCAGAAACGCGCAGGCCAGCATGTCCAGATTGCGCGCATAAATTACATCGACTGAAGCCAAAGCATCGAGAGAGTTGGCCGCAACGCGGGCGCCTGAGAATATGCGCAACACGCGTTGGAGAAACGCCCCATCCCGGGTCTTGCCCAGATCCACATTGTCCCAGTCGGTCGCCACATCATCTTTGCGCCGCATCATGAAGCCCGTTACCGCCAAGCCATCATCCTGCATGGCCTGGACGCGGCGCCTAACAGCGGCATCCCCGGCATCATGACCAAAAAAAGCGACCTTGGTCATTACAAGCCCTTGCGCGCGCCCTTCCCCGGTGCGGATCCGGGGCGACGGCACGCCGCCCTGATCACCAGCGTATCTCATGGTTAGTGCGTGGATACTTCACTGGAAGATCCCGTCTTCACCTGTGGCTTTTCGGGTTTCAAAGGAGCAGCCATCGGATTCGGCGCAGACGTCATGCCGTTCGACTTTGCCGGTTTGTTCCGGCCGAAGATCGAGCGCTTGGTTTCCATCGAATAATACTTGCTGTAAGCCTTGTAGGCAGCGCCAGGATCTTTGTGATGGCGACGTTGCGTTAGGTCGACCATATTGAGCGTGACGCCGAGAAGGTCGGCGTTGAAAGTCTTCAGCAGAGTGAGCGACTGACGTACAGCCGAACGCAGCGAACGACGCCAGCGTATAACAAGAATTGTCTTGTCGGTCTTGCCGGCAACAACACGCGCTTCGGCCATTAGCAACAGCGGGCCCGTATCGATCAGGATAAGGTCATACATCGAACGCAGCCGCGCGAGCAGGTCATCAAAAGCCCGAGTTCCGAACACATCGTGCGGCACATGGCCGGCCTTCGACAGCGGCAGGATGTCCAGCATGCTGCGACTGTCCTTGCAGATGGCATCAGACAGCTGGCCTGCACCAAACAGGTGCTCAATGAAGCCAATCTCTGGCGACATGCCTGCGGCGTCGGTCAATTGGCGACGACGGAAGTCACCATCAATGACGAGCGTGCGCGAGCCCGACATGGCCGACATGCGACCTAGGCTCAAGGTGAGGCTGGTCTTACCTTCGTCGGGTAGCGAAGAGGTGATGGCCACGGTTTTCGTCTCGCTGTCGAGGTCCGAAAACGCAATCGCAGCCCGCAAATAGCGAATACTCTCTGCAAAGGCAGACAAGGGATTGTCGACAAGGAAGTCCGCCGGATTGGTTTGCGAGAACGGCAGCAGGCTTGTGCTGCGGATCAGCGGGACCGATCCGATGGAGTTCACGCCCAGCTTGCGCTCGATATCGTCAGGCGAGCTGATCTTCATGTCGAAGATCTCTGCAAGCAAGGCGAGGCCACCGCCGATTATGCCGCCAAGCATGGCGCCAATAATAAGGTTCAATAATTTTTTCGGCGAACTTGGCGAATCCGGCACAGTGGCGGTGGACAAGATGTTGGCGTCAGCCTGGACCAGGTCGTCCTGTTCACGCGTCTCCTTGGAGCGACTGATGAACTCTTCATAAAGGACACGGCTCGTTTCGGCGTCACGCTCAAGTTCACGCAGCCTGACAAGATTGAGGTTGTTGCCCCGGAGCTGTGCAGTCGACTGCCCGATATTGGAGTTGATACTGTTGATCTGATCCTGCGCAGCCTTGACCTCGTTTTCAAGGTTTGCCGCGATCCGGCTCACTTCGGCTTCGATCTGCTTTTCGATATCAGCTGCTTCGTTACGCGCGCCGATCAGTTCGGGGTGCGACGGACCAAGCGTGGTTTCCAGCTCGGCAACCCGGCGAAGGATTTGGGCCCGCTGGGCTTTCAAGCCTGAAATCACTGGAGAATCGAGCACCTCAGCAATCGCGTCTATGCCGGCACCACTGTTGATCTGACGTCTCATATTGTCATAGCGCGAGCGAGCACGGTTCAACTGTGCCTGCAGCTGGCTCTTCTGCGTTGTATTGTAGGCAATCTGTTGCTCGGTCAGCGTGGCACCTTGCGCCGACAAGAGACCGGTTTCAGCCCGGAATTCCTCGACGCGCTTCTCCTTGGCTTCAACCTCATCGCGCAGGCCAGCCACGCGTTCAGACAGCCACGCCGTAGCACGGCGGGTGGCTTCAAGCTTGGAATCGAGCTGTTGGACACGGTACTGATCGGCGACCGCATCGGCGACACGCGCAGCCGTTTCCGGTGACTGGCTCGTGACTTCGACTTCAATCAGGTAGGTCGTCCCGATACGACTGATGTGCACCTTGCTCATCAGTGTACGCGTCACCGACTCCAGAATGGCGGCTTCACGCTCGGCAGCACTCAGGTTGGCATATGGAACGGTCTTCTTGGGCGGGTGCCCCGTCCAGGCGCCAATCTGGCCCTTAGTCATCTCGATAAGGCCCGGCTTCTGTTCCCTCAGAGTCCAGTTGAACTCGGGATCTTCCGCCAGTTTTAGTTTCGTCGCGACCTTTGTCAGCAGCGACTTCGACCCCATCACCCTCACTTCAGTGTCGATTGTCGCCGTGCTGGCCGCGAGGCCGCCAAGCACGCTTCCCAGGTCGATGACGTTTTCCTTGTTCGTGTCGAGCTGGAGAATCGAGTTCGCCTTGTAAATCGGCGTCTGCGTGAAAGTTATGTACGCGACAGCAAAGAGCGTCACGAGGAATCCAGTTACGATAATCCAGAACCGGCGATAGACGGTGCCGATCAATGCCTTGAAATCGATCGGCATGTCATCGGAACTACCACCGTCGCCGTGTGGCATTTTCTGCGAGGGAATTTCAAGACTGTAAGTCTTAGTCAATTTACTACACCAATTCGTATCTGGAGTGATCTCGAAGCCGGATCCGGGAAAAATCAGGGGAAGAGTTTGATACCGACGCCAATAAGATTGACATCAAAGGACGGATTACCAAAAACACTGTTGCCGCTGCTGTCACGGTTGAGGTGACGCACGAACGTCTCAAGATGAACACGGCGGTTCATCTTGTAGGCGGCTCTCAGAGAATAGTCCGAGATATCATCTGACCGGTTGATTTCCTGGTAGTCATAATTTGAGAAGTCCGCTGAAGCGGATAGGACGATATTGCGACGCAGCTCATGGTCGACGTTAACCCCATAAGTCGTCTGCAATGCGCTAGGCGCTTCAAACACGCCGATATCGACAACGCGCCGACCGGCCTTGAAACCGACAGTTGTCAGACGCGTCGGGAACCATTGAACGCGACCATCGACCGATACCCCGTCGACGTCCTTAAAGAATGGATCGTCCTTGTTCTCACTCAAATAGCCAACGTTCACGTCACCGCGAACAAGGGAGTTGAGTTCGAAGTCAACACCGACAACCGCTGTGTAACCTGACGAGTCGCGCGAGCGCAGCGCGCCACCCAGCAACTGGTCCTGGTCGTAGGACTGCTCACGTACAGTCGCCTGCGTGTAAATGGCGACGTTTGGCGACAAGGCGTAGGACAGTCGCGACCGGGCAGACGTTACCGTGTTGTCGCGATAGTCCTGGTCAATAATGATGCCGGTTCCAGCCTGTTCACCGTCCTTGAAATTCTCTTCCGCAAAATCGATCGCATTGTACCAGCGGAAGCGGTCGCTCTGGTAGTTGGCGTCCAACGACCCGCCCATTCGGGTATACTCGACAGGCGCATCAAGGCCGACGGCATTGGCTAGGTCCGTTCTCGCTTCGATGATGTCCTGGGCAAATACGGCAGCACCAACCGAAATGTTGCGGTTCACATCAAGCCGACCGCGAAGACGGGCGCGCAGATCGTTCGCCGACTCATCACCGGTATCGATATATTCGCTGCGATAGGCTGACACTTCAGCGCCAATCTCGTGAACACTCCAGTTCGTGCGCGCCGCGACATCCACGCCGATACGCACGATCGTATCTGAAATCTCATTATTTTCGGTGGCTTGAACGTTGTCAGTATAAGTCGCCGATCCGTTGAGACTGGAATCCACGAGAAACGCGCCAAGACGGATAGGCTCTGGATCATAGGCCGGCTGGCGGCGATCAAGGACGGCCTCGTACTTTTCGCGGCTGTAATAATTCTGCCCCTGAGCGGATGCAGCTGTGGCCAGAATTCCGCCGGTCGCCACGCTAAGCAGGCAGAAGCGCTTAAAGTTAGACATTACTGGTATTCCCCTGAAAAATTTTCTGTGTCGGTATGGGTCTGGATCATATCTGCGGCGGATGCAATCTCGGGACCATGTTTAACAACGCTCTGCGAATGACCTGTCCAACAACATGCCGGCCCCCAAAGACCACCAACACGCGTCGCACATGACGTGAAACTCGGGACACCCTATGCACCAACCGGATGAAAATGTGCTGAACAGGATTGGCGAAATTGGCGCCAAAAACCGATTGGACGCCTTCTTTTCCTATATTTTGTGAGTTTCTTGCAGGTGGCAAAGTCTTGAAAACTGTTAATTTCAAGAAACGGGCACTTGTTGATCTGCGTGTCTCTGGCATCCCCCAAACCCATTTTCTATGCGTCCCGCCGAGACGGGGTCTATCAATACGGATCTGGCTAAACACTTTGCGCCTTCTGGCGCTAAGTCTTCAGGATCAAAATAAACCCCACCTGTAATAGTATTTGCAGTCGGAGCCGCAACACACCGACCGCAAGTAAAAGCTACACTGTTCATGGTTAACTGTCACCCTTTCGTATCTGCAAATTCCAGCGAGACTAAAGGCCAACGCCGCCCTGCCGCGAGACTGTGACTGGTCATTAAGCTATGTCTGGCCGCAGCCGTGCGATTGCGTCAGAATGGCATGCGGCTCGCATCAGAGCTCCCGAATCCATTTTTGAGCCCGCATGATCCCCCTTATCCTGCCCCGCATCCGCACAGTTTCTGACCGCCTGCGGGCCACCCGCCCGTGACAAGCGTGGACTGTATCATAATCGGCGCCGGTGCGGTCGGCCTCGCCTGTGCGGTGGAATTGGCCCGACGCGGCCAGGAAACCTATGTGCTGGAAGCTGCGCGCGAGATCGGCACCGGCACGTCATCGCGCAACAGCGAAGTGATTCATGCGGGTCTCTATTATCCAACAGGCAGCCTGCGCCATCGCATGTGCGTGTCGGGCCGCCGCAAACTCTACGCTTATCTCACCTCCCACGGCGTCGCTCACAGCCGCATTGGCAAGATGATTGTCGCAACCAATCCGGACCAGATTGGAAAGCTTGAGAGCCTTCTCCAGCAAGGGCACAGCAATGATGTCGAAGGTCTGTCGATGCTCGATGCGGAGACGGCGATGGCTCTGGAACCCCAGCTCAAGTGCGCTGCGGCGCTGATGTCGGCCGAGACCGGCCTTCTCGACAGCCACGGCTACATGACGGCGCTCCGGAATGAACTGGAAGATCTCGGCGGCGCGGTTGTGCTCGACGCCCCGGTTCTCGGCATCACGATCCTGCCGGATGGTCAGTTCAAGCTGCATATTGGCGGTCGCGACCCCCATGAAATCACCACCCGCCGCCTTGTGAATAGCGCCGGCCTCTATGCATACCGCCTCGCCAGCACGATGGAAGGCTATGACGCGTCGCTCCTGCCGGGCTTCACCCTCGCAAAAGGCAATTATTTCAGCTGCCAGACGCGTCCTGCCTTCTCGCACCTCATCTACCCCGTCCCTGTCAATGGCGGTCTTGGCGTCCACGTCACGCTCGATCTCGCTGGCCAGATGCGTTTTGGGCCGGATGTGGAATGGCTCGGCCACGACAACCCAGACCTCATCGACTACCGCGTGGATGCCACCCGTTCGGATGATTTCTACGAAGCCGTACGCCGCTACTGGCCGGGCCTGCCCGATGGCGCCATCGTGCCTGACTATGCCGGCTGCCGCCCCAAATTGACGGGGTCGCATGAACCCGCAGCCGACTTCCGCATCGACGGCCCCGCCCTTCATGGCCATGAAGGCCTCGTTCACCTGTTCGGAATAGAATCACCCGGCCTGACAAGTTCTCTGGCAATCGCAGAATATGTTGCCGACAGCCTGGAGACACATGATGCCTGACCCCCACCGCGCAGACCTTTAGGACAAGAAGCCATTGTTGATTGAAATCTGTGTCTGCACCTTCCGCCGGGCCTCCTTGGCGGGAACGCTCCACTCGCTGGGAAAGCAAGTCGTGCCCGAAGGGATCACGCTTCGCCTCATCGTCGCCGACAATGACGAAACGCCTTCAGCGCAAGACCTGGTGACACGTGTCGCTCAGGACCTGCCCTTCCCCGTCCAGTATGTGCACGCCCCCAGCCGGAACATCTCGCTGGCCCGCAATGCCTGTCTGGACGCAGCAACCGGCGACTTCCTCGCCTTCATCGATGATGACGAGTTGGCGCCGCCGGATTGGATTGCCGACCTTTACGCCCTGCTCGCCCAAGGCCCCTATGACGCAGTCTTTGGACCCGCCATGGCGGAATATCCGGAGACAGCACCCAACTGGATCAAGCAGGCCGACTATCACTCCAATGTGCCGACCCGCCGCAACGGCACGGTCCAGACCGGGCACACATGCAATGCCCTTATCCGCACAAATGCGCCCAGCTTCTCGGGCCAGCGCTTCCTACTCGAGAAAGGGCGCACCGGCGGCGAGGATACCGAATTCTTCTTCCGCGCCTGGCGCGCCGGTGCCCGTTTCGCCATTTCCGAGGACGCTAAGGTATACGAGCCCGTTGACCCTGCCCGTCTCGCCTTCCGCTGGATCGCAAAGCGAAAGTTCCGGTCTGGAATCACATACGGCCGCCTCGAAAGAGGAAGATTATCCCTCGCCAAGGCGGCCGTTTCACTGTGCGCAACAATCCTGAAGATTGCCTACTGTATTCTACGCGCCGTGCTGGCAGTCTTTTCCAGCACGAAGCGTAATTTCTGGCTCCTGAGAGCCGTGTTCCATGCGGGCGTCATCACATCAATCCTGTCAGTCAAGGAACAGGAACTCTACGGATAACGCCCACTCAGGATCAGGTCTGACGGCTACTCAGCCGCCATGGGCACGTCTACAGCCGACAGCTCCGTGTAGCGCTTCAGGTGGTGGTCGACATTTCCGAACTCGGCATCGATCATGGTCAGACGCTTGAAATAGTGGCCAACAGCCATCTCGTCCGTCATGCCCATGCCGCCGTGGATCTGGATCGCCTGTTGGCCGACATAGCGCCCGCCCTGGCCGATACGCACTTTGGCAGCTGATGTAGCCTTCTTGCGGGTCACTTCGTCTTCATCAAGCTTCAGCGTGGCCATGTAGGTCATGGAAACCGACTGCTCGTGCTCCATGAACATGTCGACCATGCGGTGCTGCAGCACCTGGAATTTGCCGATCGCCGTGCCGAACTGCTTGCGGTTACGCGAGTATTCAACCGTCATGGCGTGGGCAACCTTCATCGCACCACAGGCCTCTGCACATAGGGCGGCAATCGCCTCGTCCGCGACTAGCTCAATAAGCGGCAAGCCATTGTCGACTTCGCCGATCACGGCATCGGCGCTGACAGCCACATTCTCGAAATACACTTCCGATGCGCGGCGGCCGTCGACCGTTGGATAATCACGCGTCGAAACACCTTTGGCATCCTTGGCAACAACGAACACAGTCACGCCCTTGGCATCGCGGCGATCGCCCGAAGTCCGGGCTGTCACGACGAAATGCGTGGCCCATGGTGCGCCGATAACCACGGCCTTGTGACCGTTCAGGACAAAGCCCGAACCGTCTTTCTTGGCGGTGGTTTCGAGGTCAGCCAGATTATAGCGGCCGCGTGGCTCTGCATAAGCGAATGCAAAGATCGCTTCGCCTGACATGATGCCACCGAGATACTCGGCCTTCTGCGCATCAGAGCCGCGCTTCAGGAAGCCGCCGCCGCACACAACGCTCGGCAAATAGGGCTCGACCACGAGGCCTTTGCCGAATTCTTCCATGACAACCATGGCGTCGATCGGGCCGCCACCGAGGCCGCCGTCTTCTTCGCTGAACGGCGCCATCAGCAGCCCGAGTTCGGCAAACTGGGCCCACATTTCCGGGCGCCAGCCGTCTTTCGACGCAACGACCTTGCGGCGCGTGTCGAAATCATACTGCTCCCGGATCAGCCTCGAGAGGCTGTCGCGGATCATGGTCTGCTCTTCGGTGAAATTGAAATCCATAAAGTTTCTCCCTGCCCCGTGTGCCTTAAAGGCCCAGGATCATTTTGCTGATGATGCCGCGCTGAATCTCGTTCGATCCGCCATAGATCGACGTCTTGCGCATGTTGAAATAAGTCTCTGCGACGAAGTGCGAGTGATCCGGGCCAACACCCAGTTCATTCGAGCCATCGGACTCCATACCAGCCGTGTAAGGCTCGGCATAATTACCCACCGCTTCAAGCGTCAGCTCGGTAAGACGCTGCTGGATTTCGGTGCCCTTGATCTTGAGGATCGAGCTTTCAGGTCCGGGGCCTTTACCGGCCGATTCTGAAGCAAGTGTGCGAAGTTCGGTGAATTCAAGCGCCGTCAGATCGATCTCAAGCTGGCTGATCTTGCGAGCAAAATCATTGGTCTGGATCAGCGGTTCGCCATCAACAAGCTCGGTGCTTGCAATCGCGCGCAGCTTCTCGACACCGCGCTTCGAACGGGCAACGCCCGCAATACCGGAACGCTCATGAGCGAGAAGGAACTTGGCGCATGTCCAGCCTTCGTTTTCCTTGCCGACAAGGTTCTCGACAGGCACGCGAACGTCTGTCAGCCAGACTTCGTTCACTTCGTGGCCGCCATCGAGCAGTTTGATCGGGCGCACTTCAACGCCCGGCGTTTTCATGTCGACGAGGATGAAGCTGATACCTTCCTGCGGCTTGGCAGCCGTCGGGTCGGTGCGGCAAAGGAAGAAGCCCCAGTCAGCGAACTGGGCGAGTGTCGTCCAGGTCTTCTGGCCGTTGATGACCCATTCGTCGCCATCGCGAACAGCGGTGGTCTTAACGCTGGCAAGGTCAGAGCCGGCACCAGGCTCGGAATAGCCCTGACACCACCACACATCGCCCGAGAGGATGCCCGGAAGATACTTCTCTTTCTGCTCTTCTGTGCCGAACGTGTAGATAACCGGCGCAACCATCGCCATGCCGAACGGAAGCGGCATGATGGCGTCAACGCGCGCATTCTCTTCGGACCAGATGTAGCGCTGCGTCGAGGTCCAGCCCGTGCCGCCATACTTCTTCGGCCAGGCGGCTGCAGACCAGCCCTTCTTGCCGAGGATCTTGTGCCAGGCGAGGAATTGCTCGCGTGTCAGGTCTTCGCGCGTACCGACGCCTGCGAGTTCCTTGGGATAATTTTCGCTGATGAAGGCACGTACTTCATCCCGAAAGGCGATTTCCTCGGGGGAAAATTCAAGGTTCATGGGTGGACGACTCCTCCGGACAATTTTTGAGTGGGGTGACTTGAACCCTCTATGTCAGTCAAATGTGGCCCGTGGCAAGGTTACGCGCACGTAAACGTAAACTTTGCCGCAGCTTTTCACTGCATTTTCGCAAACTAACCATGCAGAATCAGGAGGCAGCCGGTTCCGCAATGAACGGTGCACATGCGGTCTTGAGCAGGCCGATGGCTGAAGCTGATCCGAGTCCGCCACCCGTCTGGAATTCGAGCTGCATGAGTGGACGCAGGCCAAGGCGCTCAAGCGCTGCCTCATGCGCCGGGCGCTGCGTACTATGCGAGGCTAGGCAATGGCTGATGGCTTTCGGGTCAATGGCATGAACCACACCGGCCGCAATCGTCGTCGCGAACCCGTCCAGCACAACAGGCACACCCTCATGACGCGCAGCAATGATGGCGCCCACGCAGGCCGCAAGCTCACGCCCACCAAGGCAGCGCAAGGCTTCCAGCGGGTCTGACAGGTGCCCCCGGTGCAGGGTCAGGGCGCGACTCACCAGTTCGCTCCGCCGTTTCGAGATGGCCGGCGGTGTATGGTTGCTCGGTCGCACCCAGTAATCCGGCGAACCGCCATAGAGCGCACAGGCAACAGCCGCAGCTGCCGTACCAACACCCGCGCCGGACACGGCAAGGGCCAGAAGGTCCGGCTTATCCTCAATAGCCTCAAATCCGAAGGCAATCGTGGCGGCACATTCGCGCTCAGACATGGCCGCCGTCTCGGCAATGCTTGGCGTTGGCCTGTCCAATGCAAGCTCGAAAACCCGAATATTGGCGCCCGCCTGGGTGGCGATGGCCGACAGCGGGGCCTTGCCCTCACGCAGCGCATCGACATGGGCACGGGTGTCGACATCGCTCGACAGCGACACGCCCTCGTCCACAAGACCGTGCGAACCGGCAAAGATCGCCAGGACAGGGTTTTCGATGCGCGGCGGATACCGGCGCTGCCAGTTGGCCAGCCATTCGGCCGCTTCGCCCAAGCGACCAAAATCGCCCTCACGCCCCATGGTCAGGAGCGCCTCGCGCACCTGCTTGCCCGGCTCGGTATCAAGCGGAATCCGCTTCAGAACGAGCGCACGAACATCATCAAGCGGCGCTGCGGAATTGGCAGGTTCAGTCACGTCAGTAAGTCTCCCGGTCCCGCGCAAATGGGGACAGTGCGAATCTATCAGAGAAAACGGCTATTGCACGACAAGGATTTGTTACCTTGAAGCATGGCATACTTGCCCATTCTGCTCCATGAATTACGCTGTATATTGATGACCGACCAACCAATAAAGACCCCGTGTATCAAAGTCTGCGCAATCGACGCCTCCACAGGGTGGTGCCTCGGTTGTGGCCGCACACTGCCCGAGATCGGCGGATGGATGGCCATGGGAGGCGATTCGCGTGACCTGGTGATGGAGTCGCTTCCTGAGCGCATCTCGAAACTCCAGGCCATGGGAAAACGTTGACCGTGGGCAGCTGGGTCGCAAATACGGTCTCGATGGTTGCGGCAGCTGCCATGATTACAGCCGGTGTCGTGATTTTCATCGTGCCAAAGCTGCAGGAAAATCACGCGGCCGCCGAAACGCCCATCGTCGCCAGCGCCGTCGTTTCCACTCCAAGGGCGGCATTTGACAACGCCGCCATCATTGATCGCGAAGCGGATGGCCATTACTGGACGCGTGCGGACGTCGACGGCACAGCCGTCAAATTCATGGTGGACACTGGCGCCAGTACAGTCGCCATCACGTTCCGGGATGCTCAGCGCATTGGCCTGAAACCGGAAGACCTCGATTTCAAATGGGAAATCCGTACAGCCGGTGGAATCGTCCACGGCGCCGCCGTCACACTGGAAAAGATCAGCATTGGCCGGGTCGAGGTCGATAATGTCGAGGCTATGGTCCTGCGTGAAGGCCTCGATCAATCCCTATTGGGTATGACCTTCCTCGGCGAACTTTACTCTTACGAGTTCCGCAAGAGCCAACTGGTCATACGCCAGTAACCGGCGTGCCGTCCTTGCCGACGCCAATACCGATTTCCCAGGCAAACCGACCGTCCTCTCCGGCCCACCGCGCATAGGCCACGCGCCCATCCAGACCCGCCGCATTCATGAGGTCACGATACCAGTGAGCTTCGCCAGCATTCAGCTTCTGTGGATGCACACCCCAGAGCAGGCAGGCCTGACGCAGGCGCTGGTCGTCGAGCGAACCATATAGAATTGGCGCCGCCCCCCTCACGCGGGAGAATCGCGCCAGGCGGTCAAACGCTCCCGTACGCAGCGCCAGCGCCGACGCGCCCGCAGCCTCCGCCATCGCCTGCGCTGTGCGGGCCACAACATCGACCGCACTCTCACCCACGGAATCCCCGTCGAACTGCTCAATCGACCGGCGATAGTCCTCGGCATTCTCTGTCGCGCGGATGATACGGGACATGATCGCAACCGCCGTCGCCGGATGGCGCCCCACCGCCGTCTCAGCAGACAGCATCACCGCATCGGCGCCTTGATAAATCGCCGTCGCCACGTCGCTGGCCTCGGCACGCGTCGGCGCCGCATTCTCGATCATCGATTCCAGCATCTGCGTCGCCACGATCACTGGCCGCCCCGCCGCGCGCGCGGCCCGCACAATGCGCCTCTGGATAACTGGCACTTCCTCGGGCGCGAACTCCACGCCCAGATCGCCCCGCGCAACCATCACAGCATCCGCCGCCTCAACGATGGCCAACAGGTTTGTGATCGCCGCCGGCTTTTCGATTTTCGCCACCAGTGGCGCCCTGCCCGCAATGATGGCTTTCGTCTCCATCACATCCTCCACCGTCTGCACGAACGAGAGCGCAACAAGATCCACGCCAATCTCCAGCGCAAACGCAAGATCGCGGCGATCCTTGTCCGTCAGCGCCTGCACCGGCAGCGCCTTGCCGCGCACGGTAAAGCCCTTCTTGTCGCCCAACTTGCCGGGCACTTCGGCTCGCACACGCGGCGTGTCACCGGCCTGTGTCACCGTGAGGATCAGCTTGCCGTCATCGACCAGGATCGTATCGCCTTCTTCCAGCATCGCGACGATCTCTGCGTGCGGCACCGGGATCGCATCATCGCGGTCCG
This sequence comes from Hyphomonas oceanitis, assembly GCF_036964545.1. NCBI lineage: Bacteria > Pseudomonadati > Pseudomonadota > Alphaproteobacteria > Hyphomonadales > Hyphomonadaceae > Hyphomonas > Hyphomonas oceanitis. The sequence continues at coordinate 265,261 of NZ_JBALTL010000006.1, forward strand.
TGCTCTCGGCCGCAATCAGGTCATATTCCGCCCGGAAGCCCAGCCGCATCGCCCCACCGGGAAAACTGCCCACGCGCACCTTTGGCCCCTGCATGTCGGCGAGCACAGCCAAGGGCTGGCCCGTCGCCGCCTCGGCGGCACGCACAGACTCAAGCGCCTCGCGATGGGCCTCATGCTCCCCATGGCTGAAATTCAGCCGGAAGACATCGACGCCAGCTTCCGCCAGCGCGCGGATTTCCTTGCGCGAGCGGCTGCCCGGTCCAAGCGTAGCAACAATCTTGGCATTCTCACCGCGTAGTCGGTTCTGGCCCATTCTTCATCTCCCCTGCCGCGCGGTGCGCTGGTTACGTCATATGCGACTCGTGGCCCGGCCACCAGTCGTCATGATAGCGCAAACATTTATGTCAGGCGACACCATCCGCCAGAACGGCCAGCGGGTCATAGTTCAGGATTGGCGCCAGCCAGCGTTCGGCCGTCCGCATGTCCCAGCCTTTGCGGCGCGCATAATCCTCAACCTGGTCCCGTTCGATCCGGCCGACAGCGAAGTAGACGCTTTCCGGATGCGCGAAATACATGCCCGACACGCTGGCCGCTGGCGTCATCGCAAAGCTCGATGTCAGCGAAACGCCGATCTGGTTCTCGGCATCGAGAAGCTTGAACAGGGTCGCTTTTTCCGTGTGTTCCGGCTGGCTCGGATAGCCGGGGGCCGGGCGGATGCCCCGATAGCTTTCAGCGATCAACTCGGCAGGGCTCATGTCCTCGTCGGGCGCATAAGCCCACAGCTCCTTACGGACACGCTCATGCATGTATTCGGCCATGGCCTCGGCAAACCGGTCCGCCAATGCCTTGACCATGATGGATGAATAATCGTCGCCCTTCGCCGCGAAGTCCGCTGCGATCGCCTCGACCTCCGGCCCAGCCGTCACGCAGAAGCCGCCAATCCAGTCTTCACCTTCCGGCGCGACAAAGTCCGACAGCGCAAAGTTCGCGCGCGTATTGTCCTTCACCATCTGCTGGCGCAGCGTATGGAACACGTCGCCTGTTTCGAGATGGATGTCGTCAACGTCGCCATTTGCTTTCCAGAACCCGACAACCGCCTTCGGCCGGAACCACGCCTCGCCCACAAGGCGTTGCATCATCGCTTCAGTATCGCGCCAGAGACCGCTCGCCGCCTCACCGACAACTTTGTCCGTCAGGATAGCCGGGTACTTGCCCGCCAAATCCCACGCCGAAAAATACGGCGTCCAGTCGATATAGCGCGCCAATGTGGCCAGATCGATGTCGTCAAATGTCCGCACACCGGAATAGGTCGGCACAGGCCGCTCATAGGCGTCCCAGTCGATCTTCATGGCGGCGGCCCGCGCCTCTGCCAGCGGCAGGCGCGGCTTGGGCGGTCCATCCTTGCGTGCGTCCCGCATACGCTGGTAGCGCGCCTTGGTCTGCGCCAGGAAACCGGGCTTGTCCGTCTCGCTCAGCAATGTGCTCACCACACCCACAGCCCGGCTCGCGTCGGACACATGGATCACGGGCGCGCACTGGATCGCCGGCTCCACCTTCACCGCAGTGTGCGCCGGGCTCGTCGTCGCCCCGCCGATCATCAGTGGCTGCGTCATGCCGCGCCGCTGCATCTCGGAAGCCACATAGACCATCTCGTCTAGGCTTGGTGTAATCAGCCCTGACAGACCGATGATATCAACGTTCTGCTCAATGGCCGTGTCGAGAATCTTCTCCGCCGCGACCATGACACCAAGGTCGATGATCTCGTATCCGTTACAGGCGAGCACTACGCCGACAATGTTCTTGCCGATGTCGTGCACATCGCCCTTCACGGTCGCCATCAGCACCTTGCCATTGGACACATCAACCGTCCCGAGACGAATCTTCTCTTCTTCCAGATAGGGCTCGAGATAGGCCACAGCCGCCTTCATCACGCGGGCCGACTTCACCACCTGCGGCAGGAACATCTTGCCGGAACCGAACAGGTCGCCGACGACATTCATGCCATCCATCAGCGGCCCTTCAATCACATGGAGTGGCCGCTCGAAAGACTGGCGCGCCTCTTCCGTGTCCACCTCGATGAATTCGGTAATGCCGTGCACAAGGCTGTGCTCCAGCCGCTTGGCGACCGGCGCCTCGCGCCAGCGCGTATCTTTCTCCTGAACCTTGCCCTTCTGTCCGCGAAATGTCTCGGCAATGTCGACAAGGCGTTCTGTCGCTTCAGGGTTCCGGTTGAGGATCACATCCTCGACCGCATCGCGCAGCGCGGGCTCGATATCGTCATAGATGTCCAGCTGGCCAGCATTGACGATGCCCATGTCCATGCCTGCGGGAATTGCATAATACAGGAACACAGAGTGCATCGCCCGGCGCACCGGCTCATTGCCCCGGAAGCTGAACGACACGTTCGAAAGCCCGCCCGAGATATGACAGCCCGGGCACGTCTCGCGGATCACCTTTGCGGCCTCGATAAAGTCCACCGCGTAATTGTTATGCTCCTCAATCCCCGTCGCTACCGCGAAGATGTTCGGGTCGAAAATGATGTCTTCAGCCGGGAAGCCAACCTCTTCGGTCAGTATCTTGAACGCCCGCTGGCAGATCTCGATCTTGCGCGCGGCTGTATCGGCCTGCCCTGCCTCATCGAATGCCATCACGACCACGGCTGCACCATAGGCGAGGCACGCCCTGGCATGCTTGCGGAAAATGTCCTCGCCTTCCTTCATGGAGATCGAATTGACCACAGCCTTGCCCTGCACGCATTTCAGGCCCGCCTCGATGACATCCCATTTCGAGCTGTCGATCATCACCGGAACGCGCGCGATATCAGGTTCGGCAGCGATTAGGTTCAGGAAGGTGCGCATGGCCTCGGCCCCGTCGAGCATGCCTTCGTCCATGTTCACGTCGATGATCTGCGCGCCATTCTCGACCTGGTTGCGCGCCACTTCCACAGCGTCAGCATAGCGCCCTTCGGTAATCATTTTCCGGAACACGGCAGAGCCGGTCACGTTCGTGCGTTCGCCGATATTGATAAAGCGGGTGGAGGCAGATGAAGTCATTTGCGGGTGCGTCCCCTGTCGAGCGGCCAGTTGCCGTCCGGAATGTCAGTGAAGCCCTCTGTGGGCTGATTGTACCAGTAAATCCAGGCCTGCTCGCCGGTCGGCGCGCCATGGTCATCCAGCAGCGGAATTTGTTGTCTCGTATAAAGCGACGTTGCTGGATCGTCCGTAACGTCCTCGAATTCATCCATCGCGCCAATAATCGACACATCGTTCAGCTCATAGCGCACGCCATGGCACAGCTGCTCGCCCTCAACGACACCCGGAAAGCCGCCAAGGTCCAGCAATCGCCCGCGAAACCGGCAGACCCCGAGAAACTTGCCCGACACTTCCAGCGGCAAATCTGCCGGCTGCCCCGCCGCGCCCTGTTTCAGCAGGCCGTAAAACACGAACAGGTCGCCTTTTTTGACCGCTCCGCCACTCATGATGCCAGCACGAAAGGTTCAAGCCCGGAAAGACGCATGTCATGCGATGTCGGCGCCGGGTCACGTGGCTTCAGGCCCGCCGTCGCCTTGGCGATCGCCGCGATATGCTCCGGCGTCGTGCCGCAGCAGCCACCCAGGATGTTGACAATCCCGTCCTTCGCCCAGCCGCCCACGGCGCCGGATGTCTGGCCGGGAGTCTCGTCATACTGGCCCATCTCGTTCGGCAGGCCCGCATTCGGATAGGCAGCCACCAGCGTATCGGCAATCCGCGACAGCGACGCGATGTGCGGCCGCATCAGGTCCGCGCCGAGTGCGCAATTGAACCCGATGGCGAATGGCTTCGCATGTCGCACCGAATTCCAGAACGCCTCGACCGTCTGGCCGGACAGCGTGCGCCCGGATCGATCGGTGATCGTGCCTGAAATCCAGATCGGCAACTGATCCATGCCCTCGGCTTCAAGGTCCATGATCGCCTTGATACAGGCCTTGCAATTCAGCGTATCGGTGATGGTCTCGATCAGATAAAGATCGACCCCACCTTCGTTCAGCGCCTGAACCTGCATCCGGTAGGCCTCATACACTTCATCAAATGTCACCGCGCGGTGGCCCGGATCGTTCACGTCCGACGACATGGACAGCATCTTGTTCAGCGGCCCGATCGAACCGGCAGCAAAGCGTGGCTTGTCCGGTGTCTTCGCCGTCCACGCATCCGCCGCCGCTCGTGCCAGTTTGGCGCCTTCAAGATTGATGTCGCGCACGGCCTCAACGTCGAGCTTGTAGTCATCCTGCGCAATGGTCGTCGCCGAGAACGTATTCGTCTCGGAGATGTCCGCGCCCGCTTCGTAATAAGCATTGTGCAGGTCGGTCACGATATCCGGTCGCGTCAGACAAAGGATGTCATTGTTGCCCTTCATCTGCCCTTCATGACCAACGAAACGGTCTCCGAGGAAATCGGCTTCGTCCAGCCCGCGCCGCTGGATCATCACACCCCACGATCCGTCGAGGATGAGGATGCGCTCTTTGGCGGCGGCTTTGAGCGCGGCGATACGGTCTTTGCGTGTCATTTGGGGCCTCATGCAGCCTGTACAGGCTTGGGTTTCATGCCGAGCAGGCGGCAGGTCGACAGCGCCAGCCCCGCCCGGTTCAGCGTGTAGAAGTGAAAATCGCTGACGCCTTCATCGGCCAGCTTGTGGCACAGTTCGGCGGCCACAGTCGCTGTTACAAGGTCTCGTGTCTCGTCATCGCTGTCGAGCCCGTCATACAGTCGGTCCAGCCAAACCGGAACACTCGCCTGCACCATGCTTGCCATCCGCTTCAAGCCGGCAAAATTGGGCTGCAGCATGATGCCAGGCACCAGCGGCATGGTGATGCCCTTCGCGCGCGCCTTTTCGACAAAGCGCAGGTAAGTATCCGGCTCGAAGAAGAATTGCGTGATCGCGCGCTTGGCGCCTGCATCCTGCTTCGCCTTCAGGAAGGCGAGGTCCTCGTCCCAACCCCGGCTGTTGGGGTGGGGCTCCGGGTAACACGACACCGAGATCTCGAACTTGCCAGCTTCCGACAGCGCCGCGATCAGTTCGACCGAATTGGCAAACCCGTCCGGATGAGGCGCGAAAGCAGCGCCCATGCCCTCGGGCGGATCGCCGCGCAGGGCCACGATATGATGTACGCCGGCAGCGGCGTAGGAATCCGCGACGTCCAGCACTTCGGCCTTGGTCGCCGACACGCAGGTCAGGTGCGCCGCCGGGCGCAGTGCCGTGTCACTGGCAATCCGCTTCACCGTGTCATGCGTGCGCTCACGCGTGGACCCACCAGCGCCATAGGTCACCGACACAAATTCCGGCGCCATCGGCTCCAACCGCTGCACGGTCTCCCACAGGCGCGTCGCCATGGCCTCGCTCTTCGGCGGGAAGAATTCAAACGACACGGACGGCGCTGCATCCTTCTGACGGTTGGCAATCGACAGACTGCTCATGCTTTGGCCTCCTCAGGCAGGGCCGGCTTATCAGCGACCCAGATATTGACCACCAGTCCCGGGCCAGAGGCCTCGGGCGGCGCGAATGAAGCGGGCTGGGACAGCTTCAGCTGCGCATCCTGGGCCCAGGCTTCCATATTATCGTTCCGCATCCCGAGCCGGTGGTGACCGTGCTCGGAGCGCAGGAATTCGAGATCATGCGCGGCAAAATCAACCACGAGCAGGCGCCCGCCGGGTTTCAGCACCCGGCTCGCCTCGGCAATCACCCGGCCCGGCGCATCCATGAAGTGCAGCACCTGGTGAATAATGACGAGATCAGCCGACGCATCCTCAAACGGCGCAGACGTAACATCGCCTTGGCGCACGCGTGCGCCCGTTATGCCCGCCCGCTCAAGATTGGCGCGCGCCACGGTCAACATCTGGTGGCTGAGGTCGATGCCTTCGGCCTCGCGTGCCAATGGCGCAAACAGCGCCAGCATGCGGCCTGTGCCTGTGCCGAAATCAACAACCCGCTCAAACGGTCCGGGACCAGCCATGTCCAGAAGCGCCGCTTCGATGGCCTCGTTCGGATAGTGAAGAGAACGGATCGTGTCCCATGTACCGGCCAACTCCGAAAAATTGGACTCAGCCGAGGCTGCCCGCAGGGCCGTCACTTCTTCAAGCTGCTCCGAATCGCGCTGGAATGTCGGCGACTCGACAGCGATCTGCTCGAACAGGGAATCAAGAAAGGCTCTCCCGTCGCCGCGGCTGGCCGCGCGATAAAAAACAAACGAGCCCTCCGGCATGCGCTCCACCAGTCCCGCGCCCGTCAGGGCCTTTAGATGGTGAGATAATCGCGGCTGGGACTGCGCAAGAACCTGCACAAGCTCACCAACCGACAGGTCCCGCCCCCGCAATAGCGCCAGGATGCGCAGCCGCGTTGGCTCGCCCGCTGCGCGGAGCCGGTCGAGGATGGGAACGAGATCAGGCTTCATATCATTATATAAACATGGGTTTATATGTTCCGCAATAAACATTTCATGTGTTCATGCAGAATGAATTTACCAAACTATGAGTTGATGGAGCGGTTTCGAATTACCATTCTAATAATCCAACCCAACCTCCCAGAGGGCTTTCCTCATGCAAATACGTTTCCTTGGCGCCGCCCTGACACTGGGTTTGGGCGCCTGCGCATCGGCTCCCCCGCCCGAACCCGGCACGATTGCCGACCCCTATGAAGGCTTTAATCGCCAGATGTTCGCCTTCAACAACGGTGTTGATCGCTACGCGCTAGAGCCTGCTGCCAATGTCTATGAGACGGTCACGCCATCCTTCGCGCGCGACCGCGTCGGTGACTTCCTGAGCAACCTCAAATCGCCTGTCATCTTTGTGAATGACGTGCTGCAGGCCGAGCCAGGGCGCGCAAGCGACACGTTCTTCCGATTCACCCTCAATACCACGATCGGGCTCGTCGGCCTGTGGGATGCGGCGCATTATTTCGGCCTCGAAGGCCACTCCGAAGACTTTGGCCAGACGCTCGCGGTATGGGGCGTCGACAGCGGCCCGTACCTCGTCATGCCCCTCCTCGGCCCGACAAACCCCCGCGATCTTCTCGGAACCGGCGTCGATGTGGCATTCGATCCGTTGAACTGGACCGAATTCGAAGGCCAACCCGATCTCGATGACCAGATCGCCATGGGCCGCCGTGTACTGGGCGGCCTCAACGCGCGGGTCGAATTTGATGATCAAATCAAGACCCTCAATGAGCAGCCCGAACCCTACATCGCCCTTCGTAGAATCTATTCATCTCAGCGTCAGGCAGACATCCGTAATGGTAAGCCGGTCGATGACGCGGATGCGTACGAAGATCTCCCTGATTTTGACTAATTTGGGACTTAGCAAGGCGCTTACGAAAAGCAGGAGCAGTCGCTTGAAACGCACTATCACACTAGGTCTGGCCATGGTCGGTCTGGCGCTCACCGCTTTGCCTGCAGCAGCAGACGCAAAGACAGAGGCCTACGTCCAGACCAATGCGAGCGAAGTCCTGGCAACGCTTAATGACCCCTCTTTGACCGCTGAGGAGCGGACGAAGGCGTTCAGCGTGTACATGGACAAGTTCACCGACCTCGACGCCGTCTCCAACTTCGTTATTGGCAAATATAGCCGCCGCTTTACAGACGCGGAACTTGCCGCCTATCGCAAGGCATTCCGCGCCTACGCCTTGGCTGTCTATGAATCCCAGCTTGATGACTATCGCGGCAAGGAAGTGATCGTGAAGGATTCCGTTGACCGTTCGGCCGATGATTCCATCGTGAATACGGTCATCAAGCGCCAGGACGGTAAGGATATGGATGTTCGCTGGCGCGTACTTAACCGCGACGGCAAATATCAGGTCGTCGATGTGGCCCTCAATCTCGACGGAAACCTGATCTGGCTCGGCATAGAACAAAGGGCCCAATTTATCGCCCTGCTCGACCGCTCGAACGGGTCGGCTGAAGTATTAATCAAGAAGATCGAGAGCATGACCACTGAGCTGAAAACGTCAAAACGCAGCTAAATTCTGTTAAACTTTATACGTTTCAGTGCATTAACCTGCATTTCCCGGAAAAATTCGCGATTTAGTCATATACTTGGACTAGAACTCGGGAATTGAATGGTCAGTGCGGCGTTTACCTCAAGATTTGGCGCGTCTGGCCCGTTTCCTGCACACCCCGGGGGTGATTTCCGGATGGGTACAACGTTGCGATGAGAGTCTCAGTTTACAAAGACAGGTATCCCACGTCTTTCGTGGTGCCCCGTCGTAGCGGGCACCAGATCAATAGTCGCTTGTTCCTGCCCTTCGACAAACTGCTCAACAAGCTCGACGGCATCGCCTGGATGGCGCCTTTTCACAACGCAGATCTGGTCCACGCCTTCAACCGCGTGCCAATCGGCGAGCGCAAATATGTCATCTCGTTCGAGAGCCACCTTCCCCGCCGGTTCAGCATTGCACGGGACAATGCCTATACGGATTGGATGACGCGCGAGATCTCGAGCCGGCATTGTCGCCGTATCATTGCCCTGTCGCACTACGCCCGTAATCAGTTCATCGACCAGACCAAGGAGGCGTGCACGGCGGAAGCCCTGAAGGCCAAACTGCTGGTGCGCCACCCGAACGTGCTCATGGGCCCGGATGTCGACCCGCTCGCTGCAGAGCTGAGAAACGGCCGTATGGACGAACTCGTAATCACCTTCGTCGGCGCCCACTTTGCACGCAAGGGCGGTTGCGTCGCGGTGAAGCTCGCGCAGAAGGCGCTTGAACAGAACCTGCCCGTACGTATCCAGATCGTCTCATCGATGACCGTCGGCGCATCCGTCTGGACCGACCCGGCCTCCGAAGCCTTTTTCAAGCCTTACATGGACCTGCTCGACCTGCCCAATGTCACGCGCTTTGAAGGCCTGCCAAATGGCGCCGTCCGTCAGATGCTGGGCCGCTCGCACTTCGGCTTTCTCCCGACATTCTCCGATACGTTCGGCTATTCAATCATTGAGGCCATGGCAGAGCACACGCCCTCCATCGCCACGCCAGTTCAGGCGATCCCGGAATTTGTGAAGGACGGACTGAATGGCCTGATGCTGCCACTTGATGTCGATGAGCTTGGCCACTGGAAGCAACCCGTCGGCGTCAAGCATAATGAAAAGGCCTACGAGGACTTCTTTGCGGACGAAATCGAAAAGCTGGCAGATCACGCGCTGGCAGCGATACGGCCCTACATCGGCGCGCCCGAAAAGCTGTTGCCCCTGCGCAGCGCAGCCCGTTTGACGGCCGAGAAGATGTTCTCCCCCGCCGTTTCCGCGGCCTTTTACGACCCCTTCTATGACCGCGTTGCGTCCGAATACCCGTCCACAGACCCGAAAAACGACCCGCTGGATGTGTCATCGCCGACAATTTCGGATATCGAAGACCAACTGGCCTGACATCGACCCACGCAAAACCTGCGGAACACATGCGTCGCTCATGCCTTTACAGCACATGGCTGAGGGAAACGGCGCGATGGCCATAATGACAAAACGATTGACCCACTTGCTGGCCGGCCTCTGCCTGCTCGCCATCATGCCCACGCTTCAAACACACGCACAGGCGCCCGTCGAACAGCCCGCGCCGCAAATCGTCCAGACGGCGAGCGATGCTCCGTCAGACAATGCCATTGAAAGCCGTATCGTCGCGATCTTTTCGGAGATCGACTCGCTCAAGCGCGTTGAGGTCGATGTCAGCGAGGGCGTTGTCACGCTTTCCGGCGGCGTTTCGAACTCAGCTGCCGCGAACCGTGCCATCGACATTGCAGGACGGCTCGTGGGCGTCGTGACAGTCGAGGACAAGATTGACCGCACGCTGGACATTGAAGGCAACGTCTCCCCCCTCGTCGACACGTTCCATGCCCGGCTTAAGAGCTATTACCGCGCCCTGCCCCTGCTCGGTCTTGGCCTCGCGCTCTTCCTGATCATCAGCCTTCTGGGCCACCTTCTGGCCAGCTGGATGTGGCTGTGGCGCCGCCTGCTGCGCAATGTGTTCCTCGCCGAACTCGTCTCGCAGGCCGTTCGTGTCATTGCCATCGGCATAGCGCTGGTCCTGGCGCTCAGCCTTGTCGGCGCAACTGCCCTTATGGGTACGCTGCTCGGCGGCATAGGCGTGCTCGGTATCGCCGTGGGCTTTGCCGTGCGCGACAGCCTCGAGAACTATATCTCGTCCATCATGCTCAGCCTGCGCCAGCCTTTCCGCGCCAACGAGCATGTCGTGATTGGCGATCAGGAGGGCAAGGTCGTCCGTCTCACGTCTCGCGCCACGGTGCTGATGACGCTCGACGGCAACCATTTGCGCATTCCGAATGCCGTGGTCTTCAAGGCCGTGATCCTGAACTATAGCCGCAACCCCGAACGCCGCTTCGAGTTCGACCTCGGCGTCGATGCCGAAGACGATCCGGTCGCCGCGATGAACCTTGGCCTCGACACGCTGGACACGCTGCCCTTCGTGCTGAAACAACCTGACGCGAGCGCCTTCATCCAGACGGTTGGCGATTCCAATATCGTGCTGCGCTTCCAGGGTTGGGTGAATCAGAACCAGAGCGATTTCAACAAGGCCCGCGGCCTCGCCATCAGCGCCACCAAGGATGCTCTCGAAACCGGCGGCTTCACCCTGCCCGAACCCATCTATCGCCTGCGTTTCGACGGCCCGGTCGATGCCGGCAAGATTGTGCAGGACATGGGCGGCAAGACAAATGAGCGCCGCAAGCCGGAACGCCCCGCCGTGCCCGCTGGCTCGGAGGCCCTCAGCGTCGCGCCGGATGATCACATCGAGAAAAAGGTCGACGAAGAACGCGCCGAAACCAAGGAGACTGATCTCCTCGATTCCGACCGTCCAGTCGAATAAGGCTTAGCGTCCGAACTTCTTGAATTTCAGGCGCTTCGGATTGACGGCGTCTTCGCCGAGGCGGCGCTTCTTGTCTTCGAGATAGGACGAGAAATCGCCCTCGAACCATTCGACATGGCTGTTGCCCTCGAAGGCGAGGATGTGCGTCGCCATGCGGTCAAGGAACCAGCGATCGTGCGAGATGATAACGGCGCAGCCGGGGAAGTTGTCGAGGCCTTCTTCGAGGGCCTGCAGCGTTTCCACGTCGAGGTCGTTGGTCGGTTCATCGAGGAGGAGCAGGTTGTGGCTGCCCTTGAGCATCTTGGCGAGGTGGACGCGGTTGCGCTCACCGCCTGAGAGCAGGCCGACCTTCTTCTGCTGGTCCGTGCCCTTGAAGTTGAAGGCGCCGACATAGGCGCGCGACATGACCTGCACACCGCCAAGGTCAATCATGTCCGTGCCGCCCGAGATTTCCTCCCAGACGTTCTTGTTCGGATCGAGCTTGTCGCGGCTCTGGTCGACATAGCCGATCTTCACGGTCTCGCCGACGCGCAGGCTGCCCGAATCCGGCTTTTCCTGATCGAGGATCATCTTGAACAGCGTCGATTTACCGGCGCCGTTCGGACCGATGACGCCGACAATGCCGCCCGGGGGCAGTTTGAAGTCGAGGTCTTCGATCAGCACGTTCTCGCCAAAGGCCTTGTTCAGGCCCTCCGCTTCCAGCACGACGCCGCCAAGGCGCGGGCCGGGCGGGATGCGGATCTGCGCGGTCATCACCTGCTCGCGCTCAGCCTTCGAGGCCATTTCCTCATAGGCATTGATACGGGCCTTGGATTTCGCCTGACGGGCCTTCTGGCCGGAGCGGACCCATTCGAGTTCCTTGGCCAGCGTGCGCTTGCGGCCGGTATCCTCGCGGGCTTCCTGCTCCATGCGCTTGGCCTTCTGCTCGACCCAGCCGGAATAGTTGCCCTGGAAAGGCACGCCGCGGCCGCGGTCAAGTTCGAGGATCCAGCTCGTAATATCATCGAGGAAGTAACGGTCGTGGGTCACGAGGATGACGCAGCCGGGGAAATTGATCAGGTAATTCTGCAGCCAAGCGACGGTTTCGGCGTCGAGGTGGTTGGTCGGTTCATCCATCAGGATCATGTCGGGCTTGGACAGCAGCAGCTGACAGATCGCCACGCGGCGCGCTTCACCGCCTGAGAGTGCCGCAACGTCGGCATCGTTTTCGGGGCAGCCCAGCGCTGTGAGGGCCATGTCGATCTTGGAATCGATGTCCCATGCGTCCGCCGCGTCGATCTGCTCCTGCAGCTTGGTCATCTCTTCCATCAACTCGTCGGAATAGTCTTCGCCGAGCTTTTCGGAGATGGCGTTGAACTGTTCCAGCATCTGCTTTTCAGGGCATTTGGAGGCGACGTTCTCGAACACGGTCAGGGTCGGGTCGAGCTTCGGCTCCTGTGGCAGGTAGCCGACCTTGATACCGTCAGCTGCCCAGGCCTCGCCCTGGAAGTCCTTGTCCTCGCCCGCCATGATGCGCAGCAGGGTCGACTTACCGGAACCGTTGACGCCGACGACGCCGATCTTCGCGTCAGGCAGGAAGTTCAGGTGAATGTTCTCGAACACCTTCTTGCCGCCAGGATAGGCCTTTGTGAGGCCTTGCATGTGGAAAACAATCTGGGGACCGGCCATGGCGCGTATTCCTGTTCGAGCGGGAGGGAGAATGCGCTCTACTCGCGCGCGCGCAGCGGAAAATCAAGCCGTCAATGGCAATGCTAGTCCTGAAAACCCCAGCTGATCAGGCCTTGCTGCTCCAGCATTTCCAGCCATGTGCGGTCATGACTCGGGAAAACGGTCAGCTCCGGATTGGCCTCCCAGAGGTCGTGCAGGGCGCGGATCTGGTCCTTGACGGCGGTGCGGTCTTCGTTCGGATCAATCACGGCGTACTGGGTAAAGACGGGGCGCATGACCAGTTCGTCGAGCGAAGTCATGGTCCAGACGATATCGCCGATCATCAGGTATTCATGACCATTCTCCAGCGTGATGAAGACCATCTGGCTGCCCGCCGTATGGCCGGGCACGGGGATCGCAACGACGCCCGGCGCGACCAGCTGGACCGAACCATCAAGGCGCGGGGCGACATCGCGCACGGCTGGCGCCAGCTCGCCAATCGCAAACTGTGGCATGGCGGCGATCTGGAGCGCATTGAGCACCAGACGCGGTGCCAGCGCGTCCGGCTGGGGCGCGCGCGCGATGGCCATGACATGATCGAGATGCTCATGCGTGATCAGCACCCGATCGGCGCGCAGCATGGCCGCTATCAGCTGCTCATAGGCTGCGTCATCGAATGACCAGTCCTTGGGGGCGGCCACCATGCCTTCGGATGTCTGACGGTCGAGGGCGCCGCCGATAATGATGGTCTTGTCCGGATAGACCAGCTGGACGGAATTGTAGCTCGTCTGCCATTTGCCGCCGAACGCCCCGGCACGCGCCGCCACCATGGGCGCGGAATCCCGGCCGACTTCCAGCACGCGCACCTGCGTGGGCAGCGTGCCACCGCCTTCGCGCACCATGCTGCGCCATTGCGCGATGTCCATCAGGCCCGCCGCTGCCTTTGGCGCGTGACTGAATCCAGCAAACAGCCACCAGCCAGCTGCTGCCGCCACGACGATAAGCGCTCCGGCGATACCCAGAATCCATTTCAGCATTTTGTGTCCTCCCGCTGGTAACCTAGCAGCATTCTGAACGGGGTAAAATTTGTTTATCGTTCAGAGCCTTTTGCCCCATGCTTGATTTCACGCGCAAATAGCCTCCAATGGACTGAGGAGTCCCGCTATGAGTGAACCGGTGACACAGGCCAGAGCGGCCGATGACGACATGAGCCGCGCGTCCGGCTGGGACGCGCTGCTGGACGACCTGTTCGGCCTGAATGTCCGGGCGCTGGCCTCGATGTGGGCCATCCTCGCCACGCCCCGCAAAGTGTTCGCGGCGGCGCGGGATGCGGACTGGCTTGGCAAGTATACGCCGTCGATCCGGCTGGTCTTCACGCTGATCGCCGCCATGGTCTTCCTGCGCTTCCTCTGGGGCGGCGAGAATAGCGCGCTCCACCAGATGACGAAGTCAGGGCTCACCGATTCCAATGTGCTCGGCTATGGCGACATGGACACGTTCACCCAGGACTATCTCGGCCTGTGGCTGATCATGTTCCCGTTCAGCTATTTTTTCGTTCACGGGCTGCTGGCCCTTGTGGTTCGGATCTGGGGCAAGGGCACCCGCGCGCCCTTGCGGCTGCGCCTCTATTTCGCGGCCCTGCTGCCGGGCCTGTTGCTGGGTGTCCTGTCGACGGTCGCAATACCCCTGCTGGATGTCGCCCTGTTCGAACAAACGCTCATGCCGGCCCTTGCGCTGACGGGTGTGATCTATGCGCTGACTGTATTCAATGGGCTGCCGGCCGCCGTTAGCAAGGTTGGCAGGGCGTGGCGCGGCATTCTGTTTGCCTGCGTTGCGCTCTGCGGCGACCTGTTCATCGCCCTATCGACCTTCGTGATAGGCTATGCCTGGCTCTATGAGCGCGGGCCGGTCTAGCGAGACGCGCAGGCCTTGGCGGCGGCGTGTTCCTCGTCGGACATCACGCTTTCGAGCCGCTCCAGCTCAGCCCCTGCTCCGGCATTGCCAAGGCGTTCAGCTTCCCGGAACCAGTGCCAGGCCGCGATGAAATCGGACTCGCCCCAATGGCCACCGGCATGGGCAATGCCGAGATTGAAGGCGCAGCGGCTGTCGCCCAGCCGGGCGCCGCGGGTCCACCATTCGCGAGCGGAATCAAATTCCTGAACGCCGCCTGTCCCGGTCATCATCATGGCGCCAAGATGGGTGATCGCGTCGACCTCGCCATCCTCTGCCGCCAGCAGGAACAGGGTGCGGGCGCGGGCCACATCAGTCTCGCCGCCAAGGCCGCGCACGAGCATGAAACCGAGATTGAAGCGCGCCGTGGGCAGGCCGGTTTCGGCCGCCTGATGGTAATAGGCACGGGCCGCAGCGAGGTCCTTGTGGACCCCCCGACCGTGATGGAGCATGGTTCCGAAATTGTTGGCCGCCGCTGCGTGGCCGGCATTCGCCGCCTTACGCATCGCTTCAGCCGCTTTCACGAGCGACTCGCCCCCCTCACTGCCCGCGAGCAGTGCCTGAGCGTGTTCGTAGATGGCGTTCCCCTCATCCATAGGTGTACTTTAATTCACGTCTTCAACCTGACCAGACAGGAAACACAGTTTCGCCACAAATTATCAATCTGTGCGCGATTTCCGGTCGGCGGGATGACACAAGCCCGATGATCGCTAGTGTGCGCTACAGAACACGCGGAGAGCACCATTGCCTGAATCCCCTACAGTCCTGACGATTGAACGCCTGTATGGCTCGCCTTCCCTGTCAGGACCGGCTCCACGGGGGGTAAAATTCTCGCCCGACGGCCAGCGCGTGACCTTCCTGAAAGGCCGTCCGGACGAACAGGACCGGTTCGATCTCTGGCAGTTTGACGTGAAAACGGGCCTGCAGAGCCGCCTGATCGATTCGCAGCTTCTTCAACCTGTCGAAGCAGAACTCTCCGAAATGGAGAAAGCCACGCGCGAGCGCAAGCGGATTGCAGGCGCAAAAGGCATCGTTGATTACGATTGGGGCACGGCGGACACGCTGCTCGTGCCGATGGGCGGCGACCTGTTCCTGGTGACACTTGGCGAGGGGGCGCCGCAGGTGCGCCAGTTGACCGAGAACGACGCTTTCGAGACGGATGCGAAGGTCTCGCAGGGCGGGCGGTATGCCAGTTTTGTACGCGATGGGGCGCTCTACGCGATTGACCTGCCCAGCGGTGAAGAGACCCGCCTCTCCCCCGCCGCCGAGCCGGACAAGGCGATTTCGTATGGTGTCGCCGAGTTTGTGGCGCAGGAAGAGATGCATCGTTTCACCGGTTACTGGTGGAGCCCGGACGACCGCCATGTCGCCTATACGCGCGTGGATGAATCCACGGTCGACATCATACCACGCTTCGACATAGAGGCGGATAAGGTCAGCGTCATCGAACAGCGCTATCCGCGCGCCGGACGGCCAAATGCCGTGGTGGACCTGTTCGTTCGCGACATGGCGACGGGGGAGACTGTCGAGATCAAATGGCGGAGAGATGATTGGGGGCCTGCGACGGACCAGTATCTCGCGCGAGTGAACTGGGCGCAGGATACGCTCTTCGTACAACGTGTGAACCGCGATCAGACGGATCTCGATCTTGTACAATTCATGGCTTTCCAGCATCCGTCAAAAGGCGTGCGCCTCTACGAGGCCTCCCATCGAACCCTGGACCGGCAGCCGAACTGGATCAATCTCTCAACAGACTTCAAGAGCCTTGGCGGATGGGGCAACGCGCTCAGCGACGAAACGACTGGTTATCGTCAGATTTGCCTGCTTCCCGCTTCAGGTAGCGCGCCGCCCCGTCACATCGGTGGTGACTGGACGGTCGACGAGTTGAAGATGGCCAGCGCCGCGCGCATGGATATCCACTTCACGGGCTTCAAGGATTCTCCCCTTGAACGCCACCTGTACCGGGCTGGAATTCCGGCGCTTGGCGGCACCACTGCCCAGCGCCTGTCGCGTGATGTCGATCTCGCGCCCACGCGCATCACCGAACCCGGCAAGTCATGGGCGATCACCATGGCGCCGGACGGCAAGTCCTTCGTCGGCACCAGCTCCTCGCCGGGCCAGCCGCCGCAGGTCGGGCTGTACAGGGCCGACGGGTCGCTGATTGCGTGGATCGAGGAAAACCGGCTGGACGAAAACCATCCCTATGCGCCGTTTCTTGCCAATCATTCCGAACCGGAATTCGGGACGCTGAAAGCCGAGGACGGGCAGGACCTCCATTACTCCATCCTGAAGCCGCCGGGCTTTGACCCCGCCAAAAAGTATCCCGTGATCGTCGAAGTCTATGGCGGGCCGCATGTGCAGACCGTGGTGAATGAATGGGCCCGTGTGTCGGACCAGTTCTATGCGCGTGAGGGATACATCCTCTTCCGGCTGGACAATCGCGGCTCGGCCAACCGGGGCAAGCAGTTCGAGGACGTCATCTATCGCCGCACGGGCGGGCCGGAAGTGCGCGACCAGCTGGTCGGCGTCGACTGGCTGAAAAGCCAGCCCTTCGTGGACGCGAGCCGCATCGCCATTCAGGGCTGGTCCTACGGTGGCTACATGACCCTGATGACGGTGTTGCAGGCGCCTGAGGGCACGTTCGCCGCAGCCGCCGCCGGGGCGCCCGTCACCGACTGGCGACTCTATGACACGTTCTATACCGAGCGCTACATGGACACGCCGGAAGACAATCCGGATGGCTATGAAGCGTCCAGCGTTTTCCCCTATGTCGACAATCTGACAACGCCCCTGCTGCTGATGCACGGCATGGCGGACGACAATGTCACCTTCGACAACACGACCCGCCTGATGGCCGCGCTGCAGGAGAGGGGCAAGCCTTTCGAGCTGATGACCTATCCCGGCCAGCGCCACGGCATTCGCGGGGAGAAGCTGCAGGTCCACCTGATGAAAACGCGGATGGCGTTCCTGAACAGACACCTGAAGTCACCCAACATCCCCGAAGGCTCACCCTGAGCGACGTCGAAGGGCGAGCCGGGCTGGCCGAATGCATGTCTCGCCCGCGCCCGTCCTTCGACGTCGCTCAGGATGAGCGCTCACATGAGGCAGTCAATGATCAAACCCTGGACGACACTTGAAAGCCACCAGACCTTCAAGGACAAGTTCCTGTCGCTGCGCACTGACAAGTGCAAGCGCGATGACGGCCATGTCGTGCCGACCTATCATGTGCTGGAATTCACCGAATGGGTGACGCTGATCCCCATAACGGATGAAGGCAATGTGGTGTTGATCCGCGAGTATCGCCATGCGGGCGGCATCGTGCTGCTCGGCGTTCCGGGCGGTGTGATGGATCCGGGCGAGACGGACAAGGAATCGGCGGGGCGGCGCGAGCTGCAGGAGGAGACCGGCTATACCGCGCGCGAGATGGTGCATGTCGGGACCTGCTTTGCGAACCCGGCGCTGCAGAACAATCAGGTGCATTATTTCCTCGCCACTGGCTGCACAAAGACGCACGCGCAATCGCTCGACCCGAACGAGGAGATCGAAGTGCTGGAAATGCCGTATGAGGAATTTCTCGCCTATGAAAACCTCGACGCCCAGCATGGGCTTCACGCGGCGGCATTGTTTTACACCGAGCGCTATTTGGGCAAGCATCCGGACAAACGCCCTTAAGGGCCATCACCACGAGGAAACAAGATGCCAGCCTTCCAGCCCACCGCCGAGCAGTTCCGCGCCTTCCGCGATGACCCTTATGACGGCCCCGTCGCGCAGGTGAACCTGCTCAAGTTCCGCGTGAAGGCGGAGTACGGGCCGGATGATCCCGAGCATGGCGAGGCGATCAGCGGCGAGGCGGCCTATATGCGCTATTCCGAAGCCTTCACGGAAGCCGCGAAAGAAGTCGGCGGCTCGACGCTGCTGCTGGCATCGACCGAGCGCTACTTCATCGGGCAAGGCGACTGGGATGCGGTTCTCGTGAACCACTTCCCCACACGCCAGGCCTTCATCGCCACGCTGAACCACAAGGATTACAAATCAATGTCGCGCCACCGCGAGGCAGGCCTGCTCTGCCAGGAGCTGATCGTGACGCGGCCGAGCTGGGTGAGTGGAGAGAAGACATGAGCATCTATGAAGTCTATGGCGCGCTCGGCTCGCCCTATTCGATGAAGGTGCGTGCGGCGATGCGGGCGAAGCGTCTGCCGCATACATGGACCGGCATGACGAGCGAGGAGCGCGGGCAGATCATGCCGAACGTCAAGGCGCCGGTCATCCCGGTCATCAAATGCCCCGATGGGACGTGGACGAATGATTCAACGCCGTTCCTGCTCTCGATCGAAAGCGAGGGCCGCCCCCTCCTGCCAACGGGCCCGGCCCAGCGCTATGCCTGCCTCCTGCTGGAGGACATGGCGGACGAATGGTTCATGAAGGCCATGTTCCACTATCGCTGGTTCTACGAGGACGACGCAGAATGGTGCGCCAACTGGCTGATCTTTGACAC
Source organism: Hyphomonas oceanitis (assembly GCF_036964545.1). Classification (NCBI taxonomy): domain Bacteria; kingdom Pseudomonadati; phylum Pseudomonadota; class Alphaproteobacteria; order Hyphomonadales; family Hyphomonadaceae; genus Hyphomonas; species Hyphomonas oceanitis. Next base: position 284,189 of record NZ_JBALTL010000006.1, read on the forward strand.
GCTGCCCAATGGTGGGCGCGCCGCCGTTGAAGAGACGGCGGCGGGCATCCGCGCGCGTCAGATTTCGCGCATGGCCCTCGTTGGCTGTACGCCGGAAACGGCGCCGCTGATCGAGGCGAGCTGGAAGCGGGTCAACCGGGCGCTGGAGGCCATGGCGCTGGGGCCGACGCGCTTCCTGTTCGGCGATGCGGTGTCGCTGGCGGACCTCGGCTTTTACGGGCAGCTGAAAGTCATGTCCTACGACCCGACGCCGATGGCGTGGCTACGCGCCGAGACGCCTTACCTCTATCGCTGGCTGGACCATGCCGATGATGCGGGCGGCATTGAAGGCGGCTGGGCGGACGGGCTAAGCGACCCGGTCAAGGACCTGCTGGCCATCTGCGGCGACACCTACCTGCCCTTCCTGCAGGCCAATGTGGAGGCGCTGGCGGCGGGGGCGGAGACGTTCAGCCTGACGGTTGAGGGCGGGCGCTATGAGCAGGGCGTGTTCAAGTATCAGGCAAAATGCCTTGAGGCCCTGAAGCGCGAATGGGCCGCACTGGACAGCGATGCCAAGGCAGCCCTTTCTGCCGCCATTGGCAAAGGAGCCTCCCTGCTTGACTGACACAACATCGCCGATCAGCCGGCTGCTGCATTACCGCACCGAGCACCTTGCAAAGGGCGAGGCGGTGGCGCTGCCGATCCATGCCTCATCCACGTTCCACCTGCCCGGTGACCCGGACGGCAGCCATTTCTATGGCCGCAACGGCAACCCGACCGTGGAAACGGTGGAGGCTGAAATCGGCATCCTGGAAGCGGCGGACGTGGTCTGCTTCCCGTCCGGCATGGCGGCGATTGCCTCGGTTTTCTATTCCGTGCTGCGGACTGGCAACACGATTCTGGTGCCGTCCGATGGCTATTACAATGTGCGCAACCTGCTGAGCACCCAGTTCGAGCCGATGGGCGTGACCATGCGCACTTGTCCGACGGCGGAGATGGCCGCGGCGGATTTCAAGGGCTGCAAGCTGGTGCTGATCGAGTCGCCGTCCAATCCCGGCCTTGCGGTTTGCGACATCGCAAAAGTCGCCCAACGCGCGAAAGAGGCGGGCGCGCTGGTCATGGCCGACAACACGACTGCGTCGCCGCTGATCCAGCAGCCGCTCGACCTTGGCGCCGATTTCAGCGTCATGTCGGACACCAAGGCCATGGCAGGCCATTCGGACGTGCTGTGCGGCCATGTGGCGACGCGCGACGCGAAACTCTTCGAGGGCGTGAAGACATGGCGGCGACTGGCGGGGGCGATTGTCAGCCCGTTCGATGCCTTCCTGCTGCACCGGGGGCTCGCGACCGTGGAGGTGCGCCTCGCCCGGATGAACGCCAATGCGCTGGCCCTGGCGGAGGCTGTACAGGGCCATCCAGCCGTGAATGCCGTACATTACCCCGGATTGGGGAATGACCCGTTTCATCAGGTGGCATTGAAGCAAATGAACGGTTTCGGGCCGATTGTGAGTTTCGAACTCGCCGACAAGTCGAATGCCGAACGCTTCATAGCAGACTGCCACCTGCTCTCTCCGGCCACCAGTTTCGGCGGCGTCCATTCGAGTGCGGAGCGCCGGGCCCGATGGGGCGACGACGTGCCGGAGGGCTTCATCCGCTTTGCCGCCGGCATTGAGCCGACTGCTGATCTTGTGTCCGCCGTGACGCAGGCCCTCGACACACTGTCCTGAGACGGACCGGTTATCGTGACATAGCTCTCAATCTGGTATAGTTCTTGCGAATTGCAGGTGGGAACCACGCAATGAAACGTCTTAGTATAGTCCTCTTCTTTATTCTGGTCGCCGGAGTGGCCTGGGGCTGGTTCAAATTGAACCAGCCGGCCGCGCCGTTGGAGCGCACCGAACCGCTGCGCATTGCGCAAGGCGTGATCATCGGCGGCGTGGACGAGGATAACCCCGATATTCAGGTCTATAATGGGCTTCCCTATGCCACCGCGCAGCGCTGGAGCGCGCCGGATATACCGCCGCAATGGGGCGCCATTCCCCGCGATTCCCGCACCTTTGGTCCCGAATGCCTGCAGGGCCGTGACAGCCTCGCCGGCTTTGTCGATGACATCCTGAAGGGCAATGGCCTGCCCTGGTGGAAACGGTTTGTGGCCGAGAAATATCTCGCCGCACAGCCCGCTCCGCAGGAATCCGAAAGCTGCCTCTTCCTGAATGTCCGCACAGGCAACATGGGCGGCGCAGCGCCGGCTCCTGTCATGGTCTGGATCCATGGCGGCGCCCACAAGGCTGGCTCGGGCTCCTCCAGCTTCTATCAGGCGAACGGCCTTGTCGAAAAAGGCGTCGTTCTGGTCACGATCAATTACCGTCTCGGCGCCCTCGGCTATCTCGCCCATCCGGCGCTGACGGAAGTCGACGGCACGTCCGGCAATTACGGCCTGCTGGACCAGATGGCCGCGCTCAAATGGGTGCGCCAGAACATTGCAAGCTTTGGCGGCGACCCTGAAAACGTGACCGTGTTCGGCGAGAGCGCCGGCGCTGGATCTGTCAGTGAACTCATGGCCTCTCCGATGTCGGCCGGCCTGTTCGACAAGGTGATCCTCGAAAGCGGATCAAGCAGCGGCAATGCCATCCACCTGTCGAAATCCCCGCTCGCCAGTGTGCGCAGCGCCGAGGATGTCGGCACCGAATTCCTGTCGACCCTTGCGCCGCCTGCCGCGACCGCTGCTGAGCTGCGCGCAATTCCGGCGGCTGCGATCATCTCGCGCGCGAAGGTGCGGGGCGACCTCGGCGACTATTTCCTTCCCGTCGTTGACGGCAAAGTGCTGCCGGAAATGATCGGCAAGGCCATCCGTGATGGCGAAGTCCCCCACCTGCCGATGCTGGCAGGCTACAATGCCGATGAAGGCACACTGTTCTATGATGGCATCCGGTCGCCGACCCTGTTGGCGGGCCCGATGACGGGCACACTGGACGAACGCGAAGAGATGCTGGCCGATGTGTTCGGCGCCAATCCGGCCAAGGCGCTGCAGTCGCTTTATGGCATGGAGAGCCTGGAGACCTGGGACAAGGGCGCGGTGGACATGCTGGGCGATGATACGTTCGGCGTGCACATGCGCTTCCTCGGCAAGCATAATGCCGATAAGGGCCAACCGACCTGGATGTATATTTTCTCGCGCGTGCCGCCCTCCAAACACCAGACACTTGGCGCCTACCATGCCGCCGAAGTGCCGTTTGTTTTCGGCAAGCCCTTCCCGCTTCTGCCTGTCACGCATAGCGACGAGAAACTGTCCGAGACGATGGTGACCTATTGGACCAATTTCGCGAAGACGGGCAATCCGAACAGCAATGGCGTGCCGGTATGGCCGCCCTACACGTCCGAAACGGATACGTGGATGGAGCTGCACTATCCGCTGGCGCCGCACCGCGAATTGCGTGCCCGCAAGCTTGATATCCTTGAAGAAAAGCTCAACGAGCGGATCGACATGGTGACCGAAGTGCTCGCCCCGCGCGACATGGCGCTGAACGTGGACCCGCTGCCCGCCGTGTCAGGCGACGAGGAGGCTGTTGCAGATAGCAACTAGGCCTGCCTGATCCACCTCATCGAACGCGTCGAGCGACGTTGAATCCACATCCAGAACCGCCGCCAGTTTGCCCTCGGCATCAAAGACCGGGACGACGATTTCCGAATTCGAGGCCGAATCGCAGGCAATGTGCCCCGGGAAGGCATGCACGTCCGGCACGATAATCGGCTCGGCCGTGGCCGCAACATGACCGCAGACGCCCCGGCCGAACGGAATGCGCAGGCAGCCGAGCGTGCCCTGATAGGGCCCAACCACGAGTTCGGCCTCCTTCAGCGGGTCGACCACATAGAATCCGGTCCAGAAGAAACGCGGCGCCATGGCCTGGGCCAGGATGCAGGCCGCCGTGGCATAGCGCGCCGTAATTGAGGTTTCGCCAGCCACGACGCTGTCGATTTCGGCCTTCAACTCGCGATAGTGTTCTGCCTTGTCCATATTCCGCCTCATCCTTGCCGTGGAGCGGCTATATCGGGTGGATGGCCCGATAGGGCAATAGGTCGTTGAAGCGGCGCGCAACCTCTGGAATAGTCTGCCAGACGCGCAGGCAAACGGGGTGCCTGAAGCAGGAGGGTCGACACGTGCGCATTCCGGTCCGGATGGGAGCCTTGCTCGCGCTTTGCGTCGCGATGGCCTCGCCCGTGGGACGGGCGCAAAACACGCTGCCGGAAATGACACCCTCCCCCGCGACGGACGGCCTGCACGATGACAGCGTCGACACCTATGATGACGACACTTATGTCTATGATGAAGACGACGATTACGGCCCGCAGACCAATCTCGAGGCGCTGGATCAGGCCCATGCGGCCTACCTGAAGAAAACGGACCTGCAACTGAAGCGGCCGGAATATGATGCGCCGCCCGAGGACTTCAAGCCACCCAAGCCGCCGCCACGCTGGCTGCAGGCGATCTTTCAATTCCTCAGCACCCTTGGGCCGATCCTGCAGGTTGTCTTCTTTATTGCCGTGGGCCTTGTGGTGGCGGGCGTGCTCTATTTCCTGTTCGGCGAGGCGATCCGCGTGCGCTTTGGTCGTGACGGCAAGGGCAAGGTGGACAATCCGGATGATGTGCTGCCTGACCTGCGGCCCGATACGCAGGAGGCGCTGACGCTGCTGGAAGAGGCTGATGCGCTGGCCAGGGCGGGCAAGTATGCGGAGGCGGTTCACCTGCTGCTTTTCCGCTCGATCAACGACATCCAGCAGCGCCTCGAAGGCGGCGTCCCGCGCTCGCTGACGGCGCGGGAGATTGGCAGCCTGCGTCACCTGCCGGAGCGGGCGAAGCGCGGCCTTGGCCCGATCATCCAGATTGTTGAGCACAGTTTCTTCGGCGGGCGCGAGGTGGACGCGGCGGGCTGGAAGACGGCGCGCGAATCCTATGAGCATTTCGCCTTCGGTGAGGGCTGGGCATGAGCGAGACGAATACCGGCTCTCCCTTCGCGGCGCGGACCGTGGCGATCATGCTGACAATTGCGATTGTCTCGTTCGGCGCGGTGATGGTGCTGGCTGGCTGGTCGCCGGAACTGCGCGACCGCAACCATGCAGGCGACCATCCCTTCTCGACCTCTGCCATCGGCTATAATGGCATCGTCCAGCTGCTGGAGGAGCAGGGCTATCCGGTGGAAGTCTCGCGGCTGGAAAGTCGGCTGGGCAATCGTGACTGGGGCGTGATGGTGCTGACTCTGCCCGCACGGGGCGCTGGCGATCTTGAGAATACAGTCCTGCAACCGACGACGCTGGTCGTTCTGCCCAAATGGAACGGCGAGACCGACCCGTTCAACACCAAGCGCCAGCGCGACACCAAGTTCACCGATGCCAGCGCCGTGAACGACCTGCTGGGCAAACTGAATGTGACCGGCGAGATCGGGCGGATCGATGTGCCGCGCCTGACCGAGACTCCGTTTGGCGACATGAAGCTGAAGCCCGACGTGAAGATGCAGGTGATCAAGTCAGACACGCTGGTCGAGATTGCCGGCACCGAGGATGGCATCCTTCTGGGCAAGATGGCTGACGAGGACATCTACATTCTCGCCGACCCCGACATGCTGAACACGTTCGGCCTGGCCGAACGGGAGAATGCGCTTTTCGCCGTGCAGCTGATGGACTGGATTCGCTATGACGAAGCCGAGCCGATCATCTTCGATGCGACGCTGCACGGCTTCGTCCGCTCGGAAAACCTGATGCAGATGATGTTCGATATTCCCTATATCGGCGCGACGCTGGCGGCGCTGGCAGCGGCCTTCCTCCTCGGATGGGCGGCACTCGTTCGCTTTGGCCCGACCGTGCGGGGCGCCCGCGTAATCCCGCTGGGCAAGCAGGCGCTGGTGGATAATTCGGCCGGCCTGTTCACGATGTCGCGGCGGGAGACACGTATGGCGCCGGGCTATCTCGCCATGCTGCGGCGGCGGGTGGCGCGCGAGATTGCGGCGCCAAAGACAATGACCGAGGCACAGCTGTCGGACCTGTTCGACCGGCTCGGCCCCGAGGAACAATCCGGCAAACGGTTCTCGCAGATGGAGGCGGGCCTGAGGGCGCCTGCCGCCAGCCGCGAGGAACTGATGACAAAAGCCCGCGAACTCTATCGCTGGCGACGCGACATTCTCAGGAGAGGCACACATGAACGTAAGTGACATCAAGGACCTGGCGGCGAAGATACGCGGCGAGGTGCGCAAGGCCGTGGTCGGCCAGGACACGACGGTCGACATATTGCTGACGGCGCTGTTCTCGTCCGGGCATGTGCTGCTGGAAGGACCGCCGGGAACGGCGAAGACGCTGCTGGCGCAATGCTTTGCCAAGGCGATCTCGCTGGACTTCGGGCGCATCCAGTTCACGCCGGACCTGATGCCGGGCGATGTTCTGGGCACGAACCTGTTCAATTTCCAGACCAATGAATTCAGCCTGACCAAGGGGCCGATCTTTACGGACCTCTTGCTGGCCGACGAGATCAACCGGACGCCGCCAAAGACGCAGGCCGCGCTGCTGGAGGCGATGCAGGAGCGCAAGGTGACGATTGACGGCGACACCTATCCGCTGAACCCACGCTTCACCGTGATCGCGACGCAGAACCCGATCGAGCAGCAGGGCACCTATCCCCTGCCCGAAGCGCAGCTGGACCGTTTCCTGTTCAAACATACGCTGGCCTATCCGAGCCGTGAGGAAGAGTTCGCCATAGTCGCGCAGCACGGCACGCGCACCGGCATGAACACGCCAGCCTCGTTCGGCATCGAGTCCGCCATCAGCGCGGCGGAGCTGGACACGGCCGTGGATACGGTCGCTGGGGTCAAGCTGAAGGATGATATCATCTCCTATATTGTCGACCTGATCCGGGCGACGCGGGAGACACCGGCGCTGGAGACAGGCGCGAGCCCGCGCGCGGCGGCGGCGTTGGCCACGGCAGCACGGGCGCGTGCGGCGATTGACGGACGTGACTTCGTGATCCCGGATGATGTGAAGACGCTGGCTTTGCCGGCGCTGCGCCACCGCATTCTGCTGTCACCCGGCGCCGAAATCGAAGGCAAGACGACCGACGAAACCCTGGCTGGTATTATCGAACAGACGGCGGCGCCCCGGTGATTTCGCCGACGCCCCGCGCGATCTTCCTGATGCTGCTCGGCGTACCGCTGATGCTGGCCATCGCATTGATGGCGCCTGCGATGTGGATCGTGTCGGCGGGCTGGATTGTGGGCGTGGGGGCGCTGATCCTGCTGGACGCGATGATGGGCGCCTCGCTGCGCGCCTATGCGCCTGAGCTGGAGATACCACCGCTGCTCTATGTCGGCGGGAGCGATCCGCTGCCACTGGTGTTGCGCTTCAACGGGGGGCAGCTGCCGCACCGGGTGCAGGTGAAGCTGGAGATGAATGAGCTGCTGGAAGACATTCCCGCCAAGGGCCTGCGCGGCTGGGAGGGCAATGAGCGGCCCTATGAATTTGACCTGACGCCGAAGCGCCGCGGCATGGCGAAACTGGTGCGCCTGTGGAGCCGGTGGCAGGGGCCGCTGGGCCTCATCCAGAAGCGGCACATACTCGAACTGGACCGGGATATTCCGGTGACGCCGAACATTCGCTGGGTGAAGGACGAGGCGATCCGCCTGTTTTCGCGGGACGCAGCCTTTGGCATCAAGACGCAGATCGAGCGGGGCGACGGGAGCGAGTTTGATGCGCTGCGCGAGTTTTCCAGCGGCATGGACCGGCGGGCCATCGACTGGAAACATTCGGCGCGGCACCGCAACCTGCTGGCCAAGGAATTCCGCACCGAACGCAACCACAATATCGTGTTTGCCTTCGATACCGGGCGGCTGATGAGCGAACCGCTGGGCGGGGTGCCGAAGATCGACCGGGCGATCAATGCCGGGCTGTTGCTCTCCTATGTCTCGCTTCGGCAGGGCGACCGGACCATGTTCTATGGCTTCGATTCCCGGCCCGGGCTGACGACCGGCTTCCTGAGCGGGCCACGCGGCTTTCCCAAGGCGCAGGGCATGGCGGCAAACCTCGATTATTCGACTGAGGAAACCAATTACACGCTGGCCCTTTCCACGCTGGCGAGCCGGCTGGAGCGGCGCAGCCTTGTCATCATCTTCTCCGATTTCGTCGATACGATCTCGGCCGAGCTGATGCTGGAAAATGTAAAACGGCTGACGGACCGGCACCTGGTGCTGTTCGCGACCTTCGAGGACGAAGCCCTGTCGGGCATGGTGGATGCACCGCCGGAAACCACAGAGGACGTGACGCGCGCGGTGATCGCCGACGGGCTGCTGGCCGAGCGGGACGTCGTGTTCCGGCGTCTGCAGCGGATGGGCGTGCAGATCATCGAGACGAAACCGGAAGCCTTTGGGGGCGCGCTGATTTCGCGCTACCTGCAGATCAAGCAGAGGGACATGCTGTGAGAGGCGACACGCTGAAATCCTATCGCTTCCGCGAGGAGCGCGAAGCCGACTGGCGCAAGCTGGACCTGATCCTGACGCGGGCCGAGAATAGCGGCGTCAACGCGCTGAGCGACGAAGACATGACGGCCCTGCCCCGGCTGTACCGGCAGGCGGTGAGTTCGCTGTCCGTGGCGCGGTCGATCTCGCTGGACCAGAACGTCATCACCTATCTGGAGAGCCTGTGCACGCGGGCCTATTTCTTTGTCTACGGCGCGCGCACGACGCTGGGCGAGCGCATCATGGACTTCCTGCGGCGTGGCTGGCCACAGGCGGTGAGCGGCGCGGTTGGGCCCACCTTGCTGGCCTTCCTGTTTTTCTTTGGCGGCATCGCGCTCGCCTTCTTCCTGTGCATGCAGGATATGGACTGGTTCTGGACTTTCCATAATGAAAGCCTGTTCGACGGGCGCAACCCGGATGCGACGGTCGAATATTTGCGCTCGACCATCTATACCGATCCGAACGATCACGGGCAGAGTGACTTGGCCGCGTTCTCGGGATACTTGTTCAACAATAACGCGCAGATTTCGCTGTTCGCCTTTGCGCTGGGCTTTGCCTTCGGCCTGCCAACGGCGTGGCTGCTCTTGTACAATGGCGTGACCATTGGCTCGCTCTACGCCGTGTTCTGGCAGAAGGGGCTGGGCTTTGAGTTCACCGGCTGGCTGATGATCCATGGCGTGACGGAACTGTTCGCGATCACGCTGGCGGGCGCGGCAGGATTCGTGATTGGCGGGGCGGTGGCGTTTCCGGGCAAGATGACCCGGATGGACTCGGCGCGGGCCGCGGGGCAGAAGGCGGCCACCATGGCGATGGGCTGCGTCATCATGCTGGTGATCGCGGCGCTGCTGGAAGGCTTTGGGCGACAGCTGATCAATTCCGATCTGGCGCGCTACACGATTGCGGGCGTGAGCCTTTTCCTCTGGTGCGCCTATTTCTACCTGCCGCGCGCGGAGCGTGACACATGACCAATACGTCGGCGCCCCCTGCCCGCCCGGGCATCAGCATGGAGGCGGCCCAGCGCCGTCGGGCGCGGCTGGCCGAGCAGATGCGCGTGGGCAAGCTGACGCGCACGCTGGTGACGCCGGAGGGCGCGGAGATCCACCTCAAGCTGGCCACTGTGGCAGAGCGCGCCGGGGCCTTTACCATTGATGTGGCGATCCAGTGGGCCATCGTGATCGGCGTGCTGCTGGGCATGATTTTCACCCTGAACGCAATGGGCATGGACCAGGCGAATTTTGCCTTTGCCTTCTGGATGGTGTTCTACTTTTTCGTACGGAACTTCTATTACATCTTCTTCGAGATCGGCCGGAAAGCTGCGACGCCGGGCAAGCGGGCGCTCGGCCTGCGCGTGGCGACGCGGGATGGCGGCCGGCTGACGGCAGACGCTGTGCTGGCGCGCAATTTCATGCGCGAAGTGGAGCTGGGCCTGCCGCTGCAATTCGTGGTCATGGGACTGGGCAGTGACCAGGTGAGTGGCTGGATGGCGCTGTTCGGGCTGGCCTGGTCATGCGTGTTCCTCTTCTTCCCGGTATTCAACAAGGACAAGATGCGGGTGGGTGACCTGCTGGCGGGAACATGGGTGATCAAGGCGCCCAAGGCGCAGCTGATGAGCGATATCACCTCGGCGATCATGACGCCGGAACAGGGCGCGCGCTTTGCCTTCACACCGGCGCAGGCGGATGCCTACGGCATCCATGAGCTTCACGTTCTTGAGGATGTGCTGCGCCAGTCGACCCCGGAGATCAAGCAGCAGGTGGCCGAGCGGATCCGCAACAAGATCGGCTGGGGGCGGACGATTGGCGAGACGGACCTCGCTTTTCTCGAGGCCTATTATGCGGCCCTGCGCAAGCGGCTCGAACAGCGCATGTTGCTGGGCGAGCGGAAGACCGATAAATTTGATACGGGGCGGTAGGGTTAAAGACCCTCACCTCCCATTGCTGCGCAATGGGCCCCTCCTCTCCCGCAAGCGGGAGAGGGGTTTATAGCTCTGTCCCACTTGATCCCTCTCCCTCTGGGAGAGGAGGGACCCGCGCCCAAAGGGCGTGGGAGGTGAGGGCTAGCCCGGCGGCGCATGCGCCTTGTAGTGGGCGGCGTCATTGGTGAATTGCAGGACGTCGCGGATGTCTTCCTCGAGCCCGTGACGGGCGAGACGGGGGACATAGGCGAAATTGAAGGGCACGGGGCGCGGGCTGCCTTTGGCAGCACGGCGGGCGAGCATGCGGGCGAGGCGCTTGGCGTGATGGTCCGGGTCGCCGAGGACCATGCTGAGCGCGATGAGGCGGTCCCGAAGTTTGGCGGCGGTTGGCGGGGCGCTGGGGCGTGCAGGCGGTTTGGGCGGCGCGGGCGGGCCGTCGAGATAGCGGATGCGGGGGCCGGTGGGTTTGGGCCCACGTGTGGGGGCCTCCGTCAGGCGGAACAGTATTTTCCGACTATCCCGGCGAAGGCCGGGATCTCTTGCGGTTGGCGCTGGGACCGAACTTGATGAGGCCCCGGCTTTCGCCGGGGACACGGATCTAGGGGCCGGGGTTGCGGGCGGGAGAGTGATGGTTGGGGCGAGGAGATAGAGGAGGCGCCGTGCGAGCGCTTCGGCGGGTTTGAGGATGGCGAGGATTTTCGCGGCGACGCCTTTCGGCAGGATCGCGTCGGCGACGGGGCCGAGCAGGTCGACGGCCATGAGCACCACGCGATCAAGCCGCGCCCAGCCTTCGGGCGCCACGATCTCCATGTCCTGTTCATCGAGCGGAAACATGCGAGCATTGTAGGCACGGTTTTGTCGGGGGCGGAGAGAGGCGCCTCTTTCCCCACCCTTCTCCCTGCCCCGCCCGGTGATTCGGCCTTGCTAGTCCGCAGGAGTGGCGTCGAAGGGCCTGAGGAACAGGCCGTGGAGGGCGCGTACGCCATCATAGTAATTGCCGACGCGCATGTTCTCGTTGGCGGCGTGCTGATTATTGTCGGCATTGACCAGCGGCAGGAGCATGATGGGCGCGCCGAGGGACAGAAGGCCGGACGTGGGAACGGAACCGCCCATGAGCGGTATACGGACGGGCTCGGCGTTGAATGTCTCTTTCAGCGAGGCCGTGATCCATTTGCCGACGGGGGCGCCGAGGGGCGTTTGCAGGGCCTTGCCGCCCCCACCACCCTTCATGGAGGCGAGGCGGGGATATTTCAGGCGCTCCTCTTCAGTCGGCTCGCCATCGACCAGGTGGTAGCCCTGCGCCTCGATATGGGTGCGCACGAGGGCGATGAGGCGCTCGGGCGGCGTGGCAGGCACGGTGCGCATACCGATGGCGGCGGTGGCATATTCGGGAATGATCGTGCGGCGGTTGGTGCCGACATCGGCGGCCTTGAGGCCCGCAATGTTGAACGAGGGATAGTTGATCGCCTCCTGATAGGACAGGCCGACGCAATCGGCCTCTGCAATGCCGAGGCGCGCATTGATGGCGGCTTCATCATCGGGCACCGAGGCGAAGGCGGCCTTGGTCTCCTCATCGAACACGACGCCATCATAGAAGCCTGCGACGGTGACGCGACCGCATTCATCCTTGAACGTGGCGAGGAGTTCAGCGAGCAGCTGGGCGGGGTTTGGCGAATAGTTGCCATAGTGGCCGGAGTGAAGCTCTGTACGGGCGCCAAAGACGGTGAGTTCGACACCAGCGCCGCCGCGATGGCCGTAGACCACGGTGGGCCGGTTGGAAATGTGCATCGGGCCGTCGAGCATGATGACGGCATCGGCGGCGAGCAGATCGGCATTGCGTTTGACGACATCCTTGAGCGTGGGTGGGCCGCCCTCTTCATGGGAGTCGAGCAGGATCTTGATATTGATGGCGGGCTCGCGGCCTTCCGCTTTCAGGGCGTTCATGGCGGCGAGCAGCATCATGATGGGCGCCTTGTCGTCAGCGGCCGAGCGTGCAAAGAGGCGGTCTTCGGGATCGGCCTCGCCATTGAGGAGGCGGTCGAGGGGAAGGTCTGTCCAGCCGCCGTCTGCCTTCGCTTTAAGGACGGGGGAGAACGGGCTTTCCTGATCCCATTCTTCCGGCTTCACGGCCTGGCCATCCATGTGGGCATAGAAGAGGACGGTCTTGCGATCCGGCGACTGGGTCGGCCAGGCGGCATAGACCATGGGCGTTTCGCCGTCTTCGAGTTGCCGGGCGGTGTAGCCGTAGCGCTGGAAGGCGGCCTCGATCCAGTCGGCATTGGCGCGTATTTCAGCCGTGGAACGCTTGGTGATGTTCGGCAGGCGCAGGAAGGCTACCCATTCCCTGAGGCTGTCCCTTGTGGCGGCTTCGACAGGTGTATCGGCGAGGGCCGGCTGCGCGAGGCAGGACAGAAGGGCGAGCGCGGCGAGGAAAGGGCGGTGAAGAAGACGCATGCGGGCAGACCTGTCTGATTGGGAAAGCAGGGCTGACCTAATCAGCGGGCCGCGCGGCCCGGCAAGCGATATGGCACGGCGTTCCGGAATATCGCTGCCTCTTGCCTGCTGATGCGGCAGCGGTCGCGAACCTGCCCTGTTTCCTACAGTTTGTCCTGTACCCAGTCGCGCGTGAGGAAGCCGTCGATGACGTCGCAGACCAAGCCGAGTTCGATGAGGGCGGTGGTGAAGCGGGCCGGGTCGACAAGGGGTTTGAAGATGGAGCCGGCCTCGAACTGGTTGGCGGCTTCGAGGGCGATTGTCATGTGGCCGTCCTCGAACACGCCGCGCAGCTTTCCGCCGGAGAAGTGGCGCTCTAGCGCGAGCAGGCGTTCGAGCCGGTCGGGCGTGAGCAGGATGCGGGCTTCGACCTGATCATTGGAATAGACGGTGAAGGCCTTGTCGAGCTCGGCGGATATGAGGCGGACCTTGGTGAGGTCTTTCGAGGCCTTGCCGCGTTTCCACCAGCGGGACCGGGCGAGGAGCGTGCGACCGAGGAAGCGCTCGGGATACTCGACGTGGAAGAGGAGGCCCTGGAAGACGGTGCCGCCATTGTCGCCGCTGGTTTCGAGGCGGCACTCCACGAGGGCGAAATTGGCGCCGGCGCGGGTGCCCTTGATGAGGTCTTCGAAGGCGCGGGAATCGTGGCCCGGCAGGAGGCTGGCGCTTTCGAGAATGTCATAGGCGGGGGTTGGACAGTCTGGCCCGGAGGCATTGGAGCTGCCGAAGCTGGCGCTGCCGAAGGGCGTGGTGATGCGGGTCTGGCCGCCGCGTTTGCGTTTCTTTCCCGTCTTTGCGCCGGGCGTGCCGTATTTCTTCTGGTAGGCGCGGCCGACGGCGACGAAGCTTTTCAGGTCGGTGATGCGGGAGACGTCTGGCGAGAGCGTGTCATAGGTGAAATCGAAACATTGGCAGGCGGCGCCGAGGACGAGTTCCTTCGTGGTGGCCTTCATATGGTAGACCTTGAGCCAGTCGAGCCCCGCCACGAGGACGATGGAAATGCCGGAACCGAAGAAGAGCACGATGGGCCAGCCACCTAGCAGAAACGGGAATGGCACCGACAGGACCAGCAGCAGAAGCATGGGGAGCAAACCGGCAATGATGGTCTTGCGCCAGGCCTTTTTGACCGTGGTGCGCCGGTCGGCCTCCCGGGCCTGAAGGGCGGGTGCGAGGGTTTCGCCCCAGATGCGCGGGCCGGAGAAGAATTCGGGCCGTATGAGCGCGATGGACTCCAGTTCGGGGACTTTAATCGGCTTCCCCGAAGCGTCATATGCGAGTCTGACCATGCCTTGTCCCCTCTAGATGCCTGTTTTCATAGCATCCACAGGCCGTTGATGAACAAAAAATTCACGGTTGGGCCGTTGACGCGCGCCTTTAGCCCCCCTACTTCCGCTGCAGCGTTAGCAGTCGGGACGGGTGAGTGCTAACACCCCTCTCCGTTCCAGAGCCGACGCCCCAGATTCAACCCCGAACCTACGTAGAAAAGCGAGAGGCTCAATATGAAACTTCGTCCCCTCCACGACCGCGTTGTCGTGCGCCGCGTCAAGGAAGAAGAGAAATCCAAAGGCGGGATCATCATTCCTGACACCGCCAAGGAAAAACCACAGGAAGGCGTCATTGTCGCCGTTGGCGCAGGCCTTCTTGATGATAACGGCAAGCGCATCCCGCTCGACGTGAAAGCGAAAGACCGTGTCCTTTTCGGCAAATGGTCCGGTACCGAAGTCACGGTCGAAGGCGAAGAGCTGCTGATCATGAAAGAGAGCGACATCATGGGCGTGCTGGAGTCCAAATAGGCTCCCGCCCCTGCTTCGATCTCCTGAAATTCCAAACCATTCAAAGAGGTAACTCACTATGGCTGCCAAAAATGTAGTTTTCGGCTCCGACGCCCGCGAAAAGATGCTCAAAGGCGTCGACACGCTGGCTAACGCCGTGAAAGTCACGCTCGGCCCTAAAGGCCGTAACGTCGTCATCGAAAAATCCTTCGGCGCACCGCGCACCACGAAGGACGGCGTCACCGTCGCCAAAGAAATCGAGCTTGAAGACAAGCTGGAAAACATGGGCGCACAAATGCTGCGCGAAGTCGCTTCCAAGGCCAACGACGTTGCCGGCGACGGCACGACGACCGCTACGGTTCTCGCACAGGCCATCGTTCGCGAAGGCATGAAGCGCGTTGCCGCCGGCATGAACCCAATGGACCTGAAGCGCGGTATCGAGAAAGCCGCTGCGGAAGTCGTTCGCGACCTCGCACACAGCTCCAAGAAAGTGAAAACCAACGAAGAGATCGCCCAAGTCGGCACGATCTCCGCAAACGGTGACACTGAAGTCGGCGCGATGATCGCTGAAGCCATGGCGAAAGTCGGCAATGAAGGCGTCATCACGGTTGAAGAAGCCAAGTCGCTCGAAACCGAACTTGATGTCGTTGAAGGCATGCAGTTCGACCGCGGCTACCTGTCGCCTTACTTCGTGACCAATGCTGACAAGATGAACGTCGAACTCGAAGACGTCCTCATCCTGCTTCACGAGTCGAAGCTTTCCTCGCTCCAGCCAATGCTGCCGATCCTCGAAGCTGTTGTTCAGTCGCAGAAGCCGCTGCTGATCATCGCTGAAGACGTCGACGGCGAAGCGCTTGCCACGCTGGTCGTGAACAAGCTGCGCGGTGGCCTGAAAATCGCTGCTGTCAAAGCACCGGGCTTCGGCGATCGTCGTAAAGCCATGCTGCAGGACATCGCTGTCCTCACAGGGGGCCAGGTCATCTCCGAAGACCTCGGCATCAAGCTTGAGAACGTCGGCATGGAAATGCTCGGCAAAGCCAAGCGCGTGTCGATCACGAAAGACGACACGACCATCGTTGATGGCGCTGGCAAGAAGAAAGAGATCGAAGCACGCGTTTCGCAGATCCGCGCGCAAATCGAAGACACGTCTTCCGACTATGACCGTGAGAAACTGCAAGAGCGCCTGGCCAAACTGGCTGGCGGTGTTGCCGTGATCAAGGTTGGCGGTGCGACCGAAGTCGAAGTGAAAGAGAAGAAAGACCGTGTCGACGACGCGCTGAACGCTACGCGCGCAGCTGTTGAAGAAGGCATTGTTCCTGGTGGCGGCGTGGCCCTGCTCCGCGCTTCCAAGAACATCGGCGTTGTTGGCCTGAATGACGACGAAAAAGCCGGTATCGACATCGTCCGCAAGGCGCTCGAAGCTCCGCTTCGTCAGATCGTCGAGAACGCAGGCGTTGAAGGTTCGGTTGTTGTGAACAACATCCTGTCCAACAAGTCGCGCTCTTACGGCTTCAACGCCCAGACCGAAGAATATGGTGACCTCGTTGCCATGGGCGTTATCGACCCTGTGAAAGTTGTCCGCTCTGCCCTGCAGAACGCAGCTTCAGTCGCAGCCCTGCTGATCACGACGGAATGCTCGATCTCCGAAGCACCGAAGAAAGAATCGGCTGGCGGCGGTGGCGGCATGCCTGACATGGGCGGCATGGGTGGCATGGGCTTCTAGTCCAGGCCCCAAGCCTACCGAAACGAACAGACGGCCCTCCGGAAACGGAGGGCCGTTTTGCTATCTGCGACACTAGCGCAATTGCCGCCTTGATGACGGCTCGCTAAGGGGGCCACATGCGCAAGGGCCTGCTCTCTCGTATTGCCATGTTCCGGGCGGTCGCCACGCTGATGCTGGTGGCGATGCTGGTGCGTGCCGCTGTGCCCACCGGCTGGATGATTGCGCCAGCCGAGACTGGTGGCGGATTCACGATCGAACTTTGCTCCGGGCGAACTGTTGTGGTCGACCCGGTGACCCGCCAGGTGACCGGGCTGCACGGCGACGAGGAGCCAGACCAGTCATCCGACAGCGCCCCCGATGGCGACCATAGCGACCCCGGCCATATGGCGCCGTGTCCGTATGCGGTCGCGTCGATCCTCATGCAGGCGGATGCGGGCCATGTGTTCGATGTCCCTGCCCTGCGCCGTAACAATGACCGCACGCTGCCGCCACTGCGCGCGCCGCCCGCATCGCGCGTCATTACCGCTCCCCTGCCCGCACGCGGGCCCCCTCTCTTCAGCTGACACTGAACCCCTAACCTTGTCAGACCAAGCGCGCGCCCATAGCCGCGCCAGAAGAGAAAACACTTATCCAATGAAACATCTCAAATCGGGCTCCCGCGTGAGCCTTATCGCGCTGGGCGCCATGCTCGGCTGTGCGCCATTCGCTGCTGCGGATGATGCGACGCTCTATCAGGACACGATCATCGTGACCTCTAATGCCAGCACGCTGGAAGCCGAAGCGCTGGTGGCGAAGACGCCGGGTGGCGCGGAAGTTGTCTCGCATGACGAATACGCCGACCGGTTCCTCGTCTCTCTGCGCGATACGCTGTCCTTCTCGCCGGGCGTCTACACTCAGCCGCGCTTTGGCCAGGAAGTGCGCATTTCGATCCGTGGGTCGGGCCTCAGCCGGGGCTATCACATGCGCGGCCTGACGCTGTTGCAGGACGGCGTGCCGATCAACCTGGCCGACGACAATGGCGACTTCCAGGAGCTGGAGCCGATCTTCTTTGACCATCTGGAAGTTTTCCGGGGATCGAACGCCCTGCGCTATGGCTCGGGCACGCTGGGCGGCGCGATCAATGGCGTGACGCCAAACGGGCGCACCGCGCCGGGCGTGTATGTGCGCGGTGACATTGGCAGCAATGATACGGCGCGCCTGCTGGTGTCAGGTGGAATGGCGGGTGACCGGCTGGATGCGTGGGGCGCTATCAGCACCGATACATCCGATGGTGACCGCGACCATGCCAAGCGCGAGTCCGTGCGCTTCAACGGAAATGTGGGCTATGCGGTGACCGACCGGATCACGATGCGCTTCTATATCAGCGTCAACCAGCTGAACCAGGAACTGCCGGGCGCGCTGACCGAGGCGGTGGCACTGAAAAATCCGAAGACCGGCAACTTCGTAAATGACCAGGGCCGCGATATCGAGTCTGTTCGCCTGCAGAACCAGACGACCATTGCGTTCGACAATAGCGACCTGAAGCTAGGCGTTTTCCTGAATGAAAAGTCGCTGCACCACCCGATCTTCCAGGTGCTGGAGCAAGATACGCAGGACCGCGGCGCCTTTGCGCGCTGGGACTGGGCGAGCGGCAAGTGGGAAGCCACGATTGGCGGCGAAGCACGCTTCGGCGATGTCGATTACCAGCGCTATATCAACAATAGTGGCGCCAGCGGCGCGCTGGCCTTTGATGCGGACCAGAAGGCCTATACGAGCAATGTCTATTCCGAAGTGCGTTATCACGCGACCAACAAGATGACGCTGATCGGCGGCGGCATCTACGCCAATGGCAAGCGCGAGCAGTTTGAGAAGTTCAACCTGTTCTCGGGCGGCGCGACGGGTGTGAAAGGCGAGAAAGAATTCAATGCCTTTTCGCCGAAACTGGGCATGCTCTACGCGGCGACGCCGGACATTCAGGTCTACGGTAATCTGAGCAAGTCGGCCGAGTTCCCCGGGTATGGCGAACTGGCACAGGTGGCGGCATTCGTGCCGGTGGAGAAGCAGACGGCGTGGACGATGGAAGTCGGCACGCGCGGCAGCAGGGGAATCGCGGAATGGGATGTCACCGCCTACCGCTCGGAGATTGATGGTGAGCTGCTTCAGTATACGGTGAATACCGAAATCCCCGCTTCGACCTTCAATGGTGACGAGACCATCCACCAAGGCATCGAAGCTGGCCTGTCGCTTCAGCTGAACGACTGGCTGCGTCTGCGGCAGGTCTACACGTATTCAGACTTCAAGTTTGATGGCGATACGCAATACGGCGACAACCACTTGCCGGTTGTGCCGGAGCATGTTTATCGCGCCGAGCTGCGCATCGGGACGGAACGCCTGCATGTGGCGCCGAGCCTGGAATGGGTACCCGAGGGCCCTTATGCCGACTATAACAATACGAAGAAGGTCGACGGCTATGTGTTGCTGGGCGCAACTGCCAGCTGGAGCGTCAATGACCGGATGGACCTGTTCCTCGATGCAAGGAACCTCGGCGGCGAGAAGGCCATCGGGGATGTCAGTGCCGTGATCACGGCGGATCCGACATCCTCGATCTACTATCCGGTGGAACGCCGGGCCGTGTTCGGCGGCATTCGGGCGAGGTTCTAGGCCTATGGCGAGCGCATTCCGATCAGGGCTTCAACACCGCGTCTGGCGCTGGCATTTCATGGCCGGTCTGGTGGTGATCCCATTCGTTGTGATCCTGGCCCTGACGGGGGCGACCTACCTGTTCAAGCCGCAGGTGGAGGCCGCGATCGAGGCGGGGATCAATGCGAAAGCGTCACAGGAGGCGGGCGCCATGGTGCCGGCCGACACGCTGGTCGAGACTGCGCTCGCTGCCCATCCGGGCTATGTCCTCAAACGCTATGTGTTGCCGGACGGACCGGAGGATTTGACGGCAGAAGTGGAGATCGTTGGCGAGGGGCCAGCGCGCTATCTCAGGCTCGACACGCATACAGGCGCCATCCTGCATGACGTGAAATCAGGCGACCGGATCATGACTTTCATGTCGAAGATTCACGGCACGCTGCTGGGCGGAAACCGCGGCTCGCTCGTGGTGGAGACGATGGCCTCGTGGACGATCATCCTGATCGTGACGGGGATGTATCTCTGGTGGCCACGCGGCATGGCATGGTGGCGCGTGTTCGTGCCGGACTTTTCAGTACGCCTTGGGCGGCGGGACGTGTGGAAGAAGGCGCACGGCGCGGCGGGCGCGTGGATTGGCGCGCTGGTGCTGGTGATGTTGCTGTCCGGCCTGCCCTGGACGCAGGTGTGGGGCGCGGGCTTTACGCGGGCGAAGGCGCTGGTGGGATTGAAATCGCCGGGACAGGAATGGTTTGTGACGCTGCAGTCGGGCGGACCTCATGCGGGGCACGATATGGGCGGGGCGGACCTCTGGAAGACCGGCAGCGATGATGACGAGAATGCGATGATTGCCGGCATGGGCGCGATGGCGCCGGCCGGTATTTCGCTGCAGGATGTGGTGGACAAGGTGGTGCCGCAGGGCCTGTGGGCGCCGGTGAACATACAGCCGCCGCGCGGGGAGAATGGTGTGTGGACGGTGCGGGCGATGCCGCAGTTCCGCCCGCGTTATGAGACCGTCCATTATGACAAATGGACGGGCGATGAAGTGATGCGCATCCGCTTTGCCGACCAGAACGTGGCTGACCGGACCATGGCCTATGGCGTGGCCTTCCATGAGGGCGCCCTGTTTGGCTGGCCGAACCAGGTGCTCGGCGTGATTGCCGCATTGGGCGTTGTGATGCTGAGCGTGACCGGCGGCGTGATGTGGTGGAAGCGCAAGCCAAAGGGACATGTCGGCGTGCCACCCATGCCGGCGGACCGACGTATCGTGGCCGGCGTGATCGTGCTTATTGTTGGATTGGCCCTGTTCCTGCCAATGGCAGGCATCACGCTTTTGGCGGTCCTGATACTCGACAAGGCCTGGAGCCTGATCAGCGCGATGCGCTGACGTCATTACAGATCCGGCCACAGAGGGCTCTGATATTTCAACGAGCCCAAGACAATTGTCGAAAAACGTCGCATAGTTGGCTCACGGCGCAAGGCTTTGGGGGGGCGGACGTGGGTGTTTTTCGATCCGATTGGCGACGCTCAGGCGTGACTGGGACCTGCGCGCAATGATCCTCCGCCGCCTTACCGATGCGTTCCGCAAGCAGGACTGGTTCACCGTCGCTGTCGACACCCTGATCGTGGTGCTCGGCGTGTTCCTCGGCCTTCAAGTCAATAACTGGAATGAGACGCGGCACGAACATGCACAGGAAGCCGTTCTGCTCGACCGGCTGGCAGAGGATTTCCGCGAAGCCGAGAGTGCTATTGCCGTTGCGGCGGATGAGGCTGAGCAGATTGCCGAACATACAGGCAAGCTGGTTGCACTGCTGCGCACTGAAGAAACACCCCCATCCCTGGACGACCTCAAGACATATCTCACCGCGCCGGCATTGACTGCGCCTCTGCCGACGCAATCGGCGACATACCTCGAAATGATTTCGACGGGCAGCCTGTCACGCATACGGAGCGAACCTCTGAGGCGCGCCCTGACGGCCTATGGTCAGAACCTGGACCGTCACGAGAACAATTATCAGCGCGCACTGACCGCGCAGTCATCGATGACCGGCCGCCCCCTGCTAATCGATGCCATTCGGGTCAACACGGACTACACGTCGCCGGAAAACGACTTTATCGTTGACCATGACTGGGCGCTTCTGCGTCAGGCTGAACCACAGATACAGACGATCATGATCTTCCAGATCAATCTGGCCGATATATCGCGGGAACAGCACGATGAGGTGACCAATATCCTGTCACTGCTGGAGGACAGGGAATGATCCTTCGCCGCGTCATCTCTCATGTGAAGAACCAGGAATGGACCGCCATCGCGATTGATTTCCTGATCGTAGTGTTCGGTGTGTTTGCCGGTTTCCAGGTGAACAACTGGAATGAGGCGCGTCAAGATCGCGCCCGCGCTGCGGTCTATACCGAAAGGTTGAAGGCGGAACTTCACGCTGAACTGGAATACGCAAGCGCCCTTCTCCAATACAATTCTGTTGCGTCCAAAGCCGGCGAAGCGGCCTATCTGGGGCTCGCGGAAAAGGCGGTGATGGATGATGAAACCAT
Source organism: Hyphomonas oceanitis (assembly GCF_036964545.1). Lineage (NCBI taxonomy): Bacteria > Pseudomonadati > Pseudomonadota > Alphaproteobacteria > Hyphomonadales > Hyphomonadaceae > Hyphomonas > Hyphomonas oceanitis. The sequence goes on from NZ_JBALTL010000006.1 coordinate 305,729, forward strand.
TCTGATCAACGCTTACCGCGCGAGCCAGTACAACTGGTATGAACGCCGACGGGCGACCTTTGACGAGATCGTGGCATCGGGTTCGCTGGCGCTGATTTCCGACGTCGGCCTGCGCGAAACGGCTATCGGGATATACAACACACCGATGTTTTCAATCGTCCAGTCAGAGGGGCAGTCGTCCCGCTATCGTGACCTGTTCCGCATGACGATTGAGCCGTCATTGCACCGCGACCTCAGCGAGAATTGCGGCGACAGGGAATATGCCACCAAGGGCGCAGCTGTCGGGCTTCTCACGATCGACTATCCCTGCACACTCACCGTCAGCCCGGAAGAGATGGCAAAGGGTGTTCTGGCGCTTCGGAGTGACCCCGAGGTCGCAAGAGCCCTGAAACTGCGCAACGCTCAGATGTCAGGCAGGATGTTCGACCTTGAATCGACGATAAGGGTATACGGGCTGAAAACGCTGTTCGAAGGGCAACGCACGCCATGATCCAGCTCCGTGCCGCCAGCTTGTACCAGCACCCGAAATGTAACGCGTAGGTCCGCAAGCAAGGCGTCCTCGTCCCTGGAAATCTCGCAGCTTTCCCGACTGGTGCAAACCAGTCGGGGCCGATGATATCGAGTGTAATCGTGGCGAATAGCTCGCCTAGAGCAGGTCGCCGCCGGCGGCTGCGGCCGTGGTGCCATCCTTCTTGAAGGCGCGGATGACGTTTTTGCCGGTGATCCACTTGTGCACTTCGTCCGGCCCGTCGACGAGGCGCTGGGAGCGGATATGCGTGTACCAGGCGGCGAGCGGCGTATCCAAGCTGTAGCCGAGGGCGCCGTGGAGCTGGATTGCGGTGTCGACGACCTTGTGCACCATATTGGCGAGGAAGACCTTGGCGATGCCGTTCTCCTGGCGCAGGTCCATGCCGTTCTCGGCCTTGTAGGCGATGTGCATGAGCATGAGGCGGGCGATGTAAAGTTCGCTGGCGCATTCGGCGAGCATGAACTGGACGCCCTGACGATCTTCGAGGCCCTTGCCGAAGGTTGAGCGCTTGGTGACGTGCTCTGTTGCAAGATCCAGCGCGCGCTGGGCCATGGCGACATTGTGCATGCCGTGGCGCAGGCGTCCGTAGGCAAGACGGTGCTGGCCCATGGAGAAGCCGCCGCCCTCGCCGCCGAGCAGGTTTTCTTCCGGCACAATGAGGTTGTCGATCTTCACTTCCGCGTGGCCGCCGCCCATCTCTTCATAATGTGCGCCGTGCACGGCCATTGTGGGAATGTCGCGAAGGATCTTGTAGCCGGGGTTTGGCAGCTCCACGATAAAGGTGGAGTATTGCTGGTGGCGCGGGGCGTCGGGATTGGTCTTGGCCATGACGACGGCGATATCGGCGGCGCTGGCGGCGCTGGAGAACCATTTCTCGCCGTTCAGGACATAGTTGCCCTTGCCGTCTTTTACGGCCGTGGTCTGCATGCCGGTCGCGTCGGCGCCGGCGGCTTTCTCGGTCATCGAGTAGCAGATACGCTTTTCACCATTGAACAGCGGCTTCAGGTATTTCTCTTTCTGGAAATCGGTTCCGTGGGCGAGCAGCGTCAGCATGGTCGCGTCATCAGGGCCCTGCGAGTTCATCGAGAGGGCGCCAAGGTGGCTCTGGCCGAGTTCCATCTGGACCAAGGCATTGGCGAGGGGGCCGAGGCCCATGCCGCCATGCTCGACCGGGATGAAAGGGAGCCAGAGGCCTTGGGCGCGCGCCTTCTTGCGCAGCTCGGCGAGCACGGTCTTGTAGGCCTTGCCGGCTGACATTTCCTTCTCGGCGGGGATGCATTCATCCTGCACCCATTGGCGGACACGCTCGCGGACTTCTTTTGCATCGTCCGGAATGGTGAAATCGATGGCCATTGTCATTTACTCCCTGTTTTTCTGGGTCTGAGGCTAAGGCGTTAGAGGGCGCTTGCCTATGGGTGCCGCATGGTCAGGCGTTTGCATCCCGAAAAGGCAGGTCTACAAATCCGGTAAAACATGAACCGGAGGAAGACCCCATGCAGATCAGCAAATCCACACCGCTCGTTGTCACCGGCGGCGCATCCGGCCTTGGCCGCGCCACGGCCGAAGCCTTTGCCGAGGCTGGCGCGCCTGTCGCCATTTTCGACATCAATGAGGAAAAAGGCGAAGCCGTCGCCAAGGAGATTGGCGGCCTGTTCTGCAAGGTGAACATCCTCGACGAGCAATCCGTGCTGGACGGGTTCGAGAAAGCCCGCGCAGCGCATGGGCAGGAACGCGTGACCGTGCATTGCGCGATGACCGCGAAGGGCGGCAAGACGCTGCGCTTCGACAAGGAGAGCCACGCGTTCAAGCGTTTGCCGACTGAAGACTACGCGTTCGGCGCGCAGGGCATCCTGATCTCGTCCTATCGCGTGGCCTCAATCTCTGCGCTGGGCATGGCGAATTCCGAGCCGATCACCGAGGATGGCGAACGCGGCTGCATCACGCTGACGGCTTCCGTGGCGGCGATGGACGCGCAGATCGGCCAGGTGGTCTATGGCTCGTGCAAGGCGGGCGTGAACGGGCTGGTTCTGCCGCTGGCGCGTGACCTGATGGACCTTGGCATTCGCGTGAACTCGATCATGCCGGGCATCTTTGCGACGCCGCTGATGCTGGGCGCGCCGCAGAACGTGCTGGACAGCCTTGCCGCCTCCGTGCCCTTCCCCAAACGCCTCGGCAATCCCAAGGAGTTCGGCTCGCTGGCAATGGAGTTTGCGCGCAACGGCTATTTCAACGGCCAGACGATCCGTCTTGATGGCGCGATCCGGATGGCACCGCGCTGATCCCACGGACGCTGCGTCCATCGACGTTTCAGGCTTTGCTGCCCCAGCGGCAAGGTCGTAGAGTCGCGCGAAATAATAATGCTCAGGGAGAGACATACTGTGGCCAAGGCTTTTGACTGGAATTTCGGGGATATGCTGGATGCACTGGGCGAGGTGCTCGGCGACGATGCCCCTGCCCTGATCCATGGTGACCGTGTCGTGAGCTGGCCGGAGATGACCGCGCGGTCCAACCGGCTGGCGCGGAACCTGCGCGAGATGGGCGCGAAGACGGGCGACAAGGCCGGCTTCTACCTGCGCAACCAACCGGAATATACCGAGGCGCTGGCGGCCTGTTTCAAAGCGCGGCTGACGCATGTGAACGTCAATTACCGCTATCTCGATGACGAGCTGGTCTACATTTTCGAGAATTCGGACTCGACGGTCGTATTCTACGACATTGAGTTCATCGAGCAGGTGGAGCGCGTGCGCGGCCGCCTGCCGGGCGTGATCGCCTGGGTGCAGATTGGCGGCGACAGCGTGCCGGACTTTGCGGTCGCCTATGAAGACCTTGCCAGCAAGGGCGATGCCTCGCCACTGGGCATTGAACGGTCTGGCGACGACCTCTTGTTCCTCTACACGGGTGGCACGACGGGCATGCCGAAGGGCGTAATGTGGTCGCACGGCATCTGGCGTCAGGCGGGCATGGACGGCGTGGCCAAGGCGGGCGGCGTTGTGCCGAAGGACCTTGATGCGCATGTCGCCAATGCGCTCGAACTCGGCCGACACGCGCGGATCATCCCGGCTTGCCCGCTGATGCACGGCACGGGCCTGTTTACGGCCATGGGCGTGATGCTGAATGGCGGCACCGTGGTGACGCTGACCGAGAACAAGAATTTCAGCCCGCAGAACCTGTGGGAGACGGTCGACAGGAATGGCGTGACCAATATGGCCATCGTGGGCGACGCGTTCGGCAAGCCCATGCTGAAGGAACTGGAAGAGAACCCGGGCAAGTATGACCTCTCAACGGTTGTGGCGGTCGTTTCCTCCGGCGTGATGTGGTCTGTCGAGATCAAGCGCGGGCTCCTGAAGCACATGCCGCAGGCTGCAATGATGGACAGTTTCGGCGCGTCTGAGGCTGTGGGCTTTGGCTCTTCCGCGATGACGGCGGATGGCGAAGTGAAGACGTCGAAATTCGAACTCGGCCCGAACTGCAAAGTGTTCAGCGAAGACCATCGCGAGATCCAGCCGGGCAGCGGCGAGGCAGGCTTTGTGGCACGCGGCGGCGCGGTGCCGCTCGGCTATTACAAGGATCCGGAGAAGACGGCGAAGACCTTCCCGACGATCAACGGCATGCGGTACTCCATTCCGGGCGACTGGTGCACGGTGGAAGCGGATGGCTCGATGACGCTGCTGGGGCGCGGGTCGAACTGCATCAACACCGCTGGCGAGAAGGTTTATCCCGAAGAGGTGGAAGAGGCGCTGAAGCTGCATGACGCGGTGATCGACGCGCTGGTTGTCGGCTTGCCGGACGACAAGTGGGGCCAGGCCGTGACGGCGGTTGTGTCGACTGACGGTGAGGTGAGCGAGGACGAGCTACGCGCATTCGTGGCGACCAAGATTGCCCGCTTCAAGGCACCCAAGCGCATCTTCCTCAAGCCGGACCTTGGCCGCGCTGTGAACGGCAAGGCGGACTATAAGACGATCAAGGCGTTCGCCGTGGAGCAAGCCGAGAAGGCCTAGACCGACGGCGCGCTTGTTGTGGCGTGAGCGAATGCGCTAAAGGCAGGCATGACCGATACACCGAATCCGAATGGGCCCCTGCATGGCCTGCGCGTCGTGGAGATGGGCCAGCTGATTGCTGGCCCGTTTTGTGGGCAATTGCTGGGCGACATGGGCGCGGAAATCGTCAAGATCGAGCCACCCGGCAAGGGCGACCCGATGCGCGAATGGGGCCAGGGCGACAAGCCGGCCTGGTGGCGCGTCATCGGGCGTAACAAGTATTCGGTCGAAGTGAACCTCCGCACCGAGGAAGGCCAGCAACTGGCCCGGGACCTGATCGCTGAAGCCGATGTGCTGGTCGAGAACTTCCGTCCGGGGGCCCTCGAGAAATGGGGGCTTGATCCGCTGAAGCTGCGCGAGGCCAATCCAGGGCTCATCGTGGCGCGGATGTCGGGCTATGGACAAACCGGGCCCTATGCGGACCGGCCGGGGTTTGGCCTGATTGGCGAGGGCTTTGGCGGCCTGCGCGGGATTACCGGCGAGCCGGACCGGATGCCCTCACGCGTGGGCATTTCGATCGGGGATACGCTGGCAGCCTCCTATGGGGCGATGGGCATCCTTGCGGCGCTGCACCACAGGGACAAGACCGGCGAAGGCCAGATTATCGATGTGGCGCTGTATGAGAGCGTGTTGCAGGTGATGGAAAGCTATGTGGCGGATTATTCGACGAGCGGCTTCATGCGGACGCGGACCGGCGCGATATTGCCGAAGATTGCACCCTCGAATGTCTATCCGTGCAAGGATGGAGAGTTCCTGATCGGTGGCAACCAGGATCCGATCTTCAAGCGACTGTGCGATGCGATGGGACGTCCGGACCTTGCGACGGATGTACGCTACGCGACGCACCTAGCACGCGGTGAGCATCAGGCGGAGCTGGACGGGATCATCAGCGACTGGACGCGCACGCTGAGCGTGGCGGAGCTGGAGACATTGCTGCTCGAACACTCGGTGCCTTCGGGCAAGATCTACACAGCCGCCGACATGGTGACCGATCCGCACTATGCGGCGCGCGAAGCGATTGTGACGGTGGACGACCCGGAGCTAGGCCCGGTGAAGATGCAGAACACGTTTCCGAAATTCTCGGCGACACCGGGATCCATCCGCAAGCATGCGCCGCGCAGTGTCGGCGAAGACACTGCGGACATTCTTGAGCGCTGGCTGGGGCGGCCCGCCTAGGCCGGAACGGGTACCGGCGGGCCGGGAAATTTCGCGGCATTGGCGAAGATGTCATCGGGCGTCTTCAGCATGGCCTGGTACATGTCCGGCGGGTAGACCATGTGCGGCTTGGCGGGATCGTAGGGCGGCTGGGGCTCGTTGCCCTTGCCGGCATAAGGCGCTGGCGCCTTGTAGCTTTCCGCCTCTGCTGCCGAGATGCCGGCCTTTTCGAGCACTGTGGGATCGATCCATTGTTTCGGGTCGACGGGCGTTGCGGGGGCGGCGACTTCGAGCGTCATCTGGTCTGGCCCGGCGAAATAGATCGACTTGCAGAATCCGTGATCAAGCGGGCCGATGACGTTGATGCCGTGGCTGCGGAGGCGGTCGCGCATGCCGAGGAGGCCTTCTTCATCGTCAGCGCGGAACGCGAGGTGCTGCATCGTACCGGCGGCGCTGGGCAGCGCGCCATTGCCGGAATGGGTGACGCCGAGCGTGACCGGTATCTTGTCGACATCCGGCAGCTGGACGATCGAGAAGAAGCTGTGATCGTTCATGCGCAGGAAGGCGTGAAGGCCGCCGGGCACGCCGTGCATGTCAAACAGGGCGACGAGCGGGAAATTCATGACCTCCGAAAAGAAGGCGATATGCTTCTTGATGTCGGACGACATGATGGCGATGTGATGTATGCCGCTTGGCTGCGGCCGGGACTGTTCAGTCATTCCTCGGGCCTTTCCTGCTTTCCCCTTGAGAGTGTTTGCGCAAGTATGCGCTTCATAAAAAACAAGGGCAAGGAAACACGCAAATGGCTATCGCAAGGGAACCCTACGGGTTTGTGCACGCGGATTCGGGGCGGCTGAAGGAAACCTATGGCGGCCCGGCGGGGCAGGTTTTCGTGGAATGCATGCGCATACGGCCAGACGACGTGGAGGCAAAAACAGTCATACTGTTCAGCCACCCGATCGGCGGCGGGAGCTTCCTGCCCCTGGTGACGGCGCTCGCGCGGAAAGGCCATCACGTCATCTATTGCAACCCGCGTTATCGCGGCAATGACACGGCGCTGATCATGGAGAAATGCGTGCTGGACCTCGGCGCGTGCATTGCCGACGCGAAGAAGCGGTTTGGTTATGAGAAGGTTGTGCTGGGCGGATGGTCCGGTGGCGGATCGCTGTCGCTGTTCTATCAGGACCAGGCCGAGAATCCGACCATTACGGAAACACCTGCTGGCGACCCGGTGGATATTGCCGGCGCGGGGCTGATCCCTGCCGATGCGATATTGCTGCTAGCGGCGCATATCAGCCGGTCGCACACGATGACCGAATGGATCGACCCGTCGATCCTTGACGAGGACAAGCCGTTCGAGCGCGATAGGGAGCTGAACATCTATGCGGCGGATTGCCCGAACCAGCCGCCCTATTCCCATGAATTCGTGACGCTGTTCCGGGCAGCACAGGTGGCGCGCAACCGGCGCATAACGGACCGCGTGCTGACGCAACTGGCGGCCATCAAGGCGAGCGATGACCCGGATGCCGAGCGGTGTTTCGTGGTGCAGGGCACGATGAGCGATGTGCGCTGGCTGGACCCGACGCAGGACCCGTCGGACCGCAAGCCGGGCACGTGTTACCTGGGCGACCCGCGCATTGCCAATGACGGTCCGGTCGGTCTCGGGCGGTTCACGACGCTGCGTTCGTGGCTGTCGCAATGGAGCTATGACAAGAGCAGGGCTGACGGAACGGGCAATGCCTCTCGCGTTTCCTGCCCTGTCCTCGTGATCAGCAACTCAGCTGACCTTGCCTGTACGCCGAGCCATGCGCAGCGCCTGTTCGAGGCAGTGGGCTCAGAAGACAAGCAGATGGTGACGATCAAGGACGCTGATCACTATTATATTGAGCGGCCTGACCTGTTACCAAAAGCGGTCAAGGAAGTGACCGACTGGATGGCGGCACGCTTCAGCCAATGAAGAGCAGCGACCGCAGCGCATAGGCAACCGCTGCCACGACCAGCATCGAAACGATTGCAATACCGACGAACCAGCCGAGGCGCTTGACGAGCGGGCCCTCGGACTGGTCATCCGGCAGAGGTTCTGTGGCGCGGAAGATCGGATCAGCCATGGTAGCCATCGCCGGGCTTCACCTTGCCCCAAAAGAGTGAATATACATACGCCGTGTAGAGAAGGATAATCGGCAGCATGATAGCCGCACCGACTAGCATGAAGGCAAGCGCATTGTCGCGCGCGGCGGCCTCGTGCAGCGTGAACTCAAACGGCACGATGTAGGGATAGATGCTGACGCCGAGACCGATATAGCCGCTGAGGAAGATGCCTATGGCGAGCAGATAGGGGCGCCAGTCCGGCGCAGCGCCCTGCCCCGGCTTCATCGACAGGTCTCGCCACAGCCAGGCGCAAAGCGCCATCCCGGCAACCGGTGCGGGAGCAAGCGGCAGGAGGCGGGTAAAGTCGATACTGGTCATCGTGAAGCCCCAGCGATCACCGACTGCCGGATCAATGGCGAGCGTGGCGAGGCTGACGGCGAGGAAGGCGATCGCGACGCCGATAAGGGACATGCGCGCCCAATTGCGGGCGCGGGTGTAGAGTTCGCCTTCGGTCTTCAGCACAAGCCAGCAGGAGCCGAGCAACAGGTAGCCAATCACAACGGAGATGCCGACAAGGATTGAGAATGGCGTGAGCCAATCGAACGCGCCGCCAGCAAAAGCGCCGCCCTCGACATTGATACCCTGGATCATGCCGCCGAGCATGAGCCCTTGCGCGAACGCAGCGGTAGCAGAGCCCCCAAAGAAGGCACCATTCCAGAAGAGGCGCGTGGGCGCCCGGACGGCCTTTTGTCGAAACTCGAAAGCAACGCCCCGGAAGATGAGGGCGGCCAGCATGACGAGGACTGGCAGGTAGAAGGCAGGCATGATGATGGCATAGGCCTTGGGGAAAGCCGCAAAAAGCCCGCCACCACCGATGATGAGCCATGTTTCGTTGCCGTCCCAGACGGGTTCGATCGTGGCGGTCATCATGTTGCGCTCTTCATCCGAGCGGGCATGGAAAGTGAGCATGCCGACGCCAAGGTCGAAGCCGTCGAGCGTGACATACATGAAGACGCCGACAGCGAGGATGAAGCCCCAGATCATTGGAAGGTCGAGTGTCATGGGTCTCTCCTATTCCGCTGCAACGGTGTCTTCGCCGGACTCGGCAGGATCATCCACGGAGCCAAGCGGAGAACCGGGCGCACGACGGCCCTCCTTCGAACTCATGGGATCATCATCAAAGCCGCGCGTGGCGATACGCGCCATGTAGACCGTGCCCGCAGTGAAGATGATCGCATAGGTGACCATGAAGACCAGCAGCGATGTCGCAACCTGGGCCGTGGAGACGGGCGAGACGCTATCGACCGTTCGCAGGTGGCCATAGACGGTATAGGGCTGGCGGCCGACTTCGGCGACGATCCATCCGGTGATGACCGCGATGAAGCCGAGCGCGCCGCCGGGAACAGCAGCCCAGTGGAACAGGCCCTTCTCGTCGAGACGGCCACGCCACCAGAGGAAACAACCCCACAGACCTAAGCCGAGCATGACGAGGCCTGCACCGACCATGATGCGGAAGCCATAAAAAACGAGCCAGAATGGCGGCATTTCTTCCGGCGCGAAGGCGTCCATGCCTTTCATGTCCTCCCCCTCTTCGAGCCCGGCGAAGAGATAGGGGCTGGTACCTGGAATTGTGATGCCGGCATGGCCGCAGGCATTGTCGGCCGGCCAGGCAAGCAGCATCGTTCCCTGGATGGGCGCGCTTTCGCACCAGCCTTCAGCAGCGACAATCTTCGCGGGCTGGTGTTCGTGCGCGACGAGGCCGGATTCGTGGCCGACCATGATCTGGATCGGCAGCAGGATAGCGAGCGTCATGGAGGCCATGCGCATCTGCCAGCGTGTTGGTTTGGTCAAGCGTCCGACGATGACCTGCCAGGCGCCCGCTGCCAGCACGACTGCGGCTGTGGTGATGTAGGCGGCGAGCAGCATGTGGGCGAGGCGCGACGGAAAGCTGGGGGTGAAGACGACCTTCATCCAGTCTGTTGCGTAGAAGTTTCCAGTGGCCGGGTCGACGGCGAAGCCCTGCGGTGTCTGCATCCAGCTATTGGCGGAGATGATCCAGAAGGCGGAAATCGTGGTGCCGATGGCCACGGCGCAGGTGGCGATGAAGTGGAGCTTGCGGCCCACCCTGTTCCAGCCAAACAGCATGACACCCAGGAAGGTGGCCTCAAGGAAGAAGGCCGTGAGGACTTCATAGCCGAGGAGCGGGCCAATCACGCTGCCGGCAATCTCGGAGAAGACGCTCCAGTTGGTACCGAACTGGTAGCTCATGACGACGCCGGAGACGACGCCCATGGCGAAAGCGAGCGCAAAGATCTTCACCCAGTGCAGGTAGAGACGCTTGAACGCTTCATGGCCGGTCTTCAGCCACAGACCCTCGCAAACAGCGAGGAAGGCCGCGAGACCAATCGTGAAGGCTGGAAACATGATGTGGAAGGCAATGACGAACGCGAACTGAATGCGCGATAATAAAAGAGCGTCAAAATCCATTGGTCGCTATCCCTACGGCAACTTCATTTAGGGCCGGGATAACATAGTTTGCAGACATATGCGCGTTTAGCGTTGTCGCGCGCCATCCTGCCTCATGTGGTGCGCCGCCGCAGGGACCGGAACACCGCGTCGGCGCGGGCGGCGATATGGCCGTCTTCCTTGAGCAAGCGGGCCGTGACGTGGACGATATCACCGTCCACGGCAGTCACTTCCGGGTGCGCTTCGAGCCACGTACCCTCAGGCACGATGTCCATGAATTCCAATGTGAGTTTCAGTGTGACCGACATGCGGCCCGTGACCGTCCATACGGCCCATGCGAGCGCGCTGTCGGCGAAGGCGCACGTCATGCCCCCATGCATGAAGCCCATGCCGTTGCAGTGACGATCCAGCACCCACATGCCGGTGCGCATGTCGCCTTCTGCGCTGGCCCGATAAGTGGGACCATTGTGCAGGGTGAACTTGCCGCGCGAGGGATTTGGCGCAAAGTCCGATGGGGGCGGCTTCATGAGGCCGCGCAGATCATTGCGCGAGATTGCCGAACAGCGCGTGCTCGACGACATCGCCCGGCTCGATGCCAAGCGCCTCGGAGCGGCCACCGTTCAGCTCCAGAACGGCCTTGACCGGAACGCCGGGCCCGATGGAGCGCAACGAGCCTGGAACAGTATTGCGGGCAATGGCGATGATCTTGCCATCCGTGTCGAGGAACAGCATGTCCAGCGGGATAAGTGTGTTCTTCATCCAGAAGCTGGCTTCGCGCGGCTCGCCGAGATCGAACAGCATGCCGGCATTGGGCGCCATTTCAGCACGGTTCATGAGGCCGACGCGGATCTCTTCCGGATCATTGGCCAGCTCGACCGTGAACTTGTGTACGGAGTCACCATTATCAATGGCGAGCGGACCTGTCTCAAGCTGGGCGAAAGCGCCCTGAACAAGGAAAAAGGCGGCGGCAAAAAGGCTGGCAATCAAACGGGTCATGCGCGTTGGTTTAGCCGTGCATTCGAAGCTGGGCAAGCGCTCTTGGCTGTTTGCCGTTCAGCCCTGGCGCGGCTTCACCATGGTGACATTTTCGCCCTTGCCACCTTTGCCGAGAACGACCTCGATCCGGGTGCCGGGCTCGATATCCTCATAGCCAGCCTGGCGCAGGGGCACAGCATGGACGAATATGTCGATCTCGATACCGTCGCGCTGGACGAAACCATAGCCACGGGTGCGGTTGAACCATTTCAACGTGACGGTCGTGTACTCGAATTCAACGCCCTTCTCGCGGGCGACGACAGCGCGCGGTCGCTCCATCTCGATGATGTGGGCTGTCTGCCATCCGCGCTCGCGCTCAACCGCGTCGCAGACAATGCGCGCATCTTCGTCGGCATAGGTTTCGCCGTAGTCGCGAAGGCAGGAGACATGCAGCATCACATCGCCCGTCAGGGCGGCATCAGACGTGGAGTCGGCCACAATGAAGCCATAGCCCTTGGCGCTGTCGAACCACTTAACGCGGCCGATCACGCGCACCACGGGTTCAGCCGCAGGCATATCTGATTCGGATGTCGCCACTGCTTTCGCCATCAACCCAAATTCCCCAAGGAAGCAACCTAAAATGCGATGACGCTCTTGTCACGCGATCTTCACAACAAATGCCGGAAACTTCGGCATTTGTGGATTTAAGGCATTGATTGTCGGATGAAAAAACCTGGTGGCAGTCCCTAGGGGATGGACTCATTTGTTGCTACCAGCGTCTTGATATCAAACTAGTTATTATAAAACAACGTCTAAGCAGCCGTCGCGTGTTGAATAGCGTGTTGAAAACCGACGCTCTTGTTTTGACTTAAACCTCGAATTTTCAATGCAGAAAGCGTCCCAGATCGGCTTTTTTACGGTCGTTGATCATGATATAATATTGGTTCGTTTGGGATGCTAAGCACAGCGAGCTTTCCTGAGATCAAAAAAAGTTAGAGCGAGCCGATCCCAAGCGGAACGGTGCGGTCGGAAAAGTTGTAAGTGACAATATCAAAAATTAGGCTGCGGCAGAGTTGGTTTGAGCTCTTGAATCAAGAGACCCCCTTCGCGGCGACTACCATTCAGTTCAATCGAAATCTTAGTAGGATCAGCAATGATCGTGCGCATGTTGATCGAAACGTCCAGTGGGTCAAACAAGAGTTAAGTGCAGTCGCCTTCCTTCTGGACAAAATTTACTTCAACACGTCGCATGTCGAGGACAGGGTTTCGAAAACTGATAGGTTTGAAGCCATATGTGTTGTGGAGAAAGCAGGTGTAAACCCGCACGTCCACATACTTTGGTTTCTTGGCAAAGGTCGTTGTGAACCTTGGGAAACTTTGAACCGCCGGATTTTCTTGCTGAGACTGCTGAATTCTCCAGGCATTCCTCTTGAAGATCGTGATGCAAAGTTGCTTGACGGTCCGGCCGGCAAGAAAGCCACCCCACCCAGCTCAGAGCTCATTGATTGGCAGCGCAAAGGCTGGAGCGCCGTCACGAAGTCGATCTACAGTGATGGGTGGTCGAATTACATCACCAAAGAGCAAGGATACGTTGAGGATTTTTCCAATCGCGTCTTCTGGCTGAGCGACTTCCACGAAGCGGGTCAGCGGATTGCTCCGACCCGCTTTTACACTGTCGACAAGCACACTGGTGCTCGTCACTTGAACCTGGACGCACCATTGATTCCGCGTCGCTAAAATAACCAGAATAATCAACGCCGTCTGTTGTTTGATACCGTTGACTCAGGTTTCCAAAAAACAAAAACCGAAAATTCGGTAATAGAGAAGCTATGTCAAAAACAGAGCCACTCCATATCCCTCCCCTTCCATAAATGACCGATAGGAACAGCCGAGCGAGTGAGCGAAGCGAACGACGAGGACTGTTCCTATCTTTCACACCCTTCCGTTTCCCACCCGACAGAGACAAATCCGGAAGCTAATTTCTCCTCACCAACAACAAAGGAGAAATACTCATGGACACCAGATGGCTGAATGAATTTCCATCACACGAGAGGCTCATATTCTTCATTGAAGGGGAGCTTGCGGGTGGCGAAGAGAACGAAGGTTTTGAAGAGCTTTCCAAAGCGCTCGGATACACTCACTCAACAACGTTGAAACGCTGGATGGGTGGTAGGTCCAAGATACCTCTCCGGCATTTAAGCGGCATCGCGAAACACTTCAAACGCGACGTCATTGACCTCCTTCCGTTTTGGATCATGCAAGAGCAACCGGATGACTTCAGTTTGCACCTGGCTGCCACTCGCATGCCGAGTTCTTCAGAGCTTGATTTGATCGCCACTGCTCGGTCCATCTATCATCCTATTTGGGTGCTTCCGGATGATGATGACGAAGATGACGATTACGATGACACCGAGGAAGATGACGATAATTGAGTCTGTAGCGCTCTAGGAGAGTCGCTGGCTCGCGTTTCGGTGTTCGATGAGGAAATGTTCGTCCGGATTGAAACGCGAGCCTGTGATGCTCCTAGAGCGCAAATGTTCTTCATAAAATTCGAACTTGCGTTCTCACTCACTGACAACTGAGAAGATGATTTTGTCAGCCTCCACCGACTGAACTTCGAGTTCAATATTCCGAAAGCGAATAACCTTCGACGATCTAGGGTATGTGAGCTGTTGAAAAAACGCTTCGCGAGCAAGATCGCCGTCCGAATACTCGCGATAGTTTAATCTGATGGAATCACCATCAAGTCCTGAATATATGATCTCGAAGTTTTGTCCGTCTGGCGTATTCGTCACTCGCTCAACGTCGGCTCGCTCAACCGCACCCGTTCCACCGTCATTTTCGTACGTGTACACCATGAACACCTGCGCACTAGGATTTATGTTCAGAATTTTGCTCTGCACTTCTCCTTCTGCATCGTAAAGCAAACCGTATTGACCATTCACCATAAAGAAGTCCATGTCTTGCTTATTGAGCTTAGTTTTCCCACCGTATGGGTACGTATCTCCCAGCGCAAAACTTCGGTTGAATGCAAATCCACTTACCGTGAACGGCTTCATAATCTTAACCTCGGTACCCGAATAGGTGTCCCGTTTGTAGTCTCGAACACGGATCATTGTCGCGCCAACAAATGTCTCTATTGGCTCTCCAAGCGTGTAGCTCTTTTCAGTTACTCGTTTTGAGCCAGTGAGTTGGCTCGATGGCGCGAACTCAATGCTTGTGCAAGCCGAAATGGTCAAAAGTAGTACAGAGAGAGCTAATCTGTGAATCATCCGCGAATTCCCCTTTGTGTGGTCTTATTATGTTGCTGTCGGAACTCCCCTTACGAGGCGCGACTGTAGGTTGCAATAATTTTTAGGCCTTTTCTCCGCAGACTTTAGCGATTTCGAGAGCCGACTCCACTGAAGCATTGCGCTTAAGAAAATCCCGAACGCTTGAGATGTCCACGCACACGGCGAGGAGTGACTCTGTAAGACTCAGGCCAGCTCACTGGCGCGCTTTTGAGGTCTTGAATGAGGAACTGCTCGTCCGGATCAAGATGCGCGCCTAGAGCGTTCTGAGAGCGCATCGGTCTTGCTGACCCACTCACTCGACATTTACCCTGTCACGACGCGCCGTATGCACCATAGAAGCAAAGTCCTAGAGAAACTTCGAATAAGTGACCCTGATGACGCCATATTTCCCAGCGCATTCGCTCGGAAACCACCCATAGTTGGTCAGAATACATTTGAGCCAACCACATTGACGACTGCAAGACAAAAATGATGCGGCGGGTAGAGATCAGAACCGAAATGCGAAACAATGCAACCAACAGTTATCACCGCCGAGCTTTCGAGTGAAATCGAAAGTTGGCTATGGAAGAAGTTGAGTATCTAAATTGAAAACCACACTCGCAATCATCACGGCTCTCACGCTCACAGCTTGCTCCGGCGCGGTCACAGACCCTAACGAACAAACCGCCTGGTGCGTGGATGGCAAGCTCCAGCAGCCACTCGTCGTCGCGAAAGCGATCAACGATGAAGCCGCGATCATGCAGACCTGCATAGATGAGCCAACTGTGACGCACTGCTACAAACTCCCGGACATACCGGAGATAGCGGCCGTTTTAGAAACACCACGAGGCTCGTGCATCAAAGAAATATGGTCCGCGCCGGAATCAGCTCTCAGCGTCAATGAGCGCCCCGTCAAGCAGGCGATGGTGGATTACGAAAATACAATTTGGAATTATAGGCTCGCTATCAACAACTCGATGGAGAAATTCTGATGGCCGAGTTCATGCGACCCAAACCAGAACCAGTCTCCGGACCAGATGACGGCTTCAACTCGTTCGGCAAACCTATACCGCTGTTTCGCAAGCAGGCAGCTTTCACCTCTGATCAACACCATCACTTAAGGCATCCCACCCACAAACCCGCTCGTATCGTCATTACGAACCAGTGACAGCCGGACCCCAACATGGCGGCATCCCGAGCGCGGACAGGCAAGGTGCGTCGCTACCTCGTCAAGATGCACGTCCCTATGGTCGACCTTCAGCAGAAGCTGCGTCGGACTCTGCAGCCATGTGTGCAGGCACCTTATGCAAGTCGCCTCCAGCGCCTGGCTCTCATCGAGATCCTTGAGGCTCATATCGCTTAGCCAGCTCACCAGAAATCCTCCGCACTCGGGATGCGCGTGAACGCAATCTTGCCGCCGGTGAACCCGCCTGGAGGCGCCGTCCAGGGTCCCATCGTCACCACGCGCTTTCCAAACTTCGCGTTCAGGCCGTCTATCGTGTCGGTAATTGCCTCCCAGCGCTGGCAGTCCTTGTCGTCATCCATCAGGAGATCGAGCTGGCGGTGTTCGGATGGCGTGATGTTCAGAAGTGTCACACCCACCCGTATGATGCTGGCGCGCTTGCTGATCTGTGCCTTAGCGCGATGCCACAAGATCCTCAATGCATCGAGGCAGGCATGATCATCGTGCACGCTAGGAAGAGTGTGTTCGCCAAACCAGCCGCCGCCGCGAATATCGAGCCAGAGCCAGAGCTTGCGTGCGTTGTAGCCATCCCGACGCATCCGGCGCGCCGCCTTGGTCAACAAGAGGCGAGAACAGGCTTCAGCTTTCTCAGCATTGCGCCATTCCGGCGGCATGACACGGCCATGGCCATACATGCCACGCGCAGTCGGCGTGGCCTTGATGTCATAGCCGTGCAGCGCATACCACATGCGCTCACCATTGACGTTTCCCCAGAGCTTGCGGAGCTGCTTCGGCTGAGTCCCTAGCAGCTTCTCCATATCCGTGATGCCGGCGCGCATAAGGCGGATCTCAAGCTGTTTCCCGATCCCTGAAATCTCATCGATAGGAAGTCGCAGGAGCGGACCCGGCATGTCTTCCGGCCGCCAGATGGTCACGCCGTTGGGCTTGTCGATCTTGCAGGCTGTCTTGGCGAGCAGACGGTTCGTTGCGAAGCCGATTGAACAGGTGATGTAGGGACCGACATTCGCCGCGATGCGCGCCTTCAGCCGACGCGCCAGGTCTTCCGGATCACGCGCATCCTTCGGGTCCAGTCGGCAAGCCAGCTCATCAATCGACTTTACCGTCTCGATTGGGATCTCGCAGGAGATTTCATTGAGCAGCGTGTTGTGTGCGCGTCTGAACAGGTCAGGCCGTTGTGTCACCAAAAGGATGTCAGGACACAACCGCCGCGCGTCCGGTACTGGCATGACGTTCTGGCAGCCGCGTGCCTTGGCTTCCTTTGAGCAGGCAATGACCACAGTACTGTCAGCCGCATCCGTCTCGAACGGGATGACACCCACCGGCCTCCCACGGAGTGCTGGCATGGCCTGCTGCATGACCGAGGCGAAGAAGCCGTCAAAGTCGAGATAGAGGCTTTCGAGGGTCTCCGGCTTGCGCATTCTGCCTCTCCAGGACTGAAGAGCGGACAAAAGAACGAAACAAGAACATTGGTCAAGAGCTTGTCTTGTGGAAAACGATCGGGTGAAGTGAATTCATGTGTAATCGCTATGCGCAATATGGATCAGTTGCCGCAATGCGCGCATTCATGCGGATGCTCGAAGATGGCGAACTCACGACGACATCTGAAACGGACAATCTGCAACCGCAACAGAGCATCTATCCGGATCAGGATGCACCCATCATACGCCGCCGAAAGGAAGGCGGGTTTGAACTAGCCGCCTTGCGGTGGGGGTTCCCGCCTATACCGGGACAGCGCGCACCGATAACGAATATCCGCAACCTGAAAAGCCGGTGGTGGCAAGATGTAAACCGGGAATGGATGATCGAAGCGGAGTATCGCTGCCTCGTCCCATTCACCGCTTTTGCCGAGCCGGTTCGGGACTCCACGTGGTTCTCTGTTCCGGATGTCGAGATCGCATACTTTGCTGGGGTGTGGCGTCCCTGGCATGGAGAGCGTCTGGCAGACCAGCCAGGAAAGACGCGGCGAGCACGTGAGGAGCATGACTGGGAGCTATTTGCGTTCCTGACGACCGAAGCCAACGATATTGTGCGGCCAGTACATGAGAAGGCCATGCCAGCGATCCTGCACACTCCGGCGGATTGCAAGGCGTGGCTAAGTGGCGGAGTTGAAAGTTTGCGTCTTCAGCGTCCTTTGCCTCCGCACGAGCTGGAAATCAGAAAGGACCACTGACGCCAAATTCAATGCGCGGACTGGAGGTCTTTATAGCGCGTCCAAGTGTTCGTCGTATTGCTCGGCGAAAGGCTCACTGGAGGCATCTGGTAACTACAAGTATTTTGTCGACGACATGGGTTGGCCTTAAAGTGCGCACCTAAGCTCCAATTTTTTCTGCCAGCGGAAAAAGAAATCCCTGTACCCAGAGCGACTTTGTGAGCAGCCGCTTACTCGCTCAGCGTCCGATACAGCGTAGCGCGCGATACTCCGAGGTGATCGGCAATCTTTCCTGACGAAAGCTCTCCAGCGGCCTTGAGAGACCGCGCAACACCAATATGGAGGTAGTCATCGTGTTGGGACTATCCCCCAGCGCGCTCAGCGGAATTGATTTCAAGCGACTGAATATGGATCATCGTGCTATCTAAAACAACGAATCCACGTTCACGGAGACGATCAGCAAAGTATGTAAGTTCGGTGCAGCCAAGAAGTATTACATTGACCTCGGACCGCCGAATGATCTGAACCGCCCCGGGTTTGCCGGAGGCTCCTTTTCTTGAGAGACTGGAGCCATG
>NZ_JBALTL010000007.1:0-91550 GCF_036964545.1 Hyphomonas oceanitis
CTATCGCTGCATGACCCCAACCAAATTGCCTCCGGGGTTACCGGGGCGGTTCAGTGGGATAGCATCAGTGAGGACAACGTCCTCTGTGCGAACATACAACTCACTTGCGCGAGCGCCTTGGAACAACTCCAACAAAGGAACCCAAAATTCGTCGGTCTGTTTTTCAATGGCGACTGGACGGTCATAATACGGTGGCGACGAAAAAATGCGTTGCAGTTCCTCGACGGTATAAGGATGCCTATATCCCTTTTGATCTGGATTAGATTCGAAAACATCTTGCGCGGGATTTTCGGAGATGTGACCTCGTATGACAGCAAGTCGGAACACGGCGTTGATCTGTCGTAGGCGGTCGCCGACACTGTTGGCGTTTAGGTGCTGGTATTTTCCTGGGTTGGCTCCCATCGCTTCCACGCGCTCAGTGAAAGACAAGTCGCGTAAAGCGATGATGGATCCTGCTCGTGCAGGTGCTTCGGTCAAGGCGTCTCGATATTTCCAGATATCTGCTTTCGTCACTTTGAAGAGCGGCGTGTTGGCACCGAGAAGCTCACTCAGCTCAGTCCAAGCGTCTTTCCTGCGTTTAAGCGTGTGTGCGGCGATAGAGGACGACGAGCCTTGCTTGGTTTTTTCATGTAAATCCCAATACTGCTCAAGCGACAAACGTCCCTCTTTTGACAACGGAATATTTTCGCCAGGCACCACCACCGGCTCGCTCCTTGCCAACAGCGGAGCAGCCGTCAATTTTGGTTTGTAGGATAAACCCTGCGAACTCGCCGCCATCTGCGTATGGACATCCGACATCACGTCTGCCGCCGCAATCAATAGAGCGTTTCGCAGTTCGGTATCACTTGGAACAACCGCTTTAGCACCGGCTGCGTGCTCGAAATAGACATCGACCATCCAACCAACGTGCGCCTCCAATGCGTCAATGCTTCGGTCCTCCAGACTTTTCCGAAGGATCCGGAGCTCCTCATCCAATTGTTGCGCGGACAGTTGGCTATCCAAGCGGCGACGGGTGGCGAGTTCCATCTCCTGATCGAATACATACTGACAGAAAGAAGCAAATTGCTTTGATCGAACGCCATCGCGTAGCACCGAGAACTTCTGTTCTATCTCAACAAATTTGGTTAGCGCAGTCCGATTTGCTTCGACTTGGTCACGGGTTCCAAGGGAGATGTAGAGTTTTTCCCTTAAGCTCTTTCCATCGGACTTTGGAAAATAGCTGCGGACATCGTCGGGAACCGGATACCGAATCTCATAAAGACCGTTAACACGTTTGTAGACATAATCCATCGCTCGGTATCTTCTCTTCCGCATTGCGGTTCCTGTCCTCTACGACGAGGCCACCCTTGGAACGCACGCTTACCAACGTAATTTCGCTTGTTGAAATCGGTGTTGAAAAACCGACTCACTAAAAGCGATAATACGTTGTTTTATAACGGGAAGAAAACCGTGGCAGTCCCTAGGGGAGTCGAACCCCTCTTTTCAGGTTGAAAACCTGACGTCCTAACCGATAGACGAAGGGACCGCACCGGTTCGAAGAAGAGGCGATATAGCGGCTGTTTCGGACGAGAGCAACCCGTCTTTGAGGGGTATTATGCAGAATATTCAGTCGGCCGCCACGTCGGCAACGTCCAGCTGGACTCTGCGGCGGCTATTCCACTCATCGGCTTTCAGTTTGCCCGCAATGTGTACCCGCGCACCATTGCGGAGCACATCGCCCATGGGCGTGTCGGCAGCGCGCCACGCAATGCATTCGATGCGGCCACCAGCGTCTTCGGCGATGAAGCGCAGATGATTGACGCCGACCTGGCGCACACCTGTGACATGAACGGATTTCAGCGCGAACACAGGCTCCGGCGAGCCAATGCCGAACGGCCCGATCTGCGCGATCTGGTCAACAAGCGCCGGGCTGGCAGCGCCGGGGGCGAGCACAGCATCGATGGCAAGTTCGAGCGCAGCGGTGCGCTCAGCCGAGAACTGCGCCATGTGGGCGACCATCCAGTCATCGAAAGCCTGGACCTGATCGGGCTCGAGGCTGAGGCCGCCGGCCATGGCGTGGCCGCCGCCTGACAGGATCACGCCCTCGCGCGCCGCCATAGCGATGGCATCGCCAATATTGACGCCCTTCACCGAGCGGCCGGAGCCCTTGGCGACGGGGCCAAGCCCTTCCCCCCAACCGATGACGATGCTGGGCAGGTGATAGCGTTCCTTGAGGCGACCGGCGACGATGCCGATGACGCCCGGGTGCCAACCCTCGCCGCTGGCGATGAGGATGCCGCGATCGGGATTGCGCGCCAGCGCCTGTTCGGCCTGCGCCATGGCGAGGTCGAGAATGGCGCTTTCGACTTCCTTGCGCTCCTCATTGAGGGCGTGGAGGCGTTCGGCGAGGTCGACCGCTTCGCGGCGGTCGTCGGTGGCGAGCAGCTTGGCGGCAATCCACGGGTCGCCTACGCGGCCACCCGCGTTGAGGCGGGGGCCGAGCATGAACGTGGCGTGGTAGACTGTCTCGGTCTTGCCGATGCCGGCGACATCGGCGAGGGCGCGCAGGCCGGGGTTCTGGTCACGCGCCATGATGGTGAGGCCCTGACGCACGAAGGCGCGGTTGACGCCATGCAGAGGCGCCATGTCGCACAGCGTGCCGAGCGCGCAAAGGTCGAGGAATGGCATGATGTCAGGGAGGCCGTCAGCGGGCGCGAGGCCCCGCTCGCGGGCAAGCCGGTTGAGGGCTGCGACGAAGACGAAGACGACGCCTGCCGCTGCGAGGTGGCCGCAGCCGGATGTGTCGTCGAGGCGGTTTGGATTGACGAGGGCGGCCGAGGGCGGGAGCACAGCCGACATGAGGTGGTGGTCGATGACGACGACCGGCAGGCCGATCGCTTCAGCCTCATTGAGCGCATCAACGGCCGCGCCGCCGCAGTCGACCGTGATGACGAGGTCCGAACCGGTATCCTTCAGGTGCCTGAAGGCGGCAGGAGATGGTCCATAGCCCTCTTCCAGACGGTCTGGCACGTAGAGGCCGAGGTCTTGCCCCCAGGCGCGGAAATAGCGCGCGAGGATGGCCGAGGACGTGCCGCCATCAACGTCATAGTCGGCGAAGACGGTGACGCGCTTCCTGGCGAGGATGGCATCGAGGATGATGCCTGCGGCCTTGTCCATGTCGGCAAAGCTGGACGGGTCGGGGAAATAGTCCCGCAGCGTGGGGGCGAGATAGCTCGCCGCCTGCGCCGGATCGACATCGCGCGAGGCCAACAGGCGGGCAAGCAAGTCAGAGCCGCCGACACTTGGCGCGAGGCGGCGTACGAGCGCCTCGTCGGCGTCAGCCAGCGTCCAGAAGCGGCCTGAGGCCGACTGGTCAACCTCGAAGAGGTGGGGACTGGACTGGTGAGCGGCTTGGGCCATGCGGAACGGGCTTCCTCATTCAGAGAATCGGGAAGCCTATCCTAGCGCAGAATGCGGGCGCTGTGACCCGGCTTGGCAGCGCCCGTGTCAGACCTTGCGGTCGGAGCGGACATGGCGGACCATGCCATCCACGGAGGTCATCACCAGAGTATGCGTGTGGACGCGTCCACCGGCATACTTCACGCCGCTCAGCAGGCTGCCACTGGTGACGCCCGTTGCGCAGAAAACCGTCTCGCCGGACGCGAGTTCGTTCAGCGAATAGGTGCGGGCAAAATCAGTGATGCCGACGCGGGTGGCTCGCTTCTTTTCGTCATCATTGCGGAAGACGAGACGCGCAAACATCTGTCCGCCAACGCATTTGAGAGCGGCGGCCGCCAGAACGCCTTCAGGCGCGCCGCCGGAGCCGACATAGAAGTCGATGCCGGTTTGTGGATCTGTCGTCGCGATAACGCCTGCGACATCGCCGTCCGTGATGAGGGCGATACGGCACCCGACTTCACGTAGGCCGGCGATGATGGCCTCATGACGCGGGCGGTCGAGAACACAGGCAGTCATGTCGGACACGGGAACGCCCTTGAACTCGGCCAAGGCCGTGATGTTCTCGGCAGGCGTTGCATCGAGGCTGATAATGCCTTCCGGATAGCCGGGGCCGATCGCGACCTTGTCCATATACGTATCTGGGGCGTGCAGCAGGCCGCCGCGCGGCGCGATCGCGAGAACGGCCAGCGCGTTGGACATGGCCTTTGCCGTGAGTGTCGTGCCTTCAAGCGGGTCCAACGCAATATCAATTTCGGGGCCACAGCCTGTGCCGACTTCCTCGCCGATATAGAGCATGGGCGCTTCGTCGCGTTCACCTTCGCCGATCACGACGCGACCTTTGAATTCAACAGCGTTAAAGGCCGTGCGCATTGCATCAACAGCAGCAGCATCGGCCTTTTTCTCGTCGCCGCGACCGACTTCGCTGGCAGCCGCGATGGCCGCAAGCTCGGTCACACGAACCATGGCATCAGCGAGACCCGGCGTAAGAACGTTGTTTTTCATCGTTTTATTGCCCCCAGACGCACTGACTCTAACGCCAGCGCGGCGTGTTTCACATTTTAGCTTGCAGTCTCGATACGGATCAGGCGCGGCGCGTCAATCAGCATTGTGAGTTTGCCAAGCCGCGTCAGGGCGGCCTGCATGTGGGAGCGCGGGCACCTGTGGGTGACAATTGCGACCGGGCTGGCGCCGGAATCATCCGCAGAATCCTGAAGCAACTGATTGACCGAAACCCCCTCGGCCGCCAGCGCTTCAGTGAGCGCAGCGAGCGTGCCAGGCTGGTCAGCCAGGCGAACCCGCAGGAAGAAGGCCGACGTCTCGTCACCCATTGCAGCCACGAAGGGACGCGCCACATGGTGCTCGGCACGGCCGAACGCCGGACGGATGGCCGGACGGAAGAGTTTGGCAACATCGCCCATGACAGCGCTGGCCGTCGGGCCTGCCCCTGCCCCAGGACCGGTCAGCGTAATGGCGCCAACAGGGTCGCCCTCGATGCGGACCGTGTTGAGCGAGCCATTGACGCGGGCCAGCGGATGATTGGCCGAGAGGGCCATCGGCTCGACGCGGCAAACGACGCCGTCTTCGGTAAGCAGGCCTTCGGCGATAAGCTTGATGCGCAGGCCAAGGCGGTCCGCCAGTTTAAGGTCGAGCAGGTCAATGCCGTCAACGCCAGAGACTTTGACCTTGGAGAAATCGAGATCGGCGGAAAAGGCGATGGCGGAGAGGATGGCGGCCTTATGGGCAGCATCCATGCCGGACACGTCCAGCGTCGGGTCGGCTTCGGCATAGCCGAGCTTCTGCGCCTCTTCGAGCACCTCGTCATAGGACCGGCCGGTTTCAAGCATGCTGGTGGTGAGATAGTTGCACGTGCCGTTCAGGATGCCCGCGACGCGCTTGATCTCGACGCCGGCGAGACTGTCGCGCAGCACGCGCACGACGGGGATGCCGCCAGCGACGGCGGCTTCGAACAGGAGGTCGACGCCTTTTTCCTCGGCGAGGGCCGCGAGCGCCATGCCATGTTTGGCCATAAGGGCCTTGTTGGCCGTAATGACATGCTTGCCAGCCTTGAGCGCGCTTTCGACGGCGAACTTGGCCGGGCCATCAGACCCGCCGATCAGCTCGACGAACACATCGACGTCAGGATCTTCAGCGAGCGTCGCCGCATCATCGAACCAGCGATACTTATCGGTGTCGACCGGCCGATTGCGGCTCTGACTACGCGCGCTCACGCCTGTAATCTCGACAACACCGGGCAAGCGAAGCTTGTCCTGGCGTTCAACCAGTTCGATTAGTCCACAGCCAACATGGCCGAGACCTGCGATGCCTATTTTCAGCGGCCCCAAGATTGGCCCTCCGTTTGATACCGGGCGGTGGATAGACCAGTTGGCAGCAAAAGCGAAGGGCCTAAGGGGGGAATTCCAGCGATGAACTGAGGTTCGGGCGCCGCTTAGCTTACGGCGGCCGACAGCTCCTTCACGCCATGCTTGGTCATGAACTTGCGGATATTCCGCGCCGCCTGACGAATGCGCTGTTCATTCTCAACAAGCGCGATGCGGACATGGCCGTCGCCATGCTCGCCAAAGCCGGCACCCGGCGCGACCGCCACGTGGGCCTCATTCATGAGCATCAGCGAGAATTCGAGACTGCCAAGGTCTTTGAATGGCTCCGGAATGGGCGCCCAGGCGAACATGGAAGCCTTGGGGCTGGGAATGTCCCACCCTGCCCGGCCAAAACTCTCAACCAGCACGTCACGGCGCTGCTTGTAGATCTGGCGGAATTCATCGACGCAGTCCTGCGGGCCGTCGAGCGCGGCCACGGCAGCCACCTGGATCGGTGTGTAGGCGCCGTAATCGAGATAGGATTTGACACGTGCGAGCGCCGCAATCAGCGTCTCGTTACCTGCGACGAAGCCCATGCGCCAGCCAGCCATGGAATAGGTCTTGGACATGGTGGTGAATTCGACCGCGATATCCTTCGCACCGTCGACCTGCAGGATCGAGGGGGTGGGCTCTTCGAAGTAGATTTCATTGTAAGCGAGGTCTGACAGGATCCAGAGATCATGCTTCTTCGCGAACTTGACCGCGTCCTTGTAGAATTCGAGGTCGCAGACTTCCGCCGTAGGATTTGACGGATAGCAGAGCACCATGGCGGTCGGCGGCGGAACGCAATGTTTCACCGCCTTTTCAAGATTGCGCAGGTATTGCTCCGGCGACGGCGCGGGCACAGCGCGGATCGAAGCGCCAGCAATGATGAAGCCGAAGGAATGCAGCGGATAGGACGGATCCGGCGACAGGATTACGTCACCGGGCGCGGAAATGGCCTGCGCCAGATTGGCGAAGCCTTCCTTGGAGCCGAGCGTAACGATGACTTCCTTGTTCTTGTCGAGCGTTACGCCGAAACGGCGCTTGTAATAGTCGGTAACGGCCCGGCGCAGGCCCGGAATGCCGCGCGAAGCGGAATAGCCGTTAACGTCAGGCTTACGGGCCGTTTCAACCAGCTTGTCGACAATGTGCGTCGGTGTCGGCAAATCGGGGTTGCCCATGCCGAGGTCGATAATGTCAGCGCCCTCAGCGCGCAAAGCCGCTTTAGCCCGGTTCACCTGCTCGAACACGTATGGCGGCAGGCGACGGATCTTGTGAAAATCGGTATTCATCTCTGGCCTTTCAGACCTTGGGTGACGCGCGGGACATTGAAGCTTTCCCTGATGGCTGTGATCTCGGCGTCAGTCAAAAAATTCGAGGACTCATCCAGACCGGCAAATTGCTGGCGGATCTCTGCCCCAACGGCTGCGATTTCGGCCGGCCCATTGGCCGGCAATTCCGCTCGCGCGTTGGCCGCGAATTGTGCCGTGATCTCGTTCACGCGTTCTGCAGATGCCGGCAGCGTCTTGCCCGGCAGGTCATCCTCTGCAATCGTGGGCACCTCAACAAGCTTTGGATACCCTTCACCCCGAATTTCGGCACGACGGGTCTCATACCAGTCCGGAGCCTGGTTTACGGCGTCACGTATCTTTGAATACGAGCTGGTACAGCCAGCCAGAAGCAAGCATGAAACGCCTATGAGGGGAATCGTCGTGTTTTTCATGGTTAAACTCATTAAATCACAAACATTCTCATGAATAGTTACACAACTACAAACAGGCGATATTGGGACAGATGAGCGGCAATAAAAAAGAAAAGGCTGCACTTCCCTCACTTCAATCGCTGATGGCTGAGCAAAATCCACTGCAGATGCAGGTGTTAATGACAACACTTGCGCTCGCCAATACGGAATCACAGGCCTTGATCAGCGATGTGCTCATGGGCTCCGGCCCGGTCGGCACGATGGCCCAGGGCGACCCGATGGGCGCAGGCGAAGCCTTCCGCGCCGTCGGCATGAACCTCGCGCAGAATCCGGCCGCACTTATGCGCGCCAATATGGAACTGATGCGCGGATGGATGGGCCTGTGGAATGAGATGACCCAGGAGGCGCTCGGCGCCGAGCCCGCGCCGGAAACGGACAAGCGGTTCTCCGATCCTGAATGGCAGTCCAATCCGGGCTTCAAATTCATCCGCAAAGCCTATGAGGTGAATACCAGGTGGCTGATGGGCCTGGCGGATCACACCACCGACCTGCCGGAAAACCTGCACCTGCGTACCAAGTTCTTCACGCAGCAGCTGACCGACATCATGTCGCCGACCAATTATCTCGGCACCAACCCACAAGCCCTGCGCGCGTTCATGGAAAGCGGCGGCGAGAGCGTGCTGAATGGCATCCGCCTCGCCCGCGCCGACGTGAAGAAAGCTGGTGGCAAGCTGCACATCAGCCAGACCGACGAGACACCGTTCGAGATCGGCGAAAATATCGCGACGGCGCCCGGCAAGGTCGTGTTCCGCAATGACCTGATCGAACTGATCCAGTATGCACCGACGCAGGAAACCGTGCATTCGCGGCCCCTGCTGATCTTCCCGCCATGGATCAACAAGTTCTATATTCTCGATCTGCGCGAAGAGAATTCGATGATCCGCTGGCTGGTCGACAAGGGCCTGACAGTGTTCGTCGTCTCGTGGCGTTCGGCTGACGATGTCACCAAGGACTATACCTGGGACGATTACAGCAAGAATGGCGTCTATGCCGCCGTTGAAGCCGCGCTACAGGCCTCCGGCGCCAAGAAGCTCAATGCCGTGGGCTACTGCATCGGCGGCACACTGCTGTCGGGCACGCTGGCGCATATGGCGGCCAATGGCGACGACCGGGTGAACTCGGCCACCTTCTTTGCCTCGCAGTCGGACTTTGAGCTGGCGGGCGACCTGAAAGTGTTCACAGACGGGCCGGGCCGCAGCTATATCGATAGCCTGATCGAGAAGAGCGGCGGCGTGATGCCGGGCGCGATGATGTACGAGACCTTCAATTGGCTGCGCCCGATCGACCTCGTCTGGCGCTATGTCATCGACCAGTACATGCTGGGGAAATCGCCCCGCCCGTTCGACCTGCTCTACTGGAACGCCGACCAGACCAATATTCCGGGCGCCGTGCACCAGCGCTACCTCAAGGACTGCTATTACGACAACAAGCTGTCGAAGGGCGAGTTCGAGTTGCTGGGCGAGACGGTGGACCTGAAGAACGTCACCATCCCCGTGATGGTCCAGGCCAGCCGGGACGACCATATCTGCCCGTTCGAGAGCGTGTACCGCACGGCGACTGTCTTTGGCGGCGATACCAAGTTCGTGCTGTCGAGTTCCGGCCATATCGCCGGCGTGGTGAACCACCCGGACGCGAAGAAGTACCAGCACTGGACCGGCGGCAAGATCACCCAGACGGGCGCCGAATGGCTGGAAACGGCCGAAGCGGCCCCCGGCTCATGGTGGCCCTATTGGTGGGACTGGCTGAAGCCGAAATCCGGCGCAAAGAAGAAAGCCGTCGAACCGAAAGACATGGGCCTCGGCGCCGCGCCGGGCACTTATGTCAAAGTGCGCCTGCAGCACATCAAGCTGCCGCTGGAATAGACCAGCTTAGGCTTCGAGGCCCGTCCATTCATCCAGACCCAATGCGATGTTCAGGTTCTGGACGGCGGCGCCTGAGGCGCCCTTGCCCAGATTGTCGAGGCGGGCGACGAGACGCGCCTGTTCATCATTGCCGAAGACAAAGAGTTCGAGCCGGTTGGTGCCGTTGCAGGCTTCCGGTTCGAGACCTGTCAGCTTGTCGGACTCGGCCAGCGGCACGACCTTGACGAAGCGTTCGCCCTCATAGGCCTGCGTCAGGGCGCGGTGCAGGTCAGCCTTGCGCGGCGTGTTGGGTAGCATGCGCAGGGTGAGCGGCACTTCGACGATCATGCCCTGCGCAAAACGGCCAACGGCCGGCATGAACATTGGCAGGTTTGCGAGGCGCCCGTGGCGCATCATTTCCGGTGGGTGCTTGTGCTTCTGGGTGAGGCCATAGATGCGGTAATTATCGCTCGTATGGTTCGCAGCAGATGTGTCCTCGAACTCGGCAATCATGGCATTACCGCCGCCTGTGTAGCCGGAAACAGCATTCACGGTGAGCGGATAGGAGGGCGGCACGAAGCCCCGCACGACAAGGGGGCGCACGAGCGCGATGACGCCCGTCGGGTAGCAGCCGGGATTGGAAATGCGTGTGGAGGCACGGATGGCCGCGCGCTGGCCCTTGTCCATTTCGGGAAAGCCATAGGTCCAGCCCGGCGCCGTGCGGTGGGCCGTGGAGGCATCAATGATGATCGTGTTCTTGTTGGTGACGAGCGATACGCCGAGCCTGGCGGCATCGTCCGGCAGGCAGAGGATCACGGCATCGGCCGAGTTCATCATGCCGGCGCGGGCGTCGATATCCTTGCGCTTGGCCGGATCGATCGAGATCAGCTCGATATCGTCACGCGCCCGCAGCCGGTCCGCAATCTGAAGGCCGGTCGTGCCGGCTTCGCCATCAATGAAAACTTTTGGCAGCATGGCCGCCTCCCACCACAGAACAATAAAAAACGGGCGCTTCGTTCCCGAAGCGCCCGCCGGAATTGGAAAACCGGAATACGGCCTAGCGCTTGGAGAACTGGAAGCTACGACGGGCTTTCGCCTTGCCGTACTTCTTACGCTCGACGACGCGTGGATCGCGGGTCATGAAGCCGAATGGCTTGAGCACGGCGCGCAGGCTTGGCTCGTAGTTGACGAGTGCGCGCGAGATGCCGTGGCGCACAGCGCCAGCCTGCCCCATGAGGCCCGAACCTTTGACAGTCGCGATGACGTCGAATTCGCTGTCGCGGCCGGCTTCGATCAGCGGCTGGGCGATAACCATGCGCAGGACCGGACGTGCGAAATATTGCTCCTGGTCGCGGCCATTGATCGTGATCTTGCCGGAACCCGGCTTGATCCAGACGCGTGCCGTGGCTTCCTTGCGGCGGCCTGTACCGTAGGCGCGGCCCTGAGCGTCGATCTTTGGTTCGATCTTCGCGGCTGGCGCTTCAGCGGCTGGCGTGCCCGACATGGTGCCGAGGTCCTGGAGGGAATTTGCAGTATCGGTCATGGATTAGGCTGCCTTGATGTTCTTGCGGTTCATCGATTTGAAATCGACGACTTCAGGCTGTTGGGCTGTGTGCGGGTGCTCGGCACCGGCATAGACGCGCAGCTTGCCGAACTGGGTACGAGCCAGCGTGCTTTCCTTCGGCATCATGCGCTTCACGGCCATCTGGATGGTGCGCTCAGGGAACTTGCCGTTGAGGATTTTCTCAGGCGTGGTCGACTTGATGCCGCCCGGGTAGCCAGTGTGACGGTAGTAGATCTTGTCCGTCATCTTCTTGCCTGTGAATTTTGCTTTATCCGCGTTGATAATGACGACATGATCGCCTGTATCGATGTGCGGCGTGAAATCGACGCGGTGCTTGCCGCGAAGACGTTTTGCGACGTAAGAAGCAAGGCGTCCGATGACGACGTCAGTCGCATCAATCACGACCCACTTGTGCTCCACATCTGCTGGTGCGTTATAGGTTTTCATCGCTCTAATCAGAGCCTCTCGACTTCGGAGTTCATGGAATGCAATTCAAGCGCTGGCGTTTAAGCGCCGTGTCCCCCCTTGTCAACGCCGGGCTTGGACTTGCCCTGCTTTTTACAGCAACGGCGTGTTCAAAACAAGACAAGCAGGCTGATACCAAGCCTGAAACCCCTGTCATTGCTGCAGGGACGCAGCTACCGGCCGTCTGGGCCACGCGTCCTCTGGAAGGTCAGGTTTCCTCCATCGCCCTCTCAGGCGGCCTGCGTGGCATTCTGGCCATCGCCTACGAGAAAGGCGGCCTGCAATTTTTCGATATGGAGGCTGAAAAACTTGGCGAAAAAGCCAATTTTCGCCTCAAGGCACTGGGTAGCGGCGAGTCTGCGGTCATCGAAGACCGCTCAATCACCGTTTTCCCGGGAATCACCCGCGAAGGCGAGCTGAAGGGCTTTATCTATGGCGAGGGCCTGATTGCCCCGGCACAGATCGATCTGCCTGTCACAAGTGATCATGACATCGCGGGCGTCTGCTCAGGCCCGGCACCTGGAACAGGCCTCATGCGGCTGGCCTTCTGGACGGATGTGAACAGCACCGTGCTTCAAAACGGGATCATCAAGGCGGATGACGGCGACCTGCGCTGGGTCGCTGGCGAATCGACCTTTACCGACTTCCCGGTCAAATCCTGCGCTTTCACAAGCGACACGCTGGTCGCCTCGCCGCGCGCGTCTGATGCGGCCTCCTTGGTGAGAGGGCCGCTGGATGCGCTCCTATCGCTTGAGAACGGCAAACTCGGCATCTCGACCGACATGGGAATGACGAACGCCGAAATCGACGTGAAGGACGGCATTACGGTCGTGGCGCCCGCGACGCCTGATGCCATGGCAGCGATGGGCACGATGATGTCAGGTGGCTACCCGGGCGGACTGATCGTGATCGCGGGCGAAACCAAGCCCGGAGAACATCACGCCGTATTCGTGGACCCGAGCCCGCTGACCCTTTCGACCAATTAGGTCGCCGAGCGTGTCAGCCAGACCAATCTGACAGCCGCCAACGTGACGATCACCCCGATGGCCTGGTGCAGCAGCGCCAGGTTCATTGGGGCGGCGTTCATCAGCGTGAGAATGCCCCAGCAGGCCTGAAGGCTGACCAGTGCCGCAAGGCCTGCGAAGGCGCCCTTGAGCGGCGTTGAGCGGAAAGCCCACACGGCCCAGAGGGACAATATCCAGATTCCGTATGCGAGCATGCGGTGGTTGAACTGGGTCGTCGCCCGGCCCTCAAACAGGCTGCGCAGACCAAGCCCCTCCCCCAGATAGCCTTGCGGCACGAACTCGCCCGCCATCAGCGGCCAGTCATTATAGGTGCGCCCGGCGTCAAGACCGGCAACCAGGGCGCCTGCCGCCATTTGCAGGAAGATGAAGCCAAGCAGGGCAACGGCGACCGTACGAATCATCGTAGAGACCTGCGGACGCGTCTTGCCGCCAAGGTCCAGCCACAGCCAGCCTGTGTAGGCAATTATCAGCAAAGCCAGCATGAAGTGCGTAGCAAGGCGATAAGGCGCAACGTCGACACGGGTGGTCTCGCCGATGCCACTGGACACCATCCACCAGCCGATGGCGCCCTGAAGGCCACCGAGCAGGATGAGAATGACGAATTTCATCGCGAGGCCGCGCGACAGCCAGCCGCGAATTGCGAAAATGGCGAGGCCGCCCATCGCAACGAGGCCGATCATGCGACCGAACAGGCGATGGCCCCACTCCCACCAGAATATCTGCTGGAAATCGGCCAGCGTCATGCCGGAATTCTGCAGTTTGTACTCGGCCGTCTGCTGGTATTTGGCGAACAGGCTGGCCCAGGACGCATCGCTAAGTGGCGGCAGGGAGCCCTTGATCGGGTCCCATTCGGTGATCGAAAGGCCGCTATCCGTCAGGCGCGTGGCCCCGCCAATCAGGATCATGGCGTAGACGAGCAGGCCAACGAGCACGAGCCAGTTGCGCATCCAGCGCGTCGCCTGCGGGGATTTGCCTGTATGGGACATGCGGCCTAAATGGCCTATTCAGGCGACACGGCAAGAGGCAACCGTGTCGCAGAGCCCCGCCGCCGCCCAATGAAAGCCGACCAGACCATGCGCAAACCGATCGCCAGCCTGATCCTTCTCGCCTTCATTATCGCGTGGATCGTGATCGTGGGCACACTGTCCGGCATGCTTGGCACATGGCCGCGCTGGGCACAGCTTCTGTTCTATGTCGTGGCCGGATTTGGATGGATCATCCCGCTGAAACCACTGTTCGCATGGATGAATAGCGGGCCGCAAAAAGAAACTGACGACTAGTCCTCTTCGCCATGCTTGCGCGCGGCTTCGCGCAGGCGAGCAAAGATTTCGGCCGGATCTTCGGGAACGGACACTTCCTCGGGCGACGGGTAATCGTCGTCTTCCTCTTCCTCGATCTCGGGTTCCGCCTCCGTTTCGACCTGAAGCACGGGCGCTTCTTCCTGCTCTTCAGCTGTCATGCCATCGAACAGGTCGGTGTCGCCTTGTGATTTCAGGCGTCCGAGGACGGTTTCGCCGCCAATGAGGGTCTGACCGGGCCAGATCAGAACGCCCGTATTGCTCGGCACGTAGATATCGCACCAGCCACCAAGACGCCGCGTCCCGAACGGGCGACCGAGACGCACAATATCGCCTGCTTCGGTGCTGAGCTCGATTCGCGGGCCCAAGCCGCCTGAGGCGAGCCGGACGCCCACCTGCTGGCTGCGGCTTTCAAAGGTGAGATAGGCACGTGCCAGACCATCATCTTCGGGGCGGGTGGCAAGTGGCACGCCATTTTCCCCGGCTTCGAGGATCAGCGATTCGAGACTGCCCGCGATGGGCGTGTAGACCTTGTTCGTGGCCGAAGGCGCCGACGACACGCGAATGCGAATTGTGGCGGACTCGGTGAGGCGCAGTTCTGAGGGCGCCTCAACCCG
This sequence comes from Hyphomonas oceanitis, assembly GCF_036964545.1. NCBI lineage: Bacteria > Pseudomonadati > Pseudomonadota > Alphaproteobacteria > Hyphomonadales > Hyphomonadaceae > Hyphomonas > Hyphomonas oceanitis. Next base: position 14,371 of record NZ_JBALTL010000007.1, read on the forward strand.
CTCGACGGATAGGACGACACCGTCGCAGGGCGATACGATGCCATTGGCCAGATCAGGCGGTGTCCGGTGCGACCAGCGCGCTGCCATGAGCGCCAGGATCACGCCGGCAAAGCCAATCCAGAACAGCGGCGACCAGAGCAGGCCCAGCAAGAGCGCGACGAGCAGCGCGCCGAGCGCAGCGGCAACGCCTTCCCAATCGAGGCCGATGGTCAGCCAGGGTGTGCTTCTGCGATCGAGGTCTTCAGACATTCAAATGGGCCCCTTCCCCGGGCAATTCCTATTCGTCTACCAATGCCAAATCGGCATTCTTGGCCTGACGTTCCCACATATCAGCATATTTGCCGTCTTTGGCCAGCAGGGTCGCATGATTGCCACGCTCGATAATCCGTCCTGCCTCAAGCACGATGATCTCGTCAGCGGATTTTACCGTGGACAGGCGGTGGGCGACCATGAGGGTCGTGCGGCCGCTGGCGGCCTCTTCGAGGGCGTCCTGAACGGCTTCTTCGGTGGCACTATCCAGTGCTGACGTGGCCTCGTCGAGAACGAGGATGGCCGGATCGGCGAGGATGACGCGGGCGATGCCGACGCGCTGTTTCTCGCCGCCGGAGAGCTTGAGTCCCCGTTCGCCGACGCGGGTGTTCCAGCCGTCTGGCAGGCTATCGATGAAATCGAGCAGCTGAGCGCGGCGGGCGGCATCGCGCAGGTCTTCTTCGCTCGCATCAGGGCGGGCATAGCCGATATTGTAGCGGATCGTATCGTTGAAGAGGACAACGTCTTGCGGGACGAGGCCGAGGGCCTTGCGCAGCGATTCCTGCGTCAGAGTGCGCACATCCTTGCCGTCGACCAGCACGCGCCCGGAATCCACTTCATAGAAACGGAAGAGCAGCTTCAGCAGCGTAGACTTGCCAGCGCCAGATGTGCCGACAAAGGCGATCTTGCGACCGGGTGCCAAGTGGAAGCTGACATCGCTGACGCCGACAGCCCGGCCTTCGTGGGAAAACCCGACATGTTCGAACGTCACCTCACCCTTGGGCGACGTGAGCGGCATGGCATTTGGCGCGTCGGAAATATCGGCCGTCATCGAGAGTAGGCCGAACAGCTTCTCAAGGTCGACCGCGCCCTGCTTGATCTCGCGCCAGGCCCAGCCGAGGATGTTCAGCGGCGCATAGAGTGAAAGCAACATCAGCATCACGGCCGTCAGGTCGCCGATCTGCATCTTCCCATCGATGACGTTCCAGGCCGACAGGACCATGACGGCCAGCAGGCCTATATTCATCACCAGCGCCTGCACCGTGTTCAGGATGTACATGCTGCGCACAGTTTCGACGTAGCGGTCGTTATAATTGCCCATGGCCGTGTCGAAGCGGCCAGTCTCGCGGCGTTCGGCGGCGAAGGATTTCACGGTTTCAAAATTGGTCAGGATGTCGACAGACATGGCGCGGAAATGCGTGTCAGCCTCGTTCATGCGCCGACGCTGGCGCACGCGCCATTCGGTGATGATGACCGTGGAGATCACATAAATGATGATCGTACCGATCGCGATCAGCGCAAGGCGATAATCATAGGCAACGCCGAGCGCGATGGACGCAAGCACGAGGCGGATGAAGGTCGGCCCGATATTGAAGGCGAGGAAGCGGATCAGATAGTCGATCGCGCCAGCGCCGCGCTCGATGACGCGGTTGAGAGCACCCGTGCGACGTGTCTGGTGGAAGTTCAGCGACAAGAGCTGGGCGTGGCCAAAGGCATCGACGCTGGCAACGCGCTGCGCATCCTGGCTGACCGGGGCGAACAGGAAGTCGCGCATTTGCGGCAGGGCAGCAGCCAGGAACCGCACGCCGATGCCGATGGTGAGCCACATCGCAGCGGCGGCAAAGGCCGGTGGCTCGCCTCCCTCAGGCGCTGCGCGGTTGATGGCATGACCAAGGACGAGGGGCGAGACGACCTCAAGCACGGAGGCGGCTAGCGTGACGATCACTGCAATGGCCATGATCGGGCGCCACTTGGCCAGCTCTGACCGACCGAGCAGTTTCAGGATTCGCAGGATCGATACGCCAATGCCGCCATCGGCACTGTCGATCTTGTCATGATTGGCTTGTGTGTCTGTAGGTGGGCTCATGGGCGCCATATGGGGCGGAATCGGTTGAAGACAAAACGCCAAATACGCTCCACGAAAGCGCACAGACATTGGAACTGGCGCCGGGGCGCCTCAGTCGTTATCTCTGCGCGTCGAGAAAAGAGCCGGATTTGCCATGAAGAAGTTGAAATCGATCTGTGTCTATTGCGGCGCGTCGGATGCCGTAAGCCCCGGATATATTGCCCTTGCCGTTGAGCTCGGCCGTGAACTCGCCAAGCGCGACATCCGCCTCGTCTATGGCGGCGGTGGTGTTGGCCTAATGGGCGCATGCGCCCGTGCAGCGCATGAATCGGCCGGCGAAGTGCTCGGCATCATGCCGCGCTTCCTGCTGCAGAAAGAGCGCATCTTCGAAGACGTGGAGCACCGCATCGTCGAAGACATGCACACGCGCAAGCAGATGATGTTCGACGAATCAGACGCGTTTATTGTGCTCCCGGGCGGCATCGGCACGCTGGAAGAAGCCGTCGAGATCCTGTCATGGGCGCGCCTCGGCCTTCACCAGAAACCGATGGCTTTCCTCGACGAAGACGGGTTCTGGGAACCCTTCTTCGACCTGATGGAAAAGATCATCGATGGCGGCTTCACGCCGGAGAGCTTCCGATCATTGCTCGTTCACTCGGACTCGCCGCAGACAGCCATTGCCGCCCTCGATGATCGCGTGGTGGTTATCGACGCCTAGCGGACACCCTGAAAGCCGGTGACTTCTTCGGCCGGCTTCTTGTTCAGGTCCATACCGAGCGACAGCACGATCGCGGACGCGATGAAGATCGACGAATAAGTACCGATAAAGATACCCCAGATCAGCGCAAAGCTCATGCCGCGCAGAACCGGGCCGCCAAGGAAAAAGATGGCGAACAGGGCCAGCAGCGTCGTGCCCGAGGTCAATAGCGTGCGTGACAGGGTCGAGTTCAACGACTGGTCGATGACTTGCCGGTCGGGCATCTTCTTGTACTTGCGACGCTCTTCGCGCACCCGGTCGAACACAACAACCGTGTCGTTCATCGAGTAACCGATGATGGTCAGCAGGGCCGCGATAGTGGTCAGGTTGAACTCAAGCTGGAGCAGCGAAAACACGCCGAGCGTGATGATCACATCGTGCGCCAGTGCCGCAACAGCGCCCACTGAGAACTGCCACTCGAACCGGAACCAGATGTAGGCCAGCATCAGGGCCAGTGCGACCACGAGCGCCATGATGCCGGAGCGGAAGAGTTCGCCTGATACTTTCGGACCGACAGAATCATCGCGCAGGAAATCTGAGTCAGTGAGACCGAGTTTTTCCTTCAGCGTTTTGGCGACGATATCGTTTGTCACCTGCTGGGCACGCTCGGCCTGTGCTGCTGGCGCAAGGTTGGCAAATTCATCACCAAGCTGGGCAGGATCGGCGGCACCGAATTTGACGACGACGATGGGCCGCGCATCGGTGCCGACAGCCGTGTTCACTTCCGCATTGAATGGCATGTTGGCGCGGACGCTCTCGACCGTAACCGTTTCGGTCTGCTGCAGCTCCATCACCGTGCCCCCAGCAAAGTCGACGCCCAGGTTCAGGCCCCGCGTTGCCAGGAAATAGATCGACGCCGTGATCATGATAACCGACAGGATCGCGCCGCCCATGCGCAGGCTCATGAACTTAACGTTCGTGCTTTCAGGCCAGTATCTGAGTAACATTGTCTCTCTCCTGTCCGCCTAAAGCGCGAATTTCTTGGGCTTGAAGCCCTTGAGATATATCACCGTGAACCAGCGCGTCAGCACGAAAGCCGTAAACACTGAGGTGACGATACCAATGGCCAGCGTGACCGCGAAGCCCTTCACCGGGCCGGAGCCGAGGAGGTAAAGGATCGAAGCGGCGATGAAGGTCGTAATGTTGGCATCAAGGATGGTCGACAGGGCGCGCTCATAACCTGCCTGTACAGCCGTTAGCGGCGAGCGGCCTGCGCGTTGTTCTTCCCGGATACGTTCGAAAACCAGCACGTTTGCGTCCACGGCCATACCGATTGTGAGAATGATACCTGCGATACCCGGCAGCGTGAGCGTGGCGCCGAGCCCGGAAAGCGAACCGACGATCAGGATGATGTTTGCCGCCAGCGAGCCGACCGCAAAGATGCCCATCAGGCCATAGGCAAGGATCATGAAGACCGCGACCAACGCGAGGCCGATCAGCGATGCGCGGATACCGGCGCGGATTGAGTCCTGCCCCAGTGTCGCGCTGACCGTACGCTGATCGAGGAACTGGACCTTGGCAGGCATCTCACCGGCTTCGATGATGGCCGCAAGATCGGAAGCCTCTTCTTCAGTGAACTGTCCCGTGATCCGAACCTGGCCACCCGGAATTGGCTCGTTGATGCGAGGCGCCGACATGATCGTGTCGTCGAGCACGATCGCGAACAGCTTGCCGGTGTTGAGCCGGGTCGTATCGTAGAACTTGCGCGCGCCATTGCCGTTCAGGCGGAAATTGATTTGCGGATTGTTGGCGTCATCCCGCCCGACCGCTGCGTTGGCGATATCGGCGCCGGTGACTTCCGGAATATTGCGCACCAGCATAGGGCCGGTCTGAGGGCCGTCCAGAAGCCGGTATCCCGTGCGAGGGAGGCCAGCCTGCGCCCGGGCGATCTCGGATGCGCTGTTTTCCGCGAGGTTGAACGTCATCTTGCCGTCGCGGCTGAGCAGGTTTTTCAGACGGGTTGCATCCGGCTCGCCCGGCGCTTCCAGAATGATCCGGTTGTTGCCCTGCGGCGTAATGGAAATCTCGCTGACGCCTTCCGGGTCGACGCGGCGGCGCACGATGGTCATCGTCTTGGCCAGGGCGTCTTTCATCAGCGCTTCTTCGGAGGTTGACGGCACGGTGACCTTGATCAGCGCCGGACCGGCAGCCTCGATTTCATAGGTTTTGGCCCCGCCAATGGCGCCTTCGACGCTGCCATTCAGCTTGCGCAGGCGCGTGAGGGCTTCATCAACCGGGTAATTGCCGTCGGCATCGGGACGGGTCAGGCTGATGTTCAGCGTGCGGCCATCAACTTCGGAAAGGTGACCGATCAGCGGCTTGCCATCCTTGTTGCCGAGCCCATTGCGCACATCGATGGCGAACACTTCCAGCCGGTTGGCGATGACTTCGTCCGGGTTGATCTCCATCATGAGATAGACGCCGCCCTGAAGGTCGAGACCGAGATTGACGCCCTGCTTGGGTATGCCGGTGGGCGCGCCCGACATGTTTACGACATTGGGCAGGGCGATCAGCGTGCCCCAGAGCATGATGCCGAGGATCAGGCAGATCTTCCAGGGCGGAAACTGAAGCATGGTCTAGTCCTTGAGACGGGAAAACAGCCGGTAGCGGACGGCCTAGTCGTTGGCGGCAACGGGCTCGTTCTTGCCCTTCACATCGACAACCATGGCCTTGATCACGCGGACGCGGACGTTTTCGGCCAGTTCAAGCGACACTTCCGTATCGCCGACCTTGATGACCTTGCCGATCAGACCGCCGGACGTGATCACCGTGTCGCCGCGCTTGACGGCTTCGATCATCAGCTTGTGCTTCTTCGCACGCTGTTGCTGAGGACGGATCAGGAGGAAGTAGAAGATCAGGATCAGCGGCAGGAAGAACATGACCTGCGTCAGGACGCCTGGGCCTGCAGCGGGCGGTGCAGCCTGCGCCAAAGCCGGCAGGGACAGGCCCGCGAAAACAACGGTAGCCGCGGCGAATTTGTTCAGCATGATGGTCCAACTCCCTGTAACCCTTGTCCGCAATGGCGCCTTCAGGCGCCCGCGAAAGTCATGCCCCTATAGCTGTGGCCGCTGGGCTTGGCAAACAAGCCCTGCAGGTCGCGCGAATCTGTCCTAGAGGGCGCGGGAGGCGCCTTCCAGCAGCGGCGCGAGCGGGTGGGCGATAGCAAGGCGTTCCTGCGAGCCGTCCTTGCCCATCCGCAGCAGGACCTGACCATCGCCGGTATCCAAGGGCGCAATCAGTTCGCCGCCCTTGCCAAGCTGCTGCAACAGGACATCCGGCACCTCGGACACCGCGCCTGTCAGGAGAATCCGGTCATAGGGGCCCCGTTCAGGCCAGCCGGCGAGACCGTCGCCATGACGCACGGCCACATTGCCAAGCCCAAGGTCCAGCATCCGCCTGCGGGCCGCATCGCAGAGGCGGCGATAACGGTCCATGGCAAACACATCCGCCCCGAGCTGGGCCGCCAGAGCCGCCGTATAGCCACTGCCCATGCCGATCAGCAGGATTCGGGCTTCCCGCATCTGGCGTATTTGCAAAGCCTGCAGCAATTGGCCGGTAACCGCCGGACGCGGAATGACCTGTCCGCAGGGAATCGGCAGGATACAGTCTTCAAAGGCGAGTTTGTCGATGCCCGGCGTATCAACAAAGGCGCCTCGGTCGATCGTCTCCATCGCCTTCAGCACGCCGTCGTCGGTGATGCCCTCCTGGCGCAGGTGCAACACAAGGCGCGCGGCCCGGAAGGGATCGGCGATCAGCTCTGCCATGTCTCGCGGAGTTTCAGGAGATAGGCCTCGTGCGTGAGGTCTACGTGCAGGGGCGAAACGGAGACATAGCCGTCATAGATGGCACGCAGGTCGGTTCCCGCGTCGGGTTTGGACAGCTTCCCCTTGTGACCGATCCAGTAATAGTCATTGCCGCGCAGGTCTTCGCGGCGGTCGGTATGGATGATGCTTTCATCCCGGAAGCCCTGACGGGTGATCTGGATGCCGGCCACGTCTTCAGGCTCGCGGTCGGGGAAGTTGATGTTGATGACAACATCCTTCGGCCAGGGCCGCGCGAGTAGCGGCTTCAGCGTTTTTGCGCCCCATGCGCGCGCCGTATCCCAAGGCAGCGAGCCACGTTCACGGAAGCTCTGCGCCTGGCTGAGGGCGATGGAAGGGATGCCAAGCTGCATGCCGAACATGGCGGCCGCAATCGTGCCGGAAAAGCTCGTATCCTCGGCAATGTTCTGGCCGCGATTGACGCCGGAAAGCACTAGGTGCGGCGCATCAGGCATCAGGTCCTGCGTCGCCAGCAGCACGCAGTCGGATGGCGTGCCGGCAATCGCCCACGCCTTGGCGCCCACCTTGCGCACGCGCACGGGCTGGGTCAGCGAGATGGCGCGGCCCTTGCCGGACTGTTCCTCTTCCGGCGCGGCGATCCAAATATCGTCGCTCAGCTCCTTGGCGATGTCTTCGAGCACGGCAAGGCCGGGCGCGTTGATCCCGTCATCGTTTGTGAGGAGAATTCTCATAGGGCCACCTCAAGTCGCAGGCTTATCCTCACCCGCTTGCGGGGGAGGTGCCCGAAGGGCGGAGGGGGGAATGCGGACTCAGTCACCATGCACCTGTCTCAATTGATAGAGAATGCCGTCGACGACGCCATCAACATTTTCATAGATGTCCGTATTCCAGACGCGGTGCACACGCCACCCCTGTCCCACGAGAAAAGCCGTGCGCTTTTGGTCTCTTGCGATCTCGTCATCAGTGGAATGTGTCTCACCATCAACTTCAATTATCAGGCGCCGCTCGACGCAGGCGAAGTCAGCAACAAAGGGACCGACAGGCACCTGCCGGCGGAACCTGAAGCCAACAAGATTCTGACGACGCAGGTTTTGCCAGAGGATGACCTCGGCGCGCGTCATGTTCCGGCGCAGCGCGCGGGCACGTTTGACGGTTTGCTTCTCGGCTTCGCGCACGTCCCCCCCCCTCCGCCCTACGGGCACCTCCCCCGTAAACGGGGGAGGTGGCCCCGAAGGGGTCGGAGGGGGAATTTACGACGACGCGATAATTTCCAGCCCGCCCATGTAGGGCCGCAGCACGTCCGGCACGGTGATGGAGCCGTCTTCGTTCTGGTAGTTCTCGATGACGGCAACCAGTGTGCGACCGACGGCGAGGCCGGAACCGTTGAGCGTGTGGACGAATTCAGGCTTCGCGCCGGCTTCCTTGCGGAAGCGCGCATCCATGCGGCGGGCCTGGAAGTCGCCGCAATAGGAGCACGAGCTGATCTCGCGATAGGTGTTCTGGCTGGGGATCCAGACTTCGAGGTCATAGGTCTTGCGCGCCCCTGCCCCCATGTCGCCGGTGCAGAGCAGCATGCGGCGGAAGGGCAGGTTCAGGCGTTTGAGCACTTCCTCGGCGCAGCCGGTCATACGTTCCAGCTCGGCAAGGCCCGCCTCTTCATTCTCCACGATGGAGACGAGTTCGACCTTGTTGAACTGATGCAGCCGGATCATCCCCTTCGTATCGCGCCCCGCGCTGCCCGCTTCGGACCGGAAGCAGGGGGTGTGCGCGGTGAAGCGGAGAGGCAGGCGTGAAGCGTCGAGGATCTGGTCACGGACGAGGTTTGTGAGCGGGACTTCGGCGGTGGGGATGAGGAAGTGAGATTGCCCGAACATCTCCTTCAGTCGCTGAAGGTGTTCTTCGGCCTGCTGCTTCTCAAATTTGGAACGGTCCTCTTGAAAGCCCTCTAGTACTGCGCGCTTATCAGCATCTTCAAGCTCCTCGTCCGAGTAAATAGCCATTTCGATGCTATCGGCTGCCACGCTCGCACTTTCGCTCGCGTATTGCTCTAAACCGGCTTGGGTAATAGCAGTCGTCTTGAAGAGGTCTTCTTCAAACTTTGGCAGCTGCCCCGTCCCCACTAGCGCCTCGTCACGCACCAATAACGGCGGGCTCACTTCCTCATAGCCATGTTCGTCGGTCTGCAGGTCGAGCATGAACGCCGCCAGCGCGCGCTCCATGCGGGCGAGCTTGCCACGCAGGGCGACGAAGCGGGCGCCGCTCATTTTCACGGCGCTGTCGAAATCCATCTGCGAGAAGCCAAGGTCGCTCTTCAGCGCCTCGCCGAGATCGGCATGGTCTTTTGGGTTGTTGATGCGCGCGGGGTCGCCCCAGCGGTGCTGTTCCTCATTGCCCTCTTCATCGCTGCCGAGCGGGACGACTGCCAGCGGCAGGTTGGGCAAGCCCATCAGCAGGTCGTCGAGCAGCGCCTTGGCGGCAGCTTCCTGTTCGCCAGCCGTCTCAATCGTAGACTTGGCCTCGGCAACCAGCGCCATCAGGCGTGCGGCCTCGTCCTCGTTCTTCTCGGCCTTGGCGCGGCCGATGAGCTTGGAATTCTCGTTGCGGACCTTTTCGGCATCCTGCTTGTCGGTCACCGCTTTGCGCAGCGCCGAGTCGTGCCGGAGGATTTCGTCGACCGAGTCGCCAAGGCCCGGCTTGCGGCGGTTCCAGGCGGCGCGGAAAGCGTCCGGATTGTCTCGGATGGCGCGGATATCGAACATGGGTCAGTCCTGAAGTGGCTTTGCCACCCGCTCTAATGCGCGCGGCGCGCGGCGTCCACTGTTCGAAATGGTCTCAGGCGCGCGCTTCGGCCTGTGTCACGGCCGACTTCACGGCCTTGTCAGGCATCCGGCAGATCACCTGCGTGCCGTTACGCTTTTGCGGGCGCACCTCAATGCAGGGCTCAAGCGCTCGCAGTCGCATCATCATCACCGCGAAATTGCGCAGGCCGAACCAGGCCGGTTTGCCCTTTTGCGGCGTCGGCGTGAAATCCGGAATGGCGCCGAGGGCCTTGATGATCTTCTCGCGCGCGATGGGCTGGTCCGGCGTGCGGGCACCAAGCTGCATGACGAGTTCGGCAGCGCGCGTAAGGTGCGGGTGCTCGTCGTCCGGTCGGGGCTCTTCGCTGCGCGAATCCATCTCGTCACGCACGGCACTGCGCACCCTCATCATCAGGGGCGAGCGGCGCTCCTGAACCAGCCGCGGTTCGGGCACTTCAGGAGGCGGACTGCGGAAGCGATACCATTTGCGTTTGGTGCGCTCATACTCACACGCGGCCTTCAGGGCCGACATATGGATCACCGCATCGGCATGCTGGCTGTAGAGTTCGTAAGTGGGGTCGGTTTCCTTGCCACCGGCGACGACACGCAAACGTGGAGACTGGATGCGATTCACCACAGGCACGAAATCGGAATCGGTCGTCAGGACGATGATTTCTTGAACGTTCTTAAGCCGATCAGTCATCTGGACGGCATCCATTGTCAGCACGATATCGGCCGAACTCTTGCCGGAGCTGATCTTGTTCTTCGCAAAGGCACGGCAGTTGAAAGCCTCAAAGCCCGCGGCCTCGAATGTCTGCCTGTGCACATCGTGCTGCAGGTTCCAATAGACGCGTTTGCTCAGGAACTTGCGGCGTTTCTGGCGGTGCGACAGCGCGCCATCCTCCAGCCAGAGAACCCAGTTAGCGACTTTTTCAGTGAAGGCCTCGCCCGTCGCAGCGTGGATATTGTCGAAGTCGACAAGCAGGACGCTGTTAACGCGTGACAAAAGGGTTTCTCCCTGATTCGCGGACTGAGCGAGTGACAGATGTTCTACATCCGACGCCGGAAAGCAACCGTGCACCGCACCAAAATTAACTATTCAGCGGGTGAGTCGGCGTCCAGTTCAGCCTGCTTCTTCTCAATCAGTTTCACGCAGAAAATCGAGATCTCATACAGGAGATAGACAGGTCCCGTTAGCAGGAGCTGGGAGATGATGTCCGGCGGCGTGAACACGGCCGAGAAGAGGAGAATGATCACGATGGCATACTTGCGACCACTGATCAGCGTCTGCGCCGTGATGATGCCGATCTTGGCCAGCAGCGTGAGGATCACCGGCAGCTGGAACGAGATGCCGAAGGCCAACATCAGCGCCATCACCAGCGACAGGTATTCTGACACTTTGGGCAGGAGCTTGATCGTCGCGACGCCGCTGTTGATCTGCTCCTGCGAGATCGAGAAGCGCGCCAGCATGGGCAGCATCAGCACGTAGACGAAGGCCGCGCCGGCGGTAAAAAGCAGCGGCGCAAAGACGAGGAAGGGCCAGAAGGCCCCGCGCTCGTTCTTGTAGAGGCCAGGCGCGACGAAGGCGTATATCTGCCAGGCGATAACCGGGAATGACAGGAAGATGCCTGCAAACAAGGCGAGCTTCACCTTGGCGAAGAAGAATTCCATCGGCGCCGTGAAGATCAGCTCCAGCGGTGCGCCGCGCAGCGCTTCGGCCTTGGCGGCGAAGGGCGCGAGCAGGAAGTCATAGATTGGCTGGGCGACGAAGAAACAGCCGAGCGAGGCAATACCCAGTACGCTCAGCGAAATGATCAGGCGTGTGCGCAGCTCGGTCAGGTGCTCGAGCAGCGGGGCGCGGCTCGCCTCAACTTCATCATCCAGGATTTCAGGCTGTTCGTCCTTGGGCGGGGTGGTGTTCACGCAGCATCGTCCTTGGACTTGGGCGCAGGCGCTTCAGGCGATGCGGTGTCTGCTGTTGCCTCGGCCGTTTCGGGGGCGGGTGCAGCAGGCTTTGCGGCTGCCTCAGCGGCAGCCTTTTCCTCGGCCATGGTCTTCTTCATAACGGCGGAATTGATCTCGCCTTCCATATTGGCGAGGTCGGCCTGCGCTTCGGTCATCATGTTGGTGCGCTTGAGGTCTTCGATTTCCTTGCGCAGCTCTTCCAGCTCGCTCTGGCGGGCAATGTCTTCAAAGGCGGCCTGGAATTCACGTGCCATGGCGCGGCCCTTGCCGACCATCTGGCCGACCTTGCGCATCATCAAAGGCAAATCCTTCGGGCCCACGATAATGAGCGCCGCAAGGGCCAGGACAAGGAGTTCGGAAAATCCGACGCCGGGCAGCATTATGCGCCCTCCACCAGGAACACTATGACGAGACTTTCGACTCGTCTTTCTTCTTCGGGGTCACATCAACAAGGTCGTCCTTGTCGACAGCCTTGGGCTCATCATCATCCGAAAGACCCTTGCGGAAAGATTTCACACCCTTGGCCATATCGCCCATGATGGAAGAAATCCGCCCACGGCCGCCGAACAGCAGCAATGCCACCACGATGACGAGAACGATCTGGAGAGGTCCGACTGAGCCCATTGGGGCCTCCTGATTAGGTGTTTCGCATTGCAGCATAGCGCTCCGTTCCTGCTGGAACAATGGGGCGAAGCTGTTAAAGGAAGTGGCATGCGTATCGCGACCTGGAATGTCAACTCGATCAAGGCCCGCCTTTCCACTGTTCTGGAAGTGCTGGGCGCAATCGAATGTGACGTCGTCTGCCTTCAGGAACTCAAGTGTGAGACTGACGGCTTTCCCTATATGGAGCTTGAGGAACTGGGCTGGACCTGCGCCGTTCACGGGCAGAAATCCTACAATGGCGTGGCTATCCTCTCGAAATACCCGCTGGATGATGTCCAGAAGGGCCTTTCGACCCTTGAGGACGACCAGTCGCGCTATATCGAGGCGCTGGTCATGGCGGAGACGCCAATCCGCGTCGGCGCGATCTACCTGCCCAATGGCAACCCTGCGCCCGGCGTGAAATATGACTATAAACTTGAATGGATGGAGGCGCTTGAGGGCCATGCGCGTCAGCTGCTGAAGCAGGAAGAGGCCTTTGTCCTCTGCGGCGACTACAACGTCATCCCGGGCATTGATGACAGCTGGGACGAGACGGTCTGGGCGGATGATGCCCTTGCCCTGCCTGAAACGAGGCAAGCCTTCCGGCGCCTGCGCAATCTCGGCCTGACCGATGTGTTCGACATGTGCGACGGCCGCGCGCACCAGTACACGTTCTGGGACTATCAGGGCGGCGCCTTCCCCAAGGATCACGGCATCCGCATTGACCATCTTCTCTGCTCGCCACAGGCGGCAGACCGGCTGAGCGGCGTCGAGATTTACCGCAAGGCGCGCGAGCTGGAAAAACCTTCAGACCATGTGCCCGTGATCGGCACTTTTCAGGACTGATGCCTATTTTTTAGGCGTGCAAGACTGGTTGTAGTCAGCCACGTCCTGATTGTACTGCCGCGCATTGGCCTGCAACGCGAACTCCGCCTGCGCGAAAGCCCGCTTGGCAGCATCGAATTCGGCCTTGGCGGAATCGGCGGCCTTGGCGTTGGACGCCGAAGCCAGGCGCACAATCTGTGCATCCTCATAGCTGTCGCCAAGCGCCTCAGCCTTGGCCGCCAGCGCGTCCCGGTTGGCCGTCGCGGCTTCCAGCTCAGTCTTCTTCGGTGCCAACGTCACCTGCATGGCCTTGCAGCGCTCAACCTGTTTCGGCGAGAGCGTATCTGCAGCCGCCGGCATTGCGACGGCCACAGCGAGCGAGGCAAGGAGCAAACGGATCATGGCGGGGCCCTTCTTCAATATCCTGCCTAATGCCCGATAGCGGCTGAAGCAAACCTGAATAAAGCCGTCACAGACTGGCCTCAATTGGGGCAGCGTCCGCCCCATTCCAAAGCCCGCCGAACGCCCAAAGATTAAAAAATGATCAATTGCTCACTTGGCCACATTTTTGCCGTATTCAGAGACGATTTTGTGATTGTTCGCTCACATAGCGAGCTATTCAGGAGACAGACCAATGACCGCCTTGAACCCACAAACCACCACACAACGCCCGGCACTGGACGTTGCCGTTACGCTTGATCAACTGGTCGCCCCGCTCGAAATACCGGCTGATCTCAGCCGCGCCCGCTGGGCCCCGAAATGGACATTGATCCTGCCCATCGCGATGCTGGCAGCCTTCACTGTCCCTGCCCTGCCTATGGACTCCGATGGCGTGGCGAGCACGGCTGCAACTCATCTGGCCTGACCGGTCAACCGTCAGCCGCCCGCGCGCGGATCCTGTGCGCGGCGGTTGGCGACGACCGAGTCGATAATGTTGAACACGGCCGCGAAGTCGCTAAGCAGCTCGCGCACCCGGTCCGGATCATCCAGCCGCTTGAACATGGTGCCAGGTTCGAACAGGTTGCCGCCCTGCAGCGTGATGAACATGTCGCCACCATCGAAGCAGCATTTCAGCTTGCCGCCATGGAACGCCTCTTCCATGTCGACCAGCTTCTGCATCAGGTCCGGTGTCAGAAGGTAACGGCTCTCGACCTGATCGGTCGTGTAGACCTCAAAGATCTTCTCGAAGACAGGGTCCTCAAGGCTCGCCCGCTGCATGCCCTTGCCGCCACCAAAGCGGTTGAAGAAGCCGGCATCGCGCGTCACCAGCGTGCGGCCGTAGAAAACCTTGTCGAATTCAAAGCGCAGGCACTGGCCTTTGAAGACGGTGACCCAGCGCGTCTGGGAACGGCCCTTGGAATCGGTGGTCTGGCGGCGTTCTTCCAGGTGCGCCTCGAACAGTTCGAACTCCACGCCCTTGCGCGCGCCGGTGACGAGATCCTCATAGCTGGCCCTGTCCCAGCTCGGCACGAGACCTATTTCCCGATGCTTATGGATCGCGTCCACCTGCCCCGGATCGGCATTGAAGCTGAGTTCGAACTGACGCGCGACCGGCGTGACCAGCAGCGTCTTGGCCTCCTTGGCAAGCTTGGTGATGTCCCGCGAGCCCCACCAGACATAGCCGAAGCCGACAATGGCCGCGATAAAGGCCACAAAGGGCATCTTCGCCACGAAGAGGGCAACCAGAACGCCGATGACACCGATCGCCCCGCCAACATAACGCGCCTGTCGCGCCTTGCCGACGGCCGCCAATCTATCGCCCTCACGCGCCTGCAACGCAGGGCGAATCTCATCCTGAAAGACCTGTCCGAAGTGCTGGAAGGCAGCTGGCAGGTCGGCAAGGGCCACCGTGATTTCGGGGTCCACCCGGGGCGGCTCGCCGCCGGGAAGGTCAGGTGTCTGGTCCGTCATAGGTCGTCGTTTCGCGTCTGCATCTATTCGTCCACCTCAACCGGCTCACGGAATATGGCTGTCGATGATCCCGACGGGCTGATCTCGCCGCGATACATGCCGGCCGAGTTGAAAACGAAATCCACATTCCCGGCGCCGTCGATGACGATCACGCCGCCGTCGCCGCCTAGCGCTGCGACTTCGCCAAGCGCCACACCCGCAGCCGTGCCGACACTTTCATCCCGGAACTTCACCCGGTCGCAGATCGTCTTGGCGACGCCAACACGGATGAAATACTCGCCATGCCCCGTGGCCGATACGGCGCAGACGCCGTTCTCGGCATAGGTCGCCGCACCGATCAGCGGGGCATCGCCCACCCGGCCCGGCGCCTTGGCCGTCATGCCGCCTGTCGTTGTGGCGGCGGCGAGATTTCCGGCGCTGTCTATGGCGACAGCGCCCACCGTCCCGAAGCGCTCTTCTGCCGTGCGCAATTCCGCAAGCGGTTTGCCCGCGCGTGATTCCAGAAGTCGGTCCAGCGCTTCACGCCTGCGGTCTGTGTCGAAATAGGAGTTCAGGACCATTTCGAGCCCCTGCACATCCGCAAACTGGTCCGCCGCCGGCCCGGCGAACATGACATGCTCGGACTCGTCCATCACGGCGCGCGCCGCAAGGATCGGGTTCTTCACGCGCATCACGCCCGCAACGGCGCCCGCATCGCGGTCACGCCCGTCCATGATAGAGGCGTCCAGCTCATGCGTGCCATTGGCCGCAAACACAGCGCCATAACCCGCATTGAACAGCGGATTGTCTTCCATCGGAATGACAGCGGCCTGCACCGCGTCCACCGCGCTACCGCCCTCGCGCAGCACGGCTGCCCCGGCTTCGAGGGCCGCGTTGAGACCCGCAGTATAGGCAGCTTCTTCTTCAGCAGTCATGTTCTCGCGCAGGATCACGCCTGCGCCGCCATGGATCGCAAGATGCCATTCCGGGGCCGCAACAGGCTCAGGTTCAACCGGAGTTGCACACGCTGCCAGGAACAGGCCAGCGCCCGCCAGGATCGTCAGGGATTTCAGTGTCATCGCCGCCTCCAGTTTTCTGAAGGCAGGATGGACTGATTACCTACAGGTCTTCAAGGCTTTTACGGGCGGCCTTGAGCTTTTCGCGGCGGCCCGTCCAGTCGATGATACGCTCGCGGTTCTCTTCCACGATCTCGGGCGGCGCCTTGGAGACAAAGGCCTCGTTGCCGAGCTTCTTCTCGGTCGACATGATGTCCTTGTCGAGCTGGCCGATCTCCTTGTCGAGCCGCTTGCGCGCCTCAGCCACGTCGATCTGATCGGCAATACCGAGCGCCACAACCGTTTCGCCCACAACCGTCGACACGGCGCCATCCGGAACCGACTCACTGACAACAATGTCTTCAAGGCGCGCGATGCGTTTGAGGATATCTTCGTGACGGTAAGCGCGATCCTCAATGACCGGGCCAGCATTGACCAGCGACAGCGGAATCTTCGAGCCAGCCGGCACGCCGAGATCATTGCGCAGTGAGCGGACTTCAGTGATCAGGTCGATCACCCACTGGATCTCGTCGTCGGCTTCGGCATCGCGCGCGATGTCATATTCCGGCCAGGACTGGAGCATGAGGAAACCCTGCTCGTCCACGCGGCCCGCGGCGCGGCGCTCCCACAATTCTTCCGTCACGAACGGCATGAACGGGTGCAGCAGCTTCAGCGTCTCGTCGAGCACATAGCCGCACACGTCGCGCGTCTCCTGCTTGGCCGTGTCGTCCATGCCCATCAGCAGCGGCTTGATGAGTTCGAGATACCAGTCGCAGAGCACGTTCCAGATGAACTTGTAGAGCGCGCCCGCCGCATCATTGAAGCGGTATTCTTCAATAGCTTTCGTGGCCTCGGCTTCGCACGCGGCAAGCTCGCCCAGAACCCAGCGGTTCACGGGGCTCGTCACCTTGGCGAAATCGATCTCGCCCGGTGCGCCGCACTCGTTCATCTCGGCAAAGCGCGCCGCGTTCCAAAGCTTGGTCGCGAAGTTGCGGTTGCTTTCGACGGCCTGTTTCGAGAGGCGAATGTTGCGCCCCTGCCCGGCCATCCGGCCCATGGTGAAACGCAGCGCATCGGCGCCGTATTCGTTCACCAGTTCCAGCGGGTCCATGACATTGCCCTTGGACTTGGACATCTTCTGGCCCTTCTCGTCGAGGACGAGGGCGTGAATGTAGACATCCTTGAACGGAACTTCGCCCATGAACTCGATGCCCATCATCATCATCCGGGCAACCCAGAAGAAGATGATGTCAAAGGCGGTGACGAGCGTGGCGGTGGGATAAAATGCGTCCAGCTCAGGCGTCTTGTCCGGCCAGCCCATGGTCGAGAATGGCCAAAGCGCGGACGAGAACCATGTGTCGAGGACGTCAACGTCTTGGCTTATTGCAAGCTCCAGTTTTCCGTCGTCCGCACGCTTCATACGCAGAACGTTGGCTGCAGCTCTCCCAGGAGACCAGTCACCTCCAGAAACGGCCCGAACCTTATCTCCCCACTTCGCTTGGAACAATTTTATCGCGTCAGCTTCTGTTTGTGCGCAAACCTCAGTTTCAATTGGACTGAAGCTAAGCTCTGAAGGTATTTTTTGCGTGGTGCCTTGAGGCACAGAGTGAGTTTCCGACCACTCGAAGAGTTGGATCATTTGATCTAAGGTCTCAGGAGCCGGACCATACCAAACGGGAATCCGGTGTCCCCACCAGAGCTGGCGGCTGATGCACCAGGGCTGGATGTTGTCCATCCAGTTGTAATAGGTCTTTTCCCAGTTCTCCGGCACGAAGCGGGTCTTGCCCTCTTTCACGGCGGCGATTGCTGGCTGGGCTATGGTCTTGGCATCGACATACCACTGGTCGGTCATCCACGGCTCGATCACCACGTTCGACCGGTCGCCAAAGGGCTGCTCGATCTTGAGGTTCTCGATTTCCTGCAGCAGTTCCAGCGCCTCGAACGCCTCAACCACTTTCTTGCGCGCATCGAACCGGTCGAGCCCACGATAGTCAGCCGGGATGCCCGCCGCCTCCGCGTCAGCGCCATCGACGATATGCGCCGTGGCGTTAAGGATGTTCAGCGGCGTATGCCCCGCGCGCTTGCCGACTTCAAAGTCGTTGAAATCATGCGCCGGCGTGATCTTCACGGCGCCGGAGCCTTTTTCAGGGTTCGCATACTCGTCCGCGATGATCGGCACGCGGCGGCCGACAATCGGCAGCTCCACGTACTTGCCCACAAGGCCCGCATAGCGCGCGTCTTCCGGGTGAACGGCCACGCCCGTATCGCCGAGCATGGTTTCAGGGCGCGAGGTGGCGACCACGATATAGTCACGCATCTCAGATCCGGTGACGTTGCCCTCCTCGTCCTTGACCGGGTGCAGGTAGGTCACCCCGTCCGCCAGCGGATAGCGCAGGTGCCAGTAATGGCCGTTGACTTCGCGCTGGTCGACTTCGAGGTCCGAGATCGCGGTCTGGAAATGCGGGTCCCAGTTCACGAGGCGCTTGTCGCGATAGATCAGGCCCTTCTTGTAAAGCTCGACGAACACTTTGGTGACGGCGCGCATCATGTTGTTGTCGGGCTCGGCCCGGTCGCCCATCGTGAAGGCGAGGCGAGACCAGTCGCACGAGGCGCCAAGGCGCTTCAGCTGGCCAACAATGGCGCCGCCGGATTCCTCTTTCCACGCCCAGACGCGGTCCACGAAGGCATCACGCCCCATCTCGCGACGGCTTTCATTGCCTGCTTCGGCCAGCTGGCGCTCGACAACCATCTGCGTGGCAATGCCAGCATGGTCGGTGCCTGCCTGCCAGAGCACGTTCTTGCCACGCATCCGCTCGAAGCGGACCAGCACGTCCTGCAGCGTATTGTTCAGCGCATGGCCCATGTGCAGCACGCCGGTGACGTTCGGTGGCGGGATGACGATGGAATAGGCTTGCGCGCTGGTATCGCCCGAAGGCTTGAAGCATCCGCGTGCCTCCCAGGCCTTGTAGAGGCGTGTTTCGGCTTCGGCGGGGTCAAATCGTTGGTCGAGCATGGGTCAGGCGTATTCCAGGACAAAAGAAAAGGGCGCGCCAGTGGCAGCGCGCCCTTCCCTATAAACATTTTGGCGGGAGAGGCTAGCGCGCCATGCGGGCGATGCGCTGTACTTCCGCTTCGACCTTTTCCTCGACAATGCCGGGCAGGTTGGCGTCGAGCCAGTCCTTGATCATCGGCTTGAGCAGTTCGCGGACGAGACCCTCAATCGTGTTGTCGCCGCCGAAATCCATTTTGGAGATCAGCTTGCCGAGTGCGCCGGCGGCGGCATCGGACGTTGAGTCGTCGGTCAGGACGGTCTGCTGGTAGCGGGCGCTGGCGGGCATTTCATTCTCCACAGGAGCATAGGCTTTTTGACGGGGGGCAGGTTCCGGGATGGGTTCCGGCTCCGGTTCGGGTTCATGACGGAAGGTCGGAGCTGGCTCAGGCTCTTCGACAGAGCGAGCGGCCATAAGCAGATCCTCAAACGAATCAGCAGGCTCCGGCTCGCTTTCCTCTGCGACTTGCTCCGGCTCTTCCAGCACGAACGTGTCGTCTTCCTCGGCCTCGAAGATGCCCTCATCGACATCTTCCTCAACCGGATCGAACGCCATGTCGGAAAAACCGCCATCATCCTCTTCCTCGACCGCTTCCTCGCGAACAGGAGTCGGCGCACCGGGACGGCGGGCCGTCGTGGCATCGTCCTCTGAGATTATCTTGCGGATCGACGCGAGGATTTCCTCCATCGTCGGTTCCTTGTGCGCTTCGTTGGCCATGTCAGCCCCTTACTCTTTACCCATCAGAATCAGTACAGGTTAATGGATAAGATGTATCAGTTAACAACCGCTTGACGATGTTAACCTTATTCGATTTCCGGCGCGGCGCCAGTGGGAACAGGCTTGTCCAGCTCGCCAGCCGCACGCAGAAGTCGAAACGCTGCGACATAGGCATCACGCTCGGACTGTACCAGCGCGAGTCGCGCCTCAAACAGTTGCTGTTCCTGGTCCAGAACGTCGAGAGTCGTGCGCACGCCGACGGCGAGTTCTTCCTTCGCACCGTCATAGGCGATCTCGGCGGCATCCACCTGACGGCGAGACGCCTCGATCGAGCGCAGCGACGCATCGTAGCCATACCAGGCCTGTGCGATCTGTGCGCGGACTTGGCGTTCAAGCAGGTCGATCTGCTGGCGCGCCTGGTCGCGGCGCAGACGCGCTTCACTGACCTGGCTCTTGATCAGGCCACCAGAAAGAATCGGGATTCGGCCCTGAGCAACGGCAGAAACGCTTGTATTGCGCTGCTCCGGATCACCATAGGTCGAATCGACGCCAGCAGTGCCAACGATGCTGATCTGTGGCCGGTACTGCGATTTTGCGACCGAGATCGCTTCGCTTGCAGCGCGCTCGGAATGACGCGCGGCTTGGATATCCGGATTGCCATCAAGCGCAATCTTCACCGCCTCATCAATCGAGCGCGGCAGAGGCGGCAGTGGCGGTGGTGGCGGCAGGTCGCCCGGCTTCAGGCTGGTGAGGAACTGGTAATTGGCTTCGCTGGCCTCAAGCTGCGCTTCGGCGCCAGCCAGCGCGGCACGTGCACCTTCAAGGCGCGCATTAGAGAGCGAAACGTCCGTCCGCGTGACAACCCCGACTTCGAATCGGTCATCGGCGGCGCGGACCTGCTCGCCTGTAACATCGACATTGTTCTTGCGAATCGTAACCGCCTCACGGTCGCGGCGCACGTCGACATAGGCCGTCACGACCTGGAGAATCATGTCCTGCTGGGCAGCATCATATTGCGACTTCGCGGCGCTGATGCCGGCCTTTGCCTGCCGAATGCCGGCGCTGACACGCCCGCCCGTATAGAGCGGCTGCACGGCCTGGACCTGCGCGTTGGCAATCGGACGGTCACCAAGTCCGAAGGCAAACGGCGACGTCGTATCGACATATTCGTAACCGGCACTGCCGACGACATTCAGCGTCGCGCGGCCGCCTGAACGGGCTTGCGCAAGGCTCTCACGCGCCACGTCGGTCTCATATCGCTGGATGTCGAGCTGGGGGTTTGTCGCAAAGGCCGAGGCGATTGCCTGATCCAGCGTTTCCGCCGTAGCAGAGCTTCCGGCAATCATCGCAACGACCGCCGCACCCATAAGGCAACGATACTTCACACGCATCCTGAGCTCCTTGATAACCCGGTTTCAGCAGCATCATATAGCGACGCCCGAAGATATAGTGAACACTGTTCACTTTTCGGGAGTCTTAAACGCTGAGAATAATTCTTATGATGCGGGCAATCAGCGCAGTCTGACTTTAAAAAACGAAGGCCTGCTTGCGATTGAACTGCTCGAACTTGGGCGGGAAGGCGTCAAAGCCGTCACGCGCCGCAACCGTGTCGCCCGCCTTCGTGAACACTTTGCCGCGCCCAAGGCCTTCGCGCTCCATGACAACCGTCGCGAGGCGTCCGCCATCAGCCAGTTGAGCGGTCCACGCGTCCGGAACGGTTTCGACCATGCCGCACACATAAATAACGTCAAACGGCGCCTGGTCCGGCAGGCCTGCAGCGATATTGCCTTCAACGGCCACCGCACGATCAAGGCGAAGCGTCGCAAAGCGCTCCGACATGGCGTCTACCAGCTCGGTCGTTTCCTCAAGCGCAATGACGGTTTCCGACAGGTGGCTGATAAGGGCAGCCTCATAGCCAGCCCCTGCCCCGATGACGAGCACAATATCGGTCGGCCGAATCGCAGCCAACTTGATCAGCTTGCCGGTATCGCGCGGAATCCAGAGCGAACGGCCGGGCGATGTCGCGATTTCCAGTTCGGAATAGGCCACCGATTTGCGGGAGTTCGGCACAAAGGCCTCGCGCGGCGTGCGCAGGAAAGCCGAAACGATCGGTGCATCGGAGACATCATTCGGGCGGATCTGGCTATCCACCATGATCTCGCGGGCTGCGTCAAAGCTCATGGGCGCGCGCCTTCCTCTGGTAAAAACGGACGTATAACCGCCCTTTAGCATGGGCCGCGCCCCACGCAATGCGCGATAAACGCACGGGTGGTGAAAACGCTGATTGAAAGCCTGCCTTTTGCTTGCTAGTGACGCGCCTCTGGTCAGGCTCTATGGCGGAGTGGTGACGCAGCGGATTGCAAATCCGCGCACCCCGGTTCGATTCCGGGTGGAGCCTCCAGACGCAATCCACAGATTTGGATCATTCTTAACGCATTCTTGCGCTAATTTTGCGCGTTTGCTGGTTAATCATTTACGGCGCGTTAACCAATTCGGGCGATCTTGGGCATGTCTTCTCTTGGAGACACCCACCATCACCCAACGCCTCGGCGGGAGCTTTCAGCTTCCGCCATTTTTTTGTCCGAACACAAGTTTTTGGACAGGAGCAGCATGTTGGGGCTTGAACCGGACCATCGGTCTGCTATTCACCCGCTCTCGGCTGATCCGCGATAGCTCAGTTGGTAGAGCAGGCGACTGTTAATCGCCCGGTCGTAGGTTCGAGTCCTACTCGCGGAGCCAACAACCTCACGCAACTAATTGTTTTTATTGTGTTATTTCTATTTTTAAACAATTTCGCCCCACAACCCGCCCCACAAAAAAGCCGGGTATGGTGCAACCGTAATGAACGAGATTGATCGTTGCCGCAGGATTCGGGACCGAGTTTTAACCGTTCCAATCTAAATACGAGGGTTCAATTCTCTTCACCCCCCCCTCCAATCTTATGCTCATCGTCGCCGTTGTCATCATTCCCATCTTCTGGCCGCTTTCACACGTTAAGGGGTGATGCGGGGCCTCCCTGTGTGCTTCCTCGCATCGCGGCCACCAATTTCAAAAGGCGCCAAGCCCTTGTTTCCAGTGGTGCCGGTTGGGAGACTCGAACTCCCGCCCCTGTGATTACAAAATGGCGTGGCTTAAGCTTGGGATCTGCGGCTGTACCAAATTAGCGCCATCAATCTAGCCTTGGCACAACAAGGCCTGCCCCTCGCCAACCTACCTGCTGACAGGCCAATGCAGCTTTTGCTAGCCGCTCATGGCGCAGGATCTTGCAAAACGTGTCCGCACGCTCTATCCGGTGCATGTGCTGCGCCGCTGCATGCTGCTGGATGCGTTCAGTCTAATTATCCGAAATCGAAGTCACACGCTCGCGTTTGCCGCCTTGAGAGGTGCAAGCGCACCCGATCTGCAAGAGGGAAATAACCCCAATGCCGCTGCCAGCCCTCACCTCTTTAAAGGACATTTGGTTTTTCAATATTCGCGGTGACCTGCTCGCCGGCCTTGTCGTGGCTCTCGCCCTCATTCCCGAAGCTATTGCTTTCTCAATTATCGCGGGCGTCGATCCAAAGGTTGGACTTTACGCCTCATTCTGTATCGCGGTCGTCACCGCCATCGCGGGTGGGCGCCCCGGTATGATCTCAGCGGCGACCGCCGCAACTGCCGTGCTCATGGTCACCTTGGTGAAGGATCATGGTCTTGAATATCTGCTCGCGGCGACCGTCCTGGCAGGTCTTCTTCAAATTCTAGCTGGCCTCCTCAGACTTGGCCAGCTGATGCGGTTCGTCTCACGTTCGGTCATTACAGGCTTCGTCAATGCCCTGGCCATCCTGATCTTCCTCGCCCAGATTCCCGAACTCGTGGGTGTCCCGATGCTGACCTATCCAATGGTCGCTCTTGGCCTGGCCATCATCTATCTCTTCCCCCTGCTCACGCGTGCGGTGCCCTCGCCCCTTATCTGCATCATTGCGCTCTCGGCCATCGCCATTGCTTTCGGCCTGGATGTCCGCACCGTCGGCGATATGGGCGAGTTGCCCGCCACCCTGCCAATGTTCCTGATCCCGGACATCCCGCTGACCTTGGAAACCCTGCAAATCATCTTCCCTTATGCGCTCGCCGTCGCCGTCGTCGGCCTGCTTGAGTCCCTGATGACGGCCACGATAGTCGATGAACTCACCGACACGCCGAGCGACCGGAACCGCGAATGTGTTGGCCAGGGCGTTGCCAATACGATCACCGGTTTCTTCGGCGGCATGGCGGGCTGCGCCATGATCGGCCAGTCAATCATCAACATAAAATCAGGCGGCCGCGGACGACTTTCGACGCTATCTGCGGGCATTTTCCTGCTGGCCATGATCCTCCTGATCGGAGACTGGGTGAGCCGTATCCCGATGGCTGCCCTTGTCGCCATCATGATCATGGTCTCCATCGGCACGTTCAGCTGGTCGTCGCTCAAAAACCTGCGGGTCCATCCGCGCAGCTCGTCGATCGTCATGCTAGCGACTGTTGCCGGCGTTATCTTCAGCCATAACCTCGCCATCGGGGTACTGATCGGCGTGCTACTGTCCGGCGTGTTTTTCGCCGGAAAGATTTCTCAGATTTTCCGGGTCTCATCGGAACTGTCCGCAGGCGGCCGCACGCGCCGCTACAGGGTGGAAGGCCAGGTGTTCTTCGCGTCGGTGGAGGCCTTCAATGCCGCCTTCGATCTGAAGGAAGCGCTCGATGAGGTGATCATTGATGTAAGCCAGGCCCATATCTGGGACATTTCCAGCGTGGCCGCGCTCGATATGATCGTGCTGAAATTCAGGCGCGAAGGTGCTAAAGTTGAAATCATCGGCCTCAACGAAGCCAGCGAAACCATCGTCGACAAGCTCGCCATCCACGACAAGCCTGGTGCGATCGACAAGCTGATGTCGCACTAGGGAGGAACGACAATGACCCATATTCTCGCACTCATCGATGGCTCGGTTTATACCCACAGCGTCTGCGACCATGCCGCTTGGGCAGCCCGCCAGTATGGCGGGGACATTGAGCTTCTCCATGTTCTGAGCACCCAAAAATCCGGCGCCTTGCCAACGGACCTGTCAGGCGCCATCGGCCTCGGCGCCCGTTCATCGCTCCTGGATGATCTTGTTGAGCATGATGCCCGCACCGCGCAGCTCGACAAGGAGCGGGGCCGTGCCATTCTCGACGCTGCCCAGCAGCGCCTCGAAAGCCAGGGCATCGGGAACGTCAGCCTCGCCTTGCGCACCGGGGAGATTGCCGACTCCCTCGTCAAGCGGGCCGGCGACCTCATCGTCATGGGCAAGCGCGGCGAAGGCGCAGACTTTGAGAAGCTCCATCTTGGCTCAAATCTTGAGCGCGTCGTGCGAGCCGTCCACCGGCCGGTTCTGATCGCCAGCCGGACGTTCAAGCCGATCCAGCATGCCGTGTTCGCGTTCGATGACGGAGTCAGCGCGCGTAAGGCACTCGACAGCCTGGTCCAGTCTCCCTTGGCCGATCGCCCGCGTATCACCGTCTTCAGCGTTGCCGAAGCGGGCTCAGATATCGCCCGCGGCGGGATCGCGGCAGCAGCCCGCCTCATCAAGGCGGGTTATGAGGCCGTTGCAAAAGAACGGCCCGGCCATGCAGAAAAGATCATTGCCGAGGAAACCGAACGCGACGATGCAGACCTGCTGATAATGGGCGCTTATGGCCATTCGCGCATTCGCAGCCTGATTATTGGCTCAACAACGACCGCGCTCATCCGGTCGTGCGCGATCCCGCTGCTGCTTTTCCGGTAATACTCTGTCAGCCAATCACTTCAAACGAGTGCGCGTCGACCTGCTCGGCGCCGTTGAGATCGAACAGGGCCGTATTCCGGCCTGTTTCGGCAAACGCGCTGCCATAGATAATCCCGTCGAAGCCCTCCAGCCGGAAGAACTCGGCGATCAGCTGGGTTGGCGCGTAGAAGGCTGTGTTGTCACTGCGCAGGACAGGTGCGCGAATGCCCGGTCGATGTCCCGCCATACCTGTTCGTCCGAATTGGCTGAACGACTGTCCGGAGCGGTCTCGGTGAGCGTGTGGAAAAGGGAACAGTCGACGATCCTAAGCGCCCGGACAGTCCGAAAGCGGGCCAGAGACAGCGTCGCGCCGATCCAGGGCCGTAACTCGGACATGGCCACATATTCTGAGGTCGCAAGATAAAGACAGGAAATACCCTTGGGATTTACCCGGCCCTCAAATGCCTTGTCGATCCAAGGCTTCGTCCGTTCATTCTGAAGCGGCACGCGCCGACGCTGTGCCTCTTCATCACCGGATTCCCAGTCGCGGCCAATCTGCGCGCGCCAAAATGCCTCCCCTACCGGGAGTACCTCTATCCGGTCACGCAGACTTCGTCTGATCCAGCTCAGGAAAGCGTCGCAGGTCTGTGACCGGATATATCTCTGACGATAGAGGACTTCGTCCCTAAATTCACGAAAACTTATACAAGGCGATACTTGTCGATCTTCCGGACTCTCCTCCATCTTGTCCTACCTGCCCGGCGCAATTTCGACCACTGGAAAAGCACCCCCATGATGTGCTCATCGCCGCGCTTTATCTCATGAATATCCTTGTCGAGGCGAGGTTCCCACCGACGTTCCAGGGAGACGATCCCGATTTCTCCCGGCAAAGATCCGTCATCGATTCGCCCTCAAGCCGCCGGGCAACAAAACGCAGTCTCTCGTCCATTTTCGATGGGTCCTTCCATGGCATCGCAACCTCCCGCCAAAGCGGAAAGTGTTACCCATGTGTCCGGTACAATCTGTCACCTATGTCTCGAGCCGCTCAAGCTTGCCCATCGTTGACGGGCATCACCCTGCCGGAGACCTCCCTGCCGGGCTGGTACGGAACGTAGGCCATACCACTTTCTCCGGCATAGGCGCGGCCATAGTCATGCATCGACCGGATATGGAGCATCTCCATCGCCTGCGGTTCCAGTGCCCCGCTATGGCCCGCTTGCGCGATACCGCGCGCGACGAGCACGGCCCGGCGCTGTCGGATAAGCTCGCGCGCCTCGCCGCCAAACCCGGAATAGCCCACCTGTTGGCTGGTCTCGCCAGCCAGATGACGATCAAGCCAGGTAAGGCCTTGCGCGCTGAGGCGTGCATATCACAATGCTAAAGTGTGCAGATCCTTCAGCGCGCTCGTGATCAGGTTGTAGGCTTGTTCGTTCTCGTCCGGCATCACGATGATCGCGAGGATGGCAAGCTTCAGAGCGAGACCTTGAGGGGTACTTGCCGGTACTTCTGGCAGGGCAGTGAGAAGTTCTTGCCGCGTCTCATATAGAGCCTCCAGACGGTGGTCCATTGCATCTAGTTCCACAGCTTCAGGCATGGCGGCGCATCGTTGCCGGGAAAGGTCGCTCCAATAGCGCTCCCGAATGAGGTAGGTGTCGAGCGCCTGCCAACGCCTGACCAGATCCTGGTGTGTTTCCTCAAGCGCAAGCCAGGCCCTGCAAGCGTCGACAGATGGATCCGTCCGTGCGGGGATATCTCGTACGGCTGCGACGGCAACTGATCCCGCGATAATTTGCCGGCGCGAGAGTTCAAGAATAGCGCGTGAATCAGCATCCGCCGCACCAAGAGGGCGTCGCGACATTGGTTTACCTTTATGGTACATGTGAGTCGTTTAGTGTCACGCACCATAACAGCGTGATCGTTTTAAGTAAATATGATCGTAAAAAGAAAATGACTGATCTCACCTCCGCTCAGATTCGCGCAGCGCGCGCCCTGCTGGATTGGACGCAGCCGAAACTGGCTGAGATGGCGAAACTGTCTGTGCCGACCGTCCGCCGGATGGAGAGTGCTCGCGGGCCTTCAGCGAGTACTCCGGCCAATGTGGACGCAGTGTGCCGGGCGCTGGAAGCGGGTGGAGTTGTTTTCCTAGCCCCGGAAGAAAATAAAGATGGCGGTCCAGGTGTCAGGCTAAAGCTGTAGACTAGGTGAGCGCCCGACATTCGTGACGGAACGTCGCAAAGCCACTGTAAAGCGGCCGTGTCAGCGTCAAGGAAGTCAGATTCGCTCCAGCATCGTCACGGCTTGGAAATGGGCGGTGAAGAATCGTTATGACTATCGTGGTAGCGCGCGGGACTACAGCAATACCTACGATATCGCCGAACAGCTTCCCACGAGGTCCAAGGGCAAACCGGGCAACCAGTTCCTGTCAAACGAGGAATTGACGACGCTCTGGCTGACCCAGCCCGGTGAACTGCGCATGAGCATGACGCCAATAAGCAGGATGTGTCTCGTGCAGAATGTGAGCGTCTGAGAGAACGTCAATCGCACGCAGGGCACGCCTGGAGCGGATCATGCCAAAGGCGTGGAGCAGTAAATGTGCGCCGGTTATGATACCAGGAGTCCGGGTCAGTTGCTCTACGGGTTGACCTGCCTCGGCAACCAGAATGCGCCGGATTGGGCGCCAAAGCTATCACAGCGCCAGCGTACAAAACCGAAGACCTGGCCCGGTTCGAAGAGATGTATTGCGCCCCGACAGGCCACCCTGCGTGAATGGGCGGGCACGTCTGGTCCGTCATGGTCACTTACCGAAAAGCGAAGTAATGACCGGCACTGATCCAGTGCCGGTGAAAGTGCCGCGCGTGCGCGATAGGCGAGTAAACGAAGTGAAGATCACCCTCACGTCCAGCATCCTGCAGCGATTGTTCCCCGACAGCGACCTTGACACTTCACGGCATAAAGCGAATCCATCACTCTATGGGTCTAAACATTCGTCTGAAAATGGACTGTTTCAAGACAATGTCTGTGACCTGGTAGCGATGTTAAAATATCATCGTCAATGAGGACGTGACAAAATCTCAGCGACGCTGCCCAATCGCCTTAGCGGCCAAGGTCGAGGCAGCAAGGATCTGCTTTTTTGACGCGCCAGATCTGGCGAGT
Organism: Hyphomonas oceanitis; assembly: GCF_036964545.1. NCBI lineage: Bacteria > Pseudomonadati > Pseudomonadota > Alphaproteobacteria > Hyphomonadales > Hyphomonadaceae > Hyphomonas > Hyphomonas oceanitis. The sequence continues at coordinate 42,853 of NZ_JBALTL010000007.1, forward strand.
GCGTGAAATCCGAGCGCGGATGCCAGAGCGAAAGACGCCAGCGCCTCGTCACCACCACTCAACCTTTTCAGTTTGCGCAACAAATCAGAACGGATGCGCCGGACCTGCCGGCGCAAGGCCGGGTCGAACTGGGGCGACTGGACGAGCGCCTCGGACAGCATACACCCCCGATTTCCCTGCTTTGCGACAAATGCGCCAACAGCTTCGAGAAATTCCACAAGCTCGCGTCGCTGGCCAGCCTCGCCCTCAAGCATGTCCAGCCGGGGAAGGAGCGTGAATTCCATATAGCGGCGGAGGGCGTCGAGGAAGGCGGTCGGCTTGTCCCTGAAGGCGGCATAGAAGCTGCCACGCTGGATGCCGGCAGATTGCTGCAATTTGTCGACGTCGGCGCCATTATAGCCGTGGGTCCAGAACACGTCGACGAGCGCGTCCAGCGCCAGATCTCTGTCAAAGCTGCGAGGTCTTCCTGCCATGCGCCCTAAATGTCGTCTGCAGCAGCCTTCGGCAAGGGACCGCTGCAGACGTTTCTCACAATTTCCGGATTCTGGCGGCCTCTGCGCCCCTAGTCCGCGACAGGGTCGACCCAGGAAAAACGGGCAAAAGCCGGGTCAACAGGCGTATCGGCTATGTGATTCACATAATTTGACAGGGTCTTCTGGGCGACCCCGAGTAGCACATCCAGCACATGCCGCCTCGCATAACCTGCCTCAAGGAACGTGCTCACCTGCTGCGTATCCAACACGCCCCGCTGGCGAACAATCGCCAGCGTGAATTGACGCAAGGCCTCCAGTTTGGGGTCATCCAGCGCATCACCGGCACGCAAAGCATTGATCGTCGCTTCGTCGACCCCTTGCATCATGGCGATTGCGGTATGGGCTGGCACACAATAGTGGCAGGCGTTTTCAACATTAATCGTAAGCCAGACCACATTCCGCTCAACCTTGCTCAGGTCTGACCGCTCGAACAATTCATGCAGGTTCTTGTAGGCTTCAAGGTGCTCAGGGCTTTCGGCCATGACGGCATGCAGGTTGGGGATTCTCCCGAAGGCCTTGGCGGATTCTTTCAGAAGTGGCCTTGCGGCTTCAGGCGCCGTGTCGATGGTATGCAAATCAAATAATGCCATGGGTCTTTCTCCTTGAGGCCCTTCTAGCTGGGTATTCTGTACTGACCGATCAAGAACAGGATAACTGAATTATTCCGAACTGGCGCTCAGGTGATACCTGCATCCCGTCCCCAGGACAGGTACGACCCGCTCCTGCGTCGTTCGATGGCTTCAGGCGACGGGTCGGCATATTCTTCTCCCGGAAGAATACCCGCGGCATCGACCACCCGGTTCATGAACGCATACAGCCCGCAAACGAGCGCGGCATCGTGTATCGCCTCTTCTGACCAGCCGGCCTTCAGCAGTCCCGCGACATCGCTACGGCGCACAAGTGACGGAGTCAGGGCGAGCTTTTCGAGGAACCGGAGCAATTTCAGGAATCGGGCTGGAAGCGGGGCCTCGTCAAATCGCTCAAACAACATGTCGACCAGTGCCGGATCAACATCGAACGCGTGCGCCATGAGCTTGTGTGCGCCATAGCAGAACTTGCACTGATTAAGGCCTGAGACCCAGGCTGCTATCAGCTCCCGTTCGCCAATTGACAGCTCGCTATCGCTTCGCAGGACAGCGTCGTGGAACGCGAGCAGTGGCTCGACGCCCCTTGGGAATCGTTTGAACAGGTCGCTCAGATGCGCGCGGTCCGGAAGGCTCGGATAATAGCTCATGTCGGATTTCCTTTCACGGCGAGTGGTACAGCATTGCATATAAGCGAGGATTGTCAGTCCCCGCATAAGAAATAGTGGACTGAACAGTCCGGAATGCCGGATCGTTGATCCTTCCGCACGCTTTCGTGAGTTTCAGTTCAATAGGGCTTCACGTATTCAGACCCTGCGCCGCCAAACTTGCGGAGCTGATTTCAACCTGGAGACTAGACATATGTCGCACACAACGTTCATTGCAAAATCCCTGATCGCTGGCCTTGCACTCGCCGCAGCCGCTGGCGCCGCAAACGCGAAGCCAAACGCTCAACTTACCCTGGCCGACAATGCGCCCGCGGACGTTCAGTCCGCCTTCACGGCATGGCAGGCTGGTGAGCGAATCGAAGGCCGCAAGGACAAATGTTACGGTATTGCCCTTGCTGGCGAGAACGATTGCAAGGCCGGCAAAGGAACAAGCTGCGAAGGCACATCCACCGTCGACTTCCAGGGAAATGCCTGGACGTTCGCGCCCAAAGGCTCCTGCGACTTCATCGTCTCGCCCGAAGGTCCTGCTGCGTTGAACGAACTGGATCGTAATACACCGGCCTGATCCCAGCCCGGCAACAGAGTTCCTCGGATCACAGTCATGCAACTTCCACCGTCCCCCCCGTCCACTGCGGGTCTCGGGCTAAAACCGGAGCACTTTGCTCCGGCGCTCGAGACCGAAGTTGAAGGATTGTGGTTCGAGGTTCACCCTGAAAACTATATGGTCCAAGGCGGCCCACGCCTGGCCTGGCTGACTGCTATCCGCGAAAAGCGCCAGCTCAGCTTTCACGGCGTCGGCGCGTCTCTCGGCGGACTGGATCCATTCGACAGGCAGCACACCCATGATCTACGTTTATTGATCGAGCGGTTCGATCCGTTTCAGGTGTCCGAGCACGCAACGTTCTCCGCGCACAAGACGCGCTACCATGCAGATCTGCTGCCGCTTCCCCGTACACAGGAAGCGCTGATACATCTTGCAGACCGGGTCGATGCTTTCCAGGCCTTGATCGGTCGGCGAATTCTGATCGAAAACCCCACCAACTACCTGCCGTTCGCCTGCGAGCTCGACGAACCTGAATTTCTTGTGGAAGTCGCCCGCCGATCCGGATGCGGTCTCCTGATGGACATCAATAATATCTGGGTGAGTGCAAATAATGTCGGCGTGGACCCTTATGCTTATGTTCGCGCAATCCCTGGCGAGCTCGTCGGCGAGATTCACGTTGCAGGGCACTCGCAAGACCCTGGGCTTGGCGCCAAATTTCTGATCGACAGTCATGACGCGCCCGTCAGTGAGGGCGTGTGGCACCTTTTGGCCGTTGCGCTTCACGCATGGGGGGCCAGGCCGGTCCTCGTTGAACGTGATGGCAATATCCCACCGTTTGACGACTTGCTTGCCGAATTTCACCACGCCACGCGGATACTGACAGCTTCACAAGAGGCGGCACACGATGCGGCTTGAGCAGCATATCGAAGCCATGTCGTCCTTCGCTGCTGGCCGCGCCGGCGCCGCTGCGCTTACCCCTTTGATGGACTCCAGAGCGCACCCGGGCCAGCGCGCGCAAGTCTATCGCAATTCTGGCATCCTCGCCTGCGTTGAGGCCCTCAGGTCCAACAATCTACGACTGGCAGCCGTCATGGGCGACGCGTTTTTCAGTGCCCTGGCACGGGCCTATGCCGATGCGGAACCGCCCTCGACCCGGAGTCTGGTCGGATACGGTGTGTCGCTCGCTCATTTTATCGCCGCAGCTGAATCTGAACATGGACTGCCCTGGCTCGCAGATATCGCCCGGCTGGACCGGGGTTGGCTCAATGCCCACCTCGCACCAGATGCAGACCCGCTGGCACCGGGCGCGCTTGCCGAGATCGATGGCTCGACCCTGATGGTATCCACCCTGACCATGCATCCGAGCCTTAATATTATCGACATCGAATGGGCGGTGGCATCCCTTTGGACAGACCTGAAATCAGGCGAGCTTCCGAACCGCCAGATGCACCTGGCGTGCCGATCTGAACACGTTCTTTTCTGGCGTCCCGAAGGAGAGGTCAGGATGCGCGTTCTTCATCCCGGAGAACACGCGTTTCTCAGTTCGGCCATGTCCCAATCGCCACTTGGGGATGCATGTGAAGCCGCCCTGGCTGCCGAGCCGTCTATTGATCTTTCGCATCTCATTGCCGGCGCCGTCTCGTCGGGATTGTTCATCACCATCGCTCAACAAGGGGGAGCTAATCATGATACTCATTCAGAGGCTGCAGGCTGGTTATAGCTGGCTTACCAGCAAGGCCAACATGCTGGAACCGTTTGCGCTACTTATCGCGCGCCTGGCCGTGGCCCGGGTATTTTTCATGTCAGGGCTTACAAAATGGAATGGCTTCCTGTCATTCAACCCTGACAAATACGACCTCTTCCTGTTCGAATTCTTCTGCCCGGAAGATAAGCGCGCTGGCGCCCTCGTGCTGTGCACAGACCAGGCGGCGGGCACATACGCACCGACAACACAATGGATTGTCGAGCGCTTCGCCAACATGGCCGGTATCATGGAAATCCTTCTGCCGATCCTTCTTGTCCTCGGACTGACGTCAAGACTGGCGGCCGCCGGACTGCTCACGATGACCCTGGTGATCGAACGCCTTGTCTTCCCGGATGCCGATAGCTGGTGGGGTAGTCACGTCTGGTGGGCGGCCATCCTGTTTGTGATCGTCGCCCGTGGTCCCGGCCGATTCTCTCTTGACCGACTATTCAAGCTCGAATCCTCGAGAACGTGAGAGCCTTGGGGGCCAGCATGTTTCGATCCACCCCAAAATGGTTCTGGCTTGGCTGTGGCGCACTGGGGATCGGTACAGTCCTGGTCGTCCTCCTCAGCTCAGGCTGGCTCGGTTTTCGCCTCGTGCAACTTGAGTGGAAAACGCAAGGCAGCACAGACCTCAGATTTGTATCCGTTGATCTGGCGTTCGAGAACCAGTCAGACATCCAGGCAAAGTCGGGATCCCTGCCCTTCATGGCGGGCGTGGTCATCGATACTGATCGTGATATCTACGACGAGGTGTTCCTGGGAGGAGGCCGTGATCAACCGGATGCACTTTTCAGCTACAGCGCCTTGCTCGGGAGGTTTGTAAATCAGAGCGCAGATCATGATCTCTCAAAACCTTCAAGCGATGCAACAATGGGCGGCGTCTCCGTCGACGTCGACCGGGATGGATGGACCGATTTGATTCTTGCCCGCGAGAGCGGCGTCTGGTTGTATCTCAACTCCAGTGGCAGACTCGGTGATGGAAGAACCATTTTCAAGCCGGAAGCCGGCACCACCGCTCTTTCGGTGACACCTGGAGACGTCAATGCCGATGGGCATGTCGATCTCTACGTTTCCGGCTATATCAGCAATGATCGCGTCGAGGGTCAGACCATCTTCACGCGCCCTTACGGAGGCTACAGTTATCTGTTGCTGGGGGATGCGGCAGGCGACTTCACCGACGCAACGGAATTGTGGGGCCTACGCCGCCAGCACAACACGTTCACGGCCGTCCTGGCCGATATCGATGATGATGGTGACCCAGACCTGGTCGTTGCCCAGGACACAGGACATGTCGAAATCTGGAGAAACAACGACGCGCCGCCTTTCGAGCGGCTCGAAAGCCCATCCGTGAATTCCTATCCAATGGGGATCGCAGCAGGCGATTTTACCGGTGACGGCGCCCTCGATTTCTATTTCTCGAATGTCGGGAACACTCTGCCGTCCTCGCTTCTGCGCGGTGACTTGCCGAAATCAGCGCCATTCAATTCCAACTACATGCTGTTTGTCGGCAACGACCAGGGAGGCTTCAGCGACCATGCCGCTGAAATGAACGCCGCACGGTTGGGTTTCGGCTGGGGTGTGGTTGCGGCTGATTTCAATCTCGATGGCTGGGAAGACATCGCCGTCGCCCAGAATTACGCCAAGTTCGGACAACCGGCACTGATCCACCGCTATGCCGGAAAGATTCTGCAAAATACCCGGGGGCGCAAATTCAACCCGGTAGAGAAGCGCGCAGGCGTGGCCAATCGGCTATTTGCTATTTCCCCACTGGTCGGTGACTTTAACGGCGACGGCCTGCCCGATCTAATCTGGGCCAATCTCAAGGGGCCGGCCAGGGCTTTCCTCAATGCAACGCCCGACCGGCATGGTATACGCATTCGGCTCGACGACTCGGTTTCAGCCTATTCGGCCCGTATTGAGGTTCTTGTCGATGGTCGAACACTTGTCCGCCAGGCGGTACCGGCTCAGGGACTGTGTTCCGATAGCACGGCGGATATTTTCATCGGACTGGGCGATGCCGCGACCGCCGGGAGAATTACCCTCCGGTTTCCGGATGGCGAGGTACGCTCAGCAGAGCAAGTCGCGGCCAACACCGTCCTGGACTGGCGGGTCGATGCGCCATGACTTGTGTCGACACCAATCCTCGTCAAAACCTTGTCTGGTTCGGAATTGCCGGCCTTGTCGGCGCCCTGCTGACCGGGATCGGCGAAGGGGTCTTGCAACTTGTCCCGGGGGGCAATTACACAGACCCGGACTATGGATTTTTTCTGGATGTCAGTCGGGCAAGATTGACGTTTGGGCACTTCCTCAGCGTCTCGGCTGCCCCTCTCTATCTTGCCGGTTATTGGCACCTCACAGGTCATCTCCTGCCGCAAGCGCCCAAATGGCGTTTTGGAATTTTCGTATGTTGCGCCTGGGCGTTCATTCTCGCAACGGTCTGGATCGGTCAACGCGCGTTGATTGCTGAAACCGTGCAAGATCTCAGTTCGGACGGAGCCAGCCTGGATCTTCTGGTTCACCAGAGGTTGCTTCACGAGCCCTTGGTGAATGCACTTCGCTTCGTCATGGCGGCCTTTTCGATTATCTGGATACGGCGCATCCTTTCGGGAAAGACACGCTACCCGCGCTGGATGGCATTGTTCAGTCCGGCACTTTTGCTCGCTCTGATTTTTGGCCTATATGCCGCGGCGCCCGTGATCGGATGGCTGGTATTGCCGACGGCCATGAACACGTCACACGCCATACTTTTCACATTGTCCCTCCTCACGACGAGCCGGATTGAAGGACAATGACATCGCGGTTGTTTCTGGCCATTGTCGCCATGTTTGGACTGATTCCGGCAGCTTTGTTGACGGGAGAACATTTCTCGACGGGTACCGCTTGTCCTCTGATCGGACCGCTACCTGCCTGCCTTCTTGTCTTCGCTGGATATGGTCTCATTTTCTATTCCGCGATGGCATGGGGATGGAAGAGACATTTGGCGTTCCTGGCCGGATGGTTGCCTGTCGCTTTTCTTGCGTTTCTCGCGACGGTTCTCGAGATCGCCAACGGGCCCTTCTGTCCACGTGCATTTGGCTTTCTGCCACAGTGTTTCCTCTCCCTGCTGCTATCTGTGCTCATCGGAGCCGTCTGGGTGACCGGAATTCTGCGTCACCGCAAAGCCCGATACTTCGAAAGGTCAAGAAGATGAAACGCCTTTGCTTGCTAGCCCTGTGTGCTCTGCTGGGCGGTTGCGTCAGCGTCTACCCTGCAGCCGTTTCGCCGACGCCCTGGGAGACTTCAGGTGCAGCGGCGTCGCGGCCGGGAGACGGCGTGCCACAAAACACCTCGCAGATGCTTTATGTCACGGATCGCAACATGCTCGAGACCGAACAAGGCTTTGGTACCGACCGGTCGACCGCGATGGCTTTTGGCCATGTCAGGATTGACACCACCAATATGGGGCAGCGAGACTTCGACGCCTACATGTCGGGACACGCGATCAGCGACAAGCGACCGCGTTATGCCGCGACGCTGACTGATGAAATCGTTCGGTTTCCGGGAACGCCCCTGCCTTTTGCGATCGAGAAGGGCGTGCTCATCCGTGATAGAAGCGCAATGGCCGCCTACAAGGGCGCAGGCGCACAATTTCAAGCCGCACTCACGCAGGAGCTGGAAGACAACGACACCGGCAAAGTCATTCTCTATGTTCACGGCTTCAACAATACGTTCGATGATGGTGCGTTCAACCTGTTCGAACTCTGGTCAGCTGCCGGCAGGGCCGGCGTCCCGATACTGTTCAGCTGGCCGACGGGCGGGCACAAGGCATTGGGCTACTTCAGTGACACGCAAAGCGGTGACTTTTCAGTCTACCATCTGAAAGAAACGCTGCGACTCATCTCTGCAACAGGAGCGGTCGATGAGTTAGTTGTTGTTACGCACAGTCACGGCGCATCAATTGTGACGTCAGCCCTGCGGGAACTGTTGATCGAATCCCGAGGTGCTGGAGTATCGATGCGCGACACTTATCGGATCGACACTTTGATCATGGCTGCGCCAGACATCGATCTTGGCGTGATGGAGCAACGTCTTGTCGCCGAAGCCTTCGGCATCGGATTTGGCCAGATCGATGTCTATCTCAACCCAGGCGACAACGCGCTTGGTCTTGCTGGCTGGATATTTGGGTCGCCGCGATTTGGCGCAGCCCGGCCCGATCAATTGTCGCCTGAATCGCGGGCTGTTTTTCAGGGCGTCAAATCCGTTCACTTCATCATGGTCCAGGACGCCAATCAGTTTGATAGGCACAATTATTTTCGGCTACATCCAGGCGTCCTCGCAGACATCGCCGTCACACTCCGTACCGGCGCCCGTCCTGGCGACCGCGAGCGTGGGCTTGTACATATTGACCTGAATTTCTGGCAGATCGACCAGACCTACAGGCCAGGCCAGGCTGAGTCGGGACGATCCAGATCCGCTCTGCCTGCCCGGACTTACAGCAGCCATCCATCTGAAAGTCGCGCCTCAGGAGGGTCAAGCCATTGAGCCGCGACGTGCCTGGCGTCCTCACTCATCGCGCTCTCGAAGGGAACGTGCATATGCAAACCAGACCAGCCGCACCTGACACACAACTCGAGAATGAAATCCGGATAGGCGATCGCTCGATCGCGCTTGTAACAGCCATACTCCTGATCCTGATGGCGCTGGTATACGTGATGACCCCGGCGCCCGGTGATGCAAGTTCGAAAAGCTTGGATCCTGTCTGGCCGGCCATGTCTGCGCTCGCAATCCTATCGCTTTTCCGCATCTACATGTCACGTCGGCGACCGCTTCCGTCCTGGCTTTCATACATAACAATGGCTGGCGAATTTGCCGTCCTGTTCACTCTGATCGTCTGTTTTGAAGCCAAGTATGATCAGCCTCCTGCTTTTGTGCTGAAATCACCGACGGTCATCTGGCTCTTCGTTCTGATTGGCCTGCGAGCCCTGAGATTAGATCCCCTGGAGGTTCTCGCAGCCGGCGCAATGGCTGCCACCGGATGGACCGGCCTGACCCTGTGGGCTGTCTGGCAAAGTCCGCCGAGTGCAATAACGCACGACTTTGTGGCCTATATGTCCGGACCGTCCATTCTTGTCGGCGCCGAAGTCGAGAAAGTCCTCGCCATTCTCCTGTTCTCGTTCAGCCTCGCGATTGCGATGCGGCGAGGACAGCGCTTCATGGGGCGTGTGACTGATTATGCCAGCCAGCTCGTGCGCCTGCTGAAAAAGGAAAAGCGCCTTCTCGCAAAGCTCAGGCAGGAATCTGAAGAACGACAGCAGACAGCGCGTCAGCTGCATGATGCCTTGTACACAGATGCCCTGACAGGGCTGCCCAGCCGGCAGGCACTGAATGATGAACTCGATCAGCGGGCAAGGCAGCGCCCCTTTCGCCCGCTCCGGCTTGTTCTCGTTGATCTCTGCAGCTTCAGGCGTTTCAACGACACAATGGGCCGGGTTGCCGGGGATGCGCTGCTTGTGCGCGCGGCTCAGGACCTGCGTGGCGCGTCCCGGCCTTCGACATTCATCGCGCGGATCGCCGCAGACGAATTCGCGATTCTTGCGTCCGTGCACCCGGATGAATTGGAAGGCGAGGATATTCCGAGCCTTGGGAGTTTCGGCCGGTCGATTGACGCTGGCAGCTTCACGTTCTCAGGGGGGGCCAATTCCGGTGCCGCATGGGCGAGGGAGTCTCGGGATATCCCGATGCTGATGCACAATGCCAGCCTCGCCCTGAACGAGGCCAAGCGCCTCGGGCGCCAGAGGTCGGTTGACTTTGACAAGGGGCAACGCCAGCGCGCCGAGCGCCTTGCTCAGTTGGAATCCCACTTGCACACAGCCATCCGGAGCCGCCAGTTGTGGGTCGCCTACCAGCCGATCGTTTGCTTGTCGACCAATCTGCTCGCAGGTTGGGAGGCGCTGCTGCGCTGGACGCACCCTTTGCTGGGTCCGGTGCCGCCGGTCGATTTCATTCCGCTGCTTGAAGAATCTGGCCTGATCAACCAGGTCGGCCGCCGCATCCTGATCGTTGCGGCTGAAGACGCGCGCCGCATGTCGCTCGCGCTCGGCCGGAAAGACCTCTTCATGAGCGTCAACGTGTCCCCGTTTCAGCTCAACGAGCCCTCTACACTTGTGGGAGCCGTCCACAAGGCGCGTACGCGCTTTGCCCGGCTGAAACTGGAGCTCACCGAGAGTGGTGTGGCCGAGGATCCTGTCCGCGCCCGGTCGGTCCTGTCACAGTTGCGAGACGCCGGGGTTGAATTGTCACTGGACGATTTCGGCACCGGCATGTCGTCGCTGGCCCACCTTCAGCAATTCGAGTTCGACTATCTCAAGATCGACCGGGCCTTTGTCCAGAGTGACGAGGACGCCTTTATCAAGGGAATCCTGCTCCTTGCCGGCTCACTTGGGCTCGTCACGATTGCCGAGGGCATTGAAACAGATGCAGACCGGAAAAGGCTGCTTGAACTCGGAGCGCGGTATGGTCAGGGTTATTTCTGGGGCGCAGCAACGCCAGCAGCGGCATGGATCAACGGCGCGCCTTTTACTACCTTCCGCAAGGCAGCAGTCTGACATGGGCGAATTGACCGCCTGCCACCGCTTGAAGAGAGTTTGACGACATCATGCGCCCCATCCTGACCAGAGGTCTCATTGTCGCGATACTGGTCGGTTCGCTCCTGACCCTGATCAACCAGTTCGAACGGGTCGTGGCGGTTGAACCCCTGAACTGGTGGAAAATGGGCCTCAGCTATATTGTACCTTTCTGCGTGTCGGTCTTCAGCGCCATGGCTGTCGGCCCCAAGTCAGACTGACCCACGCGAGAACCGGTTCCACAGGCTCAAGAGACTTCGTCCCGGGCCAAACGTATCCGTTCTGCCATGTCCTTTACCGATGTGCCCTTCCCTATCCGGGACATCTCCTCCTGTGCCGCAATATCCATCAGGATCAGCTGGCCTGTCCGGATGCCGTCCAATGTGGCCCTTCGGATTGCAGGACCAATCCCCGCCTCATCAGCTGCTTTGAGCAGGGCGCCTTCATTCTTGTCTGTGAAGTCGAGCAAGACAAAGCTGACGCCAGTCCAGTCTTCGGAGGCTCGCACCGATTCAACCTTGGGATCGAGCACCTTGCAGCTCGGGCACCATTCCGCGAAGATCAGGACTGCCGCGACGCGATCGCCCTCCAGCACGTCGTGCCGGGCGGTCAGCTGACTCTCATATTTCTGCGTACAGGCGCAAAGACCAAACAGGGATAAACCAACAGCGGCAAAAAGATATGTCAGTTTCACGCGGGACTCCGCCAATCTTGCTTGAACATCACGGGATCCATAGCAGAGAAATAGCCAGTCAGACGTCACATGTCCTGACGATTGCGTGAGCACCTGCTGGCCGGCGCGGCGCAAAGCCTCCAGTCGTCGCACATGGGCAGCGACAAATTCTTCCTGCGGCAGGCGCAGCTATCGGTCCCGGTCCCATAGTCGGTCGACGCGACGAACACTCAACACAGTCTGATCTTCAAATGATTCTATCTCTGCCCCGGCCACGTCCAATCCAAAGGCCTGGCAGAGCTCAAGGCATACGTATTCGTTCGCAACGCCATCGGTCATGTCGATCTCGTTCTGGAGAATACCAATGGGCGGCTTCAGCATATGTGTTGTGGCAATCGGGCCTTCCGCCCTCATCCATATTCAAGAGCGCCGTCTTGTCCTGAGCACCAGCGATGGAGATGCGGAAGTCATTGTCGTCCGGATCCAGCCCGAGCGGGTTGACCTTGAGCTTGTGGATTATCTCGGCAATCTCCGCTTCTGTCAGCGGTCCACCCGCTACATAACCGGCCACACCGGGGCTTCGTCTTCTGAGTGAAATTGCAGAGTGCCTACGCAATCCCTGCCCGCGACTGCCAGCAAAGAGACTGCATCAGTCCCTTTGGCTCTGAGCCGCGCGGCCAAACTGGCCCGTACACGCGGGGCATCCTGGCAATCGGTTCTTGAAAACGTTTATGACAGGCGCGCCGCGATAGGTTTCATCTCGTATCGGCGGCGAAATTGACACTTGCATGGCTTGATCCCAACCGAGCCAGTCTGCATCATATGTAAAGCTGATCGCCCGGACGACGCCTGTACCAGGACGCCAACCCTACTTGCCTAGCAGGCTGCGAAGTAGTTTGCGCATTCGTTCGGGCTGAACAGACCGACGAGGCTTCCGATGGTGTTCCACAAGGCATCTACGGTGCGTTCGGCGGCCTTTCTCAAGAGGGCCTTCAGCTTGGCGAAGGCCTTTTCGATCGGGTTGAAGTCGGGGCTGTAGGGCGGCCGAAACACGAGTTCGGCCCCTACAGCCTTGATCAGTTCACGTGCTTTCGTCCCCTTATGGCTTGAGAGATTGTCCAGAATCACTGTGTCGCCGAGCTTGAGGGCCGGCGCGAGGAACTGCTCGACCCACGCGGTGAAGGCCTCGCCATTGATGGGCCCGTCGAAAACGCAGGGCGCGACCATCCCGCTGGTGCGAAGGCCTGCCACCAGCGTCGAGGTCTTCCAGTGCCCGAATGGCACGCTCATGCGCAGCCGCTCGCCACGCCGGCAGCGGCCATGGGTGCGTGCCATGTTCGTTGAGGCCCAGGTTTCATCGACGAACACCTGGCGGTCCGGATCAAGAACGGGCTGGGCTTCGAACCACGCCTCGCGCCGGATCAGGACGTCCGGACGGTCCTGTTCGCTCGCATGGCCGGTCTTTTTTTACGCGTGACGGCGTGGCGATCGAAGAACCGCCAGATTGTCGAGATCGCCGTATGAAAGCCGCGCGCCGACAGGGCGGTGCGTATCTCTTCAAGTGTGATGTCGCCACGCTCCTCCAACAGCGCGAAGATGAAATCGGCATGCTTTTCGATCCTGTGTGACGTGCGGTCGCCGCCCTGGGATTTGGGGCCTGGATCGCCGCGCTCGCGCCGGGCTTGGTCCCAGCGGATGACGCTCGATGCGCTCACGCCAAAGCGTTCTGCCGCAGCCCGGCGGCTCAATCCGGCATCGACCGCAGCCAACGCCCGAACTCTCAGATCAATCGAAAGCGGCTTCCCCATGACAGGCTGACCTCCTTCACCAGCCCCCATGGTGAATCAGAATCCGCCTGCCTTGGGAATCCCTAATGATTCAGGTCGCTCGGAAAACGCCCTAGCGGACTTCATCAGGGCCAGCGGTCGCATACGCCGCGCCAAAAGGTCGGACACATGACCGCATCCCGTCAGATCAACGTCCCTCAAGCTTTGCGCTCGCAGAACCCGGGCCGTCTACACATGACAGTACCGATCCGACCGACCTTAAACCCATCCAAGACGCTTACCATTGCGCCACCAATGCGGACGCTATTGCCTGGATCCGTGCGCAACGGCCTAAACCGAGCAAACTGACATCGACAAAGCAATTTTGATTATCAGGAATGAGCAATAGCTACATTCTGCGCAGCGTCGTCGCCACGTTTCGATCGCCTGAATGGCCAAAGGATTAGACGCTTAAGCACTCGGTAAAAGTTTACAACATCACCGGGGATCATAAAAACCGCAGGCACTACGACTAGCGTCAGGATCGTTGAAGAGGTCAACCCACCAATAAGGAGTGCGCCGAGGGCGTTCCGCCATTCCGCTCCATCAGACGTCGCCAATGCGACGGGCACCATGCCAAAAATTGCCGACAAGGCTGTCATGAGGACGGGGCGCAGACGTTCAGGGCACGCCTGAAGGATCGCGTCTCTTTCTGTCATGCCTTCCGCTATCAACTGGTTTGCCCGGTCGACGAGCAGAATGCCATTCTTCATGACGATCCCCATCAATCCAATGAGACCAATTTGTGCGAACAGGGAGGACTCCAGTCCAAAGTAATAGAGCCCTGCGAATGCCCCCGAAAAACTGAGGGGTGCCGTCACCATGATCACAAGCGGCTGAACGAAGGAATTGAACTGGCTGGCTAGTACCATGTAGAGCGCAATCAAGGCGAGCAACAATGCGAACCCGATCGCGCCAGCAGTTTCTTGCATACGTTCCGCCATGCCGCCCATCGAGTAGGCAACCTCTACGGGCGGCGGGTTGGCTTCAAGTAGCTCCAGCAGCGTGTCTGTCGCCTCCCCCAGTGAAACACCTGTTGCAGAACTCGCCAGCACTGAAATCTTCCGGGCTCGGTCTGATCGATCGATTTGCGAAGGACCGGAAGCGAACTGAACGCGTGATACGGCACCGATATCAACAAGGCGCCCATCAGCGCCGCGCACTTGTATTCGGCTAAAGTCCTGCACGCTTTCCCGCTGATCCTCCTCCAGCCGCAACCGCACGTCATAACGCTTTCCGTCCGCTTCAAAAGTGCCTGCATCAAGTCCGCCAAGGGCAATTCGGGCTGTCTCTGCCAGCGCACGAGCGGAGATACCCTGATCCCCGGCTCTCCGTCGATCAAACAGGATTTGTGCTTCCGGCCGACCGCTCTCAAAGCTTGTTCTTACATCGGCAAAATTGGGGTTGGCGCGCATCTCGCGCACAAGACTATCGGCATATTGCGCAAGGGAGTTGAGATCGGATCCTCTCAACAACAAGTCGATATCCGAACTGCCGGACGTCGTCCCGCCGACCCACGGGACTTCAAGAACGGATATTTTGACCGCCTCGGGCGATGCTATTCGGATGGCCTTGCGGGCTTTATCCATGATTTCGAACTGACCGGTTTGGCGGGCCTGTTTCGGGGTCAAAGATGCGTATAACTCAAGGACATGAATGTCGGCTTGCGCGCCGGATCCGACAGATATGAACACATCTTCAATATCTTCGATCTTGCGGAGTTCAGCATCGCTCTTTTGTGCTGCGTCGAGCGCGGCAACCATTCCAGTGCCAAGTGGCAGCTCAATTGAACCCTGAAACTCACTTCTGTCTGCGCGCGACGTGAAGCCTGAAGGTACGCGAGCGGCGTACCAGGCACCGGCAACAACTGAGGCGACCGCGATAAAAATGACAATAATGCGCAATCGGACCGCGAGCTTGACGAGCCCCGCATACGCCCGGTCAACGCTGTCCCAAAAGGCTTCCAGAGGTCGAAATAATGGCGAAACGCGACCCGATGCGAGGATGCGCGATGCAAGCATCGGCGTAAGTGTCAACGCAACAAGCAAAGAGACCGACACCGAAAGTACGATTGCCAGTCCATATTGGTAGAAGAAACGTCCGACGATGCCATCCATGAAAGCAATCGGAACAAAAACAGCAAGCGTGGCGGCAGTGCCTGCAAATACAGCAAGTCCCACTTTGCGTGTGCCGTCCAGCGCAGCTTGATGAGGCGACTTTCCCTTTTCAAGTTCTTTCATGATCGCTTCGACAACAACGATGGCGTCATCAACGAGCAACCCAATCGCAACCGTGAGCGCCAGAAGGGTCAGGACATTGATTGTGAAGCCGAGGAGGTAAAAACCAAAAAAGGTCGCCACGAGGGATGTCGGGATCGCCATGGCAACAATGATGGTCGCTCTGACTTTAAGGAGGAAAATAAAAGTCACTGCAACAACGAGCCCAATCGCGATCACCACGTCATGGGCCACATCCTCGATTGAACTCTCAATGAACTTCGACACGTCTCGTGTCGCGATAATGGTCACACCGGCGGGCGCAAGCTCACGCAATTCTTCTGTGGCGGCCTTCACATTGTGCGCGACCTCCACAGTATTTCGACCTGACTGCTTCCTGATATCAAGTGAGATACCTCGTCTGCCATTGAGCATCGCTGCAGAGCGCTCATCCTCAAGCCCATCCTCAACGCGTGCCACGTCGGAAATTCGGATTGTGACGCCGTTTTCGCGGTACGCGACAGGCAAATCCATGAAGCCGGTTGCATGGGTAACTTCGGCGACGGTTTTGACACCAAATTCTCGCGTGCCAGCAGCGGTTTCCAGCCGCCCACCGGGAAGCTCAGCGTGCTCGCTTTGTATTGCTTGACTCACATCGTCGGCAGTGACACCAAAGGCGCGCAGGCGTTCATTGTCGAGCCAGATGCGCACGGCGCGTTCACGACCTCCCACCAAATTCACAGCGCCCACACCATCGAGGCGTTGAAGACGTTCCTTGGCGACATCGTCTGCAAAGGCCGTCAGCTCAGCAATCGGTATATCGCCTGCAATCATAACGGAAATGATCGGTGCCGCATCCGGGTCGACCTTGTCCACGATTGGCGGGTCCATATCCGGTGGCAACTCTGCCAGGGCAAGCTGCACCTTGTCTCGCACATCCTGAACTTTTTCGCGGGCGTCCGAACTTAAATCGAACTCGATTAGAATTTGCGTGCGCCCTTCACTCGAAAAGGATTGCAGCGTCTCTATTCCATCGATTGTATTGATATACTCTTCCAGAATGTCGGTGACTTCCGACTCCATGGTTTCCGGAGATGCGCCGTCCAACACGGCCGTCACATTCACATAAGGAAATTCTACATCGGGGAACAAGTCAACGCCCAGGCGCCCTATCGACATATAGCCAAGACCAACTAATGATGCGATGATCATTACGGCGAATACGGCGCGACGGATCGATAGATCAACCAGCCACATCATGAGGATGAAGGCTCAATCTTCGCACCATCGTAAAGTGGCCCGGACGCGGTCACGATCACCTTGTCTTCGTCCGTCAGTCCACCCATAATTTCAACACGATCCGCGTCGATATCGGATACTTTGACAGGGCGTCGGTGCACCTGAGTGTCTGCGGCGATGTATACGTAGCGCGCATCGCCTGTGCCATGGACTGCTGACCGTGGCAGGACTGTGGCTGATCGCGGATCGACATCCACTTCTGCGCGCACCGATTGCCCGGCCTTGACACCGCAATCAGGGTTCACGAACGCCATGCGAAATTCAATCATGCGCGACGTTGGGTCCACGCGGTCGTTCAGAATAACAATCTCTGACTCTATCGGATCACTCCGGCCATCGACAAAAAGACGACCCGTCAAGCCGAGCCGCAAACGCGTGAGTTCAGCCTCAGGCGCAAACAATATCCCTGCCGCGATCCTGCATTCTTGCACTTGAACCACGGCAGAATTTCCCATTCCGGAAAATCTGTTCGCCATGAAGACGCCTTCATCAATATACCGCGCTGTTATGGAGCCATCAAACGGCGCCCGCACGATCGTATCTGTGAGCATTTGGTTTGCGGTTTCCACTTCCGTCTGCCTGAGACGCAAATTGGCTTTCGCCACTAATAGTCCGGTTTTGGCGTCATCAAAGACCACCTCGGCAACCACACCTTCGGGAGCGAGCGGCGCGTACCGGTTCACGAGCGTTTGGGCGCGGTCAACTTCAGCCGCAGCAACATCTTGCATAGCTTCAGCCTCGACAAGCCTCCGTTCAAAATCAACTTGACGCGTGCGAAAAAGCAGATCGCCCTTACTGACGCGGTCTCCGACACGCACGAAGATTCGGTCGACGACCCCTTCTGCCAACGCGCCAATATCGCTGGTCTGTTTGGCAGCAATCGTCCCAGAAGCTATCAGAGGTTCGACCAACATGGTCGTTTCTGCGGATACAGTTTCAACCAAAACGAGCGCCGTCTCGGCTTCAGACATCAAATCGTCTGCCGGCGCGGCAACCTGGACTTCAGGCTCCGTCTCTCGGCAACCCAGGAGCAGAACAGGCATAAAGCAGAGCGCAATCACCGGACGGATCATCATGAACGCCTTGGCATCTGATAAGCACCGCGTCCGCTCGAAAGCAGGGCTCCGTCTGCGTTCATAACCGAGGCTTCGGCGACTGAGAGTGTCGAGCCCAGACGGACAATCTTTCCCGTCGCAATAAGTGTTCCAGGTGTTGCAGGCTTGTGAAAATCAACCCTCAAGTCTGCGGTCGCGATTGGCATATTTCCTGCGGCCAGCAAGGCATAAAAGCCCGTCAGATCGATGAGCGCAGCGAGAACACCGCCGTGCGCAGATTGTGTGCGTGGATTGGAGACAACTTCGTCCCGCCAAGGCATTTCCAGCATGATCGTTCCGGTGTCCAGACTTACGGCGTTGAGTCCAAGCCAACGGTGAAACGGAGCCGCATCAAGCGCAGTCTGCACCTGGTCGAGAGTAAGCGATGAGGCATTCATGCAGGGGTTTCCTCTCGTATCTGACGCAGGAAGGACGCAACAGCTTCGGTAAACACATCATTCCGGTCTCCCGCCACCATGTGTCGCGCTCCGGCAACGTCGGTGAAGTGAGCTTGCGGAGCCAGTGATCGAAATGCCGTGACCGAGTCTTCCGAAACCAACTCGCTCATGCGGCCACGAATGAGATGAAGCGGTACGCGAATGTCTCGTACCGCTTGCTCCAAATCACCTGTGCGGGCAATAGCAGAGCGCCGCATTACGCCGGTGATGAAGGCGGGGTCCCAGTGCCATCGCCAGCGACCGTCATTATCTTGCCGCAAATTCTTGCGCAGCCCTTCCATATCTTTCGGCCGGGGACGATGCGGTAAATAGGTGGCAATCACATCGGCGGCCTGCTCCAGCGAGTCAAAGCCTTCTTCAATGTGAGCGCCCATAAACTCGACAACCTTGGCCACACCGGCGGCGTCCATATTCGGCGCAATGTCGACGAGTGTAACAGACGCAAATGCATTTCTTGACAGCACGCCCGCAGCAACGATGGCGGCAAGTCCTCCAAGCGAAGCACCGACGATGTGCGGCCGCCCGCCCCCACCTGCCACGCGTTCACCAACTTCAATAAGGTCTCTCGCTATGGCTTCGAGCGAATAATCTCCGTCAGCGGCCCAATCGCTTTCACCATGTCCGCGAAGATCCAACGCAATTGAGCGATACCCTTCAAATGCGAGCGCTTTGGCTGCGCCCCTCCAGGCGTGGCGGGTTTGCCCTCCACCATGCGCAAAAATTATCGGGGGTGCGGCAGGATCACCGAACGAACTCTGCGCCAGTTTCAGTCTATTTGCGTGAAGATACCCATCACTGTTGCTCAATATGTGTCTCCACTTTAGATATTTGTAAGTTTCCTATTGTTAAGTTACCTTACTGTTTTTGTAAACGGAGAATTCGATGGCGGTTTCCACACGATCGCACGGGACAGATATCAAAGAGGATCCAAGGATTGATTTCAGTTTCCTTCTTGGCGAGGTCACCCGCCTTTTGCGCGGAGCGTTCGATCATGAAATGGAAGCCATTGGTCTGACACGATCGCAATGGCATGTACTTGTTTATGTTCTGAAAATGGATGGTCCGACGCAGACTGCACTTGCAGAAGCGCTCGATATTGCGCGCCCATCAGTTGGAGCACTCATAGACCAGCTCGAGAACTCGGGCTATGTCTCGCGTGAGCGTGATGCCCATGACCGGCGCGTCTGGCGGATCATGCCAACCCAGTTGGCCAGCCAGCGCGCGGAAGCCTTTGCGCAGTCTGCCGAACGCGTTGCGACGCAAGTCTTTGCTTCCATAGAAGACCGAGATCTATCGGCGGCCATGGCTTTGCTCTCAACCCTCCGCGAGAACCTGATCTCTCCAACTCCCGACCGACTGGAAAAAGACGGGAATTGCTAGCGCGGATCGTGAGCCAAGTATCAAGTCTGGGTATCCGCGCTTTTCAAGTAACCCCAAAACGGGCTGCGAAAACTTCTTTTTCCACTCAGATTGTGCTGAAAAGTCAAAAATCGCAGTTCACACCGTATACGGATAGCTATAAGTCACTGTATCGGCTCAACAAAATTCTTCGAGAAATGTTCAAAATTAGTGATTTTCGATTTTGGGGACTTTTTCAACACAATCACTCACAAAGAGAATGTTGGTTCGCCTTTAGACGCCACCCCACAAGTTGACCTGGCGCATTGTCTCAATCTGCGATTACGGATATTATTCACGGAATTATCCCAGCACCAATAAGCCCGGAACTGTCTGCATTCATAGTGGTATTCGCCATGAATGCAGACAAGGCCCTGAACACCAGCGAACAATTCCGGCATTCGGCGGCAGAACGACGACCTGAATCGTCTTAAGCAAAGTCAGCGAAGCACCTAACGGTATTTCGCTGACTTTCAAATGTTAAACGAACCTACCTAGCCGCCTCAAGGTCAGTTACGCTTACATCAACGTCAGAAACGAAGACGGGCGGTTGCTCCGAAGGTCAGAGGTGGCGACAGGAACGCTCCAACAGCGGTTCCAGGCGCTGTTTGCGTGGCAGCATTGCCCTGGAGGGGCGTATCGAAAGCCAGCTCGTAATAGTCCTCGTCAAACAGGTTCTGCGCCCAAACCTCCAGCTCAAACGGTGAATTGTCGCTATAGAATGCCATCCTCGCATTGACCACGACCAAATCGTCAACTTCCTTGAGCGGATCGAGGTTCGACCCTGTATTATACCGTGAAGTGAATCGGCTCGACACATTGAATCTCGCATCCCAGTCGCTGATAAACGGGGTCTCATAAGTTGCGGCCAACGTTCCGGACCAGCGGGGCGCGAACGAAATCGTGCTTCCCGGCAGACGCGGGGGGGCAAAAAAGTCTACCGCTTCGAAATCGTCATACTGGGTTTCCGCATAGACGAGGCCGCCCTGAAGCGTCAGTCCTTCAAGCTGTTCAGGCAGGTATCGGATATCGAACTCAGCGCCCTTGGAAATCACACCGGGAACGGATGTCACGATGAAACTCGTACCGGTGAACGTGTTGAGCTGAAAGTCGCTATATTCCTGATAGAATATCGCACCATTGAAGAACAAGCTATTTGCCGCATTGTTGGTCTTGAAGCCGACCTCATACGCATCCACAGTTTCGGGATCGAAACCGGTGTCCAGATTCGGTTGAAACGGCGTGGGATCTGAGGGACCAAACTGGCTGCGGTCAAGGTTGAAACCACCGGCCTTGTAACCGCGCGAATAGGACGCGTAGGACATCAGATTTTCATTGACCCGATATGCCCCCTTCACTGTACCTGACAAATCGTCGTCAGAGCGATCCTGCGTGGATCTCACACCGACGAAGTTGTCGTTCGTCCAAGGCAAGCAAAGCGTTGGGGTCAACCCACCTGCAGCCCCAAATACAGTCAAGGCTGTGGCACAGCTACCTGCATTGCCATCAAAATTGGATTCCAGCGTCTTCTCATCGATCGTATAACGAAGGCCGACGGTCAGGTCGAACTGATCGGTCAAGCTGAACGTATTGTTCGTAAAGATCGCGTATGTGTCCGAAGATTGTTCATAAACGTCCGCAGTTGCATTGGCCTCACCCGTGTAAATGTTACCGGGCAGCGCAGCGAGATTGAACGCACCACCGCTCGCACCGAGCAGCAATTGCTGAAAGTAGAAAAAGTAATCATTGCCGTAACGGATGAAATCTGAACGGTCGAGAGTCTCATTTGCGTAGAAGGCACCCACCTGCCAGTCAATGTTGTCGGTGGCACCTGCGAACCGCAACTCCTGGCTGAAAGTCGCAAAAGCATCCACGGAAGTTTCATCATCACGATACCAAAGATCAGCCGCGCTGAAATCGGTATCTTGACCCGAGCCATTTTCCCAGTCGCGATACGATGTGATGGATGTCAGTTCACCGAATCCGGTCTGCCACTTGATATTGGCTGACACGCCCCAGTCTTCGGTCGTCTGCGTGGCGTCGCGGTTCGCAAAGGCGACGCGATCGAACGGATCGATCGGGAAAGCAGAGGCACCATCGCCGCCGGCCAACAGCGTAACCAGCGGGCCTCTGGCCGGGTCCACCGAGACATAGTCACCCATGCAACAATCTTCTTCCCGGTCAGTATAGTCAGCCGAGAGAAGGATTTCGAGGTCGCCCGAAGGCTCAAAAAGAAGCTGGCCTCGAAAGGAGTAGAAGTCATACTGACTCGTTTCGTCTTCGGTACGCGGACCATTGCCCGTCTTTACGTCGAGAAGACCGCCGCGCTCCTCATAGACCCCAAAAAGGCGACCGCTCACTGTTTCAGAAAGCGGTCCGGTAACTTCTGCAGAGGTGCGAAGGAAGCCTTCGTTGCCGATCCCGACCTCGAAGATAGACTCAAGCTCGTCAGACGGTTTCTTGGTAATGATATTTATAACGCCCGCAGAAGTCGACTTGCCAAACAAGGTGCCTTGCGGCCCTTTTAGCACTTCGATTCGCTCGATTTCGCCGAGATCTCCAAAGGAAACGCCATTCCTGGCGCGCGGAACCCCATCGATAACGACGCCGACGGAACTTTCGAGGCCAGGATTGTCTCCTACCGTGCCAATGCCGCGAATACGCGCCGTCGTATTTGCTTGCTTTGACGACGAAGTCACAAGCAGGCCGGGCGTAACGACCGTCAGATCTTTAATATCCTTAACGCCCGCATCACTGAGAAGTTCACCGGACAAAGCCGTCACAACGATCGGCACATCTTGCAGACTTTGCTCGCGCTTTTGCGCCGTAACTGTAATTGCGCCCAGACGACGTGTGGTCTCTGCGTTTTCGGTTGTCGATGTAGTACCCTGCTCGTCCACTTCAACTTGTGCATGAGCACCTGCGGCGAGCAGCAATGCCGCCAAAGATACCGAAGCAGTTGTCTTAGACAGCGTGTTAAAATAATGCACCTGGTTTCCTCCTTATGTTTATAGCGTACTGTATGCTATATTACTTTTCTGCGATGTGAATATTCATTTTGCCCACTGCCAGAAATCGTCGCAATGTGATGCAAATTTGCAATAGATGTAAGCGCTAGACCGAACGCGCGACAGTCGGCTCAATTCAAGGCAATCTCATTGACCCATATTTGTGAAGGCTCGGACGTCGGCAAGCATCTTGTCTTTTTGCATTGTCGCGGGAAGGGTGCGTGTTTACCAGCGTAACGGCCAAGGCGCGACGATTTGACGTCTCATCAGGAAGCGCGTTGCCAGCTGTCGCGACCGAACGAGGCATGGAGCACAGGTTTCGTCCACGTCCCACTCTACGACGGTTGCAAGATCAGAACCCTGAACATCATCGATGCCTTCACCAGACTTGTTCCAGCCATTGACTTTCGAGGGACGTACGCCGGTGCCGATATCGCTGAAACACTCGAACGGGTCTGCTCAAAACTTGAGCTATCCGGGTCGATCAGGGGCCGGACTTCACCTGGAAAGGTAGTCATCCCTGAAAATAAGCGACTTGAAAACTGGACTTCTCCGGCGTTGATTATCGACGGAGACGAGAATGAAGAAATCGCGATTCACAGACGCGCATATCCTTGCGAACTGGAGCTGAATTTGTAGATCAAGCCGAGGAAACGCCTGGTTCGGGAAGTTCCGGGCCCCTGGCGGTTCTGGAGCGGCCGAACGAAATGTGGTCGATGGACTTCATGGCCGACCAACTCGGCGATGGCTGGTCCTTCCGGACGCTAAATGTCCTCGAGGACTTTTACCGCGAAGGCCTTGGTATCGAAGTAGACTTCTCCCTGCCTGCAGCCCGTGTCGTTCGCATGCTTGAGCAAATCATTGAAGGGCTCGGAAAGCCGATGGGCATGCGCGTGGACAACGGGGCCGAAAAATATCAGTGGCAAGCTGCAGACCTGGGCAGCAAAGCGCGGCATTGGCATCTTCTGCATCCAGCCTGGCAAGCCGCAGCAGTATGCCTATGTCGAGCGCTACAATCGGACCGTTCGGCAGGAATGGCCAGGACGGTTCATCTTCAATGCGATCAAGAAGGTCAAGGAACACGCTACGCGGTGGCTCTGGATTTACAACAATCAGCGCCCGGACATGGGCATCGGCGGGATTACCCCGCCATGGAACTGAAACTTTCTGCGTAAAGTTCAGGAACCTGGCAGCTTAAAAATAGGATGATTACCGTTCACCACGCTCATTCCGCGCTTGGGATTAGCTTTTCAAGACATCGACGGAAATCTCTAAGATCTTTCTCGTCGAAATCCGCAAATAACTCAGCGGCCGCACGTCTTCCGGCCCGATCAATTTTGGACTGCCGGGAGACTGCCAATCTAGAAGGCACAACCCTCCACACACGACGATCATCGCTGTCCGCGACCCGGGATACATATCCACTTCGCTCCAACTGGTCTATCAGAGACCCGACAGAAGCTCGCCCCAGCTCCAATATCTCGGCTAACTCGGTTTGCGTAGGGTTAGAAAGCCGAAAAACATACAGCATCGCTCTCCATTGAGCCCGCGTGAGTTCCAAGGATGCCATATCCATATCAAATCGACGCCGAAGCACGCGCGTAACACGGCTTATCAGAAAAGCCAGCTCAACTCGCTCATCGCTCCAGAAATCATTGTCAGCGAATCTCAGAATTTTCTCTTGGGGCATTCCAACCAAACCTAGCCATGGTGTCAAAAGTTCACTCTGGCTTTGTGCAGCTCGAAATTCAACCGCTATATTCAAAGCAGGAAAAAAGTGCTGGCTAGATTAATCTAGCCAGCAAGTCTACCGAAACTGCGGAATGTAGGAGGAGGCCTTCCTGACGATGTGATACTTTCCTCACTTCGTCAGGGCGACTGGTTTGACATTCCACCGCTCAGACAAGCCGCAGGCACTCGTGCTACCGGCTGTTGCCAACCCTAATACACGAAATTTCCGCACGGGTCCATACTGTATGTAAGCAAACGGACTTTTGCCGACCCTTCATCGGCCTCCCGACGGCCCATTTGCTTGCATATGGTATGCATTCATACAATGTGACCTGATATCCATTTGGTCCCGCATTTGAATGGAGAGTCTGTCGCAACGGAGACAGACAATGCGCAAAAGCAAATTCACTAAGGAACAGATCATCGCGATCCTGGCTGAACAGGAACGAGGCGTGGCAACCGCAGACGTGTGCCGGCGTCATGGTGTCAGCTCGGCCAACTTCTATATCTATGGACGGCTCTCCCGGTGCAAGCGATTTGAGTCCTGATCGAACCGGTATTGGATGCCAACATCTACTGGCAACGACCCGCAACGTGACGGCATCGCCTGGTGCCCAGACGCACATGCCCTTGCGCTTCTCCACCATCCGGACATGCTTGCGCCGGGCGGCATGGCGAAGGGCCTGGACGACCTTGAAGACGACCGAATTGCGCAGCGTGGCATCCGTCGCGTCAAGTCGGCGCTCGATCATCACCCGCTCGGCGAGATCCCGGGTTGTGAGTTCGCCATCGACCTCAAGATGGCGCACACAGATGTCGGTGAACAGCCGGATCGACGCATTTATATGAGCCAGGTCGTGCTTCGCCTGCGCGATCTGAGCCTGGTACGCCGTGATCCGCCCGTGGATCTCGGCGCGCTTGTCCTTCACACACACCTTGGGTGTGCCTGCTCCTCCCAAAGGGAGAGAATGCTTCTGAGTGCAGTTAAAAAAGCTAATGGCTGATCGAGCATCAAATGGTGGCGCGCCTCAGGTACGGCGATTATCGGAATGTCACCGCCCCCCAGCTCGCGGATGTAGTCAGCCGAGTCCCTGGTAAAGAGCTGACTCTTTCCGCCATGAACGATGATCTTGCGGCCCGGCGCATTCACGAGTCGATGGCCGATTGTGAGCCATTCGTCGGACTTATTGCTTCGTCGGAATACCTCAGGTGAGAACTTCCATGTCCAACCGTCACCGTCGCGCCGCATTGAATGATACGCCATGTAATCTAGGAGGAACGGCTCGCCGACCGGCTGGGGCGGGGAAAGGACGTATCTTTTGCGCGCCTCTTCATAGCTCGCATAGGGCCGGTTGGGCTTGTCAGGATCACCTGATCCCGGGCTGGAGCGGCGATGGTTCCAGTATTGCTCCAGGAGCTCGGCTCGCATGACCATGAGATCGCAAATCACGACGCCGGAGAATGCATCGGGCGACAGGGTCACGGCTGTCAGCGCTGCGCCCGCGCCGAAACTGTGCGCGATGATGGTGGGTTTGTGGCCATCTGTAAACAGATCGAGTGCCTCGGCAATCTCATCAAACTCGCGCCCCCTTGCCGCGGGATCGGCTTGCCCGCGCATCTCCGTGTCGCCCATGCCGGCGAGATCGAACGCCACCACGTCGTAATCTTCCGCGAGAAACGGAGCGATGAAGGCAAAGCAACGGGCGTGGGAGAGAAAGCCATGTGTCATAAGCACTTTCGGCTTTTTCCGGTCGCCCCAGCGAAAGTAATGCGTCCTGGCACCGTCGATCTCAACATAACCTTCTTCGCGCGGCACCTTGAGGGCCGACACAAACCATTCCGGCAGATGCGAACCATCGCCGGCCCAGACAGGGTCGATGTCGTCGGGAAAATCTCCAATCTTGGACAATACGTTCATTTCGTTAAGTGTTCCTTGCTAGTGGGTTTGTCGATCACGAAGCCGCGATACTCCTCGTTCGCTACATCTTCGCAGAGTGCGACATAGCCAGACACGCTTGGAAAATTGATCAGTTGACGCTTCTTGCCCGGGATGTTTGCGCCCATGTACCAAGAATCCGCTTCGGGAAAGAGTGTCATCGCGCCTGCTTGGGCAACCATTTCGGTCCAGCCCGTTTCAGCTGCCGGATCGGCTTCGAAAAGATCGACACCATTTTCCCGCATCCAGACCAGAAAGTCGCAGATCCAGTCACCCTGTATCTCTGCGCTGGTCGGGCCGTTTGAGAAACCCGACGGGCTGAGTGGCCCGTATGCGAACAGCATATTGGGAAAGCCCGCTACTGCCATGCCCAGATAGGCGCGTACTCTGTCTTCCCACGCATGGGAAAGTGATAGGCTGTTCGTCCCCGTGATGTTCATATCGATCAGCCCGCCGCGCCCAGCATCGAAGCCGGTGGCGAAAACGATGAGGTCGCATTCCATCTCGCCGTCATCGGTCTCGATCGCGTGCGGCTTGACCCGGATGATCGGAGTTGCCTTGAGATCGACCAGCGCGACATTCTCCTGCGCGAAAATCTCGTAGTATCCCTGCTCGAGCGAAGGTCTCTTCGTGCCGAATGGATGCGGCGGTTCGGAAGGCGCGAGCAGCTCAACAAGGTTGGGGTTGACAATCCTTGCGCGAACCTTGTCGCGCCAGAAATCATAGGCGTGGCGGTTAGCTTCGCGATTGATAAGCAGGTCGGCGAAATTGTGATACCAGAACCTGAGGCCACCCTGTTGCCACAGATCTTCAAAGTGCGCGGTGCGCGCTTTCTCGTCAACTTCGAGCGCCGATACGTCTAGCGATTGGCATTCGAACCCTCCGCTCGTCTGCTTGCGCGTTTCGAAGATAGCAGCATAGCCCTTCTTGTCCCGTTCCTGGTCTTCTTCCGAAAGCTTCTTCTGCTGCATAGGCAGCGCCAGGATTGGTGTTCTTTGATAGAGGGTCAGCTTCGATGCGGACTTGGCCGCTTCTTGCGCGACTTGCACACCGCTTGCACCGGTGCCGATCAAGGCAACCTTACGTCCGCTGAGATCGACACCCTGCTGCGGCCAGCGCGCCGTGTGAAACCATTGGCCTTCGAAATCCTCAAGGCCGGGAAAATTGGGGACATACGGCTTTGATGCGAAACCAAGAGCGGGCAACAGGAACCGTGTCGAAACAGTTTTGTCGCTGTCGAGTTGCAGACGCCATTGCTTCGTCTCCTTCTCATAGTGCGCGCCTCTGACCCCTGACCCCATGCGCATCATGGGCCACAGGTCGAGCGTATCGCAAACATGCCGGAAATACGCCCTGAGCTCTTCCCAACCGGGAAATCGCTCGCTCCAGGCCCATGATTTCCACACTTCAGGTATCGAGAACTCGTAAAGCGGAACCTGTGAATCCACTCGTGCGCCTGGATAGCAATTCCAGTACCAGATGCCGCCGGGCTGGGCCGCAGCATCCACCAGCAACACGTTGAACCCAGCGTCACGCAACTTGTGGAGCAGGTAGATCCCGCTGAAGCCGGCACCGACGATTACAGCGTCGTAATCGGGAGAAACCCGATTGCTCACGATGCGACCGTCAAACGTTCGGCGATTGCTTTCGCCGTTGCATAGTCGGCCTTGCCGTTGGATGCACGCAGGGGTTTTTCCGTCGGATGTATGGCCTTGGGCGTTTTGTATCCTGCCAGCTGATCGCGCACATGGTCCTTGACGGCTTGCTCGTCGAACGGGACGTCGTGGTTGAGGTGGACGACGGCGGTGACGGCCTGGCCCCATTTTTCGTCCGTTACACCTACGACCAGCGCTTCACCGATGGCGGGATGGGTCTTGAGCACTTCCTCGACTTCTTCTGGGTATACCTTCTCGCCAGCAGTGTTGATGCATACGCTGCCGCGGCCTAGCAGGGTAAGGCTTCCATCGGCCTCTACCCGGCACCAGTCACCCGGAATCGAATAACGCACGCCATCGATTGTGCGGAATGTCTTGGCGGATTTTTCGGGATCTTTGTAATATCCCATGGGGATGGCCCCCTTGCGGGCGATAAAGCCAGGCACGCCGCTTCCTGGTTCGACTTTCTGGTCGTTTTCGTCGAAGACATCGCAGAATTCGCCAATCCCGAATTTCGCGGTGTTCGTACCGCCCTGTGCAGTCGTGACGGAGAGGCCGAAGCCGAGCCCTTCGGAGGCGCCGAAACTATCCATCAGCACGACCTGGGGAATGTGCTTGCATAGACCGGCCTTAATCTCCTTGCTCCACATCACGCCGGACGAGATGATGGAGACGAGGCTCCTGGTATCCCAGCGCCCCGCGTTTTCTTCGAGCGCGCGAAGCATTGGCTTAGCAAAGGCGTCGCCCACAATTGCGATGCTTTCCACCTGGTGCTTTTCGACCGTTTCCCACAATTCTGAAGCTTCGAAGGAAGGGGCCGTCAGCGTGACGATCGCGCCGCCCGACATGAGCGCACCTATCGCGGTGATGAAGCCCGTCCCGTGCATGAGCGGGCAGGAGGAGAGAGTGCGCCTGCCGGGCCCCTCTTTCTCGATCAGCGCAACATTTTCTTCCAGCGTCTGCGGAACCGGGCCAAGTAACTTCTGCGCGTCCAACTGGGCCTTGCGCATGTCGTCGTGCCGCCACATCACGCCTTTCGGCATCCCGGTCGTGCCGCCGGTATAGATGAAGAGCAAATCGTCGGGTGAGCGTTCGATGCCGAGCGCCGATCCGTCCCCTTTTCCCGCCAGCGTCTCATAGGGACTCGCAAAAGACGCGATTTCGGAAGGGTCGCCAATTTCGACGAAAGTGTGAACCTTCTCGAGCCTATCCTTGAGTTCGACGATACATTCGCGAAACTCCGAACTGTAAACAATCACTTCGCTGTCAGAATCTTGGAAAATGTAGAAAACTTCTTCGGCGCGGTAGCGGTAATTGATGTTCACATGGGTCAAGCGCCCCTTAAAACAAGCCGCCATCAGCTCGCCATATTCGGGGCGGTTGCGCATGTAGAAGGCCACCTTGGCACCATCGCACGCTCCGCGTTGACGCAACGCGCGCGCGATATTATTCGAGCGCGCGGACATTTCGGGCCAAGTGACGATCCGGTCGCCGTGTATCAGCGCCGGAGCGTCCTGAGGCATGGCGGGCTCGACTGCGTCGAGAATGTCACCGAGGTTCCAGTCGATCATGTTCCTTCTCCCTTCCGGACGGGACAGCCAGTCTCGCAGGCCCCCGCAATGAGTGTATTACGCGGCCTTGATCCAGCCTTGCAGTGCTGCCGCCTCGGCCCGCACCGTTTCGGGTCCTCCAAGCACCTGCCGGTCGAATCCAATGCGTTTGAACCAGTAATGCAGACCGATCAGGTCCGTGAATCCCATCCCGCCATGCACTTCGGTGGAAGTGCGGGCGACAAAGCGATGGACTTCGCCGGTGTGTGATTTCGCGTGGCAGGCGACGAGCGATACATCCTCCGGCATCGCGCCAAAGGCGTGAGCTGCATACCAGACAAGCGAGCGGCATGGTTCATGACGTGCGGCCATCTCTGCGCACATGTGCTTCACTGCTTGGAAACTGCCGATAAGACGACCGAACTGTTCGCGCTGTCCAGAATAATCGACAGCTTTTTCGATCATGGCCTGGCCTGCGCCAAGGCTGTCAGCGGCCAAGATCACACGGCCCGCATCGCGCAAACGGGCCGTGGTCGTTCCGTTGTCGTCGGCAAGCAGTTCTGCCTCGGTCCCTCCGAAACGCAATTCTCCGACGCTGCGGGTACGATCAATGGTAGTCAGCGGGATTGTCTCCAGCCTGAATGCATCGGCTGCAGCGAGGTGCAGCCTGCCACCTGCGTCTGCTACAATGTAAGCGTCGGCACCCTCGAAATCCAGGCAGAACAGGGCGGTGCCGTTGAGCCTCCCATCGGCAGAGGAAACGACCGCACCGTCGCGCGCCTCGATCGTCTCGGAAATCGCGACAGCTATACGCGCTTCGCCACTCGCGATCTTCGGCAGCCATTGGGCCTTTTGCTCCTCGCTGCCTGCCTCGCTCAGCGCGATAGGCGCCAGAACATGACTGGCGAGAAAAGGTACCGGCGCGACCGCATAGGCGAGCTGTTCCGCAACTATGGCAGCGTCGAGAAGGGTCATGCCGAGGCCGCCATGCTCTTCCGGTACCAGCATCCCGGGAATTCCCAGGTCCTGCACGGCGCGGAGCACTTTGTCGCTAAGCGGATTGTCACGCTCGGCACATTCGCGGACATGATCGAGCGGGCAGGTATCCGCAAGACACCGCGCAACCGCATCGCGCAACATCTGCTGGTCCTGAGAAAGTCCGAAATCCATTAGGCTGATCCCTGTTTGTGACGCGGCATGTCTGCGGTTGCTTTCGCCGCATCCGAAATCTTCGCCAGCTTCGGTTCGCGCGGCATTTCGAGGCCACGTTCAGCGATGATGTTCTTCTGGATCTGCGCGGTGCCGCCGCCTATTATGAGACCGAGCTGGAACATGTAGTTCCATTGCCACGCGCCTCCGTCTCGCTCGCGCGGGCTGCGATGATAGAGAGTGCCCATCTCGCCCATAGCGTCGATCGCCAGTGCGGAAATCTGGTGGGCAATCTCACAGCTTTGCAGCTTGACGATCAGCTTCGCCATGCCGCCTGGCTCACCCTTGAGGTTGTTCGAAAGGTTACGCATCCCATTGCATTTCATCGCTGACACCTCGGCTTGGAGCGCCACCAGCCGGTCTCGCAGAACCGGATTGTCGATTGCGCGATCCTGTCCGATGGGCTCGTCCTGCATCAGTGCGATCAGCGCCTGCAGCCGGTTTTCGAGCGCGTCGGGATCACCCAGCATTCCGCGCTCATGGCCGAGGGTTGCATTCGCCACGAGCCAGCCCTGGCCCCGCCGGCCTACGATCTGGTCCAGCGGAACGCGGACATCGGTAAAGAACGTTTCGTTGAATTCGGCGTCGCCCGTCATTGTCTTAAGGGGGCGAACCTCGATCCCCGGTGTGTCCATCGAGAAGATCAGGTAGGAAATACCGTCGTGCTTTGATGCGTCGGGTTCGGTTCTGACGAGGCAAAAAATCATGTCGGCCTGCTTCGCCGTACTGGTCCAGATTTTCTGGCCATTGATAACGAACTCGCCATTTTCGACCCGCGCGCTGGTCTTGACGCTGGCCAGGTCCGATCCGGCACCGGGTTCAGAATAGCCTTGGCACCAGACGACCTCGCCCTTCAGCGTGGGTTCGATCCAGCGATGCTTCTGCTCCTCAGTGCCGAGTTCGAGCAAAGTCGGGACGAGCATCGAGATACCTTGGTTCGCGAGCCCGCCCGGCACCCCGGCCCGTGAAAACTCTTCGGAGATAATGCGCGATTTTAGGATGTCCGGTTCGGCTCCGTAACCGCCGTACTCCGCCGGGATCGTGCGGGCTGTGTACCCTTGCTCGATCAGCAGTTTTTGCCATTGGACAGCTTTGGATGAGGGGCGGGCCGCCCGAGCCGCATACGGTGGCGCAAGATGGCCATGCGCTTCGATGAAATCGCGCACCTGTTTGCGGAACGCGTCGTATTCGGGTCCGTAATCGAGATCCATGTCGCTTCTATTCTTTGCGGGGACGGAAAACTGGCAGGCGGAAGTCGTCCCCGATCGGTTCGAATTTCAATTCCAGGGGAAGGTCGAGCTTGAGGCTGTCGCGGTCACATTCGATCAGGCGAGTGGCCATGCGTACGCCCTCTTCCAGTTCAACCACCGCAGCCACGAAGGGGATGTCGGCGGCAAACGCCGGGTGCAGGGCCTGGTGGGTGACGGTCCAGGAAAAAAGCGTACCCTTCCCGCTGCTGCGCTCCCACGAAAATTCCGGTGAGCCACACTTTGCGCACATATAGCGCGGCAGGTGGCGGAAGGTGCCGCAATCGCCGCAACACTGGAAATAGAGATGGCCGTCCTGACACCGATTCCAGAATTCCTGCTCGATCGGGTCCTGCGGGCGCGGTTTCGGCTTGGGCGGCGCCTTCTGCGCAGAGAGGCGCATTTTCGGTGGCAGTTCGTTCTCGTCGCTCACGCAAACCTCCTGAGGATAGCGATGCTCCCGTCGCCTAGGTCGCCCCAGCCGGTTACGAGGCCGGTCTGGGCACCCACGACCTGGCGCTCGCCGCAATCGTGGCGCAGCTGGCGCACGGCCTCCACAACATGGTTGAGGCCCCAGACGTGCGCTTCGCTGAGCAAGCCGCCATGGGTGTTGATCGGAAAGCGTCCACCCAGCTCGATCTGGCCACTGGCGACGAACTCGGTCTGACCGCCGGGCTCGCAGTAGCCGAGTGCCTCAAGTTGCAGCAGCACGATATAAGTGAAGCAGTCGTAGATCTGTAGAAAATCCATATCCTCGCGGGTGACACCTGCCATCTCGAATGCGCGCGGGGCTGCATAGCTGAGGCCGATCTTGAAGGGGTCGGGACGCGAAGGGATGTCGTCGGCGGGATAGGGGTGACCTTCAGCAGCGCCGGCGATGCTCACCGGCACATGCGGCATGTCCTTGGCTCGCTCCATGCGCGAGACGACGACCGCACAGGCGCCATCGGTTTCCAGGCAGCAATCGTAGAGCCGGAAAGGCTCGGATATCCAGCGCGCCGAGTGATATGTCTCGACGTCGAGTTTACGTCCATAGTTGAAGGCTCTCGGATTCAACTGCGCGTGACGGTTACAGGCGAGTGCGACAGCGGCCATCGCGTCCGGTCCGACACCGTGGAGCTTGGAATGACGCATGGCGAGCCAAGCATACATCTGCACCGGCAGGAACACGCCATAGGGCATATAATAGCCCCGGATTGTGTTGGTCAGCGTATTCATGTTCATGGGTCGGGTCGTCGGCGCGCCCGGCTTCGCCCGCAGGGCAGAATATCCGTTCCAGCCAAGCGTTACCAGAACGTGGTCGCATAGCCCGCTGGCAATCGCCATGGCCGCGTTCTGCAGAGCCGTTATAGGGCTCGCACCGCCCATGTGCACCGTCGCCGCAAAACGCAGCACGTCGATGCCAAGATTGGCGGCCATTTCCTCCGACGTCGTGTAGATCGGCGGAGGCACCATGCCGTCTATGTCGGACGGTTTTAGCCCGGCATCTGCAATCGCCCGGCGCGAGGCATCGAGCATCATGTCGACCGCCGTCCGTTCGGTCCCCTTGACGAACTCTGTCTCGCCGACGCCGGTGATCGCGGACCTGTCACTGAAATTGAAGGTGGATGAGGCACTCATGCGTGAAGCTTGCTCCGCCGGCTGGCCTGGAAATCTCGCTCAAACGAGCGGGACAGGTCCTGAACCCCAAGATAGCAAACGGGTGGTTTCAGGTTCAAACGCCAGCGTACCTCCTCAAGTGGCGTATCGATATGCGCCTCCCAATAGAAGGTTGTCAGGTCGGCGGCATTCCTACCCCGTCGCCACGCTTCGAACGCGGCACGCGAGACCGGCAAACGGGCGCATTCGGCCAGCATCTTCGGAATTCCGATCGCAACGATGAAGGCGATTCCGTGATTGAAGAATTGTGCGTTGCAGAACGAGAGCACGCACAATTCGTCCAGCGCATCTCGTCCATATCCGGTCACGACATGGAACAGGTCGTGCGAATCGCGCAGGCGCTTCCGGTAGCGTGCGACTTCCGGATCGTTGAAGTCGGTTATCCCTCCCGCTTCGCTGGCATCCACCAACCCCTCGGCGGTCAACCCCTCTCCATAAACGAAATCAAGATAGGCCCGGCCCAGCGTTCCCGGTTCGCATCTTTTCAAGCGATCACGATCACACAAGGTGCCGAGTAAGTCCGCGCGTTCCAGGAGGATACGCTTCCCGGCGGAAGAGGCAGCGAACCGTCGAAAATTGCGATAATAGGAATTGCCCGACAGCGCCTTGACGATACGGAAGACCTGCGCAGTGTCTTCCTTGTCCCGGGTAAGTCGGCGCATGGCCGCAATAGCTTCGCCCGGGCGAATAGGTAGGCGTAGTTCATGCCCCTTCGGTTGGTTCAGCGCGTTGCTCATGTCATGTCCACCTTTACCACAATTCAGCAGTAAGACTTCGCGCGGGCGAGTGCGAATTCCGCATCTTCGACAATTTCGCGCATCACGTCGGCTGCGGGCCGGATCGAATGGATAAGGCCGATCCCTTGGCCCGCGAAACCCGGGATCACGTCCTTGCGCTCCGCCTTGACGCCCGACGCCATGACGGGCCCCGAGATCATCGACTGATAGGGCATAGGCAATGGATCCTTGCCTGCCTCGATCCATGCATCGGCCCATTTGTTGCGGATCATTCGCGCAGGTTTACCGGTGATCGAGCGGCTGACGACCGTATCGGCGTCGCCGCTTTCGATGATCGCTTCTTTCTGGAATCGTTCGATGCCCGCCTCCTCGGTCGCGAGGAACGCCGTCCCGATCCACGCGCCCTCGGCACCCAACATCAGCGCGGCGGCAACACCCCGGCCGTCGGAAATGCCGCCGGCACCAATCACTGGAACGCGGTCGCCCACCGCGTCAACCACTTGGGGAATCAGCGAAATCGTGCCGACTGGCGAGTTGTGGCCGCCCCCGTCGTGCCCCTGCGCCACGATCATGTCGACGCCGGTTTCGACCACCTGCCGGGCGTGCTTGACCTTGCCGATGACAGCCATGACTTTGGTGCCGTTGGCATGCAGGCGGTCCATCCAAGGACCGGGATTGCCGAGGCCGGCAGCATAGACGGGTACCTTTTCCTCGATCACGACTTCCATCTGCGCTTCGAAGAACTCCTTCGTGAAAAGCTGCGGACTTGCCTTGCCCATCTTCGGCACGCCCGCCGCTCGCATGGCCGATTCGACATCCACTTCGGGCAGATGTTCGCGCCGTATGAAGTCGCGGGTGAATTCCTGGTATTCGCCAAGTAGTGCCGTGGGATTTTCGGACGAACCCCCGACCTGCGGGGCCGAGCCGCGTCTGACGGATGCGGGAAGAAGGGTATCGACGCCAAATGGTTTGTCGGTCATCTCGCGTGTCTGGCGGATCCAGCTGCGCAATTGGTCTGGCGAGCATGCCGCAGCCCCCAGAACGCCAAGCCCTCCGGCATTCGACACCGCAGCAGCAAGCGCGGGAACGCTCGCCCCGCCCATTCCGGCCAGTAGGATGGGGTGTTCGATCCCGAGAATTTCACAAATGCGGCTTTTGAGCGCCATCGCCTTACATCCTCCATTCCGCGACCTTGACGGACGCAAGTTTTCTAAATCTGTCCCCACTTGACCTTCTGGGAAACAAGCTCGGGACTTCGTCCAGCCAGATAAGACGCGGAACCCGACACAAGCTTGGCCATGGCCTGCCGCGCCGCTTGAGCATCCCCTGTGCGCACGGCCTCCAGAACACGGCGCAGGAATCGCAACTGGACCGCCCGCTCTTGCGCCGAATACCCGAGCGAGCGCGAGAATTCGCGGGTCAGCAAATGCATAGAGGAAGTCAGAAGGCCGAAGAGCGGATTGCCGCTGGCCCAACCGAGTAGGTCGTGAAAACGGCGGTTCAGTTCCTCGAACTGGCTTCCTGCCTCATTGCGCTCAAGCTCTTTGAGGCAATCGGCGAGTGCGCTGAGGTCGCCCGTGGTCGCGCGCTGGGCAGCATAGGCTGCGACATCCGGCGCTATGGCTTCGCGCAGTTCGAGCAGGCCCCTGAGGTCTGCTTCCATGAAATGCAAGATGAGAGAAAGACTATTCGCAAAATCGCCGGTCTGGGGGCGTGCGACCACCGGGCCGCCACTACGGCCCAGTTGAAGATGGATTACGCCCTGAAGCTCAAGGAAGCGGAGCGCTTCACGCAAGGTTGCTCTGGCGACTTCGTATCGCGCAAGCATTTCTTCTTCGCGCGGTAACCTGTCCCCCGCAACGCGTGCCCCCGCCTCGATATCGCGAACGATGTCCTGCGCGAGCGAGAGCGCACGCTTGGCTTTCTTCACGTTATCGACCGTCGGCTGCATTTCGTAGGACTCGCTCCTGTGATATTTATCTTATAAGATTTAATCTATTCATTTGCCTATAACCTACCCAATACGTCCATGATTGCAACTCCTCGTCAAGAAATCATTATAAGCTTTCTTGACTGCACCTCGCGGAAGATTTACCTTTTCAGCAACTAGCGGCTTATTGATGGGATCGAAGGGCAGGACATGAGTATCGAAACGATGGAAATGGATACGGTCGAAAAAATCGCAGCCATTCCGATCGAGCAAATCGATGTTTCGCGGCCGAGCCTTTTTCAGAAGGACACGATTGGCCTGTTCTTCGACCGGTTACGCAAGGAGGAGCCGGTCCATTACTGCCGTGAAAGTAAAGTCGGGCCATACTGGTCGGTTACCAGGTTCGACGACATCATGGCCGTCGATACCAACCACAAAGTCTTTTCGTCGGAGGCGAAGCTCGGCGGAATTGCCATTCAGGACATGCATTCGGCGGAAGGTGCACTTGAACTTGAAATGTTCATCGCCATGGACCCGCCCAAGCACGATCAGCAACGAAAGGCCGTTACCTCTGCAGTCGCGCCGTCAAACTTGCAGTTACTTGAGCCGACAATCCGTGAACGTGCGTGCCATATCCTCGATGATCTGCCGGTAGGCGAGGATATCGACTGGGTTGACAAGGTCTCGATCGAATTGACCACAATGACCCTTGCGACCCTGTTCGATTTCCCGTGGGAGGAGCGGCGCAAGCTCACGCGCTGGTCCGATATCACAACGGCCGCGCCTGAAACCGGCATCGTCGAATCCTATGAGGCAAGGCGCGAAGAGCTCATCGAATGCGCGATGTATTTCAAAGGGCTGTGGGAGCAGCGCATCAATCAGGAGCCAAAGAACGACCTCATCTCCATGATGGCGCATTCTCCAGCGACACGGGACATGCCCTTTCTGGAATTTCTTGGCAACCTCCTGCTACTTATTGTGGGCGGCAACGACACCACGCGCAACTCGATCAGCGGCGGTGTGCTCGCCCTCAATCAGAACCCCGACGAGTATCGCAAACTCAATGACGATCCTTCGTTAATCACCAGCATGGTGCCGGAGATCATCCGCTGGCAGACGCCACTTACCCATATGCGCCGCACTGCGCTCCAGGACTGGGAGATCGGCGGCAAGCAGATCAGGAAAGGTGACAAGGTTGTGATGTGGTACCTGTCAGGCAACCGGGATGATACCGTCATCGACAGAGCTGACCAGTTCATCATCGACCGTAAGAACCCGCGTCATCACCTGTCCTTCGGCTATGGCATCCATCGCTGCATGGGCAACAGGCTTGCAGAACTGCAGCTGCGGATCATCTGGGAAGAGATCCACAAGCGTTTCGCGAAGGTCGAAGTGACCGGCGAGCCCGAGCGTCTGTTTTCGAACCTTGTGCGAGGGATCACGAAACTGCCGGTGCGGCTGCACGCTCGCTGATGGGCTGGACTAAAATACGGAGTTTATGATGGTCAAAGTGACGTTCGTTTCCAGTAATGGAACGCGGAGGGAGGTCGAGGTAGCCGAAGGCGAAACAGCGCGCGAAGCGGCGCTCTTCAACGGCGTGCCGGGCATTGACGGCGATTGCGGCGGCGTCTGCGCCTGTGCGACCTGCCACGTTCATATCGATCCGGCATGGATCGACATTGTGGGCCGCCTCATGGAAGGCGCTGCGGAGGCCGAGCTCCTGCAATTCGCAGAGGGAGCGAACCAATATAGCCGCCTCGCTTGCCAGATCCCCATCGTGACCACGTTGGAGGGTTTGGTTTTGCACGTTCCCGCGCAGCAATACTGACGAGTCGGAGTGATGCATCGTCGTCCGCTCGGGGCGACGCCAATTCGATTTTTGAACGGAGGTCTCCATGCCAACTCAGCTTCAATCCGGTGCCCATGCGAACGACGATCCATTTCGCACCGAAGTGCGACAATTCCTCGCCGCAAATTTCCCCGAAGAACTCAAGGGCAAGGGCAATCTGCTTGCCGGACTCGAAGGGCCGACCAACGAGACCGATGAGCAGAAGAAATGGCGAGAGGCCGTGGCCGAGTGCGGTTGGGGTACACCGACCTGGCCCACGGAATATGGCGGTGGCGGGCTGACCAAGGCCCAGGCCAAAATCGTCACTCAGGAATTCGCCAAGTCGGGGGCCTACAATCCCATCGGCGGGATGGGCGTAATGATGTTCGGCCCAACCCTGCTTGAATTCGGGAGCGAGGAGCAAAAGTGCGAGCACATTCCGGCGATCTGCCGTGGCGAAATCCGCTGGTGCCAGGGTTATAGCGAACCCAATGCCGGCTCCGATCTCGCTAATCTGCAAACCTTCGCCGAGGACAAAGGCGACCATTACCTGATCAACGGCCAGAAGACCTGGACCAGCGGCGGGCAATGGGCCGACAAGTGCTTCGCAATCGTTCGCACCGACAGGCGCGACAAGCACAAGGGCATCAGCTTCATGCTGATTGACATGAATGCGCCCGGCGTCGAAGTCCGCCCGATCACCATGATTTCGGGCACCAGCCCTTTCTGCGAGACTTTCTTAACCGATGTAAGGGTACCGAAGAAAAATCTCGTTGGAAAAGAGGGTCAGGGTTGGGCCATTGGCAAACGCCTGCTCCAGCACGAGCGAACCAACATCTCTGGTGGCGGCAATCTGGCTCTGATGATGGCGCAGAGCCTCGGCGACATCGCGAAGAAATATTGCGAAACCGCCGCGGATGGTCGGCTGACCGACAATGTGCTGCGCGACAAGATCGCCGATTTCGAAATCCGCTGGAGCAGCTTCTTGTTTACAGCGCGCCGCGCGATCGAGGAAAGCAAGGCGCCCGGCGGAGTCTCTGAGATCAGTTCAGTTCTCAAAAAGACGGGCACCAAGCTGGCACAGGAACGCTCGGAACTACTGATCGAAATCCGTGGGTTGCAGGGCCTTGGCTGGGAAGGCGACGGTTTTTCCGAGGGGGAACTCGAGGACGTGCGCACCTGGCTCTTCGGCAAGGCAGCAACGATCTATGGTGGTTCGACCGAAATCCAGAACAATATCATCGCCAAGCGCGTGCTCGGCATGCTCGATCACGCGTAAGGAGGGGAGTACTGACAATGGCAGTTCTCGACGAACAACAGGAAATGCTACGCGACATGGCTCGCAGCTGGGCCGTCAACGAAAGCCCTTTGACAGAATTTCGTAAGGTCCGCGCCAGCGGCTCCGAGGAGGCGTTTGATCGCGCTGCCTACGCCAAGATGGTGGAAATGGGTTGGGCCGGGGTCATCATTCCTGAAGAGTATGGTGGGTCAGACTTTGGCTGGCTCTCGGCGGGTCTCGTGATTGAGCAGCTCGGAAAGACGCTGACCGCAAGCCCGCTCGTCCTCAACACCGCGGCGGCATCGGCGATCATCCTGGGCGGCAGCGACGAGCAGAAAGCATTGTGGCTTCCGAAGCTCGCGAGCGGTGAAGCCATCGCGACGCTAGCGGTCGATGAAGGGCCCTCTCATGATCCGGCCAGGATCGAGACAAGTGTTTCCGGCGGCAAACTGACCGGCAGGAAAGCCTTCGTTCACGAGGCACACGGCGCAGACCTCTTCGTGGTTGCGGCCAAGGATGGGCTTTACCTAGTCGAAAAGAGTGACGGCGTCTTACTCATCACCCGTAAGCTCTCTGACCAGCGAAGCCATGCCGAAGTGAATTTCGTTGGTGCAGCGGCAAACAAGCTCAAAGGCGGGGGCGAAAGCTTGCTCGGCGATGTGCTCGACCGCGCGCGCGTGCTAACGGCAGCCGAGATGCTCGGCATGGCCCAAGCCGTGTTCGACACCACGCTCGACTATCTCAAGCAGCGCGTGCAGTTCAACCAGGT
Organism: Hyphomonas oceanitis; assembly: GCF_036964545.1. Lineage (NCBI taxonomy): Bacteria > Pseudomonadati > Pseudomonadota > Alphaproteobacteria > Hyphomonadales > Hyphomonadaceae > Hyphomonas > Hyphomonas oceanitis. Next base: position 83,033 of record NZ_JBALTL010000007.1, read on the forward strand.
GCTTGCCACCTTCCAGGCACTGCAGCACCGCATGGCGGACCTTTTCGCCGACCTCACACAGATGCGCTCGGCAGTCGAGGCGGGACTACAGGCGGTCGATGGTGGGTTCGGCGCAGCGCGCGCTGCGACCATCGCCAAGGCCGAGGCCAACCGCGTACTGCACGGTATCAGCAACCAGGGCATACAGCTCCATGGCGGTATCGGCATGACCGACGAATATGACGTCGGCTTTTACCTGAAGCGCGCACGCGTGCTCGAGGCGAGCTTCGGCTCGACGACCTGGCTTAAGGATCGATACGCCGCTTTGTCCGGTTACTGACCACGAGTGAAGTCCTCCCGGGTCGCATGCTGGGCCTTAGCACATGATTTTGTGATTGGGGTCGTATTTCGCGTCCCCGGGGATGGTGAGTATGGTCTTGTCCATGCAAATGCATCACGTGCAAGCATGCCCGCAGTAATGATGGCTGCAAGCCTGCAAGCGAAGCGCCGACTATGTGCGGCCGCGTCCTCCCACCTGCTACGCGTTCACCAATTACAATAAAGTCTCTCGCGATAGCGTCGAGAGAATAATTGATGTACCCCAAAGAATGTAGACGCCCTGCGGCTTCATTGTCCTGCCATTTCGAACTCGGCAGCCGACAAGGCCCATCCTGAAATGGCGGGTCCGTGGGTAGTCAGCATACTCCAGAAAAAACCCGCAAGATTTGCAACTGTTGTAACTGCCAACAAAACAGCCCGGATCTTTTGAGCCATGCTTTCCCGCAATGAGCCCTTCAGGGCAACGGCCAAAGCCTGAACTTCTGAGAAAACACATAGCCACAAAAGACTTGTTAGGACGATGAATAGTAATGACAATCTTGGCACTCGGAAATCGAGACAACCCTCATAGTAACAAGGACTTCAACTGCCCGCATTGCAGAATGGGGTTCGGTTCGCGGAAACTCAGGCCTGCGACAATTACGTCGCGCTAACAGGTCGGACACAAGTCAGCTTCCGACCCGGGCTTGCCGAAACGAAAAAACCCTTGCAGCATTGGAGTCTTCCACACAAGTTTTCAATTTTTCGTGCGCCGGACATCAATTATTCTGTGGTACGCTTCTGGAATGTGCCGCATTCAAGGTTAGTTCCAAGAATACATAATCCGACCAGCGTTCCTTATCACCTCGCAAGGCTGCGCCCAGATCAAGATCTGCAAGACGCACGATGGTCAGACCAAGCGACGGGATTACATAGAGCCGCTGATTGCCCGCTCCGGCAGCCACCACCATGTCATCAGGCAGACTATCGGCATGATCGTCAATATCTGTCGTCGCTGTAACGACGTCCTTTGACGATGAGGGCCTCGGCAACCACCAGGATAGCCCGTATGCGGCATTCGCTGCACTTCCCTCGAACAGCGCTTCAAAAGTTTCCTGGTCAACGATCTGTATGCCGTCAACCCTGCCGCCAAGGCGCACGAACTCGCCGAATTTCGCCCACTCGCTGGCAGACATGATGACTCCCTGAGGCATCAGGGGTTGCTTGTCCGGGCCGTTTCTCCACCGGTATCCCGCAAGTCCCAAGGGCGCAAACAAGCGCTGCTCCAAATACGCTCTTGGTCCACCCGACTGGCCAGCCGCTTTAAGTTTGCGGCGCATGACTTCACCGAAAATCTGAGACGGAACGGCGCCATACTGGAATTTCAACCCGGCTAGCGAGTTTATATCGCTTGCAACCGCAGCTTCGTATCCCGGCGGACGTCCGATGCGGCTCTTGTGCCCGCTCGTCATCGACAGAAGGTGACGGAGAGTTACCTTACTGCGCTGGGGGTCTCCTTGCCACTCAGTGAGCGTTACGGCGACCGGCTCGTCCAGAGACAATAGACCATCTTTTGCTGCGATGGCGGCCATTATGCCAAGAAAGCTTTTTGTGCCGGACCAAAGTTCGTGAGGTTCGTTGATGTCGTGGTCAGGGCTGTTACAGACCGGCTCGCCGTCTTTGAGCACAAGCACCGCCAGACCTCGGTCTGCATTTGAATATGCAATGGCCTGCTGGCAGGCATTGCTCTGATCAGAATGTCCGGTCGGATAAGGCTGTGCTGCACACGAGCCAGCAGTTAAGGCCAGCCAAAAAAGCAAGTATCGAGGCACTTTTAAACTCTCCCTTATTGAATTATCGATAATACTGCCTTTTGAAGACGATCAAGGCTAGATGGAATCTCGAAAAATGAAGGTGATCAGTGTGCCAGACCAGCCAGAAGAATTGCCGCAGGAAGTTATAACTGATGCTCTGACGCAGGACCGGGTCATCGCGGCAGCGCTGATTGAGGACATCGTTGAATGGCGGATCCCGCCGGGTTCCTGGATCCGGGAAAGGGAAATTGCCAAACGGTTTGAGGTTTCTCACGCGCCCGTACGCGAAGCATTCCGTCAAATCGCCAATATAGGACTCGTTGAGGTCGTGCCCTGGCGAGGTGCCCGCGTCGCGGTGATTGACAAGCAGGCGACTATCGAGATCCTCGAACTCTGGAAATCCCTGTTCGGCGTCGTGTGTCGCCTTGCGAGCCAGCGCATGACTGACAGCGAGGCCGAACAGCTTGTCGCGCGTGTCAAGGAATTTACGGCCATTGCGCATGCGACGCGCAATACGTTCGACCATCTTGCCGTTTCCAACCGCATCGGTGCCTATATTGCGCATTGCGCCCGTGCACCTCAGTCCAAAACTTTGCTGGACCGCGTGGCGATTGTTGCCAAGTGGCAGCAGAGGATCATCTCGCAGAAGTTCCTCGAAGACCTTCCGGTCGCTCCGGCGCTGAAGTCTGCCGAAATCTACGAGCGGCTCTGCGCCGCCATCAAGGCCCGCCAACCGGACAAGGCCGACGAACTTGCGCGCGCCCTGATCGGAAACCTTCAGGACTACTATCAAGAAGCGCTGGCGACTTACCTTGATGCGCAGGCCGTCGAACAGGCGCGCCGGAAACCGCCTCGCCGAAAATAGCCAATCCTATGCGGCCGCCCGTTCGGTTGCGAGGCTACCGTTTGTTGCCGCTCGCCAGCATGAAGTACTTGACACCTCGCCCCAAATATTATCGATAATCTGAAATTATCGATAATAAGCCCAAGATGGGCCTTTGAGGGAGGAATACATGCTTCGCTTTATGCTTTTTGCGACAACCGCAATGACGGTGGCTGTCAATGGAATCGCGCCGGCCTCGGCCCAGGCTGTTGAAGATGCTGCTTCACAAGCGCCTTCCGAAGGCGCGGAAGAGGAAGTTCGGCTAGGGGAAGTGGTGGTGACTGCGCGTCGCCGGGAGGAGCGGCTTTCCGAAGTTCCGACGGCGGCCTCCGTCATCGGCGGGAACGCGCTCACCGAGCGCGGCGGCGCCAGCACCAGCGGCGAACTGCTGGCCGACCAGCCAAGCGTTCGCTTCAACAACCTCAACTCGTCCGTCACCTCGGAACTTTCGATCCGCGCCTCGTCGACTGCGCGCGCAACGAACGGCGATCCCAGCGTCGGGCTCTACCGCAATGCCTCTTACATCGGCGGTGGCGGCATCGGCGGGCGCAACTTTGCCTTGATCGATTTTCTCGACATCGGGCGCGTTGAGGTGCTGCGCGGCACCCAGGGTGCGCTCTACGGCCGCAACGCTGTCGGCGGCGCCGTCAACATCGTCTCGGCGCAGCCGGAATTTGAAACATCCGGATACCTGAAGGCGCAATATGGAATTGAGAACGAGAACCTGCGCGGCGAGGGTGTCGTCAACAGGGCGCTCAGCGACACATTGGCAGTTCGCTTCAGTGGCTTCGCGGTGGGTCAAGAGTCCGGTTTCTTCTACAACCCCGTCAATGACGTCTATTTCGACCGGGAAGAGGGCCACGGCTTGCGCGCGCAGCTACGCTACAGTTCCGGTCCGCTCGATCTGCTTTTCCTTGCAGAAACCCAAGTTCTCGAGACACCCTCGATCCACTACCAGATCGAAATTCCTGCAGGCACGCCAGGCTTCCCGGGCGGCTATATACAGGACAGGTTCAACTATCCCTGGAACACCCCGCCCTCTGCCGAGCAGGACGTTGACTCCTACCAGATCGTCGCGAAGTACGATCTGGACTGGGCGCAACTGAATTCCACCACGCTCTATCGCGAGCGTGTCTCCGCATATGATCTCGATGCAGATGCGATCAATGCGCAGGAGCGCGCCGATGCCATTGCAGCTGGCAGTATTCTTGCCGTCGTTCCGCTGGATGTGAACTCGGCAGCTTTCGTGCGGGATACGACCACGTCCTTCAACCAGGATGTCCATCTCACCGGCGAAGCCATCGATGGCCGGCTCAATTGGCTCGCGGGCATCGACCTCCTGCTTCTTGAGAGCGATTATTCGGTGGAGAATGCCCGAACCCCCACACTCGCTAACCCTTCGACCGGCAGTATCTCCCCCGTCGACCTCGAATATAATTCTTACGCCGCGTACGGATCGCTCGGCTATGACCTGACCGAGCGGCTAAACCTCACAGGTGAGCTTCGCTACACGCAGGATGACCGCTCCCTCAGTTCCCGCCTGTTTGACCGGGGCACCGGGGCGCCCCTGGGCGGAGCCGCGCGGGTCGTGGATGGCAGCATCGAACCGAGCAACCTATCCTACAACGCCACCGCCGCCTTCAAGCTGACCTCCAGTATCCTGACTTACGCCAAGGCCGGCACCAGCTACCGGGCTGGGGGCTTCAACACCAATCTTGGTGATCCGCGGCAGCCCAGACCCATTGATGCAGCGTTCGACGACGAAACGTCCCAGAGCTATGAAATCGGCCTCAAGGGTACGCTTGGCAGCCATTCCTATTTCGCCATTGCGGCTTATATGAACGATCAGGAAAATCTTATTGCCCAGACGGACAATGGATGTGCGCTGACAAACCCGACATGTCCCGTGGCGGCGACGTCCTTTCTCACGAACGCGGGTGACGCCGAAAGCCGTGGTGTAGAAGGCGAGATTTCCTCACTCTTCGACATTGCTGGCGGCAAACTCTCCACCGGTTTCAGCCTCTCCTATCAGGAGGGTGAAGTGATCAGCGGCAGATTCGAAGGGCTGGATCTGGCCCAGGTTCCTGAATGGCTCGGTTCGGCCACCCTGAATTATCGCCGGCCAATTGGCCCTGATTCTGAAGCGTTCGCCAATTTCGTCTACACAGCGCAGACTGGCGGCGTTCAGGAACTGTCTGCCACAACCGCGCCGCTCGACGATTTCGGACTGATCAACCTTCGCCTCGGGGCGCGCTTCGGCAAGGTCAGTGTGACGGCTTTTGCGCGCAACCTGACCGATGAAGTCCACTTTGTGGCGCGAGCTCCCACGATCAATCGCTACAGCCAGCCACGGCTGACAGGAATCGAGCTTCGCTACGACTTTTAGTCTGGCTACGGATTTCCTCCCGAAGACCTAAACGCCTGCCGGCATTCCGGCAGGCGTCATTTTCAGGCCTTACTGAGAACGCGCTCGATCAGGCGCAGGAAGGATGCGTTTGTTGTGGCCAATTCACGCATGTCTACCTTGTCCGGCGTATCCTGATCGGTGTGATGAAAGCGTCCTGCGCCGAAGACGCCGAAAGCGGATGCATAGCCGGCGCCAAGAATCTCGCGGAGCTCTCCCGCCGCATTTTCTGCAGTCATGACATAGGCGGCCTCCAGTCCTGGCCGGCCGCGGAACATCTCTCTGGCCAGCCCTTCAATTCCTTCCGTCACGCCAAGATAACGTTGCGGGTCAGGTGACGGCAGTGGCAGTAGGGTGGGACCCAGGTCATGAAAATCAACTCCCGAGAGGTTGGCGCCGAGATGCACCCAAAGCGCTGTGTCCATCGGCGCCGGTGCGCCACTTTCCAGGAATCTGTGGGCGCCCAGGTTCTCGTACTCGTGTCCTGACGTTGCCACCAGATGAATGTCCGCCGTCGGCCAGGTTGAGGCGAACCGTCGCCCCAGTTCAAGGAAAATCGCAATGCCGGGACCTCTCTCCGAGGCGCAGATGCCCCAGCCGGACTTGGGCGTGCTGATAACGATCCGTGCACCGGGGCCAGTCCGCCGGGCAATCAGATTGTCAGCCAACCGGCCCGGCCGGGCTGGGGCGATGGAAAGTCTGGCCGTGTCGCCACGGGTTGCTGCCGCGCGCAGGGCGCCTGCCTCACGGGGCGCTAGGGTCAGCATGGGAGCAATATCGCCGTCGGCCGGGGTATTGAGCCGAATAGCGAGCCGTGTTGGCCCATTGGTGATTGCCGCCACACCCGCCACCTGCGCTTCCCGTGAGGTTTTCAGTACGCGCTGCCATTCCGTCGATATCAGGCTGGAATGGCGCCGAAACCCTGCGTCATAAACCAGCAGCTTTCCGGTCAAGGCTGGCGGCGGAGTATCCGTATTCCAGTAGACGAGCTCCGCCTCGGCCTCTGCCGCCCGAGCCGGCATCTGGACCGGTCCTGAAATTTGTGTCCCGTCAGGCAGTAACACCGTTCCTGTTTCGCCGTCACAGGCAGGTACTTCGAACGTCTGCCGACGCGTCTCGTATCCAGCGGTCGAGAGCTCGCCCTCCATCCAATCCGTCGTCGCAAGATCGCCTGCGCTGCCAGAATAATGAGAGCCGAAACTGGCATAAGTCACCACCGCGCGTTCAAGCGCGCTCGCATCACGCTCGAGGGACTCTTCCGGTCCGGTTCGCGCGGCCGGCAATCCTGCACATGCGCCAAGCGCGGCTGGAAGCAGCAAGGCATGTCGCCGGTTGATCATGCAAAAACACTCCTTATGCGTATCGACAGTGACATCGGGCTCAGTCTTTAGGGCGCCTGATGTTCGTAGCGGGCAAGGATCAGGTCCAGCATGGTTTTCCGAAAGCCCGGTATCACTCGTGTTTCTGGCCCAAAGAGAGCGAGTTCATCGCGCTCTGTGTCATATGGCCCCCAAGCAGGCACCAGCTCACAATCCGGTTTGTGGGTTTTGGCAAATGAAACCCAACACGCCGACATTCCTTCCGCAAACCGACGGTCTGCCTCTGTCATCTCACCGACGACGCTTTCGAAGTAGTCTACCGTGTCGAAGACATAAGTGATTTCGGATCCGTGCGCCGCGCCAGCAGAGTTCGTCCGTCGCTTTTCTGCAACATAGTCGAAGTGATAGAGATAACTCGGTGCACCGTCCTGTGTAGCGTCGGCAAGCCAGCGGGCCGGTGCCACGAACCAGGCATCCCCCAGAACCTGCCGTGCGAATTCAGGATCGGATGCCTCAAGGCCGTAGGCAGCCTCTGCTTCAGCCAACTGATCTCCGAAGTAAGCGACGGCCAATTGCGGGCTGATGCCCATGGCCAGCAGAACGCTCGCCTCATTGCTGTTTGCGCCTACCAGAAGCGGAACATCAAGCGCCCCGCCGTCTTCAAACGCCCGCGAAGGCGCCTCTCGCAACAGCCGGCCATCGATGAACGGATTGACTGCGCCGCTGCTGCGAGGACCAGCCGCTTTCACCCAATCATCTGCGCTGGCTGCACGCAGTATATCTGCGCTAGCGTCAGGCGCGATAGCCAACGCGCCGGCGGCTGCGATCCCGAGCGCCTCCTGCTCCGGGAGCGTTCGAGGGGTAAGCAGGTTGACGCCCGATTGCACAATGGCAGCCGAAAACAATCCGGATGCTTCCGGCATCGAGAGCAACGCCATGGTACTCACTGCGCCGGCGGATTCCCCGAACACGGTGACCTGCGCCGGGTCACCGCCAAAGGCAGCGATGTTCTGCTGCACCCAGCGAAGTGCTGCCAGCTGGTCCATCAATCCGAAATTACCGAGCGGAGTATCCGTGGTCGCTTCATCCGTCAGAGCCGGATGCGCAAAGTAACCGAGTGGGCCGAGGCGATAGTTGATCGTCACGACGATCACGCCTTGCCGGGCGAGCTCTGTTCCATCGAAAATCGGGAACGTTCCGGAACCGATCACATGCGCGCCACCATGAATCCAAACCATCACAGCCAAGCCCGACGCGCCCTCCGGCCGCCAGACGTTCAGCTGCAGACAGTCTTCAGACTGGACGTTTGCCACACCGCCGGCAACGACAGCAGGCCGCAATGGCTGTGAGCAGGCGGGGCCCATCTGCGTGCCGTCCCGGACACCTTCCCAGCCCGGGGCCACTGCCGGAGGGCGCCAGCGCAGCTCGCCTACCGGTGCGGCGGCAAAGGGCATATTAAAGAAAGCATCGACCTCGCCGATGGTCTTTCCGGCAATCACGCCCTGCGAAATCTGAACCTGTGGGGGCTGAGCAACCGCGGCCATGCCCAAGGCGCACGCCTGCAAACAGGCAAGCATTATGATCAAGCCGAACGGTCTGCCCTTGTTCATTGTTGCTCCCAGTATCCTTGGCGCTATGATGCAAATGACTTATTGCCGACTAGCTGCTGCAGCCATAGTGCCGGTCCGATTGCTCTGTGATCCTAATTATCGATAATATTGCACGTGCTGATAGAGAGGTCTAGTTAAAGGTCAACGCCTATGTGCCCGGCTATCGGATGAAGCAAAAGGTTCAGTTCGAA
>NZ_JBALTL010000008.1:0-49593 GCF_036964545.1 Hyphomonas oceanitis
CGAAGCGTTCTCATCCCGTTTGTCGCGCAACTCTCATCCTGATTGTCGCGCTGCAAACCGCCTTGTTGCGCACAAAGCCTTCATCCCGGATCTTGACCCGGATCGCATCGAAAAAGACCAGGGGATAGCAGGCATCGAGCGGGCGGTTCTGCCATTCGGCGACAGCCTCCAGAACCGCATCGGTAATCGTCGAGATCAGGTCGGCAGAGATGTCGATCCCGTATAGCTCCTCCAGATGGCCCCGGATCTCGCGCACGCTCATGCCGCGCGCGTACATCGAGATGATCTTCTCGTCGAAATCAGGAAACCGGCGCTGATACCGGGCGATCAGCTTCGGATCGAAGGTGCCCGACCGGTCGCGTGGAATGTCCAGAGTCACCTTCGAAGTGCCCGTCAAAACCGTCTTCTTCGATACGCCGTTGCGCCGGTTGGACCGTCCCTCAGAGCGTTCCTCGCCAAGATGCTCGTCCAGCTCCGCGTTCAGAATGCGTTCCGAGAGCGCCTTCTTCAGATCATCCAGGAGACCATCCTTTGCAAAAATCTCCTCAGGATCACGTCCTGAAAGCAGCTGGTCCAGGAGTTCTTTCTCGATTGCCATGTGATGCGTCCTTTCTTTCCATCACTATGACCCCGGCACAAAATTTCTGACACTCCCGTTCACCATGAACCGGCCGGGGATATACTCGAGCTCCTCGGTGACATCCTCGCCAACGCGCTTCAGCTTGCCACCGCAATCATTGCAGGCATCGCCCGTCTCAAGCACCTGGTCGATCCTTGGCAGGTGATCCGGCAGCGGCTTGCGGGCCGGCTTGTCCTTCGAGGCAGGCTCTGGCGCGCCAGCGGGAACCTCTGTGCTGCGGGTGATCTCCAGGTCTTCCAGCATCAGCTGGAGCTGCTGGAGGCCTTCGGCCGATGACCCGAACCGATGACGGGCCATCCCTGACAACTGGAGCTTCAGCTTCTCGATCAGCAGGTCGCGGCCACGCAACTCGATATGCGCGTCGCGCAGCATCGCCTTCAGCGCTTCGACATCATCGGGAAGATCAGCCACATCCGACATAGGCAGGAATCTACCCTGCTTCGCCTCGCCAGTGAATCCCGAAAATCGCTTTACCCTGTCGTCAGAGGCCGCCATGTCTGCTTCGTGATCCGCCAGTCGATCCCTTCAAGCAGCATCGACAGCTGCGCCTGGCTGAGGTGTACCTTGCCATCCTTCGCCGCCGGCCACACAAACCGGCCGCGCTCAAGGCGCTTGGCAAACAGGCATGCGCCCTGGCCGTCCCACCAGATGATCTTCACAAGATCACCTCCGCGTCCCCGGAACACGAACAGGTGGCCGCAGAAGGGATCCTCCTCCAGGACCTTCTCGGCCAGTGCGGAAAGGCCATTAAAGCCCTTGCGCATGTCGGTCACGCCAGCCGCCAGCCAGACCCTGGTCGAAGCCGGAACCGGGATCATGTCACCTGCCTCAGGGCACGCAACACCCTCACCAGGGATGGCTCGTCCCTGCAGCGGATACGCGCTCCCGCCGCCAGTTCCACGATCACCTCATCGCCTGGCCCCGATAAAGGTTGGGCGGTCACCGCGACAGGCGCCGGACCGATCTTGACCGGAAGGAAACCCGTGACCGCCTTGTCGCCCCCGAAGCGGGGATCACGAAGCCAGTTGAAAATGACGTTCGCGTTCATGCCATGTCGGCGGGCCACTTCGGCTACCGACACAAACGGCTCCCGCGTCTCGGCCAGGACCTGGAGCTTGAAGGCCCTTGAATAACTCCGCCGCTTGCGCACAGGCTTATGGTCAAACATGGTCGGATCGTGTCCACTTGAATCAGGCGGACACTATCCGCCTCCATCCAACCAAAATCAGCATCGAGGCGTTCACCACAAGGGCGGGGAGACCGGACGGTTACATAGAATATATTATAATTGTCTGTAGAGCATCATACCGAATTTGTGGGGAGGCTCGTAAATACTGTTGATCGACAGCCACCCAACCCGTTCTACCAACACCATATCTGTCCAGATCGCCCCCTTTCAGGCCCGGACACGCCCGTGCTGCGAGCGCGCACAATCGAGACGTCCGCCGAAGCACAAGGAAAGCCAATGGCAGATAAAGTACCATGTGCAGCGACGGCAATACGTCCCTTTCTTGGCATCACAAACTCTCCTAATTTCGAATTACTCATTGGTAGCAACCAGGTAAGATTCGAGAAAATCGAGGCGGTCATTGCCCCAGAATATTTGATCATCGACAAACATAAGAGGCGCGCCGAATACGCCTCTTTGATAAGCTTGCGTACGCACCTTGCGATATTCGCCCTGGCCGGTTGGAGATGCTATGAATTCGCACAACCCATCGGCGTCGAGGCCAGTTTCTTCGGCACAACTTCGTAACTCGCTGAGATCACCAGGATCGATGCCAAGTCCCCAGATTCGGTGGTATGCCGCTGTGACAAAAGCTTCGGCCTGGCCATGGCCGCGAGCGTAAACCACCGCGCAGTTCCAGTCTGCACAGGCGAAACTCGCAGGAAATTTCAATGGCGCCGCGTATTTGACTGCCCAACGCTCCAGATCAGCCATCATGACCTTTATTTTCGGTGCAACTTCACGGTTGGATGGGCCATAGTTGCCAGCGGCAATCTTCGCCTCCGGAATGTCGATCGGCCAATATTCGATCTTGCAACCAGTCCTCCGGGCCAGGTCTGGCAACTTCAGCTGCGCGAGATAGCTGAAGGGACTGATAAAATCAAAATAGAAGTCGATTGTTTTGGTCAAGGTGCAATTCCAAAGCCGACCAGCTTCTCGTAGTTGTGCCAGAACCCAATAATGGCGCCTTCAGTGACCAGGTGGTCGGCATCATCGGGGCGATCGCCGCCCATGGCGATGTATGAGGCCGCGTCGTGTTCGCCTATGACAGCTCTCTGCACTATCTCGACCGCTTCGCCATCTTCCATGGAGACCAGCCCGGCCGGACCGATCAGGTTTGCCTGTTTCTGCCTGATCGCCTGCATCTCGACATCGTCGTCGGCATAGCCAAAATGGGTCCAGACGAGTTCGAAGCCATCGGTGCCCTTAGTCACGGTCTGCCTGACAGCCAGAGTGTTCTGGATTTGCTGGAGCACTAGGTTCGGGAAGACAGCAAGGATGACGAGGGTCACACCATCGTCGAATTCCTGCCGACCCTTCAGGAGCGACATGTCCTGAAGTTTGAACTCGGTGTCAAAAGTTCGGGAGTCGCCGTAGGCCTGCTTATCTGCCGCATCATCGTTGCTGGCGGCGATCGAATAAAGCAGTGAATGGCGCTTGTTAGCATCCATCACGCTCTTGCCCGTCTGTGTGGAGCGGTAGAGACCGAAAGTGTTATGGAACAGGTGGAGCAAACTCGCGTGATAAGGGTCGCGTGTGTTCTCCGCATACAGCTTCCAGTTGCCGTGGACATGCTGGCGCTGATCTCCAAGAACCTTGATCGGCTTGCACATGATACGTTCGATGTGCTCGATCACGATCGGCCCCAGAAAGTCACGCAGCGGCTCTACAGTTTCCGAAAAGCTGGCGAAGACCAACCCACCTACAGAATCTACGCGCAGCTTTCTAAGGCCATGCTCCTTCATGTCGAAGTCGCCCGGCATACCGCCCTGACCCTTAAGCCCGCGCCGGAACGGAACCCCGATCAGATTGCCTTCCAAATCATATGCCCACTGATGGTATACGCATTCCAGACTGGGCCGGTTGCCGCGCATCTCGCGGCAGACCAAGGCACCGCGGTGGGCGCAGCGGTTGACCACAACATGGACTTTTCCGTCGCTACCTCGGGTAACTATTACCGGGGTCTCGCCGATGAAGGTCGACTTGAAGTCTCCAGGCTCGGGAACTTCGGCTTCTAGTGCGACGAAGGACCACGTCTCACCCTGGAAGATGTTTTCCTGCTCGCGCCTGTAATAGTCCGGATCCGTGAATACCCGATAAGGAACACGGTAGCCCGCGACGTCCGCTGTTGCCGAAGACCCTCTGTTTTTAAGCGCTTTTTCTGCCATAACTACATTTCCATGATAAGGGTCAGATTGGACGAACCATCATTGTATCGATGACGTTTGTGTCAAAAACAGCGACCTTTGATATAAAAAGAGGCTGGTCTTCGCTGCAATCGATCTCGTCAATATACTTCCCGGCATTGTATATTTCGGTGTGTCCGTCCGCACGGGTCATGAGAACGGCGTAGTTCGTTTGCGTCGTTATCTTGAATTCATGCGCCGAAACGATGCGCGTCGGACCAAGGATGTGGCGATAGCTGTGGACCGGGAAAATGTTTGCCTTGCGTAGGGAAATTATGCGGTCGACCAACATGCCCTTGCTGTCGCAGAATATTGCGGACAGTGTCAGATTGCGATCATGGTTCTCGCGTGCGATGACGCGGTAGGTGCAATCCGGTACGAACAGGTCGGGCCATTTCTCCAGCCGGTCGTCATCTATCAATTCGGCGTGGGTCGCGTTGAGTTCGGTCGCAAGTTGCTGCAAGCGAAACCGCTCAGAAGTGGACAGGTCCATTTCAGGCCGCTCCGCCCAGTTCGTCGATGCAAACCCAACCATCCTCGATAGCAACCGCGTATGTTTTGACCGGAACCTGACATGGAAAGGCCTTCGCCGCCCCCGTGGCGATGTCGAACGAACCGCCATGAAAAGGACATTCGATGATGCCGCCATCCTGGTACCCATCGGTCAGCATGGCGTTTCCATGGGTGCACATGTTGTCGGTGACGAAGATGTCACCATTAACATTGTAAACAGCGAGCGCCGGCAGGTCATCCAGAAACACGCCGACCGGTTCGCCATCCTTGACGTCGGCAACTGGACAAAGACGTACCTTACTTGTCATAGTGTTTCGCAATCCTTTGAAATAATTGATATGACAGCCATTTTGGAGGCCCCTTACTGGAGAGGGATATCCATGCCGTACCCCTGGGCCTCATTGCCGTGGCCGAAAATATCGCGGGTGTAGAATTCCTGCTGGGCTGGCGCCTTGCGAGCACCCCAACCAAATTCCCACAACCAGCCGGACGGGTTGGCGCAGTAGAAGGTGAGGGCCAAATCGTTGGCATGTTTGCCAAGCTGAAGCGCGACATCGATCTGCCGCTCGCGCACGATGTCGTGAGCGAGCCCGAGGTCGTCCAGTTCAGTATATTCAAACATCAGATGGTTGATGCGCTTTTCCATCGGGCCGAGGCCGAAGGCGACCGAGTGCTGCCGTTCGTTGCAATGCATGAAGTACGGCATGGCAACCATGCCGTTGGGCAGGTGCAACTGGTATTCAACCGATCCGCGCAGCCCCAACAGGCGGTAAAACGCGGCTGCGGCTTCGACATCGTCTTGGCGCAGGATGCAGTGACCGATCCCTTCCGACCCGGTGACGAATTTGCCGAACATGGGGCGTCCGGGATGGAAAGGCTTGTGGGCATCCACTTGCGGGCCGAAGAAGATTTCGGTGGGGTTTCCACCGGGATCGGTCAACTTGGCCAGGCCGAGCACGCGACGCTCGCGGGCTTCGGCATCGCTCGCCACAGTCACTGCTACCCCGGCGTTGGTCAGCTTTTCAACCATTGCCTCGAACTCGGTCGGATCGCCAAGCCGCCAGCCCATATAGGCCAGATCGTCAGTGTCGCCTTTGATAAGTGCAATGCGATGATGCCACAGATCCATCCGGAGATAGATCCGATCACCCTCACCTTCGTCGACGACTTCCATTCCGGCAACCTCGGCTGCGTAGGCTCGCCACGCATCGAGATCTGTCACTGACATGCCCAGATATCCAAGTTCGGTGACCGATGACATTTGCTACTTCTCCCCTTTATCTCTGCCTTGGACGTTATGTCCAAATGCCCAACGGATCCGCCGTCGCCATTATTGCGACTTCGACTATCCGATTCTGTGGGTGTTATAACTCAAGATTTCTCATGGTGCAATACGTTGCATATACTAAATTCCTCGTGTATAGAAGGCAATGGTTAGGTCTGACAGTTCGATTCGTTGCCTGATGTTTCTCCATGTTTCCGACGATGCGGACGTGGGAAGTTCACGGCGCTCAAGGATTTCGGGCGCGGCATCTGACTGGAATTTAAAAAACGGGAGAAATCAGACATGAATGCGACGGAAGAGCTCGTTGGGCGTATTGCCGACCTGCAGGTCCTGCGGGGCCGATTACAATCATGGCTGGCCAAGGATGAAACGCGCGGCGTCTATCAGGTAGATCGTGCCGCTTTTACCGACCCCGAAATGTTTGAGCTTGAGGTAAAGTACGTTTTTGAACGCAACTGGGTGTTCGTTGCGCATGAAAGTCAGGTCGCTAAGCCCAACGATTTCATCACAACAAAAATCGGCAGGGTGCCTGTCCTTATTACGCGAGACAAGGCCGGGAACCTTCGTGGCATGATCAATGCCTGCGCGCATCGGGGCGCGCGCGTCTGCCGTGAAAAGGCCGGAAATAAGAAGAATTTCATGTGCCCGTTTCATGGATGGACCTATTCATCGGCAGGCGATTTGCTGGACGTCACGGAAGAAGCGGCTGGCGGCTATGCGCCGGGCTTCGACAAGGCTGATTTTGGTCTGCCGCAAATTGCGCGCCTTGAAAGCTATCGCGGTTTCATATTCGCAAGCCTTTCCGACGACGTCTTGCCGCTTGAGGATTATCTGGCTGGGTCGAAAACGTTCATTGACCTGCTTGTCGATCAATCCCAGACCGGAGAGCTTGAGGTAATCCCTGGTGCCACCCGATATCGTTATCAGGGCAACTGGAAGATGCAGGTTGAAAACGGTCTTGACGGATATCACGTTAGCACTGTCCACGCCAACTACTTCATGACCGTCCAGCGGCGTGTTCTGGGCGAATCGAAAAACGATACCAAGGCGATCGATTTTGCCAACTTCAATCAGCAGGATGGCGGGTCGTTCTCTTTCAAGAATGGCCATACGGTCCTGTGGGCTGACTATGCCAATTTCAAGGACCGACCGAACTTTCAGTGGATCGATTGGCTGACTGCCACCCACGGGGAAGAGAAGGTATTGTGGATGAACAAACGGATCCGCAATCTCCAGCTTTTCCCCAATGTGTTCCTGATGGACCAGACCAGCAGCCAGATCAGAATCATTCACCCGATTTCGGTCGATGAAACGGAAGTCACGACCTATTGCATCGCGCCTGTTGGTGAGAGTGCTGAGGCCCGGGCCTTGCGGATTCGGCAGTATGAAGACTTCTTCAACGCCAGCGGCATGGCGACACCCGATGACCTGACCGAGTTCAACAATTGCCAGATTGCTTTCGCCAGCGGTGAAGGCCGGATGAATGATATGTCGCGCGGCGCTCCCAGATGGGAGAAGGGCGCTGGACATTTCGGTGCAGGACTGGATGTAGACGCCGTCCTCAGCAGTCCCGCCGTGGCCGACGAAGGCCTTTATGTTGCGATCCATGATGAGTGGGTGAACCGCATGAATTCGGCGATCGATCGCGAAAGCGCTGAACTGATGGCGTTTGGGGACAAGGGGCTGGTTTTGTGACTGACGTAGATGCAAAATGGCTGTCGGTGTTGCGCTTCCTTGGGCGAGAGGCCCAGGCGCTGGACGAGAAGGACTGGGATTCCTGGTTGGCGCTCTACGACGAGGAGACTGAATACTGGGTCCCTGCCTGGGATGATAGCGAACGCCTGACCGCCGATCCGAAGCGTGAAATCTCGCTCATCTATTATCATAACCGGGGCGGGCTGGAAGATCGGGTGTTTCGCATCCGGACCGGCCGGTCTTCATCCAGTACGCCTGCTCCGCGGACGCAGCATATGTTCACGCTGCTGTCGGTCGATGACACCGCTGCTGGTTTGCAGGTGCGAACCTCATGGACCGTCACTTCGGTGCTTGAAGGCGATGTCACCGTTTACAGCGGATCCGCGCACTACGACCTTGCGCCAGCAGGCAATTCCTTTGTGATCAAGCGCAAGAAGACGATTGTGATAAACGACGTCGCCAAGACAATGCTCGATGTCTACAGTATCTGACCGGCCAATGGGTTCGCTTGGCACACGGCCGGTCGTTGGAACGATGATCGGCGATCCTGCCGGGATCGGTCCGCAGGTTGCGGTCAAGGCGCTTGCGAGCGGGCAAGTTCACGAAGTGTCTGTCCCGGTTCTGGTCGGGTCGTCTGCGGCCGTCGAACGGGCCATCGACATGACCGGGGTCAAAGCGCGCGTGCGTGCCATGAAGTCGCTCGAGACGCCCAGTGACGATCCCGGCGTGATTGATGTGATCGACACCGGTGCCTTGCCTGCCGGGGTTCTGCCGCTGGGCGAAGACACTGAGGCGGCGGGGCACGCGTCGGCGCAGTGGCTTGATGAGCTTGATGCGCTGGCGCGGGACGGATCCTTTGCCGCGACGATCATGGGACCGATCAGTACCGGTTCGCTGAAGATGGCCGGCAAGCTGGACAAGGTTATCAGCCCCACGCCCGGCGAGAGCTATCTCGTTTTGCTGACCGGCCCCTTGCGGGTAGCGCACCTCACCGATCATATGTCCTTGCGGCAAGTGATAGATGTCATTTCCGCCGATCTGGTGGCCAAAGCCATCGGGCAGGTGAACGACGCTATGCGGTCTTGGGGCATCGCTAAACCGCGCATCGCGGTTGCCGGGCTAAATCCCCACGCCATGGGCGATGAGGAGCGGCTGGCCATCGCGCCGGGTGTCGAGGGGGCCAAGGCCATGGGGATTGCCGTCGAAGGGCCGGTCGCGCCGGATTCAGTCTTTCGCCAGTGTATCGAGGGCCGCTACGACATGGTTCTCGCGATGTTCCACGATCAGGGCCATATTGCTGTCAAGACCTGGGGGTTTTCGGGCAACTGCGTAATCATGATGGGGCCGCCCTATCTCCACATGTCGGTCGCCCATGGCACCGCCTACGACATTGTCGGTTCAGGCATAGCGGACGCGGCGATGATGCTCAGTGCGATGCGCACCTGTGGGCGGCTCGCATCTGGGCAGGGATTTGAACTTCAAGGAGAAGCGAAATGAATACTCAAGTGCGGGTTGAGGCCCAGCGATCAATCCCCACGGCGATCGACTATAAGGTCTATCACGACCCCGAAGTATTCGCTGCGGAACAGCGCAACGTCTTCAAGGGTCGCACCTGGTGTTACCTTGGACTAGAAGCCGAAATTCCCAATGCTGGCGATTTTCGAACGAGCCATGTCGGTGAAACACCCGTAGTTCTGGTGCGCGGGCAGGAGGACAAGGTTTTCGCCTGGGTCAACCGGTGCGCGCACAAGGGAGCAACTGTATGCCGCTCACTGCGCGGCAATCAGGCTGATGGCGCTTTTGTCTGCGTATACCATCAGTGGGCTTACGATTCCGAAGGAACGCTAGTTGGCGTGCCGTTCCGGCGCGGCATGAAGGGCGTCGGCGGCTATGATAAGGATTTCGATCCGGCCAATCACTCGCTCGAGAAGCTTCGGGTGGAGAGCTACAAGGGGATGGTGTTTGGGACGTTTTCGTCTGAAATAGAGCCGCTCGAGGACTTTCTAGGCCCCGTGATGCGCAAATATATCGACCGGGTTTTCCAGCGCCCGATCAAAGTGTTGGGCTATTCGCGGCAGTATATGGCGGGCAATTGGAAGCTCTATTCCGAAAACAGCCGGGATAGCTATCACGGCGCCTTGCTACATCTGTTCTATCCCACCTTCGGCATTTACCGCCAAAGCCAGGACAGCGCGGGAGAACTTGCCGAGCAGGGCTTCCATAACGTCTTTACGGTGTCCAAACCCAAGGGCGACATCGATTACACGTCGTTCGGCGACGAAGCCAATCGGGAGATGCAAGGGGCCACGAAATTGCAGGATGAAAGACTGTTGCAATTCCGGCCCGAAATTGACGACGATGTGGGGCTGCACATCCAATCGCTGTTCCCCAACGTGGTGCTGCAGCAAATCCAGAACACGCTGGCGACTCGTCAGATCGTGACGCTTGGCCCTGACAAGACCGAGCTGGTCTGGACTTACTTTGGCTATGCCGACGATGATGAGGAAACAACGCGGCACCGCCTGCGCAACCTGAATCTCGTTGGGCCTTCCGGGCTGATATCGATGGAGGACGGCGAAGCGGTCGAGCTTTGCCAGCAGGGGACCATCGGGGCGGAAGGCAAGTTTAATTTCATCGAAATGGGTGGCGACGATGTACGCGAATATTACGCACCGATGGGCATGGATGAGAACGCCGTGCGTGGATTCTGGAAAGGATATCTGGAATTGATGGGTGATGCCTTGTCGGCCTCGACAGCGGAGGTGCCGGCATGACGATCGCAGATCCAGTTCTGCAAGGTCTGATCGATTCCCTGAACGCCGCTTACGGTCTATGCCTCGATGACGGGCGCCTTGAAGATTGGCCCGAGTTCTTTGTTGAAGATTGCCTCTATCAGGTGATCGCTCGCGAGAATGTCGACAATGGCCTGCCTGCTGCAGTGATGTATTGTGATAGCAAGGGAATGCTGGTTGATCGCGTGGTGGCCCTGCGCCAGGCCAACGTGTTCCCAGAACATTTCAGTCGTCATCTAATCTCTCGGGCGGTTGTGACTGGGAGCGAAGGGAACACGGTGACGGCGGAGGCCAGCTATGCCGTGCTGCAAACCCGCAACGACGGTGAAACGCGCATCTTTAATGCCGGAAAGTATGTCGACAGGTTCCTTGTCGAGGACGGCGCGGCAAGGTTGGTCAGCCGGACGTGCGTCTACGACACCCACCGGATCGCGACCCTGCTGGCGACCCCGATCTGACGGCCGTAATTTTTACCAACAAGAGACAAGAGGAGAAACACAATGCAATTGTTTATTAGTCCCGGCGCCTGTTCGCTTGCACCGCATATTGCCCTGCGCGAAGCCGGCGCGGATTTCGAGGCGGTCAAGGTCGATCTCGCAACCCGCAAAACCGAAGCAGGCGACGATTTTCTGGCCGTTAATCCATCCGGCAAGGTCCCGGCGCTGACCCTGGACAACGGTCAGAGCCTGACCGAGAACCCAGCAATTCTGCTTTATATCGCCGATCAAAATCCCGGAGTCGGCTTGGCGCCAGCGGAGGGCAGCATTGAGCGCTATCAGCTGTTGAGCCGCCTCAGCTTTCTCGGCTCGGAATTGCACAAGGCGTTCGTCCCGCTGTTCACGCCTGGCACAACGGACGACGCCAAGGCCGCAGCGACGGTCGCCGTGAAAGGTCATTTGGCCGGACTTGATCAGGAAATCGCTGGCAAGGAATATTATGTCGGCGAAGCATTTAGCGTCGCTGATATCTACCTGTTCGTAATCCTCGGCTGGCCCGCCCATGTCGGCATCGACATGGCAGCTTATCCTGCGCTCGGCGCTTTTGCTGGCAAGATAGCGCAGCGTCCCTCGGTGGGAGCAGCTCTCAAGGCAGAAGGCCTCCTCTGAATTTCTTTCGCTGACACTATCGGGAGCAATTGCGATGGTTGCAAAGCTTTGGCCTATTGCAAATGCATTCTTTTTAGAGCAATAACAAATAATAACAAATTTGGTCTTTTGGAGTAAATCCGGGCGGGTCGGGTTCTTGCAGGAACAAGATTCGTCGGGGTTACCGGAACCAACACAAAAAAGTTCGGGAGAGATATGATCACCGCTTCGAATGAAGTCGCACGCGCCGAGATCGGCAAATCGCTGGTCGTGGATAACTGCGCAACCAATTATCATGATGTCGGCGAAGGCGCGGCGGTTTTGCTGGTCCATGGCTCAGGGCCTGGCGTCACCGCCTGGGCCAATTGGCGACTTAATATGCCCGAACTAGCTAAGCGGTTCCGAGTCATTGCGCCAGATATGTTCGGTTTTGGCTATTCCGATTCCAAGGGCCGAGTCGAAGACAAGCAGATCTGGGTTGATCAGTTGGCAGCGCTGCTCGACGAACTTGGCATCGACAAGGTGTCAATGGTGGGCAATTCGTTCGGTGGCGGCATTACCCTTGCTTTCATGATCGCTCATCCAGATCGGGTCGAGCGGGCGGTGCTGATGGGGCCAGCCGGTCTTGAATTTCCGATTACACCCGCGCTTGAGGAAGTCTGGGGCTACGAACCTTCGGTCGAAGCCATGCGCTCATCACTCAAGTATCTTGCTTGGGATCACAGCAGGCTGACTGACGATCTGGTCAAGTCGCGATATGAAGCAAGTATCCGTCCGGGTGCGCATGAACCTTACCATGCGACCTTCGGCGGCCCAGACCGCCAGAGCAATATAGCGATGCTGGCAAGCCGCGAAGAAGATATTACCGCGCTGCAGCACGAGACCCTGATCCTGCATGGCCGGTCCGATCAGGTCATTCCGCTGGAGTCGAGCGTGCGCTTGGCCAATCTGCTGCCTCGTGCGGACCTGCACGTTTTCGGCGAATGCGGGCACTGGGTTCAGATTGAGCGCATGGCCAGCTTTAACCGAATTGTGTCTGAATTTTTCACCACCGGCCTCAATGGCTGACTCATACAAGGAGAACTGAAATGGCTGTAACTGGTGTACTCCGTCCAGGATACGTGCAGCTGAGGGTCCTCGATCTCGACGAGGCTATTGTTCATTACCGTGACCGGATCGGTCTCAATCTCGTCAGCGTCGAGGATGGGCGTGCCTATTTCCAGGCGTTCGACGAATTCGACCGCCACAGCATCATCCTGCGCGAAGCGGATTCGGCCGGATTAGATCGGATGGCGTTCAAGGTCGCGAAAGACTCCGATCTTGATCATTTTGCCGCACGCCTGCTCGATGCGGGAGTTGACGTCGATGTCATTCCCGCTGGCGAAGATCCGGGTGTCGGACGCAAAATCCGCTTCAACACGCCGACCGCGCATGAGTTTGACCTATACGCAGAAATGGAGCTGTCCGAAACCGGGCCCGCAGTACGGAACCCTGATGTCTGGATCGCCGAGCCCCGCGGCATGCGCGCGACCCGGTTTGACCACTGTGCGCTCAACGGCGTGGACATCTCGGCGAGCGCCAAGATCTTCGTGGAAGTTCTCGACTTCTCCGTCACCGAGGAACTGGTCGACGAAAGTACGGGGGCACGTCTCGGTATCTTCCTGTCATGCAGCAACAAGGCCCATGATGTCGCCTTTCTGGGCTATCCGGAAGATGGCCGGATCCACCACACTTCGTTCTTTCTCGAATCCTGGCACGATGTTGGGCACGCGGCTGACATTATCAGTCGCTACGATATCTCGCTCGACATCGGCCCTACGCGCCACGGGATCACTCGCGGCCAGACGATCTATTTCTTCGATCCGTCGGGCAACCGCAACGAGACGTTCAGCGGCGGCTATTTCTACTACCCCGACAACCCGCGCCGCATGTGGCAGGCGGAAAACGCAGGCAAGGCGATTTTCTATTACGAGAAGGCGCTGACCGACCGCTTCATGACGGTAAACACCTGATCATGGACGGTTTGGTGACAATCCGGACAATCGGACACGGCTTGGCCGCACAAGCGGTTTCGGCCGCCGTCGCCAAGGGCGAGGAAACCGGTTGCCCGGTCGTTGCCGCCGTCATCGGTGGAGGAGGCGAACTGGTGGCTCTGCTGCGAGCAAGCGGAACACCCTTTCCCTCGTCACAAATTGCCCAGGACAAGGCCTATACCGCCGCCAGCTTTCGGGTTGCGACGCCTGACGTGTACAAGATGGTTTCGGGCAATCCGGCGCTGAGCGCCGGGATAACCGTTCAGCCGGGGATCGTGATGTTTGGCGGGGGGCTGCCCATCGTTATCGATGGCGAATTCGTCGGCGCAATCGGCGTCTCTGGTGGATCTGAAGAACGCGACATTGCCTGCGCCAACGCGGGCCTATCCGCAATCGGCGCAGGGCAGCAGTGAGCGGCCAGCGCCTCAATAAATTGGAACGA
This sequence comes from Hyphomonas oceanitis, assembly GCF_036964545.1. Lineage (NCBI taxonomy): Bacteria > Pseudomonadati > Pseudomonadota > Alphaproteobacteria > Hyphomonadales > Hyphomonadaceae > Hyphomonas > Hyphomonas oceanitis. The sequence goes on from NZ_JBALTL010000008.1 coordinate 13,900, forward strand.
TAGAACTCAAATGACTACCAATTCGCCTCGACCTGTAGCCGACACCATCCTCAATTTCATTGGGGGTTCCTATCGCAAGGGCAGCCAGGGAAAGACCTTTGACAACGTCAATCCTGCAACCGGACAGACGATCGGCACGGTTCATGAGGCAAGTGAAGCCGATGTCGCCGATGCAGTGGCGGCGGCTGAGGCGGCTCTTGATGGTCCTTGGGGCAAGATGACGACGGCCGAGAGGGTCAAGTTGATCGTCGCGGTGGCCGCCGAAATCGAGCGCCGTGCGGATGATTTTCTCGATGCCGAGGTGGCCGATACCGGCAAGCCCCGTCACGTGGCTTCGCACATCGACATTCCTCGCGGCGCGGCGAATTTCCGCATGTTCGCCGACGTTATCGCGACGATGCCAGGCGAATCCTTCACCACGCCGACGCCCGATGGTGGGCAGGCGATCAATTATGCCGTGCGCAAGCCCAAGGGCGTGATCGCGGTGATCTGCCCGTGGAACTTCCCGTTGCTGCTGATGACCTGGAAGGTCGGACCGGCGCTAGCCTGCGGAAACACAGTGGTAATCAAGCCTTCGGAGGAAACCCCCCGAACAGCAGCGCTTCTGGGCGAAGTCATGAACGCGGTGGGGATGCCCGAAGGTGTCTACAACGTCGTCCATGGTTTCGGCGGCGGCTCGGCGGGCGAGTTCCTGACCTCCAACAAGGATGTCGATGCGATCACTTTTACCGGCGAGACCGGAACCGGGCAGGCGATCATGCAAAAGGCTGCAGTCGGGGTCCGCGACGTTTCTTTCGAGCTCGGCGGCAAGAATGCGGCGATCGTCTTCGCCGACGCTGATCTCGACAAGGCGATTGAGGGCCTGTCACGCTCGGTCTTCCTCAACACCGGGCAGGTCTGTCTCGGCACAGAGAGAGTATACGTCGAGCGGCCGATATTTGATGAATTCGTGCAGCGGATGGCGCTAGCCGCGCAGACGTTCAAACCCGGCGTGATAGGCGATCCGACCTACCTTGGGCCGTTGATCAGCGCAGAGCACCGCGACAAGGTGCTCGGCTATTACGCGAAAGCGGTCGAAGAAGGGGCGACGGTTGTCGCCGGCGGCGGCGTTCCGAAAGTCGATGGCGATCAGGCGGGCGGCTTCTATGTCGAGCCGACGCTGTGGACCGGACTTGCGCACGACAGCACAGTGATGCGGGAGGAGATCTTCGGTCCGTGCTGCGGGGTAATCCCGTTCGACTCCGAAGACGAGGTTATCGCGCTGGCCAATGACACCGACTACGGATTGTGCGCGACCGTGTGGACCGAAAACCTTTCGCGCGCGCACCGGGTGGCAGCGGCGATGCAGGTCGGTGTGTGCTGGGTCAATTGCTGGTTCCTGCGCGATTTGCGCACGGCGTTTGGCGGGTCTGGCCATTCCGGGATCGGCCGGGAGGGCGGTGTTCACAGCCTCGAATTCTACACTGAAACCGCAAACATTTGTGTGAAGCTCTGAGATTATGACCATGGAAACCACGATAGACCCTCGGGTCATTCAACAAGCAGCCGAACAATTGCGCGGTGCCGCGACAAGCGGAACGCCCGTCGCACCGGTTCGCGACCTCATATCGGCGGGCGGGGTGGATGCGGCCTATGCCGTGCAGGAGGTCAATACCCGGCACTATGTCGACAGCGGACGAAGACTGGTAGGCCGCAAGATCGGCCTCACTTCGCTTGCAGTCCAGCGGCAGCTTGGTGTCGACCAGCCCGATTACGGCATGCTGTTTGCCGACATGGACGTGCCTGAAGGCATACCGGTTTCGCTTGATCAGGTGATTCAGCCCAAGGTCGAAGCTGAGATCGCGATCGTCATCGGTCGCGACCTGCCCCATCCGGACCTGACGACCGCCGAAATGATCCGCGCGGTGGAATATGTCGTGCCGGCGATCGAGATCGTCGACAGCCGGGTAGCCAATTGGGACATTCGCATCTGGGATACGGTTGCCGATAATGCCTCAAGTGGCCTGTTCGTGCTGGGCGCGGTTCCGCGCAAGCTCGATGGGCTCGATCTGCGTGAATGCGGCATGGTGATGGAGATCAAGGGCGAACCCATTTCGGTCGGCGCTGGTATCGCCTGCCTGGGCAGCCCGATCACCGCATCGTTGTGGCTGGCGCGGGTCATGGCGCGGGTCGGCCGGCCGCTGCTTGAAGGCGACGTGATCCTGTCCGGCGCGCTCGGCCCCATGGCCGGAGTGAACCGAGGCGATGTCGTCGAGGCAAGAATAAACGGTGTCGGAATGGTGCGGGCAGAATTCGCCGCCGATACCAACTGAAAACTGGATGAAAGACAAGCGTATGCCAAAAATGAAATGTGCGATCATAGGCTCGGGAAATATCGGCACCGACCTGATGATCAAGTTGCTCAAAGGTTCAGATGTGCTCGAACTTGCCGCAGTGGTTGGTATCGACCCGGCATCCGAGGGGCTGGCGATGGCCCGCGAACGGGGCGTGGAAACCACCCACGAGGGGATTGAAGGGCTACGCAAGCTGTCCGTCTATTCGGAGATCGGGATCGCTTTTGACGCGACCTCGGCTTACGCCCACAAGGAGCATGATGCCGCGTTGCAGCAGGATGGCAAACTGGTCGTTGACCTGACACCCGCAGCATTGGGACCATTTTTCGTGCCCCCGGTCGGAAATGTGCTCGACAGCAGCGTCCGCAACGTGAACATGGTCACCTGCGGAGGCCAGGCGACCATCCCGATCGTCGCAGCCGTATCACGCGTGAGTCCTGTCCATTACGCAGAAATTGTCGCATCGGTTTCGTCGCGTTCAGCGGGGCCGGGAACCCGCGCCAATATCGACGAGTTCACCCGGACCACTGCTAAGGCGATCGAGGTCGTTGGCGGTGCGCGCCGCGGACGCGCGATTATCATCCTCAATCCGGCTGAACCGCCGATGATCATGCGCGACACGATTTTCACGCTGACCGATCAGGTTGACGAGGATCTTATCCGGCAGTCGGTGCAGGACATGGTGCAGACCGTCCAGTCTTATGTCCCCGGCTATCGCCTCAAGCAGGAGGTACAGTTCGAGCGGTTTGGTTCGAACCAGCCTCTCAAAATCCCCGGCTATGGCGAGTTCGTCGGTCTCAAGACCAGCGTTTTCCTCGAGGTAGAGGGGGCGGGCGATTACCTGCCAAAATATTCCGGCAACCTCGACATTATGACAGCTGCGGCCAAGGCGGCCGGCGAGCGGCTTGCATTGCAGAACCTAGAAAGGGTGGCACCATGACCTTCAACCCTGAAACCGGCAAGCTTTACATCCAGGACGTCACCCTGCGTGACGGGATGCACGCAATCCTTCACATGTACGGCACCGACAGCGTCCGCACGATCGCCAAGGCCCTGGACGATGCCGGTGTCGACGCCATTGAAGTGTCGCACGGTGACGGTCTCAACGGCACGTCATTCAACTATGGCTTTGGCTCTCACACCGACTGGGAATGGATCGAGGCGGCAGCCGACGTGATCAAACGGGCGGTGCTGACCACGCTGCTGGTCCCTGGCATCGGCACGGTCGAAGAGCTTCGCCGCGCTTACGCATTGGGTGTTCGCTCGGTACGTGTTGCAACCCATTGCACTGAAGCAGACGTTGCCAAGCAGCATATCGGTATCGCCCGCGATCTTGGTATGGATGTATCGGGCTTTTTGATGATGAGCCACATGATCGACGCCGAGGCGCTGGCCCAGCAGGCCATGCTGATGGAAAGCTATGGCGCGCACTGTGTTTATGTGACCGACAGCGGCGGCGCACTCGACATGGACGGTGTGCGCGAGCGGCTGCGGGCTTACGACCGCGTTCTCAAGCCAGAAACCCAGCGCGGCATGCATGCCCACCACAATTTGTCGCTCGGTGTCGCAAATTCGATCGTTGCCGCTCAGGAAGGCGCAGTACGGATCGATGCCAGCCTTGCAGGCATGGGGGCAGGGGCGGGCAACGCCCCGCTCGAAGTGTTCGTTGCTGCGGCCGACCGAAAGGGCTGGAACCATGGATGCGACGTGATGGCGTTGATGGACGCAGCGGAAGATCTGGTCCGTCCACTCCAGGATCGCCCGGTGCGGGTCGACCGCGAGACGCTGAGCCTGGGCTATGCCGGTGTCTATTCAAGCTTTCTTCGTCACGCGGAAAAGGCGGCCGAACAATACGGCCTCGACACCCGCGAAATTCTGATCGAACTGGGTAAACGGCGCATGGTTGGCGGGCAGGAAGACATGATTGTCGATGTTGCGCTCGATCTCGTTTCCGCGCGGGCAACATAGGCGATGGCAATGGACAAGATTGAACGTTACGCGGAAATTCTGGACAGCGCGGCGCTTCATGCGCGCGCAACGCCCCAACTGACGCATACCGACCCCGATCTGAGTGTGGCGGATGCCTATCTGGTGCAGAAGCTGTCGGTCGATCGTCGCCTCAGCCGCGGTGAACGCCGAATCGGAGTCAAGATGGGTCTGACGAGCCGGGCCAAGATGCTGCAGGTCGGGGTCGACGAGGTAGCCTGGGGACGCCTGACCGACGCGATGCTGATCGAGGAAGGCGCGTCGATGTCTCGCGCACGTTTCGTTCACCCACGGGTTGAGCCGGAAGTGGCCTTCCTTATGAAGGCGCCGCTTTCCGGAAAGGTCACAGCGATGGAGGCGCTGGCGGCGGTCGAAGCGATTGCTCCAGCAATGGAAATCATTGATAGCCGGTACGAGAACTTCAAGTTCGCTTTGTCTGATGTTATTGCCGACAACACCTCGTCTTCTGGCCTTGTGATCGGACAATGGAACGATCCAGCCAAGGATTTCTCGAACCTCGGGGTTGTTCTCGAAATCGACGGCCATGTGATCGAGGTCGGTTCGACTGCAGCTATTCTCGGCCATCCCTTGCGGTCGTTGGTCGCCGCGGCGCGACTTGTCGCTGAAGGCGGAGAAGAAATCTCAGCAGGCGACATCGTCATGGCAGGTGGCATCACCGCCGCTCCCAATCTCGCGCCCGGTCAAACCGTCCGCACGAATATCCAGGGGCTTGGTGCCGTAATGTTTCAGGTGGAGGCGTAAATGCCAATCATCGAGGTCAACATGCTCGAGGGTAGATCGCCGGATGACAAAGAACGGTTGATCCAAGCCCTGACCGATGCTGCCATAACGTCGATCGGGGCGCCGCGTGAATCGGTCCGCATTATCTTGCGCGAGATGCCGAGCGGCCACTTCGCGGTCGGTGGACAGTCCTTCGCGGCGAAAGCGGCCGCAAAGGCCGCCGGGAAGGAATGACGTGACAACTGGGCTGCACCTGATCCGGATTGTCGGCGGCGGAGAGTTCAGTTGCGGTGAGGACGAGTCGGTCTTGCTGGCCATGGAGCGATGCGGATCGAGCGATATTGGCGTTGGTTGCCGGGGCGGCGGGTGCGGGATCTGCAGGGTCAAAGTGGTCGAAGGGGGCTATAAGACCGGCAAAATGAGTGCCGCAAAGGTTTCAGAAAGCGACCGTGAAGCGGGTTATGCCCTAGCATGCCGCCTCTATCCGGCCGCTGACTTATTAATCGAAGTGTAATATAAATCTAGAGGAGATATGAAATGGCTACCAAACTCAAAAACGTTGAAAACGAATACGGAATTAAGAGCGAATACGGTCACTTTATCGGCGGCGAGTGGATTTCCGGTGATAGTGGGAAGACGATCGACCTGATCAATCCGGCCACAGGCGCGGTGCTGACCAAGATCCAGGCCGGTAATGCCAAGGATATCCAGCGTGCAGTGGCCGCTGCAAAGGCCGCCTTTCCGAAGTGGTCAGAAAGTTCGCCTGCCGAACGTCAGGAAATCCTGATTGAGGTCGCGCGTCGGCTCAAGGCGCGCCATCAGCATTATGCCACGCTTGAGACCCTGAACAACGGTAAGCCAATCCGCGAATCGATGTATTTCGATATGCCTCAGGCAATCGGCCAATTCGAGCTTTTTGCCGGCGCGGCGTATGGCCTTCATGGTCAGACATTGGATTTCCCCGATGCTGTCGGCATCGTTCACCGCGAGCCGCTGGGCGTGTGCGCGCAGATTATCCCGTGGAACGTGCCGATGCTGATGATGGCGTGCAAAATCGCGCCAGCCCTTGCTTCAGGGAACACGGTTGTGCTTAAACCTGCCGAGACGGTCTGCCTTTCGGTGATCGAATTCTTCGTAGAAATGGCGGATCTTTTGCCCCCAGGCGTGATCAACGTGGTCACCGGCTACGGTCCTGACGTCGGTGAGGCGCTTGTGACTCATGAGGACGTCCGTAAGGTCGCCTTCACCGGGTCGGTGGCGACGGCCCGCCGGGTCATGCAATATGCATCCGCCAATATCATCCCGCAGACGCTCGAACTGGGCGGTAAGTCCGCGCACATCGTTTGTGGGGATGCTGATATCGATGCCGCGGTCGAAAGTGCCACGATGTCGACCGTGCTCAACAAAGGCGAAGTTTGCCTGGCTGGCTCACGCCTGTTCCTGCACGAGTCGATCCAGGATGAGTTCCTTGCGAAGTTCAAGGTGGCGCTCGAAGGTATTCGTCAGGGCGATCCGCTGGACTTTGCGACCCAGCTCGGCGCACAGGCGTCGAAGATGCAAATGGACAAGGTCGAGAGCTATCTCCAGTTGGCTACCGAAGAAGGCGCCACCGTTCTGACCGGCGGCAGCCGTAACGACAATCTTGCCGATGGGCACTTCATCAGCCCGACGGTCTTTACCAACGTCAACAACTCGATGCGTATCGCGCGTGAAGAGATCTTCGGCCCGGTTACCAGCGTGATTAGTTGGAAGGACGAAGACGATATGATGAAGGTGGCGAACGATACCAATTACGGCCTCGCGGGTGGTATCTGGACCCGCGATATTGCGCGCGCGCACCGCATGGCACGCAAGCTCGAAACCGGCACGGTGTGGATCAACCGCTACTACAATCTGAAGGCCAACATGCCACTCGGCGGTTACAAGCAGAGCGGGTTCGGTCGTGAATTCAGTCATGAAGTGCTTAACCACTACACCCAGACCAAGTCGGTCGTGGTGAACTTGCAAGAGGGTCGCACCGGGATGTTCGATCAGTAATTTTGAACTGAACGACAATCGGCGAAGAAGGAGAGAAAATTGTCTAAGAGGCTTGATGGACAGGTGGCGCTACTTACCGGTGGCGCCACCGGGATCGGCGCGGCGGTAGTCGCGCGCTATATCGAAGAAGGCGCCAGGGTCGGCGTGCTCGTCAAGGATGACGAGCAGACAGAACTGGTGCGTTCGCGACATGGAGACAGCGTCGTCGTGGTAACGGGAGACGTGCGTTCCTATGCGGACAATTCCCGCGCCGTTGCGGAAACCGTGGCGGCGTTCGGCAAGCTCGATGTGTTTGTCGGGAACGTTGGAATCTGGGATTTCATGGTTCCGCTCGAACAGCAGGAGCCCGAGCAGCTCGGAAAGGTTTTTGACGAGATATTCGATGTCAACCTCAAGGGCTACTTTCTCGGTGCCCGCGCCGCCATCCCCGAGCTCCGGAAGGTTAAGGGAAGTATTATTTTTACCGCCTCGACTTCAAGCTACTACACTGGAGGAGGCGGCACTCTATACGTTGCGTCCAAGCACGCTGTGCTCGGGCTTATCAAACAGCTGGCCTGGGAACTAGCACCGGACATCAGTGTCAACGGCGTTGCGCCGGGTGGGACACGGACCCCGCTCAGCGGTACCCAGACCGGCGGCTTTGCAGAGACGAAGATGGAACAGATGCCCGGGCTTGACGATTTGATTTCCGGCATGACTCCGCTCGGAAGGATCGCCGAACCTGCCGACCATGCTGGTCTCTATACCCTTTTGGCTTCGCGGCGGGACTCTTCGTACATGACCGGAACAGTGCTCCTCAGCGATGGCGGAATCGGAATCGGGAAACGTCCGGACGGGTGAACACGATGCCGAGAGCTAGGGTTGTTAGTATCAAGCGCATGATAGGAGGATAGAAGCCATGGCTGAGAAATTTCAATTTTCCGACTTGTTCGTCATTTCGGGGGTTATTGGAGCCGCCCGGTGGAAACCGACGCACCTTGGTCCGACCGTCGCGCCTCCCCAACTGGTCGAATTCGGCGGCGATCTCACAAGAGATCGCGCCGAACGTATGATGGCTCATGCCGAAGCCGGGGGACTCGCAATTTACGGGATCGGGCAGCTCAGCTACCATCGTGCACCTGTCGACAAGACAGTCGTCTATCCGATCGACGCCTTTTACGCGCATGGTCAATACACGTCAGTTATTGCTACCTTGAACCGCGTTGCAGTTCTGCTCGACAACACCCAAAAGGTGGATATCCAGGAAATGGTTGGCAAGATGATCCGGGTCGATAACTGACTCGGGGTTGCAGAATCACTGTCTCGCGCCCGGCTTGACATTGTTGCTCCAAGGCGCAAAACAGCGCTTGGCGCACAGGCTATTTTAGTGCGGGGTTACCGCGCGCTGCTCCGATCGAGGAAACGATCTGCAGAGATCGCATGGCGAGACACGCCGGCTTTGAGTAACACTTCTTCAGCGAGGTCGACCATCGCGGGCGGGCCACAGAGATAGGCCTCGCATTGTGCCCGGTCTGGTATTTCGGCGATCTGCTGCGTCACCAGCCCCCGGGCGCCTTCCCAGGGGCTATCCGGTGATTCTTCGGACAGGACCGGTATAAATTCGAACGGCGCATTCCAGTCGGCGGCGAGTGCGCTGATTTCATCAAGGCAATAAAGGTGCGCCTTGGTCCTGGCGCCATACAACAGGATAACCGGCCGATTGGCGCCAAGCGCACGGGCCTCCTGCAAAATCGCCATGATCGGAGCGAGGCCGCTGCCACCCGCAATGCAGAGCATTGGCGCCTTGCTTGGCTTGAGGTGGAACGCGCCATAGGGCGCCGCCACCTCCATCTGCGTTCCGAGGCGTTCACCGCCAAACAACCAGTCGGTGAAAGCGCCTCCCGGAACATGGCGGACATGGAATTGCAACTGCTTTGCCGACCCGTTTTTGGGTGCGAATGCGAAGGAGTAGCTTCGGGGGCCGTCGATGCTAGGCAGGCTCAGATCGGCGTACTGGCCTGGGGTAAAGGACAGCGGTCGGTCAAGCTCGACAATGAGGTTGATTATATCCGGGCAAAGCCGGGTGGCTGCGACAATCGTTGCCGGATAGTTTTTGACAGCTTGCTGGCTCAACAAGGGAGCGTCGAGTGCAATCGTCAAATCCGAGCGAGGTAGGGCCTGACAAGCAAGCCTGTATCCAGCCGACAGTTCGTCGCGCTCCAGAACCAGCGCGGATGGACTTAATTCCCGTATCTTGCCGTCCAGAAGCTTGAATTTGCAGGTTCCGCACGAACCGACTTTGCAATCGTGCGGCATGGCCATGCCCTCGGCGAGCATTGCTTCGAGCAGGGTTTTGTCTTGGGCGACAAACAACTCCCGCGCTTCGGAGGTCACAGTCACCTTGTTGGGCTTGGGCTTTTTCAGGAAGGAAAACATGAATGCGATCTATTCTGTTCGATTTGCGGCAAGTGGGATGAAAGTAAAAGGAAGTGTCATCCCCGGAGGGACGACGCTCGAGTAACATGCAGATGACCGGACGGATGTTGGTGGACTGTGTCAGTCGATGGCGAGCCACTGCGGCCAACCGGCCCTCGCGTTGGCGGCTTGTGCAAGTTTGCGCTCGCCAGGTGATGCAAACCTCTGGTCCCAGTCTTTGAGGCGCGGCTGGGCGATGAACCGGTTCCAGACTGGCGGGACCAGTCCGCACAGGAAACACAGAAACAGCGACGGCATCTGCGGCGCCTCGGGCTCGGGCCGCAGTTCGTAGAATGGGGTGTGCCCGTCGAGGTGGTGGTTGATGTGATTGGTGATCTCGACCCCGATCGGACGCACGATCATGCCAAGATGGTTCCATGCGTGATGCTTGGCGATCGGCTCCCCCTCGATCCGCAGCAGGCCGTAATGTTGAAAGTAATTGAAGCCTTCAACCAGCATCTTGGCAAAAAACATCGCGGTGACCGTCACGAGTCCGGCGATAGGACCGGCGAGAACGACCATCACACCGATAATTGCGCCAACCAGCACCAGTTGCAACCACATCGCATTGCGCCAGCTCCATTTCGAATGACCCAGACGCGAAAGGATCTCCGCCTGCTTATCCCAGGTGTCCTTGTACGAACCCCAGGTGGCCGAAAACACGAAGCTGTAGATGGTCTGCCCTCTCAAGGGTGTGTCACTATCTTTCGCTGTGTCGAGATGCACATGATGGGTGACAATGTGCGCAATATCGCGATTGGGATCGCCATAGAAGGCACTCAATCCTTTTGCCACAGCCCTTGGGAACCAGTGCCGGCGATGCATCAACTCGTGCGCGACGGGCAGGGTCGGAACCGCAGAAAGCCATGCAAGGCTGGCGATCGATCCGGCGATCTGCCAACCCGAAGCCGCATCACCCAATATCGGATTTGTGCCGGAGTTTACCGAGTGGGCGAAAACCAGATAGAGTGCGATCATCAGCGGTAGCTGCAGATAGATCGCTAAATCGGCGACGGACGAAATGCCGAGTGCGCGCATTTTGCTGTCATTTGGAAGGGCTATGTCAAGCATCATCAGCACTGGGAAGGTGCCAAAGCCGAGCCACACGAACGGGCCGCCGAGGACAAACCCTGCGATGCCCGTCATGGTCATAACGGGCACAAGATAATACCGTAATGCGTCCACTTTATTCTCTCCGATCCGTCCGGTCCGCAGGCCGGCCATATTGTTGTTCGTATATGGGAATGCCCCGCGCCGAGGAGCGCATGGTTAGCGGCACGAAATGCGACTGGCTTCGCATTTCGTGCCGCCGCATCCCTAAAGGAAGATGTTCAGGTTTTTGCTGAGCAGGACATTATGCTTGAGTATGATTCGCCGTTTGACCAGCTGAAATGCAGCTCCCGCTTCGCGCCAGATATCGACACGGTTGCCGATCAGCGAGTCTTCCTCACGCTCATTGCGATTGCGATAGGCGTAGAAGTTGGAGAAGACTTGGTATTCTCCTTCCTTCTCAGTCATTTCTACCTCAACGTTGGTGATGATGTGCGTGTAACGCGTGGCCGGATCCTCGGACCAGGCCGTACCGGTTTCCAGCCGCGAAAGCCGTTTCTTGATCTCCTCCAGATTGTCGTTGTAATAGGCCATCCGGGTCAGATCGTTTACTTGGTCGGTCTTGTCGCGGCGATAGCGCGTTTCAATGCCGGGCATATGATAGAGCAAATCGTCGGCCAGCATCTTGACCCAACCGACATAGTTCTCATCGTCGAGCATGCGCGCTTCGCGATAGACGGTCTGGGTCAAGGCGTGCGTCAGTTCGAGCGAGGCGCTCTGGCCCGTCTGCGGGCGTTCGAACGTGGCGTTCTTTGTCATAGTAATGATTCCTTTCAAAGCGCGAACAGGCCGGGAACGTCGCGCGTCTCGCTAACGCCTGTCAGGCGCGGTTCTGGGCGCTCGGGCATTGCATCCAGCTTGTCGGCTTCCATCATATCGAGCCAACGCTGGTAGAAACCGCGCTGGTTGGCGTCGTTATACTGCCCGCGATAGACGATGCCCGGCAGCGTATCGTGCTCGATCTGGCGCGATATGCCGCAGCGGTAGTGCAGGCGTTCGTGGCGGGTCACTACGCCGCGGTTGACCGTGGTACAGTTACTCCAGTTTTCCCCATCGTCCATCTCGAACGTGCCCCCTGGGCCAAAGGTCTGCATGACCCCCTTGGTAATTTCATCCTTGATGTCATCGGGCATCGATTTGTTGACGATCACCCAGGTCTTGAGTTCGAACTCCATTGGTCCCTTGGGCTGCCACTGACGGAAGGTCGAAATGCCAGGAAGGAACGACACGTTGGGGAAAATCGACGCGGAGGCGACCGATCCGAAGATTTGGGAGCGCATCTCACCCAGCCGCTGGGCCATCTTGGGCCGGATTCTTTCATAGTATTCCATAACCTTCGGTCGGCCCAGGAGGAAGAGATCGCCCACCCCTTCGGTGCCGAATTCCCACCCGTGGCCGTTGACGCTGGCATGGTAGGAATTTTCCATGTCGACCGGCGGGAAAGGCTCGCCATTGTTCATCGAACGGCAGCCGGAATCATGGGTCCAGCCAGCATGGTAGGCATCACCGATGAAGTTCTCGACGCCGAACTTCCAGTTGGCGTTAATCACCGACTTGATGCAGCCGCCGATCAATTCGGTGCCGCCATCCTCATTGTCGAGCAACATGTCGAGGTACCAGCGAAAGTCGCCCAGCCACGCGTCCAGGCTCGGACCGTCTTCGGCGAAGGTCGCAAACACCAACCCCTTGTAACCGGCTACCCGGGCAACCTGCTTCAAGCCGTTCTTTTTCCGATCAATATCGATTTCGTCGTAGCAATATTCCTCATGCATGCCTTTCAGTTCACCGCCGGTATCAAAGGCCCAGCCGTGGTAATTGCAGACAAACCGGCGGGTGTTTCCGGCGTCGGCAAAGCACACCTTGTTGCCGCGATGCGGACAGGAATTCAGGAAGACTTTGATCGAGCCATCGGGCTGACGCGCGACGATCACGCCGTCTTCGCCCATATGGGTGGTTAGAAAATCGCCCGCCTTGGGCAGCTGGCTCTCGTGGGCCACGAACAGCCAGGACCGTGCGAAGATGCGGTACAGCTCTTCCTCGTAAATCTCGGCATCGCTGAAGATCCGGCGATCGAGCCAGCCTTCCTTGAGGTCCATGTATTGTGAAAATTCTGGCTCGCGGCCCATCCGTTCAATGCGCATCATTTCTCTCCCATTAACTTCTTTGTAACTTCATTTTAGAAAAACACGTTGATGTTGCTGTCTGGCAGCACCGCATGGTCAAGCGCGATGTCACGCGCAGCGAGGCACCAGCCCTGCGTGCCATGGCGCCACCGGTCGGTGCGCCCCGCAGTAAATTGACGCGCCAAGCCGTCGATGCGGTTGCGATGAATAACGATCACCGAGTGTACGATCACCTCGTTTTCGGCATCCGCAGGTTCGATTTCGACGTTCGATATGACGCGGCGCACGAAATTGGGCGGATCCTCGGCCCACACATATCCCGAGCGCAGGCGATCGATCCTGAGTTTAAGGCGCGCGATGTTCTCGTTAAAAACAACGCCAGCGCCGACTGCTGCCGGCGGCGACCGATCTGCCCGGAAGCGCCGCCGTTTGAGGTCCATTCGGTAGGTAACATCGTCGCACAGCAGCTCCAGCCAGTCCTCGAAGCGTTCGGCATCGAGCAGGCGCGCTTCGTGATACAGGCGCTGCGTCAGAGCGATCATATCCTCTACCAGGACCGGGGCAGGGTTCATTTCAAGCATTCTCAGGCTCCTCAACGGAGAGCGAGTTGATGTTGTAGGTGGGAACCTCGGCCCAGCTTTCAGCCTGCATGTGTTCTTGCCAGCGGCGATAGAAATAGCGCTGGTTGTGCTCGCTCACCAATCCGGCTGCGATGTCGCCAGGAAAGCCATCGCGCGGCCCAGAACGGCCGAGCGCCATGTTAGTGAACACGTCCATCTGCGCCGTCCGCCAGCCACGCGACTGTTCGGTGCAGGCAGCTAGATTGTCGCCATCGTCATTGTCGAACAGGCCCGCAAGCCCGAAGGTCAGGCACTGATTGTCAAGGATTGCTGCTTGCATCTCGTCAGGCATGTCGTTTTCCACCATCGCCCAGGTCCATTGCTCGAGCTTGCCCGGACCCTTGGGATGATAGACCCGAAACCAGTTCAGGCCTGGCAGGAACTGGAGGTTGGGGAAAATCGTGATGTTGATCTGCGAACCCCACAGCTGTTCGCCGCGCACCTTGCCCAACCGCTCGATCGCCGTGGGACGATTGGCCTCCAGATAATCCATCATGGGCTTCGGTTCGGGGTAGAAGGCGTAGCCCGAAATCCCGTCGAGCGAGGTCAGCGCCATGTGGCCGTTCATTCCGGCGACGGAAAGCCCGCCTTCGAGGTTGGTACTCGAATTGCCGACGCTGAGACCGGCAAGGTCCATCGACTGGACGGCCGACATCGCTCCGGCATGCGCCCAACCCAGATGGTAGCCATCGCCGCAGACATTCTCAACCGGCAGCTTCCAGTTGCTGCCCAGCTCCATCTTCTGGGTTTCGCCGAGCAGCGAAGTTCCGCCTGGCATCGCATCCAGCCAGACATCGAGGAAGAATTTTGCATCGCCAAGGTAATCCTCGAGCGAGGGCGCATCTGGATCGAAGCAGCCGAAGACCAGGCCCTTGTATTCGGCAACATGGGTTACCTGAACCAGGCCCAGCTTGCTGCGGTCCAGTTCGCCAAAATAGGCCTCGTTTTCCAGCGGAACCCCGGCGAGCGACCCGTCTGGCGCGAACGACCACCCATGATAATTGCAGGTAAAGGCCTTGGCATTGCCGCGATCGGCGCGGCAAATGCGGTTCCCGCGGTGGGTGCAGCTGTTGAGGAATGCTTTGATCGATCCGTCTTTCTGGCGAATGACGATGACGTCGTCCTCGCCCATGAAGGTGCGGAAATAGTCACCAGCTTTGGGGATCTGGCTGGTGTGAACGAGGAACAGCCAGCAGCGACCGAAAATGCGTTCAAGCTCCTGTTTGTAGAGCTCCTCGTTCGAGTAGATCGTCCGCTTTTGACGGCCTGTCGTCGTATCGACCAGGTCGGAAACATCCATCTGCGTCCTCTCCTCCGTGTCGCCGCCGCAGATTTCCTTCGGTCAGCCATGTCCAGAATTTTGCTTATATCATGCATAAACTGTGCCAAATTCAAAAGTCAAGGAATCTCGGGCATATATAAAAGATCTCTACTTTTAACCCCGTTAAAGTTTGACATATTTGTCGAGTGCTGGATGATGTTGTGGCGCACAGTGTACATTTTTGTTATGATAAGGCATGAAGCATCTCCCCGCGTACACCGACCTTACCAGCCGGCTCCGTTTTTCGCCCGAGCAGGGCCGCATCTGGCGTGACAGCGAGCGCTGCGTATTGCTGAGTAATTCTGCGCTAGTCATGTTGCGGAACGAAATAGTTGTCCAACTGGGCTTAGTCAGCGCTCGCCGACTATTCTGGGAGATAGGGTTCGCCGAAGGCGCGCGTTGCGCAGTCGAAGCAAAGCATTTAAGGCCCGGCAGCAGTTTCCTTGATGCCTTTGCGGTCGGCCCTCAAGCCCATGCAGTAACCGGGTTCGGCTGGACCGAGATCGAAACTTTGGACACCGATACCGAGAACGGGCATTTCGATGGTCGTTTTCTGGTCCACGATTCGATTGAAGCCGGAATCCATCTCGCGACCGATGGCATTAGCACCGATCCTGTGTGTTGGTTGCAAACTGGTTTTGCCAGCGGCTTTGCAAGCACTTTCGCGGGTCAGCCCATAATCATGCGTGAAATCGAGTGCAAGGGAATGGGGCATCGGGCCTGCCTGCTCCATGGCAAGCCTGAAGCCGAGTGGCCAAGCCTGGACGATGTCGAAACGGCAGTGGTTCAAATCGATTCAAGCGGCCTCAAGAGTCAGGACGACCAATTCGTCGCTGGAGTATCGGCAGGCTTCCACGCGGTGCGCAACTTGATCGAGCGGACTGCAGGGACCGATGCCACGCTGTTGTTCTTGGGGGAGACGGGAGTCGGCAAGGAGGTGTTCGCCAGGATGGCGCACCGGCTTAGCCTTCGCCGCGACGCGCCTTTCGTCGCGCTGAATTGCGCAGCAATTCCTGAAGGCTTGATCGAGGCCGAACTGTTCGGTGTGGCCAAGGGTGCTTTCACCGGCGCCATGACCGACAGGCAAGGACGTTTCGAACTCGCCCACGGTGGTACGCTGTTTCTCGACGAGATTTCGATGCTGTCACCCCTGGCGCAAAGCAAGGTTCTGAGGGCCATCCAGGAAGGCGAATTCGAACGTGTGGGTGGTACCAAGACCATCCAGGTAAACGTTCGCCTGATCGCCGCCTCCAACATCGATCTCGAGGCGGCAATCGCTGCGGGGACATTTCGTCCGGACCTGTACTTCCGTCTTTCAACACTGCCGATCTGGGTTCCGCCGCTGAGAGAGCGGCGCGAGGACATCCCGGGATTAATGGAGCACTTCCGCGCCAAATATACCAAGCGTCACGGGCGTACCGTAGAAGGCTTCACGGCGCGGTCGATCAATGCGCTGCTGATGCACGACTATCCCGGCAATGTCAGGGAACTGGAGCGGATGGTTGAGCGTGCCGTGCTGCTCGCCGACGAAACTGGTGCCATCGATTTACGGCACCTCTTCATTGGATCGAACAGGGCGCTCATCCCAAGCAGTCTGACCCTGGCTCAGGATGGCCGTGTGGTCGGCGCGGAGCCGAGCTCCGAAGAGTCGTCTGGGATTGACCAGCTGGTCGGCTTGCTTCGCCAGAACGGCGAAACGCTTTCGACGATCGAAGATGCGATCGTTCGTGCATCAGTCGAAGCCGCCGGCGGTAACGTTGCACTAGCGGCCAGAGAATTGGGGCTGACGCGTCGGCAACTGGCATACCGTATCGAGAAAATTCGAAATGACAGATATTGACGGATTTACAACATATTGTATATTGTGCAACGCAAACCTTAACAGAGTGTGCAAGGATAAAGGTATGGCGGCGTTCGTGAAATTGGGAGAAATCGAGTGCATTCGGTAGCGATTGTAGGTGCGAATCTTGCTGGTGGGCGAGCGGCGGAAGCACTTCGGCAGGCGGGGTTTGACGGTCAGATCACCCTTATCGGTGAAGAGCCGTTGAGGCCCTATGAACGCCCACCTCTTTCGAAAGAACTTCTGTGGAATACGGCGGAGGCTCCGAATAATTTTTTCTTGCAAGATGAGGGCTGGTACGCGGAAAACAGGATCGACCTGCTTCTCAACACGCGTGTTGAAGCGCTAGATTTGAATGCGGGCGGAGTGCGCCTGTCCGGCGGGCCGCTGGTCACCGCCGACAAGGTGTTGCTGGCGACCGGCGGGCATGCCCGCAAACTCAATTTAGCGGGAGCCGATTGTGCCAATGTCCATTATCTGCGCACCCGCGACGACGCCACCAGGATGGCACTCGACCTTCGTCAAGGGGCGCGGGTCGTTATTGTCGGGATGGGGGTGATCGGTGCTGAAGTGGCAGCCAGCGCGATCAAGCTGGGCTGCGAGGTAACCGCGATAGAGCCGCTGGCGGCGCCGATGGAACGGGCGCTGGGCAAGCGCTTCGGCCTATGGCTGGGTGAGCAGCACAGCAAGCGTGGGGTCAGGACCTATTTCAACCGG
Source organism: Hyphomonas oceanitis (assembly GCF_036964545.1). NCBI lineage: Bacteria > Pseudomonadati > Pseudomonadota > Alphaproteobacteria > Hyphomonadales > Hyphomonadaceae > Hyphomonas > Hyphomonas oceanitis. Next base: position 31,182 of record NZ_JBALTL010000008.1, read on the forward strand.
GGCGTCACGGGGTTCAAGTTCGCGGACGGTCGCGTCTCCGCCGTAGAGATCGACGACGGCACCCTCATCCCTTGCGACGCTGTCGTAGTCGGCGTGGGAATCATTCCTGCAACGTCGCTGGCGATAGATGCCGGGTTGACTGTAAACAACGGGATCGTCGTCGATCGTCGTTGCCAAACCAGTAGTCCAATAGTGTTCGCCGCCGGCGACGTGGCCGAACAGGACGGGTTTTTTGGTGGTCGATTCCGTCAGGAAACGTACCAAAACGCGGCCGACCAAGCCCAGGCTGCGGCCTTGGCAATGCTTGGCCACGAAGTCGATTACTGCAAGCCGATGTGGTACTGGAGCGACCAGTTCGATCTGAACATCCAGTTCTGCGGACAAATTCCGGTAGAAGCCGAGATTGTCGTCCGCGGCGACGTCGAAAGCAACGCATTCGTCGCTTTCTTCCTCTCCGGGAATACCATTGAAGGAGTCCTGACTGTCAACCGCGCTGCCGACATGGGAATTGGCAAACGGCTGGTCGAACGGCGGGTGATCGCCAGTGCGGACCGGCTTGCCGATGCGGATGTTTCATTACGTGAGCTGCTTAAACAGACCGCTTGATGGATGGCAGCGCCGCGGGACCGGCCTATCCGATACCGCCGCCTGCGACGAAGAGCGTCTGTCCCGTAACGTACGACGCTTCTTCCGATGCAAAAAAGCAGATTGCGGCGGCCAGTTCCTCGGGTTCGCCGAAACGGGCCATCGGGGTGTCGCGCATGGTTTGCTCCATCACCCCGGCAAAGCCCGCCTTGACGGCGTCGCTCATTGGCGCCGGATCGCGCGGCGTGACCCGGGTAACATTGACACCCCCCGGCGCAACGCAGTTGATTCGGACACCGCTGGTTTCCAGTTCCAGCGACAGGGCAGCGGTCAGCGCAGCGACTCCGCCCTTGGCGGCGGCATAGGGCACCCGGTTCACGCCGCGTGTGGCCACTGAACCGATATTGACGATCGAACCGCGCCCGGCCGCGAGCATATAGGGCACCACTGCGTGGCAGCACCAAAGAGTCGGCCACAGCGAGCGGTTAATTTCTGCCACGATCTCGTCTGGTGTATAGTCCCAATAGGGTTTGGCCCAAATCGTGCCGCCCACATTGTGGACTGCCACGTCGATCCGGCCAAATTGATCGGAAACCGTCCGGTAAAGTTCGGTCGCTCCCTCGCATTGCTCAAGGTCGAAGATGGCGGCGTGGGCGTCCGCGCCGTCGGCCCGCAGCCGGTCGACCGCATCCTGCGTGGCTTGAGCTGCGCGGTCAGCGACGATCACCGTCGCGCCTTCTTCCGCCAGGCGCTGGGCGGTGGCCAGCCCGACACCTTGAGCTCCGCCTGTCACAACCGCTACCTGGTTTTCGAACCGTCTGCATATAGGCATGGTCAGTCTGCTCCTCTTTCCCGAACTCCTGAAAAATACGCAAGGTCGAAGGACGATCTTGTATATATCCGCACTTTATGTCATGCAAGGAAAAGCGTTACACAATGCAGAACGCCGGGACACTGCGGCAACAATCACCTGACGTAAATTCTAGGAGAGCGACGAAGATGACGCGTACACTTATGGCCCCAGCCGACATCAAAGGAGCATGGGCAATTATTCCCACTCCGGCGAAGGACAATGCCTCGGATTGGCGCGCGACAAAAACGGTGGATCTCGATGAGACCGCGCGCGTGGTAAACGGTCTTATCGACGCAGGAATTAACGGAATTCTAAGCATGGGCACGCTTGGGGAAGCGGCGACCATGACCCACGATGAAAAGCTCGATTTCATGAAGGCATTGGTCGATTCTGCGGCTGGCCGGGTGCCGATTTTTGTCGGAACTACCTGCATCAACACCCGCGATACCGTCGCGTTAACCCGGCAGGCGCTCGATATAGGTGCGGATGGCACTATGTTGGGAGTCCCGATGTGGTGCGCTCCCAGCCTCGACGTTGCCGTGCAGTTCTACAAGGATGTCGCTGAAGCCGTCCCTGAAATGAACATTGCGATCTACGCCAATCCCGAAGCTTTCAAATTCGATTTTCCACGTTCATTCTGGGCACAGGTGGCCGAGCTTCCGCAGGTCGTCACGGCGAAGTACATCGGTGTCGGCACCCTGCTGCCAGACCTTGCGGCAGTTCGCGGTCGCATCAAGCTGCTGCCGATCGACTTCGACTATTATGGTGCAGCCCGTATGGACGATTCAATCGACGCCTTCTGGTCCAGCGGTGCCGTGTGTCATCCGCTGGTGACAACTACGCTGCGCGACCTCGTGTCGCAAGCGCGCGCGACGGGCGACTGGAGCGCGGCGCGGGCTTTTATGGGCCAGCTCGGCCCAACGGCAGCGCCGCTGTTCCCTAACGGCAGCTTTAAGGAATTCTCGACCTACAACATCGCGCTTGAAAAGGCGCGGATGAATGCCGGCGGGTGGATGAATGCCGGCCCGGCCCGTCCGCCTTATCATCTTTGCCCGGAACCCTACCTCGAAGGCGCGCGCCAGTCGGGCAGAATGTGGGCTGAGCTCGGCAAAGCACTCGAATCTGAGAAATGATATCAGCGCGATAATTTGGGAGAGAGCAGATGACGGAGATTAACCTGTCGTGGCCGAAAAACTATAATGAAGTTCCTAAAGAAGCCTTTGTTCGCAAGGACATCTATGCGGAGGAGGTCAAACGGATTTTTCACGGCACCGAATGGCACCCGGTCGCCCATGAAAGCGAATTGCCCAACCCAGGAGATTTCAAGACTTTCCGGTTGGCGGGCGTACCGCTGCTTATCGGGCGCGACGTCGAGGGCGTGGTGCGGGTGTTCTACAACGCTTGCTCGCACCGCGGCAATCAGCTCGAGACGGCGATCATGGGCAACAAGACCGAATTCGAATGCCCTTACCACCGCTGGCTGTTCGATTCGAAGGGTGACCTGGTCGGGTGTCCTAACCCACGGGAATTTCTGCCCGGTTTCAACAAAGCTGACTATCCGCTTGCCCAGCCGCGGTTCGACATCTATTTTGGCCTGATATTCGTGACGCTTTCGGCGGAAACCGAGCCGCTGCTTGAATATCTGGGCGACTCGCAGAATTGCTTGCGCGAGCTGCTTGCGGGCGACGGGCGGCTCAAGCTGCTTGGCTACCAGAAGGTCCGTTATGATACGAACTGGAAGTCGTATACCGATAACGATGGCTATCATGCTCCGTTGCTGCATCAGGCGTTCAAGATGCTCAACTGGCAAGGCGGCAAGGGTCGCCAGTACACGGCAACGCACCGCGGCCACATCTGCTTCGAATCGGCCCTTTCTGTGGCAACCGGGCCTTCCGTGCTCAAGGACAAGTCGCTGATCGAGTTCAAAGGGCAGGACCCGGCGGTCGGATCCCGGATCGTCTCGCTGTTTCCAACCTTCGTTTCGACGAAGCATCTTGACGTCATCAACTTGCGCTTCGCTACACCGATCGATGCGGAGACGGTTGAAGTCCACTATGCCTATTTCGCCCATCAGGATGACGACGAGGACATGGTTCGCCATCGCCTGCGGCAAAGTTCCAACCTGCTCGGCCCGTGCGGCCTGATCAGCATGGAGGATGCTTCGGTCTTTCACCGCATCCACATCGGAAACCACACACCAGGGTCGGCCATCTTCCAGAAGGGAGTACATGACCCTTTGAAGCTGGAATCGGAATTTCTTCAGAATGACGAGAGCGGCAATCTTCCGCGCTGGGAATATTACCGTTCGGTCATGGGCTTCGAAAGGGCGACAGTATGATGCAGACAGATACATCGCTCGAAGCGGCGCTTAACGCCCTGCTGCTGGCTGATGCTCACGCGCTCGACAGCAAGGATATGCCGGGGTGGCTTGGTAATTACGCGGACGAGGAGGCTGCCGCCTACTACTGCCGTTCGGCGGAAAATTCGGAGCACGGACTCGCCCTTGGATTCATGTACGACGACTGCCGCGCCAGGCTCGAGGATCGCGTCACCTTCGTGAACGACATCTGGGCTGGCACCTTTCAGGACTATCGAACCCGCCATTTCGTCCAGCTCACCAGCTTTGATCGCGTTGATGCAACCACCCTGGAAATGCGATCAAATTTTTCGGTGTTCATGACGCCTAAAGACAGCGGTATCACCCAAGTGCTGGCGGCAGGGCAGTATCTCGATACTGTTCGGCAAGACAAGAATGGCGAACTGAAGCTGTTATCGAGGCGCGCTGAGCTCGATACCTCAGTACTTCCGCGATATCTGGTCTATCCGATTTGATCAGGTGGTCAGCCGAAGCGACGGATATTTTCCGCCAAACCGGTAACTAGTGCTTCGGCCGCAACAGAAGGGCCCGGCGTCATTCAGGCCCTTAGTTGTTATAATTTGAACGATAACAAGTGTTTGCCTATGGGAGCCGATTTGACATTTGAGCCCCGCTTGCCGAACAAAAATATTATGCCATGCTGACCAACGTCGGCATGGCCGTGTAACTTTAAAAAATCGCTTCCGACAATCCCTGGGCGGTTTAGTATGGGCGCCGGGCGTTCAACGGGGTTGCCTGATTGCCATGTCATTTCAGGATAAGAGTTGTATATTATACAACATGCGTCTATAGTCCGCACAATTGTGCAACGAGCAATTGAACACAAAACATGGAACGCCAAACCGCGATGGCTGAACCCATGGGTTAATTAAGATTTGGGAGATGTGGTATGGCTGCGAGTGTTTTTCCAAAAAACCAGGAAGAGTATTTCGAGCAGTTGCGAAGGGCACCGTTACTGGCGCTGCCGACCTTCTTGCTTTTCGTTGCCTCGATGGGTGGCATCGGAATTGTCTGGTATCTGGCATTGACGGGGCAGATACCTATCTGGCTCGGCACCATCGCCAACGGCCTGATCACCTATCTGCTTTTCAGCGTAATACATGATGCGGCCCATATGTCCCTTTCCAGGGTCAAATGGCTAAACGAGACGATCGGAGCGATCGGCCTCTTCTTCTTGTTCCCATATGCCCCGATGGTACTTCTGCGGTGGGTGCACAACAAACACCACAGCTATGCCAATGGCCCACTAGACCCTGATCGCTTCGAACACGAGTCGTCATGGTGGCAGGTGCCGTTTCGCTGGACGATGTTTGACGGCGCCTATATTTATTATTTTTTCAAGTACGGCCAGAATGTTCGCAAAAAGCACGGCAAGGAACTCGTCGCTTTTTACTCGGTCTTGCTCGCGCTGTTTGTAGCGGCCCTTTATTTTGGATACGGCTTCGAACTCTTCATGTTGTGGTTTCTGCCCTCGCGAATCACGCTGTTCCTGATTGCGATCGTTTTCGTGATTCTGCCGCACTATCCGGCGATGGTTGCACAGGATGAAGAGCCCTATATGGCGACGACGATGCGCTACGGATGGGAATGGCTGCTGACACCGTTGCTGGTTTATCAGAACTACCATCTCATCCATCATCTCTATCCGGAAATTCCCTTTTACAGGATGCATAAGGCCTATTTCATCAAGTTCGATGAGATCAACCGTCAGAACATCAGCCGACAGACAGCCTTTGGGGTCAAGCCGGAGAACATGGAGTCCCATCTGGCCTACCGCCAGGAAAAAGACGCGGCATTGCAGCCAGCTGAATAATAGATGGCCCGACAGGCTGCCCGATCAGATCACTGCCGTCCCTACGGCTGCGAACGGCCTCTCGCCGCGATCGGTCAGGCTGGCCTCTACTCATGGACAGGCGCTACGCTGCACGCGCTCCCGCCTTCCGCACTGCGCCGATCACAAGGCACAGGACCGCCAATCGGCAGCGCGGGCTGGTTACGGTGCTGGAACAATCGACCGGGCGGAGCATCATCCCCAGGAAGCTCGAACGGAGAAAGTCCGCTGACGAAGCGTATTTGGGAATGGTCTGCCCCCGAAAAAGTGGTCCGGTATTTGAGTTAGTCCCGGCTCCGATTATGGAGTTGAGACATGGGCAAGAGAGCCAAGCCTGAAGAGATCATTGCGAAGCTGCGGGAGGTGGAGGTTCGCCTGGCCCGGGGTGAGACAGCTGCTTCGGCGGCGCGGGCCGTTGGTGTGACGGAACAGACCTACTACCGCTGGCGCAAAGAGTATGGCGGCCTGCAGGTCGACCAAGCCAAGCGCATGAAAGATATGGAGAAGGAAAACGCCCGGCTTCGGCGCGCAGTCTCTGATCTCACGCTGGACAACCAGATCCTTCAGGAAGTCGTGCGGGGAAAGTTCTAAGCCCTTCGCGTCGTCGTGCTGCAGTCGATCACGTGGTGGAAGGGCTTGGCATCTCCGAACGCCGGGCCTGCCGTGTGATCGGCCAGCATCGATCGACCCAGCGCAAACCACATACCCGGCGAAACGACGAGGATGCCCTGACATCGGCGATCACCCGACTGGCCGAACGGTTCGGCCGATATGGGTACCGCCGGATCACAGCTTTGCTCAGGGATGACGGCTGGCATGTGAACGAGAAGCGGGTTTACCGCATCTGGCGACGAGAGGGGCTGAAAGTGCCGATGAAACAACCAAAACGCGGCCGTCTCTGGCTGAATGACGGCTCTTGCGTGCGGCTGAGACCGGCACACAAAAGCCATGTCTGGTCCTATGACTTCGTGCAGGATCGCACCCATGATGGTCGCGTGTTCCGTATGCTGTGTGTCATCGATGAGTTTACCCGGGAGTGCCTCGCCATCCGAGTTGAGAGGAAGCTTAACTCACGGGATGTCCTCGACACGCTGGGAGAGCTGTTCGTCCGCCACGGTGCACCTGAACACATACGGTCCGACAATGGTCCCGAGTTTATCGCGACAGCCTTGCGAGACTGGCTCGACCGGATCGGCGTGAAGACGCTTTACATTGAACCGGGATCACCCTGGGAGAACGGCTATTGCGAGAGCTTCAACAGCAAGCTGCGCGACGAGTTGCTGGCGAGGGAAATCTTCTTCGATCTGCGCGAGGCGAAGATCCTGATCGAGGTCTGGCGGCGCCACTACAATACCGCAAGGCCGCACTCATCCCTCGGCTACAAGCCACCCGCCCCAAAAGCCATCTTGCCCGCAGCGTTCATGCCGCCTTACTATGGGGAGGTGGCAGCATGAACGCTGCTACCTTGAAACCGCCGGGCTAACAAATCTGGTGGACCACTGCTGAGGGGCAGGCCACCATGGCCGGCGCCAGGCGGGCGGGTGTATTGATATACATATAAAATATATGGAGCTGGCGAAGAGAATCGAACCTTCGTCGCCCGCTTGGGAAATTATACTTGGGCATTGTCAGCGCCACTTTTAGCCTACGGTCAGGCGTATCTCAGCATCGTCGATACCGCCTTTCGACGAAAGATTACCCACAAGCCGTTCTACTTCATCACCCCAAAGTTCCATCGCCTGGCGGACATCTTCTATACTCTCTCCCACATCATAACGCGTGCGCATTGATCGGTCGGGCGCGTGGTTGATACACGCTTCGGCGATCGCGGGTGACACGCCGAGCTCTCGCACCAAAAGTGTCCGGCCGAGGCGTCGGCAGTCGTAGAGTTGAACGCCGTCGAGCGGGCAGGTCTCGTCAATTTTACGGGCCTCCGTGACGAATTTATTTCGTACCCTCATCCAGCGCTGCTTCGGGCCATCGTGACGAATGTGGTCATCGCCAGCCTTGTTCGGAAACACCCATGGCGAATTGTGCTTCGAAAGAGCCTCGCGGAATAGAGAGGCGGCCTGAGGTGACAGGGGTACGTCGTAGACCTCGTTCGTTTTTGTCTGCCCGGCGGGGATGCACCACATCTCTTTTCCGGGTGTCCAGTCGAACTGGTCTCGCCTGGCAGCAACGATCTCGGCTGGCCTTTGCAAGGTGAGGGCATGCAGCATGATAGTCAGTGCGGACCCCCAGCCGTGTCGTTCATCGTCTGTCTGCATTTCTGCCCTGAGTGCGTTCCACATAAGTTTCAGCGCCCCATCAGGCATCTGGGAGCGCTTGTCGGGTGTGTCCTTGAACAGTTTCCGGAAGGTGGCTGGGTTCACATCTGTCAGTTCTTCTTCAATGGCCCAGTTGAATACCGCACGGATAACGCCCTGGCATTCATTGGCGAGTTTTGCGCCAGGATTGGTTCCTTCCCTCGCGCGGGGATGTTTGGCTGCCTCGGCCTGGATCGCACGCACAAGTTCGCGCACCCGGGGTCTGCAGATTTGCCGGAATGGTTGCTCCCCCAGTATCGGCAAGATGTGAACCCGAAGGAGCCGTTCGCGTTCATCATAGGTGCGCTGTTTGATCCGGGGTGGGGATTTCTCTGGCGTTGTCATGAAGCGGGAGGAGAGGGCGGCGAATGTAGAAGCCTTTTCTTTCTCGGCCTCTTCCTTGGTTATCCGCTTGCGGGTGACCAGGTCTGCTTCTCCCAGCGCCATCCGGCCTAATTCTTTCATGGCCATAACGCGAGCGAGTTCCGGAGAGCCTTCGTTTGCTGCGATCAGTTTCGCGTCTGTCTTGCTGCCGTCGGGTTTCACGATCTGGAGCTTGTAGGCTGCACAGCCATTCGGCGTGATGGCCAAAAACAGCTTTGGGACCTCAGTGTCCCAGTGGCGCACCTTTTTCGTCCCGTCATGCTCCCTGATAAGGCGCTGAACATTGGTTTGGGTGAGTTTGAGTCTGTTATTGGCCATGTCTTCTTGCTCTCTTTCGAGTCTGAAGACGGTGGCTTTCAAGCCTTGTGCCACCCAAGCCACCCCTGAGCCACCTCGGGAAGTCGGAATTTGTCCGGCTTTGTCCGATTTGGCCGCAAAGCGACAGGGTGGGGGTTTCGCGTGGAGAGGCTGGTATTTAAAGGATAATCCCAACAAGTACGGGCGTATTGCCCGCTGAGAAAATGGTCGGAGCGAGAGGATTCGAACCTCCGACCCTCTGGTCCCAAACCAGATGCGCTACCAGGCTGCGCTACGCTCCGGAGTCCCGTAATAATGGGAGCAGACGCGGGCGCAAGCCCTTTTCAGCTGTAATTCCCAACAGTTTTTGCCTGATAGTGAAATTTCTTATGAATCAGAGCTTTCTTGTCATACGAGTAGCCAAAAAATCTCAGTTCTTGCGCTTTTTCTGCCGCATCAGCCCTTCTTGAGCCACGCTCGCCACCAGCTTGCCGTCGCGATTATAGATGCTACCGCGGTTGAAACTGCGTCCACCGCCCGCGAACGGGCTGTCCATGACATACAGATGCCAGTCGGAGAACTTCACGGACGCATGGAACCAGATCGCGTGGTCAAGACTAGCCGACATCAGTTTCGGATCAAACCAGGTAAGTCCGTGTGGCCGATTTCCCGTGCCGAGCAGGCTCATGTCCGATGCGTAGGCCAAAAGGCACTGGTTCAGCGCCTGATTATCACCCGCATCGCGTGCGACACGCATCCAGACCTGATGTGAGTCGTTCGCCGGTTCGGGATTGAACAGGTCCAGTGGCGACACATCACGCATTTCAATGTCCCGCTCACGCGTGAACTCGTGGCGTATGCTCTCCGGCACTTGGTCGGCGATCTCGAGACGCCGGTCCCGAAGGCCTTTCAGCGTTTCCGGGACGGGTGCTTTTGGCATGTCATGCTGGTGTTCCCAGCCCTCTTCCGGGACTTGGAAGCTGGCAGCGAGGTTGAATATCTGTTTTCCATGCTGGATCGCGACCACCCGCCGCGTCGTGAAGCTACCACCGTCACGTGCATGATCAACCTGATAGATGATCGGTACTTTGGGATCGCCCGGTCTTATAAAGTAGGCATGAAGTGAATGGCAAATCCGGTCTTCGGACACTGTGCGCTGCGCTGCCACAAGTGCCTGGGCAATAACCTGTCCCCCAAAAACACGCTGGTTTGCCCGTTCATCGGGGCTTTGGCCCCGAAAAAGGTCAAGCTCGAGCCGCTCGATATCGAGCAGCGTCAAAAGGTCTCCAACAGGATCAGACATCGCGCACCCTCCGCTTCGTATCGGCTGCAAGTATCAGAGACATTCAAACGTGCAAACCCGTCATGACCTTCGGGCCCGCGTCTGCCCCTTTGACAAGATGGCTATCCCGCGCTCTCCTTGTAAGAAGTGACTAACCATGGGCAATACGGCGCCTGACCCGAAGCGAGGACGAACCCCTAAATGAACTTCCTATCCATACTGTCCCGCGAGGTGCAATTTTATCGGTCTATACGAGGCTTGACCAAGTGGACAAAGGATATCAGCCCCGATTCAGACCGGCTGGTGGCAGACGACGTCGAGGATGTGGTCGACCGCCATGGCGCCAATGTCGCGTTCCGGTTCGAAGGCACTTTGACCACGTATGACGAGTTCGAGGCTCGGGCCAACCGGTTCGCTCATTGGGCGCTGGAGCAGGGACTCGTGGCTGGTGATTGCGTCGCCCTCTTCATGGAGAACCGACCTGATTATGTGGCGTTCTGGTATGGGATGTCGAAGATCGGTGTGGTCACCGCGCTCATCAACTCAAATCTGGAAGGCGAGGCTCTCGCGCACTGCATCAATATTGCCGATGCCAAGCGTATAATTACCGGCACTGATCAGGACAGTGTCATCAAGGCATCTGCAAGTCTGTTTACTTCGGCACCGGCTGTCTGGTCACTCGGCGGATCCGAGGGCAATGACCTCGAAGCGGCTATCAAGGGCGTATCGGCAGAACGGCCGTCGCGCGAATACCGTGCTGCGCTTCGCGGACGTAATCTCTGCCTCTATGTCTACACGTCCGGAACTACGGGGTTGCCGAAAGCGGCAAAACTGACCCAGGCTCGAACGCAGGGCATGATGCGCACGTTCATTTCGCCGTGCCATATCACCGAACGTGACCGGATCTATCTTACGCTGCCTCTGTACCATGGCACCGGTGGCCTTTGCGGCGTTGGGCAGGCACTGATGACCGGGGCGTGCATCATTCTGCGGCGCAAGTTCTCCGCCAGTGCCTTCTGGGACGACGCGACAGACGAGGGCGCGACGTCGATCGTTTATATTGGCGAGCTGTGCCGCTACCTGTTGAACCAGCCAACCCACCCGAGAGAGCGTTCCCACAAGATCCGCACCGGTTTCGGCAATGGACTCCGGGCCGAAGTTTGGGCCGAGTTTCAGGAGCGGTTCAATATCAACCATCTCTGCGAGTTTTATGGCTCCACTGAGGGCAATGTCAGCTTCCTCAATTTTGACGGCAAGATTGGTGCGGTCGGGCGTATTCCCGGCTGGCTGGAGAAGCAATTCGCGCATATCGCCTTTGTGAAATTCGACATTGAGACAGAGGAACCCGTTCGCGGCGAAGACGGTTTTTGTATCCGCACGGATGTGGATGGTGCCGGCGAGGCCCTGGGCCGTATCGGCGAGGACATACGTAACCGCTTCGAAGGCTACAATGACGAGCAGGCGACGAAGAAAAAGATTCTGCGTGATGTCTTTGAGACCGGCGACATGTGGTTCCGGACCGGGGACCTAATGCGAAAGGACAGGGACGGTTATATCTATTTTATCGACCGTATCGGTGACACCTTCCGTTGGAAGGGTGAGAATGTCTCCACCAATGAAGTTGGTGAAGCACTCTCAGGCATTCCGGGCGTCGCAACGGCAAATGTCTATGGCGTTCCGTTGCCGGGCTATGATGGTAAGGCGGGTATGGCGGCCATCACTACGGATGGCGATGTAGATTTCGAGGGAATGTATGTAGCGCTCGGCCAGAAGCTGCCAACCTATGCGATACCAATCTTCATCCGTGTGCAGCGAGATGCGGAGACGACGGGAACCTTCAAGTACCGGAAGGTGGGTCTGGTCAAGGAAGCCTTTAACATTGACGAAGTGACCGATCCGATCTGGATGTATCATCCCGAGCGCAAGGAATATGTTCCGTTCACGCAGGACAGGTATGACTCCCTTCGCTCGGGCGCCTTCAAGTTCTGAGGATCAGTTGACCCGGCCCATGCGCTGTTCAAGGCGTGTGGAAAACCATGAGATGATGCGGCGCCAGATTTCATCTTTCATGACCGCGCCCTCGACATCATGGTCGATGCTGGGATTGTCATTGATCTCGATGATCACGACCCCATTGTCGGTTTCCTTGAGATCGACACCGTAGAGCCCGTCGCCAATGAGGCGCGCAGCCCGCACGGCAACATCGACCACTTCGGGGGGCGCGTCCTCGATAGGCAGCGTGGTGAAACCGCCCTCACTCGTTTTGCCGCCAGGGCCGTGCTTGATGATCTGCCAGTGTCCTCGTGCCATACGATATTGGCAGGCATACATGGGCTCGCCGTTGAGCACACCGATACGCCAGTCAAACTTCGTCGGGATGAATTCCTGCGCGATTACCAGAGCTGTGTCATCGAACATGCCCTTAACAGCCGCCTTCAGCTCTTCGAGCGTGGTTGCCTTGACCATGTGATTGCCGAAGGACCCATCAGGCGTCTTCAAGATAACCGGTGATCCGAGTCGTGCGAAAGCTGCCGTGAGGTCTGATTTCTCGTCGAGAATTTCGGTGCGCGGGATGGGCAGCCCTGCTTTTTCGAGGATTTCCTTCAGATAGACCTTGTTTGTGCAGCGGATCATTGAGTGCGTATCATCGATGACCGGCATGCCCTCCTGCTCGGCGCGCCGTGCGAACCGATAGGTGAAATTGTCGATGGATGTCGTCGCACGGATGAAGAGCGCATCAAATTCCGCAAGGCTTGTCAGATCCGATGGCTCTATCAGTTCTACTTCGACGCCCATCTTGGCTGCGACATCGGCCAAACGCTTGATCGATGAAGGTTTGGAAGGTGCATGTTGCTCTTTGGGATCGACCAAGACTGCAAGCGACCACTTGGCGGGCGCTTTGGTCTTGGGGGCGCTGACGCGGCCGCTCGTATAGGTGGCCATGGCATCCAGGAAAAAGGTCCGCCGCGCATCCTTCAACTTATGCGGTGAAACAATACGGACGCGTGCGATGCCGTTAGGCGTACTGTCGTCGAACTCGACCTCAAGTGCCGGTGTGCGGAACCAGTCGGATACTTCGCGCGCGAGTTTCTCGTATCCTGGCACTTCGGATTTCGAGAAGGCGACAAACAGGCTAACGATTTCCGGAGCACCCTTGGCGCGCGCTTCGCGCAGGCGCTCTCCAAGGTCAGGCAGGGCGTGCGTGTAGAGACTCTTGGCCGACAGCTCGACCATGGTCTGCACGCTTGGGCTGACCCGATGTCCGCGTGCCTCAGCCAAAAGCGAGGCGTAATAGCCTTCGGACTGGTAGGCATAGGATCGCGAAAGGTTCAAAATATAGGGGCGACGGCCCGCAAACAGAGCGGGTTTGGAAATATAGTCGCTGACCCGGAGCACCTTGTGAGGCGTTTCGGCTTGTGAAATGTCGCTCGCCGTTTCGACGAGTATAACCCAGTCAGTCATCGGCTTTCACTCACAGACATGCCAAGGGGCTTTTCCATCCGCACTGCGGTTTCTCCATTAGGGTAGTAGCCTGCAACGCGCGCAATTACGCGATATCCGCTGCGCTCGTAAAGTAGAATAGCATTGTGGTTTGTTTCTCGCGCTTCTAGTCGCATCCGTTGGCAGCCTCTCTCTGCGGCAGCGCTTTCACCGACTGCCATGAGCTTCCGTGCTATGCCCTTGCCACGCGTGTCTGGGCTGACCGAAACGGTATACAGACGCGCTATCACGCTCCTGTCGCGCAAGAGCAACACTGAGGCCCCGACTAGAGTTCCGTTCAATTCAGCTACATGTGATATTGTGTTGCCTTCCAAAAGGCGGCGCCAGGTGCGTCGTTTAAAACGGTCTTCTTCCGGGAAAGCCTCTTCGATCCGGACCAGATCGTCTAGATCGGCCCGGTTAGCCAGCCGGATGATCGGCTCAGCCTGTTCGGTCATACACGCACCATGTCGTCCCGGTGGATTATAGCGGGCCGGCCGCGATAGCCGAGCGTGGCTTCCACTTCGTCACTCTGAAGCCCAATGACACGAAGGATGTCAGCTGAGCTGTAGGACGTGACCCCTTTTGCAATAACGGGGCTGTTTTCGGCCTTGATGGCTACGGCAGCACCGCGTTCGAAACCGCCCAGAACCCCGATAATGCCAACGGCAAGGAGGCTTGCGCCGCCCTGAAGCGCCCGCGCGGCGCCAGCATCAACCACAATTGTGCCTTCGGGTTTAAGGTGACCCATCAGCCAGGCTTCGCGCGCGCGCGCCGGCGTTGTGTCGGCGACGATTAGGGTTGAAAGCGCGCCTTCTTCGATGGCGCGCAGGGGATGCTCGCGGTTGCCGCGCGTGATGATCGTCGAGCAGCCTGCCGCATGGGCGATGCGCGCCGCAGCCAACTTCGTCACCATGCCACCGGAGCCGACACCCGCTGCCGCGTTGGCGCCGCTGGCCATCGCATCATGATCGGTTGAAAGCTCATGCAAAACAGGGATGTGGGTCGCATTTGGGTCTGTGTTAGGATCGGAGGTGTATAGACCGTCAATGTCTGAAAGGAGCACGAGGAGGTCCGCGCCCATCATCTGAGCGACGCGCGCTGCTAGCCTGTCATTGTCGCCATAGCGGATTTCGTCGGTCGCGACCGTGTCGTTTTCATTGATGACAGGAACAACACCGGCATCAAGCAGGGTTTCCAATGTGGCTCGCGCGTTGAGCCAGCGGCGGCGCGTTTCAGTATCACTTAGGGTAAGCAGGGCCTGGCCAAGGGTGATATCATGTGAGGCAAATGCGCCAGCAAGCGCAGCCATCAGTCGTGGCTGACCGATCGCAGCCGCCGCCTGTTTCTGATCCAGTCGGGAAGGGCTGGGCGAGCCGAGATCAACACGCCCCAGCGCAACCGCGCCGGACGAGACCAGGATGACGTCCTTGCCGCGCGCGCGGAGTTGCGAAATGTCGGCCGCCAGTCGCGCCAGCCACTCGGTACGAGCTTTGCCCTGTTCGGCAATGAGGGCGGATCCTGTTTTGACGACAATCCGCTTTGCCGTTCGAAGACTGTCGCCTGTCATGTTGCGCAGCCAGTCAGGATGAGAGACTGGTATTTTTGCGAGCTCTGTGCTGTCTGGGCAATCAGATTTACCCCTTTGCTTACAAGGCCGACACGATGCCCCAATTCGACATGATCTTGATTTCGCCCGAAGCGGCAGCTCACGCTGAGGTGCTTGAGCACACGGCCGGAACGCCGCTTCGTACAGGCGGCGGCGATGAAACGTATCGCTGCGGGGCGTGCAAGACGAAACTCATGGTCAATGTCGCCCATCATGACGCCCATGGCGTTGTCGTCAAATGCGGCAAGTGCGGCAAGATCAATACGGAACCCCACCACCATCATCATTAGGCGGCGCAGACTCGCGGTCAGGGCGCCCATGTTCCGTCCTCGCTGACACCGTCAGCCTCCGCTTCGGCCTGCAGGCCGAGGTGTTTCACGATGGCAAAGAGGGCCTCGCGGACGCCTTCGCCGGTTACGCCTGAGATGAGCATTGGCTTGCCCTTGTAGACCTTTTTCAGCTGTTTGAGCTGGTCTGCCACGAGTTCCGGATTGAGCGCATCGATCTTGTTCAAGCCAACGATTTCGGGGCGTTCCGCCAGTTCTGGGCTATAGTCTTCCAGTTCCTTGCGGATCGTACGGTAGGCACCTGCCGGGTCGTCTTGTGTGCAGTCAATGAGGTGAAGCAGCACTTTGCAGCGCTCGATGTGACCGAGGAAGCGGTGGCCGAGGCCGGCACCTTCCGCTGCGCCTTCAATAAGGCCGGGAATATCGGCAAGTACGAATCGGGTGTTCGGCCCCAGGTCGACAACGCCCAGGCCGGGATCCAGCGTTGTGAAAGGATAGTCTGCGATTTTAGGGTTTGCGGCCGTGACAGCGCTCAGAAAGGTTGACTTGCCTGCGTTGGGCAGGCCGACAAGTCCGGCATCAGCAATAAGCTTAAGGCGCAGCCAAAGCCAGCGCTCCTCGCCTTCCTCGCCTGCATTGGCTCGGCGGGGAGCCTGGTTAGTCGATGATTTGAACCGCAAATTGCCCCAGCCGCCATTGCCACCGCTTGCGAGTTGAACGCGCTGACCGATCTCTGTCAGGTCTGCGACCATGGTTTCCTGATCTTCTTCGAAGATTTGTGTGCCGACCGGCAGCTTGAGGGTCACGTCATCGCCTTTGGCGCCGGTGCGTTGCTTGCCCATGCCGTGACCGCCGCGTTTCGCTTTGTGGTGCTGTTGGTAGCGATAGTCGATCAGCGTGTTAAGCCCATCTACCGCCTCCGCCCAGACATCACCGCCACGCCCGCCGTCGCCACCGTCGGGGCCGCCATACTCGACATACTTCTCGCGCCGGAACGAGACGCATCCCGCGCCGCCGCCGCCGGACTTGATATAAACTTTGGCCTGATCAAGGAATTTCATCGGGTTCTCTTACGCGTTTCGCGCGAGGCGCGCCATGTCGAAGTGTTCAACGGTCTCGCCCCGGCCAAGAGAAAAAAGTCTTCTGCGGCCAGCGCGCATGAAGCCCAGCTTGTTGAGCACGCGCCCGGAGGCTGGGTTGTCAACGAAGTGTCCTGACAGGAAGGCTGTTTCGCCGCGGCTTTCCAGCCAAGCGAGCAATTTCTTTGCTGCTTCGGTCGTCAAGCCTTTGCCCCATGCGACGGGCGAAAGCCAATAGCCTATGTTGAAGGGCATTCCCTCGAGCTCCCGATGTGCGCCGACGACGCCCACAATATTACCCTCAAGAACCATCGCCCGGACATGCTCCATATCGGCTTTTCCGGCAGCATCCTGACCGGAAATCCATGCCAGAGTTTGCGCCCTGGGCTGGTTGGGCGCAATGCGTGCCAGCATGCGGTAGACCCTTGGGTCTTGCACGAGGTCCGTTATCGTACCTGCATCGGCAGGCCCAATGTGCCGCAGCAATAGCCGCTCCGTTTGCAAGTCTTCACTCATCGTCGCCTCCTCAAGGCAGGACAAGGGCAGGGGAGGGCAAAGAAAAAGGGGAAGCAGTGGCCTGCCTCCCCTCGGAATGATCGACTTTTGCGATCCGGCCACGTTCCCGCGGCCGCGCTGTCAGCCGCTATTCTGCTGCGTTCGCAAGCGGTACAATATTGACGTACATGCGGCCACCGGCCTTCTTGGCGAACTCAATATTGCCTTCGACGAGTGCAAAGAGGGTGTGATCCTTGCCCATGCCCACGCCTTTGCCAGGCCATTTCTGGGTGCCGCGCTGACGCACGATGATATTGCCGGGAATGACATGCTCGCCGCCGTATTTCTTGACGCCAAGGTATTTCGGGTTCGAGTCGCGACCGTTACGTGACGAGCCGCCTGATTTTTTGTGAGCCATTGTGTGCTCCTTGTCCTGTCTGAGGGCTTAAAGCCCTTATGCGTCCTTGGCGAGTTCAGCGGCCTGTGCAACCCAACCGTCTTTCTCAAAACGGCCCGAGAGGCTCAGCTGCTCTTCGAGTTCGGCGATCTGGGCCTCAGAAAGGGCTGCGATCTGCGCGAAGGTGGTAATGCCTGCGCCGTTCAGCTTTTTCTCGAGTGCAGGGCCGACGCCCGTCATTTTCTTGAGGTTATCAGCAGTGCCTGTTGGGGCAGCAGCCGGAGCCTCAGCAGTTGGTGTCGCCTTAGGGGCTTCTGTTGGTGCAGCAGCTTCAGCTTTCGGCGCGGCTTCCTTCTTGGGAGCGGCCTTCTTTGCTGGTGCCTTGCCGTCAGCATTGATCGACGTGATCGTCACGGTCGTCAGGTGCTGCTTGTGCCCGATTGTACGGCGATATGTCTGGCGCTGGCGCTTTTTGCGCGTGATCAGTTTAGGACCGCGCATGTGCTCAGCGATTTCGCCCGAAACAGTAGCGCCAGCCACGAGGGGCGCGCCAACCGTAACGGACTCGCCGCTTCCAAGCATGAGGACGCTATCGAACGTCACGTCTTTACCGGCTTCAGTATCCAGTTTTTCGATGACGATAGTATCGCCTTCGGCAACTTTGTACTGCTTGCCACCTGTCTTGATGACCGCGAACATGGGTCTCATCCTTCCGGCATGAAATCAAAATGAAATACGCGCGAAACCGTCGCCGGTCCGCGCCTGAATGGGGGGGTAAACACCAAACCGGAGCAGCTGTCAAATGTCATCTTCAGACGATTTCAGGGAGTTGAAATCCTCGCGAAGCCAGTATAGGTCAGCACGCTTCCCACTAGGGCGCGGAGAGGTGCTAGAGTGGTTGAATAGGCTAGTCTCGAAAACTAGTGAGCTCGCAAGGGTTCCCAGGGTTCGAATCCCTGTCTCTCCGCCAGCCCTGCTTAGGGCCCTGATTTTCCATAACTAGCTGAATATTTGTATAAATATCGTGTACCCTGGTACAGAGGCTGGTACATTTTGGAGATGAAAAAGGCTCCTACCAAGTGCGTTTTTAGGCGCTGACCTGAGACCCTTCAGTCCCTCATTCATTTCGAGAGTCTGCCCCTTTCATAGT
>NZ_JBALTL010000009.1:0-48133 GCF_036964545.1 Hyphomonas oceanitis
TGAACCCGGCAGAGCCTCCGATGATTATGCGCGATACGGTATTCACCCTCTCTAGTGGCGCGGATGAGCCTGCAATTGAGGCCTCAATTGAAGCAATGGTTGCAAAGGTCAACGCCTATGTGCCCGGCTATCGGATGAAGCAAAAGGTTCAGTTCGAACGGCTCGGTTCGAACAACCCAGTCAAGATTCCCGGCCTGGGCACATTCGAAGGTATCAAGACCAGCGTTTTCCTGGAAGTCGAGGGTGCCGCCCACTATTTGCCTGCATACGCGGGAAATCTCGACATAATGACATCAGCTGGCATTGCGACCGCTGAGAAGATCGCCGCACGGCGGCGAGCCAAGGAGACTGCCTGATGGCATTTGATCCCAAATCCGACAATCTCTACATTCAGGACGTCACTTTGCGCGACGGGATGCATGCGATCCGGCACCAATACGGTATCGAGCACGTCAGCAAGATTGCCGCAGCCCTTGACCAGGCCGGAGTCGACGCAATCGAGATTGCCCATGGAGACGGCCTGAATGGCTCAAGCTTCAATTATGGCTTTGGCGCCCACACCGACTGGGAATGGATTGAAGCCGTCGCGGATTCAGTGAAAACGGCGAAACTGACGACGCTCCTCCTTCCTGGGATCGGAACGATCGAGGAGCTGAAGCATGCCTACAAGCTTGGCGTCAGGTCTGTCAGGATCGCTACACACTGCACGGAAGCCGACGTATCGAAACAGCATATCGGTGTTGCCAGAGATCTGGGTATGGACACGGTTGGCTTTCTTATGATGTCCCACATGGTCGAGCCTGAGAAATTGGCTGAACAAGCCGCCATGATGGAAAGCTATGGTGCCGAATGTATCTATGTCACCGACAGTGGCGGCGCGCTCGACATGGATGGATACATCGCCCGGCTTCAAGCCTATGACAAAGTCCTGAAGCCGGAAACTGAACGGGGTATCCACGCCCACCACAATCTGTCCTTGGGCGTCGCCAATTCCATTGTCGGCGTTCAACATGGCGCAAGACGCGTGGATGCTTCGCTGGCCGGCATGGGTGCCGGGGCCGGAAACGCACCGCTTGAAGTGTTTATCGCTGCCGCCGAGCGAAAGGGATGGAAGCATGGATGCGATCTTTTCGCGCTCATGGATGCCGCCGAGGAACTTGTTCGCCCACTCCAGGACCGCCCCGTCCGCGTTGATCGCGAAACGCTCTCGCTAGGCTATGCCGGGGTCTACTCGTCCTTCCTCAGGCATTCAGAGAAGGCAGCGCAAGATTATGGGATCGATACACGTGAAATCCTGGTTGAACTAGGACGTAGGCGTATGGTTGGTGGTCAGGAAGATATGATCGTCGACGTAGCCTTGGACATATTGAAAGAACAACAATCCACCCAATAACTTGCGACGTGAGAGGCCAATTCTTATAGACCGTAGTCTCGCATCGCGATCACGATGCGAGACTACAATCATATATCTGATATCAATCTCTCAATGCAGCATGTTGTAATGGTGGCTGCGGGCTTCAATCTGTCTGGACGAACGACGCAGTCAGAACACTGCTCAATCAGCTTATGTTTGTACAGTGCTTTTAGTTAAGTGAGCGCACATTTTCACGGCCTTTTGGCCTAAGCGAGCAACCTTAAACTTCCATGATAGATTGAAATTGGCACATGACCTGCATTCCCCTGACGCGGGAGGCTGATCCATGCTTGTTCACACGATAGAAGACCTGAACGATACGCTTGTTAGGTATGATTACACCGCCAATCTCTCACGCGGGAACTGGGCCTGGGAGTTCGCCCGGCGTAACTCTTCGCTGAGAGCCGCCGCCTATTCTGCGCAACCTATACTCGAAACAAGATCGGCGTGTTGTGACATCCAGCTTCTCCGGATTCGCGAACAGGACCACCAAGCCGAGAACTGGGGCCTCCTCTTTTTTCCGAACCCGGATCAATCGGCACTGACCACGCATGTCTTCTGGTCCGACAAGACGTATCCCCGAAAGGTCGCTGTTCACGTGCGTGAACGCGAACCAGGCGAGATCGATGAAATCTTCGAAAAGAGCACACGCCTCTGCAAGATTATCCATCTTGTGGACGCTTTTGAGCACGAGCACATCCTTGTCAAAGGCAAGAAGTGCTCGATTCAGGTCAGGTGCAGTGGCAAGTCGCTGTTATCCCTGGAGCCTGTGAAAATGGAATTCTCCATCTCGGGATTCAGCACAATGCAGGATCACGTGAATGCGCTGAACCGTGCCCAGAAGGTCTACGGCGACGACGACATGTCGCCTCCTGTCTGGTCACGCAAGGGCCTCGGCTATCGCAACGCTCTTGTCGCCTTGGATGCCCACGACGCGGGACTCACCTATCGTGAAACCGCGACGATTTTCTATGGTGAGAAGCGCATCTCGGAAGAATGGGGCGGACCGTCGTCCGCCATGAAGTCCGAAATGGCCCGCCTGCTCGCCAAGGGCCAGCGCCTTCGGGACGGCGAATATTTCTCCCTTTTGGAAGAGAACCTTTGACCTGCCCCTCCGCACATCGAAGAGCGCATACGACGTCATCCGGTCGAACGCTCTATTTCGATTAGCGGCTTACGAACTGGTAGACACCTCTTAGTATCTCAAAGCACTTGTAAGCATCGCCCCTCCCCCGCCTGCTGACGCGGGGCTGTCCGGGAGACGAGAGCCCTCCACCTCGTCCACGTCACCTGACCGGGCCCGGCTCGTCTCCGGTCACGCGGCCACCCGTTCGGGTCGCCGCGCGCTGCGGGGGCTCGCCGGCGGGGGCCGCGCTTTGCTTCCCACTGGCCTTACGGCCAGAGGGGTCAGGCGCGCGTGGCCTCTCGATACCTCAATCTGCCTCGGGCGATGGCATGAGCCATTTGCCGAGAACGGTCACATCCTGGCGCTCGTAGCCGAGGGCATTGTAGAAGGCAGTCGCGGTCTCGTTCTCCCCGCGCACCATGAGCTGCACCTTCGGCGTCCCCCGCGCCGTCAGCCAAAGCTCGGCTTCGGCCATCATTTCGCGCCCATGGCCGCAGGCTTTACGGTCTGGGCTGACAGCCAGATAGTAGATCCAGCCGCGATGGCCGTCATGGCCGACCACGGCGCTGGCAATGACATCGTTATCTAATGTACCGACGAGGATCGTGGCATCGCGGGATGCGATCGACCGGTCCATGTCTGCATTCGGGTCGTCCCATGGCCGGGTCAGCGCACACGCCTCCCAAAGCGCAATCAGCGCTGCGCGGTCAGCTTCCCGGAAGTCTCGTATATCCAAGGCCATGGCTGTCGGGTCTGGAAGGATTCGTATCCACGGCACCAGCCTGCCTGTTTGGTGTTTGAAAGCGTGGACAAGCTTTCCCAGCAGCCGGGAGGGGGCGGACGGCGCGTCTGCCCGGGCGCGGCCCGCGCGCAAGGCGCCGGTGACCTGGGTCCGCCGGTTCTTTCCGTGCCTCCTACCTTTCCGCCTTGCCCCCGGCCCTCATACGCCCGGGCGCCCGCACCTTTCGTCCGCCCCCTCCCGCCTGCCGGGAAAGGCACGCGGGCGAGGTTCAATTTTGCGAGGCTGACATGACCCCTTCACACGAGACTCCCGCTCCCCTTGGAACAGCGACCGGACCAGATTTGCGGGACACGCCCCGCATCTATGTCGCCTGTCTTGCCGCGTATAATAATGGACGGCTCCACGGGGCGTGGATCGACGCGACAGAACCGGACGAGATGATGCAGGGCGTCCGCGCCATGCTGGCGGCGTCGCCTGAACCGGGTGCGGAGGAATGGTCAATTCATGACTATGAGGGGTTCGAAGGCGCGCGCATTTCCGAATATGCCTCCTTCGAGACAGTTTGCGCCCTTGCGGACTTCATCACCGAACACGGGAGCCTTGGAGCGAAACTCTACCGCGAATTCGGCGATGACCTTGAACAGGCTCACGCCGCGTTTGAAGACTATGCAGGCGAATATCGCAGCGCCGCAGACTTTGCCGAGGAAGTGACGCGCGAAAGCGGGACAGAGATTCCGGCCTCGCTCGATTACTATATCGACTGGACCGCGCTTGCCCGCGACATGGCGATGAATGGCGAGATCATGGTGTTCCAGACGGGCTTTGATGAAGTCCACATTTTCTGGAGCCGCTGAGTCATGGCGTTCCGGGAGAGATTTGACCGCTATGTGTGCGAGGGCGACAGCATTGCCGTCGAGATTGACGGCTTTCGCGTCACCGCGCGGATCGTCCGCGACGACTGTCCGGATAGTCCAGACGAGCGCCAGGACGGATTCTGGCCATCGCTCAATATTGGCGACCCGGGATTTATCGGACCCGGAAACAATTTCCGCGAGCGGCTGACGAAGGCGCAAGCAGACGCCGAAGCCGTCATGGACGCGTGGCGCAAGGATGAGTGGTTCTATTGCGGAATCGTGCTCGCCATTGAACGCGAAAGCGTGGAACTGGAATCTCATGCCGCCAGCATCTGGGGTATAGAGGCCAACGATCCGAGGTCGGAGAACGCCTACCTGACTGAAGTCGCATGCGAACTGCTCCCCGAAGCCTTGCAAGCCGGGCACAGAGCCTTAGCGCGTTTGATGGCGTCCGCACCTGCACGGGTCGCGCAGGCATGAGCGCGCTGGATGACCTATTAGGGCCACGTCCGCACATGACCCTCGTCATAGAGGAGTCCCGCGTCGTCGAAATCTGGGTCGATGGCCGCGCGCCGCTGATTGGCCTGCATGACTATGACTGGGGCGAGACCGATCCGGACGCAAACCGCGACGCGGAAGGCCTCCCCTTCAGCCCGATCAACTGGAAAGGCCCGGCATGGGCGCTTGGCCTTTCACTTTACCCGCCAGAACAGGAGGACAATCCCATGGCACAACCCGCACTGAAAACACTTCCCCTTGAGCAACTCCATATCAGCAAGCTCAACATGCGGCACAACCGCAAGGCGCCTGATGTCTCCGACATCTTGCCCTCCATCCGGGAGAAAGGAATCCGCCAGACACTTCTGGTGCGCCCCGAAGGTGATGGCTATGGCGTCGTCGCGGGACGGCGGCGCTTCCATGCCTTGCAGGTCATTGCCGCTGAGACCGGCAAGTCAATCGCCGTCCCGTGCGCAATCATGGAAGCGGATGACGACGCCGCAGCGGTGGAGGCCTCGCTCATCGAAAATGTCGCCCGCCTGCCCGCCACGGAAATGGAGCAATACAATGCGTTCGGAAAGCTGGCGCATGCAGGCCGGACGGTGGAAGAGATTGCCGGACATTTCGGGGTCACGGACCTGAAAGTCCGGCGTATCCTCGCCCTCGCCAATCTCTCCAGCCCGATCCGTGCGCTTTACGCCAAAGACGAAATCGACCCGGAGACAATCCGCGCGCTCACACTTGCTACGAAGGACCAGCAGGCAGACTGGCTGGCCCTGTTTCGAAGTGAAACAGAGCGCGCGCCCATGGGCCGCGCCTGCAAGGCATGGATCACGGGCGGGGCCACCATCACGACCGACAAGGCGCTGTTTGATCTGGCGATCTATGAAGGCAAAGTGGCAGCTGACCTCTTCGGTGAGACAGGTGTCTTCGCAGAGGCCGACACGTTTTGGAAAGCCCAATCGGCAGCGCTTGCGGCCAAGGTCGAGACCTACATTGACGCCGGGTGGCGCAATGTAGAGGTTCTCGAACGCGGGAAATATTTTGCCAGTTGGGAGTATTTGAAGCGCCCCCGGACGAAGGGCGGCAGCGTGATTGTCGAAGTCCGCGATGATGGCACTGTGACCTTCCATGAGGGCTACATTACGCAGGCCGAAGCCCGGAAACTGGAGAAGCGCGCAAGGCCGGACGGTGATGCGGAAGCAGCCGACACCAAGCCCGAAATGTCCGGGCCGCTCGCACAATACATTGCCCTCCACCGCCATGGCGCAGCGCGTACAACCTTGCTTGGACACCCTGGAATCGCCCTCCGGCTGATGGTGGCGCATGCCATGGTCGGGTCCGCTCTTTGGACTGTCAGGCGGCACGACTTCCTCGCCCGGAAGGAGGACATACAGGCCAGCGTGGAGGCATCACGCGCCGCCGCAGAAATGCGGGCCGCCGGGGACCATGTCCGCAGCCTGTTTGACGCCCATGGGGTCGCATCCCTGCGCGCAAACGGGGACGCCTATCACCTCAGCGAGGTCTTTGCGGCGCTGCTCGAAATGAACGATGCGGAAACCCTGACCGTGCTGGCTTTTGTGATGGCGGATACGCTGGAAGCGGGCGGCCCGGTTGTGGAAGCCGTCGCTGTCGCCACCGAAACCGACATGGCCGCTTACTGGAAGCCGGAGCGTGTCTTCCTTGATCTCGTTCGGGACAAGCGCGCCATTAACGCCATGGTGGCAGACATTGCGTCTCCATCGACGGCGAAAGCAGCGCTCACAGACACGGGCAAAGCCCAGAAGGAACTGGTCTGGAACCGGATCACTGGCGAAGAGTGTGAGGCCAATCCGGGCTGGCGTCCGGGATGGATGCAGGTGCCGCCTACGCGCCTTGTTACAAACGCAGGGTCGCCGCCAGCAGATGCATGGGTCCGGATCGCCAGCCTGTTTACCTCTGGCGAGGACGAAGCTTCTCCCGAAGACCAGTCTGTCGCAGAGCAGGACGCCGCCTGACATGTTGCAGTCTCCTTGTCCGTGGAAGCGAAAGCCGTTCGGCAGCATGCCGGGCGGCATTTCCACATGCTTCTACCGGATGAGTGTGTACTCCTGCGGTTCAGATCAAGACAGATGCGCCTCCGAAAAATCGCCCGTCTGTGGGTTTCTTTTTGCCTCCGAGTGCGATTGCCAAAGCGGTCTGTTCCGCTCTCCGCTTGCCCCGAAAGACCCCTTGTTCCCGTCTATTGCCGTGTGACCTGGACGACACGAAACGGCCCTGAAACCGGACAGTCCCACGAATTTCCCCGCCGCTTTGCGGCTCCTCGCGAGACAAATTCATGCGCCTGTCCGGTGCTCCGCTTTGCTGCGCCCTTGCAGGTTCAGGCCCGCCCCGCGCCGTCCGGGCGGTCCGGCGTCGACGGGGACAAGGTGTCCCTCGAAGACAGCCACGGAAACGAAAAGGAGACCCCCATGGCAAACGCACTCGGATATGTCAGCGAAACCAAAACCGGCTTCGAAGGCGCCCTCGCAATGATGAACCTCTCAGCCGCCATCCGCATCGAAAAGAACGCGGACAAAGCTGAAGAGGCCCAGCCGGACTACCGCATCTTCGCCGGTGAGACCGCGACCGAAATCGGCGGCGGCTGGATGCGCAAGGCAAAGTCTTCCGGCCGCGAATACGTCTCCCTGACCCTCGCAGATCCGCAGATTGGCCCGCGCCGCATCTACGCGAACCTCGCACCGGTCAAAGGCAAGAAAGGCCGCCACGTGATCCTCTGGAACCCCAAGGACTAGCCCCGCACTCATCGCCAAACTGGCCGCTCCGGAGATCATTCCGGGGCGGCTTCTGGCATGTTTAATTCGCTCGATAGAGGGGCATCTGTATGCTTACGAAGTCATGCGCGCTGCGCATGGTTAAACAGGGTATCGCCGCGAAGCCGCATATCTTCGTGACTCCCAATTAGAATTTTCTTTTGTTTTCTGGGACGTGTTGAAGCCGCCACGTTGATCTGTGCCCGGCAAGACGGGGTACGGGGAATGAACGAGGCAAAAGGACGTCCAAGTCCTTTCCTGACGACGAAAGAGGCGGCGGCTTATCTGCGTATCACGGTTCGCACGATGGAGAACTGGCGCTGGTCGAACAATGGACCGCAATACAGAAAACATGGCGGCACCGTCGTCTATCATGTCGATGATTTGAATGATTATTCGACCGTCTGGAATAGGTCCCGGGGAGGCGGTCATGGCGCTTGAAATCAGGGCATTGAGAACAGATTCAATCACATTGTCGATGGCCAATTGGAGACTTCTTTCGAGCAACTGGAGGGGCTTTTCATGAGCCTCCGCGCAGTATTTTGGAGCGGTATTTCTGTGCTCGGAGTGGCATTGACAGGCCTTCCGGCGACTGGTGTTTTACCGCCCATATTACTCTACAATCCGAGCGAAAGTGCTCCGCTTGGGTGGTATCGCGTCGAACCTTTGGAGGTGATTTCGCGGGGTGATCTGGTTGTCTCGAACCTGCCAGAGGCCGCTTCGAGACTCGCGATCCAGAGGCGCTATCTTGCGCCAGGCATCCCCGTCATCAAGAACGTCCGGGCGCTCGAAGGCGACACGGTTTGTGAGATCAAGGGTGTGTTACAGATCAACGGGACTTCGACTGTCCGCCTGCTATCAACAGATAGTATGGGACGCGCCCTGCCGTCTCCCTGGACGGGCTGCAGGCAGCTTCAGGCAGAAGAGGTTCTGCTCCTTTCTGATCGCACACCGGATTCCTTTGATGGACGGTATTTTGGAGCGGTCAGGGAGGGCGACATCATTGGTCGTGCGGTGTGGATAGGCGGTGATCGGAAGGAGCATGCAGAAGGGTTGATTGGGAAAAATGGGGACAGATCGGAATGCAAGATAAAAGCTCATGGAGCCAATGAGGGGCTATCGCCTTGTCTGCACATCGATTTTTATGGCTCCACAGATACTTGCGCAGCTCTGTGGTCTGATGGAAGCCTCAATGAGGACAACAGGTTGGCATGGTTCCATATGCGCAATCTGGCTTGTTTTCCACCGGATTGGCCCGAATGAGCACGCCGCCGGACAATCCTTTCATCCCGAGATCTGGCAGGATTCGATCGGCCGGATCAGGGAGACGGGCGAAGACGTACCTGATGCGAATGACGAAGGCTCTGTCCTCGGCTGGCGGCGTCAGGCGGACGGCCCTGCCCGCCCGGCCCCGTATCGGCCCGCGCGGCGGACAGAGACGCGTGATCGTCAAGGCACGCATCGTGCGGATGTCGGCGTCCAGCGCAGCGGCCCTGGCAGCCCATATCGGATATATCCGGCGCGACGCCGCGCTCGAGGAGAAGGACCGCGGAAAACTGTTTGATGCCACGAGCGAGGATGCAAACGCATCAGGTCTGGTCAAAACCATCACCGATGATCGTCACCATTTCAGGTTCATTGTCTCGCCGGAGGATGGCGCCGAAATGGCCGACCTCAAACCCTTCGTTCGTGATCTCGTTTCACAGATGGAAACCGATCTCGGCACGCGGCTCGAATGGGTTGGCGCCGTTCATCATGACACCGGCAGGCCGCATGCGCACTTGGCCATCCGCGGGCGGCGTGAAGACGGCTCGGACCTTGTCATGCCGCGGGCGTACATCTCGCATGGGATCCGCGAGCGTGCCGTAGATCTCGTCACGCTGGAGCTAGGCCCGGAGACAAGGCTTGAACAGGAGCGGAAACTCCAATCGGATATCGCTGCCGAGCGTGTGACGCGGCTCGATCATTTTATCGCGCGTCAGGTAAGTCCCGAACATGAGTTCCGGTTGAAGGAAAGCCCGTCGCACTATCGCACCTTGCATGCCGCCCGGTTGCGGACGCTGGAGCGGCTAGGGCTCGCCCAGAAACTCGGTGCTGGACGCTGGCAGATGCGGGAGAATTTCCGCGAGGTTCTGCAAGGGCTGTCCGAACGGCACGACATCATCAAGACGATGAATCGCGCACTCGCAGGACGCAGCGACCGACGTCTCGATGTCGATGTGATTTTTGACAAGTCTGATCCGGACGGTCGGAGCGTGACGGGTGCTGTCTTGCAGACGGGTCTGACGGGTGAAGCGCATGACCGCGCCTACGCCATAATCGATGGTCTGGATGGCCGAGCGGTGTTTGTCGAACTGGGTGTCGCGGGAGACGTCGAAGAACTGAAACGCGGCTCTATTGTAACCGTGTCGCCGCCGAACTTTGAACCGAAACCATCGGACCTCACGATAGACCGGATCGCGCGGGCAAATGATGGAGTCTATTCTGCGGGGCTGCACCAGACCGATGATCCGCGGTCCAGTCCGGAATTTATCGCGACCCATGTGCGAAGGTTGGAAGCATTGCGGCGCGCCGGTCATGTCGAGCGGACGGCCGATGCCGACTGGAAAATTCCACCGGACTATCTGGATCGCGCGAGAGCGTATGAGCGGGTACAAGCGCGGTTCAGGTCCGCGCAATTACTGGTGCGCTCGGAGCTGGGCCTGAGAGAGCAGGAAACGGCGCTCGGCGTGACGTGGCTGGACGAGGCGCCTCCCCCCTCCGGCGTGCCGCTCGGATTTGGGAGAGAGGTGGCTGAGGCGCGGGTGAAACGGCGCGCATTTCTGGCTGGCATTGGTATGGAGGTGGGAGTCGACGCTGGCTTGTCTGCCGCGCAGAGAACTGAGTTACTGAAGCGCGATCTTGCGCAGGCTGGCCGGACGTTGAGTGAGGGAATCGGAAAGCCATATACGCCAGCGCCAGAGCGGGGTCATGTTGACGGCACTTATCGCGAGCCCGTGTCCAGGGTGAGCGGGAAGTTTGCAGTGATCGAACGGCAGCGGGATTTTACGATTGTGCCATGGAGACAAGTGCTGGAGCAGCGGCGCGGGATGGCGGTGTCTGGTGTTGTGCGTGGGGGGCGGATTTCCTGGACATTGGGCCGTGGGATCGGGAATGCGGATTGAACGCGGCACTAGTCATACTGAAAGCTCAACTCAGCCGTTCAAACGACCGTCTCAGACTTAGAAGCAGGAGTGTCTAAATTAAGGGATCAGATCAGCGGTGCTGGGTCACTCCATTTCGATGCTTCCCTTTGACTACATGCATGGTTGAAGCAGAAAGTTTGCACAAGTCATATCAAAGCAAATCATCGATATCCCATGTTCGATTGTTCAGCTCCTCGTCCATGGCGTGCTCGACACGGTCCAAAATGTCACCCCATGATTCATCAGGTTTGCCTGCTGCTAGAAAAGGCACGACGAGACCGAAGTGACGATGCAGGGCGCGGCGCGCGAGACCCGCCGACGCCAAGTGCTGCGCCAGTGCGGACTTCTCGACAGAATCATAACCGCGCCTGACGCATCGTCCCAGGTGAGCGATGTTCGGGGGGGTATCATAGTCCTCAATGCCCGCCGCGGCAGCTTTGCTGCGGAGGATCAAGGCCGGAACGCCGAATAGATACGCCAGAGAGGGAATGATTTTCATCACGAATTTCCGTGCGCTGGTGCTGTAGCGCTTTTGCCGGCTATTGGGCGGCAGCATTGCCTGCATTTCGTTGAGCGTCTTGCCGGCCATCCACACCCTCAGAAGAAGGCGTAACCGGGGAAGAGCGTATTTTGCGCGTGCGGCGGCTGATGCCAAATCCTTGAAGGGCTTGCCAAACTGGCTTTCCAGGTCCCCGTATTTAACCACTCGTTCGAGGGCATCAGGATTGGCATCAAGCCAATCCATCATCCAGACGGACCAATCCATGATGTGGGCATTGTCTTCTGGGGGTGAGGACTGGAGGCTGGCTTTGAGCGCTGCAACGATGTCTTCCGGTACACCTGTCGTCGATGAGAGCTCACGATTGGCGCGCGCCTCGTCGGTGAGATCTTCGCTGCCCCGCGCGAAGGCGACAGCGGCGAAAATCCGAGTCTCGATCCATGACTCGTCCAGCTTTTTACGCCGATAGGCGGCGAACGAGCGCCGAAGTGCTTTTGTCAGCGCGATCTCGTCATCTGCAGGATCAGCCCCGTCCTCGCGGCCCGATTGCAGGAGTCTGGAGATTGCATAGTGTTCAGTATCCCCCAGATCATCCGCCTGAGCGTGGATGCGATCGAGTAGCGCGGTCAAAGGGTCATCAATTTCAAGGCACTGATCGGACTGGCCGAACACTTCTCTGAGCGCCGTCCATCTTGAACCGATCGTGCTCTCGGATTCATCCAGCGCTACGATTTTTCCGGGAATGACGATGACGATCCCTGTTGCATTCTGCCCTGCGCGTCCTGCACGACCCGCCGCATTTAGCAGGTCCTGCGCTTCAAGAACTTCCTTGCGGCCTTTGGCTTCATCAAATCGGCTATCGTCGGCGATGATCACCATCTCACTTGGCAAGTTCATGCCTTGACCGAGTGTCGGCGTCGCGGCCAGAGCCGTCAGGCCTTCCCGGCGCTTGTAAAGGGATTCTACGAGTCGGCGTTCTTCGGGAAGGAGCTGGGCATGATGAACCGATGCCGATGCGATGACGCTGTCCCCGTCGACGGCCAGGTAGAGCTGGTCGGGGCTTCCGATTTCATCAAGGGCGGTCGCGAGGTAGACTTTTTCAGCGTCAGTCAGATCGATTTTGACGGCGCCAATCAAGTCCGACGCCTGATTGGCAATCGAATTGGCATTGATGGTCGATTGAGAGAAGACCAGCGTTTTCAAACCCGACTGCGCCGCTCTCGCCGCCAGATGTGCGCTTAGCTCGTTAGCATTCGGCGTCAGCTTCCAGTTGGCGTTCGTGGAGAGGGCAACCTCTTGATCCAAAAAGGGCAGACAGGCGTAATCATCGCGCTCCATACTAGCCCAGGTCTGTTTGACACTGAAAAATCCGAAGGGCTGGGCCGTCAGCTGTGCTTTGACGCTTTGCGGGACGCCGCCTTTGGGTTTCTTCTCATGCTCTGTTTTGAGAAGGTCTTCTAGATATGCCAGCGTGTCGGCTTCATAAACGATACATCCCCGCAACTGCCTTGTCGGCTTCCATCCGAGCGCAAGGCCAAGCGCCTTTCGGCCTGTCAGTTCCGCCATCCAGGCCGCAATCTCATCGACATTCTTGACCATCGCCGACAGCAATAGAAGATCGGCTTCCGGCCGGAGACGGACGACATTGAGGAGGCAGAGCATGGCGTCGATCGCCCTGCGGCTTCCATCTCCCTTGTCGTGAAGCAGGTGGCATTCGTCGAACACAAGCAGGCCGACATCATCGAAGGCGGTCGGTTCAAAATGGGTCAGGGTCAGACACGCTTCGGGCGTCATCACAAGAATGTCGGGAAGCTCTTCGCTGCCAGTGTCGAAGCCGAATTCGTCAATACGTTCGCCTCGCACGGTCGCGCGGGGAAACGCGCTTCTCAAATCTCGGGATGTTTGATCGACCAGCGCATGCGTTGGCGCCAGGAATACGACCTTACGACCCGCAAAGAGATGGGCGGCAATCTTCAGCTGAGACACGGTAGATTTTCCGGCGCCTGTCGGAAATCCCACCGCAGCGGAGACCCCGGTTTCCAGCAGACGCTGGGTGATCGCGTCGCGGTGATTTGGCCACAGATATGGCCGGGTACGCGCGATCACTTTCAGGGCGCCGCGCCATTTGCCAGGATCTGTCCCTGGCGGAGAAGGAATGGTGACCACGGCGCCGCCGTCCAATGAGCTTACAACGCCAAGCAACAAGGACGCCAGTTGATGCGGGCCCGAAAAGCTAGATATGATTTCAGGCACCATGCGATCTGCGGCATGAGCCGATGCATGGCTCAGTTGCTGCACTTGACGGCAAGCCTGGACAGGATCGACATCGCTTGTGCCGCCTAGGAGAGACGTCGCGAGCGATCTAACTGCGCGCAACAGCGTATAGTAAAGCGCTGATGCAGCCATTTCAGCATCGGTATCTCCTGCGACATACCGCCGGGAGAGAAGGTCACGATCCGTGATCCTCCGCACCTCGCCGCGCGCGAGCCAGCGCAAGGTCCGCACAAGCTCGCGCTCGACCCGCCGGCCAGCTGGGAGCCCGACATGTTTGGAGACTTCGATTGCATCCGCCGTGGCGTCGCCAATAAGAAACAGAAGCATAGCAGAGACACTGGAGGATATCCCCTGCTGCCAGAGCACTGACCCGTCCAATTCCGTTCCGCCTACGCGTTCTGCCTGGAAGATCAATTGATAGGCGGTCGCGGCGACGAAAGCAGCGGAGGCGCGGTCGTCCCGATCAGGTGAGATGGCGACAAGCGCCTCATTTGTCTGAGCAAGTCGCGTCGCAAAATCAATGATCTCTTCGAGACCGGCATCAGGGCCATCTTCGCGCAATCTGACACGTGCGGCAGCAATCTCGGCATAGGCCCGGGATAATCGATCAGGAAGGGCCTCGCGATCGAGTTCAGGCAAAGCAGGCGTTGACTGGATCAGCGCTGTGGTCACCGCGTCATACATGGGCGGCCTCCATCTCATCGAGCTGTCTCAGAGCCTGATTGGCTATGGCGTCAAGCCAGCCCCTTATATTGGACAAGTGTAGAATTTCAGCGCGGCGCCGTGAAACGTCTCCGGTCACCACGTCTTCATAACCTTTGAAAAGCTTCTTCAGACCATCCGGCGTGCTCTGACGGTCACCTGCAGTCATAGACACGCGATACGCGCGGGCACTCTCCCATAATATACTCGATACAATCTGGTCGGCTTCTTCGCCCAGGCTGTGAATGGTGAGCAGGTCGGTCACTACGGCAACCAGTTCATTGTCGCGCGTGCCGGTTTCAAGTGATTCAAATTCGGGCCACACTTGGCTCGTGATCTTTCCGCGAGGTGTAGTTGTCGCTTTTTCTTCGCAGATAATAACCGTCGCTGAGCCCCCTTTGGTCGGGATGAAACGGACTTGAATGCCATCAAAGCCTTTGTCGGCCTTGATCATCTGCGGTGCGCGGATCAGGTCACCGGGGGACTGTTTGTGAGCGGCGATCCAGGAAATAACTTGAAAGATCCAGCCGTCCCGATGGTAGGGTTTCTCTCCTGCTTGAACCGTGAGGACGTCTCGCGCGCCCGCATAGGCCGACTTCGGCGCCGCCACGGCTGCGCAGTCAGTTTCCCTTAGTATACGTGCGACGTGACGTGCCTGCCCAAGGGCGACTTTAGCGATGTGTAAGGCAAGCGTTTCATCACACGCAACTACCCATGCGGCGCCGGTCCATTTCTTGCCATTGTTGATCGGGGTAAATGAAACCGGCATATCTACCATCCAATTACTATTCTCTATGCCACACTCTTAGAATGGAAAGTGAAATGAAACCTCACTATGTCGATATTATTCCGGAATATGGTTTACTATTCCGGCCATCGCACCTTTCACTCGTCCGGAAATTCATGCCGGCGTGCGTTGAGGAAAGGAAAAACAGTTAGCTGGCCAGACCCAATAGCCGACTCGCTGCCCCATACGGGAGGATAATGATGAACATCGCCGTTCTCGCATGGGGTTCCCTAATTTGGGATCCTCGTACACTTGCCTGCAATGGAGCATTCGAAACTGGCGGACCAGTGCTGCCCATCGAATTCTCAAGGGTATCGAGAAATGGAAGGCTTACACTTGTAATTGATCCCGTTCACGGGACTCTCTGCTCCACGCAGTTTGCCCAAAGTACACACAGTAAACTAGCTCAAGCTGTAGAGAACTTACGTTCTCGTGAAGGCACCACTCTCAATGGAATTGGCTGGGTCAAGACGAGCGGTCAGGAAATATCTTCGTCTGCCTTCGAACGACATCCAGGTGCAGCTCAAGAAATCATGTCCTGGGCAACCAAGCATAAATGGGACGCGGTAATTTGGACCGCATTAGGAAGCAATTTCGAACGCAGAACAGGCCTCTCCAGTTTTTCAACTGAGAATGCAATTACGTATTTAGGTTCGCTGCCAGCCGAAACAAAACGCCTCGCGATCGAGTACATTCTTAGTGCACCCAGCGAGATTGATACTCCCTTTCGCCGAAAGTTCACGTCTATTTTTCGAACCACTACATGAAGAGCCGAACGGGATACGGTCGCGCCTCTAGCTTCGGCATGCGTTTCACAACTTGAGCGAGCACGTTTGCATACTCAAGCGTAACCGGCATCTGGGTATAAGGCCCATCATTATTCCAATTCATCTTGGTAAGCGCCAACGTCTCTCGGCAAAGGTCATAAAAGTCTCCGCGTCCGGCGTACCGCGTGATCAGGAGCGGGCGAGGGATGCCCTTTCCCTCCTTGTAGTAGCCGCTCCCCTTGCCAATTGTGGGTATGATCCCTTGGGTCCAGAGCAGCGCTTCATTCTCGCCTAAAGCTAGAGCCTGCCCCCGATGTGAAGGATAACCGTCAGCTTTGCCAGATTCGCTAAATAGAACCCCCTGCCAGCCATGACGCGTTTGAACCTGAAGCAACTCAACATCTTTAACATTGCTAAACGCCGCCATGCACCCGTTGACTTCATCACGGCGAAACTCGGTATTTTTATGAACCACTACACGAGCAGGAACAGCACCAGCATGACGGTGCTGATAAATCTGAAGACTACGTGACATGACACGAAGCATTTGATCCTCGCGAAGATAAGGATTGCTTCGGTCGATCCGGATATCATCAGCCTCGTAGGCGATGAACTCGAGCCCCGCTCCATCCGAATCGAATACCTGCGCGCAGCAGATCGCGAAACGTTCACTCGGGGCGACGTTCGGTCGAAGAGCGTAATCGATACCGATGTAAGCCGTGTCTGGGACAGCGTCAGCCAGAGCCCAAGGCACACCACCTGCCTTAGTGTAGGTGGCAATGGCGAGCCGCCACATAACACTGCAGCGGCAGAAATAGTCGAGCGCCCGTTGAGACTGCCCACCACGAACAATTTGGAGCGATATGCCGGCAGAGGCCGAATAGGCCTTTAGGTAGTCATGTAGATCAAAGTCATCGGTGTCATTACCCTCAAACGCTGCCGACCATTTCTCATCAAGGCCTAAAAACACGACGTCGAAGGCGTGCCGCTGCGACCGAAGAGAAGATATAGCGCCAGTTAGGACGTCCGCCAGGACACGGTGAGGTACGTTCGAAGCCACTATTTCTTGGTCCAAACCGTCAGGTAACATGATTGTGGTTTTTTCATCAGCTGGAGCCACAGACGTTCCGAACACCCGCGTGAATCCTGGGTACGTGATAAGGAATTGCCTTCGCTCCTTTGGGTCATGCTTGGTCTGCAACTCACGGCCGAGTTGGCGCAGGCGAGCCAGCATACTCGCCTGACCGATGAAAGCGATGCGTATGGGGCTCGGAACGCTTGCGAGCCGAAGTTTTCCAAACGGACCATAGTCCAGAAGTCCGCGGAGCGGATGAACATCTGTTGCGGCCGGTTCGGGGTTTCCAAACTTCAACTCAGGTTCACCAAGTCGGCGATGTTGAGGTAGATGGTAGGGTTGAAATTCTGTTGTCATGCAGCAAGCCCGCTGAATGCAGTTACAGGCAGAATTTCAAATAGCGCGCCGATTCCCGTACCGCCATTAATGCCCAGCTGAATCGGAGCCTTACCTGGACCAAACAAGACTTCTACCCACCCGTCGAGAATCTCATTCGATACATTGTTGTAGCGTTTTACCCGTCTCTCCCGCACGAAATCCTTCGCAGCCTGCAAATCGTCTGGCGCCGTGTTTTCGTCATCGTCGAAGATAATACTCGGATCAAGCATGATCCAGAGCCGATCAAGTCGGTAATCGAGCCGCACGTCGCATGCTTCAGCCCAGCTTATACCGCCGCCTAATTCACCGTTGAGCCGCCCAGTTGCTTTGACAAGCTTCTGGCTGTTGAACTTGAAAAACCCTTTATCTGTTCGAAACATTGAGCGCGATCCCCGTTTCACGAGATCAAGACCACAAAAACTTGAAAGAGCTCGGAACAGCGCGTCGCGCAGCAGGCTGCGTTCCCCCGATTCGAACAGCAATCGGTCCGCTAGGATACCATGCATATCAAAGCTCTTAATATTGTGATCCCCAAGCACCCGCTTGATCTCCACATCATCACCATATGCAAGGACACCTTTGCCGATTCGCGATGCCAGAAGATCTGATCCTGCTTCGGATATGGCGGCTTGAATCTCCTTTGCGCCGCCGATGTCGCAATCTACTAGGCGAGCAGTTTTTGGGTATTCTAAAACAGGAATTGCATTGGTGCGCACAAACGGTGTTCGCCAGGTTCGGGCACTGAGATCGATCGGACGTGGTCTGATTTTTCGTTTGTCGTCTAGCTTAATTGACAACTGCTCGGTCTGAGGAAGGTATCGAACGATATCGGAGAGTAATTCATCAAATCCGCCATATCTGACGAAGCTCGCATCGATGCCGGCGGCCTTCGCATCCAGTATCAAGGATTGCACACTAGCGTAAGGTGTGTCCTGCTCGCGTACGAACCAAAATAAGCCGTTAGGAAAACCTACCCCCTCGTTGACGGCTTCTCGCAGCACGTCCATCACGGACGCATCCCGCCCGCTATATCCTGTCACGACAAGACCTTGATTGCGGCACGCGTCGAGGAGGATGCGACGCATGTTTTGATCCTGAGCCAATAATTCCCCACTCGTGTTCTTAAGCGCCTCCGAATGAAAATCACCGTGGAGCTTGGCATAAATCGGCCACTGTTGGTCCGCAAAAGCACGAGAGATTTTTGTCGGTTCTCCTAGATCGCCGATAGTTAAAACAGTTGTTGTTTCGAACACCGTGTGGATTGCATCTTCAACGAGCCGATCAAAATTCGTCGTCCAAATTATCCGCACCATGTCTTTCTTGACGAGATGAGCCAGCGCATGGTGTCCATAACTCGGTTTTGCGTCGCGCATCGCGTTCGCGATATATCTCTGTCGGTCCTGTGCCTCTGGATAAGTCTGCTCGAAGTAGACTGCATATTCCTCTTCGCTGCCACTCGCCGGATTGCTGGTTTCCTTGTCAAAATAGTTCTGAAGAATTTGGCGAGTACGTTCATCACCTAGATCAGAGACAGAGGAGGCAGCAACGCTCTTCGCCGAGCGATAAAGCCGAGCCTTGAAGTCCCAGATCATGTCGTTCGCCGTCCTAATCCCAGAAGCACGAGACGCTCCCGCTCCTAGTAGCCACATGATCCCGGAGGCACGCTGCTCAAATTTCCGAAGAAAAGTTGCGAGATCCAGCAACTCATCTGGGCGCATCTCAGACAATTCATCTGCGGACATTTCGGTACCTTCGACATCAACGGCATGCCACTTCGGTACAAACCCTCGTATGCGGCCATAAACGATAAGTTGAAGCATGATACATTGATTCCGGATCGTCATCCAGCGATAGCCCGTGGCGCCGGAGTTGCGGCTTATTCTAAATGCATCTTAAGCATTC
Organism: Hyphomonas oceanitis; assembly: GCF_036964545.1. Taxonomy (NCBI): domain Bacteria; kingdom Pseudomonadati; phylum Pseudomonadota; class Alphaproteobacteria; order Hyphomonadales; family Hyphomonadaceae; genus Hyphomonas; species Hyphomonas oceanitis. The sequence goes on from NZ_JBALTL010000009.1 coordinate 18,996, forward strand.
CGGGCGACCCGACTCTCATCTCTCCTCAACAAGATTTTCTGACCTCCGAATTCTTCCCGGAACTTCACGCTCGCCGCCTTACTGTTCCCAAACCTTCAGAATACCCCCCTATTTCCCCCAATTCCCTCTCTGGAGACTGAGGCCCTGATTGGTCAGGTTCTGTGTCATGAAACATGGCACAAACCTCTTCTGGCAGATCCTCCTCGTCTTGGCTGTTGTCCTCACGGCGCTCTGGTGCGCAACGGAATGGACGGCATGGTCGCTTGACTGGTCGCCCCGGCTCGGTGAGCCGCTCTTCGTCATCCTGGACATGCCAGTCTATGTGCCGTGGGCCTTTTTCGGCTGGTGGTATTCCTTCGATGCCTATGCGCCGGATGTGTTTGACCGCGGCGGACTTATCGCCGGTTCGGGCGGGGTTGCTGCGATTGTGATTGCGGTGACTGGGTCGATCCTCCGCGCACGCTGGGACAAGCGGGTCTCAACGTTTGGTTCGGCACGCTGGGCTGAGAGCAAGGATCTGCGCAAGTCGGGTTTGCTGAAGCCTACAGGCGTATTCCTCGGCCAAGCTGAGGGTTCTTATCTCCGCCATGACGGCCCCGACCATGTTATGGCGTTTGCCCCGACGCGGTCCGGCAAGGGCGTCGGGCTTGTCGTGCCCACCCTACTCTCCTGGCCGCATTCTGTTCTTGTACACGACATCAAGGGCGAGAACTGGCAGCTGACAGCCGGCTGGCGGTCGGAATTCTCCCACTGTTTGCGGTTCGATCCGACCGATGTGGCCTCGGCTCACTTCAATCCCCTGATGGAAGTGCGTAAGGGCCCCTGCGAAGTGCGGGATGTCCAGAACATTGCCGACATCCTGGTCGACCCTCAGGGCAAACTCGGTGATCTCGGGCACTGGGTCGACAAGGCGAACTCGCTCCTCGTCGGGATCATCCTGCATGTCCTCTATGCCGAGCGGGAAAAAACGCTGGCACGGGTGGCGAGCTTCCTCGCCGATCCCGACCGGACGTTTCGTACGACCCTGTCGATCATGCTGCGGACAAACCATCTCGGCACGGGAGATGCACCAAAGGTTCATCCCGTTGTCGCCGAAACAGCCCGTGAACTGATGAACCAGTCGGAGAATGAACTCTCCGGTGTGCTTTCGACGGCGCTTCGGTTCCTGTCGCTATACCGCGACCCTGTGATCGCGGAAGTGACCTCGCGGAGCGATTTCCGGATCGAGGACCTTGTGTCCGGCGACCGGCCGCTGTCGCTCTACCTGGTCGTGCCGCCCTCGGACCTGTCGCGCACGAAGCCGCTGATGCGCCTTATCCTGAACCAGGTGGGCCGGCGCCTGACCGAACATCTCGAAGTGCGCCCGTCGGTCTTGGCGCGTGGCAAGTCGCTTATCGCGAATATGCTCGGGGCATGCGGGCTCGTCTCGCCTGAGCTTGCTCTAGCCGAACCAAAATCCCGCCGGCGGGTCCTGTTCATGCTGGACGAGTTCCCTGCCCTCGGCCGGCTCGACTTCTTTGAAAGCGCTTTGGCCTATATGGCAGGCTATGGTCTCAAAGCCTTCCTGATCGCGCAATCGCTCAACCAGATCGAAAAGGCCTATGGCCCCTCGAATGCGATCCTAGACAATTGTCACGTCCGGGTGGCGTTCGCGACCAATGATGAGCGGACGGCCAAGCGGATTTCCGATGCGCTCGGCACCAAGACCGAACAGCGAGCGATGAAAAATTATGCCGGCCACCGGCTTGCGCCGTGGCTGTCCCACAAGATGGTGTCGCGCCAGGAAACTGCCCGCCAATTGTTGACCCCCGGTGAAGTGATGCAGCTGCCGTCCGATCAGGAACTTGTCCTTGTCGCAGGGTCGCCGCCGGTGCGGGCCCTAAAGCTTCGCTACTATGAAGACCAGAACTTCACCGAGCGCCTCAAAGATGCGCCTGCCTTCGCGGCCAGCATTCCGGACGTGCGGGTCGATGATTGGGGGTCCGAAGTCCGCGCCATCCATGAAGACCTGATGCAGGCAGCCGAGCTCGATCCTGAAGTCGAGGGCCTTGGGCCTCAGAAGGCACGCGATGCGGCCGAGGATCGCGCACGGGTCTCAGCACCCACGAAGCCTGGCAGGTCTCGGGCACAGGCGCGCAATCCCCTGCAGGCCAGCCTCTTCGATGCGCTGGTACAGGCCGACAGTCTCGAACAGGCGACCGGCATTGACCTGACGGGGAGTGGCGAATGAAGCCCCGCATCCAACCCTATATCTCACCAGAGAACTATCACTCGCTCAAGGCCATGGCCAAACGCCCGGGTCTTTCTGAAAGCGTCATCGTTGACCGGGCGCTAACGGCCTACAGGGCAGGCGAAGCGGAGAACAAGCGTGAAGCCGCGATCAATCGCCGACTCGACCGTCTGACGCGCCAGTTCGGGCGGATCGAACGGGATAATTTGGTCATTGCCGAAACGCTCGCGACGTTCGTGCACTATTTCCTGACGGTGACACCGCCGGTGCCTGCCAACCAGGTTGAGGCAGCCCGCGCCAAGGGCGACATGCGGTTTGACCTCTTCGTCCGGCAGGTCGCCGAGGCCCTCCGCTCCGGGCAGCGCATTCTCCAGAACGCCGTCGAGGACGTGACGGCAGAAGCAGCTCCCCTTGAAACCCACCCTGAGCATTTGAATGGGGAGCGGGCCGATGCGTGAGGTTGAGAGTCTGACACGCACCCGCGCCATGCTGGTGACAGCGCTGGGAACCGAGATCGTGGCGGCACTGGAGGATCCGTCCGTCGTCGAGATCATGATCAATCCCGATGGCAAGCTCTGGATCGAACGGCACGGGTCTGGCCGGGCCGAGTCCGGGTTGATCATCACCGCTGGCGACGTGGAGCGCGTCATACGGCTGGTCGCAAGCCATATGGGCCGCCGCGTCGATGCGGCCTCTCCCATCGTGTCAGCAGAGCTGCCAATGGGCGGAGAGCGGTTCGAAGGCGTCCTGCCGCCGGTGGCGCCGGGGCCTTGTTTCTCGATCCGCAAGCCTGCCGGGCGGGTGATCGCTTTGGATGAATATGTCGCCTCCGGCGTAATGGCGCCGCATCATGCAGAAGCCCTGCGGCAGGCCGTTCTGCACCGCGAGAACATTCTCGTCGTCGGCGGCACGGGCTCCGGCAAGACGACACTCGCCAATGCGCTGCTCGCCGAGATAGCCCAGACAGGCGACCGGCTCGTCATCCTCGAAGACACGCGCGAATTGATCTCGACTGCGCGCGATGCCGTGCAGCTGCGGACGCAGCCGGGTTCGGTGACGCTCGCAGACCTTGTCCGCTCGACCCTGCGCCTCCGGCCCGACCGGATCATTATCGGCGAAGTGCGCGGCGCCGAAGCGCTCGACATGCTGAAGGCCTGGAATACCGGCCATCCGGGTGGCATCGCCACCCTGCATGCCAACTCGGCCCTTGGCGGCCTTTCCCGGCTAGAACAGCTGATCGGTGAGACCTCCGCCCAGGTGCCGCACGATCTCATCGCCGAGACGATTGACTGCGTCGTCTACATTTCCCGGCGCGCCGGGATCCACCGCGTCGAGACAGTCGCGCGCATGAACGGGCTCGGACGCGGCGGCTATGACCTCATGCCCGTCCAGCCCGACCTGCAGCTCGTCCTGCCGAGCCTGCCCTTTTCCGAACCGCTTCTCTCCACCGCTCCCGAAAGGATACATCCAAAATGAACAGAGATATAATCAAAGCCCTGAGCTTGACGGCGTTCGTCGCAGCGCTCGCCTTCCCAGCTCATGCGGCTGGCTCCGGCATGCCCTGGGAAGCCCCACTGCAATCCATTCTCGACTCCATCGAAGGGCCGGTCGCCAAGATCCTCGCAACGATCGTTATCATCCTGACCGGCCTCGGCCTTGCCTTCGGCGAGAGCGGCGGCGGAATGCGCAAACTGTTGCAGATCGTGTTCGGTCTCTCGATCGCCTTTGCCGCGACCTCGTTCTTCCTCTCCTTCTTCTCGTTCGGCGGCGGGGCAACGCTCTGATGGCTGACACGCGCCCCCTGCCGCCTGGCTTTAGCGTGCCTGTGCATCGCTCACTCACCGCGCCGATCCTGCTCGCAGGCGCGCCACGGCTTGCGACCATCGTCAACGGCACGCTGGCGGCCGCGCTTGGCATCGGCCTGCAGCTCTGGGGCGTGGGGCTCGTCTTCTGGATCGTGGCGCAGGGCATCTGCGTCTTCGCCGCCCGGCGCGATCCGCAATTTGCCGACGTTCTGATCCGGCATGTCCGGCACAGGGGCTATTACGCATGCTGAACCTTCGTGAATACCGCCAGCGTCCGACAAGCCTTGCAGATTATCTCAAATGGGCCTGCCTCATTGCGCCCGGCATTGTCCTCAACAAGGATGGCAGCCTGCAGCGCACGATCCGCTATCGCGGGCCCGACCTTGAAAGCGCGACCCCCGAAGAACGGGTCGCGGTCACGGCCCGCATGAACAATCTCCTCAGCCGGTTCGGCTCGGGCTGGGCCTTGCATATCGAAGCGGGTCGCAGGCCGTCGGTCACCTATCCGGAAAGTGTCTGGCGCGATCCGGTGGCCTGGCTCGTGGACGAGGAGCGCCGCGCAGCGTTTGAGGAAGCCGGGCGCCATTTCGAGACCGACTGCTACCTCACCCTCACCTGGATGCCGCCGGCGGACCGGACGGCAAGGATCGAACAGCTCTTCATCGAGGATCCGGCGGAAGCCCCGGCGGCGTTCTGGAGCGAGCATCTCGTACATTTCGAAACCGAAACATCCCGGGCGCGCGACATGATGGCGGACCTGATGCCGGAAGCGCGCTTTCTCGATGATGATGAGACGCTGACCTATCTCCATGCCTGCATCTCTACGGCGCGCCAGAACGTAAATGCCCCTTTGCTACCGATGTGCCTCGATGCGCTCCTGGTCGATACGCCACTGACCGGCGGGCTCAGCCCACGCCTTGGCGAAGAGACATTGAAAGTCCTCACCATCAACGGGTTCCCGGCAACCGGCGAGCCGGGACTGCTCTCCGAACTTGACCAGCTCGGTTTTGCCTATCGCTGGGTGACGCGGTTCCTGCCCCTCGACAAGCCCGAGGCGGAGAAGACGCTGAACGCCTATGTCCGCAACTGGTTTGCAAAGCGCCGGTCGCTGACTTCCTACTTGCGGGAAATCCTCACCAACGAACCGGCCACGTTGCTGAACACAGATGCGGACAACCAGGCAGCCGATGCGGACGAAGCCCTGCAGGCGCTTGGCGCAGGCCATGTCGCGTTCGGATACTGCACGACGGCGATCGTGGTCCGGCATGCGGATGCCGCGATCGCCGAAGACCAGATCCGCGCCGTTGAGCGCGTGATCCGGGGACGCGGCTTCACCTGCGTGACGGAGAGCGTCAACGCGGTGGAGGCCTGGCTCGGCACGCTGCCGGGCGAGGCCTACGCCAATGTCCGCCAACCGCTACTCAACACAATTAATCTCGCCCATATGGCGCCCCTCTCGGCGCTCTGGGCTGGTCCGGAGCGTAACACCCACCTCGATGGCCCCCCGCTGCTGATGGCCCGCTCTGCCAGTTCGACCCCGTTCCGGCTGGTCACGCATCAGGGTGATGTCGGGCATATGATGGTGGTGGGGCCGACGGGCGCTGGTAAGTCGGTGTTGCTATCTCTCCTGGCGTTGCAGTTCCGTCGTTATCAAGACGCGCAGGTTTTCATTTTCGACAAGGGCGGTTCGGCACGCTGCGCGACGCTCGCGCTCGGCAGAACCTGGTATGATCTGGGTCTCGATGGTGACCTCGCGTTCCAGCCTTTGCGGGATTTAGGCAGCGAATCTGGTATCGCCTCAGCGCAAGCCTGGGTGCTCGGCCTGATTGTTCAGGAGAACGTCACGGTTACCCCAGAGGTGAAACAGGCCATCTGGACCGCGCTGCAAAGTCTTGGCGCGGCACCGGTCTCTCAACGCACGCTGACGGGCCTTGTAGCACTGGTGCAGTCGTCAGAGCTCCGGCAGGCGCTTGAACCCTACACGCTGGCCGGTCCCTATGGCGCCCTGCTCGATGCCGATGAGGACAGTCTGGCTAGAGGAGATATGCTCTGCTTCGAAATGGACGCGCTGATGCAGGACAAGCGTCTGGCAGCGCCGGTTCTGGCGCATCTCTTCACGACGCTCGAAGCCCGGTTTGACGGCAGGCCGAGCCTGCTGATCCTCGACGAGGCCTGGCTCTTCCTCGATCATCCCATGTTTGCGGGGCGCCTTCGCGACTGGCTGAAGACACTCCGCAAGAAGAACGTGTCCGTCGTGTTCGCGACGCAGAGCCTGTCGGATGTCTCCACGAGTTCGATTGCGCCGAGCCTGATCGAAAGCGCGCCGACGCGCATCTTCCTCGCCAATGCGCGGGCCGAAGAGCCTTCGCAGCGGGCGACGTATGAAGCTTTCGGGCTGACAGCCCGACAGGTCGAACTGATCGCACGGGCCACGCCGAAGCGAGACTATTATGTTCAGACACCGGACGGAAACCGGCTGTTCGATCTCGACCTCGGGCCAGTGGCCCTCGCCTTTTGCGCGGCCGGTTCGAAAGCCGACCAGAAACTGATCTCGGAGATTTATGCCGCGGCCGGAGCGGAGGGTTTCGCGCCGGCCTGGCTGGACGCGTGCGGGCTCCATTGGGCCGCAGACCTGATCGAAACAAGAGGAGAGATGCCATGCGCCGCCGAATGATTGCCCTTATGCTCGGATCGGTCTCCACATTTGGGCTGGTCGCGCCCCCCGCCCATGCCCTGTTCGGCGTCGGCGATGTCGTGATCGATCCGACAAACCTCGTGCAGAACATCCTGACCGCCACGCATACGCTCGAGCAGATCAACAACCAGATCCAGCAACTCCAGCACGAGGCGCAGATGCTGGTGAACCAGGCCGAGGACCTGAAGCGCCTCGACTATGCTTCGATCGAGCATCTGAAACGCCTGCTCGAACGGATCGACACGCTGATGCGCGAAGCGGGCGAGGTGACCTATGAAGTCGAGGAGAGCGGGCGCCAGTACCGCGAAGCCTTCCCGGAAACGTACGAAGACCTCTCCAATGAGGAAATCGTCGTCGAAGCCGCAGACCAGTGGCGGATCAGCCGGGACGCGTTCCGGGCCTCGATCCAGGTCCAGTCGGGGATTGTGACCTCGATTGCGGAATCCCGTGAGACGCTGAGCGACCTCGCCCGCGAGAGCCAGGCGGCAACCGGCAACCTGTCAGTCGCCCAGGCGGGTAACCAGCTCGTCGCACTTTCCGTCGAACAACAGATGCAGATGCAGCAATTGATGGCGGCGCAATACCGGATGGTGGCGCTCGAAGAATCCCGCCGGGCGGCCATCGAGGAACAGGCCCGCATTCGTCACAAACGCTTCCGCGGCGACGGCGTCGCCTACAGGCGGGATTAGGGCCATGGAAGACCTGAGCGTCATCGACCAGTTTGTTGCGACCTTCTCGGCTTACATCGATAGCGGGTTCGGTCTCCTGCAGCCGGATGTCGCTTTCCTGACAAGCGCCCTCATCGCAATTGACATCACGCTCGCCGGACTTTTCTGGGCCATGGGCCCCGATACCGACATTGTCGGCAGGTTCCTGAAGAAGGTCCTCTATGTCGGCGCCTTCGCGCTGATCCTCGGCAATTTCGCGCTCCTGTCGGACGTCGTGTTCATGAGCTTTGCGCAGCTCGGCCTCAATGCCACCGGCGGCACGATCACCGCTGACGATATCATGAAACCCGGCTTCGTCGCGGCGACGGGTTTCGATGCGGCGCTGCCCCTGCTTGACGAAATCGAAAAGCTCACAGGCCCGATCGCCTTCTTCCAGAACATTGTCATCATCGCGGTTCTGTTCCTCGCCTGGATCATCACGCTGCTGGCGTTCTTCTTCCTGGCGATCCAGCTCTTCGTGACAATAATTGAGTTCAAGCTGACGACGCTGGCCGGGTTCGTGCTGATCCCGTTCGCGCTCTGGAACAAGACCTCGTTCCTCGCCGAAAAAGTGCTCGGTAACGTCATCGCGTCCGGCATCAAGCTCATGGTGCTGGCGATCATTGTCGGCATCGGCTCGACCATCTTCGGATCGATCACATCGACCTTCCAGCCGGATGAGGTGACGCTTGAACAGGCAGCTTCCGTCATCCTCGGATCGCTCTCCCTTCTCGCGCTCGGCCTGTTCGGGCCTGGGATCGCGACGGGCCTCGTCTCCGGCGCACCACAGCTTGGGGCTGGTGCCGCCATCGGCACAGCCGCCGGTGTCGCCGCCGGAACGGTCGCGGGCGGCACGCTCGCCAAGGCGGGGATTGGAGCGGCTGCGGGTGGCACGCGCAGCGCGGTCGGCGCGGCAGCGTCCATGGCAGGCGGCGCCCGTACGGCTTACCAGATGAATTCTGCCGCTTCCGGCAAGACCGGTGCCGCCGCCAAGATGGCGGGCATGAGCGGTGTCGCAGGCGCAGGCGTTCGCGCCGCCGCCTCGGGTGCCAAGGGCTTTGCACGGCGGGCCTTTGGAACTCCAAGTGAGCGTCATCAGGCCGGAGCACGCGCTGCCTTTGCGGCGACGGGCGGTACGGGCGCGCCAAATGCAGGTCCTGCCAATGGGCAGAACTCATCCCCGGACTGGGCCCGGCGTATCCGCCGCGACCAGTCAACCCGTGATGCCGGGATGATGGCGGCCTCTGCCGTGCGCGACGGCGACCGGCCCGGCGGCGGGACTTCGATACAACTCAGGAACGACGAGGACTGACATGAAGCTCTGGAGGCGAACTTCCACCCGCTATGGCGAGACACCGGAACCGGTCACCCCCTACCAGCGCGCCGCGCAGGCCTGGGACGACCGGATCGGGTCGGCGCGCGTGCAGGCGGCAAACTGGCGGCTGACCGCACTGGGCAGCCTTGCCCTATCGTTCCTGCTCGCAGGCGGCCTTGTCTGGCGCTCCACCCAGTCCTTCGTCACGCCCTATGTGGTCGAGCTGACCGGCGAAGGCGCCGTGCGCGCCGTCGGCCCGGCCGACGGACGCTATGAACCGACCGATGCGCAGATCGCGTTCCACCTCGCAGAATTTGTGAAGAATACGCGGTCCATCTCCATCGATCCGGTGGTCGTCCGGCAGAACTGGCTGAAGGCCTATGCCTATGCGACCGACCGGGCCGCTGCGACGCTGAACGACTATGCCCGTGAGAATGATCCATTTGCGGATCTCGGACGGCGCTCTGTGTCTGTCGACGTGGCGAGCGTCGTGCGGGCGTCGGACGACAGTTTCACCGTCCGCTGGCGCGAGACCGCCTACCGGAACGGCACCGAGACCGGCCAGTCGAACCATACCGGCGTGTTCTCGATCATCATCGACCCGCCGCGCACCGAAGAAGCCCTCCGGGCCAATCCCCTCGGCCTCTACGTCCACGGCCTCAACTGGTCGAAAGACCATCAATAGGAGCACTCCCCCATGAAACGCCTTGCCCTGATCCTCCTCGCCTCGACGGTCCTTGCGGCCTGCGAGACGTTCCCTGCCGCCGTCGGTCCCGACATCACACTTGATGAGCCGGATTATGTCGAAGACCTCTATCTCGCTCCTGACGCGGAAGAGATCGATATCGCCGGCGCGGACGTTTCCCCGACCCCGGTCGTCTACCGGACCTATACGCCGACGACCGTTACTGGCGCGATGCCCGGACAGCTGAAGCCCATGCCAACGGAGGCAGAGGCGCCATCCCTCAAGCCCTACCAGGCCATTGAGACCGCAAACGGCAAGGCGGCGATCGAGCCTTCGCTCGACAATTACATGAACGCAATCCAGGTCTATCCCTATACGGTCGGTGCGCTCTACCAGGTCTATTGCGCGCCGGAGCAGGTCACCGACATTGTCCTGCAGCCCGGCGAGGAACTCGTGTCCGTCTCAGCCGGTGACACAGTTCGCTGGGTACTCGGGGATACGGTCTCAGGGACCGGAACGGACGCCCAGGCGCACATCCTGATCAAGCCGACGCAGGCGGGCCTGAAGACCAACCTCATCATCACGACGAGCCTTCGCGCCTACCATCTTGAACTGCGCGCGTTCGAAGAAACCTATATGGCGGCTGTCTCCTGGCGCTATGCCGACCAGCAATTGGTAACGCGGGTGGCGCGGTCTGGGCCGGCAGGTGCGTCGGAATCGCCGTCGTCTGCGGGGTTGCAGCTCGACCGGCTGAAGTTCCGCTACGACCTTGATGGCGATTTTCCTCACTGGCGACCGGACCGCGTGTTCGATGATGGTCGCAAGGTCTATATCCAGTTCCCGGCTCGGCTCGACCAGGGTGAGGCCCCGGCTCTCTTCGTCATCGGCCGGGACGGCAAGTCCCAGCTCGTGAATTATCGCATGTCCGGCGACTATTATGTCGTTGACCGCCTGTTCGCCCGCGCCGAACTGCGTCTCGGCGAAAAACGCCAGGATGTCGTGAAGATCGCACGCAATGACATTGGCAGCGCGAAGCCATGACAGAGGCCGTTTCTCCTCCAGCCCAACCGCTCGAAATCCGCGGGCGCCCGAGACCCGTGAAGCGGTTCTCCAAACGGGCGCTGATGATCCTGCTCGGAACCGGCAGCGCAATCGTGCTTGGCTCGCTAGCCTTTGCGCTGCAGGGACCGAAGGAAGGCACTGACGGTCCGGCGCGGGAGCTTTACAATACCGGTCATAATCCAGAGGCGGATGGATTGGCCACGCTTCCGAAATCCTATGGTGAGATTGCGCCGGAAGACGATATCCTCGGGCCGCCGCTGCCGGGAGACCTCGGCACGCCAATCCTGAAGGCGCAGCGTGAAGGGCGGATGGGATTGCCTGAGCAGGATGCACCTCAATCTGACCCCATGCATGAACAATTGGCGGAGCTCGAGGCAGAGTTGCGGGCGCGTGAAGCAGCGCTCTCCGATGCGGCGCGCGGGAGCGGAGTGTTTTTCCAGGTGGGATCAGGCGCAGGAGCGAAGAGCATCGGCAGTTCAGTTGCGGCATTGTCAGCGCCTTCGCTGAACTTTCCAGACCTCTCGGCATTTGCGCCATCTGACGGCAGCGCGTTCGGGTCATCCTTAAGTGAAGACCCGAACCGTCAGGTTCGCAAGCTTGACTTTCTCGGTGCCGAGCCTGATCCGTCGATCTACAATCCGCATCGGCTGGAAACGCCGGTCTCACCTTACCAGCTGATGGCGGGAACAATTATTCCGGCAACCCTGCTGACAGGCGTGAACTCCGATCTTCCGGGCCAGATCATCGCGCAGGTGACGAGCCCGGTCTACGATACTGTCACGGGCGAGACAGTACTCGTACCACAGGGCGCGCGCTTGATCGGGCGCTATGACAGCGTCATCGCATTCGGCCAGTCACGCGCACTCCTTGTATGGAGCCGGATCGTCATGCCGGACGGATCCTCCATCCGGATTGACAATCTCGCCGGGGTCGATGCGCGCGGCTACGCCGGGCTCGAAGACAAGGTCGACTATCATTCCTGGAAACTGCTGCAGGGTGTCGCACTGTCGACACTGCTGGGTGTCGGCTCCGAACTCGCAAGCGATGACGAAGGCGACATTGCCCGGGCGCTTCGCCGTTCGGCACAGACCGGCGCCAATGAGGCCGGTCAGGAAATCGTGCGCCGCAATCTCGACGTCCAGCCCTCGATCACGATCCGGCCTGGCTGGCGGTTCGGCATCCTCGTCAACAAGGACATTGTCCTGAAACCCTATGAAGGAGGAGACCAGCCATGAGTGACATCAGTTTGAAGATCGGGGCGTTGCCCGACCGGACACCGCAGAAACTGACGGTGCTCGTCGATCCCCTGCTTGCGTCGGAGTTGGACGCGTATGCGCGGATCCATTCGCAGAAGTACGGGGCGGAAGTTTCGGCCTCGGCACTGGTGCCGCTGATGTTGGAAACCTTTCTGGCGAGTGACACTGGATTCCGGAAGGCAAAAAAATCTTGATCGCGACGGCGACGGATCATCGTCAGATTGTGGAGTATAACCAATGGCAGAAGGCAAAACCAGTGAAGCCGATTTCACCAGTGAGACAAGCTGGCTAACACCCAAACAGTGCGCCGACCTTACTGGGTGGACCGTGTCTGGTCTGGAAAAACGCCGGGTACGCGGTCAATGGCCCCCATTTTCCATACGCGCCGGTCGTCCGCGATATCCTGGAGACTATATCCGGCGGCAATTCGCCGAGGCAGTGGTGACCAATACCGTTCAGGCGTCGACTACCAGCGACAAATTTTAGCAGCCCCATGGTCATAATCGCGGCCCGGTGTGTTGACCGCGATTGAAGGTCTTCCAATTGGCATAATGCAGTAAGTATTGACTTTTACCGGCATTTTTGTATTTTGCCGGTAAATGACTATCCAAGAACTTCCTCTTGTCATCCAGACCAGTTACGCCGAGCTGCTGGATCAGCTGCGGCTGGCCACAGCGTCCGACTTTCCGGAAGGCTCGACCTTCCGAAAGAGAACCATCTCCGGCAAGAACTACTGGTACGTTCAGGAACCGACGACCCCACAGGGACGTCCACCGGAACGATATCTGGGTGTTGACACACCAGAGCGCCGTACCGCCATTGACAGCGCGATGAGTGCGAAGGCCCATGCCGATACGCGCAAGGCGATCCGTCGATCGCTTTCCGGCGCCGGCCTGCCCGAGCCAGATGGGCTGACGGGAGCCGTTATCGAGGCGCTCGCGGATGCAGGCGTGTTCCGTTTGAGGGGCGTGATTGTCGGCACAATCGCGTTCCAGACCTATGCCGGCCTTCTCGGTGTCAAGCTGCCGAGCGTCGCCATACGAACCGGTGATGTCGACCTTGCCCAAGACTATGGCGTGTCAGTTGCGCTCAATGATTCACTCGACGTCTCACTGATTGATGTCCTGAAAACAGTCGACGCGGCGTTCGCGCCGGTCCCCTCCCTTGCGGGCCCCAACATTGCAACAACGTACGCTCGCCCCGGTGGATACCGGGTAGACGTCCTGACGACAAATCGCGGCCCTGATCGGGACGCCCCAGTTAACCTGCCCAGCCTCAGATCCGATGCGCTGCCCTTGCGTTTTCTGGACTTCCTGCTGAGAGACACGGTCGAAGCAGCGATCCTCACGCGCTTCGGAGCACTCGTAAACGTTCCATCCCCGGAGCGGTACGCTGTCCACAAACTGATTGTTTCAACCATGCGGAAGGACACTGGCGAGAGTGCCGTAAAGTCCGACAAGGATATTATTCAGGCTGGCCTTCTCGTCGAAGCGCTCGTTGCCAAACGCAGGCAAGACGATCTGATCGGCGCCCTCAACGAGGCCGCCGCGCGAGGACCGGCCTGGCAGGAAAGGCTCAGCCAGGGCGCTGCACGCCTTGGGAATGAATCACGGGAAATCATTCAAACACTCCTGGAAGCAGACAACTGACCTGCTCTGTCAAAAATTTCGCCTCATACGGTGGAATTCTTGGAGGGGGTAATTCAATAGCCTAAAGCACCATAATGGTTGCGCACGGGGCCAAGCTTCGCTATTCCGGCTGCATTGTAACTCAGACGGTGGCTTATTGGTGGCTTGGCGTTTGGAGGTATTGCGGAAAGCGGGGTCCAAACCCACTTAATGCATTGTTTTTTAAGGGGTCTTGCGAAAGATTCGTTCCGCCAACTTTCTGGTTTGGGACCAGAGGGTCGGAGGTTCGAATCCTCTCGCTCCGACCAACAACTTCTCGACGAGACGAGGCGGTCACATGGAAGCGCGGATCTACAGACCCAGCAAAAGCGCCATGACGTCCGGTCGCGGCAATACCAAGGCTTGGGTCCTCGAATTCGTAAAACCCAGCGCACATCGCAGTGCCGACCCCGTCATGGGCTGGACCAGCATCGACGATACATCCGGCCAGGTCCGCCTCGAATTTGATACACAGGATGAAGCCGTCGAATATGCGCAGCGCGAAGGCATGACATTCCGTGTCGAAGAGTCACGTGAGCGCAAACGTCTGGTAAAGACGTACAGCGAGAATTTCGCGTTTGACCGCAAGCAACCCTGGACGCACTAAGGCGCGTCACAAGCGTGGCCCCTTAGCTCAACTGGATAGAGCACCGGACTTCTAATCCGACGGTTGCAGGTTCAAGTCCTGCAGGGGTCACCACTGATTCGAAAATTGGCGACACACCTCCCCTTCCCCCAAACGAAAAAGACCGGAGCTTTCGCCCCGGTCTTTCAGTCGTTTCAAAATAGATGGCGATCAGGCGCCGACGACTTCCGGAAGCGCCTTGCAGAAACGCTCCACATCTTCGATCTTGCCCATCGAAACGCGCGTCCAATCTGTGTAATCCATGTACTGGCCGCGGATATAGATGCCACGATCCTTCATCGCCTTGGCCACATCGTTCGCCGGCTTGCCTGACTTGAAGTAGACGAAGTTCGTCTGGGACGGCAGGTATTCCAGGTCGAGCGTATCGAGCGTGGTGAGAACCATCTTGCGGCCCTCGACAATTTTGCCCTTCGAGAAGTCGAGGAAGGCGGTGTCATTGTAGCTGCCGATTGCAGCAGCAAGACCGACGCCGGAAATCCATGACATGGCAGTCGACTGGATCTTGGCGGCGATTTCTGGCGACGAGATCGTGTAGCCAACGCGAATGCCGGCCATGCCGTAAATCTTCGAGAAGGTGCGCGACACGATGACATTGTGTCCTGCCTTCACAAGACCAATACAGGTGTTGCCATCAGGGTCGTCAGCCAGTTCCATATACGCTTCGTCAACGAGCACAGTCGTGAGCTTGGACATGCGCACTACGGCGGCCTTCAGGGCAACCGGATCAGCAACCAGGCCGGTCGGGTTATTCGGGTTGCAAAGCTGCACGAGGCCCGTGCTGGTCGTGACCTTCGCTTCGATTGCGGCCAGGTCAGTGCTCATGTCAGGCGCAAGCGCCACACGATCAATTTCCGCCATGCCGAGGTTCACGGCGTAAAGTGCCGTCGTGTCCCAGAATAGGTGCGGTGCAACGATAGGCCCGTTCTTGCCATAGATCAGAGCGATGGCGCTGAGCGCTTCGCCCGACCCGGTTGTGATGGCGATCATGTCAGGCGTCACGCCGTGCCGTTCGGCGATCATTTCTGCAAGTTTTGCGCCGGCGATGTCCGGATAATATGCGCCTTTCTTGCCGGCATATTCGATCATTTTCAGAGCTGATGGCGCCGGACCATAAGGGTTCTCGTTGCGCGACAGGAGGGCTACCCCGCCGCGCGGGCCAAGCAGCTCCGGATCAGGATCAGCAGACGGAGCGTTTGCTGGAAAAGCACCTTGGGCTGATGCGGATTGTGCTGTCGTGCACGCCGTTGCGCACGCGACGGTAGCGCCAACGGCTCCCGTCAGAACTAAGCGTCGTGAAATATCAAATGCCATTTTATTTCCCCAGTCGTTGGTTGTTTATAAATGGGATGTTCCCCGGCAGGCGTTCCGAGGCTCCCAATGAAGGATCAGGAAGTGAACGAATTGTACAGGACGATCGCAGACGTTGCGACGAGATAAATCCCGAATATACGCTTCAGTGCTACGGCGTTGAGACTGTGCGCGGCGCGCGCTCCGAGAGGCGCGGTAATGAAAGACATAGCAGTAATTGCTAGAACGGCAATCACGTTGACGTAGCCAATCGAACCGAATGGCAAGCCCGCCTCGCCGAGGCCGAGGATCGCAAAACCGATCGCCCCCGGCACTGCGATGATCACGCCAAAACCAGCTGCCGTCGCGACAGCCTGGTGAATCGGACGACCACATGCCGTCATGACGAGCACGGCAATTGTACCGCCACCAATGCCGAGCAGAGCCGAGAACCCGCCCAGGAATGTCGCAATGGCCGCAAGAAGTGGCCCCTTAGGCATATCCGTCGTGATCGCCTTTTTCGGCTGCATGACGGGTGCGATGAAGTGCACGCCCATCAGGAAAACACCGAGGGAAAAAATCCATTTCAGCGAACGGCCGTCCATGTAGCGGGCAATGAGAATGCCGATGACTGCGCCGACCACGAGCCAAACTGTCCAGTCCTTAATGATCTGAAAATCGACTGCACCGCGCTTGTTGTGCGCATGCAGCGAGCGCAGAGAGGTGACAATGATGGTCGCGAGAGATGTGCCGATCGCCAAGTGAGTGATCACATTACTGTCGACATTGAAGACGTTGAAAGTGAGCAGAAGGGCCGGAACGACAACGAAGCCGCCCCCGATACCAAAAAGTCCTGCGACGAATCCTGCAACAAGGCCTGCAGCAAGCAAAACGGCGATCAGCTGGCTGATGTGAGCCAGATCGAGATTTGATAATGACATGTAATTGAGTGCTTCTATTTGATGATGAGGGGCTCGCAAGGACGATAAGCACAGTCCTGAAAGCGAAGCAGGGAGCGAGTTGCCTCGCTCCCTGTATTTTTTGTCATCTGCCTAAAGGACAGTCAGATTGTGCTCATAAGCATCAGAAGCTCTTGGTTGCCTTCAAATAGATAAAACCACCTTGCCAATCGACAATTGAGTCAGAGCGGTAGATCCGACCGTTTCCCGTTTCCTTGAGCGTATTGTAGTCCGGCTCATACGGATATTCGTTTGTCACGTTGCGTGCACCGACCGTGAACTTGGTTGTATCGTCATAGGCGTAGCTCGCCTCGATATCGAACAGAATCTCGCTGCCCGAATCTTCTGTAACGAGTCCGGTTGGGTATGCTGCGCTTTCTGGACAAGTGTAACCATCTGCTCCTGCGCCAGTGAAACACTGTGATGGATTGTACTCGCCGAAATAGTTTGCCCGGCCGAGGAAAGTATATGCCCCGATCGTGTGCGATACCGTGAACGTCGTCCGATAGTTAGGCGTGCCATTCTCGAAGTCATACACATCTTCCTCGAGGAACAGACCGTCAATGTTGACCTTCTCAACCGAGAACGTGTTGTAGTTCGAGCTCAGCGTGAAGGCCGTCGAACCCGCCGTGCCCCAATCAGCGAGATAGGTCATGACCAGATCGACACCCTCTGTTGAGGAGTCAAACGCGTTCTGGAAGAATTGAACAGCACCGATCGTATCAGCGCCCGGTACGCCTGCCGCAATCAGCTGATCCCGGATTTCCGGCGTCACGGTGATAGAACGTGATGCATAGAACTGGTCACTGATGTCAATCTTGTAGAGGTCAAGCGTTACGCTCAACGGGCCAAAGGTGCCCGTTGCACCAAGCGAGTAGTTCGTCGACTTTTCTGGCTTCAGCTCTTCGGCGCCAAGGAACTGCGACACAGGGTTGGAGGCCGGGAAAAGACCAGATGCGACCGGTTCACCTGCCGGGAAGCGTGTGGATACGTTCGTCGTGGCGAGCTGGCCTGGCGTTGGTGCCCTGAAGCCTGTGCCGACAGAGCCCCGGATATTGACGTTCGGGGTGACCGACCAGCGCGCGGCGATCTTGCCATTGGTCGTTTCGCCAAAGTCGGAATAGTTCTCGAACCGGCCAGCAACTTCCACGAACAGAGCGTCCGTCAGGTCAGCTGCGGCGCCAGCATAGATGCCGTAACTGTCGCGATTAAGCGAACCCGAATAATCAGGCGAGTAGCCCGGGAAGCCATTCGAACCGACACCATTGAGTGTATACACAGGGTCCGAAGGATCGGCACAATCGAGCGAGGAGCCATCGGCAATAACACCAAGTCCTGCTACCGTCGGAGCTGCGCCCTCGCAGAAATCCCATGGATCTGCAAAGGCATACGGGCCAGCAATGTAGGAGGCTTCGTCACCCGCAACAGCCTCATAGCCCTCGTCCCGCCATTCCGCGCCGAAACTGAAATCGACTGGGCTGGCGAAGCTGCCCATCTCATAAGAATAAACAAAATCCGCCGCGACTGCGACTTCATCCGAGATTAGATCGCCAGGATGGAAGACTGTTGGCGAGCTATCGCCCAGCGATGGGTTAACTGTGTTCCCAAGCTTGTAGTTGATCTGGTTCTTCCCGTAACGAGCCGAGAAATCATAAGTGAAGTCTGGCGTGAATTCACCACGGATACCGCCGGTTGTTGAATAGTCGACAACGTTACCGAAGAAGCGCGGCGTGAATCCGGCCGGGAACAGGCTGTCAAATTTGTAAGTTGAGCCGTCTTGCAACCGAATCAGCGGACCGTTTACAGAGTTTCCCGGGAAACGATAGTTGAAGTCGCCGTCCGCTGATGAGTTCGAATAGTTGGCGAAAGCGTAGAGTTCCTGACCGCCTGGCAGCGTGTAGCCCATATTCACGAACGAACGGAAAGCTTCCGATTCGGGCTGCCCCCAGATCTGGACGTTGCTTGAATCATAATCCCCGCCAGGACCGTAGAGATAGGCCTTGTCCGGATTTGCTGCGACGTAGGCATCGACATCGAACGAAGTGGTCTCATCCCATTGCTTGCCACGGCTCGTCGGCTGCGCACTTGTGCCTTCAAGGCTGATATTGATGAAGCCATTCTCGCCGAGCGGCAGACCGATATTGCCTGCAATCAGGAGGTCTTCGCCGTCGCCTTCATAATATTGTCCCCCTTGGACCGTAATTTCCGCACCTTCTGCCGAGTCCTTGAGGATGAAGTTGATAACCCCGGCGATAGCATCGGAACCGTATTGGGCCGCAGCACCATCGCGCAGGATTTCAACTGTCTTCAAAGCGGATGCCGGAATGGTCGCAACGTCAGGACCCTGCGTACCCGACCCACCAATCGAGACGAGCGCAGCGCGATGGCGGCGCTTCGAGTTCACGAGAACCAGAGTTTTGTCGGACGAGAGACCACGAAGTGCGGCTGGGCGCACGAACGTGGATCCATCAGAAATCGGCTCACGGCCAATCGTGTAGGATGGCACAAGTGTTTTGAGCACGTCATTCGTATCAGTGAACGAGACGTCCTTAATAGTGGCTTCGTCCAGGACGTCGATAGGAACAGCAGAATCGGCGACCGTCCTTGGTTTGCCGCGTGAGCCCGTCACAGTAATGGTCTGCTGCACCGACACCGAATCTGCAACGGCAAGCTCCTGCGCCGCGGCAATTTCCTGCGCGGTTGCCGTCAGCCCGCCTGCCGCAAGAAAGACACCAGACATCAAATATGTTCGAAAAGAAGTTCTCATTGTTTACTACCCCGTTTTGTTACGCTGCTTGTCGGGCAGCGCGACCCCATCCGCAGAGCGGACAAATTCAGTACTTCTCCGTATGCGTCGCAAAGCGTCACACTGGATAAGTCGATAAGAGATCCCGAAGACCTCACGATATTTGGAAAATTCGCTGTCGCCAGGCGACCGCATTACGGGCCCAACATCGAGCCGCATTATCGGTTCTACATTGAACCAGTTTTCAGGAGAGCCGGAGCAAAGGCCGGTTCATACTGAAATCTATATGCTTCTGGCTCTACTATGGGTGGACGCACAGGAATGATGCACCGCAACATGAGGGAAGCTTAATGTCGGTGCACTAACACGTGCTGAGTATTGGGAAGGTGAGAGCGCTGTAGGCTAAGCAAATCAGCCTTCACCGCGCGAAACGCATAATGTTCACGGAAGCATATTCGATATGGCGACAATCGTTTCTGCAATCTCGCGCACAGGTTTCCCTCGCGACATGGCCATCTTTCGGAGAGCTTCATAAGCCGCATGTTCTGTGACGCCCCGTTGCTCCATTAACAACCCCTTGGCGCGCTCAATCAGCTTGCGGGCTTCCAGGTCGCTCTTGGACCGTGACAACTCCTTATGAAGCGCATCCATCAGCCGGAAACGCTCCATCGCAACGTCAAGTACTGGGCCAACCCGGGCAGGAGATAGACCGCTGACAATATATCCGCTGGCGCCTGCCCTGATCGCCCGGCGCGCAAGATCGCCCTGGTCGGCTTCAACGAATACAACAATCGGCATCGGGCGCTTGCCGGAAAGCTCTTCCACAACGCGAATCATGTCGCCATCGGGCACATGACGGCTGATAATAAGTAGATCGGCTTTATGAGTATCGGTCGCGGCGATAACGGATTGCATTGATAGTTCGCCTATGCGGCGCACATTTGCCGTATTGCTAAGTCCTTCATCGAATATTGCCGCTCGGGCGACATCATCCTCGACGAGCAGAATCTCCAGCGGAATAACAGGCGGATCGTAGTTCGGCACGTTCATGGTGTGCCTCCCGATAGCTGAACCACGCTCTGCAGCCACGCGCATGGCCATGAGGCCAAAACCAGCCTACCGCGTCCAACTTGCATCGATCGTGTCTTAGGTATCTCCATGAAGCTGAATATCACCGGACCTCTGATTATTACTGGATTTCAGGTAGCTTCAGGGGCACGTCGCCGTGAATTCAAGGCGAATCACCGCTCGGCACCACCGGAAGCCTGGCGAGATGCAACCTTGGGCACACAAATTGGGTTTCTGCCCACAACGCGGCAATTGCGAGTAATTATCTCGCACCTTTCGATTCCGCCCCTGACGAATGAGTGGAAACCCTATTCAGCAGGCGCAGGAACCAAATCGGCCTCTTTTTCCTCGGCCTCAAGCCGGCGGGCCACGTCATTCGGTGAACCAGATTTCCGTGCAATCAGCGCATAAGCCGTCGGCACGAATAAGACAGTAATGAAGGCAGCCGTGATCACACCGAACAAGATGACGACGCCGATCGCTTGGCGAGTTTCGGCCCCTGCCCCTTCCGACAGAATGAGCGGCACAGCACCCGCAGCTGTGGTCAAGCTTGTCATCACGATTGGCCGAAAGCGCGCCAGTGCCGCTTCCCTTAGTGCCACATCAAACTCTTCGCCCTCATCGCGCAACTGGTTGGCGAATTCCACGATCAGGATGCCGTTCTTGGCGGCAAGGCCGACCAGCATGATCAATCCGATCTGCGTATAGATATTCAGCGTGTTGCCCGTGAGCCAAAGCCCCAACAAACCGCCGGCAATCGTTGCGGGGACGCAGAGCATAATAATGATAGGATGTCGGTAGCTTTCAAACTGGGCTGCCAATACCAGAAACACAATCACCAGACCGATCGCAAATACGAACAGGATAGAACCTCCGGACGACTTGAAGTCCAGCGACTGACCCTTGTAGTCAATCGTGGCCTCTGTCGGCAGAACTTCCTTGGCGATACGCTCCATGCCGCTCAACGCCGTACCTAGCGAAACGCCTTGTGCAAGACCCGCTTCGATGGTGATGGATCGGACGCGATTGTAGCGGTTGAGGCTTGGGCTATCGGCGATGGACTCGATCTTGGTCAGACTGGACAGCGGAACAAGCTGGCCCGAGCGGGACGACCGCACATAGATGTTCTGCACGTCCATGGGCGTATTCTGGTCCGACCTCAGCCCCTCGAGGATGACATCATATTCCTCCCCCTGGTCGGTATAAGTAGTCACGCGGCGCGATCCGAGCATGGTCTGCAAAGTGTTGCCGACATCGGAGACAGTCACGCCCAAGTCGGCAGCTCTGTCATAATCGATCGAGATGCGGAACTGTGGCTGGGTTTCCTTATAGTCCCAGTCGATATCAACAAGGCCCGGGTTATTGTCCTCCAGAGCCGCCACAAATGTATCGCGCCACTGCGTCAGCTGCTCATAGGACGGCCCGCCAAGCACGAACTGAACAGGCTTTCCATTACCCCCGCCGAGGCCCTGCCGCATAACCGCAAAGGCCCTTATCCCAGGCATGTCAGACAGTTTGCGATTTATCTCCGCAATGATCTCGTCACCGGATCGCCGCTTCGACCAGTCATCCAGCACGACGACCACAAACCCCTGATTGAAGCTCGAGCTGCCAAAGCCCGGCGCACGAACCAGAAGGCGGGTTGCCTCGCCCGACTCCGTATAGGGCAAAAGGCGCTGCTCAATCTCGTCGAGATAGGTCGCCATGTAATCGAACGACGCGCCTTCCTCACCGCGGATGCTGATGAAAAATGTACCGCGATCCTCCTGAGGCACGAATTCTTCGTCGATATTCTGGTAAAGCGAGGCAGCGCCTCCGAAAATGCCCAACAGTATGAGCATCACAAATATCGGCCGGTAGATGAGTTTGCTCAGAATCCAGCCATATCCGGTCCTGAGACGGGCAAAGACGCTATCAATCGCCAGCGGGATATAGCGCATAGCGCCCGTCGTCGCCTTGGGCTTCAAAAGCTTTGACGACATCATCGGCACGATCGTCAGCGACAATATACTCGAGAAGAAAACGGCAGCGGCCATCGTCAGCGCGAACTCGGTGAACAGGCGGCCGACATTGCCTTGCAGGAACGTGATAGGAAGGAATACAGCGATCAGCACCATCGTTGTCGCAACCACGGCAAAGCCCACCTGACGCGTGCCGCGATAGGCAGCCACAAGCGGTGTTTCACCATACTCGTCCATCCGCCGGTGAATGTTCTCAAGCACAACGATGGCATCATCCACGACAAGGCCGATGGCCAGAACCAGCGCAAGCAGCGTGAGCAGGTTGATCGATAGCCCGAGCGCCAACAGCACGATGAATGTGGAAATAATCGAGATCGGCACCGTAATGGCCGGGATAATCGTCGATCGCAGGCTGCCCAGAAACATGAAGATGACGACTGTCACCAGCCCAACAGCGATGAATAGCGTATTGTAGACCTCGCGTATGGACGCATCGATAAAGATCGATGAGTCCGACCCGCGCGCGATCACCATGCCTTCCGGCAATGTCTTGCTGATCTCGTCGGCAAGATCCCTCGCCGCGGCGGCCACTTCCACAGTGTTGGCCGTTGACTGTTTGATGATGCCCAGTCCGACCATGGGCACGCCATTGCCGCGGAAGGTTGTCCTGTCTTCGGCCGTACCTCGCTCAACGCGCGCCACGTCGCCCAAGCGCACGAGATAGCCGTCATCTCCCTGTGCAATGACCAGTCCCGCAAAGTCCTGCGGCGTCTTGAAGGCCCGCTCAATTCGCACCGTGAAGTTGCGCGAATCCGACTCCAGGCTACCGGCTGGGGCTTCGATATTCTCCCGCCTCAGCGCATTCTCGATATCGCTGACCGCGAGTCCGCGAGAGGCAAGTGCCCGCCTGTCGATCCAGATGCGCAATGCATAGTCGCGCGCGCCACCAACTTGAACACGCGCAACGCCATCAAGAGCCGAGAAACGGTCGACAATATAACGGTCCGCATAATCGGTCAGTTCAGGCGTCGTCATGCGGTCACTGCCGAAGTTCAGCCAGATAATGACGTCATCGTTCGCATCCGCCTTCTCGATCTCGGGTGGATCGGCTTCCGGCGGCAAATTGTTCAGGACACCTGATACGCGGTCGCGAATATCATTGGCCGCCGCGTCAATGTCCTGGTCGATGCTGAACTCAATACTGATGCGCGAGCGGCCATCAGTGGAATTCGAATTAATAAAGCGGATGCCGGAGACGCCGGCGATACGGTCTTCAATTACTCGCGTGATGCGCGTCTCAATCACATTGGCCGAGGCACCGGGATAACGCGTGCTGATCGTCACGATTGGCGCGTCAATGTCCGGGTATTCGCGCAGCGCCAGCCTATCATAGGCGACGAGGCCGAAAATGATCAGGATAAGCGACAGGACAGATGCGAAGACCGGACGCTTGACGGAGACGTCTGACAGCAACATCCGGGCTATTGTGCGTTGAGGGCAGCGCCGTTGCCGGACGCGCCAGGGAAAACAGCAGAACGTTCACGCACAAGGACTTCACCCCCATCGCGC
Organism: Hyphomonas oceanitis; assembly: GCF_036964545.1. NCBI lineage: Bacteria > Pseudomonadati > Pseudomonadota > Alphaproteobacteria > Hyphomonadales > Hyphomonadaceae > Hyphomonas > Hyphomonas oceanitis. Next base: position 42,654 of record NZ_JBALTL010000009.1, read on the forward strand.
GCCTTGATCGCTCCCTCGGTAATAATGAGATCGCCCTGTGACAGTCCGGAAAGGACTTCAACATTCCCGCCCTGGCGAAGGCCAATCTGGACCTTTCGCTTTCGCGCGATTTTCTTGCCATTTTCTTCCATGGCGACGAAAACGAAGTTATCAGGTCCAAGTGGCTGTATTGCCCCTTCAGGAATCGACAGGGCGGTGCGAGCGTCGGCCAGAATGGTGACACGCATGAACATGCCAGCCTTCAGGTCACGGTCAGGGTTTGGGAGAACGGCACGTACGCGTACCGATCGCGTGACGGGGTCAATTGTATTGTCGACGCTGTCGATCTTCCCGGCAAATTCCATGCCGGGCAGGTCATCGGTCGTCGCCGTAACAGTCACACCAGCCCTAAGTGACAAAAGGAAATTCGAGGGTACGCCGAAATCGAGGTTCATTTCGCTATCGTCGACCAGTGTCGCAACCACATCACCCGGTTTGACGTAGGAGCCGACGCTGACCATCCGGAACCCGAGAACGCCATCAAATGGCGCAACCAGGACGCGGTCCTTCTGGCGAACTTGAACTGCGCGAAGCTGAGCCGTAGCGCTGTCGAGATCACGGCGGGCTGCATCAAGAGATGTCTGGGCGATCGCATCCTGGCTCGCGAGTTGCTGGGCGCGCTCATACTGCCGACGCGCTTCATCAGCTGTGGCCTGGGCAGATTCGACCAGAGCGACCTGCTCACGTTGCGCGAGGGAGAGAAGGGTCTTGCCAGCCGTTACGCGCTCACCGTCGTCAAAATAGATCGCAGTTACGCGGTCGGCGACATTGAGCGTGAGTTCCACGCGCTCATTTGCCTTCAACGTACCCAGCGCCTCGATCCGCATGGCAAAATCCTGTTTACCCACTTCCGCGACGAACACGCTGGAGGGCCCCCGCCCCTGAGCGGATGCATGCGCTGTGAGAAGCGTCATGACCGCAACGGCCGCGCCAAGCGCGCGCGGCAGAGTCAGCTTACTCCAGATACGGCCAGTATGTGCCATTCAAATGCCTTATGATGTTCCGTCATCTGCGAGACTTCCGCACGAATGCCCGGAAACAAGCGCCGACATGGCTTTGTCCCTGCACTTCACGAAGTAGTTCGCCAAGTCCAATAGGCAATACCATGTTGAGCGCCTCGCTTAGCATCAAAAAACGAACAGTTTCCCAATGGTAACGAGAAATTTATCGGTTGAGAGCCGCTTTCAATCCTTGGAATCTGTTTTTGAAGCAGCAGTGAGACCGATTTCAGCAAAAACCTCGTCTGTATGCTCGCCTATGAGGGGAGCCGGGCGGATTGTACGGGCCGACTCGTCTCTGAAAATCACCGGGGGTTGCGTCTCCCAATAATTCCCCTCGGTGGGATGCGCACGTTTCTGGAAGAAACCGACCGCCCTCAGATGCGGGTCATCCCTTAGCTCTGTAATATCATTTACGCGTGCCGCTGGAATGTCCGCCGCAGAGAATGCCTCAAGCCAATGCTGCGTCGGTTTAGCGGTGAGGTAAGACTGAACTCGCTCCATCATGTAGGGCATGTTGTGATAACGCCCCCGCCGGTCATTGAGGCGTTCGTCCTTTAGCTCGTCCGGCGCTCCCAGCACGTCAAACAGGCGAATCCAACGCGCGTCGACATAAGGCGCAATAGTGATCCAGCCGTCTTCTGTTTCCAGCGGTTGCCGTGAGGGGTCGACCTGCCGCTGGTAGCAGGCTGGACCATTCGGGGGATCGAACGTCTCGCCGTAAAGGTGCTCTTCCAGCAGGAAATGGGTCACACATTCGAACATAGGCACTTCGACATGCACGGCTTCCCCGGTCCGGTCGCGCTTACGCAGCGCCGCGAGCGTGGCATAGACAGCGTGCAGGCCGGACACCTTGTCTGCAATGGCCGTCGGCAGGAAGCGCGGTGCGGGATTGCCGTCCACGCGTGGCAGCAGGCTGGCCGTGCCAGAAAGACCCTGAATCAGGTCATCATAGGCCGGACGCCCGGCATAGGGACCGCTCGATCCGAAGCCCGTGCAATGCACATAGACAATATCCGGCTTGATCGCCTTGACCTCCTCATAGGTCAGCCCGATCCGCTCCACCGCATCCTCCCTGACATTATGGATGAACACATCGCTCTGCTGGATAAGCTTGGTGATAGCCGCCTTGCCCTCGTCCGATTTGAGATCCCAGACAACCGAGCGCTTGCCGCGATTGATGGTAAGGTGGCACGGGCCCATGCTTTTCGTGTTCACAGGCTTGCCGACGTTACGGAAATCATCTCCTGCCGCCGGCTCGACCTTCACGACATCTGCGCCCATGTCAGCAAGGGTCTGCGTGCAATAGGGACCGAAAATGACCGTCGTCATGTCAGCGATGCGGATATCGGAGAGTACATTGGTGCCGGGCATGGGCATTTCCTCGATCATTCTATCAACGGCTTCACGTCCTTGCGGACGGGATTCCGACGGGTTTCTCAGGGGTTTGCTACGGGTTTGAGTGGGGGGTTTCAATGCGGAGAGGAGACTTCCAATCCCCTTCCCCGGCGGCACTCAGCCAGTTTTTTGACTTCGGCTCCGCGCGTCCCCAAGTAACCTGCTCACCGTTGCTGCCTGATCGCGCGACGCCATTCCGGAGCGCTGACTTATGCCCAAACTGTCCATACTTGATCTTGTCCGAGTGACCGAAGGCACTGATGCTCGCACCGCTATGGACAATGCGCGCGACCTCGCCGCACACGCCGAAAACTGGGATTACAACCGCATCTGGGTGGCTGAACACCATAACATGGCCGGCATCGCCAGTGCTGCGACGTCGCTGGTTGTCTCCCACATGGCTGCAGGCTCTAAGAAAATCCGGGTCGGCGCAGGTGGCATCATGCTACCGAACCATGCGCCGATCGTGATCGCCGAGCAGTTCGGTACCCTTGAACGACTCTATCCCGGACGCATCGATCTCGGCCTCGGCCGTGCTCCCGGCACCGACCAGATCACCGTACGCGCCCTGCGCACAACCCAGGAAGCGGCCGAACGTTTCCCTCAGGACGTCATGGAACTGCAAGCCTTCTTCAAACCTGTCCAACCGGGCCAACGCGTCCAGGCCGTACCCGCCGCAGGCACAAAGGTGCCACTTTGGATCCTCGGCTCCAGTCATTTCGGCGCCATGCTGGCAGCAGAGCTTGGCCTGCCATACGCCTTCGCATCACACTTTGCGCCTGCGCATCTCATGGCCGCGCTCGAAATCTACCGCAGCCGTTTCAAGCCATCTGAACAGCTGGACAAGCCATACGCCATGGTCGGCGTGAACATCATCGCTGCCGAAACAGATGCCGAGGCCCAGCGCCTTTCGACCACGCAGAAGATGTCATTTGCCAACCTGTTGCGCGGCACACGCTCTTTCAGCCAACCTCCCATCGATAATATCGACGATTACTGGTCCCCTGCGGAAAAAGCACAGGCCCAGAACATGCTGGCCCGCTCCATTGTCGGGTCACCGGACACCGTCGGCAAAGGCATTGAAACCCTCGTCTCCGAAACCGGCGCTGAAGAGCTTATCATTGTATCCGACGTCTATGATCACGGCGCACGCCTACGCTCTTTCGAACTGATCGCCAGCACGCAAAATTAATCCCCTTGCCTCCGGGATTGCATAACACCGCCAAGATAGGTGATGTTGCTGCAGAAAATAAAATCGGAGGAAATGACTTTGAACTTTGATGATACAGATTTTACCGGAAAACGCGTACTCGTCGTTGGAGGGTCTAGCGGCATCGGCAATGGCATCGCACAGGCCTTCCGCGCCCGCGGCGCTGAAGTACATGTCTGGGGAACACGCGCCAAGGCGTCTGACTATGATCCAGCCGATGGCAGCGATCTCGAAGGCCTCCTCTATCAGCAGGTTGATGTCGGAAGCCCCGACGAAATTGAATCTGCACAGCTTGACTTCGACACCCTCGATTGCCTCATCCTCAGCCAGGGCATCGTCGTCTACAAACGCGGAGAATTCGAAAAACCCGGATGGGACAAGGTCATGGCCGTCAATCTCGACAGCCTGATGCACTGCTCCCGCGTCTGCAAACCCATGCTCGCAAAGACACAGGGTTCGGTCATTATTGTCAGCTCGATCTCAGGCCTGTCGGCCAATGTCGGCAACCCGGCCTATGCCGCCTCAAAAGCTGGCGCCATCAGTCTCACAAAGACGCTGGGCCAAGCTTGGGCGCCTGACGGTATCCGCGTCAACGGCCTCGCTCCGGGCCTTGTCGATACGAAGCTCACCAAGGTAACAACCGAAAACCCAAAACGCCTTGAGGGCGCTTTGCGGGCCATACCGGTAGGCCGTATGGGTACCCCCGGAGACATGGCCGGTGCCGCGATCTTCCTCGCAAGCCCCTTAGCCGCCTATGTCTGCGGCCAGACGCTCATCGTCGATGGCGGCCTATCCCTCTAGAAGACAAGCGAAAGTCGCGGCACGCAATCGGACCAGAAAACTGCTTGTGTAGCAGTCCCATGCCCGGCATTACCCCACCCTCAAAGATGAGAGACAACGGCAAATTCCGAAACCAGGTTGTCAAGCTAAGACCTGAGAGAGATCGACCTGAGAATAGAGATGTGCCGATATGATTCAGACATAATATAGATAATTTATTTACCAATGCCACATGTATATTGCGGTTCTGGAAGTATATGAGCATTATCTACCTTTCTTTGTCGCACTTTTGCTTGCATTCTACACTGATGACAGATCCTCTATCGATATTTGACGTCAAAATCCTCGAACAGCTCCAGAAGGACTGCTCCGTTTCAACAGTTGAGCTGGCGGAAATAGTCGGACTTTCCCAATCACCCTGTTGGCGCCGACTGCAGCGCCTGAAGGACGAAGGGTACATCAAGAGGCAGGTCGCCATCCTCGACCGTGAAAAACTTGGGTTCGGCCTGCATATATTCGCGTACCTTAAGGTACAGCGACTATCAGAAAAGGACCGCGCGACGTTCAGTCGGAAAGTGGAGAACACACCGGAAATCCTGGAATGCTATTCCATCTTCGGCGAGATGGACATCATGATGAAAATACAGGCCAAATCGATGAGCTGGTACCAGGACTTCCTGATGAATTTCCTGATGAACCTGCCCAGTGTGGATAATGTGAACTCCACAGCCACTCTTGGCGAGATCAAATCCACAACCGCTGTACCGGTACGAGGCAATCTGGCGCTTTAGGCGCCTTAACCACATGGCAAGGGTGGAGTGCCCCCACGCAAGTGATAACCCGATTGCATGGATGTCTGGTGGCTCCCGATAAACTGCCGTGTCTTAGCCGGACACTCTTTAAGCGCTTGAGTTGGCGCCGGATAGGGTCAGCGTCGCTTCATTTGTTTTGTCCTACACAATCAGTTCAAGCTTGCCTCGCCGATCGGTCATACACGCTTTGACCTGAGACCCTTCAGTCCCTCATTCATTTCGAGAGTCTGCCCCTTTCATAGT
>NZ_JBALTL010000010.1:0-38463 GCF_036964545.1 Hyphomonas oceanitis
CCAGAGGCATCCCTGCCTCACTCAACAGATGCGACTTTCTGGTCGCACCGTGAATTGCCCATTCTTCCGCATCCGGTTCCGGCGAAGCGGCGAGCATCTCGCGCACCTGTTGCCAGACTTCGTGCGGGTCGGTCGTATCAATCCAGCACCCATGCAGGCGGCCATTATTGTAGGCAGCAAGGCAGGCTACATAGATACGGGGGCGGTCTGGAATCGAGAGTGCGGAAGCTGCTCCAAGGGGTGCAGCGGTTGTAATTTGGTCAGTCATATCAGTCTCCTTTGCGCCGCCCGGCGTTCTTTCCCGCATCAGGCGGGGGTGGGCGGCGAAAAGGTGCTCAGCCGGAGCGCATAAGGGCCCCGCGCAAGGGGTAGCCGTAGGTAGAAGACCTAAAGACGCTCACACATGACAAAGTCCCGCCCCCTTGTGCGAGGACCGCGCTCTGGCAGACGCACCGTCCGCCCAGACCCGGCTGTTGGGGAGAGATATTGAGGCGCAGGGAGACTGCTGATGGGATCGAAGGCTTTGCAGGCCATGGCGGTGCGTCCGGACAGTCAGAGCAGACCTCTGGCCTGTTATCTGGGCTGGTTATTTGCGTCGCTGGTCGTGCCTTGTTCGGAGATCTCTGAACTCAGATACTCATATCCAGCGGCCGTGACCCCTCTGCCTCCGGCAGTGGGAAGCGCGGGCGCGCGACCCGCCGGCGAGCCCCAGCCTCATGCCCAAAGCCCTACTTGCTGATCCCTCAGTGAGACGAGCCGGGCCGGCCAGAAGAACGGCTCTTCCCCAACTCAAGACGTCCTCGCCGGCCGAACAGCCCCGCCTCCGGTGGGCGGGTCGCAAAGAAACCGGCAAGCCCACTATGCTCTTTGGAGAGAGCCACCTCCCGAGTTGATCCCGGATGACTTCAGACGCGTCCAAGCAAATTCTCCGCCCGCCCTGACACCAATCCTTCAACCCCAGACATCGCCTCACGCTCGCTCGCCTCCAGATCGAATCCCTGCGCTACCTTCCCGGCCTGTTCGAGCACCAGCCCGCACAATGCCTTGACCCTCCGCTGGATGAAGGGCTCCGTCAGCCCCGTCTCTTCGGCAAACCTGGCCCAGTCCCGCGACTGGATGTCCTCCAGCGCTGCCCGCTTCGCAATTTTCATCGCAAGGCGCGGACTGAGCTCGGGATAGGCCACGGTCGAAAGGAGATCATAGAGCGGCGCGAGCGTCGTGCTGCCATCATAGAGGAGGCTGTAATTCTTCCCGTGCGCATCAGCGTTGCCGATAATCAGATTGAAGATTGCCGCATCAAAGAGTTTGAGAACTTCGATCGCGGGGCGGGTTGCTACACGCCGCAGGAGCGTGAACAGATCGCGGAACACCGGGCCGCCATCGGACGCATATTTGCGTGCTGACGTGAACCCGAGGGCCTGACAGAAATCCTCCTGATGCAGACGCGTGACGCGGCCGTCGTTACCCATCAGACGGTCATAGCGCCGGACGAGCAGGAAGGGCGCGCCCGCGGCCCGGTGGATCTCGACCTCGGCCACTTGGAGCCCGATCAAGTGCGCAAGCCGCATCCCATAGGCCTCATTCTCCGTCGTGCCTTCGAACCTTGTGATGGGAGGCTTCAGGATATGCGTTGTCGGCTGGCCCGGCGCTGGGAGCGCGATGCCATCCGGCGTCAGGATTACGGGGAGTTTCGCCTGGGCGCCGGCAAGCGACAGTCGCAGCCCCTCCTCGCCGGCCAGCATGGGGCGCTTCGGCAGGGAGTCGATCAGGACGCGCAGCTCTTTGTCAGACAGAAGCTTGGGCGTGAACGGCCCCTCATCGGCTGGCGGATCTTCGCCTTCCGGCCAGAGCGCCAGGGCGCCTGCAACTTCACCGCCCAGCATTTCAAGCAGGCGAAATTCATTGCGCTCAGAGACACCGAGCGCGGCGGCGACATTCGCTCGCTGGCTCTCTTCAGGCAGGATGCCCTCGAAGAAGGGCAGGCATTCGCGTCGGGAATACGGCTCCTCCCGCAAAGGCAGGGACACGGAGATCGCCCGGGCATCGCTCCGAGCAAGCCAGGCGGTCAGATAGGCAAAGCCCATCTCGCCATAAGCGTCGACTGACAGGGTACCGACGGCGTCCCTGCCCCACCAGAGCGTGAGCGCGCGCGTGGTCATCGGCGATCCTCCGGAATGGTAATGGTCAGCGCGCAACCGAGGGCCGACAGGACATCGAGCATCTTGCCGATCTGCGCTGTCGGCTTGCCGCGTTCGAGTTCAACAAGGAAGCGCAGGCCAACGCCCGAGGCGGCGGCCAGTTCAGGCTGACGCAAGCCCTGCGCCTTGCGTGTCTTTCGAATGAGGTGGCCAATTTCTTCTGGTGTCATATGCATAATTTCCCGTACGGGAAACATATGTCTGTTTCAGGCGAAATGCAAGAGAAATGTCCCGATCAGGAAATTTATTGCCCGTCGACCGCCAAATCCATCAAACTTTCCCGTACGGGATATAAAATACATACCGCCCGGTCAAATGCGATAAAATACCCCGAACGGGATATTTGGTTTAAAACCTGCCTCAAACACTCACTCATGGTGAGTGTTTCTGGACACTTTCAAACCCGTTCTTCGTGAGAGCACCCGAGGACAGCACAATTGAACCGGGCCGCGCTGCGGATGCCCACTCAAGCCGCCTCCTGATATGGCCCCAACTGTCCGCCCAAGAGCTCAATCAGATATCCGCCATCGCGCAGACCTTCGGCCTTGTTCACGAGGTATTTGATGGCGTCCTTCATGACGCCCCGGTCATCGGCCCAATCTGCATCAACGGCGTCTTGACCGTAGAGCACACTGGCTATCTCACGCCGGCTCATGCCAAGTTCAAGGCAATCGAGCACGATCAATCCATCCCGCAGGATCTGGGTCCGCTTGCTCCAGAGCGGGGTCTGCTTGTCGAAGTCATCGCCATAGATTTCAAAAGCCTCGCGCTGGACTTTCAATTTCTTCTCATAGGCATCCATGTCGGAAATCGTGAGCTTCATGCATATCTTCTCCATGCCGAGAAGAGAGAGCCCCGTGCAGCGCACCTGCGCAACACAGCCGTTTCCCCGCAAAAGGAAGACCTCCCGCCCCTGCCGGTCGGTCAGATGCGTGATCCTGCAATGCGGGACCGTGCGATCCCAGATCCCGCAGACTTCACCTTCTGAACGCGGACTGCAATGGACCTCGACCTGGTCGGGATGAACGGGGTGGCTCCAGAAGACATCGGCGTCAAATCCGTTCTTGTCCGGATCGGGCATGATCATCAGTCCCCAGCGTTCGGCAAGAGTCTGAGGGACACGCGCCCGCAACAGCCGGATGGGGGCACAGGGCGCGGTCATTTCAGAAATGTCTTCATCGCCCCGTGTCGCGGCATCGCGCGTGAATTCAGGATTTCTACGAAGATATTCCCAGGCCCACCGGTCCCGCGACAGCGGCCAAAGATAGTCATAGCGCTTCAGAACGCCTGAGGAATTCAATGGATAGGATTTCATCTGCCTCTCCCGTGCCGCCCCAGCACGTGCAAATCGGATGCCAATTTCTACCTTAGGTAACATTCCAATTCCCTCTAAGGCGCCCCCAGTCAGCCAGATAAGTACCTTTACAGGGGAGAATCCTATAGATACGCTCTCTTGAGTTGAAATTCTTCCACAGCCACGATCCGCCAAAACCAGACAAGATTTTCCCCCTTGCACACGTCACTCGATCACCTCAGCCCAGGCCGCGCACGCGCATTGGCAAGGGCCCGCGACATCATGCTGGAAGAGCTGCAGGCCCAGATCGAAACACAAGGCAGCGCAAGAGCCAGACGCTATCGGCTATTGAAGCTCATCCTGTTCGGCCCCGTCACACATCCTGGCATGAACCTCCTCGTGATCGTCAGTCATCGCGCGCTGGCCGAGATGAGCGCTTTCTGGGACGAGGCCGAAGAGCGTGTCGCGCAGGACCGCCAGGTCAAATGCCCGGTAACCCTCATCGTTCACACGCTGCCAGATGTGAACCGCTGCCTCAAAGACGGCGCCCCCTTTTTCTGCGAAATCATCAATCAAGGCATCCTCGCCTACGAGGACAGCGAACCCGGCAAGGACGGCCACCCCAAGAACATCCTTGCCAAGCCAATCGACCCAAATCGTCAGCGAGCCTTTGGACTGGGAATGGAGCTGCACTCCGATTGGAGAAATGCAGCAGAGCAGGCATTATTCTTGGGAAAAGTCTCAATTGAGCAAGGTGAAGAGTGGAACCGAAGATCGGCGTTCCAACTCAACCAGGCAGCCGAGAGCGCCTACCGCATGTTCCTTCTGACGGCGACCCGATATGCTCCTGCCAGCCACAACCTCGGCAAGCTCCGCAGCCTTGCCCGAGCGGTCGACCCCAGAATCGACGAAGCCTGGGCGCCGCTGCAAAAGCTCTATAACCGGCATTTCGAACTCCTGCAGCGGGCCTATGTCGAAGCCCGTTATTCACCCAGCTATGAGACCAACGCCGACATTCTCGCCTGGCAAGCCGATCGGATCGAGGTGCTGATCAGCCTCGCGGATGCCCTGTGTCTTGAGCACCTCGACCGACTCGAGGCTGGACGCGGCGAACAGAATTGCATGTCTTCCAGAACTCTGGTCTCTAGTGGCGACGACAGGTAGAGGCCCGAAGAAGTGCCACAACAGGAAGCGCGCAACCCGTGAAGAACAGTCTCGACCATCTCAACCTGCAAAAGCAGAAAGAGGTCGCCTATATCCGGAAGGTGATCCTCAAAGAGCTTGAGGCGCGCCTTCGCAAGTCCACATCGAAACGGGTGGCACGCTACCGTATCCTCAAACTTGTCCTCTATGGCAGCTTCGCGCGCGGCACCTGGTTCGACGATCGTAAGTCCGGCCGGGCCTCAGACTATGACTTCCTTGTTATCGTATCCCACAAGGCGCTGACCGACATGACGACTTTCTGGTCCAGTGTTGAAGACCGCCTGTTCCAGGACCCAAAAATACAGAAAGATATTTCCCTCATTGTCCACACGCTGCGTGAGGTGAATGTAAGTCTCGCGGATGGGCAATATTTCTTTGCCGAAGTGATCAACCAAGGCGTGCTGCTCTATGATGTGGATGCTGAGTCAAAATCCGACCGGCCCAGATCGCGAATTATTGAGGCAAACAACCCCGCCCCCCTTCGAACTTACGAGATGTCTCGCGACTATTTCACGTACTGGAAAAAAGCTGCCGTTCAAACGCTATTTCTTGGTCAGGAAAGCATGAAGCAAGGTGGAGACTGGTCACGAAGCTCCGCCTTCCAGCTTCACCAAGCCGCTGAAGCCATCTACCGGATGGTGCTCCTCACGGTTACTCTATACGCTCCGGCCACGCACCATCTTGGTAAGCTGCGTCAACGCTGCGAAGCCATTGATCCGCGCCTCGCTGAGGCCTGGGGTCCAGAACGCAAACCTTTCAAGCGCTACTTCGAACTCCTGCGCCGGGCGTATGTCGAAGCACGATATTCACCTGCCTATGAGACAAGCCCTGAAATCCTTAGCTGGCAAGCCGATAGGATCGCGCGTCTCCTGGAGCTTGCCGATGCTTCATGCCAAGAGCGGCTCGCAAAACTTTCAGCAGAGGCTAAGGCGCTCTGATTTGATCGGGCGGACCATTCCTGTACAAAAGCAGCCACAAGTTCCCCATTCATCGCGAACACTTCAGCTTGGCGCAACATCTCAGCTGCACACCATCGACCAAGGAGCTTTCAAGCCCCTTTGGAAACCCTGACCTATTTTGCCGGGACCGAACCCGCGCGGATAGGACGCTGCCAACGTATCGACGCTGGACCCTACCGATGGGCTGTGGTGCCAAGCTTCTCGTTGGTAGTACGATGGCGTGTTACCGAGATTAGTGCCTATCGATCATTATAAACCGCCTCAAAATCAGATGCTAATGGCGTCGCCATGCTCAGCAGGACTTCTCGGTTCTCGTTCCATAGATACTCACCCACATCGGGCAACTTCTCTTTTGCGCTAGCGTAGTCATCCATTGCAATAGAGTAGGGTAGCTCAGCATCAATTCGGAGCAGATGATGCCGCCCGATCAAGAGGCCAGCTTGACCGGTCGCATCATGGTTTTGCAGGCTGCTGGCCACTGCGTGAGCATTTCTCCAGCCCCAAAGCCCAGCAGTTAGGTGATGTTTTGCTAAAGCCGGTTTGTCCGTAGCACAGCCAATCGACAAAACGTGAATATTGCGTCTTGGCACCTCATAGCAGGCTAGGGTATCGACAACGGCCATCATCACGGGATTATTCGCAAATACCCCGCCGTCCCAAAACCGTCGTCCAGAGTGTTCAAGCCCCTCAAGGAAAGCAGGAGCAGCCGACGTGGCTCTGGCGACAGTCAGCGCATTCTCTTTCCAGTCGCGCTTATAGTCAGGATGATGCGCCGTCTTGAAGATATACGGTTCTGTATTCTGATCGAATGCTGGGATCACAAGACGGCATTTGGCTTCTCCAAATTTGCGTCCTCCGATGATGCGTGCAAGTTCGTGATCCAGAACGGTTGGATCATACCGTCTACAGAATAACTGCTTTGCAGTGCCAATCTTTCGTCCCAGTTTCTTGAACATCCACGGCGCTGAAGGAAAAATCCTGTCCCCCTTCGTGAGATAAAGATCAAGTACCGTCTTTGCGCTTACGCCAAGAGACAGCCCGACCGCAATAATCCCGCCCGTCGAAGTTCCTGCGATCATATCGAAATGTCGTGCCAGCCCCTGATTGTCCGGCAAATTATTTTCCAGGTTGGCCAGAATCGTTGCCGGAAGGATGCCTTTTATCCCACCGCCATCGATGGCCAATATACGGAATGGCTTGTCAGCAGGCCATGGCAATTTCTGACGCTCCTGATAAAGCGTGCCGTCTGATCTTCTGTAGGTCATGTTCTTCTTTTCCGGTGAGTTGCTCGTGGCCTTCGCCGCCGCCATACCAATGCCCATCGGCCAGCCAAAGCTCATAGCTATTAAGCCACTCGCAAGCATCGGGCAGCGTTGTCTCTGCAATGGATGAGCTATACCCCCATTCGGTCTTGTTAGGGTGGAACAAGCACAGGTTTGGTTGCCCTTGGTATTTCTTATCATACCAAACATGTGGCAATGGACCGAGTTCGGCCTCGTAGTTTCGACGCAGATATGGGCTGATCACATAGACACGAGGATAGTAATTCCAGGTTGGAGATCGCAACGCAAAATGTGGAGGAAGCTCATAGTCTATGCGGAGCGTATACGAGCAGTCAGAGGGACAAACCTGCCCCTCCCAAATGCCGCGCTTCTCTGCAAGGCTGATCACCTTGAACTGAGAGAAGTCCTCTCTAAGCTTTCGACTTTGTTCCTCAATCATCAGCATCAGACCGGATCGCCTCCGAAATTTGTACGTTTGGGAAGCGACGCGGCACCTGCCGATACAATGCCGATTTTGCCTAACGATGAGACTTGCGTGCGCCCCTGTGCCTTGGCCAACTCCTGAGCTTTTCCGTAGGTGTTGAAGGCATAGTTCGCAGGTGTTTCGCCGAAATGCTCCTTCAGAATCCGCAGTTTCTCAGCAGGCGCCAAATCGTGATCACGAAGACGGCGGAGGTCGAGGGTCAGGTTATGGAGGTCTGCCGCGAACATTCGTTGGGCTTCACGGCTTTCCGGCCAACGGTCTGTGAACACGTCCGGGTGCCAGGCGGGGTTTCGGACTTCCAAAACCGTACCCTGCTTGTCTGCAGCGACAATCGTGTTCCGAATTGTCTCAGCCAGATCGATTGTCTCATCGATAAGGTAGTCGGACGCGCAACCTTGCGGAATTGCTAGAGCCGCTTTGACTACCGACGGCGGCTGCCGGAACATGCCTTTGCGCTCGGAGCTCCGCCACACCAGATTACGCTTGCGTTTGATAAGTTGCAAAGCCACTTGGCGGGGCGCTTTCGCTTCCAATGGCTCAAAGTTCGGCATCGGCTGTGTTTCCGCCTTCGCCAAAACTGTCATGCGATCTGAGAAGCGCATCTCGAATGTCTTGCTGTAAACGAGGCTATCTTTGAAGTGCGTGGCAAAACCCTTGGGGTTTACCTCCTTGTGATAGGACTCGCGCTTTTCCGCGTTCCAATGGAATATCTGGACCACACGTTCTGGACGCCCCTGGATCCGCACAGCGGGCATGAGATCCACAGTACGACCATCCTTATATGTGACGGTCACGCACCGCGATTGCAGTGTGGTCATGTCGTAGTAGCGCGTTCCCGGCTCCCTTCTCACTGCCTCATAAAGTGATGTCAGAACGAATTCCGGGTCTGAGTTAAGTGGAAGATCAAGTTCGAGAACAACATCGACGTCATGTTGGTCTTTACGTACTTGTCCAAGAATAGCCGCGCCGATCCCGAAGCTTCCGGAAGGGTATATGTCGGTGACAAGGCCGGACAATTCGTGGTCACCTTCGTCGACCCACTCGCTGAGCGCATCGTAATTGCGAACCGCTTCCTCGTGCTGAGTAGGGGTTAGCTGGATGCGGCTTGCTGTATCGAGAAGCAACCTCTCGGCGACTTCCTTCGAATCGTTCAGCCAGAGAAAATCAAGCGGCATATATTTCGTCCTTCTTATCTCTATGATGTAGGTCGGCTGCTTCTTCCGATCCTGATTTTCCTTGACCCACCCGGCCAATTCGTCATAAGTTTAACTACGATAACGTAGGCATCTCGATCAAAAAAATTTGCAGCCAAATGTCTACGTTTCCGTAGGAATAACATATTGAGGTACGTAGTGTCAAACCCTGACGAAAAAAGCGGAAAATTTGCGGAGAGGTTGCTGAGTGCTCGCGAAAAAAGGGGATTTTCTCAAGCTGAACTGGGTGCAAAGGCTGACCTTCAGCCAGCAGCCATCGGGCATTTCGAGAAGGGTCGTCGAAGCCCCTCTTTCCAAAATGTTCGCAAGCTTGCCAACGCATTGAATATATCGGCGGACTACCTGCTGGGACGTACCGATTCCATGGAAGGTGCAACTACGGCGTTTCGCGGCGAAGATAAGCTAAACAACGATGATCGCGAATTTATCCAGATGATGATCGAGAATATGAACCGTAAGAGCGAAGGTTCTAAATGACACGTCGTTTTCGGCTTGAAGCTGCCACGCGTCGCGGTGAACAAATCGCAAAGCAGTATGGGTTTGAGCGGTTTCCGATTGAACCCACGACAATCGCCGAGGCAGAAAATATCCACATTCAGGCAAAACCCTCTGATCAAAAAGGGGTCAGCGGAGGTATAATATTCTCAGGCGAAAATGTCGGTATTTTTTATGCAACCGACATCGATAATGATGGCTTTCAGCGGTTCACCATCGGCCACGAACTCGGTCATTACTTCCTCGAGGGCCACCCCGAGGAGATCACCAAAATCGCACCGATGCATATATCTCGTGCGGGATTTTCTCAAGGTAAGGACTTTATTGAACTGGAGGCAGACCATTTTTCAGCCGGCCTTCTTATGCCATCGCGCCTCGTGAAGAAAGAGCTTCTTGGACGGCCAGTAGGCTTGGAAGGCATTCTCACACTCGCTCAGCAAGCAAAATGTTCTGTAACAGCGGCAGCTATTAGAGCGGCACAATGCAGTCCTTATCCAGTTGCTATAGTTGTGAGCAATGGCGATGAAATCTCCTACGGCTTTCTATCCGACACCTTCAAGAGTCTCGGAAAATTCCGAAACTTTCCTCGTAAAGGGGACAAGCTTCCTGTGGGGACCACGAAAGATTTTAATGAAACTCCGGACAATGTCTTGCGAGCCAGGCAAGCCTGTGGAGAAACGACTTTCTTAGATTGGTTTGATGGAGACAAGGCGATTGAACTTGATGAAGAGGTAATCGGGCTTGGTTCCTATGGTTACACGCTCACGGTTTTTTCCAGTGACAATCTTCCAGATGACCCCGATAACGACGAAGAAGACGAAGAAGAAGCTAGGCTGATGGATAGCTGGACTCCTAAATTTGCCCGTGGTCGTTGACGTCAAAGCTTTATTCTATGGGCGCATCTTCGGGCCGGGCTCTCGTGAGCCAAGCCCGATTGATGCAGTCCCAGTCCCCAGGAATCCGGCCATGAATATGCAGAGACACTCGATTGAAGAGGGTGGCAAATGCGAAAGAGCAGATCTTGGCTGCGCCTGCCTTCGACTCAGGTCATGAAGCCGATGGGCTGCATTCTCCTGAGGCAGAAATAAACAAACTACCGATTCACATCTATTCTCATTTTAATACCAATAGATAGAAGTTCCCGTTTTCACCCGGTCCGGTGCGACGATCTTCTACCCCCCTTGGAAGGTCCGGACCGCTTCCCCCATCTTCCAATTCCGGTTGCAATCGGATAATCCTCCTCCCCGGGTGGGCCGGCACAGCGATAAGACCCCAGGGTCAAAACCTGTGCCCCGTTGCGCATGCTTCGCGGTTTTCCGACGGCCCACCTATTTTCCGTTTCTGGTTGCAAGCGCCCACCTTTGCGCTTAATCTGATGCTCAGCATCTTTGCAAGAAGAGGCTCGGGGCGTCGGAAACCCTGGCAGAGCATGATCCCCCTTAAAGGGCTGTCCAGCACAGACGGTCAAATTGCGACTGCCTCTATCCGTGCGTCCATCCGAGGCTCCCAGTTCACGGGTGCGCAGGGCGTCGGAAACCCTGGTGAAGCATGGCTGAAATTCCCCTGTGCATCACGCGCGGGCCAGCTGCCTTGCACCAGTCATGCTGACGTCGGAGCTGATACAGGGGCATGGCATGGCAGGTACGCAGGCACGATCAGAAACAAGCGGGCGCAAAGATGCGGTCCGCGCGACGACGACAAGCATTGATTCTGAAAAGACCGACCCCGGACGGGTTCAAGCCAACCGCGCTCGCCCCTCCATACACCCGGTCGTCGAAGATGCCCTGAACCGGCTCTTCCGGGACAATCACAGCCCGTTGCTTCGCTTCTGTCAAATCCGGACCAGCAACGCACCCGAAGCCGAGGACCTGGTGCAGGATGCGTTCGTGGCTGTCCGACGTGCCTATCCCGACAAGGCAATCGACGAATTGCGGCCGCTCCTGTTCACGACGCTTCGGAACCTCACGCTCAATTGCCTGAAATCCGGCGACACGAAACGCCGCAAGGCGTCGGTCGAATTGCTGGAAAGGGATGACCGCCTCGGCTGTCCCCGCACCGTGACGCCGGAAACCCAGCTCATCGACAGGCAATTGCTGACCATTGCCGAGCAGGTCATCGCGGCCATGGCACCGCGCCGCCGGGCTGTGCTGAAACTCCACCGTTTCGAACAATTGACCTATGACGAGATTGCGCAGCGACTGGAGATATCGCGCTCAACGGTCAAGACCGACCTCGCCAATGCCATTGCAGAAGTTGCCGAAGCGCTTGCCAGGAAAAGCGGGGGCGGCGACGCGCTGGCGGATCTCAAATGACGATGCAGGAGCCCGATAATACAAGCACTGCGAGACGTCCCCTGGTGGGGGAGTCTTTCGCGCTACGGGGTCGTGCGGCGCTCGATGAGATTTTTCGTCTGCAATATGACCAGCTCCTCAGATTCTGCCGGATACGCCTAGGCAATGTCCCTGATGCAGAAGACCTCGTGCAGGAGGCCTTCCTGTCGGTGCGGCGGGCCTATCCAGACAAGGGAGTCGAAGAGCTGAGACCGCTCCTGTTCACGGCCTTGCGCAATCTCACGCTGGACTACCTAAAGTCGGGCTATGCCAAGCGCGCGCGATCGTCGGACGCGTTCAGCGATCTGGGCGATGTGCTTGCCTGCGCCCGCTCGCCAACGCCCGAGACGCAGATGATTGATATCCAATCGCTGGCGATCGTACAGGACGCCCTTGCGAGGCTCGAACCGCGCAAGCGCGACGCCCTGCTCCTCAGCCGACTTGAACGCCTTACCCATAAGGAAATAGCTGTGCGGCTGTCGGTCTCCCCGCGAACCGTCCGGAGTGACATAACGGAAGCGATTGCCGTCATGGCCAAGAGCCTGGCGTCTAGCAATCACTAGTAGCGGCAGACCTGATCAGCATTTTGCATCGCTCATCGCAGGGACGCACGGCGCTGCACAATCTGGCCCATGCTCCAACTGTCCGCTGGTTATCTGATCTGAGAGGTTTGACCTGACCAGACAGAAAGGCCCTGCCCCATGGCAATCGCGGGACACGCTCAGGAAACAGACAGCCGCCGGACCGCCATGCTGCGTACGGCCTTCTGCCCGGTCATACGCAATGCGCTGGACGCCGCCGATACGATCGAAATCATGGCCAATCCTGATGGCTCGGTCTGGATCGAGTCCCAGGGCGCAGGCCTCAGCGATTCCGGCCATCGCCTTGCTGCCGGGGACCGTGAACGCGTCATCCGCCTCGTTGCCTCCGGGGTGGGAGAACCCGTCAGCCGCGCCTCCCCGATCGTCTCTGCTGAACTCCCCGGCAGCGGCGAGCGGTTTGAGGGGCTTCTCCCACCTGTCTCGACCGCGCCCTGTTTCTCCATCCGCAAACCGGCGACAACACCGTTCCATCTCGGCGACTATGTCGACCAGGGCGCATTGTCCCCTGCCCTCTGTGCGGCGCTCAGGGAGTCTGTCGCAATCCACGCGAACATTCTGATCGCTGGCGGGACCTCCTCCGGCAAGACCACGTTCACGAACGCGCTGCTCGCGGAGCCTGCCTTCCATGACGACCGCATTGTCATCCTCGAAGACACGCGCGAACTGCGTTGCGCCGCGCCCAATCGTATTCAACTGCGAACCCATCGAGGGTCTGTCAGCCTGCAGCAGCTGGTGCGCTCGACCCTTCGTCTGCGTCCTGACCGGATCATTGTCGGCGAGGTGAGAGGTTCTGAAGCGCTCGACCTCCTCAAGGCGTGGAACACGGGCCATCCGGGCGGGATCACCACGCTACATGCCAACTCTGCCTATGGCGCCCTGCGGCGGCTGGAACAGCTGACGCTGGAAGCAACCAGCCGCGCCCCGTACGACCTGATAGCTGAAGCGATTGATGTCGTCGTGTTCATGAGCCGCGCGGGCGGCCAGCGCCGGATCGACGAGGCGCTGCGCGTCTGCGGTTTCGATGGCGACGGCTACCAGACCGAACCCCTCGTTTCCCGCTCCCTTTCCCTCATCACACACGGAGACATGACATGAACCTCTACGACAAGATCACAGCGGCCGAGCGGGCGGTTCATCTGGCCGCCTGCATTGCAGTGGGCATGGCGCTTGCCGCACCGGCCCATGCCGCCGGATCGGGCATGCCATGGGAAGGCCCACTGGATCAGATCCTGACCTCGATCGAGGGCCCGGTCGCCCGCATTGTCGCGGTGATCATCATCACGCTGACCGGGCTGACACTGGCATTCGGTGAAACATCCGGCGGCATGCGCAAGCTGATCCAGATCGTGTTTGGCCTGTCCATCGCATTTGCGGCCACAAGCTTCTTCCTGACCTTCTTCAGCTTTGGCGGCGGGGCGCTCATCTGATGACGCCGGGCTATGAAATCCCCCTGCATCGCGCGCTGACCGAGCCGATCCTGATGGCAGGCGCGCCACGCACGGCCGCCATCGCCATCGGCACGCTCGCCGCAGCGGTCGGCCTTGGCCTCCAGCTCTGGATACCGGGGCTTGTCCTCTGGGTCGT
This sequence comes from Hyphomonas oceanitis, assembly GCF_036964545.1. Lineage (NCBI taxonomy): Bacteria > Pseudomonadati > Pseudomonadota > Alphaproteobacteria > Hyphomonadales > Hyphomonadaceae > Hyphomonas > Hyphomonas oceanitis. The sequence goes on from NZ_JBALTL010000010.1 coordinate 13,647, forward strand.
CGGCCACTCGGCGGCGGTGTTCATGGCCCGGTCTGATCCGGATTTCATGGCCGTCGCCAGCCGGTCCACACGTCACAAGGCGCATCTGTCATGCTGAACCTGCGAGAATATTCCGAAACCCCGACCCTGCTGGCTGATTACCTCCCCTGGGCCTGCCTCGTCGCGCCGGGCGTCGTCCTCAACAAGGATGGCAGTTTCCAGACCATTTTCAAGTATCGTGGGCCCGACCTTGAAAGCTCGACGGACGAGGAACTCGTCTCGATCAACGCCCGCGTCAACAATGTACTGCGCCGGCTCGGCTCGGGCTGGGCGCTCTTCTTTGAAGCCCAGCGCGAGCCCGTGCATGATTATCCAGATTGCGCGTTTCCGGACGCGGCGTCCTGGCTCGTCGATCAGGAACGCGGGCTGCAGGCGGACGAAGCCGGCAGCCGGTTCGAGAGCCATTATTACCTGACCCTGCTCTGGCTCCCGCCCGCCGATGCGACCGGCCGCGCCGAGAAGGCGCTGATCACCCGCGCCACGACCGAAGACGCCGCCACCTGGCGCCACCGCCTTGAGACTTTCCAGAGCCAGGCTATGCGGGTCTTCGATCTTCTGGCGACCTGCCTCGCCGAGCTCGTACGCCTCGATGATGACGGGACGCTGACCTACCTTCACGCGACCATCTCGACCAGGCGCCATCCCGTCGTCACGCCGGACTTGCCTGTCTTTCTCGATGCGATCCTCGCCGATGAACCCTTTGCAGGCGGCCTCGAACCGATGATCGGAGACGCGCACCTGCGCACACTGACAATCCTCGGATTTCCCGCCTCGACCCTGCCCGGCATGCTGGACGAGCTGAACCGGCAGGGATTTGCCTATCGCTGGGCGACGCGGTTCATTGCGATGGACAAGGCGGAAGCCGAAAAGATCCTCGCCAGGAAACGCCGTCACTGGTTTGCCAAGCGCAAGTCCGTGGGCGCGGTCCTGCGCGAGACATTGTTCAACGAACAGGCCGCGCTTGTCGACAATGATGCCGACAACAAGGCTGCTGATGCAGATGCGGCGCTCCAGGAACTCGGCAGCGATCTCGTCTCATACGGATATGTCACCACAACCATAACCGTCATCGGTGAGGACCGACGCGCCGTCGATGAACATATCCGGGTTGCCGAGCGTATCATCAATGGGCGCGGCTTCACCGCGATCCGTGAGACGCTGAACGCTGTCGAAGCCTGGCTGGGCTCTTTGCCGGGACACCCCTATGCCAATGTCCGCAAGCCCATCCTGCACACCCTGAACCTCGCTCATATGGTGCCGCTCTCAGCGGTCTGGGCCGGAGAACAGACCAATCGACACCTGAGCGCTCCCGCGTTCATCCAGGCGCAGACCCACGGCACGACGCCGTTCCGGCTCAACCTCCATATCGGCGATGTCGGCCACACGCTTGTCGTCGGCCCGACGGGTGCAGGCAAGTCGGTACTGCTGTCCCTTCTGGCCATGCAATGGAAACGTTACGCGGGCGCCCAGGTCTTCATCTTCGACAAAGGCCGTTCGGCCCGCGCGGCGACGCTGGCCATGGGCGGCTCGCATGTCGACCTTGGTAGCTCTGACCGCCCGAGCCTCCAGCCCCTCAAGGATATCGACAGTCATCACAGCGCGCGCTTCGCTGCCGACTGGCTTGCGGGCCTCTGCACAAATGAAGGCGTCGCCATCACGCCGGACCTGAAGGCCGGGCTCTGGGACGCCATCCAGTCTCTTGCCAGCGCGCCTCGGCCCGAGCGCACACTCACCGGCCTGACCCTGATGCTGCAGGAAGAGACACTCAAAGCGGCCCTGCATCCGTTCACGCTGGAAGGCCCGCATGGCCGCCTGCTCGACGCTGATCATGAGACACTGAATCTGGCCGACACAGTCTGCTTCGAAATGGAAGAGCTGATGCACGCGAAAGGCGCGGTCGCCCCTGTGATCACCTACCTGTTCCATCGGCTGGAAGAACGCTTCGACGGGCGCCCCACGCTGCTCATCCTCGATGAGGCCTGGCTGTTCCTGGATGACCCGATGTTCGCCGCGCGCATCCGCGAATGGCTCAAAACCCTTCGCAAGAAGAACGTGTCTGTCGTGTTCGCGACCCAGTCGCTGGCTGATATTGCAGGCAGCACGATCGCGCCAGCCCTCGTGGAATCCTGTCCTACACGCATCTTCCTGCCCAATGAGCGAGCGCAGGAACCCCAAAGCCGCGAGACCTATCAAAGGTTCGGGCTCAATACCCGTCAGATCGAGCTGATCTCCAGAGCCACACCAAAACGCGACTATTACTACCAGTCGCCACTTGGCTGCCGCGTGTTCGAACTCGGTCTGGGCCCGATCGCGCTGGCCCTTTGCGGCGCAAGTACGCTTGAAGACCATCAGACTCTCGACCGTATCCAGGCCGAAACGGAAGGCGACGGGTTTGCAGAATGCTGGCTCATCGAGAAAGGCCTGCCCTGGGCCGCCAACCTGCTTGCCCGCTGGCCCGGACAGGATCCGGGCGCACACGAGCCGCTCGCCCCATCCCACGCCGTGGCAGCCGAATAGGAGTCCCAGATGAAACGCCTTCTCGCTTCCGTCGCTCTCTGCGCCCTGCCGATATCCGCGATCATCGCGCCGCCCGCGTCAGCGCAATTGGCAGTGTACGACCCCGCCAACCACATCCAGAACATCTACCAGGCCGTGCGCGCCCTGCAGCAGGTGGATCAGCAGGTCCAGCAACTCACCCATGAGATCGCGATGCTGGAGAACATGGCCCGCGATCTGGAAAACCTGCCGGACTCCATCGCGAGCGACATCCTCAGCCGCATGCAGCGCATCGACGATTTGATGCGCGACGCCGAAGGCATTGGCTACAGGGTCGAAGAGATCGACCGCGCGTATGAAGCGGCCTATCCGGAAGATTATGGGGATACGCCGCCGGAGAATGCCATCCTCGTTGAAGAGGCCCATGCGCGCTGGAAACAGTCACGCACCGCCTGGCGCGAAAGCCTTGCCGTCACGGCGCAGGTCATCGCATTGGCGCGGGAAGATTCCTCCAGCCTGGGCCGCCTGATCGGCGACAGCCAGTCGGCTGTCGGCAATCTCCAGGTCCTGCAGGCCGGCAACCAGATCGAGGCGCTTCAGACCCAGCAGCTGATGCAGATGGAAAGCATGATGGCCGCTCACTACCGCGCCGAGGCGCTGGAACGCTCGCGCAACCTTGCCGAGGCGGCACGCGGCCGGGCCCGCACAAAATCATTCCTGGAGAACTAAAAGCCCACCATGGACGTGATCGACACCTTCCTTGCCACTTTCATCACCTATATCGACAGCGGCTTCGGGCTGCTGGCGGGCGATGTCGCCTATCTCTCGACCACGCTCATCGCCATCGACATCACATTGGCGGGCCTGTTCTGGGCGCTCAGCCAGAACGCAGAAATTATCGCGGGGCTCCTGAAGAAGGTGCTCTATGTCGGCTTCTTTGCGTTCGTGATCGGCAACTTCTCGATCCTCGCAAACATTGTCTTTGACAGCTTTGCTGAGCTTGGCCTAACGGCAGGCGGCGGGACCATGACGGCAGCTGATCTCCTGCGCCCGGGCTTCATCGCCAGCGTTGGCCTTGATGCAGGCCAGCCTCTGCTCTACGAGATCAGCGACATGCTGGGGCCTGTCAGCTTCTTCCATAACTTCATCACGATCGCGATCATGTTTATTGCCTGGGCCGTGATCATGGTGGCTTTCTTCGTGCTCGCCGTGCAGCTCTTCATCACCATCCTCGAGTTCAAGCTGACGACGCTGGCCGGGTTCGTGCTCGTGCCGTTCGCGCTCTGGAACAAGACGACATTTCTCGCCGAACGCGTACTCGGCAATGTCATCACGTCGGGCATCAAGCTCATGGTGCTTGCCGTCATCATCGGCATCGGCTCGACCCTGTTCGGCTCGGTGAGCGATGCGTTCCGCACCGGCGAGGATGTGACGCTCGCGCAGGTCATGGGCACTGTACTCGCAAGCATTGTCTTCTTCTGGATGGGCATCTTTGCGCCCGGCATTGCGTCCGGCCTGATTTCCGGGGCGCCGCAGCTTGGCGCAGGCTCTGCCGTCGGTGCGGTCGCCGGTGTGGCCGCCGGGACCTATGTCGCGGGCATGGGCGGTCGGGCCGCACTGGGCGCTGTCGCCGGCGGCGCAACCACTGCCGTCAAAGCCGGCGCCTCCATGGCCGGTGCCGCCCGCACGTCATACACGCTCGGGTCGGCCGCGTCGGGGGCGACGGGCGCAGGCGCGGTCGCTGCCGGTGTTGCGGGTGTCGCCCGTGCGGGCGGCGACGCGCTGCGCCGGACCGCCTCACGCCCCGCGCAATCGATCAGGGACGCCTATAACAGTGGCAGCCAGGGCGCCTGGCGCGCCACAGGCGGTTCGTCGACAGGCGAAACCGCCCCGGCGTCCAGCGCATCGACGCAGAGCCCCGGCTGGGCGCGCCGGATGCAGAGCCAGCAGCGCGTCAGTCATGCGGGACAGATGGCGGCTCACAGCCTTCGCGAAGGCGATCGCGGCTCCAGCGGCGCTGCCCCCACGCTCAAAGACAAGGACGACTGACACATGGTCTTCAAACGATCTTCCACCACGTACGGCCAGAGCCCGTTTCCCGAGACGCCTTACCAGAAGGCGGGACAGGTCTGGGACGAGCGCATCGGCTCGGCCCGTGTACAAGCGAAGAACTGGCGGCTGATGGCGCTCGGATGCCTCGGGCTTTGTTTTGTCACCTCTGGCGCGCTCGTCTGGCGGAGTATGCAATCGACCGTCACGCCCTATGTCGTCGAAGTCGATGAGACCGGCGCGGCGCGCGCGGTCGGCCCCGCCACCGAACGCTACGTGGCCAGCGATGCGCAGATCGCGCATCATCTCGCTAACTTCATCGCGGACGTCCGCGGCCTCTCCGTCGATCCGGTTGTCGTGCGCGAGAACTGGCTGCGCGCCTATGACTTCGTCACAGACCGCGCCGCCACCACACTCAATGAATACGCCCAGGCGAGCGACCCGTTTGCCGATGTCGGAAGAAAGTCCCGCACGGTCGATGTCGTTAGCGTCGTGCGCGTCTCCGATGACAGCTTCCAGGCCCGCTGGATCGAGAAGACCTACGAGAATGGCACGCTGAGACAAGCTGAGCGGTTCACCGGAAACTTCACACTCATCACCCAGCCACCGACCGATGTGGCGCGCCTGCGTGCCAACCCGCTCGGCCTTTACGTCCACAGCCTCAACTGGGGCCAGGACCTCGTTACAGGAGAATGAGTCCCATGAACCGCTTTCTGATGCCTGCTTCCGCCCTGGTCCTGCTGTCGGCCTGCGCAACGACCGAACGCGAACCGATCGATCCGACTGCGTTCGTTGCCGCGACGCCGGTCGAGAATGAGACAGACCGCCCGGCGCTGATCGTCGAAACCGCCGTACCCTTGCCCCTTCCCGGCCAGATGATGCCGGTCAGCGAGCCTTCGGGCCGTCACCCAGACCCCGGCGCAGCCGAAAGCAGCACGACGTCGCCGACAGACACCATCGCTCAGGGCAGGACCAGCGCCCTCATTGAACCTTCGGTCGATGGCTATGTGAACGCGATCCAGGTCTATCCCTATACCGAAGGCGCGCTCTACAGGCTCTATGCCAGTCCCGGACAGGTCTCCGACATCGCGCTTCAGCCGGGCGAGGACCTGGTTTCAGTTTCGGCCGGCGACACGGTGCGCTGGGTGGTTGGCGATACGGTTTCCGGATCCGGCCCGACGGCCCGCGCGCATGTCCTCGTCAAACCCATCAATGCGAGCATTCGTACGAACCTTATGATCGCCACGGACCGGCGGACCTATCATCTGGAACTGGAAAGCCAGGCGGATGGCTATATGGCCGCCCTGTCCTGGCGCTATCCCGCCGATGAGCTGGCAGGCCTCACCGCCCGCAATGACCGCGCCATTGCGCGCGAGGCCGCATCCATCACAAGCGGCCTGACGCTGGAAGGCCTGAACTTCGACTATCGCCTGACCGGCGACAGTCCGGACTGGAAGCCTGTCCGTGTTTTCGATGACGGGCGGCAGGTGTTCATCCAGATGCCGGGCGACATCGCGACGACCGACATGCCGCCCTTGTTCGTCCTGGGGCCGACAAGCGACGCTGAACTTGTGAACTATCGCGTGCGCGGCAATTATTATGTCGTCGACCGCCTGTTCCGCGCCGCTGAACTCAGGCTCGGCACAAAAAACCAGACAATCGTCCGTATCAGCCGCAATGATCAGCGCTCGCCCCTGGCCGCGATGTTCGGAGGCTGACGCGATGTCCGAGCCCGTCCCCTTTGACGAACATGCCGAGCGGCTGAAGATCCGGTCAAACCCGAAGCCGGTGACACGGATCAATCGCAAACTACTCCTGGTCGGCGCAGGCCTTGGCGTGCTCGGTCTCTTCGCCGCGATGAGTATTGCCCTGAAGCCGCCCAAAGCCGCTGATCCGGCTGACAGGCACGAACTCTACAACACCACAAATACAAGAAAGCCTGAAGGCCTGTCTGCGCTCCCGGCGAGCTATAGCGATCTCGCCCCGGTCGAAGACCGTATTCCGCGGCTTGGGCCACCTCTGTCCGGCGATCTCGGCGCAACCGTGCTCCGCGCTGAACGCGATCTCGGCCTGGAACCGGAATATGTCGACCGGTTCGAAAACGACTTCCGCCCGAACCCGGCCGACGAGGCCGAACGGGCCCGGCGCATGCGCGATGCCGCCCTCGCCGATGAAGCGGCGAAAGCGCCGGTCTTCTTCCGCCTGCAATCTGAAACAGGCGCCACCAGCGCCAGCCAGGGCACATCCTCAACGCGCGATCCTGCGCTCGATATCGGCTCAGAACTGCTCGCGCTCGCGGCCCTGCCACAAGGCGCCCCGTCCGTGTTCGGCGGGGTACCCGACAGTAATCTTCAGGGCCGCAAGCTGGCGTTCGCGAGCGAAGGCGCAGGCAGCGACATCTACAATCCTCACCGCGTCGAGGATCCCTTGTCTCCCTGGCAGGTCATGGCGGGGACGCTCATCCCGGCAAGCCTCGTGACCGGTATCAACAGCGACCTGCCTGGCACCGTGGTCGCGCAAGTCACCCAGCCGGTCTACGACACAGTCACCGGACACTACGTCCTGATCCCGCAGGGCTCGCGCCTCATCGGACGCTACCAGTCTGAGGTGTCGTTCGGCCAGGACCGCGCGCTGGTTACCTGGGACCGGATCATTTTTCCAGACGGAGCGTCGATCACCATCTCGGCGCCCGGCGCTGACGCGCAAGGATATGCAGGCCTGTCTGACAGAACGGATCATCACTGGGACCGGGTGTTCGTCGCAGCTGGTCTCGCCACGATCCTCGGCGTCGGCGCCGAACTTGGACCGACAAGCGATGGCGACATCGAACGCGCCATCCGCCGCGGCACGACCGACACCGTCAATCAGGCCGGACAGCGCGTCGTTGACCGCAATCTTGGCATTCAGCCAACCATCAGGGTCCGCCCCGGCTGGCCCGTCCGCGTGGTCGTCACGCGCGACCTCATTCTCAGACCGCATTGAACAGGAGCAACCAAATGCAAGATCCATGGAACCAACTTGAATACGAACAGGCTGGAATGCCGGATGGCCGGATCCTGCTCATCGAACGTGGACGGGCACCGCGCCTTGCCCGACGGGGACAGATCCTCCTGGAGATCGGTTTCGCGGTCGCAATGACGTACCTGGTGCTGCCACTGATTCAGGTCACGCGCGTCTTCGGCGACTATTGGCTCTGGGCTTACATACCGTTCGCGATTGCCTATGTGGCGCTGTCGTTCATTCTGTTCGAGAAACTGACAGCCTGGGCAAGCGCGCCGCCCGACGATCCCGCCGGCAGTAAAGTCGTCGGCATGGACCTCTCAACGGATGAATTGCTCGACATTGCGCGCGGCGCAACGGCGGCGGACTTCGTACAGAGGAGCGTTCACTGATGGCCCTTCGTCTCGAACGACTTCCCGATCGCACGCCGGTCCGAATAACTGTCTCGGTCGATCCGGGTCTCGCCGCAGCACTTGGCGACTATGCAGAAATATACCAGCAGACCTACGGCGCAGAGGAAAAGCCGGAAGCGCTGATTCCCGCCATGCTGGAAAACTTTCTCGGCAATGATGCCGGGTTCAAACGGGCGCGCCGCGCCCTTCACACGCAAGCCAGCAACGGAGACTAGACCCATGGCACAGATCGGAACCTTCACCGCAAAGGATGGCAGCTTTACCGGCACCATCCGAACCATGACCATCAATGTCAAAGCCCAGCTCGTCCCGAACAAGTCGAAGGCGAAAGATGATGCGCCCGACTATCGGCTCTACGCTGGCGGGGCAGAACTCGGTGCCGCCTGGCATCAGGAATCTAAAGATGGTGAGAAGCCTTATCTCGCTGTCAAACTTGATGATCCAAGTTTCGCAGGTCCAGTGCGCGCTGCATTCTTCTCGAATGAAACAACAGGAACGGGCGTGCTTATGTGGAACAGATCCAGCTAGACCGCAGAATCTGCAGAACAACGTTTGGACCGTGACCGCAGTCTTGCCCAGCATTGTCGTTCTCGTCAGCTGATCTGGATGCAGGAGATGTCGATGTCGCGCTTCTGCGCCGGGATCCGCCAGCTTCACACCCGTCTCACGCAAAGGCAAATTACCCTCATCCGCCGAGCGACTTACCGGGGCACAAGTCTGAATCTCGCTCCTGATCTATTTCAAAGCGGCGTTGGAGCTCCGGACATGCTGCTAGTTTCAAGACTTCTGCGTTGAGGAGTCGTCAGGTGATCGCCTCCCGCCCATCTCTTTTGTGAGTGGTGTATTCGATTTGACAAGATGGATTTCAACATTCAGCTGATCGGACTGGGTGCGGATCTGCAGACGATGCCGCAAGGATGGATTTTTTTCAATTAGGTCTTGACCCTCCAGTGGCTATAGATCGCACAGTCCGAGTTTCGGTACCTGGCCAAGACGTCGCGCCATGCCAAACAGTGTTTGAACGCCCGGCGGCGCAGAGGATATAAATTGTGAACAATGACCATTTGATGATGCGGGACCAATGGATGACGATGGATCCGATCGGCGGTTTATTAATGTTTCTGCTTATCGCCTTTCTTGTTTTAGGCAGCGCGGCCTTCGTCAAGTTCTTGTTCTTCAACAAGAAGTAAAACCTTGTCGATCGGGCCGAGCGAGGCATAGGAACAACAAACAGAGGAGATAATCCATGTTGACCCGGAGAACCACGTTGTTTGGCCTGGCAGGAACATCGCTAAGCTTGGCGGGCTGCGGAGGCGGAGCGAATGGGCAAGTCGAAGCAACGCCCGCCTCTGATCGAAATCTGCTTCAGGTGCCCGTTCTCTATGCCGGGCAAAAGAATGGTGCGATTACAGAATATGATCTGACGCTACAAAGCGGGCGTACGGCATTTTTTGATAACCAATTCACGCCGACCATAGGTATCAACCAATCCTATCTCGGCCCGACATTGGATATGGTAAATGGTGCCGACGTGCGCATGAATGTGACCAACACTTTGGAAGAGGATGCCACACTTCACTGGCACGGCTTCCACGTGCCGGCGCGATATGACGGGACGCCACATCAGCGCATCGCACCAGGCGAAACCTGGACAGCGCAATTTCAGGTGCGCCAGAAACCTTCCTTGTTCTGGTATCATTCTCACGCGCATCGGCGCGCGGGACCACAAGTGTATCATGGCTTGGCGGGACCGATAATCGTTCGTGATGATGAGGGTCGAACTGACTCCCTGCCCCATGAGTATGGCATCGATGATGTGCCGCTTATTGTGCAGGACCGGGCCTTCGGTTCAGACGGTCGGCTTATTTATGCACGCTCAATGCACGATATCATGATGGGTATGCGCGGTGACACGTTGCTTGTGAACGGCGTTATTGATCCTGCATTTGAATGCCAGACAGAGCTGCTTCGACTGCGTTTGCTTAACGGCTCAAACGCCCGGATTTATGATTTTGAGTTTGAAACCCAGCAAAGTTTTTTGATGACTGGCAGTGATGGCGGACATCTTGAGGCACCGGTCCGGATGTCGCGGATCAGACTGTCCCCCGGAGAACGCGCGGAAATAATGGTCGATGCAAGTCATGGGGTACCTCTGCAACTGCTTGCCAGGTCACTGTCGGGTGAAATGGGAATGATGGATGGCGGGATGATGGGCGGCCGATGGGGGCGCGGCAACTCTCGACGCAGTTCAGAAGGATCGGTCTTCAAAGTCCTGCTTATCGTCCCGAACGAGCAACTTCGCCCTTCGACGGCTACCCCTGCGAAGCTGACAACCCTTCCGGCGATCGACCCAAGCAAAGCCATCAAGACCCGTCGCTTCGTTTTGGAAATGGGAATGGGAATGGGCATGCGTGGCCGAGGGGGTTTCACCATCAATGGCAAGTCCATGGACATGGCTCGGATAGATGAGCGCGTGAAACTGGATACAACCGAAATATGGGAGGTCGAGAACGCGTCGATGATGGCTCACCCATTCCATGTTCATGACGTGCAGTTCCGAATTCTTGATCGGAACGGCCGCCCGCCACCTGAACATGAGATGGGTCTAAAAGACACTGTTCTCCTGTCGTCGCGCGAGCGCGTCCGGCTCCTGCTGTCATTCAAGGATTATGCCGATTCTGACACGCCCTACATGTACCATTGCCACATACTCGAACATGAAGACGCTGGTATGATGGGGCAGTTTGTGATTGAGGCCTAGAGCACTGTGAGCGCCGATGGGTGGGAAAGGTTGAGAATGGGAACCGAAGCTGATTAAGCCCACGCGCGCCATTTCATTGAGCATCTTCACTCACAACGTTGCCGGCGGATCAGATCGATCAGCGATCGTATTGCGGAATCCATCAAAGATTATGATTGCGACACCAATGACGATCGCGACGTCCGCCAGATTGAATGTTGGCCAGTGATACCCGTTGATATGGATGTCGAGGAAATCGGTAACGGCACCATCCACCAGCCGGTCCACAGCATTTCCCAAAGCTCCCCCAATGATAAGCCCTATCCAAATCGCTTGAGTCTTGGTCGTTGCGCGCCACAACCGCATCGACAGATAAGCTGAAATGCCCAAAGCGACAGCGGCGAGCAGCCAGGGCGCCCAATCGCTCTGCGAACTCAGAAGCCCAAAACTGACCCCGTGATTAAATCCGAGCCTGAAGTCGAAGAATGGCAAAAGGTTTATCAGACCACCTGCTTTTGTGAGCGCCGAAAACATCAACGCTTTGCTGGCCAAATCCAGAGCAAAAACAAAAAAGACAATCGAAAGACCCAGCATTCGCAGATATCTGCTCATTCTATTGCTGTCTTGATAGAAAGAGGATTTGCCAGACTTGCTTTAGCCGTATGCAGATCGCGAATAGAATGTCGAATGATAGTCCAGGCCGAATGCAGGAAGAGCGCGGCAATCAGGAAGGCCACAATCAAGTCCGGCCACCGTGTTGAGGACAGCGCCACGAGACCCGCCGCGACAATCACAGCAACATTTCCAATCGCATCGTTGCGCGAAAAAAGCCAAACAGCGCGCATATTGGCATCGCCGTCACGGTATGGCAGCAGCGGCAGGACGGCAATAACATTGATAACCAGCGCAACCACAGCAAATAGACCCATCAATCCCACCTCGACGGGTGTGTCGGTCATGGCTTTCAGAATAGTGGACACAATAACCCAAAACCCCAGCAGACCGAGGAACACACCCTGAATAAGCGCAGACCTTGCCCGCCACACGAGCGACCAGCCTATCGCAAGCAAGCCCAGAAACGTAATTGATCCGTCCCCGAGAAAATCTAGCGCATCCGCTTTCAGGGCCTGTGAATTGGCCAGAAATCCGCCAAACAGTTCGATGACGCCATATACAACATTGAGAATAACCACGATCAATAGGGCCCGTCGGTAGCCGGGAGACCGGATCAGGTTTTCATTCACGCCGCAGCACTCGTCCTCGTCAGCCACAAATCATCCTCATTTTGTCAGTCAGCACTGCAACATTCCAGCTAGTTCCGAAGATCGCGCCGCGCGAGTTCGCTGCTAATTATTCTCTCGAGCCTTTTATAAATGCTCTAGTGACTAGAGGTTCAAGGAGAAAATGTATGGCAACTCAAAGACGCACGATAGGGCAGCTGTCAAAAACGGCTGGCGTGAAGGTGACAACAATCCGCTACTACGAATCCATCGGTCTGTTGCCGGACCCTGGACGCACAACTGGGGGGCAACGCGTCTACGATACGGCTACCCAGCAACGCCTATCGTTCATCCGGCAATCCCGTGACCTGGGCTTTCCTGTTGAGGCGATCCGTGAACTAATCGCGTTGCAAATGACGCCTGACGAAGATTGCGCGAAGGTGGACAAGGTCGCGCGACACCATCTGGCGGAAGTAGATCGACGCCTCAAGCAATTGAGGGCTTTGAAACGGGAACTTCAGGGCATGATCACGTCTTGTGAAGGCGGCGAAGTGGCCTGTTGCGCAATCATGGAAAGCATCTCCAGCACGGCTTCATATCCCCTGTAGATCCACAACCACAGCAGGTCTGTCATCTTCAAAGAACGGCGAAATCGGCGCTTGACCCTCCAGCGGCTGTAGAGATTAAAGAGGCGACAATTGAGAATTGAAACACGCTTGAACCCGGTTTGCCAATCGGGTTCGAAGTGATCGTAAGGCAATAAGTGTCGTTGTCTTGTGGGCTGGAGAAGATATTAAACGTGAAGGTGAGCTGGAAACACTCTCGCAAAATTGCGACTTTGCTGCAGCTCGCGCGGTTTTCCTGCGTGTCGTTATTCTTTATGCTGTCAGGATTCGCGACAAGCCCGGCAACTTCACTGCAAGCGTCGCCCTTGTGTGCGCAACCGCAGGCAACGAACGCAATTGAAGCGTTTATGTTGGGGCCTCTCAGTTCGGCAGATCGCATTGACCCAGAAGATATCGATGTCGATTATTGTCACTACCTTGCTTGTACGTCATTCATTTCAAACTCATCGTCGCCATTGTGTTTCCGCCACAATCAATCCGCTATTGATCGGTCGGCTGACAAAGAAACACTTGTCCGTGACTATCCAATAAGCCCTTTTCGTCCGCCTCGCACCTGACGCCTGCGCTCCGTTGCCGGAGCGGCTAGCACACAACGGGTCAGATCAAGGAAAATTACAATGCAAAAACTTTTATGGGCCGCACTCGGTCTGGCGGTCATGCTTCCGGCCAATGCAGAAGTTGGACCCTGCAACGCTTATGGTCCTAATGAACACAAATCTCCAGTTACCGCCGAAACACCACTCTCGTTGAATTCCGTGTTGTCTGAGATCAGGCTCGCCTCACCAGAGGTTCGGGCCTCGGGACTCGAAATTCAAGCCCGGTCGGCTGACGCGACTCAAGCGGGGCGGCGTTTGAATCCTGCGCTTTCCGTGGAACTTGAAGAATTTTCTGGAAGCGGCCCGTTGACCGGGTTTGACCGGGCAGAAACAACCATCGCTATTGAGCAGACCGTCCGCCTGGGCGGCAAGCGACAGCGCGCGCAAGCTGCGGCTCGCGCGTTGACGGCGCTCGCTTCGGCTGAATGCGCCGTCATTTTGAGAGAAGTTGAACTGCAGGGCACGGTGCTTTTTTTTGAGTACGTCGCCGCACTCGAAGACGCAGAACTCTTGGAAGAAGCCGCGGAGACATCCGAAAAACTGGCTGAGACGGTCCGTAGACGCGTAGCCGCTGGAGCTGCGCCGCCACCTGAACAGTCCCGGGCCGATAGTGCGACAGCTTCTGCGCGCGCCGATGCGGTTTTCGCCTGGGGCTTGGTAGAGCAGCGCAGATATGCCTTGGCCGCAATATGGGGGCAATCAGATCCCCTGTTCAACACCGCGATCGTGGAAGACTCGGTAGTCGGTGCTTTGGCTGATCCGGGAAACAGGTCCCTTCACCCGCAAGTCAGGCGGGCGGCTGCGTCCGCCGCAGCGTCACGGGCGGCCGCCGACGTCGAGCGCGCAGAAGCCATGCCGAATGTAACATTCACCGCTGGCATGCGCCGGTTCGAGGAAACCGGCGACAGCGCCATTGTCGCTGGTGTATCTGTTCCCCTGCCGCTTTTTGATCGCAATCGCGATAGCGCGCGCGCAGCCGATCTGCGGGCACAGGCAAGCCAGATGAATAGAGCTGCTGTTGAGGCGCGTCTGCTTGCAGAACAGCGAGCCGCCATCGCCGCCGTGACGGCCGCCCGTCAACGCCTCAGTCTGCTCGAAGACACCGCTTTGCCCAATGCTACCGCCGCCTTTGAAGCGTCTATGCACGGGTACGCGGTTGGAAAATTTGATCTGACCACCACGATTGATGCGCGTAGCGCCTTGATTGACACGCAACGCGCCGTTTTGGACGCAAAGACAACGCTGCGTATCGAGACGGCTCGCCTGAAAAGCCTGATTGGCGACACGCCATTTTCCGGAGAATGAACCTATGACTTTCCATTGGAAACCACTTTTATTGGCGGCGGCCAGCGCGTTTATTCTAGCAGCCTGCAATAGCGAGAGCCCATCAACTGAAGGAGATGCGGACCTCGTTGTTGTGGAAACCAAGCAAGACGATGATGCTGAAGTCGAGGGGAATGACGTCGTTCTAAGCCGCATTGCGGCGCAAGCCGCTGGCATTCGGGTGGCGACTGCCGAGGTCGGGCGTATGGGAGAAACCCTGAACTTACCCGCCGAAGTGCGTTTCGATGCCGATCGAATCGCCAATATCTCTCCGCAGATCAGTGGCATTGTACGGATGCTATACGCAACCGAAGGCGACGCAATCCAACGTGGCGATCGATTGGCGCTGCTCGCCAGCCGCGAATTGGCTGAATTGAAGTCAGACTATGTTTCTGCCGCCGCCGCAACCGAACTTGCGCGGACGACTATGGCTCGCGAAGAAGCGCTTTGGGCGGACAAAATCACGTCTGAAGCGGACATTCAGGCGGCTCGCGCGGCCTTTTCAACTGCCAGTGCCGCGCTTGATTCAGCTGAGACGAACTTGCATGCTGTTGGGCTCAGCCCAGCGTCGACGGCTGCGGCGGGCAATAGCTCAGATTATGTCGTCACCTCACCAATAACGGGCGTCATTACTCAGCGAACGGTCACCTTAGGCGAAGCTGTCTCTTCCGACGATACGTCTGCCGGACCGATGTTCACCATCGCTGATGACAGTGTCGTTTGGGTCGATATTGCTGTGTTCAAACAGGACCTTGCCCGCGTTGATACTGGGGCCAACGTGCATTTGACAGGCGATGCAGGGGAACCGCTGGCGCAGGCGCAGATCGCGTTTATCTCCCCTGTTGTCAATCAAGCGTCGCGCACCGCGACTGCCCGCGTGATTGTGGATAATCGCGATGGTCAGTTGCGGCCGGGTCAGTTTATTCGGGCCCAGATTGATCTCGGCGAAGGTATGTTAGTCGTGCGTGTCCCGAAAGACGCGGTGCAGATCGTCAATTCGACCCCTTCAGTGTTCCTGCCAACCGATGACGGCTTTGAGCCTACGCCGGTGGTGACCGGTATGGAGCAGGACGGCCTGGTCGGCATTCTTGAGGGATTAGAGGACGGGCAGCGATATGTCGCCGAGGGCGCCTTCACCCTAAAGTCACAATTGGAAAAAGATTCCTTCGGCGCAGACGAAGACTAGCAACAGGACAGCCCATTCATGCAAAACTTCATGCACCGTATCGCTGGTGGCCGATTGCTCGCCGCCATTTTCGCCAGCGCCATGACCATTGGCGGTCTGTTTGCCTTCCGCGCTTTGCCCGTCGACGCTTTTCCCGATGTCACGCCCTCGTTGGTGCAGGTCTTCACGGAAACTGACGGCCTCGGCCCAGAAGAAGTTGAACGCTACGTTACTTATCCCATCGAGGCCGCCATGGCAGGTCTACCAAAAATCGACCATATGCGCTCGGTGTCAAATTTCGGCCTGTCCGTGGTCAACATCTATTTTGAAGACGGCACCGATGTCTATTTTGCCCGCCAGGTCGTGGGTGAACGTCTGGCTCAAGCGCGCGAAGCCATCCCTCCTGGATTTGGCGAACCCAAGATGGGGCCGATCTCCACCGGGCTCGGGATCATCCTTTATTACAAACTGGTCGACAGCACAGGTACGCGCAGTCTCATCGAGATGCGCGAGATTCAGGACTGGATTGTCAAATACCAACTACAGACCGTCACAGGCGTGACCGAAGTCCTATCCCTCGGCGGATACGAAAAACAGTTTCAGATACTCATCGACCCCGAAGCAATGCAGTCATACGATCTCCAGATCAACGAAGTGACCGAAGCGCTCGAGCGCGGCAATCAGACCCTCGGCGCTCAATTCATCGAAATCGGCGCTGAACAATTTACTGTGCGCGGTATCGGGCTCGCGCGAAGCGTTGACGATCTTGCAGCGACCATCATCAGATCAGAAGATGGCCGCCCGATTCGGATGCGCGATATCGGCGATGTCGTCATTGGCGGCGGCGTGCGTCAGGGCCTTGCCACCTCGAATGGGAAAGGCGAAGTCGTTGCTGGTCTGGTGCTGAAACTCTACGGCACAAATACGTCCGAAGTCATCGAGCGGGTTAAAACACGCTTCGATGAAATCAACAAGACTCTGCCAGACGGCGTTCGCGCTGTGCCATATTATGATCAAGGTGCGCTGGTGAACAAAGCCGCCGCAACGGTCACGACGGCGCTCTGGCAGGGCGCTGTACTCGTCGCGATAGTCGTCTTCGTTTTTCTCGGCGGCTGGCGTCCCTCGCTTGTAGTGGTTTTATCTATTCCCTTCTCCGTTGGTTTCGCCTTCATTGCTATGAATGTTCTTGGCATCGGTGCCAACCTCATGTCGCTTGGCGGTGTTGCGATTGCCATCGGGATGATGGTGGACGGCGCCATCGTGATCACCGAAAATGTCGACCGCAGTCTGAAAGGCGCGCCTGACGAGAACCGCCGCGATCTGGTTGCCAGATCAACCGCTGAGGTAATCGCACCGCTTATTGCGGCTGTGAGTGTGGTGATTATTGTCTTTCTACCGCTTTTTGCGCTTGAGGGCGTTGAAGGGAAAACCTTCCGGCCGCTGGCCGCGTCTGCCGCGTTGGCTATGACAGGCTCATTGATCTATGCCGCGTTGATCGCACCCGCTTTAGCATTCGGCTTAATGCGACCAGCAAAATCATCGCGCGGCGCTGAAAGCGCGATGACCAATCTTATTGCATCCTGGGCAGGCTTCTTTGTCCGGTTCAGGGGCGCTGCCCTTGGACTGGCGTCGATACTTCTTCTGGCGGGCTGGTTGGCCGGGTCACAACTCGGGTCCGAATTTACGCCGGAGCTCGAAGAAGGCGATATCCTGCTTCGGGTCACGATGGCGCCCTCGATATCTCTGACCGAGGGTGAAGCCACAGTTACGCGGATCGAAAATCAATTGCTCGCAGAGTTCCCGGAAATTGAGACAATCGTTACGAGAGTCGGGCGCGGAGAAGTAGGTGCCGTGACGGATCCCACCAATAGCGCAGAAATATTTTTGGCCATGAAGCCGAAATCGGACTGGCGTTCTGGTATATCGCCCGAAGACTTTCGGTATGAGTTGTCGGAGTTCCTGGAGTCCTATCCGGGTATTCTTGCAAATGTTGGTCAACCCATTGCAATGGCTGTAGACGAACTGCTGACGGGCACGCGCGCCGAGCTCGCGATCAAAATCTTCGGTCCGGACTCAGACGCTCTGATTGCGTCCTCGGAGGAATTGCAGAAATTGCTCCGGCAAGTCCCCGGCGCTGCCGATGTACAGGCCGAACAACTGACCGGCGCGCCGGAATTGAAAGTCACAGTCAATCGCGATGAACTCGGACGTTACGGCCTCGACATCATGGACGCCCTGGATACGCTTCGCACGTCCGTCGGCGGCGCCGAAGCGGGCGCTCTGTTCGAGGGCGTTCGCCAATTTCCGATCATCGTTCGCCTCAACGCACAATCGCGGTCGGATCCTGCTGCCATCGGACGGATTCTTCTTAAATCACAAAATGGTGCGCTCGTGCCACTCAGCGAGGTCACCAATATCGAAACCGTGATCGGTCCTCGTCAGATCACGCGTGAGGATGGGCAACGGTTCATTGCCGTCCAGGCCAATGTCCGTGGGCGCGATATCGGTAGCTTCGTTGCTGAAGCCCAGGCGCTAACCGATGAAAAACTTGATCTTCCACCGGGTTACAGGCTTGTTTGGGGCGGGCAATTTGAATTGCAGCAACAAGCGAATGCAAAATTCGCCGTGGTCATTCCAATCACGCTCGCGATTGTCTTCCTGATTCTTCTAATGACCTTCGGGCGTGCCAAGTCAGCTATTCTGATCCTGCTCAACATCCCTCTGGCACTGACAGGTGGAACGCTGGCGCTATGGTTAGCGGGTCTGCCTGTTTCGGTGCCTGCTACGGTCGGGTTTATTGCATTGTTCGGGATCGCTCTCGGCAATGGTATGGTTCTGGTCAGCTTCATGGATGACTTTGCGCGCGCGGGGCGCGACAGGGATGAACTCGCCGTAGAAGCGGCCGGGTTGCGCGCGCGACCCGTTTTGATGACTGCGATGACGACTGCGCTGGGCCTTGCGCCCTTGTTGTTCGCCACAGGCGTTGGCGCTGAAGTACAAAGACCGCTCGCGACCGTTGTGATTGGCGGTCTTGTATCGTCAACCGTACTGACATTGCTTGTTTTGCCTGCTTTGCATCGGTGGTTCGCGCCTAAACCAGACAGTCATCACTCACTTGTGGAAACTGAGCATGTCTCAGCCTAAAGCGCGCCTTGCCTGGTCAGGCGAATTTACAATTGGGACAGGATGAGAGATTATTGACGCCCGGCTCGGTGACAATCGCCTGCATACCCATGCCGCATGAAAAATCGGATCGTACGACCGGAGCAGCCGCTGCAGCAGCAGTCATTGTACGTCGATATTCCTTTGTGAAGGTCGTCAGCGACCGACATTCCTTCATTTTCAGACCGGGATCGACTATCGAATGACATTTCTTAGTGATTTTTGAAGGATCGCCTGTTATGGGGCACGCTATGCGTTTGTCCGGATTCATCCTCAGCGTCAGAATATGGCTCGCAGCTTGTCTGGTCGCGACCATGTTGATTGGCCCTGCGTCGGCGGATGTACACGCGATGGATCCCGATACCATTGCCTGTCAGGCGTTAGATGACCAACTTGCGGCATTCGGTACAGACCGCACGGACGACGGGCAGTCTCGTCCGGATCACGATCACCATGCGCATACCTGCGGCAGTTGCCATTTCCATCTGGTCGGATCTTTCCCATCCAGATTCGTATCCCCTTGGGGATATCGGACAGTCGTTCTACCCGAGACGAATGTGTTCGCGCCTCGCGCCGGTCCCTTCGGACTCTACCGCCCTCCCCGTGTCTGACCTGACTCCCTAGCTGCGGCTCTGCCGTCGCCATTTTTCAGGTCATCACGAGGAAATTAACTCAATGAACACATTGAAGCAGGGCACATGTTGCGCCCTGATCGCAGCTGTCCTTGCGGGCACTGCGGTCGCGGCTCCGTGCAGCGGACCGAGGGTCACTGCCACCGCAATCCAGGCAGGCGAGCCTTTATCACTAGACGCCGTGCTGGCAGAAGTCCGCAATGCCTCCCCGGAAGTGCGCATGGCCGCACTGGAAACACGCGCTCGCGAAGCGGACGCAGATCAGGCCGGCCGCTGGCTCAATCCTATGATCGGATTGGAACTTGAAAACTTCTCAGGCTCCGGCCCCCTCGCCGGGTTTGATCAAACCGAGACAACGTTCTCGGTTGCCCAGACATTCCAGCTGGGCGGCAAGCGAACAAAACGTCAGCGCGCTGCGCGTGCCAGTGCCGCGCTTGCAACGGCAGAATGCGGCGCCATCCTGCGTGAAACAGAACTGGAGGCGGTGACGCTCTTCTATGAACTGGACGCGGCCGCCCAGCTCGTCCGTCTCGCCGATCAATCGGCCGAACTGGCGGACACGCTCAGCGAAACCGTTGGCAAGCGAGTGGATGCAGGCGCGGCCGCGCCACCGGAACTTTCCCGGGCCAAAGCTGATGCTGCAACCCTGCGTGCAGTGGCCGCACAGACACGCGGTGACATGGAGGCCCTTCGCTACGATCTCAGCGCACTGTGGGGAAGCGCCGACCCGGTCTTCGAGGCACCTGTCCTGCCAATGACGGCGCCCACCCACCCCGGCGCAGCCAACCTGGCACAACACCCTGCTGTCAAAGTGGCCGAGGCCGGTATTGTCGCGCGGCAGGCGGAGCAGGATCTGGCGCGTGCTCAGGCGGCCCCTGATCTTACCCTAAGTGCGGGCATGCGGCAGTTTGAGCAAACGGGCGATACCGCATTCCTTATCGGCGTCAGCGTGCCTGTCCCCCTGTTTGACCGCAACCGTGACGCAACCCGCGCTGCTGGTTACAGAGTCGATGCCCGGCGCACCGACCGGGTGGCTGTGGAGGCAAGATTGCTTGCCAGCCAACGCGCCTCGGTCTCTCAGGTCCGCGCGGCCCAGGAACGCCTGGCCCTCCTTGAAAACGATGCCCTGCCCTCAGCCAGGGCGGCCTATGAAGCATCCGTCCAGGGCTATGCCGCGGGCAAGTTCGATCTCACCTCAACCCTCGATGCCCGCAAAGGCCTGATCGAAGCCGGCGTAGCCGTAATCGATGCGGCCCGCGCCCTGAATACAGAAAACATGCGCTTGCGAAGCCTGATTGGCGCCGCCCCCTTTAATGGAGACATCCAGTGAAACAGACCCTGATCCTGACAACAGCCCTACTGAGTTTGACAACCCTGCTGTCTGCCTGTGGCGAGACTTCAGCGGTAGACGGCAAAACCAGCGCCGTCGCTTCGGCCGTAAATGACACGCACGGGCACACCCCGTATGAGGCATTCTCGGCCGCCGACAATGAGAAGGACTCCGAAGGAAACGATACTCACGACGAACACGGCGAAGACGAAGACGATGTCGTCAATCTGACCGAAGCAGAAGCGCGCGAAGCGGGCATTGAACTCAGTGAAGCGAAATTGGCCGAAATGGGCCAGTCGCTCAGCCTTCCAGCGGAAATAAGGTTCGACGCAGACAGGGTGGCGAATGTCTCACCCAAGGTCAGCGGCGTGGTCGCAAAGCTCTATGCCAGCGAAGGCGATCATGTGAAGCGGGGCCAAACGCTGGCACTGATTTCCAGTCGCGATCTCGCGGGCCTGAAAGCGGCCTGGCAGAAAGGTGAAACTGGCAAGGCCCTGGCCGCTCAGGCCCTCGCGCGCGAGGAACAACTCTGGGCCGACAAGATCACATCCGAAGCCGATGTCCAGGCAGCCCGTGCGGAATTTGAAGCCGCGAAAGCCGCGAGTGATGCGGCCGAAAACGAGCTGCACGCTGCCGGTGTCAGTCACGAAGCCCTGGAGAAGGTCGCGACAGCAAGAGATGGCGACAATGCCAATTCCTACCTGACCGCGCCGATTTCCGGAACGATTGTCCGGCGCGCAGTCACGCTTGGCCAGACGGTTGCCGCGGGAGATGCCGGCGCCGACACGCTCTTCACGATCGCGGATGACAGCGTGGTCTGGGCAGACATCGCCGTCTACAAACAGGACATTGGTCGTATACGTATTGGCGCACCTGTCGCGCTGAAGACCGACGCAGGAAATGTCCTGGCGCTATCGACTGTCGCTTTCGTGCTTCCCGTCATCAATGAAACCTCTCGCACCGCGACGGCACGGGTGATTGTGGCCAATACCGATGGCAGTCTGACGCCCGGCCAGTTTGTGACGGCCGATCTCAGTGTCGGCAATGCAAGCCCCGTGGTGCGGGTCCCGCAAACAGCCGTCCAGATTGTCGAGGACAAACCGTCGATCTTTGTTCCCGTTGAAGGCGGTTTCGCACCCAGGCCAGTGATGATCGGTGCAACGGCCGGCGGCTTTGTCGAAATTCGTTCGGGCCTGGCGGTCGGCGAGACCTTTGTCTCGCAAGGGGGTTTCACCCTCAAGGCCCAGCTTGAAAAAGACGCCTTTGGCGATGGACACGGACACTAGGACCAACAGACATGATCAATTTTATGCACCGTATCGCCGGGGGCCGTCTCCTGGCAGCCATCGCGGCACTCGCCATGACGCTTGGCGGCCTGTTCGCCTTCCGGGCCCTGCCCGTGGATGCCTTTCCGGACGTCACCCCCTCCCTGGTTCAGGTCTTTACCGAAACCGAAGGCCTCGCCCCGGAAGAGGTCGAACGCTATGTCACCTATCCGATTGAAACGGCCATGTCCGGCCTCCCGAAACTCAAGAGCATGCGCTCAGTCTCGAATTTCGGCCTGTCCGTGGTCAACATCTATTTCGAAGACGGGACGGACGTCTATTTTGCGCGCCAGGTCGTTGGCGAACGTCTCGCAGAGGCGCGCGGCAACATTCCGGACGGATTTGGCGACCCGCAAATGGGCCCCATCTCGACGGGCCTGGGCATCATTCTCTATTTCAGACTTGATGATTCCAGCGGGACGCGGGACCTTGTCGAAATGCGCGAGATCCAGGACTGGATCATCAAGTACCAACTGCAAACCGTACCGGGCGTCACCGAAGTGCTCTCGCTTGGCGGCTTCGAGAAGCAATACCAGGTCCGTCTCGATCCGGATGCTTTGCTCGCCTATGATATCCAGATTGGCGACGTGATTGGCGCGCTGGAGCGTGGCAACAAGACCGAGGGCGCGCAATTCCTCGAAATTGGCGCGGAGCAGTACACCGTGCGCGGCGTTGGACTGGCCCGGTCGGTCGATGACCTTGCCGAAATCGTTGTCAATGTTGATGACGGACGCCCCGTCCGCGTCCGCGACCTGGGCGAAATCGTCATCGGCGGCGGCGTCCGACAAGGACTTGCCACGGCAAATGGCCAAGGCGAAGTCGTCGCCGGCCTCGTGCTGAAACTCTATGGCACCAACACGTCTGACGTGATCGCCCGTGTGCAGCAGCGCTTTGAGGAAATCAACGCAAGCCTGCCCGAAGGCGTGACGGCCATCCCCTACTATGATCAGGGCACGCTCGTGAACAAGGCTGCCGCAACGGTGACGACCGCGCTCTGGCAGGGCGGTCTTCTTGTGGCGCTTGTTGTCTTCGTCTTTTTGGGCGGTTGGCGGCCAAGCCTCGTCGTCGTTCTCTCTATTCCCTTCTCTGTCGGCTTTGCATTCATC
The DNA here is from genome assembly GCF_036964545.1 of Hyphomonas oceanitis. NCBI lineage: Bacteria > Pseudomonadati > Pseudomonadota > Alphaproteobacteria > Hyphomonadales > Hyphomonadaceae > Hyphomonas > Hyphomonas oceanitis. The sequence continues at coordinate 36,869 of NZ_JBALTL010000010.1, forward strand.
GCGATGAACGTGCTCGGCATCAGTGCCAATCTGATGTCGCTGGGCGGTGTCGCCATTGCCATCGGGATGATGGTCGATGGCGCGATCGTCATCGCGGAAAATGTCGATCGGAGTCTCCGGGAAAGCGCAGGCACGGAAGATCAGCGCAGCGTCGTTGCACGCTCGACTGCCGAGGTCATTGCGCCCCTGGTTGCCGCTGTCGCAGTGGTCATCGTTGTCTTCCTGCCGCTGTTTTCGCTGCAAGGCGTTGAGGGCAAGACGTTCCGTCCACTCGCCGCATCTGCTGCGCTTGCGATGACCGGTTCGCTTTTTTACGCAGCGCTGATTGCGCCGTCCCTTGCAAATGGCCTGATGCGTCGCGGAAAGGCAAAGAACGAAGAAAAGCCTGACCTTATCGCCCGCTATGTCAGCTCACTTGCTGGCTTTTTCGTCAGGCAACGCATGGCAGCCATTGTGATGGCTGCGGTGCTTCTTTTGGCAGGTGGGCTCGCCGGCTCGCGGCTGGGCTCGGAATTTACCCCCTCGCTGGAGGAAGGTGATATTCTCCTGCGGGTCACGATGGCTCCATCAATCTCGCTGACAGAAGCCGCTGCAACAACAACGCGGGTCGAGAAGCGGCTGCTGGACGCATTTCCGGAGATCAAGTCGATCGTCACCCGTATCGGGCGCGGCGAGGTCGGCGCGCATGCGGACCCGACCAATAGCGCAGAAGCCTTCGTTGAACTGCAACCGCGCGATCAGTGGCGCGAAGGGATGTCTCCGGAAGACTTGCGTACGGCCATCTCGGAAAATCTGGAATCGGTGCCAGGTATCGTTGCAAGCATCGGGCAGCCGATTGCCATGGCGGTCGATGAACTCATCACCGGAACACGTGCTGAACTGGCGGTAAAGATATTTGGGCCCGACACGGAAATCCTGTTGGACAGGTCGCAAGTGCTCCAGACACTCCTGCAGCAAGTTGACGGCGCTGCTGAAGTCCAGGCCGATCAGATCACCGGCGCACCGCAACTCGTGGTGACGGTGGATCGGGCCGCCCTTGGCCGTTACGGTCTCGACGTCGAAGACGCACTGGATGCGCTTCGCGCCTCCGTCGGCGGCGCCGAAGCCGGTGCCTTGTTCGAAGGTGTTCGCCAGTTCCCAATCGTCGTGCGCCTGCATGAAGAGAACCGGGATACACCCGAAGCGATCAGCCGCATCGTGCTGGAATCGCCATCGGGCGCACGGGTACCTCTCGAAACCGTCGCCAGAATCGAGACGATCATCGGCCCGCGCCAGATCACACGCGAGAATGGCGAACGCTTCATCACGGTTCAGTCGAACGTGAGGGGGCGTGATATCGGTTCCTTTGTCGCGGAAGCCCAGGCGCTGACTGATTCCCAATTGGAGTTGCCTCCCGGTTACCGGCTTGTCTGGGGCGGCCAGTTCGAACTTCAGCAACAGGCGAACGCCCGTTTTGCCGTGGTCATTCCGATCACGCTCGGTATCGTGCTCCTGATCCTGTTGATAACTTTCGGCCGGTTGAAGTCGTCGGTCCTCATCTTGCTGAATATCCCGCTGGCCCTGACGGGGGGCGCACTGGCGCTCTGGATAACCGG
>NZ_JBALTL010000011.1:0-33872 GCF_036964545.1 Hyphomonas oceanitis
GCCAACCCAAAGCTTTACGAAACAGTTTGAGCGGATTTTCGTGCCGTTGATCATCTTGTTGGCCGTCCTCACATCCCTCTCTTTTCTGATTCTGGATGAAACGCCGTCGGAGAGCTTTTACCGCGCCATGGCCGTTCTGGTTGCGGCCAGTCCCTGCGCGCTGGCGATCGCGACACCAAGCGCAATCCTGTCTGGCGTTGCCCGTGCGGCGCGTGGAGGCGTTCTCATCAAAGGCGGAGCACCGCTCGAAGCGCTTGGACGCGTCGATGCCATTGCATTCGACAAGACCGGCACGCTCACCGAAGGCGATCCCCGCCTCGTTGATATCGCGCCCTATGGCGACGCGACCGAAGCGGAATTGCTGACGGTGAGCGCCGCCGTGGAAGCGCTCAGCGATCATCCCCTCGCCCAGGCCGTTGTGCGCGATGCCAGGACACGCCTGAACACCGTCTTCAGCGCGGCGACAGATTTCTCCAGTGTCACCGGACGTGGCGTTTCAGCAAAGTTTGAGGGCAAGACCGTTCATATCGGAAAGTCCGCTTTGTTTGATGAAATTGATGGACCGCCGGTACCATCTGACTTGGCTTCTCGCGTCACAGAAATGGCCGCGCAAGGCCGCACAACCATGATTGTCAGGCAGGGCGATCGTTATCTCGGCGCCATTGGCCTGATGGATACCCCGCGCGTGTCCGCCAAAGCCGTGATCGCCAGACTGCGCAATATCGGCGTAACCCGCATGATGATGATTTCTGGCGACAATCAGAATGTCGCCGATGCCGTTGCAGGAAGTGTCGGCCTTGACGAGGCCTTTGGCGACCTCATGCCAGATGACAAAGTGACAAGGATCAAGGCCCTGAAAGCCGAAGGCGGTGTCGCCATGGTCGGAGACGGCGTGAACGATGCGCCCGCGATGGCCAATGCGACTGTCGGTATTGCCATGGGCGCGGCCGGGTCAGATGTCGCGCTCGAAACGGCCGATATTGCCTTGATGGCTGATGATCTGGAAACACTGCCGTTCGCGGTGGCCCTTAGTCGTGCAACGCGCCGGATCATCCTACAGAATCTCTGGGCGAGTCTGGGTATCGTGGCGTTTCTGGTGCCAGCGACATTGCTTGGTCTGGGCATCGGGCCGGCAGTTATTGCGCATGAAGGATCAACCCTGATCGTTGTACTCAATGCGCTGCGGCTTCTTGCATTCAAAGAGCGAAAGGAAGCAGAGGCATGATCAGAGTTCGCAGGAAACTGTTTCACGCGTCGGCGTCACAATGGCGAACGACGCTGCTTTTGCTCGCGACATGGGTCGGCCTTGGTGCCGGGATCAGTGGGTGTGCTACAATTGCAGGCAGCACCAAGCCTCTGACAGATTTTGAGCGAGCGGCTATACGCACCGAATGTGGAAATTATCCGGTATCGCGAATTCGCGCTGGCGGCGCCGGCAGGAAGTATCGCTACCTTGCCTGCAAACAGACCGTTCTGGACCGCGAGAGCGGCCAAACAGCCGTCTCATCAGGTGTCGACTAAGCCGATCTGTGGACGTCGGCCAGCCTTACGCAAGCTACTTGCTGCGTCAGCCAAGAACGGCGATCAATTTCCCGACTTTTCACACCACATCGTAACACGTCCGCCTGACTTGGCTGGAACCAACGCTGTTCTCAATTGACATACCGCAAAGCGATCTGGGTATCCGAAGCCCCTACGCAACCGATGCCCAAACTAGACGAATGGACGATCCCAATTCGGTTTGGATAGCAGAGCAGAACCAACAACCCGATTGCCGAAATGAACGAACAACACGCGCTTGAGGCTGCACACGTAGCGCACACGCAAGCTTGTAATATATTGTTTTACCTATGTTTTTTATGCCATCCATCATCGGGGCCACGGAGAAGCGGTAGTCGGTCATGCGGCTCCGTTTAGTGCGGGGGATGGGGGCGCGTCCAGCGTCTTTGCCGTGATCAATGTATTTGCAGGCGGGGCGCGCGGCAGGCTATGAGCAGAGGATGACAGATACTGCCCGCATCGACACGCTTGAAATCCGCATCGCCCATCAGGACGAAGTGATCGACGACCTGAACAAGACGGTGATTGCGCAGTGGAAAGAGATCGACCGGCTGACGCGGCAAATGGCGCGGCTGACCGAGCAGTTCGCCAACATGGGACAGGCCGAGCGGCCCACGCAGGGCGACGAGCCGCCCCCGCCGCACTGGTGACGCGATGAGCCGCATTTTCGGGAAAGTCTGCCAGAACGGCTATGTCGTGCGCGACATCGAGGCGGCAATGAAACACTGGATCGAGGTGATGAGCGTTGGCCCCTGGTTCTATATTGAAGACGTGAAGACCGACTGGTTCACCTATCGCGGCGTGGCCTCCGACGTGAAGATGAGCATTGCGCTCGCCAATTCCGGCGACCTGCAGATCGAGCTGATCCAGCAGCGCAATGACGCGCCGTCGATGTACAAGGACTTTCTCGATGCGGGCCGCGAAGGCCTGCAGCACATGTCCTACTGGACTGAAGATTATCAGGGCCTCTACGACAAGGCCCTTGGGCTTGGTTACACCGTGGGCCATGAGGGGCAGATTGGCGGCGAGAAAGGCCGGTTTGCCTATTTCGATACCGAGGCGCATCCGGGCACCGTGGTCGAGATTTCCGACATCAGCGGCGCCAAGGGCAAGACCTTTGCCTATATCCGCAAGCAGGCCGAAGGCTGGGACGGGACGAACCCGATCCGCACGTTCAGCTGATCCGGTCTTCCGCAATTTCGACTGTGTGATCGCGCGCCTTGTGTACGACGATATCGGCGTGGGCTTTCAGCGGATGGATATGGTCGCGCAGGTTCGGCAGGTTGACGCCGTCCCAGACGGTCTTTGCGAAGGCGCGCAGCTCTGTTTCGCTCATGTGCAGCCATTGGGCGTAGAAGGAAGACGCGTCAGTGCGCGCCGCATTCCAGAAGCCGACGAAGCGTTCGACATACCAGTATTCAAGGTCGGCCTCGGACGCATCGAGATAGACCAGCACGTCCGGCTCGCCGTCCGGGCGCTCGGGACGGGTTGGCGGCTGGAAGCCGAGGCCTTCCAGGATGAGCATGTCCGGCAACTGCACAGTGCGCGTCAGGGCGGGGTCGATGTCGTAGATGTCGTGGCTGTGGGCCGGGAACGCGGCCGCCCCCTGCCTTATGCTGACAAGCGCATTGGTAAAGCCATCGCGGTCAAAGGTTTCCGGGAAGCCCTTGCGCATGAGGAGGCCCTGCGGTTCCAGCACGGCGTTCGTGAAGAGGAAGCCGTCGGTCGAGACGGTCTCGACGCTGAGGGGTGGGTTCAGCGCGTCAGCCACGTCGCGGGCGAGCGTTGTCTTGCCGGCAGCGACAGAGCCTGTGAGGCCGACAATGCGCGCGTCAGCGCTGGACCGGAGACCGGCAAGGCGTTTGGCCAGCGCGGCAATGCCGGCGCCTTGATGGATGATCACGTCGCGGTCCATGCAGTCAGTTCCCTAGCTTGCGCGCACAGCTTAGCGGTGGAGCGCCAAGGAACCAACGGGAAAACGGGCCGGACGCGCCGCTTGGTGGCGCCCCCTCACCCTGTTAGATTGAACAGCTACCGGACGCCGGAAGGACAGCCTACGATGCTGGGCATGAAAACATATCTCGGATGGAAAGTGGATTTCCTGCAGCCTGCAGGCGAGCCCGCCTATGCGGGGCCGGACTCCGTATCATGGCGCGTGTTCAAAAATCCGATTGCGCTGGGCGTGGGCGGCATTGCCGCCGTGCTGCTGGAATTTGCCGATGCGCGCATACGGTCCGGCGTATGGGACCATTCCACGTTCAAGACAGACCCGGTTGGGCGTTCGAAACGGACCGGCATGGCGGCCATGGTGGGCGTTTACGGACCGCAGAGCGCGGCGCGCCGGGTTATCCAGGGTGTCACGAACATGCACACTCAGGTGAAAGGCGAAACGCCGTCTGGCGAGGCTTATTCTGCCCTGGATGTCGAGCTGCTGGACTGGGTCAGCGCGACGGCGACCTATGGCTTCCTGACCGCCTATGACCGGTTTGTGGCGCCGCTGTCGGATGCCGACAAGACGCGGTTCTATGAAGAGGGCGAGGCGGTGGCCCGCCTCTATGGCGTGCAGAACCCGCTGCGCAGCGAAGCAGACTTTCATGCGATGCTGGCAAAACTGATGCCGCGCTTCGAGCCGCACCCGATCAATACCGAATTCCTCGATATCATGAAGTCCGGCCGCGCCGCCAAAGGCGTGCCAAAAGGCCTGCAAAGCGCGGTCGTGAATGCGGCGGTGTCGATCCTGCCTGTGGACGTGCGCGACCGGCTGGAGCTTGGGCCGGACTATGACCTGCGGCCCAAGGGAGTCGCGACGGTGAAGGCCATGGGTGCCCTTGCGGAACGTCTGCCTTTGCCTGCAAGTCCCGCGGGTCAAGCTTGCGTCAGGCTGGGTCTTCCTGCCACATTTCTATGGAAGAGCCCTGAGAAACAGGCAAGTATACGCCACACAATACAAGAGGGACGGGCGGCTTCACTGGCGCACTGATCCCCGGAGGAGCGGCAAAGTGAACCTGGAATTCCTTCCCGAAGAAGAAGCCTTTCGTGACGAGGTGCGCGCGTTCCTCGACCGCGAACTGACGGCAGACCTGCGCGCCTATGCAGCGCGGATGACGAGCGTCTATTCCGACAAGGAAACGGCGCTCGCCTGGCAGGCCATTCTGGTGAAACAGGGCTGGGCCGCGCCCGGCTGGCCGGTGGAATATGGCGGCTGCGACTGGACCGTGGCGCAGAAATATATCTTCGACGTGGAGATGGCCCGCGCGGGCGCCCCGCCCCTCTCGCCGATGGGCATTGCCATGTGCGGCCCGGCTTTGATCGGCCATGGCACGAAGGAACAGAAAGACTATTACCTGCCGCGTATCCTCTCCGGCGAGGATTTCTGGTGCCAGGGCTATTCCGAGCCGCATGCAGGGTCTGACCTCGCCTCGCTGACCATGTCGGCCAAGGATGATGGCGACGCGTTCATCTGCAATGGCTCAAAGATCTGGACGACGCATGCCCATGAAGCCAACATGTGTTTCTGCCTGGTGCGCACAGATGCCAGCGGCAAGCCGCAACAGGGCATCACCTTCCTGCTGATCGACATGACGACGCCAGGCGTGCGCGTCGACCCGATCATCATGACATCCGGCGAGCATATCCAGAACGCGATCTTCTTCGATGATGTGCGCGTGCCGAAGGCCAATGTGATCGGCAAGGTCAACGCGGGCTGGACGGTCGCGAAATACCTGCTCGAGTTCGAGCGCGGCGGATCAAGTTACGGCCCCCGCCTGAAGGCACGGGTTGCGTCGCTGCGCAGGCAGGCGGCCGAGGCTGGCATGGGAGCGGACATGTCCGCCAAGCTCTCTCAGGCGGAAGCGGATGCCTCGGCGCTCGAAGCGGCCGAGCTGATGATGATGTCGGAACTGTCGGGCGGCGGCACGCCGGGCCTCAAGGCCTCGATGATGAAGATCAAGGGCACGGAACTCAGCCAGCGCCTGACGGAGCTTGCGCTCGAGATTGCCGGCAACTGGGTCGAGCCCTTCCAGCCGCACCACACCAATCCCGGCGGCGAAGTGGTCAACGCACCATCGAACTCCGGCGCGCTTGTCGGGCCTGAAAGCGCCGTGACCGTGTCTGCCAAATACCTGAACGACCGGGCAGGTTCGATCTATGCCGGCTCGAACGAAATCCAGCGCAACATCCTTGCCAAGGCCCAGCTCGGGCTTTGATCACCTAACGGAGCACTAAACCGTATGCTCGTCCTCTATGAACATCCGCTGTCGCCCTATGCCCAGAAGGTGAAAATCGCGCTGCGTGAAAAGGGCCTCGAATTCGAGGTGCGCATGCCGGAAGGCATTGGCGCCGGGCATACGAAGGGCGAATTCGCCGATGCCAACCCGCGCCGCGAAGTGCCTGCCCTGATCGATGACGATGTCGCGCTGTTCGATTCCACCGTGATCCTCGAATATATCGACGACAAGTGGCCAGAGCCGTCACTTATGCCGAATGCGCCTGAAGAGCGCGCACGTATGCGCCAGATCGAAGACGTGATGGACACGCATTTCGAGGCGATCACATGGGGCCTCGGCGAGTTGCATTTCTTCAAGCGCGGCAATGACGAAATGCGCAAGACGATCGAAGCGCAGGCAAGCCGTCAGATTGCGGGCTTCATGACCTGGCTGGAAAAAGAGCTGGGCGACAATGACTGGTTCAGCGGGCATGAATTTGGCCGGGGCGACCTTAGCGTCATTCCCTATCTTAATGCCGCTGACGGTTTCGGCTACAAGCCTGTCGAAGGCTCGCCGCTCGCCGCATGGATTGCCCGCGCCAATGCGCGCGATAGCGTCAGCCAGACAGACGCGGAATCGCGCGCGTCGATTACCGGCATGCAGATGGTCAGCGCGGCGGTCGAATCCGGCCTGTTCAAGCGCCAGTACCGCGACCACAGGCTGGAATGGATGATCAAATCCGGCGGCATGGATATCGTGCGGGACGGCATCGAAAAACAAACCATCCGCTTCACCGATCACTGGGATACCTGAGACACACAACACGGACCGCTCGTGGCGGCAAAGGGAGACAACAAGAATGCACATCAAGACACGTTTCACCGAGATGTTCGGTATCGAGCACCCGATTGTTCAGGGCGGCATGCAATGGGTCGGCTATGCCGAAATGGTTGCGCCTGTGGCCGAGGCCGGCGCACTCGGCTTCCTGACGGCGCTGACACAGCCGACACCGGAAGACCTCGCCAAGGAAATCCAGCGCACCAAGGACATGACCGACAAGCCGTTCGGCGTGAACCTGACCATCCTGCCCGCCATCACGCCGCCGCCTTATGCAGAATATCGCCAAGCGATCATCGAAGGCGGCATCAAGATTGTCGAGACGGCAGGCTACAAGCCGCAGGAACATATCGATCACTTCAAGCAGCATGGCATCAAGGTGATCCACAAATGTACCGCCGTGCGCCACGCGCTGTCGGCGGAACGCATGGGCGCTGACGCCATCTCGATTGACGGCTTCGAGTGCGCTGGCCACCCGGGCGAGGATGACATCCCCGGCCTGATCCTGATCCCGGCAGCGGCCAACAAGGTGAAGGTGCCGATGCTGGCTTCCGGCGGCTTTGCCGACGGGCGCGGGCTTGTCGCTGCGCTGGCCCTCGGTGCGGACGGCATCAACATGGGCACGCGCTTTTGCGTGACCAAGGAAGCGCCGATCCATGACAGCTTCAAGGCCCAGATGGTGGCCAACAATGAACGCGACACGAACCTGATTTTCCGCACGCTGCACAATACGGCGCGTGTGATGAAGAATGCGGTCAGCGACGAAGTGGTCGAGATTGAGCGCAAGGGCGGCGCCAAGTTCGAGGATGTTGTGCACCTCGTAGCCGGTGCACGTGGGCGCAAGGCCATGGCCGAGGGCGACGCGGATGGCGGCATCTGGTCGGCTGGCATGGTGCAGGGCCTGATCGACGATATCCCGACCGTGAAGGAACTGATCGACAGCATCATCGCCGACGCCAATGCGATCATCAATTCGCGCCTTGCCGCGACGACGAGATAGAAGTCAGGAGCATATGTGATGGCCTACGAGCAGATCCTTTTGGAAAAGGATGGCCCGGCGGCCATCATAACCCTCAACCGTCCGGAAAAGCTGAACGCGTTCACCGCGCAACTTGGCCAGGAGCTGGCCGATGCGGTAAATGCGTGCGACGCTGACGATGAGGTGCGCGGCATTATCCTGACGGGTGCGGGCCGCCACTTCTGTGCGGGCGCCGACATTTCCGATGGTGCCGATGCGTTCGATACGAAGAGCGGCACGGGCGCGAAGAATTTCGGCGCGTCAGAGCCCGGCAAGAAGCGCGACGGGGCTGGTTTCATCGGCGCGCTCTATAATTGCCGCAAGCCCGTGATTGCCGCGTTCAATGGCGCGGCTGTCGGCGTTGGCCTGACGCTGGCCTTGCCGACCGATATCAAGATCGCCTCGGAGAAAGCCAAGTTCGGCTTCGTGTTTGCGCAGCGCGGCCTGCCGCCGGAAGCGGGCAGCGCGTGGTTCCTGCCCCAGCTGGTCGGTCTGCCGCAGGCGCTGCGCTGGTGCATGACGGGCCGCGTGTTCGATGCGGAGGAAGCGCTGGCCGGCGGCCTGATCAGCGAGATCCATCCGCCGGAGGAGCTGTTGCCGGCTGCCAAGCGCATTGTGGACGAGATTGCCCGCAACACAGCGCCGGTCTCTGTCGCGCTGGTGCGCCAGCTGCTCTGGCGCTTCGGGCCGACAGGTGATCCGTTCGAATTGCTGAAAGTGGACGGACAATTTGCGCTGACGCTCGGCTCATCGCCCGATGTGAAAGAGGGCGTCGGATCGTTCCTCGAAAAACGCGCGCCTAATTTTCCTGGCAAGGTCTCCACCGACATGCCGGAAGGCTATCCCTGGTGGGAGCGTACCTGACGCCTCCCCTGCCCTAAAAAAACGACCGCGATCCAGAAGGATCGCGGCCGCGGTGCCCGAGGGGAGGAAACACTTTTCGGTTCTAGAACCGGTACGTGAGGGAGGCACCATAAGTCCGTGGCATGCCTGCAAAGCGCATGACGACGTTCGCGTTCGTCGTGATCTGCTGCCAGTAATACTCGTCGGTCAGGTTCTTGCCCCAGACCGAAACTTCCCAGTTCTGGTCGATGGAATAGACGCCGATCGACCCGTTGAGCAGACCATAGGAGTCGATGTCGTAGAGCGGGTCATTTGGCTGACCAGCTGTCGACTCGCTCTGCCAGCGACCACTGAGCGATGCACGCAGGCCCAGGTCCGTCGTGACCGGACGATCATAGAGCAGCGCGAGGCTGACAACGGATTCAGGGCTGTAGAGGAAAGGATCGCCCTGACGGTTTGTCGGCAGGCCGAAGCTGTCGACCGTGTCGAAGTCGCCGATCTCGGTGTGCAGAAGTGTGAGGCCACCCATCGCCGTCAGCTCTTCACTGATCAGGTAGGTGACTTCGGCATCAAGGCCATAGGCTTCAGCGGTTGGTACGTTCTGAAGACGGGCGAGCGCCTTGTAGATCGGGTCGGCAAAGAAGGCCGAGATCTGCTTGTCTTCATAGTCGTAATAGAAGAGCGCCGCGTTGGCCTGCATGCGCTGGTCGAGCAAGCTGGCCTTGAAGCCGACTTCATAGGCGAGCAGGCCTTCCTGCGTTGCAGGGGCGTTCTGTTCGGACTTTGACGCCGCGTTCACAGGCGTGGAGGCCGACTTGTAGCCCTGCGTAGCTGAGGCAAAGAGCACGAGGTTGTCAGTCGGTGTCCAGTTGCCGACCACGCGCCAGGAGACGTTGTCTTCCTTGGTGGAAGACGCGACCGGGCCGAAGGAGTTGGTTGCGACGTCAAACGTGTTGCAGCCGTTTTCGAGCAGTGGCGCGGCTGGAGCCGTCCCGTAGATCAGCGCGAAATAGGTGCGGTTGAAGACGTTGACGTTCGGCTGCATCGAGCCGTTCACGTCGCCCGAGCAGCCAACATAGTCCTGCGTATCTTCAGTGTAGCGGATGCCTGTCGTGAGCGTGAATTCAGGCGTCAGCTCCCAGTCGGCGTTAGCAAAGATGCTCCAGGTTTTCGTCTCGAATTCGCCAGTGTCGCGATAGGTCTGGAACGAGTTCAGAAGCTCGGCCACCGTGTAGGGCACGCCGGTTTCCGGATCAACGTTCAGGGGCGAGGCTGCGAGCGTGGCCGCGACAGTTGCCACATAGCTGGAGTTGGCATTGTCGAGCAGGAGCGTGCGGTTCGTATCCGAGGTTTCGTCCTTGCCGTAATAGGCGCCGACGAGCCAGTTGGCCTTGCCGGTCTCGCCTTCCAGACGCAGTTCCTGGCTGAAGGATTTGATCTCGGCATCGACATCCTGGAGCAGGACAGCGAAGGGCGCGGATGAGAAGTCCAGCACGGCCTCACGGTCCAGCTTGTTGTAGCCGGTCAGCGAAACAAGGTTGAGGCCATTGTCGAAGCCATAGCGGACACCGAGCTTAAGGGCGTCAAACTTGGAGTCCTCTTCCAGTGGACCATCAATGCCGTTAACACCGATGCCGTCCGTTGTGCGAGCGTAATTTGGTGCCCAGTCGGTCTGTTCCGCATTGGTCGGGAAGTTATTATTGACGAAGTCAACGAGGCTGAGCCCGGTGACCGGATCAACCGCATTGAAGAGCGAGGTGGTGGACGGGCCGCCGGTGCCGGGAACCACGAAAGTCGGATCGGTGTTCGGTGTCAGCGCGATGGCCTGACCACCGATCGTGTCGGACTTGTTGCGCCAGCCATTATAGGAAACGTCGATGTCGAGGCTGTCGGTTGGCTGCAGGGCCAGCGCGGCGCGGAAGCCGAGCTTGTCTTTCGTGCCGCGATCTTCACCGCGCGTGATCGACTTTTGCCAGCCTTCGTCGCTGTTTTCGCTTCGGATGGCGAAGCGGGCCTGCGCGCGCTCGGACAGCGGCACGTTGAGCATGCCTTCTATGTTCCAGGTGTCATAGTTGCCGACATCGGCACTGACAGACCCTTCGAACTGGTCGGAGGGCTTGTTGGTGACCATATTGATCAGGCCGGCCGTCGTGTTGCGGCCAAACAGGGTGCCTTGCGGTCCTTTCAGCACTTCGACGCGCTGAATGTCGAACACAGGGCCCGAGTTCATGAACGGATAGGGATAGGCCACTTCGTCAACATAAGTACCGACCGTGGAGGTGGCCGAGACGTTGATCGTGTTGAAGCCGATGCCGCGCAGCGTGTAGGTCGGCACGCCCTGATAGCTCTGCGAGACAGAGAAGCTCGGCACGACATTCTGGAGGTCGTCGACACTGTCGACGCGCAGGGCATCCAGCGTGTCTTCGCCGAAGGCCTGAATACTCATCGGCACGTCATTGATGGATTCTTCGCGGCGCTGCGCGGTCACGACGATCGAGCCAAGCTTCAGCGAGCTGTCAGCGGGCGTCTCGGCAGGTGCCGCCGGTGCAGCGTCGGTTTCCTGCGCCATGGCTGGCATCTGCGAGGCCAGCGCGAAAAGCGAGGCGCCCAACATGGCATAACGGCGGATTCGGGGTGTCTGGGTCATCTGATTTATCTCCTCCCGGCAGCCTCCTCTTGGCGGGAGCTGTCCATTGAGCGGGACAGTCAGTAATTATTGGACAATCAACAAGCTATCGGAAGTGACAGGGTCGGCTCACAGCCCCAGCACCATCTTGGCCATGATGTTGCGCTGGACCTCGTTCGAGCCGCCATAGATGGAGGCCGCCCGATTGTTGAGGTAACGTGGCACAAGCGTCACGCGGTCAGACGGACCGACAGCGTCAATATTGCTGCCCGGCTGGCGCGCATCCAACTGCTCGACACATGCATAGGTGCCGCCCGCCTCGACCCCAAGCGTGTCGATCCGCTGCATCATCTCGGTGCGCTGGACCTTGAGCATGGAGGCCGCAGGGCCGGGGTTTCCGCCGCTGGACAGCGCGGAAGAGACACGCTGCTCGGTGATCTTGATGGCTTCGAGGCCAATCTCGGCTGCTGCCAAACGGCTGGTAAAGCCCGGATCGGATGCCAGCAGGCCATCGCGCTGAGCAAGCGCGCGAATGCGGCCGACACTGGCTTCGAGGCCAGCGGACGAGCCGCCGCCCCGCTCGAACTCGAGCAGGTATTTGGCGACGGTCCAGCCATCATTTTCGGCGCCGAGGCGCCCGGCCTTGGGCACGCGTACATCATCAAAGAAAACCTGATTGACCTCATGCTCACCCGCCAGCGTGATGATCGGATCGACTTTGATGCCCGGCAGGGTCATGTCGAGCAGGAGGAAAGTGATGCCTTCCTGCGGCTTGCCATCGAACCGCGTGCGCACGAGGCAGAACATCATGTTCGCGTGGTGGGCGTGCGTGGTCCAGATTTTGGTGCCGTTGAGGATATAGTCGTCGCCGTCGGACGTCGCCTTCAGGCTGAGGCTGGCGAGATCGGAGCCTGAGCCCGGCTCGGAATAGCCCTGACACCAATAGTCTTCACCAGCGAGTATGCGCGGTAGGTAATAGGCCTTCTGCTCGGGTGTGCCGTGCCCGATGATGCAGGGGCCGACCATGGCGAGCCCCATGGGCGAAAGGGACGGCGCCCCTGCCCGCGCGCACTCAGAGGCAAAGATATAGCGCTGCATCTCGGTCCAGCCCGTGCCACCATACTCCACGGGCCAGGCGGGCGCGGCCCAGCCCTGGGCATGCAGGATTTTTTGCCAGGGCAGGCTGAACTGCGGCTCGATGAACACACTCGTGACCAATCGCCCGGCATCTGCCAGTTCTTCGGTCAGGTTGTCGCGAAGGAACGCTCGCACTTGCGAACGAAATTCACTATCCTCAGTTGTGAGATCGAGGTTCATTTTGGGCCTCCGGGTTTGCACGACTCCGATGCCGCGTCCGCTTATCAGGTAAGCTGACAGTATACGGCCTGATCATGCAACCTGCTCTATTTGATAGGGTTTATTTATTGACGGATTTTGCCGACACGCAGGATGCTCCCGGAGACGCTGGCGCCCAAGCCATGCGCCTCGCCCGCGAGGTTGCTGCGCTGGGCGAGGACATTGGCCTGCCCTACATTGCCGTCAGTGCCGATATTGGCAGCCCGGAACCCATGTGCGACCCGACCGGCCGTCCGCTCGCCGAAACGCTGTTTCGCTGGATAGACCCCGAACTGGCCTATTGGAAAGACCGCGCCTTTGCGCTGAGGTCTGGCTATGTGCGCGGGGCACGGACCTGCGCCGAGCCGTTCTTCCATGCCGACAAGCAAATTGGCAGCTGGCGCCATATTGCGGCCCTGGACGGCCTGGCCAAGACGATGCGGGCCGAGGACTATAGTGTCGGGGCCGCAATCATTTCACCCTGCCATCTTCCGTCTGGCGTGATTGGCGCCATCGTGTGGGCAACACCCGAGAAGGGTTTCCCAATCCGAAACGTGTTCGATGCGCGGGCCGCCGAGATCCACGTCCTGACTTTGAAGTTCATTGCCACCTATCACGAGTTCAGGGGCGCCTGGCCGACTGACCTCGCCGTCGCCCTCACGCGCCGCGAAATCCAGTGCCTGAAATGGGCCGCCGCCGGCAAGACCGACCATGAGATTGCGACCATTATCGGCATTTCCCAACCAACGGTGCGGTTCCACATTACCAATTCGAGCCGGAAGCTCGGCGTCTCCGGACGGTCGCAGGCCGTCCATCGGGCGACGACGCTTGGTTATATCGGCGGCAGCGCGAGCTGAAACACAATTTGCGGAGCGGGGTTTCCCGACCGGAATTGCGGCCTATCATCGCCCATGAACCCGACAAGAGGAAACGCGCCATGACCCGACTGCCAAACAACCAGCCTGTGCCCCAGGGCGTGCTCGACCTTTATGATGGCTATTGCCATGGCGCGATGTCGCGGCGGGACTTCTTCGACAGGCTCGGCAAGTATGCCGTTGGCGGGCTCAGCGTGTCGATGCTGGCCGCCTGTGTCATGCCGGATTACGAGGGCACTTTGCAGACGTCGGCGGATGACGCGCGCCTGAGCGTCGAGACCTTCCAGTATAATTCACCCAATGGCGCAGGCGACATGGCGGGCGATCTGGTGCGCCTCAAGAAGGGCCCCGCCAAGCGGCCCGGCGTGATTGTCGTTCATGAGAACCGGGGCCTCAATCCCTATATCAAGGATGTCGCCCGGCGTACGGCGCTTGAGGGCTATATCGCTCTTGCCCCGGACGCGCTCTACCCGCTCGGTGGCTATCCCGGAAACGATGACGATGGCCGCGAGATGCAGGCGACACGCGGCCGCGACGCGATGATCCAGGATTTCATGGCTGCCGCCGAGGCGCTGCGTGACCATCCAGAATGCAATGGCAAGGTCGCCTGTGTCGGCTTCTGCTTTGGCGGCAGCGTGACCAACATGATGGCGGTGAACCAGCCCTGGCTGTCAGCTTCAGCTCCCTTCTATGGCGGCTGGCCGACCAAGGAAGAGGCCGCAAAGGTCGAGGTGCCGCTGATGATCCATCTCGCCAGCCTCGACGAGCGCGTGAATGCCGGCTGGCCGGAATATGAAGCCGCGCTCAAAGCCAATGACGCCGAGTACCAGGTCTTCATCTATGACGGCGTGAACCACGGATTCCACAATGACACGACGCCCCGCTATGACGCGGACGCGGCAACGCTCGCCTGGTCACGGACGATGAATTTCTTCAAGGCGAAGCTGGCTTAGTTCGACCGTTACATGACCCGGCTGATGATGTTTCCATCTGATGGCCACTCAGCCGTCGGCAAGACACCAAGACCGGGCCGCGCAAACAAAAAGCCCTGCATGAGATTTACGCCGAGATCGCGCAGCATCTCGTACTCGCCGACGGTTTCGATGCCTTCGCAGATGGGAATTATGCCGAGATCATCGAGCATATTGAGCGTATTGCGCACGATGACCTGTTTCACGCGATTCTTATCGACGTCGCGGATAAGCTCCATGTCCAGCTTAACGAAATCCGGCTGAAAGTCAGCCAGAAGGCCAAGCCCGGCATAACCCGCCCCAAAGTCATCAATCGCCGTCTTGAAGCCCAGGGACCGGTAGGTGCGCAGGATGTTGAGAATATGCGCTGAATCGAGACGCTCCACCTCGGTGAACTCAAACATGATCTGCTGAACCGGAAAGCCTGTCCGCATCGCAGCGGCCAGCGTCATGCGAATACAGGCGCGTGGCTCATAGACGGCGTTGGGCAGGAAATTGATCGACAGGAGCGTGCCGGACTTTGCAAGGTCCAGTCCGGCTGCCATCTCGATCGCCGTCGTACGGCATTGCTGGTCAAAGGCGTACCTGTTGGAATCCGATACGTGGGCCAGAACCTCCCCGGCGCCCATGCCATCAACACCGCGCACCAGAGCTTCGTATGCGAACGTGCTGCGCGCATTGGTATCGGCAATCGGCTGGAACGCCATCGTGATCGGCAGGTCAAAGCCGGCGCCATCGCGGCAGCCATTGCATGCGGTCGTCATTGTAACTTCCCCCGTAGATCAGAGCAGGAGAGTTTCGCATGATTAAAATGAAGAAAATGTGTGTGGCTGCAACGCTTCTACAGGCCAACGTGCATCAGGTAACATCCGGAACGCGCGCACCGGCTTGGAATGGTGGGCGGTACAAGGTTCGAACTTGTGACCCCTACGATGTCAACGTAGTGCTCTACCACTGAGCTAACCGCCCGATCCATTCGGGAAGCAGGGGTAATGGATAATTCGGGGCGTGCCGTCAAGACGCGTTTGACGGTGTCACTATGTGAAGGGCGATTTTCTGCAGTATCGCTTCAGGTGTTTCCGGGTCGTCGGCATAGAACCAGACCTCCCGGAGGGGGTCGCTGGCCGTGAAACTGTAGCCATCCAGCTGGAAAACCAGCCATTGGCCTATCTCGGCCGGCACCAGCGAGGCGATGTCGATACCGTCCATCGCAATCAGCCGGATGACACAGTCATCCATACTCATTTGTGTCGGCGCATCAAAGAAATGACGCCCCGTATCGGTCACAGTGGATTTGATCAGCTTCGGCGGCTCGTCGGACGAACCGCCGGCCATCAGGCAGCCATCACCTTGTCAACTTCGTCGACAATCTCACGCAGGTGGAACGGCTTGGAGAGGACTTTCGCCCCAGCCGGCGTCGGCGCGCTGGACGACAGCGCCACAGCGGCAAAACCCGTAATGAAAACAATCTTCATGGCCGGGTCGAGCTCCGCGCCGCGACGGGCAAGCTCGATGCCGTCCAAGCCGGGCATGACGATATCGGTCAGCAAGAGGTCAAACACTTCGCGCTCGAGCGCGTGCAGGGCTGTTTCGCCGTCCGCATAGTCCTGGATCTCATGGCCAGCCCGGCGCAGGGCTGCAGCCAGGAATGTGCGCATTGAGTCGTCGTCTTCTGCGAGAAGGATCTTGGTCACGCTCGCCCCCTTGGATGCCAGTAATTGATTTAAGACATAAACAGCCTATCCGGTAAATCAGCGGTGAAGACGGGTGAAATTTCAGAGTTCTTTTTTACCAGACCCCTGAAAAGGCTTGACCTTCATGCGAACAGGCAAACCATTGGCCCCATGACCGGCGCCCTCCCCCTGACACGATCGGCCACTTCGCCCCCTGCCGGGCCGTTCGGCTATGACACGCCCTATACGCTGGACGTGCCCGAAGGCCCCCCGGCGCCGGTGCTGTTTGCGTCACCCCATTCGGGCCGCGACTATCCCGAGAGCATGCAGGCGGCCCTACGCGTGCCCCTGATTGATGTGCGCCGCACCGAAGATGCGTTCGTGGAAGAATTGTTCGGCGAAGCCCCCACGCTTGGCGCAACGCTGATGGCCGCGCGCTATGGCCGGTCGGTAGCCGATCTCAACCGCGACCCGCGCGAGCTGGATGCCAGCATGTTCAGCGACGGCCTGCCGCGTGCGTCCGGCCTGCCGACGGCGCGGGTGGATGCGGGACTCGGGTGCCTGCCCCGTGTCGGCGCCCGGGGCGAGGCCATTTATGCCCGACGCCTGACCCGTGAGGAGGGCGAGGAGCGCCTCAGCTGCGTGCATGATGCCTATCATGACAGGCTTGGCCAGGAGCTGGCCCTGCTGCGCGAGGCGCATGGCGCCGTTCTACTGATCGATTGCCATTCCATGCCATCGGTCCAGCCGGGCCGCAGGCAACTGGCCGATATCGTGCTGGGTGACCGGTTCGGATCGAGCTGCGATCCGCGCCTGACAGGACGGGTTGAGCGGGCCTTCCGCACGCATGGCCTGAGCGTGGCCCGCAATGCGCCCTATGCCGGGGGATATACGACGCGACGCTATGGCCGACCTAAACGCCAGGTGCATGCCTTGCAGATTGAAATAAATCGCGGGCTCTACATGGATGAGCACACGATCAGCCGCCTTGAGCGATTTGCTGAAATAAGAGCCATCATTACAGATGTGACAGCGGAGATCCTTGAGATCGCCGCGCTTGTCGTCCGTCCCTGACATTCCGACAAAAAAAAGGGCCGCACCCGTGGGTGCGGCCAAAGTCAAAGGGAGGAAACGCCAGAGGCGTCTGCACCGAAGTGCAAGGACAGGAATATGTTGCGGTGCACAAATAGGCAAGCGCAGGAATGTCGCACCTGTGCAATTAACCTCAACTGCCCGTTTATTGGGCACAATAATGCTCTGCGGCACACCTATTGCGTAGGACTTGCTCGAAATTCCTGTTTTGGGACTGAAACGGTCCTGCATAAGTTTGGAGCAAGTAATGGCTGATGAAACCGATCTGCACGTAGGCAAGCGCCTTCGCCGCCGCCGCCGCCTTCTGGGCATGACCCAGCAGGATCTCGCGGGCCAAGTTGGCGTGCGATTCCAACAAATCCAGAAGTATGAGTGCGGTGCCAACCGCATTACGTCCTCGCGTCTTTATGAACTGTCGCGGGCACTGAACGTGTCGGTGCAGTACTTCTTTGACGGCATCCCGGTGGCCGATGCCCCTGACGCCGCCAATGACGCCAATGAATACATGGAAGGCGATATTCTTTCGCAGAAAGAAACGCTGGAACTGGTTAGGGCCTATTACCGCCTCGGCGAGCGCCCTCGCAAACGCCTGCTGGAGCTTGCAAAAGCACTGGAAGGCGACCAGTCGAGCCACGGCGCCGCTTGACGCCGGGCGCAAGGCAGGGCTAGCCCTGCCGGATGCCAGACGGAATTTCCCTCGAAGATGAGCTTGCCCTCGCCGGGCGGCTCGCAGATGCGGCCTGGACAGCAATCCGGCCGCATTTTCGTGCGCTGACAAACGTTGATAACAAGGCGCAAGACACCTCGCTCACCCCGTCAAACGGGCGCCCGAAACCCACATCGACCCCGTCTGTCCCGACAAAAACACCGTTCGACCCCGTAACCGAGGGCGACCGCGCCGCCGAGCGCGTCATTCGCGACATCCTCACATCCGAACGCCCCCACCATGGCGTCACCGGCGAGGAATTCCCGGAAACACCTTCGCAGAGCGGCTATCGCTGGCTGATCGACCCGATTGACGGCACCCGCGCCTTCGTGGCGGGCCTGCCGGTGTGGACGACGCTGATTTCACTGGTTGATCCGGATGATGTGCCGGTCATCGGCATTATTGACCAGCCGGTTCTGGGCGAGCGCTATCTCGGCTGGCCGGGCGGCGCCGCGATGGAAAAAGGCGGGGAGCGCACACCTATTCATGTGTCCGGTTGCCAAGACCTGCGCGAAGCGACGATCGCAACAACCGATCCCTTCATCTTCAATCCGGCAGAACAGGGCGCGTGGACGCATTTGCGTGCGACGGCCCGGATCACGCGCTATGGCCTCGACGCTTATGCCTATGCCCGCGTTGCCGGGGGCACGGTGGACCTTGTCGCCGAGTCAGGCCTCAAGGCCTGGGACGTCGCAGCACTGTTCCCGGTCGTGCGCGGCGCTGGCGGCCTCGTGACCGACTGGCGCGGCAACACGCCGAAGCTCGGGGGACAGATTGTCTGCGCCTCAAGCGAAGGCGTCATGGAACAGGCGCTGCTGGCCCTCAGGCGATCTGCAACATAAGGCCGACACAATCGGCAGGCACTTTCAAAGCATGACGACCCATCCCTATGCCGCCCTGATTTTCGATTGCGACGGCGTACTCGTCGACTCCGAGACGATCCATGTGGCCGTGGAAATCGCGCTGCTGGCCGAGATGGGCCTCGCCTATGAGTGGGACATCTATCTCTCGCGCTTTGTCGGGCTCGGTGTTCCGGAGTTTCACGCCGCCCTCGCGGAGGACTATGCCGCCCTTGGCTACGGCCCCTTCCCTGATGATTTCGGACCGCGCCTGCATGCGCGGGCCTGGCCGCGTATCGAGGCTGAGCTGAAAGCCTTGCCAGGCGCGGCGGCGGTGGCCGCGAAATTTTCCGGACCGATCGCGGTCGCTTCCTCGTCCATCACACCAAAGCTGCGCCGCAAGCTGGAATTGACCGGTCTGACGGAAACGTTTGCCCCACACATCTATTCGGCTGACCAGGTGGCACGCGGAAAACCTTCGCCTGATCTATTCTTGTTTGCCGCAGACAACATCAAATCCGCCCCCGCAACATGTCTCGTCATAGAGGACAGCGTGAATGGCGTGAAAGCCGCGCGCGCGGCGGGCATGACCGCTTTTGGCTTCACCGGCGGAGGTCATGCCGATGCGGGCTTGTGCGAACGGCTTATCGCCGCCGGCGCTGTGGCAAGTTTCGACAGCCATGACGCCATCGCCGCACACCTCTTCCCCTCCTGACCGTTCGGGCAAACAAAAAGCCGGTCCCAGAAGGACCGGCCTTTGATGGCATCAAGCTGAGATCAGCCGTAATGCGTCGTCATCGATGTGCGAAACTGCGGGTCGGCGAAATCCGGCCACTTATCCTTGTCGAAGCCCGGCGCGTTCTTGAGCCGCTCTTTTTCCACGTTGAGGACCATGCGCTTGTTGGCGCGATCAACGCTGAGGCGTTCGAAAGGCACGGCGAAATACTTGTCCCCCATACCTAGAAAGCCGCCGAAACTTAGAACGGCATATTCAATCTGGCCGCTGTCTGTGTCGACCATGAGGTCCTCGATCTTGCCAAGATTCTCACCGGCAGCGTTGTGAACAGAGTCGCCATTGATAGACGAAGCGGACAATACGAAATGTGTCATAGCGTTTCCTTTCCATTGAACTGCATGAAAAAGTAATGCGTGGAATGGGGCCCGTGTTCCGATGCGCCAGCCTTAAATTACGTAGAGGTTGCAAGCACTTCCCGGTAGCGTCGGCTGCCCGTAATGACCCGGTCGTCATCAAGCGTAATATCGACATCGCCGGAAGCGCGCGGTTTGAGCGCGCCAATCCGGGCCCTGTTGACGAGGCGGGAACGATGCACACGGACAAAACCCTGACCCCCGAGACGCCCCTCCCAAGCTGCCAGCGTTCCCCGCACCAAGTGTTCCTTTTCCTGCGTATGAAAGGCCACGTAATTCCCGGCCGATTCGACGAACAAGATATCGCGCGCAGAAAGGAAGACAGACGTATTCCCTTCCCTCAGCTCAATGCGTGAGGCATCTGGCGGGACAATGGGCGGCGAGACAGCAAAGCGTTCAAACGCCCAGTAGGTCGCCGCGACCAATACATAGGAGAGCACATCCTTGCGCCATTCATAGATGAAGGCGAGCAAGACACCATCGCCGAAGAAGTCATAGCGGATGCCCATGGCGTCGAGCCACAGGTTGCGCAGCACAACCATGCCGCCAACATGGATCAGAGAGATCACGACAGTCATCGCAGCATGGAACAAGGCAAAGCGGGCATAATGTCCGCCGCGGGGCGGCACGCGGCGTATGGCGAGGCCAATCAACGGCGCCAGCCCTATCCAGAAGATATAACTGGTCGCTTCAAGAATGAAAGGGACAGCCGTATTGATCGCATCTCCGTCGCTCCGCGCTTCCAAGATGCCGGACGTCGCGTTGACGAACAGGTTGACCAGACCGATGACGATCACCGTCAGCCATGGCCATAGCCACAGGCGCCTGTCACCGCTCGTCCCGCCAGCCCCTCCACTCGTCACAAGGTCATCTCCGTTTGTCCCGGCCCGCTGCCGCTCGCGTCACGACGATAGCGCGGCCCGCAGCTTCGCGAAAGGAAGAGGGACACGCGAAGGAGACGCTACATGACCGAACGCCGCTATGACCTCGACTGGCTCCGCATTGGCGCCTTCGGCCTTCTGATATTCTATCATGTCGGCATGTTCTACGTGACCTGGGACTGGCACGTGAAATCCAGCCATGCGAGCGCGCTGATCGAGCCGATCATGCAGCTATCGAGCCCCTGGAGGCTGGTGCTGCTCTTTCTGATCTCGGGCGTCGCAACGCGTTTCATGGCCGACAAGATCAGCACATGGCAGCTGACCAAAGCGCGGATGGGGCGCCTCTGGCCGCCCTTGCTGCTGGCAATGTTCGTGATCGTGCCCCCTCAGAGCTATTACGAGGTTGTCGAAGCGCTGAGCGCCATGCACGCGCCGCAATCGCCCTGGCTTGATGATTTCTACGTGAAATACGTGACATCCTCGGGTCACTGGTGCGATGCGGACGGGTGCCTGATGACGCCGACCTATAACCACATGTGGTTCGTCGCCTACCTGATCCTCTACTCACTTGCGCTTTTGCCTCTGATCCCGCTGCTGCGCCGCCTGCCGGCAGCACTGACGGCCCTTATCCGGGGCCCGGGCCTGATTATCGCGCCATGGCTGTTCCTCTATGCAGCGCGCGTCTTTCTCATGCCGCTGTTCGGCGAGACGCATGATTTCCGCAATGACTGGTATCTCCATGTCACCTATTTCGGCACTTTCCTGTTCGGATTCGCCATCGCGAGGCACGCGACCTTCTTCGAGACTTGTATGCGCTGGCGGTGGGCTGCGCTGGCCATCATGGGTGCCGCCTGGGCAGCGCTGATGACTTATTACGCCGCATGGCCGGGCGATTCCATGCCGCCCGAATGGCAGCGCATCATCTTCCGTGGCGTGCGCGAGATGCAGGCGTGGACCGCAATTGTCGCGGCCATCGGCTTTGCGCACCGGCATCTGCGGGGCCATGATGGCCCGGTGCGGCGCATGCTGACAGCAGCAGTGTTCCCGTTCTACCTGATACACCAGACCATTATCGTGGTCGCCGGGCACTATCTGAATGAACTGCACCTGCCTGTGACAGTGGAAGCGAGCCTCCTGATCCTGATCACATTTGCCGGTTGCTGGCTTTTCTACGACCTTGGCCGGCGTATCCCTTTCCTGCGCATATGGATCGGGCTGCCCTCGCGGGCAAAGACGGCGCGGGCCTCTATGGCCCCGCCACGTCCAGGCCCTGCGCCCTCAGGAGGGTGATAACACTGTCGTCACCAGCAAGGTGGGCCGAGCCGACCGCGACCAGACGCGTGCCGGGCGTGTCCAGCATCGCGGCGATCTTGGGCGCCCAGGTCTCGTTGCGCGTCTTGAGGAGGGCGTCATAGACCTCCTCGGAGCCCATCATTTCCGGGTTGGCCATTAGAAGTCCGAGGCCATTCACGTCGCCATCGGTCCATTCTTCAACCAGCATGTCGAGCATTTCGGCACCGTCCTCTATGGATTCCGCCGAGCTGATCAGGAACTCCACCTGCACATCATCGGGCAGGCGCGCGAGGCGACCCAGCTGGTCATCGACGGTTTCGAGATAGGCGAAGGATTTGCCCTGCGCCGCGCCCTCGGCCATCAGCACCTGCTCGACGCCAGCTGTCGGGTCGAAGCCGTCCTTGGTCATCTGCATGACCGACAGGTTCACGGCGGCAAACCAGGGCCGCATGTTCTGCACCGCGCCGAGCGGCAGGCCGACATAATCGAGCGCCGCCTGAAGCTCGACCGTCTCTGCATCGCTCAGCAGGTTGGTCAGCTGGCCGCCATTGGCAAAGAGGCCTTCCTCGCGGACGAATTTCATCATTTCAGCGCCCGCCTCAGGGCTCGAAACGTCGGCCTCGAAGACAAGCGTATCGGCCGCATTCACGGCCTGATTGATTGCATCGCTGCGCCAGTCGAGTTCCGGGCGCAGGAGGTGGACCGTGCCCATTACATATATGGTCGTGTCCTCATCCTTGAGCACCCAGAGGGCTGGCTCGCCTATGCCATGCGAGGCTTTGGCCGCCGCGACAGCCGCATCGGTCGCCGCTTCCATCTCGGCACGGGCGTCGGCCGCCTGTGCAGCGATACTGGCCGCATCGGGCGTTTCCTCCCTGCAGGCCGCCAGGCCCGTCAGCGAGAGGCCAAGGATCAGTGAGAGGGCCAGGCCGCGAATCTGCATGTCGGTTCCTTTTCGGTTGCCGACCTAGCTAGCGCATAAACCAGCCAGCGCAAACGACCTCAGGCGGCATTGAACCGTTGCACCCCCGCCCGGCTTGGCCTAAAGACACGGCCACCCCGCACCCATAGCTCAGCTGGATAGAGCGCTGCCCTCCGAAGGCAGAGGTCACAGGTTCAAATCCTGTTGGGTGCACCAATGTTTTCAAGGCCTTATGTGATTTTCACTCGGGCCGGAACCTGGGATAGTAACCACATAGTAACCACCAGAAGAAATGCGGACGCTTCGCTCAGCGGCCCAAGCTTAAACTTGCCGTTGAAGTGAGCGAGCCGCCAGAGCGCGCTCACAAGAATGCGTTGAAGACAAAGAACAGGACAGCTCCAATTACTGGAGCGGAGCCTGCGACCAGCGCCAGAGCGTGATTACGTCTCGGCTGAATGTATGCCTTGGGAGTTCGGTACTGTGCACTGACACCCCTTTCAATGTACTGTGTGCGAGCCCAAGGCGAAATGGTCCCGGCTAATGCATCGAGCTGATGATAGATCCAGCCCAACGGCGCAAAAACTACCCTGACTGTTGGAATGGCCGCGACAACATTGCGCACGGTTCGAGCATTCTTGGGCAATTCGTAATAGACTTGCCTCACCATCGAAGTTGCCGAAAGCACATATAGATTCAGAACATCAATGCTCCAACTGGGTAGTTGCCAATTTGGCCAAATCTTGATCGTCCACCAGTCGAATAAAAGGCCTTTGAGTTGATCCGCGATGGCTCGATAGTAAGCTAGAACTTCAGCCGCCAGTGTCGCGAGTGAAGCATCCGACCAGTTCTGAATCAGTGAAATGATCGACAACGACCCGGCCAATGCGCCCAAGACTGTAAAAACCCCACCAAAAGGCTTCCATTGTCGCTCTGGTGACTCGGATTCATGAACTGCCATTGCGGCCCCTTTTTCAGCCGAGCTCAATCGCCTTTTGAGCGCGGAAAACCAATGGGCGAGACTATGCAACGCCCGAATGACACGGTGCCGCGCCCATTGTTCTCAACGAAGTAACCGTCAGCAAATATCTGCATGTCGAATTGGCCCTCGAAGTAGTAATACTTCGAAACTCCGACGCGACCATCCGAAACGATATGGTCTACCTCATACTCGTCGCAGGTTTCGACTCCTCCGGCACTTGGGGAAACTGAGCAACGGCGCAGCTGAGCGCCATCCTCCGTCACGTGCACAACAACTCGCGGCTTATAGGTTCTCAGGTTCTCCGCCGTATACACGCCCCCCGAGTGAAACTTCTGCTCAACCCGACAGTCAAAAGTGGCTGCCCGAGCCCCCAGGCACAGCGCCCATGAAATTGAAACAATCAAGAATACCCGCAGCATAGCCTGCCTCCACCCGACGTCTGAGTACATATCGTCAAATCCTGCTTGGCAAGCCAGCTACTCGCGATGCAATGTGAAGACACGTCGGACCGATCCACGAAAATGGACTGCGTGGTCTTGTTGATCGGCATTGAAGGGGAGGAATTTGGGATGGTTCGATTTCTGTTTTTTATAGCCCTCTTCTCCTTACCCGCATCAGCTCAGACTCTTACGTTGCCGGATATTGGGACGGACACGCTGACGGCTTGGCCGATAGCGGGTACAAATCGGATCAATGAGCAAATTGGGGGAGAAGAATGAATAGCATTTTGCTTCGAGCAATTCCAGCAACACTCGGCTTCTTTCTCGCTGCCCAAGTAGCCCTTGCAGACAAACTTCAGATGGAATGCGGCCCGTCCCGGGGTCACGTCTTTAATGCGCCAGAGGGCTTAGTGGACAGTGGTTCGGCGGGCTGGGACGAAGACTCTATCTCGACGGGCTTGAGCATATTCGAACTGGATTTGGATTCAGGCGCTGTGTCCTACCGCTGGCGAGATGCTCGCCAATATTGGTTAGACGCTAAAGACGAGGGAGCTGAGGTTAGACTTCTTTCACTCGATGACACAGATTTATCGTGGCAAGTGCTCTCGATTTTTGGCGATGTCACAGAGGTCTGCTCATTTGCCAATGTTCTGGGTGACACCCCAAAATCACTGTGTGTTACCTCCAAGAATGCCAAATTAATCCACTCGGCACGGGTGCTCGTTGCGGACTGCAAAGCGGTGCTTGTGCCAGCTACCAACTGAGGTGCTGTCTCCATTCGTTTTCAAGTTCCGCTAGCGCCTTGGTCCATGCAGAATACTTCCCATGCTTCCAAGCATTCCGATTACCTTTTGGCGCACCAGGACTCTTCCCCTCATGTAAGCGGCACCGACCATTGGGCATTGAACGCGATCGACACGGATGCCCTCGCCGTGTCTTCGCCCCGCAAGTCTCGTTATTGGACAGCGCTGGAACTCCTGTGATTTCTCGGATGCCACGGACTAACCGGGTTCTCCTCGATATACTTTCTCAACCGCGCGGCGTGCTCGATGTTGCGCGGTCCACTAACGCCGCGCTGTTCACCAATCTCGGTAACGGGCTGAATAACCTCGACGTGCGCTCCCAGACCGCCGCACGATGAGCACCGCGCTAGGGAAGCAATGGAAACCACGGTCGCATCTTGCGGCAAACTGTGCAGATCTAACCACCGTCGTTTCCTGCACGTTCGATTCCCACACTCGACAATCAGACCAAGTGCCTTGATTTCGGGAACAGTCGGAACTCTGGAGGGGCGCTCTTTGCTCATGCACGCTAACAAGCACATTTTGTACGGATCAGGAAAGCAGGATGGCTTGCCAATCACAGACTTTAAGAGGAAAATTTCGTTCAATCAGGAGGAACCAATGAATGGACTAGTTAGCGGCATGTGGTGTTCCCAAAGGAATCTGTAGAACAACGCTGAGTATTGCCGTTATTGTCGCGACAGGTCGTGTTTCCAAAACTGTCCGAAGAACAACGGGTCGTGTTGCCGCTATTGTCCCGGTAGGTCGAGTTACCAAAACTATCGGTATTTCCGCGTACCGAGTTGCCTTGATTATCACGGCACGTGGAATTGCCGAAACTGTCGGTTGAGCACCGAGTAGAGTTCCCGTTGTTGTCGCGATAAGTTGAGTTTCCAAAGCTGTCAGTGGAACCGCGAACTGTATTTCCTTGAGAATCCCGACACGTCGTGTTTCCGAAGCTGTCAGTGGAACAGCGAGTTTGCGCGGTCGCTGGTGCAGCAGCAATCAAAAAGGTTGCGAGAATCCATGTGAACCTCATCAAAAATTACCCCCATTGTAAACGAAAATTGTAGCACGCTTTTTATCTCCACCACACAATTTTATTGGCAACAATCGCCCGACCCGCAGCACCGCTCTCGCAAGAAGTAAAGCATCCAGACGCTAGCAGCGTGCGCTTCCCCGACCCCTCTATATGGGATTGAACGCCCTGGGTCCGAACCACATACGCTTAGGCCAGTTCGGCTAACCTTTGTTGCCGCTGCAACTAGCTATATAGGTGTCAACGAATGCCGAGCCACCTTCGAATTTGAACGATTGAGGCGCGGCTGAGCCCCGCCCAATTAACACCGATTTTTCACCGCGAATCGCATCAACGAGACGTTGGAATACCGGATCCTTGTCGCTGGCGATGACCAAAATATTCGTATCGTTTTCGACGTCTCCCATTTCTTGAAAGGCACCGACGGACTCAATCGAAACGTCAACCTTCCCTGACTTCGTTGGGTCTGGCCCGACAAAGTAAATTAGTTGCTCGCTTTCGTTTCCGCCGCCGACTTCGCAGTTGAACGAAAGGGCGTCGTCTGTGCCGATTTGGCTTGCCGTCAGCTGATAAAATCTGTGCCCTGACGTCCCGGTTCCTAGCAACGAAACGTCCCACGCAGTATCGCCATTGGCCAAGGTTTGCATGTAGTGACCAAAGGCAAAATCATTCTGATAGAATCGTTTCAAGTCAGTATTTGATTGAGAGATCAAAAACTCCGTGTAGTCGATAAACCAACGGCAGATCCCAGCCTCAGAAAAAGTAGTAAAGTCCGGAGAAAATTTATCAGGCGGGAATCCAGTACTTGCGGCGAGCTCTTGGAGCTCTAGCTCGGTGCTGGGGCTGAAATTCACTGGTGCTTCCGCTACTTGCAAACCTTCGAAGATTAGCTTCCGGTTCAACTCGTCCCATTCTCGATTGGCATCCGAGCCAAGATACGAGTTGAGCTCATTCAAATTGTAGCCTGCGCCCGTCCCCGAGAAGGACTGTATGTAGCCCGCGCAAAGTGCGGGGCGTTCTTCTAGCTTTTTGGCAATGTCGATAACAAACGACATCATTTCCCGAATTGATTCTGGTTGGGCACGCGTTCTGTATTTTTCTGCGCTCATCGCCAGAGCTCGCAGCGCCGATGTGCTCGCCATCCGAAGTTTTTCTTCTTCAGGCAATTCTAATCGTTGGATCGCGACGAGCGAACTTTCGTACACCTTCCTTGCTTCTTCGTCTTTGGCAAAAAGAGCGCGAACGTAGTCGGGCATGTCGGCGTTTTGGAGCTTCGAAATCGTAACTTCGGCAATCGGCAAAGGTTGCATCGAATCGACTATTGGTTTGGCAAGGACCAAGGCTATCAGCATCGGGAGCCCTATCAGCCAACTTGGAGCCTGTGACAAATTGAGCGCTCGCCTGACTATTTCACCGAGAATTGCTCCAATGGTCAGTCCCGTGCCCCCAAGAATAACGAGGCGTGCCCAGCCTGGTGCTTCGAACACGAACCAGTTGAAGAACTCTGTCATCTTCCCCTCGCCCGAAATTACAAACTGGCGACATAGTGAAGCCGACTATGGATACGTCAACGTCTAAGGTTGAAAATCGAGTACATTGAGCGCTCATCGCATGGGGTTGTTCCTCACTTTTTGCCTACACCCCCCCTCCCCGCTGACACGCTACCCACAATCGCCTGTCCGCCATCGTTCACGTGCACATGCTCGACGACAACGGTTTGCTGGCCCTTGCGGCGGTGCGTATCGAGCGCTTCTACCTGCTCAGTGCAGATGTCGGCGAGCTTGGCGCCATACTCAAAGTCGAGGTCGCGCGAGCGAAAACTCAAAGCCACGATCCTTCAACGCGCGGCACAGTTCCCTCTCTTCTGCGGTATGATTACCGTCTCGAAATGCCCCGCGCACCAATCGTTCGAGGGCTGGCGTCGGTATCTCCGACACATCGGAATAGAAAGCCG
Source organism: Hyphomonas oceanitis (assembly GCF_036964545.1). NCBI lineage: Bacteria > Pseudomonadati > Pseudomonadota > Alphaproteobacteria > Hyphomonadales > Hyphomonadaceae > Hyphomonas > Hyphomonas oceanitis. The sequence continues at coordinate 28,020 of NZ_JBALTL010000011.1, forward strand.
GACTCACCCGCTCCAGCCGGTCAATCCTGCGCTTCAGGGTCATCGCTTTGTCCCCACCATAGCATCGCATCGCTCCTGGAAAGCCTCCGCGCTCTCGCCTTCTTCTCGGCTTAGCTGCAGGCCCGCATTTGGGCCTTTGAGTAGATGCGCTGTATGAGGTCCCATATTGACCGGCCCATCAGGACCGGGAGCAACCAAGGATATCACGATGCAGGAGGGCATTTCCGGTGCCCCTTCCCTGGTCTTGTTCTCAAGCCTCACGAGCCTCGCCTTCAGGTTCATGGCCTCTGCTCCTCCAGCACCTTGAGCCTGGCCTCAAGTTCGCTTGTTTCCAACGCCTTGCGGTATGCCTCCACTAACCCGGCAAGTCCGCTCGCCTCTCCCGGTGTCAGGCCGCCGCTTGCCACGCTGGACAGGATCGCGCCCATCGCCGTCGCAGCACTCGCCGCGCCATCCATGGGCGGCAGGTCAAACAGTACGGGTGCATCTTTCCGGGCTGGAGTAATACGCTCAAGGCAAAGGCGTAGCGCTGTCACATCCCCTGCTAACGCTAGGTCCACAGCTTTGCGGGTCAGGGCCTCGCCTTCGCCGTCAAGAAGGGCTTGTACCGCCAGCGTCGTCTTGTGGCGGGATCCCTTGGGGCGGCCAGGATTGCCCTTAGTGAAGGTGCCATCCGTTTTGCGTCCGTTTTTACGGGTCATGGCTCACATCACGTCAAAGGGCCGATGATCATCCCGGCCCACAATGAAGTATCGAAGTGATATATACATCGGGCTGCGTGTCTTGGGAAGGCCGACGGGCAAATCGCTCAGATCCTTCGATAACGCTTCGTTTGCAATCTCGTCAGCGGCGTGAAAAAAGGCACAAGAGGGGGCTGACATGGGCATTAGATCAAACTGCGAACTCCATTTCTCTGATGATCCGATCGAAACATGCATGACCGATATGCATCAGTATCTGATGGACCAATATCAAACCGCCATTGTCGGCAAGTTCGACACTGGCGACGCATTCACCATTTCCGATGTTCGGCAGATCGCGGTTTCAATTGGAGAGCTACCAGCCAATGGCTTGCAGCTCGCCTTGGCAAGCAAAGTCTCAATCCATGATTTCTTCGAGCTGAAGGTTGAGAATTTTCTTGATCCAAACGTATTCCTGTCTTGGGCATGCTTCCTTTTTGTCTCTTTTGTTCTGCTAACCCTTTTAGGACTATTTTCAGATCACTGAGAATTTGAGCGTTATCGATGTTATGTGCGCTCGAAGATCCAACCAACATCGCTTTTTGACAGTTGCGGTTTGCGCAATTCATCATTAGCCCGAGCGCATGGATTTCGTACAGAGTGGGATCCTACAAATAATTGCCACCTCAAAGGGACGGATAAGAACTACTGCCCGAGTCTAAGCGAGTCCGACCAGAATGGCGCAGGAAATCAGAACCAGTGGCCAAAAGCTGACCACAGAAAAATGGGATGATTAACTGATGATCGTCCAGAAAAAGGAACATGCATCACTTTCTTATCGCAATTGCAAAAACTCCCACAGCACGCTCCGGCCTTATCCGGAAGCTAGAGAAGGGGGTGGAGCACCTTGTTCCATATGTGCCTGGCCGAATGCACATGCTTGCTCTGTCCGAGCGTACTTTTTTCGTCTCGGCCGAGAACCACGATTTTTTAGGATTGGGGGCGCACCACCTGAAGCAAGGTCGTGATTTCGTGACCTATGATGGCTTTTGCTGGCTGCAGGAGCGAGAGACGCAAACCGTCAGTCTTTTTCTCAATGCTTTCCGCGACCGTGGCGCATTTGGCCTCAATGATGCGCTCGATGGCGAATACTGTGCGGCATGGTACCATTCGGGTTGCCACCGCTTGATCGCGGTAGCCGATTTCACTGGGCTCCGCCCGATCTACTATATGGACACCCCAGAATATTTCGCGGTCTCGAACCGGCAGATGTTCCTGAACCCGCTATTGATTGAATCTGAACGGATAAGCCTCGATCTTCAGGAGGCGGCAGATCTTGTGGCAAAGGGGAATAAATTCACCGACCGCTCTATTCTTCAGGGCGTTCGCATGCTTCGTCCAGGCTTCGCTATTGCTTTCACGCCAGGCGCGAGCGCAGAGATTCGACGGTCGGGTTCGCCCATCTTCACAGCGCGAGGGTTGCCCAAGGAATCCGACTATGTCCGATCAGTCTCGGAGATCGTGCGAAACCTTGATGCCTTGGACAATATGCCAGGGCTTGATGGTCTGCCAATCCCAATTTCCCTGACGGGCGGAGAGGATTCGCGCTTGGTATTGGCAGCGGCGCTGGAAAGTCGGATTGCTGATAGGGTCGAGACGTTCACCTACGGGTTCGCTGATAACCCAGATATCACAGCAGCTGAGATGGTCGCTCGCAAAGCTGGCGTGCCTCATAACAAGAGGATCCACGCCCCGCCAATAAATGCTTCGGAACGAGCGGTCAGTGAAATCTGGACAGATCTCACTCGGCACGCATACCGTTTTGAAGGAGCGCCCGGCGCTTGGGATGGCGGCGCCAGCAGCGCTACAAAGGTAGGGCTTGATGTGGTGGGATATTTTGACGCCTATTTCAAGCGAGTCCGTCCCGCCAGCGCTGAGATTGACGTCACTTCCCGTGAGGTCGCCCGCGCCTTTATGCGCGAGCCGCAACAACCTTTCGATCCACTAGGCGTTCTGACCCCCCAGGCAATCCAGCGTGACACTGAAATCTGCGATGCCTGGCTCGAAAGCGTGCTAGATGAAGGTGCAGAGCTGAACGACATACCAGAGCTATTCTATTTTGATTTCCGCCTGCCCTGGTGGGGCGGCGCCATCGCAGCAAATGTCGGCTCCTTGTACCGTATGGCCCCGCTGGCTTCGAAATTTGCATCGCGCACTGGGCTGAAGCAGACTGTCACCGAACGGCGAGAACGAAAGTTTGTCTTTGAGGCGATGAAGATACTGCGACCCGATCTTCTCGAACTACCCTATCTAAATAAAAAATGGCCAGATCACTTCCAAGCAGCGTCACCAGGAGTGAGGCTGCCTGGAGTCGAGTTGCAACTTCCCGCACCCCGGCATCAGAGCATACCATGGCCCATTACTCTGGCTCGCCGGGGCGGCAACTTCATCCATGAATATTTGAACTCGCATGAGTTCAACGGTCTGAAGGATGTGATCGACCTTCCCAAGCTTTCAGGCTTTCTTGCTGACCCGACCCGTGTGAACAACTCAACGATTGTGCGCAGCATCGTGAATCTATGCGAAATTCTGATTTTGGCTGCGGATGATCAGAGCCGACACCCCGACAAAATCGAGAAAGCTGGGCTCTCGGGGCCCCGTCTGGTCACGGATATTCCGGAACTGATTCAATTAGCAAGTCGGTCAGCACGGCCAAGTGGAACACAAATACCGAACCCCTCCCCTGTGAAACCGTCATTAACGCAGCGGACGTACGATTTAAGCTTCCCAGACGGGCCGCTGAGTGGGGTCAGAATCGATCCTGCGACCCGATCTTCGGAATTGATACTGCATAGTTTGAGCCTGCTTGTACGTGATGGAAGCGTCATCCCGGTAAAATTAAAGAGCTTGCTTTGCAACTCGGAGATCACCGCAGATGCTCAACTGGACGGCACTCTCAAACTGAAGGCGGTCGGAACCGATCCTCATCTTTATATACCTTCAGCGCTCAACAGAGATGAGCTAGTAGGCTGTGTGCTGAAAATATCCGCATCACCGAGCAGCGGAGCCTTGGAGCTATTCTTCGATCAAGGACAGGGCTTCACGCGTAAGGACAAGATAACTATCCCGTACTGAACGATATGGTGACGACAGATTTTTACCGGAACGGGCTGACTTGATGGCTCTCTTTGCCTGGAAAAGCTTTTTCCGCCCTCAGCAAAAAGTGGCAAAGTGTTAGAATAATTGAACTGCTACACACTTCTTAGGATACCATTTTTTGCCTTTGATTTGCCTGACTAACTGCAATCACGCATTGGTTGGCCGTCCTCTCAGTGCCCTTACCTTAACGATGATGCGCTCACGGTCCTCTGCAGGTAGGACCTGCCGAGGTGCTGAGAGGCTACCCCCGCCCTTGCTGCGAAATCTTGCTAGGCGAACTTCGTGGGGCACCACATCGTGGGGTGCCTTCTTCTCTAGTGCCACAATGCGGCTCGCTATCTTGCTCATGCTTGTTTCTCGCGCGACGACAGCAGCCTAGCAATCTTGATCGCCGCCTCACGATAAAGCCCGGTAGAATCATGTAGGCCGCAATGAAGGACGAATGCGATTTTTCGAGCAATCGAACGCATGTCTGGCGAGCCCTTGTCTTGCAAGTCAGCAGGCGGCGCCTTTCTCTCCAATTGCTGGATCCTGCCCCTCAAGTTCATGTTCCCTTCTCCTCCAGCGCCTTGAGCCTTGCCTCAAGCTCGGTTGTCTCCAATGCCTTGCGATAGCCTTCCACAAGCCCGGAAAGGCCGTTCGCCTCTCCCGGTGTCAGGCCTCCGCTTGCAACGCTGGACAGGATAGCGCCCATCGCCGCCGCCGCGCTCGCCGCGCCGTCCATTGGCGGTAATTCAAACAGTACGGGCGCATCTTTCCGGGCTGGAGTAATACGCTCAAGGCAAAGGCGTAGCGCCGTCACGTCGCCGGCTAGCGCCAATTCCACAGCCTTGCGGGTCAGGGCCTCGCCTTCACCGTCCAGTAGGGACTGTATGGCCAGCGTAGTCTTATGGCGCGAGCCTTTGGGCCTTCCCGGATTGCCAGGCTTGAATGGTCGGCCAACCACCTTCTTCCCGTCGCCCATTGCTGCGTTGTCAGAAGCGTTGTTTCGCGCCTTAGGCGGCGGTCTGCCGGTCATGTCGCTCGCCTTTCCTCAAGCTCGATGACGGTATTCGCCGTCACGCGTTATTATATCATAATGATATATGTAGCATGATTGTTTGCCCGGTAAAATGCTCGCGCTGTGGGCGCACCTCGGGCTATCGGCCACCCTGTTTCAAGCTACCTATGACGGGCTCCAAGCGGCTGACCTGATATTAGAGAGCCCGGCCCGTTTCGCCTGAGCTAATCAAAAGCTCCGCTCAACGAGCCTTTACCCACAAACCCCAACCAGAAAGAAAGGCGAACGGAGTCTCCGAATAAATGACCCGAATCTGGGGGGGGGGCTGGGTCAGCAATCCTGAAGCAGGGCGAAGGCAGTGTGCCTGTTGCAGACCTCTGCCGCGAGCACGGGATCAGCAACGCCACCCATTATAATTGGCGCGGCAAGTATGGCGGGATGGACGCGGCGATGCTGTCTGAGATAAAAGCGCTGTTCGAATACAGCCTACCTGCTGAATCCAGGATCCACTAGTGACGACTTCTTTTAGTTCAGAGGGACAGAACAGCAGGAATTGAAATTATGCCTGATTATCAAATTCGAAAGCCCAAGGCTTAGCCATCAGGCATCATCAGAGGTTTGGGAATTATCTTCGTATGATACGTCTTCTCGCTTTCAGTGACATCCACAACAATATGCAGGCTGTTCGGGTACTCAGAGCGCAAGAATCTAACGCTTACGATGCAATCCTGGTTGCTGGCGACATTGGAGGAGAAAGCGTCAATTCGCTGCTTGAGATATGCTCATCGTTCCAATGTCCAATCCACTTTGTATATGGAAATTGGGACTTTGATGCGACATATGGAGACCGAGACGACGGTCTGCTTGGACCGATTCATCATTCAATTCGTCGAGTCGGTGACATCCAAATCACCGGTTTCTCTGGTTGTCCGACCGCGTGGGGAAATAACCCGCAACATCTAGCAGGCTGCTGAAAAAGGTCTCGTTTTGCTTTGCGAAGCATGATTCTCTCTT
>NZ_JBALTL010000012.1:0-18008 GCF_036964545.1 Hyphomonas oceanitis
CTATCGCTGCATGACCCCAACCAAATTGCCTCCGGGGTTACCGGGGCGGTTCAGTTCCGGCAATCGACTGGGCACAGAAACGCTCAACCTCCGAATGGTGGGCCATCAGAGACGCATTGCTCGCTCATAAGGAGTTGCTGGCTGACTTTGACGTCACCACGGCTGCTATCGAGAACATCCTGATTGCGGCCCTGTCGCCGCTGATCGGTACATTGCCCGTATCGCAGCATCGATCATCGTCAGGGCGCGATCTCAGTGTTCCGGTTCAGCTGCTCCAGGGTGTCGAGACGGCAGCCCGTGTGGTCGAGCCGGTCCTCGTCGAAATGCTATCCCGTGAAAGCGCTGCACCATTTCTGTTTCCACGTCTGGCGAGCCAATTGCAGGCCAACGTGAATGCGATATCAGCCAAGAACCCACTCGATAGCAGTGAGCCGGTTCGCCAACTGATCCTGCCGGGCCGCTCGTCTCTGAAAGATCCCGTTGCGCTCGTGGACGCCTATCTCGGGCGCACGCCTCTGGCTGACCTTTTCAAGGTCGAAACGACAGTGACCATTCCGGAGGAGGCTCGCTTCGAGCACTGTCACATTGTCGGCGGTTCAGGACACGGCAAATCGCAGACCCTCCAGTACCTCATTGCCAATGATCTTGAAGCTGTTGCGGCGGGCGATCGATCCATCATCGTGCTGGATAGCCAGGGCGACTTGATCCGCAATATCGCCAACTTGTCAGAGTTCGGCCCCGGTGGATCTTTGCATGATCGCATTGTCATCATCGATCCAAGTGATGTGGAATGGCCGGTGTCACTCAACCTGTTCGATGTCGGCATTGAGCGCCTCGCCGGGTATGATCCGCTGGAACGCGAACGTCTGACGAATTCCATTCTGGAGCTCTATGACTTCGTGCTTGGTTCGCTCCTCTCAGCTGAGATGACGCAAAAGCAGAATGTCATCTTCCGTTATGTGACACGCCTCATGCTGCACATCCCGGACGCCACCATCCACACGCTGCGAGAATTGATGGAGCCGGGCAGCGAAAAGGTCTTTGCGCCGCACATCGCCAAACTCACCGGTACCGCCAAGCGCTTCTTTGAAACCGAGTTCACCAGTCGGGAATTCGATCAGACCAAAAAGCAGGTCATGCGGCGGCTGTGGGGAATTCTCGAAAACCAGACATTCGAGCGTATGTTCTCGCACCCGCGTTCGAAGCTCGATCTCTTCTCGGAAATCAATTCCGGCAAGGTCATTCTGATCAATACTGCGAAGGACTTGCTCAAAGAACAGGGTTCGGAAATTTTCGGGCGGTTCTTCATTGCATTGATCGCGCAAGCCGCGCAGGAGCGCGCGACCCTGCCTGAGAACAAGCGCTTGCCGACCTATGTGTATATCGACGAAGCCGCCGACTATTTTGATCGCAACATCGGCACCATCCTGGCTCAAGCGCGGAAATACAATGTCGGCATGGTGCTGGCGCACCAATACCTCGGGCAGCTCGACGCCCGCCTGCAAGATGCTTTTGCCGCCAACACGTCTATCAAGCTTGCTGGCGGCGTGTCCTCGAAGGACGCGCGCACGCTTGCTCCGATGCTTCACTGCGATCCTACGGTCATTGAGATGCAGCCAAAGGGCAGTTTTGCTGGATACATTCGGGGTGTAACGCCAGAAGCGGCTTCACTTCGCTTTCCATTCGGCTATCTCGAAGCCAAAGACCGAATGACGACGCTCGAACGAGCTGAGCTGCAAGATCGCATGCGCGAACGCTATGCGGTGCATCATAGCTCCCTTGAGGCTGGGCTGCCGGAAGAGGAGGAGTCAGAGAACGCCACGTCTGCAGATTCGGAGTCGAAACCAAAACCAAAGCACACGTCCAAGCCCAAACCGGATGATGTCGATACTACGCCGGGCGAGAGCTGGTGAACGACGAATCCGCATCACGTGATGCGATGGGGCGGAGGTCGCGGTTACAACCCGCCTCAACCGGCAAACGTGTGTCGCTGACGGAACGTGATTGGATGTGGCTGAAGCGCCTGGCTGAACATGGTCCGCTCAGCTCATCCTTCCTGTTGGCCTTTGCAGGCGATCTGCGCGTCAGCGAGAAACGGGCGCGTGAACGCCTCACCGATCTCTTCAACGAAGACAACACGCCCCATGGCGGTGCGTATCTCACGAGACCGCCACAGCAATTCCACACGCTCGATAGCCGCTACAATCAGCTCGTCTATGACCTCGCCCCTGCTGGAAAGCGGGCGCTCCATGAAGCGGGTGTTGCTCCATCTCGAAACGCCGGACCATGGCTGCATCGCTACATGGTAAGTTCCATCACGGCGTCGATTGAGCTGGCAATCAAAGGGCGGGATGATCTCTCCTTCATTCCACAATCCGCAATTCTTAGCCGCGCTGAGACCGATCTTGAAACCATAGTGACAATTCCTGCCGTCACGCGGTCGATCAAACTTATTCCCGATGCTTTGTTTGGAATCGAACATCGGACCTCGAAGGGAAGTCGATTCCGTTTTTTCGTCGTTGAAGCAGACCGGGCCACAGAGCCTCTCACATCCGCGAACTTCAACCGCAAAAGTGCGCTGCGCAGTCTTCATGCATATCATGCCTACATTGGTGCGGGACGGTATCAGGAGCATTTGAAGCTCACTGCGCCACTCCTCGTGCTGAATGTATCAAGCGATCCGGCTCGCATACAAAAAACCGTGGCCCTTTACGAGCGCACGGTTTCTGATGGAATCAGCTATCAATTGTTCCAGTCCTGGGCTGCGTTTGCACCGCCGTTTAGACCACCCGAACCGAATACCGACTTGTTGCAAGGGGAGTGGCGACGCGCCGGGAAGGGTCCTTTCCGGATCGACCGGCTATGACGCACCGTCGAGATTGGCGGCAATGGTCAGGGTTGGATCCGTCAGGATTGCATGAGCCATTGCCAATGCGTCGAATATCAGCAGGTTGCGCGGCGCCGGATCGTACCAAGTATGCGAGCGCGGCAGACGCGGCTTCACGTCCGGATATATGTCGGCGAGCGCAACGGCATACGCGAACCGGTTTTTGCCGCTACGATTGATCGGAACTGATACATCATAGGCATAATTGTGTGAGGCGATGGCGGCCAAGGTTGCCGTCAGTCGTCGCGCTTTCTTGCCTTTCTTTGAGTCAGTGCTGATCTTCTCGGTGACGATCATTGTGGGCTCATAGTCGTTGATCCATTGCTGCAGCGTCTCGGCAGCATGAACGGGGGACTCCCACGCCTTGCGGGATACACCCCACTCGACCAGTTGTCCTTCGATTAGGAAGACATATCCGACACCACGGGTGGCGGCAGCCACCGCCAGCACCCTACGCGCCTCCATGTTGAGGGCGTTTAGCCTTCAGGGTTCGTTTCAGTCGGTGGATCGTGCGGACGCGATTAAAAGTGGCGGCGTTGAGCCGGCGGTTTTTCGGTACCGAGATGACGCGCGCCTTGAGGGCCGCGCGCGCTTGCTTCATCTTTTCAGCGAAAAGCGCATCGAAGTTGCGATCAAGAATGATCGCCAGACAGCAAAGTTCTTCGAGACTGGGCATTTGATGCCCGCGCTCAAAATCTGAAATGCGTGATTGTTGGATACCGAGCAAATGGGCACAATCGCCCTGGGTGAGTCCGGCCTTACGCCTTGAAAGACGCAGATCGAACGCAAATTGGGTGGTCATATGGTTTTGGTTATTGGCTAACGTGGTGAGTGTATAGCGGTCCCATGTTCGTCACTAGACGTCCCGGTATCGTTGAGCGCGATACGACGGTGCGCGTCGAAGAAAAAACCACCAACGCAGCGGAAATGCCATTGAGCGGAAAGGTGAAACCTTTCCGTCTGTGACATACCCCTCCTTGGTGGTCCTTCAGATACAGCGAAAGCGTTAGAGTTTTTCTTAGATCAAGAATATCGGATCGGTCGTGCGGGATGCAAGACGACCCGCTATGCTGGCTGCGCATACGAGCTGACTTGAACCCATAATTGTACCGTGCGGAGAAGAATCCGGTATTGACCGAGAACGATTGCTGTACCGGAATAAGGAACCGCCCTCCATCGTGAGATGAAGGGCGGTCTGATCAATATTCGTCGGCTAACATGATGGTCAGCGCCCGGTGCGTGACATCCGGATCAGCTGGGTCAGGTGACCCCTGCTCCAGAGATCGATCATAGTAATCGATTTTCCAGAACACTCTCTGATCATCGATGACGACGGCGCCGAAATCATGTTCTTCCCACGGGTCATTGTCCGCAGAAAAGTGATCAAAGGCGCGGATCGCTGATAGCAACCGGCACACGCCGGCTTCGCCAAGCGACTGGATGCCCACAGTCAGAAGTATTGAACCGTGGCCGATTCCATTGCGTCGGAATTGATCGTTGAGCATGCGCACCTGCGCCGCATCGGTTGATTTTGTCGACATTGCTTTCTCCTTTCGACGGGCGAGTCCGATGGGGCTCAGACACACCCGACGAAGACGAGAAAGCGGCGAAAGAACTTGTCTGCCGTCCAGTGTATGAAAGGAGGGGTATTCCGCCAGACGTCCCGGTATCGAGGAGAGCGATAAATCGGTTGAGACAGTATCGGGCCGTCTGGGATGGAAGCGCGAAAAACTGAACAATGGCGGGATGACTTTCGACTCGAATGATTTCACCCCCATCGGCATTGCCGACCGGCGGTATAACACGCTCGATTTTGGAATCCGTCAGGCCGACCGGCTCTTGCATATGTATATCATCGGCCAAACCGGCACGGGCAAATCGACGCTCCTCGCAAATCTGGCGCTGGCCGACGCCCGTGCAGGTCGAGGTTTCTGTCTGATAGAGCCGCATGGAGATCTGGCTTCAGACCTGTCACAACGTCTCGGATTTGATCATCTATACTGGGATGTTGCCGACGCTGCATCACCTTATGGATATAATCCGCTGTCTCATGTCTCGGCGGCGTTACGGCCTATTGTGACCTCAGGTCTGATCGATACGCTGAAGCGTCAATGGAGCGATGCCTGGGGCGCTCGAATGGAGCACTTGCTGCGCTACGCGATCCTCGCTTTGCTTACACAGCCTGGGACTGATCTGCGTGACATCACCCGGCTCTTTTATGACAAGGCGTTTCGTTCACAAATTGTCGCCCGGATTGACGACCCGCAAGTGTTGGAATTCTGGACGAGGGAATTCCCGAATATGAACTATAAAACCGCCGTCGATGGCGTCGCGCCGATTGCCAACAAGCTTGGAGCGTTTCTGGCGCATCCGGTGATTCGTACTGCGCTCTGTGAGCCTGTAGAACCCATTCGCTTCCGCCGACTCATGGATAATCAAGGCAGCCTGATCGTGAATTTAGGGAAGGGTCGCCTCGGCGCAGACACCTCAAATGTCGTTGGTGGTTTGTTGTTGTCCAGCATCATGCACGCGGCCTTCTCCCGCTATGACTTGCCAGAGACGCAGCGAGCGCCGTTCTTTCTGTACGTCGATGAATTCCACTCGTTCTCAACATCCGCCTTGGCGGGCATGCTGTCCGAAGTGCGCAAGTATGGTCTCGGTCTTATCCTGGCGCATCAGCATATCCAGCAAACTGATGCTGACGTGTTTGAGGCGATCATGGGAAACGTTGGCACGATGATCGTCATGCGTATTGGTGCGATGGATGCCCCGATGTTCAGTCGCCAACTGGATGATATCCTGCCGCGCGATCTTATGAATCTGCCCAACCACCGCGCCTATGTGAAGCTGATGGTGCAAGGTCTGAAGTCAAAGACGTTCTCGGCAGTGCTGCACCCGCCCATTATCTGAACGGACGATATAGGGCCGTCTGGTCGCCATTTTCTCCCCGCGTATCATGAGCAAATATGGAAGATGACATGCTCGAACAATACTTTGAAATCTGCCAGCGCGTGTATGAGCAGATGGAGCGCGAGGGTACTTGGCCGTGGGAATCCGATTCGCCAAATTCTGAGGATTTGGTAGAGTCCGAGGATAGTTCCGAATATTTATGAAAACGTGTTTTGGCTACGTTCGGGTATCGACCGCCAAGCAGGGCGAAGGTGTGTCGCTTGAAGCGCAACAAGAAGCGATCAGTGCCTTTGCGAGTCACCACGACATCATAATCACGAAGTGGTTCGAGGAGAGGGAAACCGCTGCAAAAAAGGGTCGCCCGATCTTCAATCGCATGGTCGCAGACCTGCGAGGCAGAAAGGCTGATGGCGTGATCATTCACAAGATCGACCGGTCCGCGCGAAACTTTGCCGACTGGGCCAAGATTGGTGATCTGGCGGACGCCGGGATTGATATTCACTTTGCGACCGAAAGTCTCGACTTCCGGTCGCGAGGCGGACGCCTGACGGCTGATATCCAGGCCGTCATCGCAGCAGACTATATCCGCAATCTGCGTGAAGAGACGATCAAGGGTATGAATGGTCGCCTCAAGCAAGGCTTGTACCCGTTCAAAGCGCCTATTGGGTATCTCGACAATGGTGGTGGAAAGCCGAAGACGATAGATCCGCTAACTGCTCCTATGGTGCGCGAGGTCTTCAAGCGCTATGCGAGCGGAAACTACTCACTGCATTCTTTGACCGCCGCAATGCGCGACACGAAGTTTCGAAAAGCGTGCGGTCGACCGCTGACGAAATCAAATGTCGCCAAAATGCTGATCAACCCATTCTATGTCGGCCTCATTCGTATTCAACGCTCTGGGAAAACATACGAAGGCATTCATGAGCCGATAGTTTCACCCTCCCTGTTTGATCAGGCTGAAGCCGTTCGTACCGGGCGCGATAATAAGAAAACCACCAAACACAATCTGCTCTTTAGAGGGTTGTTCCGGTGCGGCCATTGTCGCGGGACGATGATCGGCGAGCGACAAAAGGGAAACGTCTACTATCGTTGCCATAAGAAGGGGTGCGCAACAAAATCTGTCCGAGAAGACGTCATGCACGAACAGATCGACATCTTTCTCAGCAGGTTCACTTTGACCGAAGCGCAAGTGCAGAAATTGCGCGTACGATTCACGAATATCTTGTGCAGTAGCGACGGTGCTGAGCGTCAGAAGGCGGCGGCATTTGAACTTGCCAGGATTGACGAAAGGCTATCGCGCCTTGCTGACAAGCTTATCGACGGCGTTATCGACGACGCGCTGTATGAGACGAAGAAAGGGGCGATCCTGATGGATCGCCAACGCTGCCAAGAAGTGGTCGCAGAAGTGGCTAATCTGGACGCCAAAATCGCCAAGCTCGATAGATTCCTCGAACTCGCAAAAAGCCTTTATTTGCAATACCGATCTGCCTCTGACGATCAAAAACGCGAATTGCTGAATTTCGCATCCTCGAACCGCCAGGTCTTCGCAAAAGAACTAGTATTACAGCCGTCGGATTGGTTGACTTGCCTTCAAGATGGCTTGTCTGACTCACTTGGTGACCCAGACAGTGACAGTTCTCGAACTTTTGATTCACTCAGTGAGCTGGTCAATAAATCAGGAGAGTAAAAATTCTCCCGGATGTTAGTCGGGAGAATTCTTGAGCACGAAACACGTGCTATTTTTTTGGATATCTGTCACCTAAGCTCTTTGTTGCTGAGTGTAGACTAGCGGCTCGTCTGTCTGCTGTGCGGACACTTCGCTCCAAAAGTGACTGACTATCGTAGTCATCAGGATTGTCGGCACTAGGCAAAGTCCCTTTGCCCTTATTCGAACGCGCTGTGCACAAAGCTAGAGCAGCTCGCTTTTCATCGAGTGAAAGTTTCTTCATAAAGATCTCCATCATTGCTATGTGAAGTATAGCAAATTTGTTTGAAACCTTCATATTCTGTCGACTGAGGATATATCGCATTTCCGATACCAGGCCGTCTGGCGCGCTATTTAAGTTTATGCTGTGAGGACTCTCTGACCAGCTCTCGAACGTCTTAGCCGATTAAACGCACACTGATTAATGGAGAATTTCTGTGCGTAATAGCGTTCAGCGGACGACGATCCCTACTCCAATCAGTTTGGCAAGAGTGTTCCCAATTTCTCTACTGCAGCGGCATCGAGTCTGCTTACTCCACCTGCGATGATCTCGCTAACATAGGCATTATCAGTTCGCGCATTTTGACAATCGAATATAGGATTGGCAGCGGCCGCTGCCGCTCTAGCGTACTCGATGTTTGAACGGTCGATAGTCACTGCCGATCCTGTCGCCCCGTTTACAGATGGGATACTGGTTAGAGCACCGAGAATGCCAGTGGAACAATTTGTCCCTGTAAATCCAAAGACGATACTCATGTAGCTTATTCGGCCAACACCGTAAGCACTCACAACGAATCCGCTTTCGGATCTGCCCAGAGTACTCACATCACTTAGGGAGAACTGTGCCGCATTACCGAGATCAAGACCAAGGATTGTTATGCTGTCCCCTGGGACGCCCGGATTTCCCTCGACGAAGGTCACATATGGATAGGGTGGTTTCGCTGCCTGAGATTTCAGTCTGTTAGCGATGAACTCTAGGGGGTCTGCATAAATAAAGTCAAATTCATTACTACTCTCAACTTCGCCCCCTATTTTACAATCCTTCTTGCTGGTCAGATATCCGCATCCAATGACCGGTTTCGTCTTAATTTCGAAATGCAGATGCGAACCTACGCCATGGTTGCTCTCGCAAGGCGATGATCCCGACTCCGACCTGGAATCACCTGAGCAATCGACCTCTCCAATTTTTTCTCCAAGTGAGACATGGTCACCTACGCTCTTCGAAGTTAGAGAACCGTGCTTCATGTGGCCGTACACCGAGGAAAATCCACCGGCATGCTCAATGATTAGTCTGTTCCCAAATCCGTTGCATGCCCTAGGATCGCTTTTATTAGAACTGGACGTTTCGCATTTGTCGCGAATGTAGCCATCCGCAACGGAGACTACCTTGCCGCCTTCCAGTCCATTCGAAAGATCAACACCGGTGTGCCCACTCCTTCGAAATGCTCCTGTCAGCTGGTACCCATTGGAAGAAGTAGTTCCTGGAATTGGTCGGGCAAATGGGTCTCCAACAGGATAAACGTACTCCTGCGCCAATGCGGAAGGCAGAAAGAATATCAAAGCGAGTGCCACAAATTTCTGAATCACTGGCTTTCCCCCACATTTTCGATGACCAAACTATCCAAGAATTCGTCATAAGAATCTGCCGACTGCCAACCAAAGCCCACGCTTATTATTTGATAACCATCATCAATAAGGGCGATAACCGTCGGGTTTGATGGCAAACCATCTGATCTGTCATCCAAAATTAGGGAAGCCCTCCCATCAACCATCATGAAGGTAGTGCTGTCGTATGAGCCGTACCAACCATCACTATTTTGGAACTCAATGATCGATTGATTTGCTGGGTTGGGTATGATCGACAGCACGATATCCGGTGCAGTTGCCAGGCTACCGCCCTGTATGCGCTCCCAAGATTCAGGACTGTACACAGCATCACTAAATGTGCCGTCTGCTAGGTCAAACGGTGACCGCTTCCAATTTTCAGGCAGCTCATATGACACTCTTACATCGCCAAGTGTGACCGTAGGTTCTAAGATGGAGATGGAGATCGCCAGAAGGCTATTTTTATCACTCTTCTTGGAGGCACGGTCGTCTCTGTCGTCTTCTTTCCGTCGTTTATAATGATTGGATTCCCAGCGATCATAATCTTCGTTCCAGTGATCTTCCGTATCACGCGGCTTTGCTTTTTTGGCAGACTGCACCTCAAGGAAGCCTTCCAATACATCACCGGGCATGGCTTCATTACCTGATATCGTCAGCGTAACATCCTGCGTCTGATGTTTCCTCAGATTCAGAACAGTTGGCTCTATCACGATATAGTCTGCCAATTCCGGTGAAACGGAGAGTTGGCCATTGTCGATTTCTTTCGAGCTCGACACAGTAACGACTAACGTTGTTTCTCGCCCAGGCTCAACTTCAATAGATACATTATGAGGCAACCACTCAAGCTGTGGTTTCGCGAGTGCGCCGGGGACGAACATTACCCCCAGCAGAACCATAAGTAATGTCGCCACGACCAGTTTGGTTCGAATATGGATGCCCAGCATGTTGTTTTCCCACCCCATTATTCCTTAACAATAACAGAACAATCCCAAGTGGAAAGGGAAAAGTGGTGACAAATTGAGCGCTATGGAATCCTGCTAGGCAGAGAGTGTTGAGTACTGATGTCTAGACGTCCTCATATCGCTATTCCGATTTGTGACCCAGACAGTACCAGTTCTCGAACTTTTGAAGCCTCTTCAGAGTGCTTCAAAACTTTGATTGGTCCAGAACTCGGCGATATCTCACAATAATTGGAAGTCTATAGCTCTACCTTGCGTTGTCGTATTTGGTAGAGTGCAGTATTATCATGCTAGTCGTTTCAATTGGCATTTTCAGAATAGAAACAACACCATCATGAAAGTAAACGAAATATCAATCCGCAATTTCCGCAGACTCGAAGACGTCTCAATTCAATTTGAAGAAGAGGACACGGTCTTCGTTGGACCAAACAACAGCGGTAAAACCTCGGCAACAGCTGTGTTTCGATGCTTTGTCGCGGGTAAAGATTTCCGCGTGCACGATTTGTCAGTCGCGCGAATGGCCGACCTCGACAAGTTCGGAATGGACGGAGACGAAGGAAGTTTACCCGCAATTGAGTTGGATATTTGGTTTTCAATCGACCCAAGCGGCATAGAATTTGGTCGTGCTTTTAGCTTGTTGCCGCGCCTCTCAGATGAGTTCGATCGTCTAGGAATCCGCATGCGCTATTCTGCTGTGGATTCCACAAAAATGAGGGCTGAATATACCGCCGCATATCCTCTGTCGCCAGAAGGTGTGCGAGGAAAACGCCTGTCGCAGTATTTAGCGATGGACCGCAATCTCAAGCGGCATTTTGATGTTTCATTCTTAGCATTGGAGGACAGCGACGGTGAGCTGGTTGCGACGCCTCTAGATAAAAAGGAGGGCACAAGCATACTGCAAAGCCTGTTGAAGGTTGATTTTGTGGACGCGCAGAGGAATATTGATGATGACGAAGGCCATCGAAGCAATCGTCTTTCCGCTGCCTTCGCAACATTCTATCGTAAAAACCTAGAGCAAGCTGATGTTGCTTCGGCCGCACACGAGGTCATCGACGAAAACAATCGTAAGCTTACTGAGCACTACGCATCTCAATTTGAGGGAATTATGAAAGTGATCAGGGGGCTAGGTGTTCCCTCCATCAATGACCGCGAATTGAAAATTGTATCGTCGCTGAGTCCCGAAGCAGCATTACAGGGAAATACTGAATTGCTTTATGTCGATGCTCATCGCAATCATGAGCTTCCCGAACTCTATAATGGGCTGGGCTTCAAAAATCTGATCTATATGGCCATCCAGGCTAGGCATTTTCATTCACAATGGATTCGCACCGCGAAGAACCGTCCATTGTGCCAAATTATTTTCATTGAAGAACCAGAGGTGCATCTTCATGCACAAGTTCAACAGACATTTATCGCAAATATTTGGCAGGTGATTGCGGCTTCTGCGAAAGAGGCTGGGGATGAGTCTCTGGCACCTCAGTTGGTCGTTACAACTCATTCATCGCATATCCTAGATACCGTGGATTTTTCCAAGGTGCGCTATTTCCGTCGGTGCGCTCTTGGTGACGAAAATCCAGATGAACCCAAAATACTAAACGCTTCACAAGTGCATAGTCTGCGTAATTTCAAGCCGGACCCGATGGAAGTTGGTGATGAGCATGTCACTTCTGAACAGGCCTTGGAGTTCCTGAAGCGATACCTAAAGCTGACGCATTGTGATCTTTTTTTTGCTGATGCAGCAATTCTAGTTGAAGGATCAGTCGAGAAACTTCTACTGCCAAGCATGATCGACAAGACCTCGCCTCGTCTTCGCACTGTATATCTAACAACTTTGGAGGTGGGGGGTGCGTATGCGCATAGATTTGCGGGATTACTCGCCTTCCTAAAAATTCCATATCTCATTGTCACCGATTTGGATTCAGTAGAGGCGGCCGGGCGACACCCTGCATGCAGAGCGGACCAACCAGGAGCGCTCACCTCAAATGCTTCATTGAAAGAACTTCTTAGTGTCCAGACCGTGGCTGACCTTTTAGCTCTAACATCTGAGCAAAAGAGTAGTGCCGACAACAATCTCTATGTGACATTTCAGACCGACGTCACCGTGAACGAAAGAGACGCGACACTGGATATGCGCCCTAGGACGATTGAAGAATCATTCGCCTATCAAAATTTTCATATGGTTCGAAATGGAGAGATCAGTTTGGGTATTGATATTCCACCCATGCTCGATGCTTCGTATCAGGTGATCTATGATCGTATCAGGTCGAGCGGCTTCAAAAAGACCGATTTCGCAATGAGTGTTTTGGCCGGGCCAGATAATTGGCTTGTCCCGAATTACATCTCAGAAGGCCTTATTTGGCTTGAAAATAGACTTTTGGGACCTGCCCCAGATATACAATCCGTACACGAATAATATGGCCGAACTAATTTCAACAGAAGCAGACGTAGCCGTTCGAGAATGCTTATCAACGGGCCAAAGCTTTGCCCTGATAGCAGGAGCGGGATCTGGCAAAACCACTTCGCTGATTGCGGCTTTGGACGATATTCGAACCAATCACGCAGCCTCCTTGCGGCAAAATGGACAACGAATTGCGTGTATTACATATACCAATCGTGCGGTAGACGTTATCAGAACTCGATTAGGTTTTGACGAACTTTATCTTGTTTCAACTCTGCACAGCTTTCTTTGGAACGAGATCGGGCGCTTTAGTAAAGATATTCGAGAAGCGCTGGTTAGCCATCGCCTACCCGCGTTGATAGCTAAAGCACGCGAAAAGGATACTGGACGTGATACCAAAGAGGCTCGCAAAGCTCGGACGCAAGTCATTCGCTTTGAAGAGCAATTGGAAGGGCTGTCTAGTGTTTCAAGATTCGACTACGCCGATTCCAGTTTCAGTGATTATCTAAATGGCCAGCTAAGTCATGACGATATCATTGAAGTCGCGGGCTTCTTAATGTCAGAAAAGCCCACTTTCAGACGGCTGCTCGGACTTCGTTTTCCATATATTTTTGTCGATGAGGCTCAAGACACATTCGAGTGCATCGTTGCTGGTTTGAATCTCACCTCCGGGCATGAGGGATTGCCGCTCGTGGGCTACTTTGGCGATCCTTGGCAACAGATTTTTGAGAACCGGGCTGGAGCATTTCAACCACCTCCTGGCGGTCGAACAATAACAAAAACAGAAAACTTCCGTTGTTCAAGAAAGGTGATCGCCTTGTTGAACGCCTTTCGGCAAGATGTCGAACAACATCCTGCTGGTCCTAACAAGGATGTTGAAGGAAGCGTTGAAGTTTTATTGGTGCAATCCGAGGAACCCGAAGAGCCGAGGCGGCGTTATTCAGAAGCTCAGGTCCAGCGGGCCCTAGGACAAATGGACGATGCAATTCAAGCATGGGGCTGGCAAAATCGGGACGATGTCATTAGATTGTTTTTAGTTCGCCAAATGATTGCTCGCAGACTTGGTTTCTCGGAACTCAATCGTCTTTTTACCGGAACTTTTGCCTCATCTCGCGCGCAAGATGATTATGAAACTGGTGAGCACTTTCTGCTCAAGCCATTCATCTCGACAATTTTCCCTCTCATACAAGCTGTTCAGAACGAGGATAATCGAAGAGCTATTGATGTCTTGCGAAGACAGAGTCCGAGCTTTGACATTCATGGGGCTAACAGTGAGCGCAAACTCAGTGATATGATAGATTTGTCAAAAGAGTTGTTGGCAGAGCTACTCCGTCTCTGGGAGACAGGGACTACGCGGGATGTGCTCATTTATTGTCGTGATCAGCAACTGGTAATCATGCCCGATCGTTTGCTTGAGCATCTCGCACGGAATCCCAGGACAGAGGATTATGATGAGGAGATAAATGGAGAAGAAAAGAGCGACTGGCTATGTGATCAATTTTTTCTCATGACCACTAGGGACTTATCCGCATACTGTAATTTCATTTTGGAAAACTCTGCCTATAGCACGCAACACGGCGTGAAAGGTGAAGAGTATCGCAATGTGCTTGTGGTTTTTGACGACGTCGAAGCGGCTTGGAATCAATACAGCTTCACAAAGCTCCTTACTCCTCAAACTGCTGGTGAACCGACTGAGGGCCAGCGTGAGAGGGGACGAAAACTTGCTTACGTGTGTTTTTCCCGGGCTGAAGAAAACCTTCGAATTCTACTTTTTACGCCAAATCCGGATGCCGCGCGTCAGGAACTTATCGAAAGCAGGCTCGTGGAAGCCGAACAAATCAGGCTTGCAACATGAGATACTTCAGAAAAAATTACGGTGGCCACCGTTAGTGAGAGATAAGAAAATCACACCACTCAGACAGTAAAGTTGTTCGCTTGGCCAATAGATCAGATCGTTGATAGGCGCGTTCTACTTGATTTCCGATTGAGTGCCCGAGGGTCGCTTCCTTGGTCTCCCAGTCGGCATCGGTCTCATTCTCGGCCCAGGTTCGGAACGTAGCGCGCAGTCCGTGGGGACGGGCTGAAAATCCTTCTCGCTTCATGAATGCGGCCATGGCCGCATCGGACAATGGACCGCCGGTAGGGGATGGAAAGATCAGTCGGTCGGGATGATCATTTTGTGCTAATTCCAGAACTGCCAACGCTTCATCGGTCAGCGGCACTCGATGCTCACGACCGGTCTTTGTTCGTTTCGGCGCGAGATACCAAACATCATTGTCGATCTCGTCAAACGTTGCAAAGCGCACTTCACTTGTTCTGGCGACGGTAAGCATGAGGAAGCGAAGAGCTAGCGCTGTCACAAACTCTTTCTCGCAAAGCATACGATAGAAGGCTGGCGCGTCTTTGTAAGGAAGAGAGGGAATATGCTTCACCTCATGCCTCCGCTTCCCGAGAAGGGCCCGCATTTTCATGACCGCCTGCAGGTCAACATCGAGACCAAGAGCAGCAGCGTGTTTCAGAGTGAGATTCACCCGGTTCATAGCCTTGCGAGCGGCGTCCGGCTTCTCATGCCAGATGGGCTCGAAAACTGAACACAGGACATGCTGATCCACGTCCTCAATCGGTGTGAGTCCTATTTTCGGAATCACATGCACAGTGAGCGGTGACATCCACCGCCCGGCGTGCCCGTCATTCTTCAACTCAGCCTGCCGAGCCTTGAAACAACCTTCAATCGCCTCGGCCACCGTGAGGCGTTTAGGCTTGAACTTTTCCTTGGCTCGCTCGGCGATTGGATCGACACCATCCCGAAGTTGCCGCCGAGCCGTTGCCGCGCGTTCCCTAGCTTCGGCTATTGAGACATCGGGCCAGCGGCCCAATCCCATCTCGCGCCGCTTACCTGAAACGACGAGACGTACCATCCACTTTCCAGCTTCCGGCGTTGACTTCACGAGCCACAGCCCCTCACCATCGGCATACTTGCCGGGGCCGAATTTCTTGGCTTCCATAAAAGTGAGGGCGTGGCGCTTCATACAGTCCACCTTTAAGGCCACCTTTGACCATGCGCAACTATGTTCAATGGTGGTATATCTGGTGGTACCGGCTAGACAGAAAGTCTCGTATTAACCGTGTACTAGGTTGATCTATGAGCAGTTATGTTTCGGCGGTGTGATGCCTCTTCTGGGCACCAGTGGATTGATTTCATTAAATAAAAATCATTTTTCAATACCCCCAGCAGTTGCTCCTTCCGGGTGACGTTTGGTAAGGTCCGGCACCGTCCAAACCGACCCGATCTATTTGCCTATGCCGCTCACCGTTTCCGAAATCGAAGGCTTCGAGCCGCGAGAACGGTCCTACAAGCGCTCGGACGGCCATGCCCTCTACATCTTCATCAGACCCAACGGGTCGAAACTCTGGCGCATGTCCTACCGTTTCGAGGGCAAGCAGAAGACTCTTTCGTTCGGATCCTACCCGATCGTCACCATCGAAGAAGCCCGCGACCTCCGCACCAAGGCCAAGCGCCTTCTCAGGCAGGACATTGACCCCGGCGCCGTTCAGAAGGCACGAAAGGCGCGCAGACGCGGCCGCGCGCCTGACACATTCGACGTAATCGCTGACGAGTTTCTGGAGAAGAGGAGGCTTGATGGCCTTGCCGAAACGACGCTTTCAAAAAAGGCTTGGCTGCTGGATTTCGCCAGGGAAGAGATGGGCGTCATGCCCATCGCCGAAATCAAGCCGCGCGATGTTCTGGCTGTGCTGAGAATGATCGAAGCGAAGGGTAATTACGAGAGCGCCAAGCGCCTGCGCACCGCGATCGGTGAAGTCTTCCGCTACGCTGTTGCCACACTACGCGCAGAGACGGATCCGACCCCTGTCCTGCGCGGCGCGCTGATATCCCCGAAAGTACGGCACATGCCGGCCATTGTGGACGCGCCGAGGTTCGCGCGCCTGGTCAGGGCCATCTGGAACTATGAAGGTCGCGGGAATGCAGCCTGCGCCCTGAAGCTCATGGCCCTTCTCTTCCCTCGCCCCGGTGAACTCAGAAAGGCGACCTGGTCGGAAATAGACTTCAATACCTCGACCTGGACCATTCCGGCAGAGCGCATGAAGATGCGGCGCGAGCACAAGAAGCCGCTGCCGCCTGCAGCTCTGCATATCCTGCTCGACTTGAGGGGCATGAGCGCCCCAACCGACTTCGTATTTCCCGCCACGACCAGCCCGGACCGCCCCATGAGCGAGAACACGATGAACCTTGCCCTGCAGCGGCTCGGGTTTCCCGGAGACGAGATGACGCCGCACGGCTTTCGCGCCAGCTCCTCGACCTTTCTCAATGAAAGCGGTCTCTGGAATCCCGACGCCATCGAGGCTGAGCTCGCGCATGTGGATACAAAGAGCGCCAGGTCCATCTACAACCGCGCGAAGTACTGGAGCGAGCGCGTCGAGATGATGAACTGGTGGAGCGAGTACGTCGTCCGAAACACGAACGCGAGGTGACGGCTCCTTTCGGAGCCGTCACCAGTGCAATCAGTCCTTCGGATTCCAGAGGAGCACGTAGCGCCCCTTCTTGCCCTTCACAGGCGCCAGGTTCGCATAGACCTTGCGCGGCCCGATATTCGGATCGGCGAGCGTCAGCGATACATAGTCCCTGCCGCTGGACTTTGCCTTGACGATCCAGCCGCCGCCGATCTCGGTCTGGATCTCGCCTGCGAAGATGCGATAGTCGGGCTGAGTATCGACTGTCTTGTCCGCGTTCTTCTCGATCCGGATGGGCGCGGTGAGGTTCATCATCGCGAGGGCGCCTTCGAAGCCGGTTCTGGTTTCGCTGACGTAGCCGAGTGCGTTTGCCATGGGATGTTTTCCTTTTCGTTTGCGTGGCTGCCGAGCGGGACCCGGTTGTCCCTGTCGACGCCTGACCAGAAGGACGGCGCGGAGCGGCCCTGAACCCGAAAGGGGCAGAGCGAAGCGGCGCACCGGCAAGACACCGCGAATTTGGATCGCGATGAATGCGCGGAACGCGCAGAGGAAATTCGTGGGGGCTGCCGGTTTCAGGGCCGCGCCGCGTCGTCCAGGTCACAAGGCAAGAGACAGGGCCAGGAAGGGCCAACAGCCTGCTCGGCGAAAGGGAACACAAGGCAACCCATAGCAACTGTGGTCACCGGTTCCAGAACACGTGCACTTTGTCGAAACCAAGCGTAATGGTGAACACGTCGCCATTTAGCTCGAGATCGCGGCCCATGGCTTCCCAGTCGATATAGTATTGCAGCGCTTCCGGAATCTCCGGACCGGTCTCGCCGGTTATCTCCTCGGCGAAGTCTGCAAGGGAGCGATATTCGCCCGCATGATTGTCCAATGCTGCCCGTGCCTCGTCCAGGCTATCCCCAAAGTGGCCATAAAGTCTGGCGCCAAGGCGTCCGTGCTGCTCCACGAAATCTGCAAGCTCGCACACGGTGTCGAAACTCGCCCATTCCGAAATCCTGCAGCCCTCGAACCCCTCGTAATGTCGGGTAACAGGCCGGTGTTGCCACCGGCCCGTCCCCTCAGAACCGT
>NZ_JBALTL010000013.1:0-17083 GCF_036964545.1 Hyphomonas oceanitis
TCTCCGTTGCGACAGACTCTCTATTCAAATGCGGGACCAAATGGGTCTCAGGTCACTTCCATGCTGAGTTAGCCTGTCACAGCTACAACTCTAATGGTCACGAGGGCGAAATTGCACCTGCATTTCAATACGAAAGTGAACCATTGGAGTTGAGCTTTCCAAATCGCACAGAAGCTTTCTTCTCTCAACGGTCTCTCGCGTATGACCGGGGTACCTATTCGTATCTCTCTATGACTGGCTCAAGAAAATGTGCGAGATTTTCCGCCATCACCCTTACTCCTTGCGAAGTCGGATGGAGCCCATCGGACTGAAGAAGGTCCGGCTGGTTTTCGACACCATTCATCAGGGATGGATAGTATATCAGACCAAATTGTGCGGCTAGGTCAGGATAGATTGAAGCGAAGGCAGCATCGCGGCCGCCTTCCTCCATGGCGCTGCGAGGCTGAAGGTCTACCAGAATGCAGTCAATATTATTATCCTTGGCCTTCTGAATGATCGCGGACAAATTCTGTTTCGCTAATTCAGGAGTAATTCCCATCAAATAGTCATTGGCGCCAAGTGCGATCACAACCATATCAGCATCGGCAGCCGTCACGCTCCAGTCGAACCGCGCAAGGCCATTAGCAGTCGTATCGCCGGATACACCAGCATTGACAACGCGGGCTTCAATGCCTTCAGCCTTGAGTACATTGGCGACCTGCTCTGGCAGAGCTTCCTCCGCAGCAAGGCCAAACCCGGCAGTCAAACTGTCACCCAGGAAAACCACGACGGGCCCTGACGCTGGAATAGCAGGAGGAGTTGATTCCTGTGATTGATTTGCTCGTTCAGCTGGCACGTCGGCAGGAGGCGCACCACAAGCAGCGAGAATAGACGCATGGAAGAGAATGGCGATGATGCCGCTCCACCTCGTCCCTTGTAATCCTGTCCGTTCGACTGACATCATACCTATCGATAGACAGGCGGCCAAGGGTTGGCAATGTGCGCTGCCATCATGGAAGGCGAAGTGAATGACGAGTGCGCTCGAAATGAAGAACGTATGGCTGACATTTGCCGCAGCCGATGGCTCACTGGATGTCCTGAAGGATATAAGCATCGACATTCAGTCGGGCAGCAGCGTTGCGATTGTAGGGCCATCAGGTTCAGGCAAGTCGTCGCTTATTTCCGTTGCAGCTGGCCTTGAAAAGCCAAGCCGAGGCGAGGTGTCGTTGCTTGGCGAACGGATAGAGGCGTTGAGCGAAGACCGGCTGGCGCGTCTTCGCCGAGGGCGGGTCAGCATGGTATTTCAATCGTTTCACCTGCTCGAAACCATGACAGCTTTCGACAACGTGCGAACGCCCTTGGAAATTGCAGGCTTGGACTGCGTAGAGGCTCGTGCGGATGAGTGGTTGGAGCGGGTCGGCCTATCACACAGGCGATTACATTATCCCGGGCAATTGTCGGGTGGAGAGCGGCAGCGGGTTGCAGTTGCCCGCGCTCTCGCGAGTGACCCCGCTGTCATCTTCGCTGATGAACCGACTGGAAATCTTGATGCTGAATCGGGCCGCGGTGTTGCTGATCTCCTGTTTGCACTTACAGGTGACAAGGAGACGACGCTGGTTCTGGTGACACACGATACTGAATTCGCGTCGCGGGCCGCGCGTGTGGTGCACATGCGCGACGGGCGCATCGAATGAACGGTGTGGCAGTAAAGATCGCTTTGCGCGAGCTGTCTGGCGGTTTCCGGGGCTTCTGGATATATCTGGCATGTCTCGCCATTGGGACCGCCGCTATCGCAAGTTCAGGGTCGGTAACCGAAGTCTTTACACGCGGCCTGAATGCGGAGTCGCGCAACCTCCTTGGCGCCGATGTGATTTTTGCCGCCTCGCAAAGGCTTGCGACCGCAAATGAGCGGACATTTATCGCGCAGCTGGGAATAGTTTCGGAAACTGTATCTCTCGACGTCATGGGGAGCGTTGCGGACACCCGGAAACAGGTGGATGTTCGCGGTGTTGACGTGAACTATCCTTTGCTGGGCGCAGCCGGTTTGGCTGGAGGCGCCAAAACACTGCAGTCAGCTTTGCGTAAAGACGGCGACAAATGGGGTATCGCCGTCAGCAAGTCTTTTCTTGAGGATTTCGACATCGGCATTGGTGATGCGGTACGGCTTGGTCCCCTCGATGCAATCGTGACTGCTGAGCTGAAGAGCGTTCCTGATCGCATTGGTACACCGGGAACGTTTGGGCCTGAAGCCATCGTGAGCCTTCAGGCATTGGCCGAAGCGGATCGTCTTACTCCTGGACAATTGTTCCGTTCGGGACTCCGTGTCGTTCTCAAGCAGGGAATTACGATCGAGAATGCGCAAGAGCAATTCGAGAGTGAATTCGGCGCAGGCACGATGCGTATCCGAACGCCGGAAGACTCCGTCGATGGTCTGAAGTCACTCCTCAATACGTTGAACAGTTTTCTCGCCGTGATTGGTATCGCAGCACTGATCGCTGGGGGCGTGGGTGTAGCGCAGGCAACCAGCTCATTTCTCGATACTCGTATCGGGTCTATCGCTGTGTTGAAGGTATTCGGCGCTGAAGCAGCAACAGTGAGGGCGGCATACATGCTACAGCTGGGTGCCCTGGCTTTCATTGGCGCTTTGGCTGGTGTGGCGCTGGGCGCAGCGGTCCCATTCCTGCTGTCATATTTTGCGGGAAGCGCGATCCCACTTCCTCAAGCGTTAGGTGTGTACCCGCTCCCTCTTATCAAGGCGCTAGTGCTTGGCTTATTTGCCGCCTCGATGTTTGCACTTCCAGCAATCGGTCGTTCGCGTGCAACTCGCCCGTCTGCCCTGTTCCGGAGGCTTGCTGACAATGAACGTGTTTCGGTTCCATGGATTGAGCGGATTGGGGCGATAATTTCCGGGATGTTCCTTTGCGGTTTGGCAATTGCATCAAGCTATAGACCGGGACTGACCGCGCTCGTGCTAGGTGGCGCTGCGCTCACACTCCTTCTACTCGTCGCAACAGCATGGCTGGTTAAGCGCCTTGCTCGAATTGCATCAGTTGGCGCGACCGGAATGCGGCGTCTATCGCTCGCGAATTTGGGGGGGCCAGGATCACTGGCACCGACTATTGTGCCAGCTCTGGGCTTGGGGCTGGCCTTGTTGACGCTTGTTGCGGCTGTACAAGCAAACCTGTTACGTCAGATCAGTCAGACTGCGCCATCAAATGCACCATCTGTCGTTTTCTCTCAAATCCCGTCCAACCGCATTGATGAGTTTGATGCGCTAGTGAAATCGCAAGGCCTGGATACGGCTGATGAGACCACGTTCCGCCAGGCGCCTTTCATATTGGCGCGGGTGACGGCATTGAGGGGCGCGCCGGTTATGGAGGCAGAGATTGCCGAATCTGAGCGTTGGGTTGTTCGCGGCGAGACAACAATCACCTATCTGGCAAACAAACCACCGGAAACCATACTCACAGAAGGACAATGGTGGCCCGAAGATTATACAGGCCCACTAAAGGTGTCGGTTGAGGCTGATGCGGCCAAAGGGATGGGGCTCGGTGTCGGCGACACTATAGAGTTTCGCGTCTTCGGTAGAGATTTAACGGCCACAGTATCATCCTTGCGGAAAGTCGAGTGGGGCACATTCAGTATTGGTTCAAATGTTGTTTTCATTCTCTCTCCGGGAACGCTGGAGGCGGCCAATCCGGCTTTTGTCGCCATTGCGAAAACCACCCCGGAAACTGAAGCAAGCATAGTCGCTGCGCTAGGTGGATCCATGCCCGAGGTCGTCGTATTCCACACCCGTCAGGCACTTGAAACGGCTGCGCGCTTGCTTAGCCAAATCGCGGTTGCCGTTAATGCGGCTGCTGGCATCGTAACTCTTTCCGGTTTGCTCGTATTGCTCGGAACCTTTGCGGCGCTCGCCCGGAAACGCCGTGCCGAGGCGGCTTTGCTTAAAGTGTTTGGAGCGGAACGGACTCAGGTTTTGGGGCTCTATGCCAGCGAATTTGCGCTTGCGGGTGGTGCAGCGGCTCTTATCGGGTCGAGCATTGGGGTGGCGGCGGCTTATCCTATTGTTGTCTATGCTTTCGAGGCGACATGGAATTTCCCATGGTTTGAGACACTAATCATTCTGATCGCGTCGGTATCCATTTCTGCAGTGGGAGGGGCGGCAGTGGGCCTTGCCACGCTTTCAAGAACGCCGGCGCAGGTACTCCGCATGCCTTGAGACCAGCAGATGGTTCTCCTTATGGTTGATGTTTTATCTACCTATCTCTCGCTGTGTTTCGCAGTGGTAAGTGCGTGAGAGCTTGACGGCTGGCTGACTCCTGTGAAGCGTGCGGTCATGCCTCCAATTGAGACCAATATAGCCCCTTGGCTCCTGCGTTCTAAGGTGACGCCCCCACGACAACTCATGTCGGTAATCGGCCGAACTGATTTGATAAGCCGGCTGGAAAGTGGTGCCGAGGGCAACCTGATTATACTTGAAGCGCCGGGTGGATACGGAAAGAGCTGCCTGCTCAGCGAGTGGCGGGACCAAAGTAAACAGTCAGATGTGACGGTATGCTGGTTGTCTATAGACGAAGATGACGATGTCGAGACATTCATCGCCTATCTCGCCTACTCGGCACATATCGCTGGGATTGACATGACCCAGTCCGGACTTCTGAATTTCGAGTTTAGCACGGACGGGAATCCGAAACAGGCGATCCATCGGTTTTTGGCATGTATCGAGCGCACAAGTCGACCTGTCCGGATTGTGCTAGATGATTTTGAGCGCCTTTCGCTATCTGTGCAGAGGGATGTTATTCCTTCACTGCTTGCCCGGTTACCGGAAAATGCGACCATCATCGTCGCATCGCGCGAACCAGCTGGAATAAGCACTGTCGACCTTGATCACCGTGGACTGGTTTCGCGCCTCGGTCCAAATGAGTTGCGGTTTGGGCAACAGGAGATGATGCGCTTATGGAAGGGGCGGCTTACCCAGCGCCAGATCGAGCGGCTGGGAGAGCGCACAGAGGGATGGCCTGTCCTCATCCGGCTTTTGCTCACTGCTTCTGACATGGGCACATTTGATATTAGACATATTGATGAATCCAGCTATAGCGACATGGCTATCACCACCTATTTCGAGCAAAAAATCCTGAACCGCATTGAGGCCGACCTGCGCCGCTTCCTGCTGGAGGCTTCGATCTTCGATGAAATTCCCTACGAAGCCATATCCGACGTGCTTGGTCAGGATGATGACCAGTTCATGGGCAGACTGGAGAAGCTTGAAGCCTTTCTTGCACCACTGTCCGGTGAAAATGCGGGATATCGTCTTCACCCCATGATGCGAGGATACCTGAAGCAGACCTTGCAGAATCAGGCGCCGCAGCGATATGCCGCCCTGCAGAAAAAGGCTGCGTATTGGTACTCCGTAAACGGAAACCATGTGCGCGCCGTGAAGCATGCTTTGGCGGCTGACGACGAGATTCTTCTTCTGACCATTCTTGAGGATACAGGCGGCCTTGGCCTCTGGGTGCAGGAAGGGCTGATCGAGCTCAGGGCTATCGACAGGTATTTGGGGCCGGAGATCATACAAAAGTCACCGACCGCAGCATTGATGCGATGTATCATCCTTATGAAGACAGGAAAGCAATGGGATGCTGCGGCTCTATACGCAGACATTCTTTCCCGACATGCGGAAAGGATTGCCTCGGATGAGTTCCTTTCAGTTTCATGCGCCGTGGCGAAGGTGGTTCTGGCTGTATACAGTGGGGCCAAGATTGATGATGACGATGTCGAACGAATAGAGCAGGCAATTCGGCAGTCCGATGCAATCTTGGAGCACTTCGAGGGCTTCGTTCTGACGTTCAAATGCTTCGCCGCGCATCAGGCGGGACGCCTTAAGCACGCCATACAGTTTGCGCATGAAGCCTTGAAGTTTTTTGATCTTTCGGGCTCTGTTTATGGGGAGGTCTACATCCACCTCCATCTCGCCATGATCCACTCATTCATGCACTCGACTGACCGTGGCGACATTGAATTCAAACAGGCGTCAGATCTGCTAAGGAGGGAGCTGTCATTTGACAGCGGTATAAAATACCTAAGCGACGTCATCTCCATCGAAGCGTATCACGAACACTCGCCTTATGATCTAAAGAATGCTCCGCGACTAAAGAACCTCGTTGCGCGTTTGCTACGAGCAGAGGGCTGGATCGATATCTACGCCGGTGCATTCAGGACTTTATCGGAGCAAAGCTACGTTGCAGGAAACATTGATGATGCATTGCATGTGCTTGATCTCGCGCAAGAATTTTCCGTACGGAATTCGATAGCGTCTCTCAGCCGTATTTGCGTGACTCAGCGAACAATTCTGTCTCTCCTGGAATTTGGTCCCGAGGGTATTGATCTAGCCGCTTATGCATCTAATGCAAAAGAAATGGATTTCGTCGGTGACCTCGAAATCATTCCGTGGCGAATTGTAGAGGTGGAGTGCGAGCTGCACCTCCACCTTGCAAATGCGGGGCTGATAACGCCGTCACTTGAAAGAATAACGGCATTTCGGGATAGGCAACTCTCTGAAGGCAACCTGCGGGTCGCAAGTCGTATGAGTGCTTTGCTCGCGCTCTCACGACCGATAAGTCAGGCCGAGGCAGACCTTCGTATTCTTGATATGTGTCTGGCAGAGAATTGCTTTGGACGGGCAACACTCTTTATCGGATCTGCGCTGCAGAATTGTGTCGAAGATGCTGGCTTGCACATGAAGCTTCCGCACTTGATGGCTCAACTGTCAGCCAGCCAAGTTGGGAAGAAGGCGCTAACAGGGCAAGAGCAGCAATCGCTCGTCACGAAAAAAGAGCGCGCCGTTCTCAGCGAGCTTCAAAGGGGCCAGACCGACAAACAGATTGCCCTTTCCATCGGAGTAACCGAGCATGCAATCCGCTATCACCTTAAGAATGTTTATGTGAAGCTAAATGCGCACACGCGGAAGGAAGCTGTTCGCAGGGCCAGGGCCCTTGGTGTCCTAGATGCATAGGTAAGTGCCGTCGATAAAGACGCACACTAAACCCTTTCGCAAAACTGCCGAAAAACTACCGATCTTGAAAGCCGAACTACTAACCTTGTACGCGGCCTACTAACATTCCAGCGACACTCCTTTGTGTGTTTGTCGTAGCGTTTGCCTTCAAGAGTTCCAATTTTATGTCGAAGGCAGCGAACACATTTGAAAACAGGCCATAAAAACCTTCGTGTCGGTGTGGATGTTGGTGGAACCAATACTGACGCTGTCTTGATGTGTGGATCAGCTATTATTGCCTCCACAAAGTCACCGACTACACGCTCTGTTCGTGAGGGTATCGTAAAGGCGATTTCTGCAATTATTACGTCTAGTGGCGCCGACGCCTCTGACGTTTCCTTTGTCTCAATAGGAACCACCCATTTCACGAATGCATTTGTACAGCGCCGAAATCTCGATTCTGTCGGTGTCATCCGGATAGCCTTGCCGGCAGCGCAGGCCCTGCCTCCAATGACAGATTGGCCAGCTGATATATCCAGCGTCTTGGGCGGCCACACTATAACGGTTCGCGGTGGTTACCAGTATGACGGCCGGGTAAATGCTGATCTGGATGAACTCGCTGTGGCCGATGCTGCTCGCCAGTTCAAGTCGAGAAACCTGAACTCAATCGCGCTTTCAGCTCTGTTCGCACCGGTGAACGATGCAATGGAATTGCGTGCTGCCGAGATTATTTCCCACGAGCACCCCGATTGCGCGATTACGCTGTCTTCCCGTATCGGTCGGATTGGTCTGCTTGAGCGGGAGAATGCGGGAATCATGAACGCCAGCCTCGTGACGCTGGCGCGGGATACCGTCACAGGTTTCAAGTCTGCGCTTGAGGAACTGGGGATCGCGGCTCCCTTTTATGTATCCCAGAATGACGGCACGCTTATGAGCGCTGACTTCGTCGAGCAGTATCCCGTTCTGACCTTCGCATCTGGTCCGACGAATTCTATGCGCGGCGCAGCCTACTTGTCTGGCCTGAAAGATGCGCTTGTGGCGGACATTGGCGGTACGACGACCGACATCGGCGTGCTTAGTAATGGTTTTCCGCGCGAGTCTTCAGTCATGGTCGATATTGGCGGTGTGCGCACAAACTTCCGGATGCCTGACATAATCGCAATTGGGCTGGGCGGCGGGAGTATCGTCACGCTGCCCAAAGGTGGCGGGGTTCAGATCGGTCCGCAATCCGTCGGATATAATATCACAACGCAAGCGGTGGTATTTGGTGGCGAGACACTTACTGCGACCGACCTCGCGGTTGCAGCTGGATATGCGGATATAGGAGACCGGTCGCGGGTAGCCAGACTGGACAAGCGTATGATCGAGGATGGTGTGACGGAGATGCACCGCCTTGTTGAGGCCGGTTTAGACAGGATGAAAACCAGCGGGGATGCGGCCCCACTTGTTCTTGTCGGCGGTGGTTCAGTCCTTATCAATCGTGACCTAAAGGGAATTTCTGAGGTGCGGACGCATTCGGATGCTGGCGTCGCCAATGCTATCGGCGCCTCCATTGCAAAGATCGGCGGCGAAACCGACAAGGTCTATTCTTACGATGTGGAGGGCCGCGAAGCGGCGATGGAAGATGCCATCGCAAGTGCAAAGGCGCGTGCGGTAGCCGCTGGGGCTGGCGCCGACAGTCTCGAAATTATGGATATCGAAGAGTTGCCGCTGGCCTATGTGCCGGGCGGCGCGGTCCGTTTGAGAGTGAAGGTTGCTGGGGATCTGGCCGCTGCGGGAGTCAACCAACGATGAGCCTGACTCCAAATCTAACTGAACTCAAATCGGTACTTGATGTCTCTGGTTCGGGAGAGCTCATCCTTTCGGAAGACGATCTGCACGATTTTGCCAGAGGTGCCGCTTTTCTTGGAACGGGCGGTGGCGGGGATCCATATATTGGGCGCTTAATGGCGCAGAATGCGATCCGCGAATTTGGTCATCCGAAAATTATCGATGTCAATTCGCTGGATGATGATGCCACCGTTGCATTCGTTGCCATGCTTGGCGCGCCGACTGTATTGAATGAAAAGGCAGCTTCCGGTGCCGACATCGACCTTGCTGTCATGCGTCTTTCCGAGCGTTTGGGGAGGCCGATAGATGCCCTTATGCCGGCGGAAATCGGCGGGGTTAATTCGACCGTGCCGATCGTCGCTGCCGCGCGCTTGGGCCTGCCTCTCCTGAATGCAGACGGCATGGGGCGCGCTTTTCCTGAAATTCAGATGGTGGTTATGAACTTTGAAGGTGTGCGTGCGACACCTTTCGTCATCGTCGATGAACATGTTAATTCCGTGATAATCGAGACCGGCACGGCCAAGCGCGCTGAGGATTTCGTGCGTTCCGTGGCCATCAATATGGGGCTGAGCTGTATAGTCGCTGGTTACCCCATGACGGGCGCTGAGGTTAAGCGTGCGACGGTCCACAACACGCTTACGGAAGCGCTTGAGATCGGGCGTGCGATTGTGGCTGGTAGGCGAGCAGGCGATGCGGTGGGGGGGCTTGTCCGTCGGCTATCGGAGTCGTCCATCTATGGCCATGCGCGTATTTTGTTTGATGGCAAGATTATCGATCTGCGCCGAGAGACAACTGCTGGCTTTTCTATCGGTCACTGCAAGATTGAAAGCTTGAATGGGACATCGGGCGCAATGGATGTCCAGTTCCAGAATGAAAATCTGGTTGCCCTTGAAAACGGTATCTTGCGGG
This sequence comes from Hyphomonas oceanitis, assembly GCF_036964545.1. Taxonomy (NCBI): domain Bacteria; kingdom Pseudomonadati; phylum Pseudomonadota; class Alphaproteobacteria; order Hyphomonadales; family Hyphomonadaceae; genus Hyphomonas; species Hyphomonas oceanitis. Next base: position 9,713 of record NZ_JBALTL010000013.1, read on the forward strand.
CGGTAGTGCCCGATTTGATCACGATTGTGGATCGGGAAACGGCAGAGCCCATTCCGACTGAAGCCCTTCGCTATGGTCAGCGTGTGAAGGTGATTGCTGCGGCCGCGCCAAAATTGCTCAAGACGCCACAAGCCCTTGAATTCATCCATCCCCGTTGTTTCGGGCTCGATTTTGACTTCACGCCGATCGAGGAACTCACGACTTAGCCGATCCTGCGCACTGAATTTTATCCAATCCACCATGGGGAACCAGAACGTGAAACAAGCCAACCTGAAGAGTCGACTTCTCTATTCCGCCTGCATTCTGAGCTTCACGGCTCTTGCTACTCCCTTGCACGCCTATGCGCAGGATGGCGCGGACACGACTACCGAAGAAAGCCGTACGTTGGAGACAGTCACTGTGACGGCGCAATTCCGTGAACAGGAGCTGCAGGAAGTTCCCAATAGCGTCGTGGCGTTCACGGCGCAGGACATCGAAGATGCCGGCATCCGTTCGACTGAAGACTTCATTGCCCTCACGCCGAACCTCACGTTCGATGACAGCTTCACCTATCTCAACAGCTTTGTTGTCGTACGCGGTGTGACGCAGATCAACAATGCCGACTCGCCTGTCGCCATCATTGTCGATGGCGTGCCGCAGAACAGCCAGAAGCAATTTAAGATGCCGCTGTTCGATGTGCAGCAGATTGAGGTGCTCAAAGGTCCACAAGGCTCCCTCTACGGTCGCAATGCGATCGGGGGCGCAATTAATATCGTAACTAAGCAACCCACAAATGAGTTTGAGGGCTTTGTCGCGGGTGGCCTGTCGAACGGCAGCGGTTACCGGATGGACGCAGGCATCAGCGGGCCTGTCGTCAAAGACCAGTTATTGTTCCGCGTCTCTGGTTCTTACTATGAGACCGACGGCCTTATAAAGAACACGTATCTTGGCCGCACGGTAGATGATGTCGATCACGACTATTCCATACGGGGCAAACTGGCCTATACGCCCAACGAAGTCTTCTCTATTGACCTGCGCGCTTCCTATAATGATGCGCAAGCTGGTGCCGCTTACGATGCAGTCGTCAACAGCACCCTGAACCCGGATTTTCGGTCAGGAAATAACTCAAATGATGTGTTTGAGCCGAGATCCAGCCTGGCTGGCGTAACGAAGGCAGATATTACTGATCTTAGCGGTAAGGCGACGCTGGATATGGGATTCGCAACGGCGACGTATATCCTCGGTTATACCGACCTCAATGAAGATTATCGGTCGGACTTGGACTTCTCGAATCCAACGCAACCAACATTTGGCCCTTTTGGCGAATTGGGTCAGGGCCAAAACCTCTCGCTCCAGCTCATGAGTCAGGAGTTGCGTTTTGTCTCTCCGGACACGCACGCTTTCCGTTGGATCGCCGGCGCGTACTACCTGCAGACCGATCGCAGTCTCCTGACTCGCGGCTTTCTCGATCTCAATGGATCGCTTGATCAGTTCGAGAATGGCGTCATCATCATTGATCGGGGCGAAGATAACGACAATACAGCCTGGGCCCTGTTCGGTCAGGCCGAGTTTGACTTGAGCGAACGTGCGACCCTGCAGGTTGGTGCGCGCTATGACGAAGACCAGCGCAATCAGAATATGCCGGGCGCTGCAGGATCAGGCAGAAGCACGACCTTCGATGCTTTCCAGCCGAAAGTGACGCTCAGCTACGATATCACTCCGGATGTATTGGGCTATGCCACTTACAGCACAGGCTTTCGGTCTGGTGGGTTCAATGCACCAGGAGTCGTTCTGGATTCATTCGGCGACGAGATGCTCACCAATTATGAGCTTGGCTTGAAAAGCACTTTCGCAAATGGTGACGGTACATTCAATATTGCTGCATTCGCTTCTGAGAGTGACGGGTTCCAGTTCTTCTTTGTCGACGCCAGCACTGTGTCGCAAATCATCTCCAATCTCGACAAGGTGGACATGCGCGGCTTCGATGCGGACGTTCAGTATCGCCTCAGCGATCAGATCACGGTCACCGGCGGCGTCGGCTACACAGACTCTGAAATCAAATCTATCGGGAATGCCCAACTGGAGTCTTACTTGACAGCATCGGGCGTCGACATTTCCAAAGTCATTGGCTCGCACTCACCCAAGACAACGGAATGGTCATTCAACCTTGGCGCCCAGTATATCAAGCAGGTTAGATCAAATCTCAGCGCAGTGTTCCGAGTGGATTACGAATATCAGGGTGAGAAATTCTGGCAGATCGACAATGTCGATGTGCGCGATCCGGTCAATCTTGTGTCGCTGAGGGCGTCGCTTGAAGGCGAGCGCTGGTCGGCATCAATTTGGGGCAAGAACCTTCTCGATGAAGAATATTATGCCGACTTCAACCCATCTGAATATGCAGGTGCCCCGTTCGATCTCGGGTCGCAGGCGCGGCCTGCCACTTATGGTGTTGATCTGAAATACAAGTTCTAGATTCAGAGAATTTAGCTGGATCTGACGAGAATGTGGGGTCAAAGCGTCCTGATATGTACTCTGTAGAAAGACCGCACTGAAGATAGAGTTTGCGTAAACTCGAATGTTCTCGGTTCTTGGCCTGCTGTCTTGAATACTTAAAAAACCAGGCCTCTGAGTAAGAGGCCTGGTTTTTTCCTTTTAGTATATGTTCACGACGGTCTAGAAGTCGACGGTGACGCGGCCATAGTAGTAGCCTCCATAGTGGCCGAATGGTCCAGCGCCCCAAGGTGCGATACCAATCGAACTGGAGACCGTGTTCTCGTCAGGATAGACATCGAACAGGTTATAGGCACCGACCGACAGCTTAACATCATCTGACAGGCCGTAAGATACTTCGAGGTCCGTTACCCATTTTGCACCATAGCTCTGGTCGAACGCCGAGTTGTTGTTCAGCGAGGTGAACTTGTCGTAGCGGGTCTCCTTGAGATTCAAGCCATAAGGGCCTTTAGTCCAGTTGACGCCTAGAATAAGTTTCGACTTCGGCCCTTCCGTGAACCAGCCTTGCGACTGCCGGTCGAACAGCGTCAGACCTAGGCCGGCGAGCTCGGATGGGTTCTCTGCAATCCGTGTGATCTCGGTCTCATTATGGTTGTAGCCAAGGGTACTGCGGAAGACGCCATATTGGTCCGTGTCGTATGTATATGTTGCAACGACGTCGATGCCCTTTGTCTGTGTGTCGATGGCATTCGTGAAGTAGCGAACATATTGATCGCCGGAGAACCCATTGGCGACCAGTATGGTGGACACACCAGCTCCCGAGAGGAGGCCGGTGCGCGTGATGCGGTCATCAAGATCAATTCGGTAAGCGTCGACGCTGATGTCCAGGTTCGCCAGGGGCGTGAGTGTAAAGCCAGCACTTAGATTGACCGATTTTTCGGGCTTTAGCGGGTTAGCGCCAAGAGCCTGTCCAATCGAGGATTCCACCTGGACGGTCTTCGACAGGATCGGAATGTACTCGCCATTCACGAGGTTTACAGAAGTGGATGACTGGGCAAAGCCTCGCTGCGCCAGCGAGGGCGCGCGGAAGCCGTTGCTTGCCGCGCCGCGAAGGGCGAGCCAATCCGTCATTTCATAGCGGCCGCTGACCTTGCCGCTGAGGACGTCGCCTGCGCTGTCGTCATAGGATTCAAATCGGCCAGCTGCGGTGAGAAGCAGTTTACTCGTCACATCATAGGCCAGATCGACATAGGCGGCGTACGCGTTGCGTGAGAGGTCGGCCTCGTCTTCAGGTGTCACGACGATCGCGGCTTGGGCGCCAACGGCGGCCGGCCTGCCTGCGAGCGAACCATCCGTGTAGAAATAACCGCCATTTTCATATGAAGCTTCGTCACCGGACTTGGTTTCGTACTTTTCGTGACGAAATTCAGCGCCAAATGACGTTTGCAATGATCCACCCTGCGGCATCGCAAACGCACGCGTAAAGTCGGCATTATTTGTCCACTGGTCGAAATAAGACGTGAAGGTCGTGAACTCAGTCGGGCTATTCGGGCCAAGCGAGGCGTTCAGTGAATTGGTCGAACCATTTTCAGCCTTATTGCGACCGAAAACCGAGCTAAAGTCCGCATCCCAGCCGCCGATTGTGCCGCGTCCGCCGCCGACGATCTCGAAGTCGGTTTCCTGGAGCGTATAGTATGGTGTGTATCCATCCGGATAAATTTCAAGGATGTTCTGGCTGCTGTTAGGCCGCCGACCGGCCTGACCAACCTCGGCTTCCCGATATCCAAACGTGCCATATGAATAGAGTTCGTAGCCATCGAATGGAAGAATGAGGTTCTGGGCAGCCTTCACTTCCGAAACACGTGGCAAGCCGCCCTGGTAAGTGCGGCGATTAGCAGTCGTTTCGCGCGGGTCTGGCGAACCGTCAGGAAGGTTGTCGTAAAGCTTGGCCGTAATAGGCGAGTTACGGACAGTTGGCTCTGCCTTCTTGCCATCAAGCGTAAGGGTCAGGGAGCCGTCATTTCCGACTGCGAAGCCTTTGGTCACGCTTGCTTGATAGGTCTCACCATCAGAACCGCTACCATCCTTGCCGTAGCGCTGACCCGTTTCTGCGGTGAAGCGGCCGCCTTCGGCATTGTTCTTGAGGATGATGTTGATGACGCCCGCGATCGCGTCGGAGCCATATTGCGCTGCAGCGCCGTCTCGCAGGACTTCGATCTGCTTGATTGCGCTGGCAGGAATGAGGTCGAGGTCAACAGGGTTGCCACCCATGGATGTCGCCCCGGAATTGAAGTCGACAATCGAGCTGTTGTGACGCCGCTTGCCGTTCACAAGAACCAGCACGTGTACGCCAGAGAGGCCACGCAAACCTGCCGGGCGGGTTACGCTGCCGAACGAAGAGCTGCCGACCGTTGCGGACTGAAAGGATGGGACAAGCTGTGTAAGCACGTCGCGAAGGGGCATGCCGCCCGCAAGCCGTGCCAAGTCTTCGTTGTTGATAACATCAATGGGGGTTGGGCTATTAATGACGCTTCTCGGCGCGCCGCGAAGGCCCGTGACGATGACTGTTTCCTGGTATTTCGTCTCGTCAGTTTCAGGTGCCGATTTTGCGGAAGCGACGGGAGCCGGTTGAGGCGCATCCAGCTGAGCCACTTCAAAAGGGGCAGGGGCCTCCTGCGCCGGTTCGACTTGTTCGCTGACGGAACGCAAAGCAATCGAGCCATTCTGATCGTTGGTCCAAATCAGACCCGTCCCGTCAAGCATGCGAGCAAGTGCTTCTTCGGGAGGTAGGTCGCCCTGGATTGCAGCTGATTTTTTTCCCGTGACCAGATCGTTCGAGACAACAACAACCCTGCGCGATTGCTCTGAGTATTTCAGGAGCGCCTTGGCCAAAGGCTGCGACTCGATCTGGAAGTCAGCTGTTTTCAACTGATCGGCCTGCGCCTGAGCAAGGCAGGTTTGCAGTGCTATGGCAGATATGGATCCCGCCAGCATATATCTGGAAATGGTAGTCAGAGCACGTTTGCGCATGATTTATCCTCATTGATGTGATCGCTCGCGGCCGGGAACCAAAGTCCATGTCCGACCGTCGCTATGGGATTGATGGAATGAGGCGCGCCAATTATCCAAAATCATTCATAAAAGATGCAGTATTCCGCATCTCGGCGCGTTACGCGCCGTCATGGATAAGTATGACCTGGCCATTGGGGCCTTCGCGTCGGCTGATTTCATGCGTTGAATGGAGTACTGCGATGAACTGATCCGTTTGGTCCACGCCAAAGGCGGCTGTGATCCGCAGATCTCCCAAAGCAGGGTCTGCCAGCACAATCGATGCGTCTCTATATCTGTTCAGATCGGATACGATTTCGCTCAAGCTGGCATTCTCGTAAGACAGCCATCCCTCTCGCCAAGGCGATGTTTTCTCCGGCTCGACTGTCGATTTCTCTGGAGCCCTCTTCATTGATGAAACGAGAAGCTGGTCGCCCGCATACAGGACGGATTTGTCGACGTCTTGAAGGGCACCCTCAATCGCGCTCGGGGCATCCGCCTTCATAACGGAAACAATCCCGTCAGCGACAGCGATGCGCATCGTGCCATCATCGTTCTTGATATCGAACTTTGTGCCGACAACGCGCACCATCATTGTACCAACTTCGACATAGAAGGGGCGGCCTGTATCGGGTGCAATGTCAAAGAATGCTTGTCCCTCAGAGAGTGAGACAATCCGAAACGCATCCGTAAACCGGGTTTCGAGACGGGACCGCGCGCCGACCGTTATAATGCTTCCGTCCTCAAGATGGATGTCGCGCAATTCGGCTGTTGCCGTTTGGAACACAGTTTCTGTGGGAGACGGCAACTCGCGGGAAGAAAGCAAAGCAAAACCCACGCCGAAAAATCCGACCACCAGAACAAGGGCTGATGCTTGAAGCCACTTCGGAAACTTTGATCGCCCCGATGGGGGAGGGGGAAGGGGCTTTGTATTGGCAACCCAACCGGGGTGACTCAGGTCCTGGAATAGCTGTTCAAATTCCCGGAAGGCCTCCGCATGGTGACGGTCGCTAGCCACCCACTTTTCCAGCTTGGCCAGCTGTTCTGGCTCCGTATGGCCGGAATGCAGATATACCACCCAATGCCTAGCGGTTTCTTTGACCTTCGCCATGTTTTCAGGGGCCGTCATGCTTCGCCTGTCGCCTTCGCTTGCCATGATAATCTACGTCAACGAGACAAGAGCGGTGGAAAGAGCCGCGAGCGCCCGGTCCATTTGCCGATAGACGTCGCCATAGGACCAACCTGTCGCTTCGACAATTTGTTGATATGTCTGTCCTTCAATCCTGTGCATCCTGACAATGGTTCGCTGTTTTTCAGGAAGCAGCGCGATTGCTTCCCATATCAGGTCAAACCGTTGCTTGTTCATGAGTACGCGTTCAGGCGTTACGTCTTCAATCGCAGAACCGGTGTATTTTTCAACCAGAGTATTCGCAAAACCCGCCTTTCGCGCGCTGTCACGTTTTGCTTCAAGCAAAATGTTCTTGGCAATTGTGTAAAGGAAGGCGCGGTGATTCTTTATGCGGCTCGTATCATCAAGAGACACCCACTTGAGAAAGGCCGCCTGGGCCACGTCTTCGGGCTCGGGTGGTCCTTGTCCAAAGGCGCGCTTCAGCTGCGTACAGAGGTCCGGCCAGTGCACACGATAAAAGGATTCAAAGTCCGAAGAAACGACGGGGGCTTCGGCGGTCGCTGCCGTAAGGAACCCGTCTTTACTGGATACATCGCTCAAAGGACTGGCCCTGGGTTTCGTTTGGTTCGAGCGGACATGCGATAAGCGCACCGCGTCTTGCAATCTTTGCCATCAAGTTTGCTCGTAGAGCACTGCAATTGGACAAAATCTAGGGTCCGGACCCATAAAAAGGATTCCTGATCAGCCTGGATCATGATTCACTG
>NZ_JBALTL010000014.1:0-9236 GCF_036964545.1 Hyphomonas oceanitis
GTGGGCCGCCAAGACATTTGCCATTGTGGTGAGGCCGGATACGCGCCTACCGAGCAATGGCTGAAGTGATATCATTCAATACCTGCGGGTCATCGATCGTCGCCGGAACTACATAGTCTTGCGACTCCGCAATGCTCTTGATCGTTCTCCGTAGAATCTTTCCCGACCTTGTTTTTGGAAGTTGATCGACAACGATGACGCGCTTGAAGGCAGTTACCGGACCAATTTCGGTTCTCACCAAGTTTACGATTTCTCTCGTAATTTCTTCCTCTGCACGCGTGACCCCATCGTTCAAAACGATGAGCCCAATTGGTAATTCTCCCTTCAAAGAATCTGCAACTCCAATAACGGCGCACTCCGCGACATCTGGATGCGCCGCCACCACTTCCTCGATTGCACCAGTGGACAGGCGATGACCCGCAACGTTAATAATGTCGTCAACGCGGCTCATGACGAAGATGTAGCCCTTATCGTCTATATATCCGGCATCCCCGGTCTTGTAGTATCCGGGATATTCCTCAAAGTATGATTTTAGAAATGCCTCATCGTCTTCCCACAGTGACAGCAAACACCCCGGTGGAAGCGGCAGCTTTATGACAATAGCTCCGTGCCCACCTTGCGGCATTTCAGAACCGCTCTCATCCACAATGCGAACATCAAATCCAGGCATAGGAACTGTGCTAGAACCATATTCTGTTGGCAGCTGTTCTATTCCCAACGGATTGGCTGCGATCGGCCACCCTGTTTCAGTCTGCCACCAGTGATCTACGACTGGCACATCAAGGAGACGCTCTGCCCACTGGATCGTGTCAGTATCTGCTCGTTCACCCGCAAGAAACAGCTGTCTGAAACCGGAATGATCGTAACCGGAAAGTAATGAACCTGCTGGGTCGACTTTCTTGATCGCCCTGAACGCCGTGGGTGCCGTGAAGAGCGTATTAACCCGGTGCCGCTCAATCACCCTCCAAAAGGTTGCAGCGTCTGGCGTTCCGACCGGCTTTCCTTCAAACAGTATTGTCGTACTGGCGTTAAGAAGCGGACCATACACAATATACGAATGACCGACGACCCATCCTACATCCGATGCGGCCCAGAACACCTCTCCCGGTTTGACATTGTATACATATGCCATCGACCATTTGAGAGCGACCGCATACCCCCCGTGATCCCTGACGATACCCTTCGGCTTTCCAGTCGTCCCCGATGTATGCAGAATGTATAGCGGGTCGGTAGACGCCACGCTCACACATTCGGCTCTCTCGCCAGCCGTTCTTGCGGTTTCAACCAGGGCGGCCCAGTCGAAGTCCCGCTCATGCTCAAGCTCGCACGACCTGCTAGAACGCTGGAAAATGATTGAACACTCAGGTTTGTGCGGGCTGAGCCTGATCGCCTCATCAAGGAGAGGCTTGTACTCAACGATACGACCAGGCTCGAGCCCGCAGGACGCTGACAACACAATTCTTGGCGTCGCGTCCTCGATTCGAGTGGCAAGCTCTCTAGCTGCGAACCCCCCGAATACGACCACATGGACTGCTCCGATGCGCGCCGTCGCAAGCATCGCAATCACAGCCTCGGGAACCATTGGCATGTAAATCAAGACCCGATCGCCGGCATTCACCCCACGCTCTTTTAGCACGGCCGCAAGTATACCAACCTCATCGAGTAGTTCAGAATAAGTATACTTCCGCACCGCTCCCGTCATTGCGCTATCGTAAATCAGCGCCAGATCATCTCCACGGCCATCGCGCACATGGCGGTCCAAAGCATTCCAGCATATGTTACATTCGGCGCCGACAAACCAACGGGTCGCATGATCTTTCGATTCTCTGAGTACGTCGTAAGGTCTATACCACTCAACGGCATGAGACGCTGCCTCCCAAAACTCATCAGGTGCCGATTCCCATTTCTGGTATGTCGTTCTATAACTTCCCATAAGAATGTCTTCCAATACTGCCGGGTCCACCTTGCCGCCACTATGTTCTTTACAACCGCACAACCAGTTTCCGGCCTGTGACCAAGACGGGATAGTTCCAATTTTCTTCGGTGTGAATCGTAGCTCGGCAGCACGTGCGGGTTGGCAATCTTGATGAATGCCAACCCGAGAGTGACTAGCGTTTGTCTCTCAATTTATCGACGTCGAACAAAGAATTGTCCATCTGATCAACTTTCTCCCAATCCGACGACATGCTGAGCATCGTGTGCCGTTGTGAAATCAAGTTTGGAATAATCACTGAACGCCACATTGCGCGTCCCGTTGTGGGCTGCCACCAGCGTGAATCGTCCCAAGTCCGCCATAGGTTACCCCGACGATCGTACATTTCCATCCACTGGGTATAGTAGAGTTCCTTATCTACCCAAATGCGTTTTTTGGAGTACTGGTAGCTGTTGGTGAGATCATCGATATCATAAACCCATACCGGCCTCAGCTCCATGTCAACAATTCCCGTCAGAGCGCAATGCGCCTCATCCGGACGATAAGGATCGTATGCTGCACCAACCTCCGGTGCGGCTAATACGAAGCCCTCTTTAACCATGGTGTACTTGAATTTGCGTTTATCAGTTTTGGTCCACTGACTACGCCATTCGTCCCAAGTGAGCTCCAGAGACGGAGCAATTGGATCTTGGCCATTGGTACCAGTAAGAGTGCGAGTACGACGGAGCGTAGGGATGAAAATCTTGAAGTTGTCATCTTTGTCAGCATCCGCGTACCGAAGTCGGACACCGGCTAATCCTCGCACATCCCTAGGCGAAGTTAGTAGCAAAGAACCCGCTTCGGTGACACCTTCATATCCCGGAACATTACCGAGCGGAGTTTTACCAACTCTACCCGCCATCTTGCGCCACCAAATATTGCCTGTGTAAGAGCGTTCGACCTTATTGCTGGAGCTACAGCCGGTCATCAGTACCGGGTTGAACCAGAGATCTTCTGTTCCCACGCCGTGCGCATTGAACAACCAGTTTAGTTCATCACCATTTTTTGGTGTCAGGAAAGGCAATCCGCTCTTTGTGAGAACGCCATTCTTTCCGTCCCTGTCTACCAACTCGCCCTTTTCATTAATCGTGAAGGGATCTTTGCCCAGCTTCTTGGTCGCATCTAGCAGAGCTTTCTGCATATAATAATGGTTCGTGGGAACAATGCGGATACCCTTGACACCCATCCACTCACTATTGAGCCGATCAATCCAGAACTTTGGAAGATAGTCTGACAACCAAGGCATTGACGCCAGGTTGTCTTTCGTGATGATTAACCCTGGTTTTAGCTCGCCCGGAATATCGGCGTCCTCTATGAGGCTCGAGGCCGTGTAACCTCTGAAATCCTTCCACTCTTTCTCAAGTTTTCGGGTCTCATCATTGTCAAGCATATCAGCCCAGGCTTTGTGTTCGGGCAAGCCCGTCTCCTTGGCAAACGCCTTCCAGCGCTCGATATAATCTTCTTGTGCATTCGCTACGGGCGTTGCAGCAGTCGCAACTGCCATAAGCGCCGTCGCTCCGATCAGAAAGCTTTTCAAGCTTAACCGTTTCATTTTCTTCTCCATCATCAAGAACCAGACATCTTTGCGTTATCGTTATGTTTCTCTAGAATTGGTAGGTCAGAGAAAACTCAACGTAGTCCGATTTGTTATAGAGCCCCAAAAGGCCCTGCTCATCCTTCCCGCTAAAGTAGCCCACTTCAATTCTGGGCTTCCAATTTCCTCCTCCTACGGAGAAATCTATTCTCTGCCTTATCGCAACGCCACCTTTATCCATGTCCCAGATCGCCAAGCCATCCAGAGTCACTTTGTCGTTTAAGAAACCCTTCGTGTACGTCTGAGTTATGAATTCCTGGTTCTCTTCAACATTTGTAAGCGCGTAAGGCGCCTGAAACAGGAGCCCATCAGCATCTTCGGTATGGATCTCGAAAAACTGAGTTGTCATAAAAATCGAACTGCGCTGCGATTCCCACCCCGGCACCCAGAAATTATAATCAAATCCGACCAGGACAGACAGCTGATCTCGTCTCGCGATTGTGTCGTCACGGGTAGTGATGAGAGCTGGTGTGCCGACGGTCATCCGCCCGGGCACAAAGGGGTTCTGAATCACCCCCTTGTTGAAGGGTTTGTCAAACTCGTATGCGGCCTCCAAACGCAGTACCGGAGAGACATCCTTTCGACCGAATCGGAGCTCCGTCATATCGCGTGTGAATGAGAAGCCGACGGTCTTTTGCCGGAGTGTGTAATCGAGGTCAAAATCTGCAGTAATAGAACACGGCACCCCTCCAGCGCCCGGATCCAGAATATCAAGGCAGCCGAACGGAATTAGCGGGAAGTCCCCCGGCACCGCAGTACCAGCTGCGAGAGCCTGGATGAAATCAACGTACTGGCCAGGCGCATTCGTCGCACCTATAGTGGTTGGGAGATCAATAGGCACATTGATTACACCCGCCGCATTTGGATCTCCGATAAAAGTGCCAATATGAACTGTTGCGCCGGTGTTGACGACTATCGGCAGGTCCTGAAAACCGTAAAATCCGTTAATTGTCCCTTGCCCGCCAAGCACATCGAATTTTAGCCGCATGCCGACCTCGGAATCTTCCCAGTCGTCTGTTTCCTTGTCCGACAGCCTTGCTCCCAACAAGGGCATGCCGAAACCCGACTGACCTTCCACCAACCTCGGGAAAGGCAGACCGAAGGGGCCTCCGGACGTACTGGAATTCGGCGTGGGATTATTCACGATGAATTCGGAATGGCGCACCACCGGAGTATAGATCACTTCCAGTGATGGATCCTTCAGTCCTAACCCCTCGAAAGGAGCAGCCAACCCAAGCTGGTCGATATCCAATGATAGGGCTGCACTCCACTGAGGTATCCGCAAGTCCTCGGTGTCTGTAAATATACTCCTTTGGCGGAGATCCTGTGGATTCAGAATATCGAGAAGCCGCAAGCCATCTGCTTGCCCCCACCCTCGCTGAAACTTTCCAATCTTCAGCGACGCGCGTCCCTCTGAATCAGCAAACGCTATCGACAGCTCTCTAATCACATCCTGCTCGAAATCATCGAGTATGCGATTTTCTTCACCGCTATTACCAAACGGTTCAGGAAGCGTGAGCGCCCCATCCTGCGAGAGTAAAAAATCAAAGCGATCTAGAAACGGAGGGCCCTTAGTAAAGTCTTGCGTGCCAGGCCCGGTTGAATCTCCATCATCAAGATCATAGTACCAATCGCCGCGCAGCCAAAAATCGGAAACGACCGTCACGTTGCTATTGGGAGTCCACTCAGCCTGAAGCTGCGCTACAAACTGGGAAGGCCCCACTCCAGTTCCACCACCATACCGGTCAAAATAGACGCCCGTCCCTTGCGTCAGACGTCCGCCCACCCAGACATTGTCGGGCAGGTTCAGCGCTTCAGCCAATGACTCGGCATTCGCTGCTAGCGGCATCATAAGGACTGTGGAAAATGCTGTAGCCCCGAGCAGGCATAGCTTTTGCGACTTAGTTTTAGTTTTTTTATTCTTGGTGTTCATCTTTCTCTCCCTCACTTTCTATTTTTTCCGATGCGCAGCCAGGCTCTATCGCCCTCAATCTAACCAACCATCGCCCTGACTATTTTCTTCTGTGTGCTAAACGGAAATCCCCGCGGCTTCAGCAAGCCGATTGCTGCAGGCACAACAGTGAGCGCCCCCACCATGTTGAACATCAAGATGATCGCCAACAGAACGCCCATCTCGGCTTGGAACCTGATCGGAGACAGGAAGTACCACGGCAATAGCGGCAGTATCATCGTCAGTGCCGTAACTATCACGGCAATACCAGACGTGTTGAACGCCCGGCCCGTCGCCTTCGCGAATTCATGGCCGTGCCTCATTTCGTCGCGTATCCGGTCTGCCATGTAGATGCTGTAATCAACACCACGGCCCAAACCCAACGCAGCAAGCGGGAGCGTATTCAAGTTCATCCCCACGTCCATAAGCGTCATGACACTCATGGTGATAAAGTGAGATGTCGTCAGTACAAGTATGATCACGACTGCAACTGCGGGTGATCGATATAGCCAGAGCAGGTTAACTGCGATAACGATGATAATGGCAATAAGGAGCACATTTTCTTTATGCTCGATCTCGTCGTTGCTCGCCTTAATTATACCGATCTGTCCGCCGGCGAACCTCACACGCGGCTCCCCATCTGAAAACTGATAGGTGTTTAGAAATTCTTGGCCCGCCGCCATCAACGCATTCACGGTGTCAGCACTATGCTCCCCCGTATAAATTGAGAGCTTACCGATGCTCCATTCCGGGTTCGTATAGGCGGCAAAGTCTCCTGGCTCACCGCCAGACCGGAACATGTAAATGTTAAATCCTATTTCTTCTTCTGTATCAGGAATTGTTTGGTATGAAGGGTCCCCTTCCCACAAAACCATGTTGATATTTTTTACAATCGGAACAAGGCTCTGTGCGCGAGTTGCCGGAAGAACTCGTTCGTAAATATAGCGATCAAATGCTTCGATCTGATGATACACACGCGGATCTAGCATGATCTCTCCATCACCGGAGAAATAGGCCTGCATTACATCCGTACCGACACGGTCAAAGCTTGAGTTGATTTTTTTGACATCTTTGTTGTATTGGGAATCTTTCCACAGGATCGGGCTCCCTTCTGCGTCACCTATTTTTAGCCCCTGCGAAATGAAAATGCCCGCAATCAACGCAGCGACAAAAGCCGGGAGGAATACATATCTGGACGTTTTCAGCCCAAATATTTTGGCTAGTGCGGCTTGACCCGGTAAGGTGGTGCGGAATTTTGTCGGCTTCCGAAGGACCGCCATGAACGCCGCAGCAACAATAATTCCCGGGGTCAGCGTTAGAAGCCAAAACGTGCAAATGAAGGCAAGCGACTGTATGCTTGGGATAGTCACCAGAGCCAGAACCGTAAATCCAGCTGCATCGGTAATCACAGCCGCAGTGCTCGGGAACAGAAGGCGCTCAAGGCCTTCTTTTACTGCATCACGCATGGTGGCACTATTTTCGATTTCATCGAAAACGCGCGAAACGAATTGAACTGAATGGGATAAGACAGTGGCGAAGACGAAAAACGGCAGCAGGAGCAACAGGGGATCAAGATTGTAACCGACCAAGCCAATGACGCCAAAGCCCCAAATCGTGACAGCGAAGGCCACGAGCATTGGAACAGCAACGCCAACCCAGGATCTGAAATAGAAAAGTAGGACGGCAGCGATAGCCAGCACAGACGCCGCAAAAACCAACAGCATCTGAGGCAGATATTTCTTAACCGTACCCAGAAGTACGGGTCTGCCAACGACTGATATTTTTACATCTTTCGTCGAGAATTCTGATTTTAGATTGTCAATAAAGGCGACGAACTCCCGAGAATCCACCTCCTCTGAAAGCTCGGCAGAAATAAGCATTGAATGCTCATCCAGTGAAACCAATGAGCCGAGAAACTGCCCCCTGACGATTTGTTTGAAATGCTCCATATCAGACTCAGAGCGGGGCACTTCCGGCCACATAAGAGGACTAACCAGAATTTGCCCCTCCCCGCCGGCCACCGATCTCGTCTTCCGGAGATTGGCCGCCTCAAACAGAGGGCGGATATTGTTATCGTGAAAATAGAACTCGTCTGATACTTCCCGATACGTTTCAAGAAAGTCCGAATTGTAGATGTCGCCTGCTTTATTTTCGACTTCGACAAGGACATTATTGACTCCACCAAACTGACTCCGGAACTCCTTATAGAGTTCGACATTCGAATGGTTTGCAGGCAGCATATCTTCGAGAACGACCTTCAACGAGACACCTGTCACGCCGAAATAAGCCGCCCCCGATGTGACCAGAAAAGCGATTGCCAGAATGATTCTGGGAAATCTTATGACGAAATTCGAAATATAACTTACCACTGAATTTGAGCCTTTGATTGAATTTGCAACAAGCGAACTACTCCTGTTACCACCGCACTAACGGCTCCGGATCTGAGACATCGAATTCGGTTTTTAGTACGGCACCGTTCGCCCCAACGACAATATACCATCCGTGTTCAGATGTTTTTGAGATTCCTCCGTACCAAAGGAATCCTGGCTTACTCTCCAGGGGCAGCAATTCCGATACAGGCAATCCAGCTTTTACACGTACCACCCCGCCCTGGCCTACGATCACTCCGTCACCATCTTGGTCTAATGTTAGATCGAACAAATGCGCATCTGTCCCCGAGGACAAAGCTGTGATCGTCGGGACACGGTCCTCTAAGCGTTCCGAGCCCTCTTCAACGTCACTGTCCGAACCAAATCGAACCATTGTAAGCTTGCCGCCAAGCCCAGATATTAGCGCCTCCGAACGCCATGCATCTACCGCTGTGAATGTGACCGAGGCATCGGGCGCGTCCAGCACCTCCCAGCTCAATCCATCATCGATTGACGACGCTATCAGGCCGAACTCCCCAACCAAAACCAACCGCCCGTCCTCGAGACGTGTAATGCCATTCAATCTCGGTAGATCACGCCCCTGATATCCGGATAACGCCTGAGTTTGCCACGTTTTACCGCCATCGGACGTGTGAAGCACTGTAGCCTCATGTCCGACGACCCAAGCTGTCTGGGCGTCGAGACAGTAGACATCTCGCAAGTTAATGCCCGGCTCAACATGCACAACTTCCCAATGCGCTCCCCCGTCTTCAGACCTCAGGATCTTGCCTCTACTCGTGACAGCAATGCCGACGGCCTCGTCCACAAAGTCGATTCGCCTAATTAAGTCCGTAAACGGCAAGGGCTCGCGCTTCCAGTGCCCTCCTCCATCCTCGGTCTTCAGTAGTGTCCCGTAGTATCCCCCCGCCCAGCCCACAGAATCAGAGACAAAATCGACGGCAAATAAATTATCAGGAACAAACCGTACACGTCCGTCAGTTGGCATCTCTATATTTGACCGAGGGCTTATGTCGGGGGGCGATAAAACGGCCTGCTCTGCCAGCGCCCCAGGTTGGGAGAAGTAAAGCACCCCAGCAGCAGCGGCAGCATGAGCGAATTTGAAGACCGGCAGGTTCATAGATTTGATCCAAAAGACCGCCAGCACTGCTGGCACAATTTCGACTTAGTTGGTGAACGCGTTCAGGCTGGGTCAGCCCACGCCAATACCGCCATCGGACAAGATGGTTGTGCCTGTGACGTATCGAGCCGACACCGGACAGGCAAGCAACGCATATAGCGCTACATGGTCTTCAGGCTTTGCGGCAAATCCGAGCGGTGTCATGCCCTCGA
>NZ_JBALTL010000014.1:9336-11757 GCF_036964545.1 Hyphomonas oceanitis
AGATACGACAACCAGTCTGTTTCCTCCGGCGGAGCTAGGTCTCCGCCAAACTCTGGGAGCCTAAGCGGCTCCCATTTTTTTGAGCTCTCATCTCCACATGATCATGCGCCGGCCCCTAAAGTGGAAGAGATTGACTGCGCTACCCCGTTGAGCTGAATCAGGCGATCACGCTGTTCTTTAGGACTCGCCCACCTCTGGCTAGATGAACTAGAAATTGCGCCCACGACCATTCCCCGCGAACTGAAGACTGGCACAGCGATGCAATAAAGTGCGTTGTGAACCTCGCCATCGTCGACGCCGAATCCCTTGTTGCGCGTGCGATGTAGTTCTCGTTCGATTGCGGCTGGATCCGTGATCGTTTTATCCGTGAGCTTTGGAAAGGGCCCGCTGGTTATATACGCCTGTCGCTCGTCGACCGTCATGTGCGAGAGCAACACCTTGCCGATAGCAGAACAGTACGCCTCCAGCTGCCCGTTCTCGCGCGTGAACACCTCCTCTCCTTCAAATACCGCCTTCGCGAGGTAGGTAACCATGTCGTTCTCCAGAATGCCAAAGTGGGTCGTGGTTTCCAACGCGACACTTAGTTGGTCCAAAATGGGTCGTACTATTTCCGACAGCACAGCATGTGGTGTGAACCCCTCCAGCTTCTTCAAAAAAACAGGGTTGGGCAAATATCGTCCACGCTTGGATCGGCAGATGAGCCCGGCCGAATGGAGGGCATTCAGATGCCTGTACAGAGTCGATTCCGGCACTCCGAGCTGGACACTCATTGCGTCTGATTCGAATACACCGTCTTGCTCAACAAGCGCTCCGAACAAGGCCATCGCCTTGTCGAAGGAAGACATGGATCGTGTCACACGGATCTCCATTTATCACATTGTGATAGTAGTTGGCCTGCCTCGGATTGCAGTGTCAAGTACATCGCGTAGTTTGCGATCTACATTCCAAGTCACTTACGGACGCGAACCAGACCATGATCTCCAGAGATGAAATTCAGAAGGCTGCAGATGCACTGTTCGACGCACACACGGGACAAACCTACTGCGCGCCAGTGCGTGATCTCATTGGTCTTGATCCGCAAGCCGGATACGAGGTCCAGGCGATCAACACAGCCCGGTGGGTGTCCGCAGGACGACGAGTTGTTGGCAGGAAAATTGGCCTGACGTCAGCGGCAGTCCAAAATCAACTTGGCGTAGACCAGCCCGATTTTGGCGTCCTCTACGCGGATATGGAATATTGCGACGGTGATGAAATTCCGTTGTCAGCAACTCAACAACCCAAGGCCGAGGCTGAAATAGCCGTTATACTCGGCAGGGACATCAACGCGCAGGATACAACACCAAGCGAACTTATCCGAGCCATAGACCACGTCGTGCCTGCCATCGAAATTGTGGGCAGTCGTATCAAGGACTGGGATATCCGCATTTCGGATACGATCGCGGATAACGCCTCATCCGGCCTATATGTCCTGGGCGGGCCTGTTCGTGCACTGCATGGGCTTGATCTCGTCAATGCCGGCATGGTGATGAAATGCAATGGACGCCCGGTTTCATATGGCGCCGGCATCGCGTGCCTTGGAAACCCGCTAAACGCCGCCCTCTGGCTCGCACGAAAATGCGCAGAGCTCGGAGCACCCCTCAAGGCCGGCGACGTCGTTCTGACAGGTGCTCTTGGCCCGATGGCCTCAATGGGGCCTGGTGATCTGTTTGAAGCGGATATCGAAGGTATTGGGTCGGTTCGCCTCGCAATTGCGGCGAAATAGGAGACATAGGAAATGACAACTCTCAAGAAGACCAAGGTTGCGATCATCGGATCCGGAAATATCGGAACTGACCTCATGATCAAGGTCATGCGCAAGTCGAAGGGTCTCGAAATGGGCGCGATGGTCGGGATCGATCCCGACTCGGACGGCCTTGCCCGGGCGAAGCGCATGGGTATCGCGACCACGCATGAAGGAATTGACGGTCTCGTTAAGCTCGACGTGTGGCCCGAAATCGGAATTGTCTTTGATGCGACATCTGCTGGCGCACACAAGCGGCACAATGAAGTCGTCACATCCGCTGGCAAGGTGATGATCGACCTCACGCCTGCGGCGATCGGGCCGTATGTCATACCCGTCGTCAATGGTGACGCGCATCTGGATGCGTCAAATGTCAACATGGTCACTTGCGGCGGGCAGGCGACGATCCCAATCGTGGCAGCGGTAGCATCCGTCGCGACAGTCCACTATGCGGAGATCGTCGCTTCCATCGCCTCCAAGTCAGCCGGGCCGGGAACGCGGGCCAACATTGATGAATTCACCGAGACAACCTCAAAGGGTATAGAAGAGGTTGGAGGAGCCCGGAAAGGCAAAGCCATAATCGTCCTGAACCCGGCAGAGCCTCCGATGATTATGCGCGATACGGTATTCACCCTCTCTAG
>NZ_JBALTL010000015.1:0-6587 GCF_036964545.1 Hyphomonas oceanitis
CGAAGCGTTCTCATCCCGTTTGTCGCGCAACTCTCATCCTGATTGTCGCGCTGCACTGGACCTGTCCCGGTTTGATTCCGGCCTTGATAGACGATTATCTATTATCAAGGAGACAGGATTATGGGTCAGAGACACGGCGAAGACTTCCAGCGTGAGGCGGTCCGGCTTTCGCTGAGCAGCGGACTTTCACGTAAGCAGGTTGCGGCAGATTTGGGCATCGGGCTTTCGACACTGGGCAAGTGGATTGCGACGCACCGAACCGAGGAGCGGTCAGATCTGCCATCGGCAGACCTTTTGAAGGAAGTCGAGCAACTGCGCCGAGAGAACCGCGTTCTGAAGGAGGAGCGGGATATCCTAAAAAAAGCGACGGCCTTCTTCGCAAGTCAGAAGTGAAGCGGTTCGCCTTCATTGATGCTTGGAAGAAGGTCTGGCCGATTGAGCAGATGTGCCGTGTGTTGAAGGTGACATCGCGGGGCTTTCGCGCCTGGCGGTCGCGTCCGATGGGCAAACGCCAGCGCAAGGACCTTGTGATCCTGGCGCATATCCGTGAGCAGCACAGTCTTGCGCTCGGTAGTTATGGCCGCCCGCGTATGACTGAAGAGCTAAAAGAACTTGGTCTTGCTGTGGGGCATCGGCGCGTTGGTCGGCTCATGAGGCAGAACGACATTCGTGTTGTGCGCACACGCAAGTTCAAGGCAACGACTGATAGTAATCATCAGTTCAACATAGCGCATAACCTGCTTGATCGAGATTTCTCTGCAAGCGCACCGAACCAGAAATGGGCCGGTGACATCTCTTACATCTGGACCCGCGAGGGATGGCTCTATCTGGCTGTCATTCTCGATCTATATTCCAGGAGGGTCATTGGTTGGGCGGTGAGCAACCGCATGAAGAAGGACCTCGCCATTCGTGCGCTTAACATGGCGATCAATTTGCGACAGCCTCCCCCCGGATGCATTCATCATACCGACAGGGGGAGCCAATATTGCAGTCATGACTATCAACAAATCCTGCGCAAGCAGGACTTTCACGCGTCGATGAGCGGGAAAGGAAATTGCTACGATAATGCAGCCGTCGAGACATTCTTCAAATCCCTGAAGGCTGAACTCATTTGGAGACACGACTGGAGCACACGCAGACAAACTGAGACCGCGCTCTTCCAGTACATCAACGGCTTCTACAACCCACGCCGACGGCAATCAGCCCTCGGATGGAAAAGCCCCTTGGCATTCGAACGAAAGGCAGCTTAACTGAGACTCAGGGTCGGAACAAAAGCGTGACAGGTCCATTTCCGCCCTCGGCCTATACGACACGCGGCGGTGTCGGCACGGTTGCCGCCGCTGAACGCGCCAAGTGGTTGATGGAAGAGGATGAGCCATCGGAGCCGGAAACGCAGGATGAAGAAGTTACCGCGTCCGCAAAAGACGAGGACGACAGCGGCGAAGCCCCCCATAGCGAAGCCGCCGAGGACGGGCGGATTGCAGCTTGAGTGCATGAACGAATGGCGCAGATGCGCCGTTCGTTTTTGTTCCCGATTGAAACGGCTGCGCGTTGGCGCTATAATTCAATCAACAAATTTGCGCTGTGGTGGTGGAGGTGAGCGCGTCCGGTGGCTTTTATGCCCAAGGAGGACGCCATGATACTTGCCATAGTTTTCGCGATTGTCGCGATTGCGCTGCTGTGCAAATTGACTTTTAATCTCATTATCTATGCGCTTCCGCTTTATGTGGGAGCAATTGCCGGTTTCGCGCTGCATTCTGGCGGAACCGGATGGTTGGCAAGCGCCGCTGCCGGAATTGCTGCCGCAATGGCCACGCTTGTTCTTGCATATTGGCTTTTGGCAGCGGCAAAATCGCCAATTGTGCAGGCGGTAATCGGTTTGGCCTTCGCGGCTCCCGCCGCTTTTGCCGCCTATCATCTGGTGCATGGTATTGTTGCATCGTCCATGCCATCGGCGATCTGGACCGTGGCTGTGTCAGCTATTGGCGCGGGCGTTTTCGGCATATTCGCCTGGACTCGCGCATTAAGCCTATCACCCACGCCTGCACCTAAACTGGCAAACATCGAATCCCTTCCTTGACAAAGTAAGGATTATTCCTTACATATCGCGCTCGAAAGGAATTCAGCATGGGCGTTGAACTGGAAAAAATCAGCACGATCACGGCCAAGGGGCAGACGACGATTCCCAAAGCGGTGCGTCAGGCACTGGGCGTCGATTTTGGCGGCCGCATTGCCTTTCATGTCGGCGATGGCGGTGTAACATTGTCCCGCGCTGACAACATTGACGATCCCGCCATCGATGCGTTTCTGGGTTTTCTGGCAAAAGACATCAAGCAGCATCCGCAAAAGATCAAGGCGCTTTCGCCCGATCTGGCAAAACGCATTGCCACGCTGACCGATGGCATATCGGTCAATCTCGATGACGAGATTGACGGCGATGTTGCGCTTTAGTCCGTTAGCGCCGCAGCGATGATAACCGTCAATGGCTGGACGCTCTATACCCATCCGCTTTTTCTGGAACAGCTGGAAAAGCTGACCAAGGCGGTAGAAAAGGCGAAAAAGAAAAATCCGAAAGATTATCAAAAATCCGCCAACGCCAAATTGCTCGCCGCCATCCGAAAACTGGCATTTGAGGATATACCGGTCGATCCGGCACGTCCCGAATACCGACAAGGCGGCACCTTGGGCGCGAAACGCAAGCACTGGTTCCGCGCCAAATTTGCCAGTGGGCGGTTTCGATTATTTTTCCGTTACAGCAGCAGCGCAAAAATCATTGTCTATGCGTGGGTCAATGACCAGAATACATTGCGAACCTATGGCTCGAAAAGCGATGCCTATGCGGTATTCACAAAAATGCTGGACAAGGACAATCCACCCGACGATTGGGATGCGCTGATGGCGGCTAGCGTCGATCTGCCAGAATCGTGATTTCCCGCGATAGTCCCACCCGAATGGTTCGGGCAGGGCAATTGCATTGACTGGCCGCTAACTAAAACGTGCATGACCTTCGTATATATTGTCAGCCATCTTCATCGGCGAACTGCCAAAATGATGGGATTGGGATGGCGGCTGGGCTGATCCGTTGAATGGCTCGGCCAGTTCATAATCATGGCGGCAGCGCCAATTTTTTCGCGGTAAAAACGGGCAGGGCGGGATATTCATCTCGCGCAAATTAGGATATCAACTGCGTTGTGGTCCGAAGTCATTCCCACATATTTAGCCGTTAGAGCGCGTTCGGACTTTGCCCGGACAGCGATATTTGCCAGCCGTCGTGCTGGGTTTGGAGCACCATCTGTTCGAGGAGGCGCTGGAGATCGTCAAGGAAGACTCAGGATACCGAAACGATGTCGAGATGACAGAGGCAGATTGGCGCGGCATTGTCACACAGTACAAGGGCATCGTCGAAGTCGAACTGGGCCGCGCATTCCCGCAGGACGTTAGCGAGCAACTCTGGGATGCGATCCGTGCAGTGTTCGATTCATGGGATTCGGACCGTGCCAAGGTCTATCGCCGTCTCAACGACATTCCCGGCGACTGGGGCACAGCTGTCAACGTCCAGGCCATGGTCTTCGGCAACATGGGCGTTACCTCGGCCACCGGTGTTGCCTTCACCCGCGATCCAGCGACCGGCGAGAAGGCTTATTACGGCGAATGGCTGGTAAATGCCCAGGGCGAGGATGTCGTCGCCGGCATCCGCACTCCGCAGTACCTGACGTTAGCTGCCCGCAAACGAGCGGGCGCCAAACCGCTTTCGATGGAAGAGGCAATGCCAGCCAGCTATGGTGAACTAGCTGCGGTGTTCGAGCTTCTTGAGAAGCACTACAGCGATATGCAGGATATTGAGTTCACCGTGGAACGCGGTAAGCTGTGGATGCTGCAGACCCGTTCCGGCAAGCGCACCGCCAAGGCTGCACTCAAGATGGCGGTCGACATGGTCGAGGAAGGCCTGATCGACGAAACTACTGCGATTCGCCGCGTCGATCCAATGGCACTCGATCAGCTGCTGCATCCGACGCTCGATCCCAAGGCACCGCGCGACTTCCTCGGCCGCGGTCTGCCTGCGTCGCCAGGCGCTGCTTCGGGCACGATCGTGCTCGATGCCGACACTGCAGAGAAGCGCGCCGAACTGGGCGAAGCGGTGATTCTCGTCCGCGTCGAAACAAGTCCCGAGGATATCCACGGCATGCATGCAGCCAAGGGAATACTCACTGCGCGCGGTGGCATGACCAGTCACGCCGCCGTGGTGGCGCGTGGAATGGGTCGTCCGTGCGTGTCGGGAGCCTCGGGCCTCTCAATCGACATGAAAACCCGTACGCTGAGGATGGGTACCCGCGAGCTGAAAGAGGGTGACCTGATCACTCTAGACGGTGCGACTGGCGAAATCATGGCCGGCATGGTGTCAACCGTGCAGCCGGAGCTGGCAGGCGATTTCGCGACCTTGATGGAATGGGCCGACAGGTATCGGTGCATGAAAGTGCGTGCCAATGCTGAAACCCCCGCAGACTGCCGCATGGCGCGCGAGTTTGGTGCCGAGGGCATTGGTCTTTGTCGCACGGAGCACATGTTCTTTGAAGCTGGGCGGATTTCTTCCGTTCGCCAGATGATCCTGGCCCAGGACGAAGCAGGTCGCCGCGCCACTCTGGAAAAGCTGTTGCCTGAACAGCGCGCTGACTTCGCTGCGATCTTCACGGTCATGGCCGGCCTACCGGTCACGATCCGCTTGCTCGACCCGCCGTTACATGAATTCCTGCCGAACCGCGACGCCGAGTTTGCTGCATTGTCTGACACCATCGGCATCGGCGTCGACACGCTCAAGCGGCGAGCGGATGAACTGCACGAGATGAACCCAATGCTGGGTCACCGGGGCTGCCGCCTCGGTATTACCTATCCCGAGATCTACGAGATGCAGGCCCGTGCCATTTTCGAGGCAGCCTGCGACGTGGCCGAAGAATCTGGCGACGCACCGGTGCCCGAGGTGATGATCCCACTGGTGGCCACGAAGAAGGAACTCGCGATCCTGAAGAAGCTCGTCGATGAAACGGCGGCGAAGGTTTTCGCAGAAAAATGCCGGACGCTCGACTATCTGGTCGGGACAATGATTGAGTTGCCGCGAGCTGCCCTGATGGCCGGAGAGATTGCGGAGGAGGCAAAGTTCTTTTCGTTCGGTACCAACGATCTGACACAAACCACTCTTGGCGTCAGCCGGGACGATGCGGCAAGGTTCCTCAATCCATATGTCGAAAAGGGCATTTTCCTTCGCGACCCATTTGTTAGCCTCGATATTGAAGGTGTTGGCCAGCTCGTCGAACTTGCTGTTCAACGCGGCCGAGCGACACGTGCCGATATCAAGCTGGGCATCTGCGGAGAGCACGGCGGTGATCCGGTAATCATCCCATTTTTAAGCGGCCTGTTTCCTGGACTTCACGCGGCAAGTTTCAGTTTCATGGCGGGGGTGATTCCGCCGATGCCCATATTGGGGCGTTGATTGTTGTATGACCATAGCCATTTGGTGGCGTGGTTGCGAACCTCCTCCAATGTGTTCCAGATATATTGCCCGAGCCATTCTTGGCGAACGGTACGATTGTAGCGTTCGACATAGGCGTTCTGCTGCGGCTTGCCTGGCTGGATGTAGAAGATGCCGATGCCTCGTTTTGCGGCCCAGGTTTGTAGCTTCCCACTGATGTTTTCGGGGCCATTGTCAACGCGAATGCCCATCGGCTTTCCGCGCCACTCGATGATCTGATCAAGCGTACGTACAACGCGAGCTGCGGGCAGAGAGAAGTCGACTTCGATGGCAAGTCCTTCGCGATTGAAGTCATCCAGCACATTCAGCGTGCGGAACGACCGGCCATCGCCAAGCTGGTCTGCCATAAAGTCCATCGACCACATCTCATTCGGGCGCTCCGGAACCGCCAGCGGCTCTGGCACCTCGCGAACCAGCCGCTTCTTCGGCTTGATCCGCAGGTTCAGCTCCAGTTCGCAATAGATACGGCGTATCCGCTTATGGTTCCAGGCAAAGCCCTTCACATTGCGCAGGAACAGATAGCAAAGGCCAAAGCCCCAGCGCCGGGTTGCATCGGAACTCGCCAGCCTGACCAACCAGTCCGCGATCTCGGCATTCTCATCCGACAGCTTCGCTTCATACCGGTAGCAGGTTTCACTGATGCCGAAGGCACGACACGCCAGTGCAACAGGAACGCCTTTCTTTTGAACAGCCTCTTTGGCCATCTCGCGTCGCTGAGACGGCCTTACGACTTTTTTCCAAGGGCATCCTTCAGCAACTCATTCTGCATCGCCATCTCGGCATACATCTTCTTCAGCCGTCGGTTCTCCTCAGCCATGGCTTTCATCTCAGACAACATCGCCGCGTCCATCCCGCCATACTTGGCTCGCCAGTTGTAATAAGTGGCGTTGCTGATGCCGTGCTCTCGACAAAGGTCTGCAACCGGTACGCCGCCTTCGCCCTGCTTCAGGATCGCCAGTATCTGTGCGTCGGTAAATCTCGATTTCTTCATGTCTCTCTCCGTGCTTTATCAAAGCCGGAGAAGTCCAGTTTTCAAGTCCCTTAATTTCAGGGATGATTACCG
>NZ_JBALTL010000016.1:0-2762 GCF_036964545.1 Hyphomonas oceanitis
GTGGCGGCGCGCTCGACATGGATGGATACATCGCCCGGCTTCAAGCCTATGACAAGGTCCTGAAGCCTGAAACTGAACGGGGTATCCACGCCCACCACAATCTGTCCCTAGGCGTAGCCAATTCCATTGTCGGCGTTCAATATGGCGCAAGACGCGTGGACGCTTCGCTGGCCGGCATGGGTGCCGGGGCCGGAAACGCGCCGCTTGAAGTGTTCATCGCAGCCGCCGAGCGAAAGGGATGGAAGCATGGATGCGATCTTTTTGCGCTCATGAATGCTGCCGAGGAACTTGTCCGCCCACTCCAGGACCGCCCCGTTCGCGTTGATCGCGAAACGCTTTCACTTGGCTATGCCGGCGTGTACTCATCCTTCCTCCGGCATTCAGAGAAGGCAGCGAAAGATTATGGGATCGATACGCGTGAAATCCTGGTTGAACTAGGACGTAGGCGTATGGTTGGTGGCCAGGAGGATATGATCGTCGACGTAGCCCTGGACATATTGAAAGAACGAAAATCCGCTGAATAGTTGCGACGTGAGAGACCAATCCTTATTGACTGTTGCGAGCTCCAATTTGTCTGGACGAACGACGCAGTCAGAACACGCTCAATCAGCTTTTGTGTGTTCAGTGCTTTTAGTCCGGTAAGCACACATTTGCGTGCCCTTTTGCCTTAGGCAAGCAACCTTGCAATCTCCATGATAGATTGAAATTGGCACATGTCCTGCATTCCCCTGACGCGGGAGGCTGATACATGCTTATTCGCACGATAGAAGACCTGAGCGATATGCTCGTTAGGTATAACTACACCGCCAATCTCTCTCGCGGGAACTGGGCTTGGGAGTTCGCGAGGCGCAATCCTGCCCTGAGGGACGATGCATACGCCGTACTACCTCAGCTGGAAACGGGGACCGCATGTCATGGCATCAAGCTGTTGAAGCTGGTTGAGCAGGACCTCGCCGCCGAAGCCTGGGGGCTCCTATACTTTCCCGATCCCGACCAGACTGCGCTATCAACAGATGTCTTCTGGTCCGATCAGACATTCCCTCGCAAGATCGCGGTCCATGTCCGTGAGCGTGATCCTGACGAAGTTGACGAAATCTTCGAGAAGGGCACACGCCTTTGCAGAATTGTGCACCTGACCGATTCTGCCGGCCGCGAGCACTTCCTCGTCAAAGGGGCAAACTGCTCCGTCCAGATCCGCTGCAGCGGCAAGTCGCTCCTGTGCGGCGAGCCCGTGAAAATGGAGTTTTCCGTTTCCGGCTTCGATTGCCCTGACGAATATATCGAGACGCTCAAACGGGCCCACCGCGTCTATGATGCCGAAGCGACGTCGCCGACATGGTCACGCAAGGGACTTGGCTACCGCAACGCCTTGATCGCGCTTGATGCCTTTGAGGCTGGTATGACCTATCGCGAAACGGCGATGATCTTCTATGGCGAGGCCCGCGTCACACAGGACTGGTCCGGACCGTCCAGCGCCATGAAGTCGGAGATGGCCCGTTTGCTCGCAAAAGGCCAGCGCTTGCGTGACGGGGGATATCGCGAATTGCTTGAGGAAAACCTCTAACCCCTATCAGCCAGCAAAAAGCCGACCCGAATGAACACCTGAGTTCATGAGCCTGATGCAGGAGTTGCCGAGCGTCTGTTCGAGGCGTTGGGGGAGGATCTGAAGGCATCGCCCCTCCCCCGCCCGCTGACGCGGGGCTGTCCGGGCGGCGAGGGCCCTTAACCATTTCCATGTCGCCTGACCGGCCCGGCTCGTCTCCGGTCACGCGTCCTCCCGTTCGGGAGGCCGCGCGCTGCGGGGGCTCGCCGGCGGGGGCCGCGCTTTGCTTCCCACTGGCCTTGCGGCCAGAGGGGTCAGGCGCGCGTGGCCTGTCGAAGCCTCATTCGGCCTCAGGCGATGGCGTAAGCCATTTGCCGAGGACGGTGACATCCTGGCGTTCGTACCCAAGCGCAGTGTAAAAGGCGGCTGCGGTCTCATTGCCTTCACGTACCATGAGCTGCACCTTTGGCGCGCCGCGGGCCGTCAGCCAGAGCTCCGCCTCGGCCATCATCTCGCGTCCATGACCGCGTCCCTGCCGCTCCGGACTGACAGCCAGGTAATAGATCCAGCCGCGATGGCCGTCATGACCGGCCATGACACTGGCGACGACCACGTCATCCACCGTGCCGACGAGTATCGTGGCATCGCGTGACGTAACCGCTCTGTCCACGTCGGCATTCGGGGCATTCCACGGCCGGGTCAGGGCGCACGCCTCCCAGAGCGTGATCAAGGCGACGCGGTCAGCTTCCAGGAACTCTCGTATATGCATGGCCATCAGCAAGATGTCTGGAGGGATTCGTGTCCACGGCGCCAGCCTGCCTGTTTGGCATTTGCAAGTGTGGACAAGCTTTCCCTGCAGCCGTGAGGGGGCGGACGGCGCGTCTGCCCGGGCGCGGCCCGTGCGCAAGGCGCCGGTGACCTGGAGCCGCCCGCGTCTATTCGTGCCTCCTACCTTCCCGCCTTGCCCCCGGCCCTCATACGCCCGGGCGCCCGCACCTTTCGTCCGCCCCCTCCCGCCTGCCGGGAAAGGTGCGCGGGCGAGGATTCATTCTTGCGAGGCTGACATGACCCTTTCACCTGAGACACCTGCCCCCCTTGGAACAGATACCGGACCGGATTTGCGGGAGACACAACGCATCTATGTCGCCTGTCTTGCCGCCTACAATAATGGGCATCTGCATGGGGCTTGGATCGAGGCGACCTCGCCGGATGAGGTCAG
>NZ_JBALTL010000017.1:0-2643 GCF_036964545.1 Hyphomonas oceanitis
CTGTAGCGCGACATTCTGGATGAGAAGCGAGCGTCAATCAGGATGAGAATCTGGAGCCGCGATTTTTGAATGATTGCGTCAAAGATTGACGCTTGCAAGAGGTTTGTCAGTTTGATTGTCGCGGCGCGTCAATCAGGCATGATATTGTTGGTGGTTGCGAACGCGGCGGGCCTTCCTGGTCCCTTTCGTCGCTCAACGGCCTGTCGGCGCCGATAGCTTTCGACATTCATCTCGAATATTGTTGCGTGGTGAACGAGGCGATCGACGGAGGCGAGTGTCATGGCGGGATCGGGGAAGACCTTGTTCCATTCCCCGAACGGTTGGTTGGCTGTGATCAACATGGACCGGCGCTCGTAGCGTGTGCTGATGAGCTCGAAGAGGACGCTGGTCTCGGCCTGATCCTTGGTGACGTATGCGAAATCATCGAGGATGAGCAGATCGAACTTGTCGAGTTTTGCCAGGGCGTTCTCGAGAACGAGATCTCTACGGGCCTGTTGCAGCTTCTGGACGAGATCGGTGGTTCGAGTGAACAGAACCCGGTATCCGCTCTCGATGAGCGCGAGTCCGATCGCCGAAGCGAGGTGGCTTTTGCCGGTTCCGGGCGGTCCGAACAGAAGCAGGTTTGCGCCTTTGCCCAGCCAGATGTCGCCCGCGACAATGGCCATGACCTGAGCCTTCGAGACCATCGGCACGGTGTCGAACTCGAATGTGTCGAGCGTTTTTCCAGGCAGGAGGCGGCCCTCTGCGAGATGCCGCTCGATGCGGCGGCGATCACGTTCGGCCAGTTCGTGCTCAGCCAGTGCGGCGAGGAAGCGGGCGGCGGGCCAGCCTTCCTTGTCAGCCTGGTCTGCGAACTTTGGCCAGCTGACCTTGGTTGCAGGCAAGCGCAGCTCGTTGAGGAGCAGGCTGAGCCGGGTCGGGTCTGTCGCGGAGTTCTTCATGCTCCTTCTCCCGTCGCCAGCGCAGGTGTGGAGCCGATGAGCGCTTCATAGGCCTGAAGCGGCTCGAGGCGGACGACGACATTGGGCAGGCTGGCGGCATCAGGCGCAAAGCGGGTTCGCAGACGGCCCATGTCAGGCAGGTCGCCAGTACCCAGACAGATCGACAACTCTTCAGCCAGTTCGCGCTCGCAGCCGCGTTCGTGGGCGAGACCAAGCAGCTCGACCATGATCTGGCACGCCTGGCGCTCGGTCAAACGATCGACGAGGAGGTCGAAGGTCTGCCTGTAGGCTTCACGTGGGAACAGCTGGTCGCGGTAGACAAGCCGCATCAAGGCCATCGGTTTGCGCTTCAGGGCATGGATGACGTGTCGGTAGTTGACGACCTGATCATGCTTGCCGGAAGGCGAAGCGCGCCCGCGCGGCAATGTCATGAGATGTGTGCTGCCGATGAAGACGTCGAGGCGGTCGTCATAGAGGCGCACGCGCAGGCGATGACCGATGAGACGCGAGGGCACGGTGTAGAAAACTTTGCGCAGGGTGAATCCGCCTGAGGATGTGACCCGCACACCGAGTTCCTCAAAGTCGGCGCTACGCTGCTCGGGCAGTTGCCTGAGCTCACTTCGCTCTGCGTCGATGCGTCTGGCATTGCGCGCGTTGCGGCGGCTGACGATCTCGTCGACGAAACCGCGATATGCAGTGAGGGTGTCGAAATCGCGCGCCCCCCGTAGCAAGAGGGCATCCTCGATCGCGCGTTTGAGGTGGCCGTGCGGGCCCTCGATGGCGCCGTTCTCGCGGGCGATGCCGGCATTGTTGCGCGAGGCGACCATGCCATAATGGGTGATCATCTCGTCATAGCGGCGGGTCAGGTCCTCGCGCGCCTCCTTGCCCAGATTACGGAAGGCCGCCGACAGGCTGTCCGTGCGGTGCTCACGCGGCACCCCGCCCAGCGACCAGAGTGCGTTCTGCAGGCCTTCTGCCAGGGCGACGAAACTCTCCCCACCGAGTACGACATGGGCGTGTTCAAAGCCGGAATAGGCCAGCCGGAAATGGTAGAGCCGATGGTCCAGAACCTGGTGGGTAATCGTGATGCCGAGTGCGGCCATGTCGGTGAAATCCGAAAGCCCCAGCCGGCCGGGTTCCTGCACCTGGCGGAAGATGACGTCCTGCTCCTCGCCATGAATGGCGCGCCAGGCCCGAATGCGACGCTCAAGCGTGCGCCGTACGCTCTCACCCAGATCAGGATGACGCCGGATCAACTCCTCGAAAACAGCCACGGGCCGGAGGCCCGGCGCTGCCTGCAACATCGGCACGACTTCGGCATCGAAAATGCCGGCCAGGGGATCAGGGCGCCGGCGGCCGCGCGCCTCGGTCTTCTGTGAAGGCGGTCTTGGATCCTTCTCGATCCGATAGGCGGTTGCCGGGCTGATCGACGCCTTCGCGGCGGCAACGGCTATCGGGTAAGTCTTCCTGTACGTCATATAGAGCCTCATCTGATGGTCGGTTATGTGGCGGCCGGGCAAGATGCGATCCCTCCGAATGGAAAATCGCCAGCTTACTCCACCGACCGCGAGCACCAGAAAGTCCTGAAAAACTTACGCTTCGGGGCAGGAACTCCAGTCGGGCTACGCCCTCCCTACGTTCCCGCCCCGAAGCGTTCTCATCCCGTTTGTCGCGCAACTCTCATCCTGATTGTCGCGCTGCA
>NZ_JBALTL010000018.1:0-2280 GCF_036964545.1 Hyphomonas oceanitis
CAATCCCAACACGCATTCGCGCTCCCAGATAAAGAAGATCCAGCGGAGCATGAGGAAGTTCGGGTGGACAAATCCCATTCTCATCGACGATGACGGGCACGTAATCTGCGGACATGGCCGTCTTGAAGCAGCGCGCCTGAACGGCGAGACGTACGTT
Source organism: Hyphomonas oceanitis (assembly GCF_036964545.1). Taxonomy (NCBI): domain Bacteria; kingdom Pseudomonadati; phylum Pseudomonadota; class Alphaproteobacteria; order Hyphomonadales; family Hyphomonadaceae; genus Hyphomonas; species Hyphomonas oceanitis. Next base: position 158 of record NZ_JBALTL010000018.1, read on the forward strand.
CCGGTTATCAACCTGGGTCAGATGACCGAGGCGGACCGGCGGGCCTATATCATTGCCGACAACAGGCTCGCACAGGACGCCCAATGGTCCAAGAAGCTGCTGCGCTCGGAACTCTCGGGCCTGATCGAACTGGGTTACGAGGTTGAACTCACCGGGTTTGACACGTTCGAGATCGACGGCATCCTCACTATTGGCGAGGATGAGCCAGAGGCCGAAGACAATGTCGAGCTGCCGGCCGATGACGCGGTACCGGTATCTCGGCTTGGCGACTTTTGGAAGGTCGGCAACCAGTGGCTGCTTGTTGATGATGCCCGCGACCCGGAAGCGCTGGAGCGCCTGCTCGCAGGCGAGCGGGCCCAGTTGATCGTCACCGATCCGCCTTATGGATGCGCAATCCAGAACAATGTTTCCGGCAACGGCAAGGTCAAGCATGACAATTTTGTCATGGGTGCAGGCGAAGTATCGCTGGCCGAGTTCGGCATGACGCTGCTGCGTCCAGCCTTCAAAGCGATGGCCGCGCACTGCGCGCCTGGCGCCATTGCCTTCGTGTTCATGGACTGGCGGGGCGCGCCCTATATGCTCGATGCCGCGCAGGGCGTGTTTCATGAAGTGAAAAACATGATCGTATGGGCCAAGAATCCGGGCATGGGCGCGTTCTACAGATCGGCCCATGAGTTGTGCTATGTGTTCAAGGTGAACCCCGGCACGCATATCAGCAATATTGCACTCGGCCGGAGAAATCGCAGCAATGTCTGGCGATATCCTTCCGCCAACACGTTTCGTGCAGGGCGGATGGAGGATCTCGCTGATCATCCCACCGTCAAGCCCAAACAGATGATTGCTGATGCCATTCTGGACTGCTCGCGGCGCGGCGACATCGTGCTCGATTCCTTCGCCGGATCCGGAACCATCCTGGCCGCGTGCGAGATGACGGGCAGGCGCGGGCGGGCGATCGAGCTCGATCCGGTTTACGCCGATGTGATTCTGCGCCGCACCGCCGAGGCCACCGGCTGCGAGCCCCTGCTGAACGGCGTCACGCCGTTTCATGAAGTCGCCAAGGCGCGGCTGGGAGAGGCATCATGAGCGACACTGAAAGCGGCGATAGAAATGACAAGAAGCCCCCATCCCGGAAGGGACGGCGCAAGGATGGCAAACCCTTCAAGGATGGCAATGTCCGCGAGGATGGATCCTACGAGGTCGGCCGCAACCGGCCGCCCAAAAAGAGCCAGTTCGGGGTCGACGACGGACGGAAGCGCGGAAGCCGGAAAAAGGGCGTGCCCAATGCCGACACCGAGTTCATGGAAGAACTCCAGCTCAAAACGACCGTCAACGAGAACGGCAAAAAGCGCCGGATGACCAAGAGGCGCAGCATTTACGTCAGGCTGATAAACAGTGCGTCGGTCAAGGGAGAGATAAGGGCGACTGAGCACGTCGATAGAAAAATTCTGCGGATTGAAGCTGCGCAGCAGCAGAACCGGCGCTACCACACCCTTGGTGATGAACAGATATTGCAGGCCTATCTGAAGGAACGCTCGCAGGAACTCGGAATTGACCCGGACCTGTTTGGAGATCCCTCCCCAGCGGAAGATATTGCTGAAAATGGGGCTGAAGACGGGGAGAACGGCAATGGCTGATGTTGATACAGACGACGCAATCTCAGCTCTGCTGCGCCTCGATTTTGGCTTTTTCCTGCGATATGTGTTCCGCGAGCTGGGCGGCGAGGATGAATATCAGCACAACTGGCATATCGATGCGATGATCCGCCAGCTCGAGCGGATCGAGGAAGGGGACAACACGCGCCTTGCCATCCCCATACCGCCTCGGCACCTCAAGTCCCGGACGGTAACTGTTGCCTGGCCGGCCTGGCGCCTTGGGCACGATCCGTCGCTTTCGTTCCTGTGCATCAGCTACGGTCAGGACCTGGCCGAGGATCATGCCAGTGACTGTCTAAAGATCATGCAGAGCAGCTGGTATCGCCGGGCCTTTCCAAGCCTTGTGCTGACCCGCCGGGCAGTGGATGACATCCGCACCAGTGCTGGCGGACGGCGCATGGCGACATCGGTTGACGGTGTCACGACCGGGTTCGGAGCTGATATAATCATTATCGATGATCCCATGAAAAC
>NZ_JBALTL010000019.1:0-1225 GCF_036964545.1 Hyphomonas oceanitis
CCTCGCACATTCATCCATGGATCGAGGCTAAATGTCTTCTGATCACGGGGGAAGTAGACGGCCATGATCCACGGGCGACCGGCCTTGGAGCAGGAGGCATCTCGTCCTCCGTCTTTGCCTCCGAGTGGATGTGACGGGTCGATGTCCTCGAAACCGGAATACGAGAGTATGTGTGCCGCAAGACGCTCGGACGGGGCTTGGCCCTGAGTCCATTGCAAAAGCCGAAACCATGTCTCATCCGTGCGTGTCATCCCTGATTCATACCGTGGCCGGCTGACAGGCGGCACCGTCGCCCCACATCGGTAGGTTCTCATCGCGTCTCAGACGTACGTACCAAAACTTGGGCCTCACCATTGCAAGCCTCACCATTGCGAAGCGCATCGGCTACGAGCTGGGCTCAAGTTTTGAGCCCAGTGACCTGCCCCGAAATATCAGCGGCTACGCCCGCGCCCACAAAGAATGAAATGTTGAAAATTATACGGGCATGCCATGGGCATCATGGATTGCGCTTGAAACTTTCTGCGCACAAAGGGGCGAAACGCCTTCCACTCTTGATATTCCCTCCACGTCATCCGCCTTGACCCTGTTCGTTATTGCCCCAGAGCTTGCTTCTCCCGCCGCATATTGAGATGTCGCGTGCGCGCGCAACTGAGCGACCGTGAGCACAGTCCCGATCGGATACTGTTCGAAAACTTCGTTGATATGAGTGGCTATCTTTCGTCCCGAACTGGTTCCATCTTCGGAGCGCCCAGCGCGCCGAGTATCAGAATTATCGGCATGGACAGTGGAATCAACTTCATTAATGCGCAGTTCACTGACCGAAGGTACCGCTCCCATAACTGGCGGAGTTTTTACTCCGTTCTCCGGTCGTGCCCATTCTCGGCAGATTGCATCTGCCAATTGTGACGATCGGTCGAGAATTTCTTCTGGTCCCCATTCGGCACTTAGAGACCGATTGAGCGCGAGAGCGCTGTGCGACAATATCGCTGCGCGTTTGGTCTGCCAACTGCTGTTGGAAAGTTTAGAATTGAGTTTCGTCGTGACCAGGGCGAGATTTCCGATCGTATGAACGAGACGCTCACGTCGGGCAGTTTCAGCTTCTCTCAACTCTGTGGAATCGGTGAGGATGGGCCAATGTGTTTCCCACTTTTGCGGCATGAGATGTTCGATCGGTAGAGGACCGGAGATACGCATAGCGGCTCTTCCCAGATGAGGGTGTAGGTCG
>NZ_JBALTL010000020.1:0-1191 GCF_036964545.1 Hyphomonas oceanitis
GATGGTGGAAGAACATGGGGCAGATCACGCCTCGCAGTGGGCGGCCATCGTGTCGATTTCAGGCAAGATCGGATGTTCGCCACAGACGCTGCATAACTGGGTCGCGCAGGCTGAGCGCGACAGCGGCAAGCGAGCAGGCCCCAGCACAGATGAACGCGAACGGATCAAGGCACTTGAGCGCGAGAACCGGGAGCTTCGCCAGGCGAACGAGATCCTCCGGAAGGCCTCAGCATATTTCGCGCAGGCGGAGCTCGACCGCCCACTGAAGCGATGATCGCCTTCATCAACGACCACCGAGATGCCTATGGGGTCGAGCCGATTTGCAGAGTTCTGCCGATTGCCCCATCGACATATTATGATCACATCGCAAAGCGTCGCCATCCCGAGACAACCGCGCCACGTGTCCAGCGCGATGCCATCCTGCGGCCTGAGATCAAGCGTGTGTTCAATGAGAACCACGCCGTCTACGGGGCCGAGAAAGTCTGGCGTCAGATGCAGCGTGAGGGCTTTGATGTGGCGCGCTGCACGATCGAACGGTTGATGAAGGATCAAGGCCTTCAGGGTGTTCGGCGCGGCAAGAAGGTGCGCACGACCGTGCCAGACACATCCGCGCCATGCCCGCGTGACAAGGTAAACCGGAACTTCCGGGCATCTGCTCCGAACCGCCTCTGGGTTTCGGATTTCACCTATGTCTCGACCTGGGCAGGGTTTGTCTATGTCGCCTTCATCATTGATGTCTTCGCGCGCCGTATCGTTGGCTGGCGGGTCAGCCGCACTGCACATGCAGGCTTTGTCCTGGATGCGCTCGAACAGGCTCTTCATGCCCGAAGGCCAGTTTCCGGAAGCGGCCTGGTGCATCATTCTGATCGCGGCAGCCAATACTTGTCGATAAAGTACACCGAGCGTCTCGCCGATGCAGGCCTCGAGCCATCCGTCGGCAGTGTCGGGGACTCCTATGACAATGCGCTGGCAGAGACGATCAATGGTCTGTACAAGGCTGAAGTCATCCATCGAAAGGGACCGTGGAAGTCAATGGACGCCGTCGAGTATGCTACTCTCATTTGGGTGGATTGGTTCAACAAACGCAGACTCCTGGGGCCCATCGGGCACATCCCGCCGGCAGAAGCCGAGGCCAACTACTATGCAGCGCTGAAGGAAACCGCTATCGCTGCATGACCCCAACCAAATTGC